>NZ_JAPQNT010000016.1 GCF_028867965.1 Flavobacterium sp. SUN046
TCTGAATTCCTGCTTGAGTAGAAATCTCAGCATCTTTTGTCGATAAATCAAACAAACATGAAACACCATCATTGTTATCATCACAAACTACATAATTTGTTGGTTGGGTGATTGTTGGGGCGGAGACTATAGAAATCGCAACAGTTACAGAACTTGCACATTGACCAGAACTAGGAGTAAATGTATAATTTCCAGAAGTTGTATTGTTAAAAGTAGGTGACCAAGTACCAGTAATTCCATTATCAGATGTTGTTGGTAAAGGATTTGTTGTTCCACCAGAACAATATGTAGTACCAAAACTAAATGTTGGTGTTGTGGGAGTAGTTATTATATTAATGGTCATTGTTGTTGCATTTGCACATTGACCACTATTAGGCGTAAAAGTATAAGTTGTAGATGTAGTATTATTAGGAGCTGGTGACCAAGTTCCTGAAATTCCATTTAAAGAAGTGGTTGGTAAAGGTGACAATGTAGCTCCACTACAAACAGGCGCAACTTGGTTAAAAGTAGGATTAGTTTTTGCAGTAACCGTTATCGTTCCTGTAGAAGTTGTATTTCCGCAACCTCCAGTTAACGTTATAGTGTAATTAAAAGGAGAACCTACTGCACTTGATGGCGTTCCACTAATCGTAATTTGATTTGAAACAAAACTTCCATTAACTCCTGGAGGTAAACCAGAAAAAGTTGCTCCAGTTGCACCAGAAGTATTGTAGGTAATTGAAGAAATAGCACTCCCAACACACACAATTTGATTGTTTGAATTTGCTCCAGAAGTTAAAACAATTGTGTTATTTGTTGTAATAGTAATTGTTCCGTTAGTTGATATATTTCCACAACCACCAGTAAGAGTTACAATATAATTAAATGGTGAACCAACAGCCGTAGAAGGAATTCCGCTAATGGTAACTTGATTAGAAGAAAAACTTCCATTAACTCCTGCAGGTAAACCAGTAACAGTTGCACCTGTTGCACCTGTTGTATTATAAGTTATAGTAGTAATTGCTGTCCCAATACATGTACTTTGATTATTTGTACCAACACTAGAAGATAAAGAAATTGTATTAATAGGAGTGATTGTAATAGTTCCAGTAGCGGTTACATTTCCGCATCCACCAGTTAATGTTACCATATAGTTAAAAGGCGAACCAATAGCAGTTGATGGAGTTCCACTTATTGTAACTTGATTAGAAGAAAAACTTCCGTTAACTCCTGAAGGTAAACCAGAAAAAGTTGCACCAGTTGCACCAGATGTATTATAAATGATTGGAGCAATAGTTGCACCTAAACAAACAGTTTGAGCATTTGAATTACTTCCTGACGTTAATGTTATTGTATTTATTTGTGTAACATTTATAATTCCAGTAGCTGTAACATTTCCGCATCCACCAGTTAGGGTTATAGTATAGTTAAAAGGAGAGCCAACAACTGTTGAAGGAGTGCCACTAATTATAACTTGATTAGAAGAAAAGCTTCCATTAACACCAGAAGGTAAACCTGAAAAAGTTGCACCTGTAGCACCAGTTGTCGTGTATGTAATATTTATAATTGAATTTGAAACACATACTGTTTGATTATTTGAGTTGGCTCCAGATGTCAAAACAATAGTGTTTGTTGGTGAAACTGTAATTGTTCCTGTAGCAGTTACATTTCCGCAACCACCAGTGAGTGTTACTGTATAATTAAAAGGAGAACTAACAGCAGTTGAAGGAGTTCCGCTAATTGTAACTTGATTTGAGGTAAAACTTCCACTAATTCCTGCTGGTAAACCAGAAAAAGTAGCACCAGTAGCACCAGTTGTGTTATAAGTTATAGTAGTAATTGCAGTTCCAATGCATAAAGTTTGATTATTAGTATTCGCTGCCGATGTTAAACTTATTGTATTTGAGGGTAAAATAGTAACATTTAAAGTTTGTGAACTTGCACAAGGATTTAATGATGCATTCGGAGTAAATACATAACTTCCATTAGTAGTATTATTTATTGTACTTGGTGACCATGTTCCACTAATTCCATTTGGAGAAGTCGTTGCTAATGTTGGTGCAGTGCTTCCTGAACAAAATGGCGAAATAGCAGGGAAATTTGGAGTTATTGGCGAAGTAGCACCATAAGCAGTTTGCGGACTTACGCAACCAACACCGTTAGCTACTAATGTAAAAGCAACACAATCACCTGCTGATAAACCATATACAGTATAATTAGAAGGAGCAACCCAAATTCCAGTTATAGCTGGACCTCCATTTATAGTATAACTATATGAAAAATTAGTTTGTCCAACATTACTAAAATCAAAATTTAATTGTGTTGGTAAAATTGTTTGAGGGCTTGCATAATCACAAAATAGATTTAATGAAGGTCCAGTATTAACAATATTTACAACAATTGGAACTCTAACACTTTCACATCCTGCAATAGTTTGACTAACATAATAAGTTGTTGAACCTAAAGTTGTAGTTGATGGAGTAGGAGGAATAATAGATGCAACTCCACCAGTAGCATTGGTTCCATACCAATTCAAAGTTCCTCCAGCACTTGCAGTAGCAGATAGTGGTGTAGCAATTGCGTTTTGACAATAACTAACCGGAGATGTTACAGTTGGAGGATTAGTTGTCGTTAAATTAATAGTAACTGTTGAAGTTCTAGTTAAATTACAAATATTAGTTGCTGTCAGAGTTAACACAATAGAACTTCCTGCTGTATTTGGATCTATAGTATAATTAGTAGACAAATTATTTGCTGCAGAAAATGTACCACTCGGTGCAGTCCAGAGCACACTTTGTTGTCCTTGAGCTGTTCCTAATAAACTAATTGTACTTCCTTTACATGCAGTTATTGAATTTCCAGCATTAACGGTAAAAGGTGGAATAGGAGCGTTACAACCAAAATTGACATACGAAGCAACACCAGCAGGAGTAAAATTTACTGTTGAACCATCATTTTGCGCATTTGTTCCTCCATAAGTTCCGCTACTGTTTACTAAAAGACTTCTTTCGTAAGTTACCGTCTCAGTACAAGCACCACCGAATGACATTATTAAAGTTCTTAACCCAGGAACGACGTTCCAATTGGCAAAATTACCTCCAATTGTACTAGGGTTATTTTGAAAAATCATATAAATAGTTCCTGTAAGTGATGCAAACGAATTGAAAGCTACATTTATATTTTGACTTGTTACAAGAATTACTGTTGCATTTGCTGGTAAAACTCCACCAGTAGGTTCTAAAATTTGACCACAGCTTCCTGCTGCTAAAATATCTGAATTTAAAGAAGCTACTTTAGAAGCGGTTGTAGCATCTTGAATTAAACCTAACCAAGGATTTGCGCCATTCGGCCATGTTACATTTAAAGTTGCAGTATTTAATGGTGCTGGACCTGCTTTAAATCGGACCATTTCATTATAACCTTCTTCATTTACAGGATTGTTAGGAGAACATGCATCAACAAGAATACTTTCAACTTCAAAACATTGAGCGAATGATTTTTGAAATGAAATTAAGGATAGGAATAGGAATACAACAAGGAATTTTCTAGTATTTTTCAACATTTTATTTTAATTGTAAAATCGTTGCTACAAAAATAGATAATTTAATTCATTGTCAATTAAATTACAAATTAAAATAGCATTAAAATTGGTGGTTAATTAAAATAAAAAATCTCAAGAAATAAATCTTGAGATTTTAAATATGTGGGGAGAGTAGGATTCGAACCTACGAAGACGTAGTCAGCAGATTTACAGTCTGCCCTCGTTGGCCGCTTGAGTATCTCCCCATTCGCTTAACGAGATTGCAAATATAGAAACACTTTTTATGTTTCCAAATTAATTTAAAAATTAATTTTGTAATTTATTTTAAAGTTGTGGTTTTGAATTAAATAAAAAAATCTCCAATTGGAGATTTTTCTAGTTTAGTTAATTTTATGTATTATTTCACTCCTAAAAGTTCTTTAATTTTAGCTTTTAATTCTTCACCTCTTAAATCTTTTACAACTACAATTCCGTTTGAGTCTAATATAAAAGTTGCTGGAATGGCTTCAACTCCATAAATAGCTGCAATAGGGTCTTTCCATTTTTTTAAATTAGAAACTTGTGTCCAAGTTATTTTATCCTTCGCAATAGCATCTTTCCAATTATTCAAATCATCATCAAGTGAAACTCCAATTATATTTAGACCTTTGCTATGAAATTCATTATAAATTGCTACAACATTAGGATTTTCTGCTCTACATGGTCCACACCAAGATGCCCAAAAATCAATAATAGTTACTTTACCCAAAGATTGTTTTAAAGAAATCTCTTGTCCTTCAGGATTTTTAGCTGAAAAATCTGGAGCTAATTTTCCTACAAGTGCTGTTTCAGGCTTAATTTTATTATTTTTTTCAATGGTGTTTAATTTTTCTTGAATTGCTTTTCCTATTTTGGTAGCTTTTAAATCGGAGTCTATTGCATTAAATGTTTTTTTAATATTTTCCAAATTAAAATCTTGTGCACTGAACTTACTTTCCAGTATTACCAAAGAAATGTAAGCATCAGTATTTTCTTCAGGAAATTTAGACATATAATCATTCATTTCTTTCTGAATTGCACTATATTCTTTATTTAGGCCTTCTAAACCAACTTTATTTTGTTTTTTCTGAAACTCCATTGCTTTTGCCATATTCTTATTTTGAAAAGCAACCAATCGTTTGTTAAAACCATTCAGTTTAGTATTGAATTCTTGAAACACATCATTATTATGAGTTCCACCAATTTCTGATTTCCAAATACTATCTTTATCAATTGTAATATCTATCGCGCCAGTTTCAAGTATAAATGGTATTGGTTGTTGTGTTCCTTGAATAAATATTGCTAACATATTCGGTTCTTTTACCTTTCCTTTAATTGTAAATTTACCATCTTTAACTTTAGCAGAATCCATATTTACAATTTGTCCAAATTCATTTCTAACTTTTAGAGTTATCATTTTACCATCAGGCAAGCCTTTGGCAGCTCCAGAAATTAAAAATTCGCCTTTAGGAACATTTGTACAACTAAATATTGTTAAGGAAAGAACAATTAAAACAACTATTTTTTTCATTGTAAGTGTATATTAAAATTTTTTGCAAAAGTATTTAAAATTAAATTAACTATTTGAATTTTATGATTTGTTTTTGATTATGACTGCAGCTTATCGAAAATAATAATTAAAAACATTGTTTTTATCAATAAAGTATTAAATTTGTTGGTAATTTTATATAAAATGTTAAAAAAATCCATAGTTATTATAACACTTTTTTTGTGCGGAATACTTCATTCACAAGTTGTTATAAATGAGTTAGATGCCGATACACCAAGTACCGATAATTTAGAGTTTATTGAATTAAAATCAACTTCACCTAATTTTGCTTTAGATGGTTATGTTTTGGTTTTTTTTAATGGATTGACGACTGGAACAGGTAATCTTAGTTATTTTGCTATTGATTTAGATAATTATACTACAGATATTAACGGAATAATTCATTTTGGAAACTCTCAAGTATCTCCAACTCCAGCTATAATCATTCCATCGGCAACAATTCAAAACGGACCAGATGCTATTGGTTTGTACCTCGGTAATGCTAGTGATTTTCCATTAAATTCAGTTGCAAACACAACAGGATTAATAGATGCAATTGCTTATTCTAATAGTGCAACAACACAACCAACTGCCTTGATGAGTGCGTTGGGAATTTCTATTTGTACTAATGAAAATCAAACTAATTTGGCTTCGACAAAATCAATTCAAAGAAAAGTTGATGGCACTTATGAAGTTAAAACTCCTACTCCAGGAATGAATAATGATGGTTCAGGAATAGTTTTAACTTACTTAACTCTTAGTACAAATGTTACCAATATTTCTGAGGGTCAAAATCTTACAATTACTTACAACTCAACACAACCTATAACTGGAAATGATTTAGTAATTAATTTTTCATTATCGAATTCGGGTTTCAATACAGCAGATTATTCAGGATTAACAAATGTTACAATTCCGGTTGGAGCGACGGTTGGTTCAACAATAATTCAAATTCTTAATGATGGTTTAAATGAAGGCGATGAAGAATTAAAAATAGTAGCAAATTCAATTCCGTCCAATTATAGTTTGTATAACAATAATTTAATAGTTAGAGTTAATGATATAAATTTTCAAGTTTTGCCTTTTGGAACTCCTGCAAATCCAACTCATGGAAACGTTTCAAGTACAGCTCCAACAGGTTATTATAGTTCATTAGAAGGTTTGTCTGGTACAGCTTTAAAACAAGCCATTCAAAATATAATTGCTAATCCATCTATTGTACGTGTTCATAATTATGATGATGTTTGGGATATTCTTAAAAAGGCAGATCAAAACCCAGAAAATAGTAATCAAGTTTGGTTAATTTACACAGAAACAGCACGCTCAAAATTGGATGCTCAAAGCGGAAATAGTATAATTGGAAAATGGAATAGAGAACACATCTATTGTCAATCTCGTGGAGGATATTCAGTTGGTACAGATTATTTAACGCCTTTTGCTGATGGAATTAATATTTGGACAGCAACAACCGGAGCGAATGATATTGGTGCAGGAGTTTGTGATGCACATCATATCAGAGCAGTAGATGGTCAAGAAAATTCTTCAAGAAATAACAGAAATTATGGTGTTGATTATAATGGTCCAACTGGAACACCAACAACTACTTGGAAAGGTGATGTTGCTCGTGCACTTTTTTACATGGCGGTTAGATATAGTTCATTGAATGTTGTAAACGGAAATCCTACTGATGGAACAATAGGACAAATAGGTGATTTAACAACATTATTATCATGGAATCATTCTGATAGTTCAGATGATTTTGAAATGAACAGAAATAATTACATTTACACTTGGCAATTAAATAGAAATCCGTTTATTGACTATCCAGATTTGGCAGATTATGTTTGGGGTATCCATGCAAATGATGTTTGGTATGCAGCATTGTCAAATACTAATTTTAGTACTTCTAAAGTTATCATTTATCCAAATCCGGCTAAAGATAATTTTTCAATTACAGGTTTGTCTAATGATACTTCAGTAGCTTTATATTCTATTCTTGGAACAAAATTATTTGAGCAAAATGTAAGTGAACAAGGAACTTTTGATATTTCAAATTATAATTCAGGAATTTATATTTTGAAAATAACTTCGGATGGAACTACTATTGAACGAAAGATAATTAAAGAATAATTTTATAATTACTTCCCGATACAGAAATTGGGAATCCCTATATTACTTATGTTTGATTATATGAGGTACAAATGAGGTACAATAAATAATACCTCAAAAATAGTTGCTTACAAAAATTAGCATTTACAAATTAACTAAATTTAGTTTATAAATTCATTAGTAATTTCACTTTAATTTATATTTTGAAAATGTTTTATTTTCTTACAATAATATTTATCAAACTTTTATTACAAAATAAGTTTTTAGAAGTTTATTTTTCTTTAAAATTAAAATACAAAGCAATAAAAATTTAATTATTGTTTTCCATTTTATATCTAGGTAATCCAATTTCGTGCTCTTGCGGATAAGGTGCTCTTTCAGTTGTGCTAATATCGCCACGAAGTTGTTCGGTAGCTTTAAATTGTAGTGAATTAGAATTAGAATATCTTGGATCTGGTTTAAAAGGCATTTTTGCCATTTTAGTAATTGTGATTGTTGGAAAATGATAATCTACTTCAACTATTCCTAAAAGCAAATAACATCCGCCACCTTTGAAGGAATAATTGATTAAACTTTTTGGAAAGTGTGCGGTGTCAAAATATTCACCATCAATATCAATCCAAGTTCCAAAATACATCATTCCGACTTTTGTGGGTACTTGTTTAATTGATACCAAGTATGCAATAAGTTTTACTTCTTTTTTTAAGTAACTGTTTAGATTTTTCGCAACAATAGTACTTCTGTATTTAGTTTCTAATAAATCAAAAGGTGAACAAGAAACAGGAAATCCCAACAATTCCATTTCATCAAAAGCATCTTCTAAAGCGGAACGTTTTATTAATGGAAATGTAAATTCCTTTGAAGGTTCATCAATTAGTAACAAACTACTTGTAGATGGTTTTTGATGCATCAAAAGCATTCGAGCTTCAATAATCAATTGACTTTTGGTCTTGCCTGTACTTCTAAACGCACCTATAAAAATGAGTGTTTGTATACTTTCTAATCCAGTAGGTACGCGCTTAACAAAGTCTTCAATTGATTTATAATCGCCGTTTAATTCTCTATTTGATACGATATTATGAATAAAGTCACTATTCAAATTATTTAAAAGTAAAAAACCCAAGTACACATCAATACCAGAGACAGTAGTTTGCATGTAACTTTTATTTATACATGGATTATGAATAATTGCACCACTCATTTTTGCTTCGTGAATGTAAATTTCAGGTCGGTAAAATCCACCACCATTATTGATAGCAGCTACCATAAACTCAATACCGAAATATGTTTTTAAGTATAAACTTTGATAACTCTCCACTGCATAAGAAGCTGAATGCGCTTTACAAAATGAATAACCTGCAAAACTTTCAATCTGTCTATATACTTCTTCACTCAATTTCAAAGAATGTCCTTTTTTTTGACAAGATAGAAAAAATTGCTCCTTTACACTTTGTAATTCTTTTAATGATCTACCTTTTCCACTTATTGCTCTTCGCAAAATATCTCCATAAGATGCTTCTAAACCTGCATAATGCAATGCAATTTTTATAACATCTTCTTGATATACCATTACACCATAAGTTTCGCCTAGTTGTTCTTTAAAAACTTCATGAAAATATTCAAACTTATCGGGGTGATTGTGTCTAAAAATGTACTCACGCATCATTCCACTTTGTGCAACTCCAGGACGAATAATACTTGAAGCGGCAACTAATGTTTTATAATTATCGCATTTTAGCCTTCGTAATAAACCACGCATTGCAGGACTTTCAATGTAAAAGCAACCCAATGTTTTACCAATACTTAATAATTCGTTGCATTTCCTTTCGTTTTTTGATAACGAAATATCAGTAATATCAACTTTAACACCTCTATTTTTTTCAATAATTTTTACTGCTTCATCAATTGTTCCCAAACCTCTTTGGCTCAAAATATCGAATTTTTCAAAACCAATATCTTCGGCTACATGCATATCAAACTGAACTATTGGAAATCCTTTTGGTGGCATTTCAAGAGCCGTGAAATTGGTAATAGGTTCTTCAGAAATGATAATTCCACAAGAATGCATACTTCTTTGATTAGGGTATTTTTCGAGCATCATGCCGTATTCTCGAACATATTTTACGACTGAATTTGTTTCAATTTCTCTTCCTTTGGCTTTTGATAAACCATCTAATTCGTCTTTTGACAATCCAAAAACTTTACCAACTTCTCGATGTATTGATCGGTATTTGAATTCTACATTTGTACCACAAAAAGCTACATGATTAGGATCAAATCGTTTGAAAATATAATCGAGAATAAAATCACGTTCTCGCCAAGACCAATCTATATCAAAATCAGGTGGACTTTTTCGGTTTTCATTTAAAAATCTCTCAAAATATAAATCCAATTCAATAGGGCAGATGTCTGTAATTCCAAGACAATAGCTCACAATACTATTAGCACCACTTCCACGACCAACATGCATAAAACCTTGACTTTTACTATACTGTACAATATCCCAAGTAATTAAAAAGTAACCGCTAAAGTTTAAATCATTTATTACTTTGAGTTCTTTTAATACTCTAGCTTTTGCTTCTTTGTTGTCTGTTCCATAACGTTTTATTAATCCGCTTTTTGCTAAATTTTCGAGTAGTAATCGATCACCTTCTTTACTTTTAGTATAGAATTTTTTGTTTCGAGGTGTTTTAAATTCAAATTCAAAGTTGCATTTTTCAATTAAATTTTGAGTATTTTCCAAAATTTCTGGATAGTCTACATAGTTCTCTATAATTTCATTTTCTGGAAAAAATATTTCGGTTTTTTTGCAAATGTCATCATCGGTAAGTTTTGATAATAATGTGTTATTCTCAATTGCACGTAAAATTCGATGCAAATTGAATTCTTTTTTAGATCTGAAAGTAACTGGTTGCAATACAACGCATTTCTGAATTGCGCTTTTCCATTCTGATTTGAATAATTTTATAATTTCCTCTGAACGAATTCCAATAAATTCAAAATCTCTTAATGTTTCAGGAATATTATCAATTGGATAAATGACAAATACATTTTCAAATAATGGTGCTTGTATTGGTAGTTCTGTTCCAGATAAATTATGTTTGGTAAGTAGCCGACACATTTCACCAATTCCTTTTTGGTTTTTTGCTAAAGCTATGTAAATCAATTTATTATTTTGTCTAAACTCAACTCCAACTAGAGGTTTTATTTGTGCTTCTTCACAAAGTTTTTTAAATTCATAAATGCCTGTAATGGTATTGATGTCAGTTAAAGCCAATGATTTAATTCCAAAACGTTTTGCCTCGTCTACGAGTTCGTTTAACGGAATAGTTCCGTAGCGCAAACTATGATATGAATGACAGTTGAGATACATTTTATTTATTTTTCTGTTTTATAATTGTACCCGAACATCTTGAAACGGCATCTGCTCCAAACCTATTTTTTATTTTGTCAATTGCTTGATAAAGTGACAGCATTTCGGTAGTATCTTCAAACATGTTGATTTGATAAGTGCCTCGTACTAAACCTGTAAAACGAATTCCTATTAGTCGCAATCGCATTCTTCGAGTATATAATTTTTCAAAAAGGTCAACTGCTGTTTTTGTTAAAATATGGTCGAATGAGGTATATGGAATTTTTAATTGTTTGGTTTCAGTATCAAAATTTGTATATCGTATTTTTACAACAACAGTACAGGTTAAAAAATTTTCTGATCGCAATTGAAAGGATAATTTTTCAACCATTCCAGCAATTAAAGATTTGATTGATGCAATATCGATTGTGTCTTTGTCAAAAGTATGTTCTGTTGAAATCGATTTTCTTTCAGTGTATGGTTCAACTGGGTTATTATCAATTCCGTTGGCTTTTTTCCAAATTTCAACACCATTTTTACCAATCATTTGCTGCAAAACTTCAACAGGCATTTCAGATAATGTTTGAATGTTTCTTATTCCAATTCGTGACAATAATTGAAAGGTTACATCACCCAACATTGGTATTTTTTGAATTGGTAATGGATTCAAAAATGGTTTTACATTGGTTTCAATTATTTCTAATTTGCCTAAAGGTTTTGCTTCTCCAGTTCCAATTTTAGAAACGGTTTTGTTCACAGATAAGGCAAAGCTGATTGGTAAACCACTTTCTTTAGATATTTTTGAAGACAATTCTGATGTCCATTGATAACAACCGAAAAAACGATCCATCCCAGTTAAATCCAAATAAAATTCATCGATACTTGCTTTTTCTACTACAGGAGTTACCTCTTCAATGATGGATGTGACTTCATGTGATTTATTAGAATAATATTCCATATCACCCTTTATGACCGTTGCTTGTGGGCAAAGTCGTAAAGCATATTTAATTGGCATTGCAGATCGAACACCAAATTTTCGCGCTTCATAAGAGCAGGAGGAAACCACACCACGATCAGAGTTACCACCAATAATTAGTGGCAATCCAATAAGTTTTGGATTAATTAACCGTTCGCATGACACAAAAAAAGTGTCTAAATCCATGTGTACGATAGCGCGTGACATATTATTTTTAAAATTTAGAAGTGAAAATTTATTTTACAAAATTAGAATCATATTACCAAAGTTTTATATATTTGTTGTGAATTAAATTCACATTAACACATGTCTATATTTTCAGATAACCTTAGATATCTTCGTATTAAAAGCGGAATGACACAGCAAAAAATTGCAGACGTATTGCGTATACCTCGTGAACGTTATGCAAAATATGAAGGAACAACTGATCCACCACTTGATTGCTTGCAGAAGATTTCGAGATACTTTCATGTAAGTATTGATTTGTTATTGTCTTTTGATATTCGCAGAGTTCCTTATGAAAATTTACTACAACTTGAAGAAAACCGTATTTTACTTCCAATTACGGTAGATAGCAGAGGTGAAAACAAGATTGAAATTATAGGAGCTAAAGCACAAGCAGGATATTTGACTGGTTATGGTGATCCAGAATTTATTGAAAGCCTTCAACGGATTTCTTTGCCATTTCTAACCAATGGAAAGTACCGAGCTTTTCCTGTAACTGGTGATTCAATGCCACCACATAAAGAAGGTTCGTTTGTAGTAGGCGAATATGTGGAGCGAAGCACCGATATTGTTGATGGAAAAACATACATCATTATTACCAAAAGTAATGGAATGTCTTACAAACGACTATATAAAAAAGACAAAAATGGAGTAGTGGCACATTCTGACAATCCTATTTATGAACCTTATGAAGTGCTGTTTTCTGATATTTTAGAAATTTGGCGTTATGCGTGTAGCATTGCAACCCAAGAATTTGAAAAAGACGATTTAGGAGTTATGAGTGTTCAAGATGTACTTCAAGGAATTAGAAAAGATTTTTCTGCATTACGAACTGAGTTTAATCAACGTAAGTTTAATTAAAATACAAAGTTTTCTGATTAATTCGTTGGAAAACCAATTATTGATGGTTTGTAATTTGGGTAGGCAAAATCTAGATGATGGTTTTTCGTATCCAACCAACTTAGTTCGTCTTCATGTTTTATCAATATAGGCATTCGCTGATCACCTTCAGCTTCCTTTCTGTTGTGGATGTATTTCATTTGTTGGTCGGCTTGGGTTGTAACTATACTGTAGGTATTCCATGTATTACCTTCTTTATCTTCCCAAGAATTATAAATCCCTGCCAGACAAAATAGTTCAAAATCTTGTGAATTTATTTTATATTTTGTTTTTGATTTTCCTGCTGGATCGTTCCAATGCCAATCAAAATAGGCACTAACAATTATTAAACAACGTTTGTTTACTGATGGTGCGAATGAGACTTTCGCTTCCAATGTTTCTACACGAGCGTTTAGAGTACTTTTTCTAAAATCTTTATCTCTGTTAGTTGGAAGCAATCCCCAAGTGAAACTAGTTGTAACAATATCTGGTTTAGAATCGAGTAGGATAGGGATATTAGGATAACTAAACCCATTTATAAACTCAGATTGCAATAAGTTTTCAGGACTATCGATATCACGCTTGTAAAAGTCGGTAATTTCGATTGCAGTTTTGCTTTGTTGGGTGTAGTAGCACATACTATTTTTTTTATTGTTTTGTAAAGTTAATAAATTTAATTTGTGTTAATTACATTAAACTTTTGACATTAGATTTTGCATATTAGCTCTACAAAAGAATTTGTGAAATTTAATTACTTATAAACTAAAATTAAAATTTATTCAGTATTTTAGAACTATGATTATAAGAGATATAACAAAAAGGTATTTTTAAATTATCTCTTATTGCATCAATAAATTTTAAATCTTTTTGATTAGGTTCATTAGGACCAACTATATAAATTTTTATCTCTTTAGTGGTTTTATATTGATGTGAATAATCTAATAGTTGTCCAATGCCTTCTCTAATGCAAGTAAATACGTTTTCATACGGTTTAATTTCATATATGTGAACTTCACTTGCTGTTTCTCTTAGAGCATCAATTCTATTACGCTCACCTTTTACATTCTCATTTGGATAATTATTTTTTAGAAACTTGATAAAACTATTTTGAATAATATTATGTGTAAGATTTACTTTGACTGATGATATCGCGTTCCTATTAAACGATTCTTCTGACTTTTCATTGTAGGCAAATCCTGTTTCCTCTGCATATTCATTTTCAAAATCTTCATCTTCGTCGTATTCTTCTAATTCTATAGAGCCATTTTGAATGCCAGAATACCAGCCAAATACTTTATCAAATTTATCTCCGTCTTTTTTCTTGTTTAGTTCGTGTATTGTTTCTGCATATGTTAATCCGACTAGTTTTGAAAATCCAGCATCCAAAAACTGAACATTGATATGATGTCCTAATAAATCTGGATGATATTCATATATTTTTCCGTCTCTTTTTACAACTTCAGCATAAGCAATAATAGTTAATTGATTATGCGCTCCATGAGATTTAACTGCAATAATATCTCCTTCTTTTATTTTAGTTAATTTTCTGAATATGGTTTGCAATTTATAAACAGCAGGTTTTTCTTCTTTCCAATTATCAAAAACAAATTGCATAACATCTTGCTCTGTAGCTCCCATAAAAAGTGAAAAATCCAACCAATCTAAAAATCCAACAGCGACACAATTATTATCTATAAATTCACCTATTTTAGGAATAATATCATTTCCATTTTCATCACCATATTTACTTCCTATGATGTAAAAATTTGGTTTCTTTTTTTCGGCGTAAGCTACATAATTTCTACCTGCAAAATATTCAATTTCTTCTTCTTCAGGTTTAAATTTTATTATGAATTTTTGCAAAACAGATATAGGTGTTTTATATGGGAAATCTTTATCCCCTAATCCTTTAGCAATTGCCAATAACGCTCTTTTACTATAAATAGGTAATATACTTTTATTAGAAAATATGAATGCAAGTTTCCATTTTGCAATTGCATGATAATTAATATTGTCTAAAGCTTCCCAATTTAGATTGGTCGGATGTTTTACTATTTGAACAATAAGTTCTTTAATGTTATTAAACGCTTCATCTCTTGTAGTTCCCTTTTTTGCATTCCAAAAGTAACCCTCTTGAATACTATATCTTTTATCTTTTAATTCCTTTTCTGGATTTTTTGGCTTCCAAATTTCAAATTTATGTAGCGAAACACCACCAATTAAACCTAATTCATCCGTTCCATATTCTAGCCAATAACACAAAGAATCGTGATCGTTTAAATCAGCATATTCTTCTAATGTCATTTTTTGAATACGCTCTAAATTCCATGAATTATGAAATGCAGCTAATTTAATATCTACTTGGTTTGGTTGTAGTTCCATAATTAAGGATTTTGAATTTTACTTTTAATAAATTCAAACATTGGTCTGAATATTTCAAATTCATCTTTTCCAAGTGTTGGTACAACTTCTGTCGAAAAACTCATTTTTTGCGCATCACTTATTTCAATTATCGTCACACCACCAGTAATTTCAATTTCGTGAAAATGTTCCTTTGTCTTTTCATTATAAAACAAATGTTCCATCTCTACTTTTGAACGGTTTTCATATGTTGAACCATCCTTCTTCATTACTTGTGGCGTTATCGCAGGTATATTCGGAATCGGAAGTATTATGGCATAACTTTCCCTATCATTATACTGTTTTACAAGACCGTGAGACAAATTATTAACCAATAAATCTTTATTTGACTTTATTGAATTCCATTCACTATAAGCTTCATCAAAATCAAACAATCCAAAAATAGGTTTTCCATTCATTTCATTTAAAAACTTCTGATTTTGTAGCAGTAATCTTAAATACAAGCATCCGTGTCCAAAACATATTTCAAATGGAATGTCGTGCGTGTCATAAAGAATTTGATAAGCATGTTTTAAGATTATAGGGTCTGAATAACCTTCAGTAAAGAGAATAGGTTTGTCTTGTCCGAGAGTATGAATTACGCTTAAGATTTGTTTATCAACTTGTAAGTTAATTAGCTGTGAAGATAATTGTGAAATTGCATATGCTTTATCAACTTTATAAATATTCAGTTTATTACCATTAATTTTAAAAAAGTTCACCTTCCGTTCGCCACTTTGTAACAAAGTAATTGCACTATGACTACTCAAAAGAACATGGTTTTTTTCTAGGTTTTTATCGTTGATTTCTAATACTTGTTTTAAAAAATCAAATTGCCATTCTGGATGCAAAAAAGCGTCAGGTTCATCAAGAAGTGTCAAACAGTTTTTATCTTTAAATAATTCTATAATGGAATAAATGTAAACCGTTTGGAATTGTCCATCACTGAAATTATTAATGTCTGCAACAGTGCCATTTTCAAGAGTGACAACTATTGAAAGTTCGCTTAACATTCCAATAGTTTTCAAATTATCAAAACTTCTGAAGAAATCTAATGAAGAAAAATCAGCAAATTTTGCTTGTAAATCCTCAATATCAAAATAATATATATATTCATCTTCGTTCTTAACTCTTTCGAAATAGCCTTCATCTCTAAATTTACCATTTGAATTACCTTTTTTAAGTCTTGATAGTTTCTCTAGAAACTGACCTACGATACCATCAGCTTTCCAAAAATTTGTTTTTGTGTCTCCTAGCACAACATTAAATTCTTCTTTTCCTCTAGCGTAATCTGGTCTCTTTAGAACAATTTTTACTTCGGGACTAACTTGGTTAATTCCTAATTTTTGTTTTATATAGTTTTTAGCATTATTATCGTCCTTTTGTAATAATAAAATAGCTAATAATAAGGATTTATATTCTTTTCCAATACCTATAAACTCTCTAATATCATCAATATTAGCGCCTTTAACTTTCTTTTTAAAATCTTGTTCATACTGGGTAACTAAGTCTGTTATTTTATCATTATGCCCAGAATAGTATATAATAATATTATCAGGTAAGTTATTCTTGGGTATAGATTTAAACTCACCACCATTTCGAATTAGTTTACCTGCTTCCCAACTAATGTTTATATCTTCTTTGTTCAGTTCGTATATTATTTTATAGTCAAAATTTATTTCATATTCTGACTCAAAAAGATGTCTAAATATCTCAATTATAGCCTCAAACAAATTAGATTTACCCGTACCGTTTTTACCCACAAAAACATCAATAAAACTTGTACCATCAAAATCTAATTTGAAATCTTTAAGGTTTTTGTATTCTCCTATAATGTGTAAATGTTTTAATCTCATTGTGCTATACTTGTGCTAAAACTGCATTAAGGAGTTGTGTTTGTTTTTTTGACGATTGCTCAATGTTTTTTTCTAAATCGTTACATAATTTGAAGAGTTCATCAACTCGTTTAGAAATTTCTTTTTGAATTTGATAAGGTGGAACTGGAATGGGAATAGAAATCCATTTTTGTTTATTGATTATTGGAGTTGCTGAACCGCTTGCATTTGATAATACTTGATTTTGAAAATAAGAAGATTGTAGCACAGTAAATAAATACTTCAAATCAATATCTGAATATGGAGTAATTGTGTTTATTTGTTGATTACAAGCAACATCTCTATTATTAATAGCAAGTTTACCGATACTTCCTCCAATACAAACCATCATTATTGAGTTTTCAGGAATTAATCTTGCTTTCTCAACGCCCTGTTCAGTTAAAGATAGATTGGTGTAGTCTATCACTTGATTTTTAATATCACCAGGACCAATAAATGGCATGAAGTCACCATAGTATTCTGAATTTTTTGTTGCAGGTGTTGTTCCGGTTTGTGTAAGACCAATATCATTTAATGCTAACCATTTCCATTTTTTAGGTAATGTAAATGGGTAATCTTTTTCGTTTATTTTATATTTATCACTAGAATTTATTTTAATCTCATTATCATTTGAATCTATAAAATCTATGTTTTGTGATAATAGTTTTCCCTTAATAGCCAAATTTAAAATTGCATCTTTCAATACTGTCACATTCTGTTTTACAGTATATAAAGTATCAAATTGATTGGCAATGAAACTCCAAGCGGTATTAAATGAAGCTTCATCATTAGCTTTGATAAGATTGTTAATCGCAGCAGAATTGATTTGTAGTTGTAATTTGTTTTTTCTATTTCTTTCTGCTTCCAACTTATCACATAATAGCATAAGTTGGTCTATTTTTTCAACTATTCTTTTTTGTTCTTCAAGCGGAGGAAGTGGCACAGGAAATTCTCGCATTGTTTTTAAAGAGACATTTTTAATTGTTGTTCCTGTTGCAGAAGAAAACGCATAATTGAGAAAGTACTTTGAATTAATCAATCTCTTCATGAAAAATTTATCGATTTTGATTAGGTTAAAATAACAAGCACTTTTGCCTAATATTACTTTTTCATTATTATAAAACGCAACATTTCCTATAGTCCCATTTATTGATACAAAAACAGTGTTTTCATTTAAAATACGTTGATGTTTTAAAAATTGTTCATAAGAAACAGTTTTGGTGTTTTCTTTAAATTCAATTTTGCCATCTATTAAGTTATTGCCGTTAATAAAATAATACTCTCCATTATTATCATATTCTGGTGTTCCATGAATTCCATCACCTAGAAGAGAAATAAAGTTGCCTAAACGAGTCCATTTCCATGATTTAGGTATAGAAAATGAAATTTCTTCATTTTTTATTTCAGCTAATGAACTTTGTTTCTTCATTAGTTTTCTTTTTATAAGACTTTCTTTTTCTTTCTCTATTTCTTCTAAAAGAATTTTTACCGATTTGTCATTTGAATTTTGTTCAACCAACTTGCCTTGCATGGCTAATTTTAAAATTAATTCACGCAGTCGTGTAATACCATCAGGAGTTTCTAATGCAATTTCAAAATGTTTTTCTAATAATTTCATTGCTTACTAATTTCCTAATGCTTGCATTAATTCTTTTTTCAATAAATCTCTGGTAGCAATCAATTCTTTGCTTAATCGTTCGTAATCTTGCATCAATATTTCTGGGTCAGTATGAATAACATCAACACTGTGTGGATTTTTGGAATCTAAATTGTAATTTTTAGCTTCAATATCTTTTAGAGAAACTTTCCAAGCATGTTCATTTTGCTTGCGGTTGTTCCACCATTTTTTTTCTAAATCAAATTCTTCAATTCGCAATGGTTTGCTTCTTGAATAGGATTTATAACCTTCTGGATAAGGATGCTCAAAATACCATACGTGTTTAGTAGGTTCACCTTTGTCAAAAAATAATATGTTAGTATTAATTCCTGTATAAGGACTAAAAACGCCTTTAGGTAAACGAATAATGGTATGAAGATTAAATTCTTTTAACAATTCCCGTTTTAAATTGGTTTTAACACCTTCACCAAATAAAAAGCCATCTGGTAAAACGACACCAGCTCTGCCAGTTTCAGGTCGTAGCAAGTGCATGATTAGTGCCATAAACAAATCGGCAGTTTCTCGGGTTTGGTATTTTTTAGGAAAGTTTTTTTCAATACCATCTTCTTCAACACCGCCAAATGGAGGATTAGTAATGATTACATCCATTCGGTCTTTTGGTCCGTAATCTTTTAGCGGTTTGCTCAACGTATTATCATGTCTGATATGGCTTGGCACATCAATACCGTGCAACATCATATTGGTCATGGCAAGCATGTGAGGTAATGGTTTTTTCTCTATACCGTGAATATTGTCTTGGAGTTTAGCAATGTCCTTGTCTGTTTTAAACGATTTTTTCTTGTGTTCAATAACATTTACCAAAAATCCACCTGTTCCACAAGCTGGGTCAAATACTCGCTCTCCCAATTGTGGGTTTAAAATATCAACCATGAATTGCGTTACGGCACGAGGTGTATAGTATTCTCCTGCATTACCAGCCGATTGTAAATCTTGTAATATTTTTTCGTAAATATCATTAAATACATGTCGATCACTAGACGAATTAAAATCTACATCGCCTTGAATAGTATTGATAACTTGTCTTAAAAGCGTGCCTGATTTCATGTAGTTATAGGCATCTTCAAAAACACTTCCCACAATTTTGCCATGTGGAGATACACCAGCCGTGGTTGATAGTTTTTTTAACGATGGAAATAGGTCGTTATTTACGAAATCAATTAATTCTTCACCTGTCATTCCTTCATCATTAGCTGCCCAATTAGACCATTTGAAACGACTTTGTAGTGGTGACTTGTAATTGTCAATTGTTATTTCCCATTCTTGTTCTTTATCATCAAATATTTTAAGAAAAAGAAGCCAGACCATCTGACTTATACGTTGTGCATCACCATCGACACCAACATCTTTTCGCATTATATCTTGAATGGTTTTTATTAATGTACTTAATGACATGTTTTGTATTTATTATTTAGGATGAATATATGGCGCGTTCTAATTCTTTTACTGCTTCTTCGTATTGTGCTTTTCCTCCAAAGATTTTAATAATTTCAAGTGGCGTGCCGTAATCTGTAAAAGGTTGAATGGTTAAGATTTTGGTTTCTTCAATTGGTTCAACTCCTTCATCGGCATATTTATCAAGTAACGCATTCATTACTTTTTGGGCTTGTACACCATATTTAGTGAAGTAATTTCTTTTTTTAACTTGTTCAGCTCGCTCTTTTCTCGATAATGGTGGTTTGTCCCAAGCTACATGGCAAATAATATCAAAAGGGTCAAGGTCTTTGCCTATTTCTTCAGCTAATGCTTCAAAGAAAACGCCTTCGTTTGCTAATTCCTCTATAATCATTTTCTTTTTATCGGCATCCGACCATTTGGTTAAGAAATCATCTAATGAAGTAAATTCTTTTTCAAGTGTTTTTTTTGTGTAATCTTTTAATGATTCCGTGATTAATTTTCCTTTAGCATCAAAATATTGCACTCTTTCGGCAATTACAGAAACAGAAACATTATTGACATAGAATTTTTTTATCGCTGGAGTGTCACCACCATTTACATCAGGGTCTCCATCAATACCAGTATCTGGCGGAATAGTTGTAGTTCCGCCATCAATATCATCAGGAGGCACAGGTGAGCCACCTGGTTTAGGTTCGTAAATAACAACTGGTTCACCATCAAAATCAGGGTCAGCAAACAGTTCTGTTGCTTTTTTGAAATCCATTATGGTAAAGAAGAATTTGTTATAATCTTCATTTATTCTAGTGCCACGACCTATAATTTGTTTGAACTCTGTCATGGATTGAATTCTTTGATCAAGAACAATAAGTTTACAAGTTTGAGCATCTACACCCGTGGTCATTAATTTTGAAGTAGTAGCAATAACAGGAAATTTAGATTCAGGAAATATGAAATTATCCAATTCCATTTTGCCTTCCTCATTGTCACCTGTAATCCGTACTACATATTTATTGTTATTGGCAGCTATATCGCTATTCTCATTTACCAATGCTTGTCGCATACGTTCTGCATGATCTATATTATCACAGAAAACAATAGTTTTGTCGTAACGATTGGTTTGTTTTAGAAAATCGGATATTTTTTTAGCTACTAATTCGGTTCTTTTATCAAGCACTAATGTTTTATCAAAATCTTTTTGATTGTAGATTCTATCTTCAATAACATTACCGTATTTGTCGGTCATGTCTTTATCAGGACGCCAACCTGTAACGTCTTTGTCAAGGTCAATTCTAACCACTTTGTATGGAGCTAAAAAACCATCATCAATACCTTGTCTTAACGAATAGGTATAAATAGGTTTCCCAAAATAATCGGTATTTGAAACTTCTTGGGTTTCTTTTGGAGTAGCCGTTAAACCAATTTGCGTTGCCCCAGTGAAGTATTCTAAAATTCTTCTCCAATTAGAATCGTCTGCTGCACTTCCTCTATGGCACTCATCAATAACAATTAAATCAAAAAATTCAGGAGAAAATTGTTTGTATATATTTTGTTCTTCTTCTGTTCCTGTTACCGCTTGATAAAGTGATAAGTAGATTTCAAAAGATTTATTAACTTGTCTTTTGGATATTTTAGTCATCGCAGAACCAAATGGCTTAAAATCATTAGTCATGGTTTGGTCAACTAATATATTTCTATCTGCTAGAAAGAGAATTCTTTTTTTAGTTTTGGATTTCCATAATCGCCAAATGATTTGAAAAGCTGTATATGTTTTTCCTGTACCAGTGGCCATTACTAACAAAATTCTGTCTTCGCCTTTTGCAACGGCTTCAATGGTTTTATTAATTGCTAATAATTGGTAATATCTAGGCGTTTTGTTGCTTCCATCACTGTAATAATCTTCAGCAATAATTGCTTCTTGGATGGGTGAAATTTCTTTGTGTTCACACCACATTTTCCATAAGGTTTCAGGTGATGGAAATTCATCCAAAGCGATTTCTTTTTCAACTTTACCATCTTTTGCAAGGCTATTATGAAATAAAAAACCGTCTCCATTAGAACTAAACACAAAAGGAACATTAATCATTTCGCCATAGTTAAGCCCTTGTTGCATACCATCACCAACCGAATGATTGTTGTCTTTTGCCTCAATTATTGCTATTGGAATACCTGGTTTGTAAAACAAAGCATAATCTGCACGCTTGTTTTTTGCACGTGTATGTAGTTGACCTCGAACTATAATACGTCCGTTCGTCAAAGGAAATTCTTCACGAATTTGAATATGCAAATCCCAACCTGAACTGATTAAAGCAGGTGTTATGTATTTCGAACAAATGTCACGTTCAGTGAGTTGCTTTTTACTCATTTAATTTGCTTTGAAAGTGAAATTATTAAAGTGCTAATATATTGAAAAAAACACCAATTTAAAAAGTAAGAATAAAGAGTTAAAATTTATGATAATTTTTCAATTTTTTTATAAACACTTAATTGACGTTGTTGATTATTTTAATTGTTTCCAATTGAAACTTCATTTGGTGCTGCATAAAACTCTGAAGGTATTTTTTTAATAATTATCAGGCTTCTTATATATTGTGACTTCAAAAATAGCCAAATAGACAATATGGAAAAAGTATGCTATTTATTATTGATATACTTATTTTAAATTTATTGTTTTTTTACATTTCGGATAATTTGTACATCCTAAAAAGTTTCCATATTGACCGCTTCTCTTCGTCATAAAACCGCTTTTGCAGCTTGGACAAAGTATAGTGTTCTCTAAAATTTCTATATTATTAAATGTCTGATTGCAACTTGGGTAATGTGAACAACCTAAAAACTGATTATTTCTTATGGTGTTTTGTCTAATCACAAGATGTCCAGTTTGACAATACGGACAATTTGTTTTGTTGAAATTTTCGTTACTTGCTGTAAGTAGAAAATCGTTGTCTGTTACTATTTCTTCTGCAAATAAAGATACGTCAGTGGGTATAAGCAATACAACTTCATTTTTAGTTCTTGTTAAAGCTACATAAAACAATCTTCGTTCTTCTGCAAACCGATATTCTTCATCATCGCTTAGTAATAATGATAACATTGGGTCGTCTGTCATTTTGTTTGGAAATCCAAGCAAATGATTTTTTAGGTTCAACACAATTACATTGTCTGCTTCTAATCCTTTAGATTTATGAACCGTAATGTATTTAATTTCAATATCATCAAATCCTTTTATTTCTAATTTATCACTTCGTTCAAAGTACTTTATTTTACTGTTTGGAGTAAGTTTGATAAATTCATTAATGTCAAAACTGTGATGACCTAAAACCAGAATAGGTTTATTGCCGTTTTTGCCTATAAGTTCTTTGACTTCTTCTATAAAAACATCTTCTGCATTATCACGTGAATAATAAACAAACTTAATTGGATTTTCTAAAGGTTCTTTCTTAGATATTGGATTTTTAGATATTTGTTTAGTGTTTTTCTGAATGTACTTTGAGGTTATATCAATTAATGATTGAGAATTGCGATAAGTTTGCTCAATGAATAATTTCTCGTGTTTTCCAACATATTTTTCAAAATTACTGAACAAAGAAATATCGCTACCTGCAAAACGATAAATGGATTGCCAATCATCACCAACGCAAATTAATCTTGCACCAGATAATTCTCTAATTTGTTTAATTAGGTTGAAACGAGAATATGAAATGTCTTGGTACTCGTCAATTATAATATGTTGGTAAGTATAAGCTGGTTTATTTTCTTTTACGATTTCTGTTGCCAGATTTATCATATCATTAAAATCAATTTCACTTTTCTCATTAAGTGTATTATCGTACTTTTTAAGAATTGGAAGTGCAAACTTCAAAAAAATATCTTGTCTTTCGAGCATAAAGTCGTTCAAAGCTTTGTTTTTGTCAAAAAACAAAGAGATTATGGAATTATAATTTAATTGTCTTGATTTATTAAGATTGATAAACGTTACAATAAGATTTGTAATTTCTTTTCCAAAATTTTTATCATTGTCTGTTACTTTTGTGTAAATGCTTTTTGTGTCTCTTGGCTTAAAAATTACGTTTTCGTTTTCCAACATTACTCGTAATTTCTTGAGTAAAATATGGTCTCTATTGTAATATGAGTATGTTTCTATAAGTTTGGTGTTATGGGTTTTATGGGTTTCTCTTTTTAACTCCATTTCTTCAACATACTTTTGTTCATTAAACGGAGTTAGCCATTTTGCACCATTATTTTCGTCAACTCCAAAATGTTCTAAATAAACATTGTAATCTTTCAAATAAAAATCTGGGCGATACATTACTTCTCCAAATGGATACGGTTTTTCATACTCATACTCAATTCCATTTAAATACAAAAAATTTGCTATTGTAAGTTCTTCAACGCTTTTCACTTTTTCACCTTGCATTGTGTCCAGTGTTGCTTTTGCAACTTTGTTCAATTCAGATTCGCATTTAGATTTTAATGTTTGAAAATCCACACCTTTCTCAGTATCTAATTTTTCGCCAAGTGAATTATAACTTTCGTGTTCTTCGGGAATGTTCATATAACACGCAACATAAACGATGTATGCTTCTAATGCTTCGGAATTGTTGAATATTTCTTTTTCTAAATATTGTTTAACAATATTACCTAAAGTGTTTTCATTCGTCAAAGATGGAACAGTTTTAAGGTGTTTTTTTATAGTGTCATAACCAAGTTTATGAAAAGTTGTTGCTCTTGCACCAAGTCCAATGTTTTTAAGCCTTTCATTTAATTCATCGACAGTTTTTTTTGTAAAAGATAAAAGTAAAATGTTTTCTTGTTTTACATTTTTTTGTTCAATCAAATACTTAACTTTTCCGAGTATTGTTAATGTTTTGCCCGAACCTGCACCAGCAATAATAAGGTTTGAGTATTCGTCCGTTATTAATGCAGTTCGTTGTTGGTCGTCTAATTTTTTACCTTCAATATCATCAAAATATAGTTCTAGTCTTTCTTTTTGAGTGCGAACATAGTTTTTATTGTATTTAACAATATAGTTATCAAAGTCATTGAAAATATCAATGAATTTTTTAACGCTTTCTTCTTTCTTATAAAAATTTGTTTTGCCTTTAAAAAACTTCCAGTTTTCTGAATATTTTGCTTTTATTTGGTCACGTTGTACCCAAGTAACATAGTCATTTATGGTTTGAATGGTATCTAAAAAGGAAATGATTTGTTTTAAATTTAATAAATATTTACTGTCTTGATATTTCTTCTTTTCTAACGATTGTTGGTAAAGAAGAAAAAATACCAACATTGCAATCGCAATTATTATAATTGTCAATGTCATAATTATTATAAGTGTTTTTTAGAATATAATTATCTAATTTTAATTCATAAAATAATTAACCAACCAAATTATTTACTCTATGGAAAAAGGATTTGTTTAAAAATAGTATGATATATTTATTAAAGCAAAAGTTATTAATAAAATATAATATTAATCATTATTATCATTTAACTATTGTTCAAAGATATCAATTTTTCTAAAAACATCCTCCAAATCATTATTGTAAATACCAAGCGCTTTAAGTTCCTCATCTGTTTGTCCTTCAGTCATGTCCCAAACTTTTGCATTGATTCCAAGTTCTTTTAAAAATGGAATTTTTGTAGTAATAATATTCACAGCATTTTCACTCATATCTGGAATTATTAAAACATTTTGATCTATCAGTGATTTTAATTTACCTTCAGTAAGTCCATTAATACCTCCATAGGCAAGCCAAACATATTTTGGCATTAATATATAACCAATAATTGCAGTTTTTTCACTTTCTGTCAGGACTATAGTGCTGTTTAGGTAATAGTTATAACTTAACAAGTGTTCACCAAATAAGCAGGCATAATAACCATCTTCGTTTTTGTATGGAACTTTAAATTTATTAGTTCTTTTTCCAATACTATTGTAATAGGCTATTTTAAGTTTTTGAACTTGCAAATTTTTATTAATGTTCCAAAACATTGTTCCTCCATCTTTTGATGTGCTTAAAGCGTAAACTTCTTTTGCATCATTTACTTTTTCATCGCCGTAAGTTTGTCGTAAGTATTGCAATAAGTTATTTTCTGGTTGTGCGTGAAAATGTTCCCATATAATTGATTCATCAATGAATTTCTGAGCAATAACAGTACTTGCAATCTGTTTGGCACTAGTACTTGCAAGTATATTGCGTGTTATAATTGCAAGTGTTTCAAATTGATTTTCGGTTTCATTCCATGAATATTCAATTCCATTTTCATCTATATAAATAGTAGTTGGTAAGGTTGATTTTCCACATGAATGACAGTAGCCATAGTTCTCTGGCAAATCTAGATAATTTACAAACTTTCCATCTTTGTTACTTCGATTGCAACATGGAGAAATTATTTTATAATCTCTTTTAGTACTAAACTTTAAGTGTAACTCTTTTTTTTCTAACATATTTAAAGTATTTGAATGCAACATGCAACTTGCAATTTCTTAGTTTAAGTTCGTTAAGTATTGACTTTATTAACCTTCACGCTTATTTTTAGCTTTGTTGTGAGTTGCAAGTTGTTCCAGTTCTCTTTTCCATTTTCTCGATATTGATGATTTATCCATTCCAGTAATTGCAACAACATCTTTTTGGCTTGCATTATTTTTAATTGCAAGTTTAATTATTTCTTCAGGTGTTGGTAGTTTTGTGTTCTTTTCAATATTCTCTTCGAGAATTATTTTAAAATTTATGAAGTAAAATTCAAGGATAAGAATTGATAATTCTACGGTTTCTATGACTATGATATTTAGATATGTTTTCGACTTTGAATTAATTATAAGATGAACTAATAATATAATTTTGTGAATATTAATCATCATCTTTGAAATATATTCTTTAGTTAAATCATTAGTGATATTTTGCTTTTTAATTAAACTTTGTGAATATTCAAATAGTCTATTTTTAGATTGAGTATCTAATTTTATTTGAATTTCATCCATGTCAAAAGTGTTTTCAATTTCGGTTCTATATTGAAGTAGATTTTGCAATGAATTCGAATATTCGACTACAACTTTTTCAGAAATATCATCTATCGATAATTTATCGTTAGACGTTAATTTTGAAGTAAAAAGAATTCTATCAATAAATCCACTTTCTAAGTTTCCATCAGCAAATAACTTTGGGACAAATTGATTTTGAATTGAGCCTAGAAGTGTTGGATATGATTTGTCAATTCTAAAACTTGGTGTTGTTTTTCTTGAAATATCAATATGTTTATTAGTATTACCTTGTAATAAAAATGTTCTCCATGCAGATCCTTCTGAACTACTTTTATTTGCCATTTTTTCTATTAAAAAAAAGAGTTCATCAATATAGATTCCAATAGAGTATTTGTTGTGAAAATGATTTAATTGAGCAGCTTCTATGGTAGCGTCTTGTATTAATAGTTGTTTTCTTATTGGTTTGTTTTCATCATTTATATATTCAGAAATTTTAGAATTATATTCTTTATATTTATAGTTATCGAATTCAATTAAAGCTTTAGTTGCTATTTCCATAGCTGGTGATTTTAAATCACCTCTGTTTCCGATAATAGCAATATATAAGTTTGCATAATTAGTATAGCCAAGGGCATTTAAGGAAAATGCTCTACCAGCAGCGTTGCTAAATGAAAATAAAGTGGAGCTAAATAAATACTCTTTGGGAATTCTATTAAACTTAAAAGCATCATTAATTATTTGTTTTATTTCGATTGGCATTTTTGAAATAATATCTTCTAATAAATCAATTGCAATTTCTTTATTTGATTTGAATGCTGATGCAATTTTATTATCAATTTCTGCAATGGTATTTGTCATCATGGTAAGTTATTTTTGATGTAGACAAAATTCTTTGTTTCAATATCATAATATGGTTTAGCTCCATCTTGCCTCAGTGGTATATTAAAAATAGGGTAATATCTTTGTTTTAATTTGTTCAATAAGTTATCGATATCTTTTTTTGTTGCAGGTTTATTTGCTTCGCTTGTGAATAAATTAGCTAACGCATTTACCGCTAACGTCCCTACGGCTGCATTACCAACGCCAGCTAAACTCATTTTTTCGATTTTATTTGCTTCTGCTTTCTTTATTTCTTTTGATGGTAAACTCAAACCTTTTTTGTTTTTAACAACAAAAGCTCTTGTCCTGCAACTATTGCTACAATACTTTTGTTTCATACGTCTATTAGGTTTGTATTGCTTTCCACAATACTGACAGGTGTATAAATAATTTTCCATGTGCGTAAACTTTACGTTAGATTAACGATTAAACAGTTGATTTTTGATTAAATACTCATCTGCTTTTAACTCAATTTCTGATTTAGTAGCATTTTTACCCGCGCTTATCCATTGCAAAATGTCTGATTTTGAAAAGTATAATTTTTTGCCAACTTTATTAAAGGGTATTTTCTTTTGATGTACTAATCCATATATACTAGACTTTGCTAGTTTTATTAATTTGGCAGTTTCATCAATAGTCATAAAGGCATCATCGGATGAAGTTTCTGATGGATTGATTGCCTTTTTGATGTTTTCTGTAATTTGCTTTGCAAGTACTTTTATTCCTTCTTCTGAGAGCATGTAAAATTGTTGGTTCATAATTTTATTTTTTTTAATTTGAACAAACGTATAATGAAAAAATCCCTAAAGAAACACTTTAGGGATGGCTTAGGGAAGGCATAGGGATAAATTATATGTATGATAGACAGTGTCTTATAAAATAAATTATTTCACTTTTAGTTTGTTTTTATACTTTATTTTGTTCATTTTTTAATGTAATCTTATGTTGATTTAACGTTTGCTTTGTCATTTTCAAATTGTGATTCTCAAGTTTGGTCATTATATTATCTATAATTTGAATCATAGTTTTCGTGCTTCCTTTGCGAAAAATTCCCTTTGATATTTTAGCATAGGTTAGACTATTTGATGATTTAGTTTCAAATATATTATCTTCTATTATTTCACCAATTAAAATAATTAATTTACTTTTTTCTGTTAACGGAATTGAATTTTTATCTTCCAAACAAATATTCAAAATTAATAATTGCTCATCGAGTTCAAATGTTTGTTTTTTAATTTTATGATTTAATATTTTTTTATTTGAGCTAATATCTAATTCTTGGTTATTCTCTATAACTTTATAATTAATGTTGCCGAAATCATCGGTTTGTGCTTCGGCGCATGGAACAGGTTTTTTAGGATAGAATTTAGAATAAAGTTTTTGGTATAATTCACTATTTATTACATGACCTTCGAATTTTTCTAAAGTAAAATCAGTGTAATTATTGCTTTCAAAATAAAGTTTATATAACTCTGAATTGTTACTGAGCCTTGACTCAACTTTTCTTAGCAAATCATATTTAATTAAGTCATTTATAAAATAATTAAAATTATAATTATCTACTTCTTTATAATTTTTATCTAATGGTTTCTTTTTCTCTGTAACTTTTATAAATTCTTCTTTGACTTCATTGTCAATTGTTTTAGATATAGGCGTGTCTTTTACAAAGTTTGAATTATGTTGATTGTAAAATCTATGGCAGCTTTCAAATAGGCTAATATTCTTACCTATAATTCCATTATGATTGCGATCTGAAATGAAAATTCTTATTTTATCCACAGAATAGTTAAATGTTCTGCCTTCAGCTTTGAATTCTTTAAATTTTTTAATTATAAAAAATTCAGTTTTTTTATTTACTTTTTCTATAATGTAATTATAATCCATCTAATTGTAATTTTATTCGATTAGCAGCTTCAATTTTATTTTTATCCATAACTTTAGTATAAATCTGAGTAGTAGAAACATTTTTATGTCCTAACATTTTAGAAACAGTATATATATCTGTTCCATTTGCTAGTAACAAAGTTGCGAATGAATGTCTAAAATTATGAAATGATATTTTTTTCTTAATTCCAGAAAGTTTAATCCAATCCTTCAATGGTCGTGTAATTTCGGTATATTTAATTTTACCAAAAACTAATCCTTCACTTGTGTTTTGAGCTTTTAAAATATTAAATGCTGTTGCTGAGATAGGGTGGTTTTTTATCGATTTTGTTTTTTCTTCTCTTAATGATATATAATGATTTTGATGTTTATCATGAAATATAACGCTCCAGTTCAAATGATTAATATCTACAAATCTTAAACCACTTAAAGCTGAAAAAATAGCCATATATTTTACTTTTTCATTTTTTATTGTAGTATTCCAGAGTAACGTAAGTTCTTCTTCGGTTAAATATTCTCTGTTTGTTTCTTCTTGTTTTATGTATTCAACATCTTTTGCTAAATTTTTCTCAAGCAAATTTTGTTTATATGCAAGATTTAGCACGTATATAAAGTTTTTAAAATAAGTGGCGGATGTATTCTTTTTAAGTAGTTTTTTTGTTTTTGAATTTCTTGTACTTTCAGCTTGAAGCAAGTAATTTCTAAATTTATTTACATAATCAATGGTTAAATTATTTGACAATATAGAACCTCCACAAAAATTTTCAAAATGATTTAAAGATGCTTTCCACGTACCATAGTTAGATTTACTTCCTTTGTCGTAATATTCGTCAACTACACTTTTAAAAAATACTATAAAATTTACACTTAATTTTATATTGTCTTTAAATCCATATTCCTTATTTTTAAACTGTACATCTCTTTTTGATTTAATTACTTTGGCTAAATCTAAAGTTTCATTATAGATTCTTTTTTCTTCGGCAGTTTTTGGATTTTCATATAAGTATAATTTTAAAAACTCTCTTCTAGTTTCTTTTCCTGTTTTGGGATTTGTAATTGGGGGATAAAAGTCAAGGTAAAGACTTACTTTTCCTGTATTGAGAATTTTTTTTCTAAGTGTAATATTACTCATAAATATTTATTGAAATATTATATTTAAATCATCCTTTTTAACTAACGTATACTTTCCAACTTTTTTCTTAGGAATGTTAAATCGCTTAATAAGATTATACAACGCTCCATTAGAAATATTAAATTTTTCAATTGCTTCATTTATGGTGTATGAATTAGTCCAATTAATTTCGCTTTGCAAATAAACATTATCACGATCGATCATGTTCAAATTGTCATCAAAATAGGTTTCAATATCTTTCCTTCTAACGAGAGTTTTTCTTGTTGAGAAGTTTATTGCATTAATCTCTTTTTGTTCAATTAATCTGTAAATTGTCTTTGAAGACATATTTAATAGAACGGCAACTTCTTTAACTCTTAAAAAATCTTTTGAATTGATATCAATTATTGAGCCAATTTGATTGTTTTTAGTTTCAACATTACTCTTTTCAATTTTATCTAATTTTAAATTTTTCTTATAATCTTTTTGATTACAAATGTGTGAACAATATCTAGTTCTCGTTGTTTTCGCTTCAAACAATTTATTGCAGAAACTACATGTTCTTTTAACAGAAATATTTGAACTCATAATAAGTGGTATTAAAATTATATAAATAGAAGTTAGTAGAAATAAGGGTAAATAAGGGACATAATTTCGCCTAATAATATCAAAAGTAGTAAAATTTTAAAATGAGGTACAAAATAGGTACAAAAAACTCCAAAAAATTACAAAATTTAACAAAACTAAATTTTCTGTAAAAACAAAAAATCCCTTGTTAAATAAGGGATTAGTTTGTGTTTTTATGTTTTTTTAAGTGATGTTTTGTGCTAATTATTTGCCGATACAAAAGTTAGCAAAAATATTTCCAAGTAACTCATCATTAGTAACTTCACCAGTAATTTCGCCAAAATAATATAATGCTTGACGGATGTCAATCGCCATTAAATCGGATGGAATATTAGATTGCAATCCAAATTTTACTTTTTGAATTTCTTCTAATGCTTTTAATAACGAATCATAATGTCTCGTATTGGTTACAATAGTTTCGTTATTTCTTAGTGCGCCAGTATTTACAAACGATAACAATTGATTTTTTAAATCGTCGATTCCGATATTGTTTTTTGCTGAAATAGTCTGAAGTTTCAGGTTTAAAGTTTCAAGTTGTTTTCGTATCGTTTCAATTTCAATTATTGAAAGTAAATCGATTTTATTAATAACTACAATAAGCGGTTTTAAAGGATATTTGTTTCTTACTTTTTCAATTTCAGTTAGGTATTCAGAACTTGAAACTTTAAACTTTAAACTTTCAAACAAATACAAAACCACTTGCGCTTGTTCGATTTTTTCAAATGTTTTTTTGATTCCTATACTTTCAACAACGTCTTTGGTTTCTCTAATTCCGGCGGTATCTATAAATCTAAAACCCATTCCGTCAATTACCAATTCGTCTTCAATAGTATCACGAGTTGTTCCTGCAATATCCGAAACTATAGCGCGTTCTTCATTCAATAAAGCATTTAATAAGGTTGATTTTCCAACATTTGGTTCACCAACAATCGCCACTGGAATTCCGTTTTTAATCACATTTCCAACTGCAAACGAATCGATTAATCGTTTTAAAACAAATTCAATTCGGTTCAATAAATCATGAAATTGTGTTCTATCTGCAAATTCTACATCTTCTTCGGCAAAGTCTAATTCTAATTCGATAAGTGAAGCAAAATTCAATAATTCTTCACGCAATTTTGAAATTTCACTACTAAATCCGCCACGCATTTGCTGCATAGCAATTTGATGTGAAGCTTCATTATCACTCGAAATTAAGTCGGCAACTGCTTCTGCTTGTGATAAATCTAATTTTCCGTTAAGAAATGCACGAAGCGTAAATTCACCAGCTTGAGCCATTCTGCAACCTTTTCGAAGTAATAATTGAATAATTTGTTGCTGAATAAAAGTCGAACCGTGACACGAAATTTCAATCACATCTTCACCAGTATACGAATTTGGATTTTTGAAAATAGAAACCAAAACTTGATCATACACTTTTGCGCCATCAACAATGGTTCCTAAGTGGATCGTATGCGTTTTTTGCTTAGTAATATCTTTTCCCGAAACCGATTGAAAAACTTCTTTTGCAATCGTAATCGATTCTTTTCCAGACATTCTAATAATTGCTACCGCACCAGCACCAGATGGTGTAGCCAGTGCAACAATAGTTTCTTGATTTATCATTGTGCAAAAGTAAATAAAACTTTGAAAATCAAACGCTCGTTTTTGTCTTTATAACTTATATTTGTTGCAAACCTTTGGTAATGGAAATTTATAACGACAGAAAAATACAATTCGAACAAGAACTTAACGAACTAAAGAAAAAATACAATTTATTGAGTACGATTCGGCTTGTTTGCGGAATTTTAATTATTATATCAGGTTATTATTTTCTAAAAACTTATGATTCATTATACTTAACAACGTTTTTTGTTTTAATTGTAGTTTTTGTCTTTTTGATGAAAAAGCATGATAAAATTAACAATCAAAGAAAGTTGAAAGAAGCCTTAATAGCAATCAATACGGATGAAATTGCTTATTTGAGTGCTAACAAATTGCCTTTTGAAAATGGAATAGAATTCAATGATTTTTCGCATCCTTATTGTTATGATTTGGATATTTTTAGCAATCATTCGTTATTTCAAAATCTGAATCGAACGAATACTTTCATTGGAAAAATTACTCTTGTAAGCCGCTTAATGAAATCGCTTTCAAACGATGAAATTCTAAAAAATCAAGAAGGTGTAAAAGAGTTATCTCATAAAATTGATTGGCGTCAAAATTTCAGTGCGATTGCTAAAGTTGGTAAAGATTCTAAATTGGTTTATCAAAAGATAATTAATTGGAGTACTTCCAAAAGCGAAGAATTTACATTAAATGATACCATTTTGTCATTTGTAACTCCAATTGCGATAACCATTTCATTTGTAGCATATTTAGTAACTTCAAACGATGTTTTTCTTAAAGCAATTGGTTATTTATTTGCTATTAATTTGGGAATTATTGGACGGTTTTACAAAAGAATAAAATTTGAAATTAACCACACTACAGAAATTGATGCAATCGTAAAACAATACGGATTATTAATTCAAAGTATAGAAAACGAAGCATTTGAATCAGAAAAATTAAATAATTTAAAACAAAAATTAGCATCCAAAAATCAAAACGCAAGTGCTGAATTAAAGAAATTATCCGAATTATTTTCCAAAATGGACACGATAAATAATTTAGTAGTTTCACTTGTTTTTAATGGTTTATTTCTTTTTCATGCACACACTTTAAAATCACTTTTGAATTGGAAAAAAGAAAATGCTGCTTCATTAAAAGATTGGTTGGGAGTAATTGGAGAGTATGAAATGCTGAATAGTTTGGCGAATTTCTCTTATAATAATTCCGATTTTGCATTTCCGGAAATCAATGCTAATTATGAAATTTCGTTTTCAGATTTAAGTCATCCGCTTTTAAATTCTAAAACGCGTATCGGAAATGATGTTTCGTTTCAACCGCAATCGTTCATGATTTTGACTGGTTCCAATATGTCTGGAAAAAGTACTTTTTTGAGAAGTTTAGGAATTAATATGGTTTTAACTGGAATTGGTGCGCCAGTTTGTGCCAGCAAAGCCAATGTTCATCCACTACCAATATTGGTTTCTATGCGATTATCAGATTCATTATCGGATAGTGAATCCTATTTTTTTGCAGAAATCAAACGTTTGAAATTAATTATGGATAATTTAGAAGGCAATCGTGCTTTTGTATTATTAGATGAAATTTTAAGAGGAACGAATTCCGATGATAAACGCAACGGAACCATTGAAGTTGTCAAAAAAATGATTTCAAAATCGGCTATTGGAGCAATTGCAACGCATGATATTGAAGTTTGTTTGACTACAAATGAATTCCCAAATCAGTTAACAAACAAGTGTTTTGAAGTTGAAATAGTAAATGATGACTTGCATTTTGATTACAAACTTCGTGATGGAATTTGTAAAAATAAAAGTGCTACTTTTTTAATGAAAAAGATTGGTGTAATTTGATTAGATATTATTTTTACACGAATTTCACCAATTCACACAAATTAAATCATCATAATTTTACGAATTTATTATAAACTATATATCATCCGTGAAAATTAGTACAATCTGAGTTAACTCTTTTTAGTTCAAATTAAAAAACCGTTCTAAAATAAATCAGAACGGTTTTCGTTGGTTGGGTTAGTTAATTTATTTTTAGTTGTTAAGCATAACTGGCATAACAAGCATTGTAACAGTTTCACCTTCGTCTAAACCATCAACTGGAGTTAGAATTCCAGCACGGTTTGGCATTGACATTTCCAATTGAATTTCATCTGATTGCAAGTTGCTCAACATTTCTAATAAAAATCGTGAGTTGAAGCCAATTTGCATATCATCGCCTTGATAATCACAGGTCAATCTTTCTTCTGCTTTGTTTGAATAATCAATATCTTCGGCAGAAATATTCAACTCAGCACCAGCAATTTTTAAACGAATTTGATGTGTAGTTTTATTTGAGAAAATCGCAACACGACGAACAGAACTAAAGAATTGTGTTCTATCGATTAATAATTTGTTTGGATTTTCTTTTGGAATAACTGCTTCATAATTAGGATATTTTCCATCAATTAATCTACAAGTTAAAATGTAATTTTCGAAAGAAAAAGTAGCATTCGCATCATTATAATCAATTTTAACTTCAGCATCCGAAGCACCTAAAATACTTTTCAAGATATTTAAAGGTTTTTTAGGCATAATAAAATCGGCTACTTGCGATGCTTTTACATCAGTACGAGCATATTTTACTAATTTGTGAGCATCAGTTGCCACAAAAATCAAACCTTCTGGAGAAAATTGAAAGAATACACCAGACATAACTGGACGTAAATCGTCGTTTCCAGCAGCAAAGATTGTCTTGCTAATTGCAGTTGCCAAAACTTCGGCAGGAACTAATGTTGTAGATGGATCTTCTAAAGAAACTGACTTTGGAAATTCTTCGCCTGGAGCGTAAGCAATGGCATATTTTCCAGAATTTGAACTAATTTCGATAGTACTATTTTCTTCAACAGTGAACGTTAACGGTTGTTCTGGGAAAGTTTTTAGAATATCTAATAACAATTTTGCAGGAACAGCAACGCTTCCTTTATCGGTAGATTCAATTTCTAATGTAGCCGACATAGTCGTTTCTAAGTCAGAAGAAGAAACGGTCAACGCTTTTTTATCTAATTCAAATAAAAAGTTATCTAAAATTGGTAAGGTATTGCTACTGTTGATAACGCTACCTAAAACTTGTAGTTGTTTTAATAAATACGAGCTTGATACAATAAACTTCATCTTTTACTTTATTTTTTACAAATATATCTTAAAGAAATAGAATTCAAAAAGATTTTTATTAACATTACTTACTATATTTTCTTTTTCTTAGGAAAGTGAACACCAATCCGAACACCAACAAAATTACAATTGGAACTCCGACAGTTATGATTTGTGAAAAAGTATAATTTTCTTGCACTTTAGCAGAATCCAAAATTGGCAAGTCAACTTCTTTACTTCTAATGTTAATAAGTCCGTTGTCGTCTAGTAAATAATTCACACAATTCATCATGAATTCTTTATTTGCATAAAGATTATTGGTCCATTTATCAAATCCTAATTCGAGTGGTTGAAAGTTTTTATCCAATTGATTTTTGATAACATCGCCATCTGAAATCACAATCATTTTATTTTCTTTTCCAATAGGAGCGAAGCCAGTTTCTTTAAAAGGCAACACACGATTTTGATACACCGAATGAAATTTTCCTTCCATTAAAACCGCTACTGGAAGATTTCCTTTGTTTTCAAATTCTTTTAAATCAGGTTTTTCGGAAACCATATTCAAATTAACTTGAACAGGTGTGCCGACTGATTTTGAATATTTTGATGATTTTAATAAAACGGTTTTTTTAATATCATTTTTTAATACTTCGATCGGATTGGTAAAATCAAATTTTAAGGCATCTAAATTACTCACAATTGGATGAACCGATTCTGAATAAACTGCTGGTGCAAACAACCACGGAAACTGAGTATATTGAGTTGCACTTCCTTGTTGGCCAGTGGCTAAAGAAATTGGTGACGCTTGAAAATCCTTAATTAAATCAGGTTTAATTCGGATGCCATATTTGAAGAACATGTCATTCAAATTCAAATCTCTTGGATACGCTAAATTTTCTCCTGTTGACATCAAACTATCCATTTCCATATTGACTTGATCAACCAACCAAAGTGTTTTTCCGCCGTTAATAATGAATTGATCTAAAACTTCTTTTTCTTCATCTGTAAAAGCTTCAGTAGGTTTTGCAATAATTGCTAAATCGTATTTTTTAAGTGCTATTAACGTATTATTTGGATCTTTTGCAACCGAATCCAAAGTAAACGGTCCGATATAATAATTCTCACGTACTGACTTTAAAAAATCGGCAATTTGAACATCTTGTAATTCACCATTTCCTTTGATAATAGCGACTTTTTTCTCACGTTTTTTGGAAACTGTATTGAAACCATTTGCAAAAGCATATTCTAAATGTTGTACCGAACTCACTACTTTTTCAGCAGTTGAAGCTCCCATCATATTTTTCAATAAAGGAACTTTCGCGCTTTTATTTCCATAAGTTACAACAGCCCACGGAAAAACAACTTCTTGTGTTTGTTTGCCTTTTTCATTCATCGTTACGTTTAAAGGCGTCAAACCTCTATCGTAAAATTGCTGCATAATTTTCTCGCGATCTTCTTCTTTCTCTAAAGGATTTACAAATTGAAAAATAATATTCGAATTGTATGCTTTGAATTCTTCTAATAGTTGTTGCGTTTCTGTTTGTAATTTCTTGAATTCTCCTGGAAAGTTTCCTTCTAGAAAAACATCAACATATAAAGGTTCTTTGATTTCTTTAATTATGTTTAACGATGTCTCGGATAGTGTGTAACGTTTATCAGCAGTTAAATCGAAACGTTTGAAAAAGAAATAGCCTGCAAAGTTTAAAATCACTAAAATTCCAGCAATTGTAAGCAGATTTTTTAAGTTGGTTTTCTTATTTTCCATTACGATTTCAATGATTTTAATTTATAAACAGTCAATGATAAAAACAAAATTGTAATGCTTGAAAAATACATAACATCACGTGTGTCAATCACGCCGCGACTCATACTTTTAAAATGGTAGTCCATTCCGAAGAAGGCGATTATATCTTCAAATCCTTTTACAAAAGTCGAAATTCCTTCAAATCCAAAGTAAAATAAAAAACACATAAATACCGAAAGAATGAATGCAACAATTTGATTTTCAGATAGTGTAGATGTGAAGATTCCAATTGAAGTATAACCTGCAATTAAAAATAGTAAACCAAAATACGAACCCATTGTACTTCCCATATCGATATTTCCTTCGGGCATTCCCAAGCTAGAAATAACATAAACGTAGATGAATGTTGGAATTATGGCAATTACAATTAGTAAAAATGCACCAAGAAATTTACCATTTACAATTTGCCAAATGCTTAATGGTTTGGTCATCAATAATTCTATTGTTCCTTGTTTTTTTTCATCTGAAAAACTTCGCATGGTTACTGCTGGAATTAAGAAGATTAAAATCCAAGGTGAAATGGTAAAAAACGGACTCAAATCGGCAAAACCGCTGTTTAAAATGTTGTAATCGCCTTCAAAAACCCACAGAAATAATCCGTTGAGTAAAAGAAAAATTGCAATTACTAAATATCCAATTGGCGAACCAAAAAAGGATTTTATTTCTCTTAATAATATTGATTTCATGTTTTTTAAGCCACTAAGGCGATTTATTATTTTGCCACTAAGGCGCTAAGTCACTAAGTTTTTTCTATTCTCTTTATTCTATTTTCTTTTTCTTATTCTAAAGAAACTAATTTGTCTACACTCCAAGCTTCTGGTTTATCATTAAATAATTTCTTAGTAAACGTCCAAACTTCATCAAATAATGCTGATTTTCTGTAATTTTCTAAATCATTTTCGGTTTCCCAATAACTATAGGTGAAGAAAATATTTTTATTGTTTTTGTCTTGATACAATTCAAGAAAACGATTTCCTGGCGCGTTTCGTATGTGGGTTTTCATTTGTTCAAAATTTTCCAAAAATGCTGGAATATTTCCTTCATGAAAAGATAATTTTACTATTCGTACAAACATAACTATTTTTTAAAGTTTTGCAATTCAAAAATTAAATACTTAAAAGCAAATGTTGTTATTGAACAAATTATTAATAATAAACTTAATAACGGAATTGTTCTGAAATCTTGAATTAATAAAACAAATAGTAATCCTGAGAATATATAAGCTGCTAATTTATTTATTTTGATGAATTCCAGATATAAATTTTTTATAAAGACAATTATGCTAAATACATATATAGAGTATACAACTGTCAATCCATCACTTAATCCACAAGATTTTGGAGTGTAAAATTTTATCGCTATTTTAGTAAAAATATAAATAAAAAATATGTATATTAAAATTTCTAATACACTAAATAAAACGACATAAAAAATAAATCTTTTTATCATTTACTTATCTAAAATTTATCATCACAAAATCTCTATATTTCAATCCTAACAACGATGATGCTGAGCCAATCATTGGATTACTTTTGTAAATTCCAATTTCTAAAAAGTCAGCTTCATTAAAAATAGCTAACGATTTTCCCATAATACTATCCGATGATTTTATTTCAGTCGCCTCAATATCAGAATATTTAGCATAAATACTTTTCACACGTTTGTTTTTGAAATTCACTTCATAAGGTCTGCCTTTAGCAACATCTAAAAATAATTTTTTAGAAATATTAGTTACTGCATTTCCAAAATGATCGATGTAAACTACATAACCTTTCATCGAATTAACATCAATAACAGGTTGTAATTCATTTATTTCCTTAATTTCTTTAATTTCTTTACCAATAACATTCAGCGAACCACCTTTTGCCAAATGTACTGCTACGGTTACAAAAACATCCATATCAGAAGCTTCATCTAATAATCTATCGTGAATATTGATGGCTACAATTTTTTGAGGTTTGATTTTTTGAATCAACATACTCAAAATTCCATTATCGGCAGCAATAAAAAAATGATCATTCCATTCTATTGCAATATGTTGGTTGTCATTGGTCAATTCAATAGCAACACCTATTATATGTACTGAACCTTTTGGGAAACTATTGTACGCAGAACCAATTATGTAACTGGCTTCACTGCAATTAAATTGGTCAACATTATGTGATATATCTACAATTTTAGCCTCATCATATTGCGATAGAATTTTCCCTTTTAAAGAGCCAACAAAGTGGTCTTTTAATCCGTAATCGGTAGTAAGGGTAATTATTGACATAAAATTGTTTATAACTAAATTGAAAACGTATTGCTGTATTTCTTAAATTTGAAATGATTGCAAAGCTACTAATTATTAGTAAAATATTTAATTAAAAAACTCATCCATTTGAACGAACGTATCATTGAATTACACGACATCGCTCCGAAAGAATTTTGGGGTGCACAAGATGCTCATCTTGAAACGATTAAAAAGTACTATCCTAAGTTAAAAATTGTTGCTCGTGGCACAACACTAAAGGCATTTGGCGAAAAAGCAGAACTAGATGAGTTTGAAAATCGATTCAATCGGTTAATGCTTCATTTTACTCGATACAATAATATAGATGATAATGTTATTGAACGAGTAATTCACAGTAATTCTCAAGAAGAACAACGCATGCCTGATCATGACAAAATCTTGGTTCACGGTATTGGAGGAAAACTGATTAAGGCAATGACGCCTAACCAACAAAAATTGGTTGAATCAGTCTTTAAAAATGATATGGTTTTTGCAGTTGGTCCAGCTGGTACAGGTAAAACTTATACTGGTGTAGCATTGGCTGTGAAAGCATTGAAAGAAAAACAAGTCAAGCGAATTGTTCTAACAAGACCAGCCGTTGAAGCAGGAGAAAATTTAGGATTTCTTCCAGGTGATATGAAAGAAAAGTTAGATCCATACATGCAACCATTATATGATGCTTTACGTGATATGTTGCCGCCGCAAACGCTGGATGATTATATTTTAAAGGGAATTATTCAAATTGCACCTTTAGCATTTATGCGTGGTCGAACTTTGGATAATGCCTTTGTAATTCTCGATGAAGCTCAAAATACAACGCATTCTCAAATGAAAATGTTCTTAACTCGTATGGGAAAAAACGCAAAATTCATCATTACTGGTGATCCAGGACAAGTCGATTTACCAAGACGAACTATTTCTGGATTGAAAGAAGCTATTTTGGTTTTGAAAGATATTGACGGAATCGGAATTATATATTTGGATGATAAAGATATTGTAAGACATAGATTGGTTAAAAAAGTTATTGATGCTTATAAACAGATTGAGAATAACGATTAAATTAATACATTATTAAAAAAATATCTAAAATTAAATTTTTGAATAATAACTAATGTCAATTAGAATTCGAATGTCTGTCTGAGCTTGTCGAAGACTTTTTTGGAGTACTATCATAAAGTCATTTTTAGTGCAAGTATTAAATTTATAATTTTTTTAAATTAAAGTTTGAGTAGAAATCATTTACTCAAACTTTTTTTGGTCTCATTCATATTTTTCTTAAAACTTGCATATCTATAACATTCTTTTATATTTGCTGAAATAACTTTATTAAAACGCAAACAACCAAAATCAAAACAATACTCATTACAGGTGCTTCTGGCGGATTAGGAAAAGAAATTACACTTTATTTTTCCAAAAATAACTGGAATGTTATTGCTACAATGATTTGCATCAACGAAGCAACTGTTTTTAAAGATATTCCAAACATCAAATGTTACGAACTAAATGTTACATCATCTGAAAGTATTGAAAAGGCTACAATTTCAATTCTAAAAGATTACAAATCAATTGATGTCATTATAAATAATGCTGGAGTGGGTTACCGAAGCTTTGTAGAATTGTCTGAAGATGAAAAAATAGATTGTATTACAAATGTAAATTGGCTTGGAGTTGTAAAAGTTTGTCGCGCATTTATTCCGCATTTTCGTCAGCAACAAAATGGTCAGTTTATCAATATTACCTCAATTGCTGGTTTGGTTAATTTGCCTTTAGGAAGTTTTTATCACCCAACAAAGCAAGCAGTTGAAAGTTTTTCAGAATGTATGGCTTACGAATTATCAGATTTTAATATAAGTGTGGCAACGGTTCAATTCGGAAATATTCCTTCTAATTTTCAAAAAAATATTTCTAAATGCGAAAAATCTACTATCGAATCCTATAACAATATGATGCAAAGTATTGACGGAATTATGAGCAGAAAAACGTGTGATAATTATGATTTATCTACTTCAATTCTAGAGAAATTATTTAAAATAGCAGAAAATCCAACGAAAGGATTTAAAAAATATTCGATAGGTTTTGATGCTAATTTAATGAAATACCTCCGAAAATTTTTAGGTTATAGATTATTTGACCGACTTATTCGTAGATATGTTTTAAGTAAATAAATAATTGTATTTGTGTTGAAAACAAACTATTTTTGCCAAACACAACAACACAATTATAATGAATACAATAACTACAACAAATTTCAATTTTCCCAATCAAAAATCAGTTTATCACGGTAAAGTTAGAGAAGTTTACAACATTAATGACGAACTTTTAGTTATGATTGCTACCGATAGACTTTCTGCTTTTGATGTGGTTTTGCCAAAAGGAATTCCATACAAAGGTCAAATTTTAAATCAAATTGCAACAAAATTTATGGAATTGACTTCGGATATTGTTCCGAATTGGTTAATTGCAACTCCAGATCCAAACGTAGCAATCGGACATTTATGTGAACCTTTTAAAGTAGAAATGGTAATTCGCGGTTATCTTTCTGGTCACGCTGCACGCGAATATGCACTAGGAAAAAGAACTATTTGTGGTGTTACAATGGTTGATGGTTTGAAAGAAAATGATAAATTTCCAACGCCAATTATTACGCCAACAACCAAAGCTGATAATGGTTCGCATGATGAAGATATTTCTCGTGAAGCTATTTTATTAAACGGAATTGTTACAGAAGAAGATTATTTAATTTTAGAAAAATATACAAGAAATTTATACCAACGCGGTACTGAAATTGCTGCTTCTCGCGGATTGATTTTGGTTGACACAAAATACGAATTCGGTAAAACTAAAGATGGAGTAATCGTTCTAATTGACGAAATTCACACACCAGATTCTTCACGTTATTTTTATTCCGAAGGTTATCAAGAACGTCAAAATAATAATGAAGAACAAAAACAATTGTCTAAAGAATTTGTGCGTCGCTGGTTAATAGAAAACGGATTTCAAGGAAAAGAAGGTCAAGAAATTCCAAATATGACTGATGAATATATTGAATCAGTTTCAGAAAGATATATTGAATTGTTTGAAAATATCTTGGGAGAAAAATTCACAAAAGCAGATATTTCAAACATTGACGAACGTATTGAAAAAAATGTTTTGGAGTATTTAAAACATTAGAAAAATAAAAAAGTCTCAAAGCAATTAAGTTTTGAGACTTTTTTCATTTAGAAATAAATTTTATTTAAAATAAGAAAAATCATGATTGTCTTCAATTTTCAGCAAACTTTCATAAATTAACTTAATCACATTTTCAACATCATCTCTATGAACCATTTCAACGGTTGTGTGCATGTAACGTAACGAAAGTGAAATCAATGCCGATGCAACACCACCGTTACTGTAAGCAAAAGCATCAGTATCAGTACCAGTAACGCGAGAAGTTGCATGTCGTTGAAATGGAATTTTCTTTTCTTCGGCAGTAGTAACAATCAATTCACGGAGGATATTTTGAGTAGCTGGTGCATAAGCAATAACTGGACCTTTACCCATTTGCAAATCGCCTTCAATCTTTTTATCAATCATAGGCGTTGTTGTATCGTGACACACATCGGTTACAATAGCTACGTTTGGTTTGATAGTTTGTGTAATCATTTCGGCGCCACGAAGTCCAATTTCTTCTTGAACAGAATTCACAATGTAAAGTCCAAAAGGTAATGTCTTTTTGTTTTCTTTTAATAAACGAGCCACTTCTGCTATCATAAAGCCACCCATTCGGTTATCAATTGCTCTACAAACGAATTTATTTTCGTTTAATATGATGAACTCATCTGGATAAGTAATTACGCAACCAACATGAACTCCCAATTTTTCAACTTCTTCTTTAGTAGAACAACCACAATCTATAAATATGTTATGAATTGTTGCAGCTTCTTCTTTTCCACGATTTCTCGTATGAATAGCAGGCCAACCAAAAACTCCTTTTACAATTCCGTTTTTAGTATGAATGTTAACCCGTTTTGAAGGTGCAATTTGATGATCAGAACCACCATTTCGTATTACATATATTAGTCCATTATCAGTGATGTAGTTTACATACCAAGAAATTTCATCCGAATGCCCTTCAATTACAACTCTAAATTTTGCGTCAGGATTAATAACACCAACTGCAGTTCCATACGTATCCGTTATAAAAGTATCAACATAAGGTTTTAAATAATTCATCCAAATTTTTTGTCCGCCAGATTCATATCCAGTCGGAGAAGGATTATTTAAATATTTTTCTAAAAAGGTAATTGATGATTTTGTGAGTATAGATTTTGTTGCCATAAAATATTTTTTTGCTAAAATATAAATTTGGCATTACACTTGTTAAGTATATTCTATATTTTTACACTAAAATTAATTACAATGCACAAGAATTCTCTTTTAATACTTTTTTTATTTGTCTTAACGGGATCTTTTGCTCAAGTTGCTAAAGATTTACAAGAAAAGGATATTGCGATAAAAGAAATTGATACAGTAAAAATGGATACTATATTATTAGATGAAGTGTTAATATCTAAAGTAAAACTGAATACTGAAGAATTAAAACAATTTCAATTACTTCAAAACCGAGTTTATAAAGTTTATCCTTTTGCTAAAACAGCAGCAGATAGATTGTCCATGATGAACAAAACGATGGATAAACTAAATTCAAATAAAGAAAAAAAGAAATATTTCAAGATAGTAGAAGATTATCTAGAAAATGAATTTAAAGACAACCTCAAAAAATTATCCCGAAAACAAGGACAAATTTTAGTAAAACTAATCCACCGTCAAACAGGTATTTCAACTTATGATTTAATCAAAGACTATAAAAGCGGATGGAAAGCCTTTTGGTCAAACAATACTGCAAGGTTATTCGACATTAATTTAAAAGAAACTTATCGTCCATTTGAAAACAATGAAGATTTTTTAATTGAGACTATATTATATAGAGCATTTACCAATGGACGATTAGTAGAACAAAAATCTTCAAATCCAGTAGACATCGATGAATTGAATGAACATTGGGAAAAATTAGCTAAAGAATTAAGTAAAAAGAAAGGTTAGCAGCGAATCGCTCCGGCATTTCAGTGATCCCTTTACCCGCTTTCCTTCCAAAACTTCGCAAAAAGGCGAAGGTTTTTCCTTCCAATCGGGGCTAGAGAACAGGCAAAAGGTTACTAAAATAAAATTCCAAATCACATTTTGTATTAAAAAGACACATAATCCACGTTAAACTAAAATTTCCTTGACAAGTTTTCCCCTCCTTTGGAGAGGTGCCCGAAGGGTGGGGTGGTAAAAACAGAAAAAACTTTTCTTACCAAAAAGCACAGATTCAGTTAGTTAAAAAATACTTTAAAAA
>NZ_JAPQNT010000017.1 GCF_028867965.1 Flavobacterium sp. SUN046
CAACCACAGTTTTGATACCAATTCAATAGTAGTGTACCACCAACAAAATGATGTTGTGGTCAACACTGGAGTTGCAACAATGGCAACGGTACGAATCTTTGATATTAGAGGAAGATTGTTGGTCGAGAAAAAAGCAATCAACGCTTCAGAAACAAGAATCAATGCTGGTACCACGAATCAAGTACTGTTAGTTCAAGTAACTACTACTGATGGTTTGGTTGGTCTTAAAAAAGTGATTAATTAATAACAATAAAAGTCTATAAATTTAAAAAGCCCTTTCGATTAGACTGCACCCAAAAGTTTAGACAAATTTATAATTAATTTTGATAATAATGAGCTCGATATTTTATCGGGCTCATTTTGTTTAAATTTGACTTGATTCTTTCGTTGTTGTAATAGATAATATACTTGTCAATTTCTTGTTTTAATTGTTCTATTGATTTGAATTTTTGTGTGTAAAACATTTCAGATTTTAGTGTTCCAGAGAAATTTTCAATAATTGCATTGTCTAAACAATTTCCTTTTCTTGACATACTTTGTATAATTCCTTTTTCTTTTAATAAGTACTGATATCTTTTCATTTGATATTGCCAACCTTGATCAGAATGAAGCATTAAATTTGTGCTGTTTGGTATTTTCCTAAATGCTTTTTTTAACATCAAAACAATTTGATTAAACACTGGTCGTTCTGTAAGTTCATAACTAATAATTTCCTGATTAAACAAGTCTATAATTGGAGATAAATATAATTTGTTTCCAGATACATTAAATTCCGTTATATCGGTAGCCCATTTTTGATTTGGAGCTGTTGCTTTAAATTTTCTCTCCAATAAATTTGGAGCTATTTTACCATTCTCACCTTTATAAGACTTATACTTTTTTACTCTGATAATGCTTTTCAATCCTAATAATTTCATTATTCTAAAAACGGTTTTATGATTGATAATTATTGCTCTATTTTGGAGTTCATCGGTTATTCTTCTGTAACCATAGCGACCTTTGTGCTGATGGTAAATGGTTTTTATTAACTCTTTAATTTCTATATATTTATCAGGTAAATCAAATTGTTTTTGATGATAATAAAAACTACTACGTGCCATATTTATTTGATTTAAAAGTACCTCTAAATCAAACTCATGCCTTAATTCCATTATGGCTTTGGATTTCTCCTTGCTTGAATTAAGGCGTCTAACTTTTTTAACAATGCATTCTCACAACGAAGTCTTTCGTTTTCTTTTAATAGTTCTTCCTCTCTTGTTAATGGTTTGTCTGACTTACGCTTTTTTCGTTTATAATCACTCATAGAAATTGGTCTACCTTTAGGTTTTGATTTTAATCCTTCAATACCAAAGTTAGCAAAATCTTTTTTCCATTTTGAAATTATAGCAATATCAGGAATATTAAATCGTATACCAGCTTTCATCAATGAAAGAGATTCCTTTTCTATAATTTGGACTACTTTTAACTTAAATTCGGCTGAATAACTTTGATTTATTTTTGGTAATAAACCAATTTCACCATAAGCCCTATAAAAACTAACCCACTTACGAATATTAGATCTTGATGCTGATTTCAACTTTGCAACATATCGATCTGAATAATGTTTCTTTAAAACCAATTCTACACATTCTAATTTAAATGCATAATCATACTTTACTTTTCTTTCCATAAAAAATGCCCCAAATAGTGTCTAACTTTTTGGGGCATGTTCAGATATTGAAAGGGCTTTTTTGGTTATTTAAAGGAGCTATTAAAAACCGTTTCTATTACTGTCAAAAAAGAAAATTCCTATACCATTGATGTGTATTTCATCGATGAAATACACGCCTTGTCGAATAATCTCCAAGCGCATTAGGATTATGTTAAAAAAAAATTACTTTAGTCAGTTAAAGTGTGTTTAATGTTTTTCAAATCAATCATTTACACAATTTGTTCGTGCAAACCCAATTTGTTTTAGTTAAAAGTCATTATCCTATTGATGTTATATAAAAAAATTATTAAAGTAAAACCTGTTGTTTTAATTTTATTTCTCCTTTTGGGAATAGTAAATAAGAGTTATTCTCAGGTGAATTCCTATACTTTTACACAAGCGCTATCAAGCACTGCTTATGCTCCAATGGCTGGTGTTACAACTCCTGCATTTACAGCGCCTTGGGATAATCAAGCACCTGTTCAAGTGCCCATTGGCTTCAATTTTAATTTTGATAGTACTGTTTTTACACAGTGTTTTATAAGTCCAAATGGCTTTATTACTTTTGGAAGCACTGCACCATCTGCAACGCTAACAACACCAATAGCCGATCCAACCGTATATAATCCGGGACAAACAGGAGGCGTTGCCTGTGCAATGGGTGCCGATTTAATTTCTGCTGGAAGTGACATTGTTTATGGAGTAGAAGGTACTTCTCCCACAAGAACATTCATTGTACAATGGTCAAATGTTAACAGAAAAAGTGGTGCTACCACTATAGCTGGAGTTCTTAATTTTCAGATAAGGCTATTTGAATCTACTAATGTTATTCAATATTTTTATGGTACACCTAGCGGTCTGGCAGCTACAAATGTTACGGTTCAAGCCGGATTAAGAGGCTATGATAATGTTGCAACTCAAGGAAATATTGCCAGTAGAATTCAGAGTAGTACTAGTTTGTGGTTGAGTTCTAATATTGCGGGTTTATTAACCTCCACATTAAACACTAATTCTGGAGCATATCCTAATCCGAATTTGCAGTTTACTTACACACCCGGATTGCCTTGTGCCGTTCCGGCGCCTCCAACAAGTTTGATTTTAGGTGCTGCAGGAATAAATAGTAATTCGATAAACGGAAATAGTTTTACAGCACCTTCACCAGTGGCTTCAAGATATTTGGTACTTATGAGTCTGACAAACGTTGCGCCAACCGCAGCACAATTTTTAAACAGGACGTATTATATAGCAGGAAATACTTATTTCGGATTTAAAGTGCTAAGTACATCAACTACTACCACTTTTCCGGCAACATCATTAGCGACTAGTAAAACTTACTATTTTTGGATAGTACCTTATAATGACCTTTGTGTTGGTGGGCCTGTTTATAACCTTACCAATGTGTTGACTGGTACCGCAACAACTTGTTTTCCTACAACTACAGCAGGAGCAGCGACTTTAATTGGTGGTAATCAATTTAATGCCAATTGGTCTGCAGTTGCTGGAAGTACAAACTATGTGCTTGACGTTTCAACAAATAACACTTTTACTGCAATGGTACCTGGCTATTCGGGTTTATCAATTCCGAATACAGTAACTACTTTTGCTGTAACAGGATTATTGCCAGCAACTACCTATTATTATAGAGTTAGAGCAATTGGGCCAGGTTGTATTATTAATAGTTTGATAATAACAGTTACTACAACATGTGGTTATTATACGATTCCTTATACACAAAATTTTGATACTACAGCTACTGGTACAGTACCGAGTTGTTATAGTGTTTTAAATACTAATGCTGATAGTAAGCAATGGAGTACCCAATCTGTCAATTTTGCATCCGCATCTAAATCTATACAAATTGATGCTTCTACAGTTGATATGAATGACTGGTTTTTTGTTCCAGGATTAAATTTAACTGGAGGTGTTTCTTATCGATTGACGTTTAAATACAATACAGGAAATACTTCAAACACCTCTGAAAACTTAAGAGTGTCTTATGGTAGTACTCAATCTGTTGCGGGAATGAGTAATGTTTTGATTGATTTAATAGGTATAGATAATTCTTTTTATACCACAGCTACTGTTGATTTTACACCTGTTTCTTCAGGCGTTTATTATATTGGTTTTCAAGGTTCAAGTATTGCCAATCAAGAATATATAGTTGTTGATGATATAAGTGTTGATTTATCGCCTACTTGTGTACAACCAAGTGGTGTAAACATTACCTCAATTACTTCTACAACAGCTTCACTTAATTGGACGCCATCAATTCCTGCACCAGCATTAGGATATGACTATTATTTGTCTACTTCAAATGTAAATCCAACACTTGCGACAACTCCAACAGGATCTGTTGCTGCCGGTGTACTTACCAAAGCTATGACCGGATTGAGTTCAAGTACCTATTATTATGTTTGGGTACGATCTAATTGCAGTGCCGTTGATAAGAGTTCTTGGACATTAGCCGAGTCTTTTAATACCGAATGTTCAACACCCACTATTTTATCAAGTACACCCGCAACACGTTGTGGGTTTGGTGTATTATCATTGGCAGCAACATCCAATTCGGGTTCATTTATTAGATGGTATGATAGTGCAACAGGTGGTACTTTGTTGAATACAGGAACTAGTTTTATTACTCCTAGTTTATCATCAACGACAACTTATTACATTGAAGCAAAATCATTTGGAGCTATAGCTAAAGTAGGAGAAGTTAGTCCGGTATCGGAAATGGGTGTTCTGGGTGTTCAAAATTACAATTCCAGTAGTAATGTTACTATTTCATCTCCAACGATTCTTCAAACCTTAGATATTTATCCTATAGCATCTGGTCAGCCAGGTAGAATCACCGTTAGAAATAGTTCTAATGTTACTTTGACCACAATAAATTTTACAACATCAGTTTCTGGAGGTGCAACTGCACAACAGATTACCATAAACTATAATTTTGTTCCTGGCGATTACAATTTGTACTTTGATTTAGTACCAACATCTGGTGTCAGAAATAATGTTACTAGTGCTAATTATCCGTACACGTCTTCTGTAGCCACTATAACCGGAAATAATATAAGTGGCGATTATTATTTAGGGTTTTACAATTTAAAATTTACTACCGAATGTCTTTCTTCTAGAGTACCTGTTACGGCTTCGGTTACTATTCCTCCAAGTTTGTCTTTGAGCGCAACCGATGTAACAATTTGTGAAGATTATGGCACTAATCCAATTTTTGTAAATGGATACGCATCTTATAGTACCTTTACTTGGTCGCCAAATACTAATATATCAGGAAGTTTTGCAACAGGATTTGTATTTAGTCCAACCACTACCACAACGTACACTCTTGTTGCCAATCAAGCAAGTAGTGGTTTGTGTGGTAATGTAGTTGTAATTAGAGTAAATGTTAATGCAGCGCCACCGCCAATTACGATAAACACCACGAGTACAAATATTTGTTACGACTCGATTCAAGCGCTTAATGGAAGTACAAGTTTAACTGCGCCAAGTGTAGTTATTAATGAAAATTTTAATGCGGCAACCAATAACTGGACGGTAGCTAATACTTCAACTGTTGGAAATGTTTTAGATTCTCAATGGACCTTGCATCCGAGTGGTTATGTTTATTCGAGTGCTTTTTGGAATGCAGTAACTTTTAGTAGCAATGATGCCTCACAATTTTACTTAGCCAATTCAGATTCTCAAAGTGCAGGTTCTGGATCGGTTACAAGAACTACTTTAACTTCACCTCTTTTTACATTGGCAGGATATACTAGTGCCAATTTGAGTTTTTGGCATTTCCTTAGATTTACCAATTTAGATTCGTTTTTACTTCAAATTTCAACTAATGGTGGTGCTTCATGGACTACTTTGCAATCTTTTACTAGTGATCAAGGCGCGCCTTTGAGTTTTGTAAATTTTAATTACAATTTGAATGCTTATGTAGGAATGCCAAACCTACAAATTCGATTTAATTATACTGCACCTTGGACCTACGGTTGGGCAGTTGATAATTTTACAATTAACGGAACACTTTCAGTAGCCTTAACTTGGGCACCACCAACTGGTTTGTACACTAATGCTGCAGCTACAATTCCTTACACAACAGGAACACCTTTAAACGTTGTGTATGCAAAGCCAACCGCTACAACCACTTATACGGCAACAATAACAGCTTCTAATAGTTGTAACAGAACTAACTCGGTAACTATAACCGTTTCTCCGGCTACGGCAACTGGAGTGCTTTCAAGTAGTCAAACCATTTGTAATGCTTCAACACCATCAAGTTTATCGATTGTTGGTTATGTTGGTTCCATAGTGCGGTGGGAATATGCCGATGATGCTGCGTTTAGTATTAATGTCAATCCGATTGCAAACACAACAGCAACATTAACCGCTGCTCAAATGGGTGTTTTCCCTACTATACGCTATTTTAGAGCCGTTATTAAAAGTGGTATTTGCAACCAATTGTATTCTAATGTAGTTTATGTTTCTTATCCGATAACAATATGGAATGGCACATCGTGGAGCAATGGAATTCCAACTTCGGGAGTAAGAGCCGTTTTTAATGGAAGTTATTCTTCTACTTCTGATTTATATGCTTGTTCAGTTGTGGTAAACCTTGGAACAGTTACATTCAATAGCGGACACTCGCTAGTTGTAGATAATGAAGTTGTAGTTTCTGGCGGTTCATTAGTATTTGAAAATAATGCAAGTTTAGTGCAAATAAACAATACGGTTAACTCTGGAACTATAGTTTACAAAAGAAATACAATGCCCGTTCGAAAATTTGATTTTACCTATTGGTCTTCTCCTGTAAGTGGTCAAACTTTTTCGGCATTTTCTCCTTTAACATTGTCAGATAAGTATTTGCGATTCGATCCAGTTGTAGCCAATTGGGCTTCAGAATCACCAAGTAATACAATGTTAGCAGGAAAAGGTTATATAATAAGAGCGCCAAATAATTTTGATCCGGTTACTACGGCAATATTTAATGCCTCCTTTATTGGTGTACCTAATAATGGCAATTTTACCACTCCAATTCTTGTGTCTACTAGTAGTTTAAATTTAATTGGTAATCCGTATCCAAGTGCTTTAAGTGCCGATTTGTTTTTGTCTGATCCAGCGAATACTGGAATTGTAGATGGAACTATTTATTTGTGGACACACAATACAGCAATCACAGCAAATCAATATTCGCCTAACGATTATGCTGTTTATAACTATTTAGGCGGAACTGGTACAAGTGCAGCGCCATCTGGTGGCGCAAATACTAATGTGCCTAATGGTAAAATCGCTGCAGGTCAATCCTTTTTTATTAAAGGATTATCTAGCGGAATCGCAACCTATAAAAATTCAATGCGTATTGTTGGAAACAACAATCAATTTTTCAGGTTAAATACCGCTCATGTATCTCAAGAGCCCGAAAAACATAGAGTTTGGCTGGAGGTATCCAATCAACAAGGCGCTTACAAGCAAACATTAATTGGTTATGCTGCTGACGCTACACTTGGCGTAGATAGAGGTTTTGATGGTGCTTATTTCAATACCGGAAGTCCGGTTGCGTTGTATTCGATAATTGATGCCACTACTACTTTTGCAATTCAAGGTCGTCCTTTACCGTTTGATGATTCAGATGAAGTTCCTTTAGGTTTTTATGCCAATGCCTCAGGAAACTTTACCATTAATTTATTTGATTACGACGGATTGTTTGCCAATCAAACGATTTATCTTAAAGACAAGGTATTGAATTTATATCACAATCTTAAAAACTCTTCATATAATTTTAGTTCTAATGCAGGAACTTTCAACGATCGATTTGTATTGGTTTACCGAGAAACTTATTTGAATACCAATCAAAGTATAATCAATTCGGATGCTATTGTGTTATATAAACCCAATGCAGACTTGCAGATTAATGCTGGAACTATCATTATGAATGAGGTAAAAGTATTTGATGTAAGAGGCCGATTATTGTTTGATAAAAAGGATATTAATGCTACAACTACCCAAATTAATCTTGGCACGACCAATGAAGTGTTGTTAATTGAAATAACTACAAGTGATTCCATTAAAATCAATAAGAAATACATCAATTAAATAAAAATTTCTTTTATGACTAGAGCGTTTTGTTGATTCAAGACGCTTTTTTTAGTTTTAAATACTAATTAATCAATAGGTTATGCTCTATCACTGCTGATGAACTACCAATTTAACAGATTAAAAACCCACAACAGTTGTTTAAACGAGTATTGGGGCTATTCATCGAAAATATTTTATTTCCCTTAATTGCTGACCTAGATTTGTATCAGAAAATAACACCACTGATATGAAAACTAATTCACAAAATACTGCAACTAACTTCCTTTCTGAAAACAAAAAGGGTTTAGTTCTTTTGTTTATTTTGTTTTTGTTGTCAAGTGTTGGTATGTTCGGACAAACTAAAAATGAAACTGTTGCGCCTCAAGTAACTCCAGTTATTGAAATTAGCATAGTTCCTGCTCAAGCAGTTGCTTTAGATTCAGATACTGATTTTATGAACTGGTTTATGGGTTCTAAACAAACTCAAACTGTTCAAGACAACACTGCCAATGTTGGTTCAACAACATCTTCTAGAAAAAAACAAATCATCTCTTCTGGTGTTACGCCTAATAAAGTTCTTTACAGAACTTTCATGAAAAAAGTAATCAGCCAAGAAAGTGCCATCGCTTAAGTTAGTTTTTATATATAATAAGGTTTAGTTAGAATATAAACCTCTCTTTTTTTTAGGGAGGTTTTGTTTTTTTATAAAAACCAAGCGCTTATTTTTTTACATATCTAATACCGATTGTTGTGCATTATTATTAGGTTATTAAACTGTAATGTGTCAATTATTTAAAACTATTTTTTGCTCAATTGAAATACTAAAAACTTACAATTATGAATTTCGCAAAGCTATTCTTACTCTGAGAAAGAATATATTTTTGCTAATTTAAGTTTTTAATCGATTAAAATCGCTTTTAGTCGATTTCTTGGTTTACAGTAAGTTAATATTGATATTTTACAAAAAAATAATGTATTTTTAACCTCTTATATTAATGTATATTCTATTTCACCCAAATAATAAATGCTATGATGCTATCATTACTAAAAAAATTAAACATTCCGGTTTTTAGCACTACAAAGAATTCTTTCTTACTTCTGTTGCTTGTTGGTTTATTGAATTTTGCCACTTCAAACGCGCAAATAAGTTCTTACAATGTTGTTGCTATTGCCAATGCTTATACTAACTTGCCTTCGCCAGCTGGAGGAGCTAACAAAGTAGCATTGTCCAATACAACTACTGCAGCAGACAATGGTGTTTTTGCTGTGGCTTTGCCATTTGCTTTTACTTTTAATGGTATAACTTATGCTTCAGGTACTAATATAAATGTTTCCATGAATGGGTTTGTAACTTTTGGAGCTACCGCACCTTCTCTTACAAACGAGACTCCAATTTCTTCTACTGAAGGTTATGCTGGAGCTATTTCTATTTATGGTAGAGATTTAGAAACAATTTCACCTTCAACAGCGATTAATCTTTCTTATTTTTTATTAAATACAGGAGCTAATGTAGCGCCTAATAGAATTTTAAAAATAGAATGGTTAATTAGACGCGGAAACGCTGCAAATACAGGATTAGATGCTACAAATATGCCAATGCAGATATGGCTTTATGAAGGAACAAATGTGATTGAAATGTATTATCAACAATTTAATCCTTCAGCTAATGGGACTGGTCAGATTGGTTTGAGAGGATCTGTTAATACTGATTTTAAAAATTTTGCTTATGTGCCTGTTACTGCAGCAGATTGGCCAGCAACTTTATTGCCTTTAGGTGTTGCTAATACAGATGTTGTTAGAGTAAAAACAGCTCCTGGAGCGATTGCTGCCGGTAGTGCGAGAGCGATACGTTGGACCCCAGACCCATGTCCGAGTCCTTCGGCAGTAACGGTTTCTAATATTACACAAAATTCGGCTCAAGTAAACTTTACACCACCGTCGACACCTCCAAGTAATGGATATCAGTTTGAAATCCGTACAAGTGGTGCTGCAGGAAGTGGTGCTACAGGTTTGGCTACCAGTGGTGCTACTCCGGGAAATCCATTTACATTTGGCCCAACAGGTACTGTGCCTTTTACTTTAGCTGGTAATACTTCTTATACTGTTTATGTACGTTCTTATTGTGGTGGTGTAACTTACGGTTCGTGGGTTGCAGCAACTGCTTTTACAACTTTGTGTACAGGTGTTTTTCCTTATTATGAAGGATTTGATCCTTTTTCGGGTAGTTATACCGTTCCTGCATTGCCCGTATGTACTTCAAGACAAAATGCAGGTACAGGAAATAATTGGGTAACTACAAATCCTGTAGGAGCAGGTTATTTTGACGAACATTTAATTTATAATTTTCATCCAACCAATCCAGCTAATGCTTGGTTCTATACAGCAGGTGTTAATTTAATAGGTGGAAATGAATATAGAATCTCTTATGTATACGGAGGTTCTTCACAGTTTACATTTATTACCAATAAAATGGAAGTTAAGTATGGTTTAGCACCAACAGTAGCTTCAATGATTAATCCAATAGACAATCATCCGGTTATTAAAACATCACCTTTCTCTAATGTTGTTAATTTTACTGCACCATCAACTGGTACCTATTATTTTGGGTTTCACGGTTATTCTGATGCTAATAATGGAGAAATTTATTTAGATGATATTGAAGTAGTGAATTCTACTTGTAAAAAGCCAACCGCATTAACAGCGCCAGCTGCTTTAATTTCTTTTAACAGTGCTTTAGTTTCTTGGACGGCACCATCACCTGCGCCAGGATCAGGATATACTTATTACATTTCAACTACGAATCCAATTAAAACAGCCGGTGCTTTTATAATAGGAAATTCTTATACAATCACAACAATAGGCACAACAGATTATACTTTATTAGGTGCAAGCTCTAATACCATTGGAGTAACGTTTATTGCAACTGCTGCAGGAACCGGAACTGGTACTGCCACAGAGTTATTGTCAAATAATACTGCTGGTACTGGAACGGTAGCTGCTGGAAGTACAGTAGTCAATTTAAACGGATTAACGCCTTCTACAACCTATTATGTTTGGGTAAGAGGTAATTGTTCAGTTGGCGATTATAGCCAGTGGTCTAGTTATGTTTCTTTCACTACAAGTGTTGCGCCACCAGTATATTGTTTGCCTTCGGGTGCAACATTTCCGCAAGATCCTAACGGAATTACTAATGTAACCATGGGTACTATTAATAATACTACTGGTATTGAAGCTAATAATTATGGAGATTATTCTAATTTAAGTACCAATGTTGCGCAAGGTGTAACAATTCCGGTAAGTATTACCTACAGAACTGGATTTACATATGATACTAATATCTGGGTAGACTGGGATAATAATGGAACTTTTTCTGCAGCAGAATTAATGTATCAAGGGAATTCAAGCAATGCTGTACCAACTACCTTAAGCGCAAGTTTTACAGTTCCGTTAACTGCGGCGTTAGGTCCGAAAAGACTACGAATTGGAGGTATTGACTTTGGTCCGTATACCGATCCATGTAGAAATGGAAATTACCAATCTTTTGAAGATTATACCGTTAATGTTGTGGTCGCTCCACCTGCATTGACAATAAGTTCTAATACTAGTACACAATGTGCAGGAACACCATCGCCTTTAGTTACTATAACTGCAGGTTTACCTCCAATTTATGATACATTCTCATGGTTTCCTTCGTCAGGTGTTACAGGTACTCCAACAGGTGGATATACTTTTACAAATACATCTACAACAACATATACTTTAACTGCTAACCAAACTAGTGGTGCTTACAGCACTAATTCTGTTTCATTTGTTTATGTTGCCAATGACGTTCCAACACCTATAACAATTGCAACACCATCAGGTACAGTTGCTTGTCCTAATGCTCCAGGAGGAATTCCTTTAATTGCATCAGGCGGTGTAGTATCTAATATTACGATTTTTAATGAAGATTTCAACTCCGGAATAGGAGCGTGGACAACAACTAATACTTCTACTGGTGGTGCTAATCAAGCTGCTCCAGCTTGGACGGTTAGACCAAGTGGTTCTGTAGTTTCATTTGCTGCCTTAACAAGTAATGATAATTCGCAATTTGTTGTATCTAATTCAGATGCTCAAGGAGGAACTCCATCTCCAAGTGTAACTAGAACGACTTTGGTTTCTCCTGCTATTAATTTGACAGGATATCAATCGGCTTCACTTAGCTTTTATCAATATTTGAATTGGATTGCTGCAAGTGATATTGCTAATGTTGAAGTTTCGAATTCGAATGTTGGACCTTGGACCGTATTAACATCCTATACATCAGATCAAGGTGCTGCTTCGGCATTTGCTCTTGGAATTGTAAATTTGAATGCTTATGTAGGTCAAACAATTTATATTCGTTTTAACTATCAATCCAATTGGGGTTGGTGGTGGGCTCTTGACAATGTCAAAGTAGCTGGAAGTGCTTCTTCTTCAATTGTCTGGACACCAACAACTGGTTTGTTTAATGATGCCGCTGGATCTAGTCCATATATAGCAGGTACTGGTGCTAATACAGTTTATGTTATAAACTCTACACCAACAACTTACACTGCATCTGCTAGCACTCCTGGACCAACAATTTGTTCAGCAACTAAATCAGTTTCTATTACAGTAAATCCAATTGTTGCTGGTACTGTTTCTAGTGCACAAACACTATGTTATGGTTCACCAGCCAATTTAACTGTATCGGGAATTACAGGAACTGTTTTAAAATGGCAGTATGCTACTACTCTAGCTTTTACAGCTCCTGTGGATATTGCTTCAAGTGCTTCAACAACATTGACATCGGCTCAAATGGGTACGCTTACGGCTGATCGATATTACAGAGCAGTAGTGACTAATGGATCTTGTACAGCTTATTCTAACATAATTAAAATAACTTATAACTTTTCACTTTGGGATGGTGCTTCATGGAGTAACGGAACTCCAAGTGCTACTGTAGCAGCAGTTTTTGATGCTGATTATGATTCTGCCAATGCAGTTTCTCCTGGAAATTTAACAGCTTGTTCGGTTTTTATATCTAGTGGTGATGTTACCTTCTTATCAGGAGATAGTTTGATATCCCAAAATGATGTAAATACTACCGGCGGAACTTTGACATTTGAAAATAATGCAAGTTTGGTTCAAGTGAATAATAATGCTGTCAATACTGGGAATATTACTTATAAGAGAAATACTACTCCAATTAGAAAATTTGATTATACGTATTGGTCTTCTCCAGTTGCACCTCAAACGTTAGTAGCACTTTCACCATTGACGTTATCTGATAAATATTTTTCATTTAATCCGTCTATTAATAATTGGGTAACACTTCCGGGTAACTCCTTGATGAATCCGGGTAAAGGTTATATCATTAGAGCGCCAAATAATTTTGATCCAGTAACTCCAGCAGTTTTTAATGCTCAATTTTATGGAATTCCTAATAATGGGGTAATTTCTACTCCAATTGTAATTGGTTTAGCGGATGTTAATTTAATAGGTAATCCTTATCCAAGTGCACTAAATATTAATTTGTTCTTTGATTTTAATGGTATTACAACTGGTACGGGTATTGTTGACAAAACTATTTATTTATGGACGCACAACACGGCTATAACTGCTAATAATTATACTAATAGTGATTATGCGGTTTATAATTACATGGGAGGTATTGGAACAACGAGTGCTCCAGGTACCAATAATGCAATACCAAACGGAAAGATAGCATCGGGACAAAGTTTCTTTATTAAAGGACTAGCTAATGGAAATGCTGTTTTTAATAATTCAATGCGTGTTGCAGGAACGAACAATCAGTTCTTTAAAACGGCTGCTTCTAGTGCAATTACTTCTAACAAAGACAGATTATGGTTGGAATTATTCAATGGTCTTGGCGCATACAAACAAACATTAGTAGGTTACGCACCAGGTGCAACCAATGATTTTGATAGTGGTTATGATGGAGAATATGTTGATGGTGGAACAGGACTTTCGTTCTACTCGATGTTAGCGCCTAAAAAATTAGCTATTCAAGGACGTGGTTTACCATTTGTAGAAACCGATGTTATTCCTTTAGGATATAAAAATACTGTGGCTGGAACTTATGAAATCAAACTGTCCAATTTTGATGGAATTTTTGATTCTCAAAAAGTATATTTGGAAGATAAATTATTGAATGTTATTCATAATTTAAAAGTTAGTAATTATTCATTTGCTACAAATGCTGGAACCTTTGAAAACAGATTCCAATTACGATTTACGGATAGTGCGCTGTCCACAAATAATCAATTGTTTACAGAGGAGTCCGTTGTAGTTTACAAAGAGAATCAAAACATTCATTTTAATGCTTCAAACACTTTGCTGCAAGAAGTTGCGATTTACGATATTAGAGGAGTCTTATTGTTTTCTAAAACGAATATCGATGCTAACGAATTATTGGTTTCTAATTTAACATCAAGCCAACAAGTTTTATTAGTAAACATAAAATCAGTAGAAGGTAAAATTGTAACTAAGAAAATAATTTTTTAATTTAGTATAAATCGTCAAAGCCATGTAGGAAGTAAATTCGTACATGGCTTTAACATTTATTTAATATTTGTAGTCCCTTTAAAAAATCGATAATGTACTTTATCGATTTTTTTATCCCTTACATCGTTTTTGTTAATTTAATAAGTACAACTTATTAAATTTCTTAATACTTTAACACATTAATTAACCCAATTTTTTAAATTTATGATGAATAACTACAATTCTCTGAATTATCGAAAAAATTCGAAATTCAGCTCGCAAGAGCCCGAGGTGGTTGGGAATGCTCCCAATTCTTATGGTAAAATGCGAAATTCGTGGCTTCTGAGTTTATTGGTCTTGTTTCTGTTTTCTTTTGGAAATGGTTATGGTCAAATAGGAAGTTACTCTTTTGCTAACACAAACACTGCTTATTCAACGATCGTTGGAGGTAGTGGTACAACGGCTGTTACTATCGCCTCTATGGATGACGGTATTTCTGCGGCGCAAACGATTCCATTTACTTTTAACTTCGGTGGAAATAATTTTACCACTTTTAAAATTAACTCGAATGGTTGGCTAAATATTGGTGCGCTTTCAACAAGCACAACCAATTATTCAGCGTTAGGAGGAACTGATAATAATGTCATTTCTGCGTTTAATAGAGATTTGAATGGTAATAATACCACAGCGACAACTTATTATGTGCAAACAGTTGGTACTTCTCCGAACAGGATTACTAAAATTGAGTGGGCAAACATTAAAAGTTTTTCAAGTACTATTAATCCAAATACTGGAAATTTCCAAATTTGGTTGTATGAAACTTCGAATGTTGTAGAAATCCATTACGGTGCATTTACTTCATCGTCTGGAAGAACATCAGCAGGTACAGTTCAAGTTGGTCTACGAGGTGCTACCACAGGTACTGCCGATGTTAGATCATTAAGTAATACTGCTTCTTGGTCTACTCCAACAGTTGGAAATTCAAGTGCTTCTACAAACGCACTTGGAACTTTTGCAGCTCCATTCTTGCCAGATTCTGGTCGAACATATACATTTACTCCTCCTACACCTTGTACTGGAACTCCAACTCCTGGTACTATAGCTAGTAATTTGAACGCTTGTTCAGGTTCAGCTCCAGGTGCGGTTGCTATCACTGGATTTTCAACTGGTGTTTCAGGAATTGCCTTTCAATGGGAACAATCAGATACTAATAATGGTATAGATTGGACTAATGCAGTGGGTGGAAGTGGTGCCACTACTTCATCTTATACACCACCAGCATTAACTGCGACACGATATTATAGAGCCAAGGTGACTTGTACTCCATCTACTTTATTTGCTTATACTAACGTGCTGACTTTTGCTATTGCTAATTGTGATTATAATGTTACTAGAACTACTGGTATTACATATAATTCTATTGGTACATCAGGAACTGGTCTAACTGGTTTTACATCATTAGATGATAGTTCTTCTTCAGCTACAAACATAGGTTTTAACTTTTTCTATAAAGGAACAACTTTTACACAATTTGTTGCCAATACTAATGGTTTTTTAGGATTAGGTACTAGTACATCTTCTTCATATACAAATGGTCTAGGTACCGGTACAAATATAATTGCTCCTTACTGGGATGATTTATATGTAACTGGTGGTGGTTCTACCGCTTCAATTTCAAATTTCATTAAATATCAACTTAATGGTGTTGCTCCGAACAGAGTGCTTACAGTTGAGTGGATAGGTATGGAACAGTTTTTAAATGCAGGTCCTAACATCAATTTTCAAGTAAAATTATATGAGACTACAAATAGAATAGAAATTGTTCACGGTCAAATGCAAACATTTGATGGTTCTACAGGAACTGGTAGTGCTTACAGTTATTCAGTAGGTCTTGCAGGTCCATCAGGAACAGGAACATTTAGAACGTTAGCGTTAGTTGGTGAAAATTCAAATTCTTTTTCTTCAACGGATCCAGCAACTTTATCTATTCCTCCAGCTTGTAATGTAACTTATACATTTGATACTGCAGTCGCTTATACAGGTTCAACAACTTTTACATACGTTGTACCTTCAAATGATAATCCAGCAGGAGCAATTTCATTACCAGTTAATGCAAGTCCAGCTCAAAATTTATGTGGTACTTATTTCAATTCTAATCTTGCAACTGCTTCTCCTCAAACTTCTTCTTGCACAACAGCGCCAGATGATGATGTTTGGTTTAGTTTTGTTGCACCTGCATCAGGTCAAGTATTAGTATCTGTAAAAAGTGCAAGTGGTAACGACGCGGTGGTTTCTTTAACAGATGCTTCTTTTGTTGAATTGCCAACTTTTGGATGCGTTAACTCTTTTGGTAATGCTTTAACTGAGAGCCTAAGTCCTACTGGTTTAACTCCAGGAGCAACTTACTATGCTAGAGTTTCTAACAATGGTGTTGGTTCTGGTAACCGTTCAGGTTTCTCTATCAGCGTAAGCGATTCTTTCATACCGCCACCAGTAAATGATAATCCATGTGGAGCAATTGTATTGACTCCTGCTTCTACTTGTGTACCTTATTCAGATACAACTCATGGTATTAGCGGTTCTACAAATGTTACTGGCGCAACTACTACTACTTCAAATGGAGTAACTACACCAACTCAAACTGGTGCACTTCCAAACGTTTCTGATGTATGGTTTAAATTTACCGCTACTTCTGATTATCATGGTATTACTGTTACTCCAGTTCCAGGATTTGATGTTGCTATACAAGCGTATAGTATCAATGCAGGAACTAGTTGTCCAACAACTTTAACTTTAACTAGTTTAGGTACAGTAAATGGTGCTGGTTCTGGATCAGCTGAAAATGTTCAATTCGCTACAGTAATAGGAACTGATTATTATTTAAGAATATTCCGTCATCCTTCTGGTATAGCGGGTACTCCAGTTAACGATAGTCAATTTTCTGTATGTGTATTTAATCCAACACCAGCTTGTGTTGTGAACACTTCTCCGGCTAATTTAGCTACAGCAGTTAGTGCTACACCTACTTTAACATGGCCTACAACCTCATTTGCTTCATCTTATGATGTATATTTAGGCACAAGCTCAGGACCAACAACTTTGTTGACTACTGTAGCTAGTATTCTTGGTGCTACAACCTATTCTTACACTTTAACTGCTCCACAAACTTTGAATGAGTTGACTACCTATTATTGGTATGTGACTCCAAAGAATGCAGTTGGTTCGGCTCCATGTGGCGCAGCAAATCAAACCAGTTTTACAACTGCAGTGATTCCTGTTGTACTTACTAGTGCAACTCCAACGTCACTTTGTTTAGGTGGTTCAGATGCCTCAAGAACAGTTGTTATTACTGGTTCAGGATTTACTGGAAGTACTTCAGTACAATTTGGAACAACAAATGCTCAAACTTTTACAGTTGATAGTGCTACACAAATTACAGCTGTAGTTGCAGCTTCTAATCCAGCTGGTTCAAGTACTATTAAGGTAACTAAACCTACAGCAAACGCAACAAGTTCATTTACAATAGCTTTAAATGCTCTTCCAACTGTGGCAGCTATTACTGGTGGTTCTGCATTATGTTTACCTGATACCTTAGTATTGAGTTCAACTACTCCTGGAGGAGTTTGGGCTTCTACTAATACTTCAGTAGCAACGGTTTCTGGTGGTACTGTAACAGGAGTTACTGTAGGTCAAACAACAATTACTTATACCGTTACTGATAATGGTTGTTCAACAACTGTATCTCAAATAGTAGATGTTAGATCACCAATAGCCAATGTATCTTATCCTTTAAATGTTAATGCTTTAACAGGTACTACTGCTACTTTTAGCTCATCTGCTTCAGGTACAGGAGTAACTTTCGTATGGCAAGAATCTTTAGATGGTGGTACTGTTTACAATGATATTACTATTGCTGCACCTTACAGTGTTGCTACTACTACAAGTGGTTCAATAGTTACTTCTACATTAAGTATAGCTTCTGTAACTAGTGCTGATACTCCAGCTGGATTTAATGGTAGAAATTATAGAGCACGTATTTTAGCTACATCGCCATGTCTTGACATTTTAGATGATAGTTTAGGAACTGCTTATCTAGCTGTAGGTAATACTGGTATCGCTCAAGCACCAGTTTCAAATTCTCCAGGTATTTGTGATTCAGGAAGTACTTCATTTTCTGTTTTAGCTTCTGGTGACGTTGATGCGTTTCATTGGTTTTTAGATAGAAATGATGGAAATCTGCCTGTTGCTATTACAAACGGATTAGTAGCTGATGGTATTACTTATACTATATCAGCCTTTGATTCTACTCCAGCTTCCTTTGGAAACTTAAATTCTACATTGTCATTAAATGGTGTTTCTTACACTAATAGTGTTAATGGATATTTATACTATGTTGTTGTTCAAGGTCCAGCTCAGAGTCCTTCTACACAATCTACACCAGCTACTTTAAATGTAGGTCAAGGTGTTTCAATTCCTAGTTTAGGTCAGCCTACTAGTGTTGTTACTTGTAAGCCGTTTGGTGCTGCAACTAGCTCAGCAGTGTTTACGGTTGCTCCAGAGGGTTCTTTAGGAACTACTCAATGGCAAGTTTTAGTAGGTTCTACATGGACTAATGTTGGTCCGTTAGGATTAAGTTTAACAGTAAACCTTACTAGTGCTAATGCTGCAGGAGTTACTTCTTACAGAGCTATTGTAAATGGTCAAGGTTCTTGTACTCCAGTTACTTCTGATGTTGTAACTTTAACATTAACACAGCCAACTATTACAGTATCGCCTTCATCGGCTTCTTATTGTACTCCTGGTTCAGCAGTAAGTTTAACAGCTAATGGAGCTTCTACTTACACATGGTCTCCGGCTGCTGGTTTATCAGCTACTACCGGAAGTACTGTTTTAGCATCTCCAAGTTCGACAACAACTTATACTGTTACAGGTACTGATGCTTCAGGATGTATTAGTACGGCAACTGTAACAATTACAACCGGTCCTTCATTCTCAGCTTCTGTAACGGCTACACCAAGTAGTTTATGTACAGGGTTAAGTTCACAATTACAAGCGGTTACTCCTGTAGCTCCATCAACAGTAGATTATTACTCTTTTAGTGCGGGTAGTCAAACTTATGCTGATTTAGTTGGAGGTACTTCTAGTACTGCTGCTGGTGATGATGGAACTCAAAATACTATAGCAATTGGATTCCCATTCACCTATAATGGTGCAAGTTTTACAACTTTTAGTATATCAACTAATGGAACTATTGTTTTAGGTGGAACAGCTACATCATGGACTAATGCTTTAGCAAGTAATGCTAATGTAATTGCACCATTTTGGGATGATAATAACTTAAGTGCTGGTTCTATTAAATATTCAACAACAGGAACTGCTCCAAATAGAGTTCTTACTGTTGAATGGAAAAATATTTCTATTGGAGGTAGTGGTTCAACTGGCGCTTCTACAAATAAATTTCAATTGAGATTATTTGAAGGTTCAAATGTTGTTAAATATTACTATGGTGGATTAGATGCTACTAATGGAATCAGTGCATCAATTGGTATTTCTGGTGCTACTGGAAAATATTTGAGTGTTACTCCATTGAGTCCTGTATCTACTTCTACTGTAAGTAGTACTACAGAAAATTCAAATATAACTTCGGTTGCTAATATTCCATCAGGTACAGTTTATACTTTTACTCCTCCAGTGATTCCAACATATACTTATGCTTGGACACCGTCTACTGGTTTATCTAGTACAACTATTGCAAATCCTGTTGCAAGTAATATAACTTCAACGGTTGTTTATACTTGTCTTGTAACTAATAATTCTGGCTGTAGTACATCTGCTAGTCAAACTATTACTGTTACATCTGATGCTGTAATCGCAACTCAACCAGCTGCTCCAGCTCCAATTTGTCAAGGAGGTACAACTTCTTTCACAGTTGCTGCAACAGGTCCTGGATTGACTTACCAATGGATGTTGAATGGTGCTAATATTACTGGTGCTAATTCAGCAACGTATACTATTACTGGTGCTACTGTAGCACAATCAGGAAGTTATACAGTTTTAGTTACACCATCATGTGGAACTACTGCTACTAGTACTCCTGTTAGTTTAGTTGTTAATCCAACTCCAACCGCTACGGCAATTGCTGCTCAAAATTCATGTTTTGGTGCTCCAACAGCTCCAATAGCCTTAACAGGAACTCCATCTGGTGTTACTTTTGATGTAACAGGTGGTAGTGCAATTGGATTGGCTGATCAATTGGGAGTTACAAGTATTCCTTCGTTTACACCATCAACTTTTGGCAGCGCTACAATTACTGTAACTCCAAAAGCGAATGGTTGTTCGGGAACTAGTATAACTTTTGTTTACACAATCAATCCAAAACCATCTGCAATGACAGTTACTCCAGCAACTGTTGCTAACTGTTCTAATGATGCTCCAATATTATTAACTGCTAATGGTGGTATTGTTCCTCCTTCTGCTTACTGTACACCTACAGTTGGAAGTACTGGATTGACAAGCGATAATATTACGAATGTAACCTTTGCAGGTATCAATAATACTACTGGTGATGGACCAGGTGATTACAACTATTACACTGCTACGGCAACTGTAACTGCTGGTGTTGCTACTCCAATATCTATTACGCCAAATGCTGCCTTTGGTCAGCAGTTTAGAGTGTGGATAGATATGAACCAAAATGGTACTTTTGAATCTACAGAGAGTGTATTTGCTACTGTAGCTTCTTCAACGGTTACGGTAAATGGTTCTATTACTGTACCAACTACTGCATTTAATGGAACTACGCGTATGCGTGTTGCTGATAAATATAGTTCATCAATATTAGCTACAGAGGCTTGTAGTCATACTGGTTTTGGTGAGTTTGAGGATTATAATATTATTATTAGCGGTGCTACTAACAGAGTGCCTTTAGCAGTATGGACTTCGACAAATGGCGGATTATTTACAGATGCTGCAGGTACTACTGCTTATACAGGAACTGCATCAACAACTGTTTATGCTCGTCCAACTTTAACCTCAACAATTACTGCAACAGTAACTACTGCAGCAGGTTGTTCAAACTCAGCTTCTGCTGTTATTACTGTTACTACTGCTACTTCTTGGTATGCTGATGTTGACGGTGATTTATTTGGTAATCCTGCCGTAATGGTAATGGCTTGTTCTCAACCAACAGGTTATGTTGCTAATAACACTGATTGTAATGATAATCAATTACAGTATGCAGATTTAGATGCTGATGGATTTGGTTCTACAACTTTAGTAGCTTGTGGTGTTACAAATAACACTGATTGTAACGATAACCAATTGCGTTATACTGATGCGGATGCCGACGGATTTGGAGTATTGCCTTTAGTGGCATGTGGTGGAGTTTTAAATAACACTGATTGTAATGATAATGAATTGCGTTATGCAGATTTAGATGCTGACGGATTTGGTTCTACAACTTTAGTAGCTTGTGGAGGTGTTACAAATAACACTGATTGCAATGACAATCAAGTACGTTATTTAGATGCAGATGGCGATGGTTATGGTAGCGTAGCTATGATTAAAGTAGCATGTGGTGGAAGTTTAGTTGCAACTGATTGCGACGATGCTAAAGCTTCTACTAACCCAGGTGCAGTTGATGTTTGTTACGATGCTATTGATAACGACTGTAACGGAAACGTTGATAACGTTGGAATGCCAGGAGGTTGTACACCAAAAGTGGCTAATTTACCAACGACTACTTGTGGTAGCACAGTAAGCGCATTAAACACTGTTGTTTCTGCGGTTAACGTTCCAGGTGCTCAAGCGTTTAGATTCAAGATTACGAACATGACTACTAATACGGTTCAAGTATTAGACAGTCCGTCAATTTCGTTCCAATTCATGAATTTACCAGGCGTAACATTTGCTACACAATACAAAATTGAAGTGGCAATTAAATTTGCTGGAGTATGGCAAGGTTTCTACGGAAGTCCGTGTTTTGTAAACACACCATCACCAGTTAGTATAATTTCTGCTGCACAATGTGGATCTACTTTAACTAGTATGTCACAATACATCAATTCGTCTTATGTTGCTAATGTAACCGGATATAGATATGAAGTTACTAATCAAAGTAATGGTCAAACACAATATGTTTATTCAAGTTTGAACAAATTT
>NZ_JAPQNT010000018.1 GCF_028867965.1 Flavobacterium sp. SUN046
AAGTAAATGCTACTGATGTTGAAACATTAGAAGTAGGAGCGAGCTATCCGTCAGGAGTTTACAATGTAATTGTTACTCAAGGTGAGAATACCAAAACACTACGTGTTATAAAAAGATAGTTTTTTAAATAAAAACTAAATAATTAAACCCTTCTCAAGTAATTGAGAAGGGTTTTTTAGTATAAAAAAAAATAGGTGTAATTCTGAAAATAAGCAATAAAAATTAAGTATTATATTAATTTATTAGTAATGTGATAATTATGATATTCAATTAAATTATGTTGTTTTTTTATGAATGAATTGGTTTTGTGCTTAATTAAAGTGATAATTATTGTATTATTTTTAAAAATCGATGCCAAGACTGTAGTTTTTTACCAATACATTAACTCAACAAACTACTATTATTTTAAAAATCTTATTATTTTAATTAAATAATTAGGTGTTGTTAAATACACAAACCTTTGATTTTACTTCTTATCGTAAGCTTTTCAAATTAATTAACTCTTGTATAGTTCTTATATACATTTAAGTAAAACCTTTTTTGCAACTCTTGTTTAACTTCGATTCGTAAGTTAAATTTTTTAGTTTATCAATCTGCGAATCAAAGTTATTTACTGTTTTTCTGAAAAATTCATTAAAGTTTATTTCTAGAATTTGTATAAATATTTTTACCATATGAAGTCATTTTTATTTTTAATATTCTTTTTAAGTTGTACCGTTATTATCAATGCACAAGTCGGAATAGGTACAGTGGCTCCAGATGGTGCTTTAGATATTACTTCCTCAACAGAAGGATTAATAATTCCGAGAGTAGCTTTAACAGCAACCACTACAGTAGCACCAGTTTTAACGGCAGTAACATCTGAATTGGTTTTTAATACTGCAACAGCAGGCGATGTAACTCCCGGATTTTATTATTTAAGTTCGGCAACTGGACCATGGATTAGATTAGCAACAGGCGCAGCAAGTTCTCAAGATTGGACCATACTTGGAAATACAAATATTGTAGACGGAACTAATTTTATAGGCACAGGCGCAGGCACAAATGTTGATGTAGCTTTTAGGAGAAACAACACTGCGGCTGGAAAAATTGGAGCTACTAGTACTTCTTTAGGAGTCGGCGCACTAACAGCTGGTGCTGCTACAAATAACACAGCTATAGGTTTTAATTCATTAACAGCAAATACAGGAGCTGATAATACCGCCATTGGCTACCAAGCTTTAAAAGCCAACACAACCGGAACAACAAACACTGCCATTGGCAGCGGTGTTTTAGCACTTAATACTACAGGAATACAAAATACTGGTGTTGGAAATACCGCTTTAGCAGTTAATACAGGAAGTGCGTCTACAGCAATTGGTTTTGAAGCATTAAAAGCAAATACATCAGGAAATAACGGAACAGCAGTTGGGTTTCAAGCATTGTCTAAAAATATAGCAGCCAGTAATAATACCGCAATAGGTTTTCAAACTATGTTAAACAATACTTCAGGTTCAGAAAATACAGCAATAGGATTTCAATCGGCTAGTATTGGCGCGACTGCAAGCAAAAATACCTCTGTTGGATACATATCACTAAATAACAATATTGGATCAGAAAATACGGCTATCGGACACAGTGCAATGAGCGGACTTAACAATGCTGCTTCAAGATTCAACACAGCAATTGGGTATCAATCTATGTTTGCTGGAACTGGAGCTGTTACTAATGTAGTAGCTGTTGGAGCCAATGCACTATTTCAAAATACAGCTTCCAATACGGTTGGTGTTGGATACAATGCTTTACAAGGTCAAATTGGTGGCGGAACAGGTAATACAGGTGTTGGATTTAGTGTGTTAAATAATAATTCAACAGGCGATAATAATACCGCAATAGGTTCTGAAGCCGGATTTGCAGCAGTAGGAAGCGGTAACACGCTTGTTGGTTATAGAGCAGGTCAATTTGCAAGTAATGCAACTGGCGCAGGAACTTTTGTAGGATATCAAGCCGGACAAAACACAACCGGAGCCAACAATACTGCGGTTGGTAATAATGCATTAGTTGCAACTGGCGCTTCATCCAATAGTGTAGCAATAGGAAATAATGCATTAACTGTAAATACTGCGGCTAACAATACGGCTGTTGGTTTTAGTGCTTTAGTCACCAATGTTACAGGTACTGGAAATGTAGCCATCGGAAATCAAGCTGGATTTTCTGAAGTAGGTTCTAATAAACTGTACATTTCTAATTCGATTACTACGCCAACAACATCATTAGTGTATGGTGAATTTAGTCCGGCTTTAATTTTACGAACGAATGGCACATTTCAAATAGGCGATCCATTAACAGCTGGATATTCGTTTCCAACATCTAGAGGAACTGTTGGTCAGATTTTGCAAACCAATGCTTCTGGAGTGCTTTCATGGGTAGCATCGTCTTCAGTAGAAACTGATCCACAAGTTTCAGCTGCAGTTTCTAATACTGTACCTAAATGGAACGGCACTACATTAATTGATGGCGTAATGACTGATGATGGTACTAATGTTGGAGTAGGTGTAACTGCTGCTGCTGGTAATAAATTGGAAATTGCTGGAAAAACAAAAACAACAAATTTTCAAATGACTGCTGGCGCCAATGCTAATTATTTTCTTCAAAGTGATGCTTCTGGAAATGCTACTTGGGCAACAGTGCCTGTAAATACCGTTAAACCAATTGTATCAACTGGCGCAACGACAGGAGTATATACTATTTCTTTAACAGAATATACTATTAGAGTTTTTAATAGTGTGTCTGAAGTAAGACTTCCTAATGCAGCTTCCAATATAGGCAAGGTATATATAATCATTGGTAGCAATACAATTTCTTCTAAAATTCTCTCTACTAGTGGTGGTGTAATTTATGACGATGTAACCAATACAACTATAACAACTATAAATGGAAACGAAAGAATTATGGTTCAAAGTGACGGTACCGATTGGCTTGTAATTGGAAGATAAGTAATTTATTAAATAAGATTAAAAAGAAGAGTAAATTATTAATCACGTAAAAAATTCACTTTTTTTTTATTATTAGTATTTTTTTTAACTAAAAAAAGTGAGTTTAATTTAATACTACTTACTTCTTCTGGATATTACAATTCCAATTACTAAAAACAAACACAACATTAGTACAACATTAAAAATTACGATTGTTAACGCAATCCTATAATATTAAGTTCTTTTTATTTTTTTTATTACTATATCGATTGCGAAATGTCTACTTAAGCGCTATTTGTTGCTGCAATCAAAACTTTGTATAGTTTTTATATAGTACTCATTAAATTTTAAAATTAAAGTTCTTAGCTAGATTTGAATTCCAATTAAAACTATAAAACATGAAAAAAATCTTCTTATTATTTTTCTTAATGACTATTTCATTAGGACAATCGCAAACTCCAGCTGCTGGTCCAACATCTCCTCCAGCACGAAATGCTTGGGATGTTTTATCTCAATACGGTAGTGCATACACAAATCAATCGGGCGTTGTGTTCGATAGTTTTGGTGGTAGTACTATTGTAGGCGATGTAACGCTTGCAGACAATAGTGTAGTTAAAAAATATACAGGTCACAGCTACTCTGGAATATCTACTAACGGTGCTTTCAATCTTAATGTAGCATCAATGACTAAATTACACATTGATGTATGGTCGCCTGATTTTGTTTCTTTCAAAATCAAACTTGAAGCTGTAAACGGAAGTAACGTAGAATTAGAAGTTCCTTTTACTAAATCACAAGGGTCATGGAATTCGTATGATTTAGATTTGAGTACCTATTCAGCAGTTGATTTAGCTAACTTAAGATGGATTGTGCCAGTTACTTTCGGACCAAACAATACTACTTTGTTCATCACAAACGTATATTTTTGGCGACCAGCAACAATTCAACCGCCAACTTTAGGCTCATTTTCTGTTCCAGCTCAATCAGTAGGTGCAGCGCCATTTTCTTTAACAGCTCCAACTTCCAATAGTGCTGGAGCTTTCACTTATTCAAGTAGTAATACTAACGTTGCAACTATTAGCGGTAGCACGGTAACTCTTGTTGGTGGTGGTACATCAACAATTACAGCAACGCAAGCAGCAGATGGTTCTTATGGTTCTGCAAGTGCAGCAGCTACATTAACTGTTTCTTATCCTGCGCCTGGGCCATCGCCTACACCGCCAACAAGAGCTGCAAATACTGTGGTTTCTATGTTTACAGGAACACCACCAGCTTATGCTAATGTGGTTAATGCAGTAAGAGCTCCATGGACAGCAGGTACAACATTAACAACTATTCCAAACGGAACAGATACTTGTTTACAAGTCGATAATTTTGGTTATTTAGGATATATTACACCTGGTGCCAATTTTAGTGCTGCCGGTATGACAAAACTTCACGTTGACGTTTATTTGAACACTCCAATTGCCAATATGTTTATCTTTCTATTGTCTAATGGCGATCAATTATACAATACTGGTGCTCTTGTGGCTGGTTGGAATTCTTTAGACATTACTTTAGGATCGGCTTATCCAGGTGCTAATTTAGCTGATATTTATGGTTTTAAATTTGAACACAATCAAGGTGCTGCAAGACAAATTTATCTAGACAACATCTATTTTTATGTTGCAGGTAGTGATCCAGTTATTACAGATTTTACAGTTCCAGCTAAAGTTTTTGGCGACGCTCCATTTGCTTTAACAGCTCCAACTTCTACTAGTGCAGGTGCTTTTACATACACTAGCAGTAACCCATCTGTAGCAACAATATCAGGAAATGTTGTTACCGTTATAGGTATTGGTACATCAACAATTACAGCCAATCAAGCTGCCGATGGTAGTTTTGATGCTGGCTCAACAACCGCTTCACTAGTAGTGTCGGCACCACCATTAACAACTCCGGCTCCAACACCACCAGTTAGAAACTCTTATGATGTTATTTCATTGTATAGTGATGCTTATACTAATGTACCTTCTGCTGCTTGGCAAGGTGCTTCTACCTTAACCGATGAATTGCTTTCAGGTAATCCTACTAAAAAAATGAGTAATTTTTTAGTTGAGTTTATTAATTTTTCGGCTACCGATGTTTCTCAAATGACCATGTTGCACATGGATGTTTATACGTCAGATTGTACAGGTTTCAATATTTGGTTACTAAACAATGGCGATAGAAATGCACAATTTTTCCCAAGTTTAAACGGTTGGTATAGTGTTGATATTCCTTTGTCTACTTATGTAAATAATGGTTTAAACATGACAGGGCTTATTCAACTTAAATTTGAAGGATTGAATGGTCCAGGAAAAACAGTTTATGTAGATAATGTATATTTCTACAGACCAGCAACGCTTCCTCCAGCAACCGTAGGCGTATTTACAGTGCCTGCTAAAAATGTTGGAGATGCAAACTTTGCTATAACTCCTCCAACTTCTAACAACAGTAGTCCGTTTACATACACTAGTAGTGCTAATTCTGTTGCTACTATTGTAGGTGGAAACCAAATTCATATCGTTTCTGGTGGAACTTCTACAATAACTGCAACTCAGGTTTCTGATGGTACTTATGGTCCAACCAGTAAAACAGCAACTTTTGTAGTTAGTTTTCCAGCACCTGGTCCGTCACCAATTCCTCCTGCAAGAACACCTTCAAGAGTAATGTCAATGTACACAGGAACACCTTCAGTTTATACCACTACACCTAATTATAGTTTAGGAAGAGCTTTTTGGACAGCTGGTGCCACTTTAAATGAGATTCCAAACGGAACTAACACCGCTTTAAGAGTAGATAATTTAGGCTATATCGGATTAATTGATGTGGTATCAGAACGACGTTTGAACGTATCGGCTATGACTAATTTACACTTAGATGTATATGTAAATGCACCTTTTGCAAATTTATTTTTCTGGTTGTTAACCGATGGAGATCAACGAAGAGATATCACTAATCTTGTAGCAGGTTGGAATTCAATTGACATTCCGTTATCTGAATTTGCAGGAGCGAATCTATCTAATGTATACGGCTTAAAGTTTGAGCAAAACCAACCAGCACCACTTCAAATTTATCTTGATAATATTTACTTCAGTGATGATACGCATTATGCGGATGTTGATGGCGATGGTTATGGTAATTTAGCGGCTCCAGTTGTTGGTCAACCAATAGGTTCTGTATTAGATGCTACCGATTGTGACGACACCAGAGCATCGGTTCACCCAGGTGCAACAGACGTTTGTTACGACGGATTAGACAACGACTGTAACGGTAACGTTGATAACGTAGGTTTGCCAGGAGGTTGTACACCAAAAGTGGCTAACTTACCAACTGCAACTTGTGGAAGTACTGTAAATGCATTGAACACTGTTGTTTCTGCAACAAATGTTCCAGGTGCTCAAGCATTCCGATTCAAGATTACGAACATGACTACTAACGCAGTTCAAACATTAGACAGTCCAACAATTTCGTTCCAATTCTCGAGTTTACCAGGCGTTACATTTGGCACACAATACAAAATTGAAGTGGCAATTAAATTCGCAGGCGTGTGGCAAGGTTTCTACGGAAGTCCGTGTTTTGTAAACACGCCATCACCAGTTAGTATAATTTCTGCTGCACAATGTGGATCTACTTTAACTAGTATGTCACAATATATTAATTCATCTTATGTTGCTAATGTAACCGGATATAGATATGAAGTTACTAATCAAAGTAATGGTCAAACACAATATGTTTATTCAAGTTTGAACAAATTTACATTAACACAGTTATTGGCTTCTAATCAAACTTTTAATACAAACTATTTTATTAGAGTATCTTGTAGAAATACCGATGGTACTTATTTACCAGAAGGACCAGGTTGTATTATCAAGTCAAGAGCATTTCCAACTACTCAAGTTATAGCAACACAATGTAACAACTATTTAGTTCCAAGTATGGCTACCAATATTAATGTTGATTTAGTTTCAGGAGCTACTTTGTACAAGTTTAGATTGTTTAATGGTACTTATGACTTTGTAGTAGAATCGGTTTACAACAAATTCACATTAAATATGTTCCCAGGAATTGAGCAAGGCGCAACCTATTCTGTACAAATAGCTGCACAAGTAGGCGGAATATTTGATTTGGATGAATCGCTTCAACAAAAATGGGGTAAAACCTGTACGTTAACTACACCAGGTGCTGCAAGACAAGCTGAAGGTCCAGTAAAACCAATAGTGGAAATAGCAGTTAATGAGTTTACAGCCTTAGCGTATCCAAATCCGTTTGCAGAGAACTTTAAATTGAAAGTTACTACAAACAGCGATGAGAATGTAAGCGTAAGAGTGTACGATATGTTAGGTAAACTAGTTGAAGATAGAAAAGTAAACGCTACTGATGTTGAGACATTAGAAGTAGGAGCGGGCTATCAAACTGGAGTTTACAATGTAATTGTTACGCAAGGTGAAAACACTAAATCAGTTCGTGTGATTAAAAGATAGTTTTAAGTAAAAACTAAATAATTAAACCCTTCTCAAGAAATTGAGAAGGGTTTTTTAATGTAGATTTTATACTACTATTTTCTAGTTTTTTTTTAACAAAAATAATATATCTTTACCTTCCAATAAATGTATTCATAATCAGTGAAATACATTCTTTAACGTAACGATTTTATTATGTGCAAAATTACTAAAACCACTTCTCAATTAAGTAAGTTAAAATTAAATACTAGTTTGTTTTTCTTTTTATTGTTTTTTGTTTCCGTCTCTCAAGTGTCGGCGCAATCTAATGGCATTTATGAAAGTTATGCCATTTTGAGTGTGAATGGAGGCGCCAATTCTTATTATGATTTGGCAGCATCTACTACAAATCCTGATTTGCAAGGTGCTAATTTAGGAAGTTTTAACGCTTCCAATACTTTGGTAGTCAAAGGCGGTCAAAACAAAACGTTCAAGTGTAGTGGCGGTGATATTACAGGTGGAAATCTGTACTATAGAGTTTGGCTTACCAATGCTGGGCCATCGGGAACTTTTACTGGAATAGGAATGGGATTTGTATCCAACGATAGTGGCGGTTGTGGTGGGAATCAAACGTGGCAAGGAGTTTCTGGAACTACCAACATTATTAGTTCCCTTACGGCAGCAGGAAATTATACTTTAGAAGTTTATTCTGATGCGCCAGGTTTTCCGAGTACTGCTTTTGCCAGTAATAGTGGTGCCAATTATAAAGCTACTTTTAATTTTTGCGGTCCGGCATCGGGTGCGCTGCCAGTTGGCAATTATAGTATTCCCGGTTGTTTTTCAACAATCGCTTCGGCAGTAACTTATCTTAATGCTAATGGAGTTAGTGGTGCTGGAACGGTACAGTTTGACGTTGCTGCTGGGTACACAGAGACTGCTCCAAGTACGGGAATTTTACTAAACGGATTGGCAACAGGTTCAGCTACTACTCAAATTATTTTCAAGAAAAATGGTTCGGGTACTAATCCAACAATTACTGCTCCATTATGGGCGGCAGGCGGCACAACTAATAGCGTAATAAAAATTATAGGCGGTGATTACATCACTTTTGATGGATTTACCATTCAGGAAAATCCGGCGAATGTAATTGTTGCAACCGGAGCTACCAATACTATGACTGAAATAGGAATAGGAATATATCTGGCGTCTGCAACTAATGGTGCTCAAAATAATACAATCAAAAATTGTACAATTACTTTAAACAGTAATTTTCCGAATAGTATCGGAATCTTTGCAAGTTCGTCGTCATCATCAACAAACACAGTTTTGGCTGCAACAGCAATTTCGGGAACTAATTCTAACAATAAAATTTATAATAATACCATTACCAATGTAGCTTATGGCGTGTATGTAATATGTGAACCAATAACTTTTTCTGGCTTGTATGAAAGCGGTTGGGATATTGGAGGTGCATCAGCTGCTACAGGAAACACTATTAATTTTGGTAATGCATCGTTATCAACTAATGCCTATACTAGGTTTAATGCGGCAATTTCAGGTGGAATTATATTTAGATATGGCGCTGGAATGAATGTGAAATACAATTCAATAACATCTAATACATTAAATTATACACAAACAACTTTAAGCGGTTTTGCAGTAAGTAGTAATTTTACGCCTCTAGGAATTGCTTTTAACACAGCAATAAGTAACAATACGATCAGTTTAACAAGTAATGGTAGTGCTGCTTTCATAGCTTTAGATTTTGGTCATGGTAATGCAGCATCAACACTTACTGCTAATTCGAATACCATTTCAATTTTTTGTGGCTTTACAGGCGGTATTGGTGGTAACTTTTTTGGTATAAAAGCCAATTATGCCTCTACAGCTGCATCGTATTCTAATAATATTATTACGATTAATCAATCAGGTAGTGGTGGATTCTCGGGTTTGGTGTATTTTATTAATGCAGATGGTCCAACAAATACCTTTGTAGCGCAAGGCAATAACTTGCAATCGGTTGGTGGTCATTTAAGAACATCGGCACAAGTTTATGGTATTTCTCACAACGGTGCTGTAGCTAACAGTTTAACCATTGGTGGTTCGCCTGCTACTGCAAATACTATAATTTTTAGTAGATCTGGAATTGGTACTGGTGTGTCGCCTGTTTATGGATTTTATTCTGCTGCGCTTTCTGGTACAACCACCAATTATACTATCGATTATAATACGGTGACCATTTCGGGAGTTGCAGGAACAAGTCAATCGTTCGGAATAACCAATATTGACGGAAGTGCTACAACCAATAAAACCTTCAATAACAATACAATTAATTTGTCTGGTACAAATACAGGTGTTTCTAACGGAATGTTTTTAAGTAAAGGAATCATAACCGCTTCTAACAATTCAATTACGGTTGCAACTGCTGCAGTTTCTATGGCAGGTATTGATTTTACTATTAACGGAACAGTAACTTCTGCCGAAGCCAGTAATAACTCAATAACACTAAGCTCTTCTGCCGTTTCGCCTTCAATAAGAGGAATCAATACTTCATTGACCGCTGTTATTAATGAAATGGTTTTTAAAAATAATGTTATAAATTCAATAACAGCAAGTGCAACAACAGGAAATCCAATTATTCACGGCATCAGAGCGAGTGTTGGTACCAATAACGTAATTTCTGGAAATACCATCAAAAACTTCACAACAGGTTCAGGTTCGGGTAATGCTACATTAAGCGGAATTACTATTTTTGGAGGAAACAATCCAACTGTTTTTAACAACAACATCAATGCGCTAGAAAGTTCTTGTTCGGGAAGTTTATCTACTGTTTCTGGAATTTCAATTGGTTTAGCTACAACAACTATTACACTATATAATAATTTAATTTCTGAACTAAAAGCACCATCGCTTTCAGCAAATACCGGAATTGTAGGAATTGCATGTTATGCCGACAATAGTACTTATAAAGTATATCACAATACCATTAAATTAGGAAATGCCACACCAATTTCTGGTGGTGCCAATTTTGGAGCGTTAGGTGTAGGACTGTCTGGAAACGCTGCTTCAACAATACTTGATTTACGAAACAATATTATTAATATGAATGTTACACCATCGGGTAACGGTTTCGCTGCGTGTGTGGCTACCAATTCAGGAGTTGCAAACGCAGCACCTCTTGGTTTTGCTACTACTAGCAATAACAATATTTATACTATAAACTCAGGTGCCAACAACTATCTTTTTGTGCAAGGTGCCGATGTAACTTCGCCTTTAGTAAATGGTTTTGCCGTTAGCGGATTAACATCAAATACTGCTAACAACATTAATAACGACACAAATTTTAATGCAAATTGTGCATTGTATAAAATTTTCTTAGGTGGCGGTGCCGAATCGCAAACTCATAGTGAAGATAATTTAGTTGCAGGAATTCCAACAGGAGTATATGCGCCAAACGGATTATCATTTGCGGAAAATACAGCTCAATCTATAACAGCACCAGCCATTACAACTGATTTTTTTGGTGCTGCTAGAACTCCAACTAACGATATTGGCGCCGTTCAGTTTTCAGGTACAACCAATGTCTTTGTTTCGCCTTCTTATCCTGCGAGTGTAACGATTGCATCAGTGCCGAGCGGAACAATATGTGCTGGTACCAGCGTAACATTTACTGCAACTCCTGTTAATGGCGGAACTGTTCCCATGTACCAATGGCAAATTAACGGTGTAGGTGTATCGGGTCAAACGGCTGCAACATTTACTTCAACCACTTTAGCAAATAATGACGTTGTAACTGTTGTAATGACGTCCAATTTGCCTTGTGTGATCAACTCTCCTGCAACTTCCAACGGAATTACGATGAGTGTAAATCCAAATACTACTTACTATCAAGATTTAGATGCCGATGGTTTTGGAAATCCTGCTGTAACTCAAACCTCTTGTTTTGGTATTCCAACAGGTTACGTAACCAATAATTTAGATTGCAACGACAACCAATTGCAGTATTTAGATGCTGATGGCGACGGATTTGGATCTACAACTCTAGTTGCTTGCGGTGTTACCAATGCTACCGATTGTAATGATGCTAATCCAGCAGTAAATACAACCTATACGTTCTATACCGATGCCGATGGTGACGGCTACGGCAGTACAAGTGCCACACCTCAAGTATTGTGTGCAGTCAATGCTACAACACCACCAAGTGCTGGTTTGTCTTCAAATAATACCGATTGTGATGATGCAAATGCAGCAATACATACCACTTTTACGTTTTATACCGATGCCGATGGTGATGGCTATGGAAGTGTAAGTGCCACACCACAAGTATTGTGTGCAGTTAATGCTACTACGCCACCAAGCGCTGGTTTGTCTTCTAACAATACCGATTGTGATGACACGAGAGCAGCGGTGCATCCAGGTGCGGTTGATGTTTGTTACGATGCTTTAGACAATGATTGTAACGGAATTATTGATAACGTAGGCTTGCCAGGCGGCTGTATTCCAAAAGTGGGTAACTTGCAATCGCCATCATGTGGTGCTACTGTTGCGTTATTAACCACTAATGTGTCTGCTATTAACATTCCTGGCGCACAAGCTTTCCGATTTAAAATCACTAATGTGCTTACTAATTCGGTTCAAATTTATGATAGTCCTTCTTTGGCATTTCAATTTATTAATATTCCTGGCGTTACTTATGCAACACAGTACAAAGTTGAGGTTGCCGTTAAGTTTGCCGGTGTATGGCAAGGATTTTATGGTTCGCCTTGCTTTGTCTATACGCCATCGCCTACAAGCGTAATTACCACGCAATGCGGCACAACTTTAACAGCTTTTACGCAAATTGTTAACGTGAGTTATGTTGCTTACGTTACTTTATACCGATTTGAAATTACAAATCAAAGTACCAATCAAACGCAATATGTTTATTCGAATCAAAATAAATTTACACTAAGCCAATTAGCAGCAAGCAATCAAACTTATGCCACTAATTATTTTGTTAGAGTAGCATTGAGAAATTTAGACGGAACTTATTTGCCCGAAGGTGCTGGATGTATTATAAAATCGCCAGCTTATCCAACTACACAAGTTAGAACTTTGCAATGCAATAATTATAATGTATTGAACACTACCGAATTTATATATGCAGATGCCAATACCAGTGCAACTTCCTACCGATTCCGATTGTTCAATGGTTCTTACGATGCATTTTATGACACAACTTCCAATAAATTTAGTTTGAGTAATTTCTCAGGATTGACCTCTGGCACAACCTACTCGGTGCAAGTTGCGCTTACTTTGCCTAATAATCCTATAGGGCCTTACGGAAAAATATGTTTCATTAAAACACCACTTATATTAAAAATGGCGGCTGGTCAAACTGCTCTTGAATCGAATGATTCTTTTGAAGTGATTGCTTATCCAAATCCGTTTGCAGCCAATTTCAAATTGAATGTAACTACTAATGACGATCAACGTCTTGTAGTTAAAGTGTATGACATGTTAGGTAAATTAATAGAAAACCAAGAGGTAACGACAGAAACCATACAATCACTTGAACTCGGATTGAATTATCCGGCTGGAGTTTACAATATTGTAATTTCGCAAGGTGACGTTACTAAAACACAACGTGTGATTAAAAGATAATACTACTTTACAACAGTACTTATAAAACCTCACTCTCAAAAAGAGTGGGGTTTTTAGTTGTATTTTGTTTTGGGTTTGTTCGTAAAACAATACGTTTTTGACTCCTTTTAGTTAAGAAAACACGAATCATACTCTAACGAAACACGAACGTAATAGCAACCAAATACGAACAAAACTACACCAATAAGCGTAATAGTAGCGTAATGGATGCGTAATGGTAGCGTAATAGTAAATGAAATAATTGTGGTTTTTACTGAAATTTTTCAGTAGGTTTGTAGTGCAGATGCTACTTTTAAGAAGTGTACTAAAGTAGTTTAAAATTAGGTACTAGACAAGGTTTTATGGCAAAAAATGTCGGTTTGATTCAGTTTAATGGCGCGTTGGGTGATTTGGTTTCTTATGAGCGCAACGGAGTTCAAGTAGTACAACGCAAAGGTGGTTTTAACAGTGAACGCATAAAAACCGAAGAGCGGTATGCCAGTGTGCGAAAACGCCAAAGCGAATTTGGAAAATGTGCCAAGCTGTCGTCAGCCATTAAGCGCGGTTTGGATCATTGGTTGCCTTGGACACCCAATGCTATGATTTACAATTACATTCAGTCGGTGGTTATGGGTGTTAAAAATTGTGATTTAGACTCCGAGAAAGGCGCAAAAACTTTTGAAAAAGGACTTCAAACAGCTGCTGGTGCCAATTTGTTGAGGAATATGGAACTCAATAGAAAACGAAAACTCAATGCCGGTATGAGGGTAACACAACCGTTTGATTTTGCTACCGGAACTGTGCAAGTGGTGCCCTATAATTACAAACTAAAGAATAAGGTAAAATTAGGTGTAACATTGGTGGTGTTGCAGGTTGATTTAGCAACCTATGACTACACTGTTTTGGATACTGGCTTGCAATTGTGTGAGCGTCTTGATGCGGTTCTTGATTTGCAAATTGCAGTTCCTGAAAAGAGTGGTTTGATGGCAGCATTTCTTTTTGCCAACCTTTGTGATTGTACTTCCAACACCTTATTTTTTAAACGCGATGTTCAAATGGGGTTTGGCATTTTAGATTTTAAAGTAGTTCCTTAATATTATTTTTTCAATTACAAGTGTTGCTTTTTTTACTAAAAATACTACAAGTTTTATTAAGATTTCCTTAAGAAGGTGCTATATGTCGATGTAGTTGAAAATCTACAATTTATCATTTTGTACTCTCATTTTTAATTGTATTTTTACAAGCTGGAAAATTGTGTTCATTCCCAAATGAATACATTTTCTAAAAACTACTTAAAATATTGATTTTTATGAATAATTTTACTCAAACTGTTTTTACATTTCGTACTAACGCTTTTAAAAATTTTGTTGCGACTTTAGGGTTGGTTTTGACTTTGTTGATAAGCTCAAATTCTTTTGGGCAGACAGTAGTTACTGTCGGTGGAGGAGTAGGTATAACTTGCCCAACTACACCTACTGCTACATGGACTACGCCACCTACTGGGGTTACATTTTCAAACTGGTCGAGAGGTTCTGGTGTAACTTGCGCATCAGCAAGTAATGGCTTAAGTGGAAGTACTTTTTCTTCAACATCTGCTGCAGCTAGTGTAACTGCAAATAAATTCTATAGTGTTACAATTACTGCTAATGCAACTACAAATGTTAATCTTTCAAATATAGTATGGAATACTGTTATTAGTTCAGGTACTTGTACATTTGCTGTTATGTATAGTAATAATGGTGGTGCTATTACTCAATTTGGTACTAATGGTGCAAATACTTCTGCAGCTACTACAACAAATACATTTACAGATAGTGTTAATATAGCAGCTGGAACTTCTTTAATTCTATACATGGTTCCATTTAATGCTACTTCTGGTTCAACAATCAGATGGGTAAATGGTTCAACTACAACAGTGACAGCTACAACAGCTGGTCCAACCGTAAACGGAACCATTGCAGCAAATGAATATGGAGTTCATACTAACGGAAGTAATCAGGAAACCAATGCGGTTACTTGGTACAATACTTGGGATACGACAAATTTATATTTTGGTATTGGTGCAACAAGTAATAATTCAACAGAAGCATCGGTTATATATTTAGATGTTAATCCTATAGTTCCTGTAAATGGAGGAACAAATGCCAACGGAACTAATGTAGGATTTGCTTATGATAGAAGTAATGTTAGTCCTGCTTTTAGAGCCGATTATGTATTGTATTTTAAAAGTGGTTATTATGAATTAAGAGCCGCAAATGGAACTGGTGGTTGGAATACAACGCCTGTAACTACAGGATTAACTTATGCACAATCGGGTGCAGGAGCAACACAAGGTCAAGAAATTTCTATACCTTGGAGTGCTTTGGGTGGTTCAATTCCAGCTTCTTTCAATTGGTCTGCTTATAAAATGTATGATGTTACGGCATCAAATAATGGTATTTATGGTCAATTACCTGCTAATAACCCAGGTGGTGCGCAGAATGTTGCAGCTTATACATTAGCAAATAATCGTTATTATACAGTATCTTCTACTGCATCAGGAAGTAGCACATTACCATTTTCTAGAATTTCTTATTGTCAACCAATAGGAACAACTACAAATGGTTTTGGTTCGGCTTCATTTTATGATTTTACCGTAAATCCAGGAGCTGGTTTTCAAGTTGCACGAAGTGCTACTGCCGGTGGAGCTTGGACAATAAGCGGAAACTTAGTTGTAGGTTCGGGTAATTTATATTTTGGAAGTGGCGGAAGTACTTTTGGAACTACTACTGTAGGAAATATTAATGTTGTGGGTGGTGCCTTAAATATGGACCAAACTAATGTGGCAATGACTGTAACTGGAAATGTTTCTGTAGCTTCTGGAGCAACTTTAGCACTATCAGGAACTGCTGGTGGCGACTTGAATGTAGCAGGAAACTGGTCTAATTTAGGAACATTTACTCCTTCAACACGATTGGTACAATTTAACGGTACTGTTGCACAAACACTAACAGGCGTAACTACTTTTGATTATATAAAAATGAATAACAGTTTAGGATTGACTTTAAATAATGCTGTAACTGTAAATACAAACTTAGATTTAACTTCGGGTAAAATTACCTTAGGAACAAATAACTTAACACTTGGAGCAGCTGCAACAGCTACCAATGCTAGTGCAACTGGATATGTTGTTACCAATAGTACTGGTGCTTTTGTAAAAACCAACGTTGGAAATACAGCAACTGCTTTTCCAGTAGGTTTGGCAGCTTCTTATACACCTTTAACGGTTACCAATACTGGTACAACTAATACTTTGTCATTAGTTGTTAAGTCACCACCAACAAATGCGGTTACTAATAGTGCAAAAATTGTAAACCTTGAATGGGATTTAACTTCTGCTGGTGCTGGTGCAGTTACTGATGTTACATTTAACTGGAATACACCTAGTAATGTTGGAGCCTCTTATGTTGCGACAGGAACTGGTGAACTAGGTAATTATACAGCTGGACCAAATTATGCAATAACTGCAATTGGAACTATGGCAGGAACAACAAAAGCTGTAACTGGTATTGCGCTATCTAGTGGAAGCAATAAATTAGTTATTGGAAATTCAGCAGCTGTTTATTTAATTGCTCCTGCAAATGATTTATGTTCAAATGCAACAAATATTATAGTTGATGCAGCAGCAATAACAGGAACTGAAACTGGAGCAAACCCTACAGCTGGTTTGACTTATGCAGTAACAAAGAATGATGTTTGGTATAAATTTACACCAACAAATTCAGGAACACATTCTGTAAATGTTAATTTTACAACAGGACCAGATTTAGATGTCGATGTATTTACAACATCTTGTCCTTCTTCTGGTGTAGGAACATTTGTTGCTCATACTACAGGTGCTACTTCTGAAATTCTTACTGCTTCATTTACAGCAGGAATAACTTATTATATTAGAGTTGTAGATTATAATACCAATGCAAGTACATTTACTATTAGTGTTACTGGACCTCCAGCTACTTTAAATACTAGTGTTTCATCTGTGACCTTTACAAGTCAAGCACCATTAACTGCTTCAGCAAGTCAAACATTTAATTTGTCAGGTTTTTCATTAACAGGTGCGCCTGGAACTATTACAGTTACTTCACCAAATACTGATTATAAGGTTTCGAACGATAATGCTACTTGGGGTGCTACTACAACTATTTCATATTCAAGTTCTACTTTGAGTGCAACGCCAGTATATGTACAATTTATTCCACAATCATCAGGAACAAAAACAGGAAACATAACATTTAGTGGAGGTGGTGCTGCAACTCCTCCAACAGTTGCTTTGTCAGGAACAGGAGTTTTGCCTGCTCCAGTAGCTACTGCTGCAACAAATATACTTGCAACATCATTTGATGCCAATTGGAATGCAGTAACTGGTGCTTCATCGGGATATTTATTAGATGTTAGTACGTCACCAACTTTTGGAACAACAACACCTACAACTTTAAACGAAGGATTTGCAGCTGGTACAACAGCACCATCGGGATATACATTTACAACTATTGGTGGAACTTACTCAACACCAGGAAATTACGGAACTGCTTCACCTTCATTACAAATGGATGCAACAAATGATAGAGTACTTACAGGTACTTATGCAGCAAGTGCTACTCAAATGAGTTTTTGGATGAAAGGAAACGGAACTGATGCTACAAGTGCATTATTAGTAGAAGGTTTTAATGGTGTTTCTTGGGTAACAATTCAAAATATAGTACCAATATCATTGACTGGTACTACATATACTTATACCTCTGCAACATCACCGGCATTACCAGCAAATATTACTCAATTCAGATATACGTACACTAAATCTGCAGGTAATATTGGTTTTGATGATGTCAATGTAAATTATGACGTTTCAGTACCATCATTTGTTACTGGATACAATGCAAAACCAATTACTGGCCAAGCTACAGTAACAGCTCCTGTAACAGGTTTAACTGCAGACACTACCTATTATTATAGACTTCGTGCTACCGATGGAACGCCATCAGTATATTCAAATGTTATTACAGTAAATCCAGCTTCAAGAGGTGGTTCAGTTACCGCTGATCAAACTATTTGTTCGGGTACAGCTCCAGCAACTTTAACGTTGTCTGGTAATAATGGTACGGTTGTAAAATGGCAAAGTGCTACTAATACAGCTTTTACTGGTGCCGTTGATATTTCTAACACAACTTCAACTTTAACTGGAGCAGCAATAGGTACTTTAACTACGACAACTTATTTTAGAGCTGTTGTTCAAAGTTTTTCTAATCCGACAGCTAATTCAGCTTATGCAACAATAACAGTAACTCAATCACCAACATTTGCTAACTTACAATCGCCTCCATCGGGTGCCATTTGCCAAACAGGTACATTTGATGCTTATGGTCAAGTATACCAAGCAGGTGTTACAGAAGCAGCTGGCGCTGGAGCAGGCATAACTGCAGAGTTTGGTTATAGTACGACAAATAATAATCCATCTACATGGACCAATTGGAGTACTGCAACATTTAATGTTCAATCAGGAAATAATGATGAATATAAATATACGTTTACACCACCATCTTCTGGAACATTTTATTATACTTTTAGATACCGTCAAGGCACTTGTGCTTATGTTTACGGTGGTTATAATAGTGGCTTCTGGAACGGAACAACTAATGTAAACGGTTCGCTTGTTGTTAGTGCAACTGCTGTTGCAGGTACAGCCAATACAAGTCAAACAATATGTTCAGGATTGACACCATCAGCTTTAACATTAAACGGTAGCGTTGGTTCAATTCAATGGCAATCATCTACAGATAACAGTACCTTTAGTGCTATTAGTGGTCAAACTAGTGCTACTTTAACATTGGGTGCATTAACAACTACAACTTATTATAGAGCCTTTATTACTAGTGGTTCATGTCCGTCGGCTACTTCAAATACAGTTACAATAACGGTTATTCAGTCGCCAACCTTTGCTAATTTACAATCACCACCATCAGGAACTATTTGTCAAAGTGGTACTTTTGATATTTACGGACAAGTATATCAGGCAGGTGTAACCGAAGCTGCAGGCGCAGGAGCAGGAATAACTGCTGAATTTGGTTATAGTACCTCTAATACAAATCCATCAACATGGACCAATTGGAGTGCTGCAACTTTTAATGTTCAGTCAGGAAATAACGATGAATATAAATTTACATTCAGTCCACCTGCATCAGGAACGTATTACTATACTTTTAGATACCGTCAAGGATCTTGTGCAAATGTGTACGGAGGTTATAGTTCAGGCGGTGGAGGTTTCTGGAATGGAACATCTAACGTAAGTGGTGTTTTAACGGTTAACCAAAATCATGCAATTGCTTTATCAAGTGGTTCTAATACACCTACACTTTGTCAAAATTCAGTGTTAGCAACTCCTATAGTGTATGCCGTTAGTGGTGGCGCAACAGGAGCAGGCGTTACAGGTTTACCAACAGGAATGAGTGGCACTTATAGCGGTGGAAATTTCACAATTAGTGGTACTCCAACTGTTTCAGGAACGTTTAATTATACGGTTACTACAACAGGAAACGCTTGTACAGTCGCTACAGCAACTGGAGTGATCACAGTTAATCCAACTTTATTTGCTAGTGTAAGCATCAGTGCTACTGCTACCACAATTTGTGCTGGAACTAGTGTAACCTTTACCGCAACGCCAACTAATGGTGGTACACCAAGTTACCAATGGCAAGTAAACGGAACGGATGTTTCAGGAGAAACAGCATCAACATTCACAACGACTACTTTAAATAATAATGACTCAGTTACGGTAGTAATGACGTCTACTGCGACACCATGTTTGACTGGTTCACCAGCAACATCAAATGCGATAAGTATTACCGTTAATCCAAGTTTAGTTGCTAGTGTAAGCATCAGTGCTTCTGCTACGACTATCTGTGCTGGAACCAGTGTAACCTTTACCGCTACACCAACAAACGGTGGTACACCAACTTACCAATGGCAAGTAAACGGAACGGATGTTTCAGGTCAAACGGCTTCAACATTTACAACGACTACTATAGCGAATAACGATTCAGTTACGGTGGTTATGACTTCAAATGCAACTCCTTGTTTGACTGGTTCACCAGCAACATCAAATGCTATAAGCATTACGGTTAATCCAACGTTGGTTGCTAGTGTGAGCATTAGTGCTTCTGCTACAACCATCTGTGCTGGAACTAGCGTAACTTTTACAGCTACACCAACAAACGGTGGTACACCAACTTACCAATGGCAAGTAAACGGAACGGATGTTTCAGGTCAAACGGCTTCAACATTCACAACGACTACTTTAAATAACAACGATTCAGTTACGGTGGTTATGACTTCAAATGCAACTCCTTGTTTGACTGGTTCACCAGCAACATCAAATGCTATAAGCATTACGGTTAATCCAACGTTGGTTGCTAGTGTAAGCATCAGTGCTACTGCTACAACCATCTGTGCTGGAACTAGTGTAACCTTTACCGCAACGCCAACAAACGGTGGTACACCAAGTTACCAATGGCAAGTAAACGGAACGGATGTTTCAGGAGAAACAGCATCAACATTCACAACGACTACTTTAGCGAATAACGATTCAGTTACGGTTGTCATGACTTCTACTGCGACTCCTTGTTTGACTGGTTCACCAGCAACATCAAATGCGATAAGTATTACAGTTAATCCAACGTTGGTTGCTAGTGTAAGCATCAGTGCTTCTGCTACAACCATCTGTACTGGAACTAGCGTAACTTTTACAGCTACACCAACAAACGGTGGTACACCAACTTACCAATGGCAAGTAAACGGAACGGATGTTTCAGGTCAAACGGCTTCAACATTCACAACGACTACTTTAAACAATAATGATTCGGTTACGGTGGTAATGACATCTACTGCAACTCCTTGTTTGACTGGTTCACCAGCAACCTCGAATGCGATAAGCATCACAGTTAATCCAACGTTGGTTGCTAGTGTAAGCATTAGTGCTTCTGCTACAACTATCTGTGCTGGAACTAGTGTAACCTTTACTGCTACACCAACAAACGGTGGTACACCAACTTACCAATGGCAAGTAAACGGAACGGATGTTTCAGGTCAAACGGCTTCAACATTCACAACGACTACTTTAAATAACAATGATTCAGTTACGGTGGTTATGACATCAACTGCGACACCTTGTTTGACTGGTTCACCAGCAACATCGAATGCGATAAGTATTACCGTTAATCCAGTACCAACAGCA
>NZ_JAPQNT010000019.1:0-18780 GCF_028867965.1 Flavobacterium sp. SUN046
AACACCAAATACTAATACATTTTCAGGATTAACTCCAGATACATGTTATAATTTGTATGTTAGAGCCGTATGTTCTCCTACAGATAGTAGTGCTTGGTCAACTGCAGCAAGTATAACAACACAGGTTGCACCACCAGTATGTGGCGGAACATTTACAGATCCAGGTGGAGCTACAGCAAATTATTCAAACAACACAGACTCAACAGTTACAATATGCCCAATAAATCCTGGTGACGTTGTAACGGTAACCTTTACTTCATTCAATACCGAAGCAACATGGGATGGACTATATGTATTCAATGGAAATTCAATTGCATCACCACAGATAACTAGTGGTAATGGTGCAGGAAATGTTCCAGGAGGATTAGCAGGATCTTATTGGGGTACAGCTATACCTGGTCCATTTAATGGTACATTACCTGGTGGATGTTTAACATTTAGATTTAGAAGCGATGGAATAATAAACAATCCAGGATGGACTGCCAATGTTACTTGTGCACCGCCTCCAACTTGTCCTGCGCCTACTGTACCTGTTACTTCTGCAGTTACATCTAATTCAGGAACATTAAGTTGGACTAATAATAGTACAGCTACCCAATTCGAAGTTCTAGCTTTGCCATGTACAGCTCCTGCGCCAACAGCGACTTCAACAGGAACAATAATAACACCAACAACACCAAATACTTATACATTTACTGGATTAACACCAAGCACATGTTATACATTATATGTGAGAGCAGTATGTTCTCCAACAGATAGTAGTACTTGGACAACTGGTGCTACAATTACTACACAAATTGCACCTCCAGCTTGTGGAGGTATATTTACAGATCTTGGTGGACCAACTGCAAATTATGCAAATGGCACCGATAATACGGTTACAATTTGTCCGATAAATGCTACTGATATTCTGACGGTTACATTTACAGAATTTTCTACAGAAGCAAATTGGGATGGTTTATATGTTTTTGATGGAAATTCAATTGCATCACCTCAAATTTCAAGTGGAAATGGAGCTGGAAATGTTCCAGGTGGATTAGCCGGATCTTTTTGGGGAACAACTATTCCTGGACCATTTAGTGGTACATTACCTGGTGGATGTTTGACTTTTAGATTTAGAAGCGATGGCTCTGTAAATGCGCCTGGATGGGTTGCTAACGTAACATGTGATCCAGTTCCTACTTGTCCAAAACCAGTTGCATTAACAGCGACAAATGTTACGCAAACATCAGCAACATTAAGTTGGACCGAAATTGGAACAGCAACTGCATGGGAAATAATAATTTTACCAGTTGGTTCTCCAATTCCAACGTCTGGAACTTTAGGAATTGCTACTACTAATCCTTATTATGTAACAAATTTACCTCCTGGAACCGCTTATACTTTTTATGTTAGATCAATTTGTTCGCCAACAGATATTGGACCTTGGTCAATTGGCTCAACTTTTGGTACTTTACCTGTAAATGATGAATGTACTAATGCTACATTTGCAATTGTAAATCAAAATTTGAATTGTGTACAAACAACTCCAGGTACCTTAGTTGGAGCAACACAATCGTTACCTAATGTAAACTGTCCTCCTGGCGTAGCCAATGATGATGTTTGGTATACATTTACTGCAACAGCAGCAACTCATATCATATCTTTCAATAATGTTTTACCAGCAAATACAGCAATTAATTATGCCATTTTTCAAGGTACTAACTGTGGGTCATTAACTCAAGTTGCTTGTAACTCTGGAGCGGGTTTAACAGCTGGAAATGTCTATTATATTAGAGTTTATTCTACATCTGCTGCACCACAATTTGCAACATTTAATCTTTGTATAGGAACGCTTCCTTGTACAGAAGCACCTGCGTTTTGTACGGGCCAAACAGTTACTTATGCAAATTCAACTAATGTACCAAGTTTAGGTCAGATAGGATGTTTATTTACATCTCCAAATCCTGCTTTTTTCTTTTTACAAGTAAATCAAGCAGGACCATTAAGCTATTTAATTTCTCAAGTTGATAATGGTGGTATACCAAGAGACGTAGATTACGTTGCATGGGGTCCTTTTACCGATTTAAGTTCTGCTTGTTCAGGTGTTCCTCAAAATCCATTGACTGGCGCTACACCAATTCCTACTCCTGCAACTGGTTGTCCAGGTACACTTCATGCATGTAGTTATTCTGCTGCACCGCAAGAAATAATGTGTATTCCAAATGCTCAGTTATGTGAAGTGTATGTAATTATGATTACAAACTTCTCCAATCAAGCAGGTACTGTAACATTTACACAAACTAATAATGGTGGAGGAACAACAGCATGTTTCCCAATTAACACATTCAACTATCCTCTAACAACTTATTGTCAAGATGGAGTTGATCCTACTCCAGTTTTAGCACCAAGTGCAACTGCTGGAACTTATACTTCAACACCTGGTTTAGTAATTGATCCAGTTACTGGTACCGTAGATTTATCTGCAAGTACTCCTGGAGCTTATGTTGTCACCAGTTCAACTGCTACAACTATTGGAGGAACATGTAATACTATACCATTTATTACAACAACTAGAACTATAATTATTACAGCTCCAGCAAATGCATCGATTTCTTATCCACAACCTTCTTATTGTAATAACATTAATACTGTTCAAACTATAACAAGAACCGGTACAACTGGTGGAAACTACACTGCTTTACCTGCAGGTCTTTCTTTAGATCCTAATACAGGAAATATGGTTCCGAGTGCAAGTACACCAGGAACATACACTGTTAATTATTCAATTGCTGCCTCTGGAGGATGTGCACCATTCTCAACAACAACAACTGTTACTATTATACAATCATCTGTAGCGAATACAAGTTTTTCTTATCCTACTCCAGTTTGCGCAGGTGGTATGTCAGGACCAACTGCTTCACCAATATTCGCTAGTGGATTTACTTTTAGTAGTGGTTCAGGAGCATCTCAAGTTAATGGTATTTTCACTGCAACTCCAACAGGTGCGGTAATTGATCCAAATACCGGAGTAATAGACTTACTTTTAAGTATACCAGGAACTTATACAATAACTTACTCAATAGGAAATAATGCAAGCGTTTGTGCAGTTGGAGGTTCATCTACAGCTCAAATAACAATAAATCCAATTGTATCACCAGTATTCACGCCGATATCTAGTATTTGTCAAAATTCAGTAGCAACATCATTACCATTAACAGATAATAATGGAATTACTGGAACTTGGTCACCGGCAACAATTGATACAAGTACATTAGGAACGACAACATATTTCTTTACTCCAGATAATCCTGCACAATGTTCAACATCTGCTAGTATGGATATTCTTATTACAACACCTATTACACCAACATTTAGTGCCGTAGCAAATATTTGTCAAGATTTTGCTCCACCTGCATTACCTACAACTTCTAGTGAAGGCGTTGTTGGTTCATGGTCACCTGCATCAATTGATACATCAGTTCCTGGAAACTATTCATTTACATTCACACCAAATTCTGGACAATGCGCAGTTAATGGTAGTTTATCTGTAACTATTGATGCTCCTTCAATTGTTCCAACTTTTAATGCTATTGCAAATATTTGTCAAGACCTTGCAGCACCTACATTACCAAATCCATCTACAAATGGAATCACTGGAACATGGTCGCCATCAACAATTGATACTACAATTCCTGGCACGTACACATTTATATTTACACCAGATCCAGCTCAATGTGCAGTTACTACTACTATCAATGTAACTATAGATGCACCTTCAATTGTTCCAACTTTTAATGCTATTGCAAATATTTGTCAAGACCTTGCGGCACCTTCGTTACCAAATCCATCTATAAATGGAATCACTGGAACATGGTCGCCATCAACAATTGATACAACAATTCCTGGCACGTACACATTTATATTTACACCAGATCCAGCTCAATGTGCAGTTACTACTAATATCAATGTAACTATAGATGCACCTTCAATTGTTCCAACTTTTAATGCTATTGCAAATATTTGTTTGAACGCTACTGCTCCAACATTAGCATTAACATCAAACAATGCTATTACTGGAACTTGGTCACCTACAACAATTGATACATCTGTTGTTGGAACTTCTAATTATACTTTTACTCCCGATCCAGCTCAATGTGCTGTTTCTAAAACAATATCTGTAACTATTGTAGCGCCTACGCAAGCAGTATTCGCACAAATACAAGCAATTTGTCAAGGAAATACTGCGCCTAATTTGCCAAGTACATCATCAAATGGTATTGCAGGTTCATGGTCTCCATCGACTATAAATACATCGAATGCTGGAGTTACGGTTTATACATTTACTCCAAATGCTGGACTATGTGCATTGGGAACTACAATGAGTATAACTATTAATCCACAGCCAACTGTTCCTGTACAAAGTTCAGTTGAAGCTTGTAATAATTATACGCTACCAGCTTTAACTATAGGTAATTATTATACTGGTCAAAATGGTACTGGAACACAATTAAGTGTTGGAGCAGTAATTTCAGCAACTACAACATTATATGTTTATGCGCAAAGTGGTACTACACCAAATTGTACAGATGAAAAACCTTTAAGTATAACAATTACTCCAAGTCCGGTGTTTACTATTATAGGTGGATGTCAAGGACCAGTATATGTTTTAGAAGTTGTACCAGGTCCAGGTAGTTTTAACGTAAATAATGCAACTTACTCATGGTTAAATCCATCAGGCACCGTAATTTCGGGCGCAACCAATTATACTCTTATAGTTCCTACAAATTTAGCAGGTACTTATACTTGTATAGTAACTGTGCCAAACGGTAGCGGAAGTTGTTCAAACAATGGTTCATTCAATGCAAATGATGTTACATGTACCATTCCAAAAGGAATTTCTCCAAATGGAGATGGAATGAATGATACATTCGATTTAACAGGGTTTAATGTAAAACAATTGAACATCTTTAACCGATATGGAACTATTGTTTATGCAAAAAGCAATTACAATAATGAATGGTTTGGACAATCTGATAGCGGAAATGAACTTCCTGACGGAACCTACTATTTTGTAATTGAGAGAGATGGTCAAGAATCTAGATCTGGATGGGTTTATATCAACAGAGAAAATAGATAATAAATAATATAATTTTAAATTGAAAATGCCCCAAAAGTTAACTACTATTTGGGGCATTTTTTATGTGTGTAAAATTATGTAATCTTAAAGTGAGTTCTAAATGTAAATTATAAATTCTATTTATTTTATGTGTAAAAAGACAACTGAAATCAAGCAAAATAATTAAAGAAATTCCTATTATATATAGATATTATTGCAAACCATATTTATCAAATAAATACATTAATGAAGCCATTGTTGCGGCACCTAATTCTAATTCACGTTTATTAACAGCATCAAATTTATCATTAGCAGCATGATGGTAATCAAAATAACGTTGCGAATCGGGTTGTAAACCAACCTTAACAATCTTATCTGATTTTAATGGACCAATATCTGTACCTGAATGTCCTTTATCGAAAATATGAATTAAATATGGCTCGAATAGGTTTTTCCAACTCTCAATCTTATTAAAATTAGTATCATCCGATTCAATTGAAAAACCTCTCGGTGTAAATCCACCCGAATCACTTTCTAAAGCAAAAATGTGGTTTTCATGATTTTTCTTTGATTCTATTTCATATTGATTTCCACCTTTTACTCCGTTCTCTTCATTCATAAAAAGAACTACCCTTATTGTATTTTTAGGTTTATAATTAATCTTTTTAAACAATTCTAAAACTGCCATACTTTGCACACAGCCTGCTCCATCGTCTTGAGAACCATCACCTAAATCCCAAGAATCTAAATGTCCGCCTACAATCATAATTCGCTCTGGATGCTCTGATCCGGTTATTTCTCCAATCACATTATAAGACAAAACATCTTCATATTGCTTACACGATTGCTTGAAAAATAATTTAGCATTCGGGTTTTCTTTTAATAATTTACTCAGAGCTGCTGCGCCATTAGTTGAAATTGCAGCTGCTGGAATTCTATTTTCTTTTGGTGCATCTCCATAATTTGTCATTCCAGTATGTGGCAAATCATCCATTCTTAAATTCATCGAACGCACTATAACACCAACTGCTCCCAATTTACCTGCTTCTCTTGCACCTGACGAACGTTGATCTACACAATTTCCATAGGCATGAAAAGTTTCAATAAATTCTGGATTCATCGGACGATTGAAAAAGACAATTTTTCCTTTTACTTTATCGCCTAATGTTTTTAATTCGTCTAAACTTTGAACTTCAATAATATTTGCCGAAAGTCCTGTTTTTGGCGTAGCAACTGATAATCCTAAAGCACAAATAGCAAATGAGACTTTCTTTTTTCCAAGTTGTACAAAAGCTACTTCTTTTTCACCACGCACCCATTTTGGCACCATTACTTCTTGAAGATATACTTTATCTAAACCTAATGATTCCAATTGTTTTTTAGTATATATAACGCCTAACTCTGCTCCTTTTGAACCTGATAAACGTTGTCCAACCTTGTTAGATAAATCGTCTAACCAAGAATAGCAATGACTTTCTGTTAAAGAAGATTTATAAATTTGCTTAAGCATTTCTTCGTCAGAATTTTGTGAAAAAGATAAGACTGTTTGAAATAATAGTAAAAGGAAAACTTTCTTCATATAAAATAATTTTACGCCAAAAATAAACCAAAAAACATTTGTTTGAACAAATTATATTTCTAACTTTGCATTTCAAAGTACTTTACCATGGAAAACGAAAAATATCTAAATGACATTTCTGAAATTAAAAACATGATGAATAAGTCATCACAGTTTCTTTCATTAAGCGGATTATCAGGAATTCTTGCTGGAATTTATGCTTTAATTGGAGCATTTTATGCAAATTCTTTATTACCATCATATAATAGAATTGGTGGAGAATTAAGTCGTGAATCACTCACATTATCAGAAAAGGAAATTACTATTAAGTTATTTCTAACCGCATTAACTGTAATAGTTTTATCAATAATCTCTGGTTTATTATTGAGCGCCTCAAAAGCAAAAAAACAAGGTGAAAATCTTTGGAATCAATCCTCAAAACAATTGTTAATTAACTTCGGAATTCCATTAATAACTGGTGGAATCTTCGCATTACTTTTGTTACAAAAAGAATTTTACGGAATAATTGCTCCAATTACATTAATTTTCTACGGTTTGGGTTGTGTAAACGCTAGTAAAAACACTTTTAGAGATGTAAAATATTTAGGAATTACATTAATTATTATTGGATTATTTGCTACCTATTTCACAGGCTATGGATTATTATTTTGGGCTTTAGGTTTCGGCATTTGTCATATATTGTATGGAAGCGTAATGTATTTTAAATATGAAAGAGATTAAATTATCTTTGTATTATTATGCCTTTGTTGCGAAATAAAAAAAATATGAAAACTATCATCCAAAATATAAACAAAGCCTTTGATCACCGAATTCGTTTGGGGATTATGTCTATATTGATGGTAAATGAAAGTGCTGATTTTAACATGCTCAAAGAATTGCTTGGTGTAACTGATGGTAACCTCGCCTCTCATACCAAAGCATTAGAAAGTGAAAATTATATTCAAATTGAAAAACAATTCATTGGCAAAAAACCAAACACTAGATACATCGCAACCAAAGAAGGAAGAAAAGCCTTTAAAGAGCACATTGATGCACTTGAAAAATTAATATCAAAGAGCTAAACCTATTTTTTTATCTAATAACTTTGAATTTCAAAGTACTTTAAAATTATGAAAAGTATAAAAACAAAATATCTAATCATTAGTTGCTGCATCTTATTTATAGAAATAACTATTGCCGTATTTGTAAACGATCAATTCATTCGTCCAATATTTGGTGACTATTTAGCATCAATTTTGGTGTTTTACTTACTAGCAACATTCTTGAAAAATGATTTGAATAAAATAGCAATTATTTCATTACTAATAAGTTACACTATTGAATTTTCACAATACTTCCATATTCTAGAACTATTTCATTTGGATAAAATCAAAATCCTAAAAATTATACTCGGAAACTCTTTTTCGTGGACGGATATGCTTGCATATACTTTAGGAATAATAACTGTAGTACTAATTCATAACTATAAAAAATAATAAAATGAACTATTTTGTTGACGAAAAATCAATAGTAAGAGAAATTTGGAAAAATACTGATGTAGTTTTATTAATTTTTGCTGGTTCGGCTGCAGAATTTGCTTTAAACAAAGCTGTCGATTGGTTATATTTTACTGGAAAAATTCCAACAAATCCATTGGAACGATTGTTTTCTACAGTTGAATATGCTCAAAAAATTGTCTTTGCAGAAAATAAATCGGCATTAGCAACAATTGATAAAATAACCCAAATTCATCAAGGAGTTGAAAAAAGTCGTGGGCAAACTATTCCGGATTGGGCTTACAGAGATGTACTTTATATGCTCATCGATTACTCAATTCGTTCATTTGAATTATTAGAACGAAAATTAAAACCGAATGAAAAAGAAGAAATTTTCAATGTTTTCTTAAGATTAGGAACGCGAATGGGTTTGAAAAATTTGCCAACTAATTTCTATGATTGGGAAATTGATAGAAATCTACATTTAGAAAATGATTTACAAAAAGGAAAATTTACCATTCATTTATTTCATCAATATAAAAAACATTTAGGAAGTTTTCGCTATTTCATTTTGATTCAAATCCAACAAATCTTAGTACCGAGTATAGTTCATAAGCAACTTTTTCAATTTTCCAATTTTCCGACTATTACACTACTTAAACTTTATAAATCAGGAAGAAAATTCAAATTAGATCATTTGATTAAATACATAATTCTGCCTAAAAAATATAAAGAAGAACTTATCAGAATCGGAAAATTTGAATCATTATAACCTATTTATCTTACCAAAATGAAAGATTTACTAATTGAAAAAATGTATGAATTAACCAAGAAACCCTATCAAAAATACTTTAAAAAAGGCTTGGCTTGGAACATAACTCCAAAAGAGTTAATCACGTATAAAGAAGACAGTTTAGGTTTTCATTTGGGTTGTTTTCTACTAAAATATAATTTCGATATACAACCAAAATTGGAAGATCATGATGTAATTCACGTACTAACAAACACAGGCGTTTCGGTAATTGAAGAAATTGCAATGCAATATTTTTTATTGGGAAATGGCAAAAAAAGTACCTATTTATTTATGGTTATCTGCATTGGAACACTCTTTTATCCAACTAAAATTAGACAGTTCATTCACAATTACAAACGTGGAAAAAAAGCACACCAATTTCATGATTTAGATTTTTATAAAATGCTAACAATTCCAGTTAGTACAATTCGATCAACCTTTAATATTAAATTACAATGAACAAATTAATTACCATTTACTTCTTCAACAAAAAACAAGATTCGATTTTGATACTCTTATCAATCATTTCGATTACTCTAGTTTTATTGCGAATTAAAATCACTCATTCCTTTTATTTATTATTTATGGTTTGGAATTTATTGCTTGCCATTCTTCCTTATGCTTTAAGTTATTTAATTGATAAAGAGTATGCTTTGAAGTTTGAAATTTCAAAAAACACTATTCTTCTGTTAATTTGGTTTCTTTTTTTACCAAACTCATTTTATCTAATTACCGACTTTGTGCATCTTAATCATAGATCAATCTTGCAATTTTCTTATGATTTTATTCTGTTAAGTTTATATACAATCTTAGGATTTTACACTGGTATCAAATCAATTTATAGAATTTATAAAATAGTATTTGTTCAATTCTCACATAAAATAGCAAATGGTTATCTCGTTGCGACATGCTATTTATCAGCTTATGGAATCTATCTCGGAAGAATTCTTCGATTCAATAGCTGGGATGTAATTAATAATCCTCTAGAGTTATTAACTTCTCTAATTGAAAGCCTTTTAAAACTTGAAGCGTTACTATTTACTTTAATTCTAGGAACAATTATACTACTATCATTTATCGTTTCAAAACCTCATTTATCTAAAAATCAATAATCATGTCAACACTACTTCTTAATGATATCGAACATACAACAACAGCAAAAATTGCTTTTTGGTCGTTTCTAATTGGAACCGCATTCTTGATTTCAAGCTACATTTTCCCTAATTGTGAAGAAATTATAATTGGTGGATTAATCTATATTATTGCTGCATTTATTATCAACGGTTTCATAGCCTTCGCACTTTTTATCTATTTCCTTATTTCTACTAATGAACGAGCTTATTACGGATTTCAACTGCTTGTTATACTGATAAATATTCCAATCGCAATACTTTATATTTTTACTTTTTTCTATTTCAAAAAACTATAAAAATGACTAAAAAACAATATCAAAACGCCACCGGAATTTTCTCAACGCAATTGGCAATAGGTTCATTTTTAGTTGGAACACTTCTACTAATTCTTGAACTGCTTTTTCCTAACGGACAATTATTAGAATTTGGATTAATCTATGTTATAATCGCAATTTTATTCAATTTGATGGTGCTAATTTATCTAATATACTTGTGTTTTACTCAAAAAAATCATCAAGAATATTACACCATAAAAATTCTCATTCTACTCGCTAACATTCCAATAGCAATAGTTTACATGAAAATCATATCAGAAACATTACAATAATTAACACTTAAAAATCAATACATTATGGAAAATCAAGATTTCGAAAAACCGCAAAGTTTTTTTCAAACCACAACCGCTAAAATGATTATGGTTGGGTTACTCACGTTAGTACTTCTTTTACCTTTAAGCTTCGTACAAAATTTAATTACAGAACGAAGTCAACGTCAGAGCGAAGTCGTTGCAGAAACAACTTCCAAATGGGGTGAAAGTGTCTATTTTTATGGTCCAATTTTAAAAATTCCGTACAAAGATCCAGTCACATTAAAAATTGAAAACGCCTATTTCTTTCCCGAAAAATTAAACAATACTTCTACTGCAGAAATCAAAACTCCATTGCAAAGAAGCATTTATAAATCGAATGTTTTTACCACTAAAATGCAGTTTAACGGAAATTATTCTAATCCAGATTTTAGCAAGAAAAACGTTCCTAATGAAAACATATTTTGGAATAAAACTTCAATCGTTATCCGAACAACTAACTTAAAAAGCGTTAAAGACGAAGTTAAAATCAAGATTGGAAACACCAATTACACCTTTGAACCCATCCGAAACACGCAAGCAAATGATTCAATTGAGTCTCTAGAAACTGGTTACATCGACATCAATTCTGTTAAAAACACCAATTTTAATCTTGCTATAACTTATAACGGTAGCAAGCGAATTAGCATCGCTCCTATTGGAAAAACTACTAATGCCAAAATGACTTCCAATTGGGCTTCTCCAAATTTTAACGGAAGTTTTATTCCGAATGACAAACAAATTACCGATAAGGGATTTAACGCAACTTGGAAAATCTCACACTTCAACCGACCATTTGCACAAGAAAATTTCGAAGCTCTACCCGACTTATCTAAATATGCTTTTGCAGTAGATTTTATTACACCAGTTGATGAATACCAACAAAACGAACGCGCTTCCAAATACGGATTTCTAGTAATTGGCTTAACGTTTTTAATCTTCTTTTTAATTCAATCAATAAGTAAAATTAGTATTCACATTTTTCAGTATGTAATGATTGGAATTGCATTGATTATGTTTTACACCTTATTGATTTCAATTACCGAACACAGTAGTTTTGGCTTTGCTTATGCCATTGCAGGAACATCAGTTGTGGCATTAATTTCACTCTATTCGATTTCAATTTTGAAAGACCGAAAATTTCCAACATTCATTGGTTTATCACTTTCAGTATTGTACACTTTCATCTATGTTATTATCCAATTAGAAGATTATGCGCTTCTAGTAGGAAGCATCGGATTGTTCTTGATTCTTGCTGCAGTAATGTACTTCTCACGCAAAATAGAATGGAATAAATAAGGAGCGAATGGCTTGGGTTTTATCAGCAATCCGTTTTCCTGCCATCCGCACCACACGGTGGATTGCTCCTGTCAGGGCTAGTTAGTTCATCATTTTTGTACCAATAAAAAACTCCGAAAGAACTATTTCTTTCGGAGTTTACTATTTTCAAAAATCTAAAAATTAATGTCCACCACCAACTTCAATTTCATTTGCAATTCCTTGTTTTTTAAGTATTTCAAATACATACCAACCATAAAAAGCAATAAAAGCAAAACATAAAACCGGAATAAAATACGAATTATGAATTCCAATAATATCAGATAATTTACCTTGTAATGGTGGAATAATTCCTCCACCTAAAATCATCATTACTAAAAATGCTGAACCTTGAGAAGTATATTTTCCTAAACCTGCAATTGCCAGAGCAAAAATAGACGGCCACATAATACTTAAAAATAAACCACCACTCATGAAGGCAAAAGTAGCAACAATTCCTGTTGTAAATAAACCTATCAGCATTGCAACCATTCCCATTAATCCGAAAATCAATAACGTTCTTGATGGATGATCTTTTCCTAAAAAGAAACCAGCAATTTGAAAAACAATTACAAATGCATACGCATATAATGGCGTAATATTTTGACCCGAAATAGCATTGGCAGTAAGTACAACTCCAAAAGCAACATAAGGCACAACTATCAATAAAATTTTCTTCATTTGAGATGACGGATTAAATACTGAAATGGCTCCAGCCCAACGTCCAATCATCAAACTTCCCCAATACATCGACATAAAAGGAGCTAATTCAGCACCTGTAATCGAACCAAAATCGGGAGTTTTCATAAGTTCACCTAAATTACTTCCAATGGTAACTTCTACTCCTACGTAAGTAAAAAGTGCTAACATTCCGAGAACTAGTTGTGGATATTTCATTGCACCCCAACCTTCGGCATTTTTTTGAGCCGATTTATTAGCAAACAATAATCCAAACACAACTACTAAAAGTGTAGCTACAGTTAATCCTAAACCTAAATAATCTTTTTCTTTGTTATCGCCTGTAAATCGAGCAATAAAATCGGCATCTTCATATCTTGAAAAAATATAGGCGAAAATTCCAATTAATACAACAGTTATAGTTATTAATGTAGTTTGTGCTTTTCGTGCTGATTCAAATGTTGAATCACTTTTTCCTGAAGGTAATTTTTTTGAAAAAAAGAATAAGGCTGCAGCTAATAAAAATAATCCTCCAACAAACATATATAAAATTTCCATTTTATCTAATGAATTTGCTTTTTGAGCAAATGCTTTTATGTAGTCATCATTTACACCTGCAACTACGCCAAACAAGGCTGCCGAAACAACAATTGGTCCGATAGTAGTCCCAAACGAATTGATTCCGCCAGCTAAATTCAATCTACTTGAAGCAGAATGTGGCTCACCCAAAGAAGCCGCAAATGGCTGCGCTGAAGTTTGTTGTAATGAAAACCCTAACGCCACAACAAATAATGCTCCAAGAATTAGGGCATAACTTCCTTGTGTAACTGCAAAAATCATAAAACCAGCACCAACAGTACTTATTAAAAGTCCGTTAATAATTCCTTTTTTGAAACCCCAATTGTTTAAAATATCTTTTTTAAGTGAACTACTTAAAATAAATAAAAATAATGCTCCTATATAATAAGCACCATAAAATGCAAAATCGATAAGTTGACTTTGAAATTGATCTAATCCAAATTTTGCTTTACAAAAAGGAATAAAAACACCATTTGACGCACCTATAAATCCCCAAAAGAAGAAAACGGTAATCAGCGTGTACAGTGCCGAATTGTTAGATTTAGTTTGTTCTGAATTCATAATTTAATTTTAGTTTATTTAGTTGGTTTGGTTTTAATTTATTGGTTTGAAACTAATAGCCGTTCCACCACCATTAGCCAAATTTAATTTAATTTTTGACTTTGAGGTAACTTCTATTGTTTTTATTGCATAGCTCTTTGGATTGTTTTTCCAATCGGCATCTTTACCATCTTGATAGATAATGGCTTGGTATTTTTTATTTGGTGAAAGAAAATCTAATTTGATTTCTGTTGAACGTGCATTTTCATCTGTAATAGCTCCTAAAAACCAACGTTCTCCATTTTTTTCTTTTCTCACAACGGTTAAATAATCGCCTGGCTCTGCTTCTAAATATTTTGAATCTTGCCAATCAACAGCCACATCTTTAATGAATTGAAAAGCATCGGCATAACGTTCGTAATTTTCTGGTAAATCAGCTGCCATTTGCAAAGGCGAATACATTGTAACATAAAGAGCCAATTGTTTTGCCAAAGTAGTGTGTACTTGCTCTGTTTTGGATTTGTCATAAAAACTCATCTTTATTTCAAAAATACCTGGAGTATAATCCATTGGACCACCTAATAATCGTGTGAATGGCAAAATAGTTTCATGCATTGGCGGATTTCCTGAACTCCAAGCGTTGAACTCGTTTCCACGAGCTGCTTCTGCTGCAATATAATTTGGATAAGTTCTACTGTAACCTGTTGGACGAGAACTTTCGTGGGAATTCAACATCAATTTATTTTCAGCCATTCGTTGTGCTACAAAATTAAAATGGTTCACCATAGTTTGTCCGTCATGAAATTCACCACGAGGTATAATTCGACCTACATAACCCGATTTTACAGCTGGATAACCATATTCTTTCATCAAATCCATAGCTCGATCCAAATGTCTTTCATAATTAGCTACCGAACCTGATGTTTCATGGTGCATAATCATTTTGATTCCTTTAGATTTGGCATAATCACTAACTTCTTTCAAATTAAAATCTGGATAAGGTGTTGTAAAATCGAAAACATTTTCTTTCCAATTGCCAAACCAATCTTCCCAACCAACATTCCAACCTTCAACAAGAACGCCGTCAAAACCATTTTTAGCAGCAAAATCAATGTATCTTTTAGTATTAGTCGTAGTTGCGCCATGTTTTCCTGTTGGTTTTAATTGACCATCGGCTGCATTTTGCGCATTTTGAGAACCTGCATAATCCCAAGTAGAATTTCCAACGTGCATTTCCCACCAAATTCCGACATATTTCATAGGCTTAATCCAAGAAGTATCGGTAATTTTAGATGGTTCATTCAAATTCAAAATCATTTTAGAACTCACAATATCACGTGCATCATCGCTTATCATAATTGTTCTCCAAGGCGAAACGCAAGGCGCTTGCAAATAAGCTTTATCTCCAATCGCATTCGGAACTAAATGAGACGTCAACTTGTATTCATTTGGGACTAAATCCAAGTGCATAACTGGATAATTGACAACTGCGGCTTCAAAAATATTGATGTAAATTCCATCAGCAGATTTCATCATTAAAGGCGATTGAATTACGTATTTTCCTGCTATTGATTTTAATCCGATTCCGTTATTTTTATCAATATTATCAGTATTTACTTCAGATAATTTAGTTTCGGTATAAGGATATTCTTGACTATCAAAATCGCCAGGCAACCAAAAGGTTTTGTGATCAGCAGTTAAATTAAACTGAGATTTTTCATCAGAAATTATAAAATAATTCAGGTTGTCTTGTTTTGGGAATTCATATCTAAAAGCAACACCTTCATTGTACACTTTAAAAATGATATTCAACTTTCTGTTGGTTGCTTTTTGAACCAAATAAAAAGTAATCTGATTGTATTTATTCTGAATTGTGGTTTGCTCGCCAAGAACTGGATTCCATGGTTCATCCACTGATTTGGTTTCTTGATTTTGAATAGTGAAGCCATTATCAAGTGGTTTAGCGTCTTTTAAAAGTATTCCGAGCGTACTTTCTTTTACAATACTTTTTGTTTTGTAACTAACAGAATAAGTTGGTTTTCCATCGGCTGAAAGTTTAAAATCTAAATTAATATTTTTAGATGGTGATGAAACGATTTGCGCCTGAATTGATAAAACAGAAATCAAGAGCACAAATAAATAGAGTTTTCTCATTTTTGATTAAATTTTTTTATAAAAATACATTTAATCATAAAAATAAATCGATTTCGTAATAATTAGTTATTAACGAAATCGATTTCTTGAATGGTAGTAATATATAATCGGAACTTATTTATTTCCCATCAACATAGTCTTGAAGGTATTTGAATCTTTCAGTCAATTGTCCGTTTTCGGTTATTTTGGCTCGTTTTAAAATTCCGTCTTTATCATCATTGAAAAAAGCAGGAATTACGTGCTCCATAAACATTTCACCAAAACCTTCACTGGCATCTTTTGGCAATTCACAAGGCAAATTATCTACTGACATTACCATAATTGAACCCGGATGCGTATGCGGTACTTCTTTATTTTCACTTGGTAAATAACCAAAAAACGGATCGGCAATTGTTGATGCTTTTAATGTACAAGCTATTGGACCGTCAACATCACAGGAAATATCAGCAACAACTTGAATTTTATTTTTTGGTGAATTCAACATTTCACGAGTTAAAATATCTGGTGCACCGTTTCCGTGAAAATGCCCAGCCATATAAATATCTGCTACTTGCGAAAAACGCTCAAAATCAGATGTATATTCTTGTGGATTGTTATAAAAATCTTGATTGTCAATAATCTTTCCATCAATTCTTTTATTGTAATCCAATACGTCAATTTGAGTAAAAACTGGTTGCGAGTAAACTTTATTAAGAAAATCTTCTGGAGCTACTTGTTTGATTTTCATTCCGTCAAGTATTTCTTTGGCACCCATTCCAACTTTTCCGTGACCTGTAAGCACAATTTTAATATTTGGCAGCATTGGTCTTCTCAAACGTTCAATTAATTCCTCTTTGTTTTTTAAAGTTTCAGCTTTAACTAAATTGAATAAGTCGTATTTAATTCCGAATGCTCTAAATCCGTTGTATGTGCCAACAATTCCAGCATATCGTCCGAAACCAATCAAACGACGGTTTTTAGAATCAACAATGGTTTCGTGGTCGTACAATTCGATATTTTTTTCTAAAATTGCTAGTAATAATTTTCTATTGAAAGGCTGAAATTTAATGGTATGCGAAAAGAAAAAGTATTTTTTATTTGGAATTAAAGCATCAACTGGCACTTCTTTTACTCCGAACAACACATCGCAATCGGTCATATCAGTAGCAACTTCAATTCCTAAATTGGAATATTGCTCATCGCTAAAAACTCTTATATCGGACGATTCTACTTTTACAATAGCATCTGGATGTTCGTTTTGTAATCTAACTAATTCTTCTGGTGTAAAAACTACTCTTCTATCGGGTGGATTTTTGCGTTCTTTTATTATTCCGAATTTCATTTGAGGATTCTTGTTTGTTTGTTTTGCAAAAATACTATTAACGAAAACGTTTTCAAAACTTTTGATAAAAATAAAAAATGGGGTGTAAAATTCTTTATTTACTGAAAAACAGACTTTTGACTTTATAACAAAATTAAATTGTGAAAAACATGTTGATACCTTGTAGAATATAGTACTTATTTGACGCAATGGTTTGATTATATTTGCTTTTCTATTTATAATTTTTAATGAAAACTATAGCAACTCTAAATAAATTATTTTTCGTTTTTTGCATCACTTTGATAACTGTTTCTTGTTCAAAAGAAAAAAAGAATGCACAAGTCATAATCAAGACAAATAATAATGGGCTTCCTATTATGCAGCCTTTGCAAGAAGAAATGCCCAAACTTACTGCAGGTTATATTAATGAAAAACATGCTAAAATTGCGCAATTTTTTGAAAAAGTCTGGAAGGAAAATGATAACGTAAGTTTCTTAGTAGCTCAAAACGGACAAATTATTTATGAAAATTATCAAGGATTTGCGAATAGAGCTAAAGGAGAAGATATAAACAAAGACACTCCATTACATATTGCTTCGGTCAGTAAAGTTTTAACTGCAACAGCCGTTTTACTATTAATTGATGCTGGAAAGATTAAATTAGACCAAAAAGTTACTGAATTTTTACCTAATTTTCCGTATCCAGATGTGACTGTACAAATGCTTTTAAATCACAGAAGCGGAATGAAAAACTATGCTTATTTTACTTATAAAACAGGTGTTTGGGATATTAAAAAAGAACTAACTAATGAGGATATTGTAAAAGTTATGAAAGATTACAAGATTCCTTTAGAAACTAAAACCGATACTCGCTTTGGATATTGTAACACCAATTATGCCATGTTAGCACTTATAATAGAGAAAGTTACCAATTTAAAATATCCCGAAGCTATGCAAGAAATGATATTTAAACCTTTAGGAATGACACATACTTTTGTTTATGAAACATCTAAAAATTTAGGCAAAGTTTCTCTATCTTATAAAGGCAATATGGATTTAGCTGTTGAATATTTAGATGGTGTTTATGGTGATAAAAACATTTATTCAACGCCAAGAGATTTATTAAAATTTGATTTATCGCGTTACAATTCTTCTTATTTGAATCCAGAATTATTAAAAAAAGTATATCAAGGCTACAGCTATGAAAGAAAAGGCGAACGCAATTATGGTTTAGGAATTCGAATGCTAGAATTTGATAAAGGTGAACCTTTTTATTACCACAATGGATGGTGGCACGGAAACACTTCTTGTTATATAAACATGAGAAAAGAAAAAGTAACTATGTTTGTTATCTCTAACAAATACACACATAAAACGTATCAAACTAAAAAATTGGCACCTTTATTTGGCGATTATCCATTTAAAACTGTTGATGAAAAAGAAGAATAATTATTGCTGTTTCTTAGTACCGAAAACTAAAAAGAATTCTATCTTTGCAACCCTATAAAAA
>NZ_JAPQNT010000019.1:18880-19515 GCF_028867965.1 Flavobacterium sp. SUN046
TTTTGAATTTTGAATTTTGAATTTTGAATTTTGAATTTTGAATTTTGAATTTTGAATTTTGAATTTTGAATTTTGAATTTTGAATTTTGAATTTTGAATTTTGAATTTTGAATTTTGAATTTTGAATTTTTAAAACTTGGGGTCGACTGGTTTTGACAGCAAGTGGAATTAAATTGTAAGCACGTCGAGCATTGTACTTTTTGCTCGTAAATCCAAATGTACAAAAACATAAACGGCGAAGGAAACTACGCTCTTGCTGCATAATCTGAATTATAGTAAGATTGGCCACGCTCCTACTAGGTAGGAAAGCAGGATTCACCTCGATAGCTTTGGTTTGTGGCGGTCGATTAAGGTGAATCGTAAAAATAAACCTAAGAACAGTAAAGCTTCGGAGCTGTTACGAAAATTTAAGAAGATAAGTGTTGTGTGGCTGTTTCTGGCCTAGCGCAATAACGAAAATCCAATCAGAAAATAAACGTGTAGAAAGCTCTTTGATTGCTTGTTTGGACCCGAGTTCGATTCTCGGCGACTCCACTTAAAAGGATAATTTACTCAAATTATCCTTTTTTTTGTAGAAAACTTTCTACTCCAATAAATCCAATATTATAACGTTATTCGTATATAAGAAAAAGAAA
>NZ_JAPQNT010000002.1 GCF_028867965.1 Flavobacterium sp. SUN046
AACAAGTATCGAATGAATGACTTTGTAGCTGTTTTTTTTCCATCAAATCGAACTACTGGAACAAGTATCGAATGAATGACTTTGGAGCTATTCCAGTTCCATCAAATCGAACTACTGGAACAAGTGTCGAATGAATGACTTTGGAGCTGTTACTGTTCCCACAAATCGAACTATTGGAACAAGTATTGAATGAATAACTTTGGAGCTGTTCCAGTTCCATCAAATCGAACTACAGCAACAAATATCAAATGAATGACTTTGGAACTGTTCCAGTTCCATTAAATCGAAATACAGGAACAAGTATCGAATGAATGACTTTGGAGCTATTCCAGTTCCATCAAATCGAACTACTGGAACAAATATCAAATGATTGACTTTGGAGCTGTTCCAGTTCCATCAAATCGAACTACTGGAACAAATATCAAATGATTGACTTTGTAGCTGTTTTTTTTCCATCAAATCGAACTACTGGAACAAATATCAAATGAATGACTTTGGAGCTATTCCAGTTCCATCAAATCGAACTACTGGAACAAATATCAAATGATTGACTTTGGAGCTGTTCCAGTTCCATCAAATCGAACTACTGCAGGAACAAATATCTAATGAATAACTTTGGAGCTGTTCCAGTTCCCACAAATCGAACTACAGCAGGAACAAGTATCGAATGAATGACTTTGTAGCTGTTTTTTTTCCATCAAATCGAAATACAGGAACAAATATCAAATGAATGACTTTGGAGCTGTTCTTGTTCCATCAAATCGAACTACTGGAACAAGTATCGAATGAATGACTTTTGAGCTGTTCCTGCACCATCAAATCGAACTACTGGAACAAGTATCGAATGAATAACTTTGGAGCTGTTCCTGTTCCATCAAATCGAACTACTGGAACAAATATCTAATGAATGACTTTGGAGCTGTTCCAGTTCCATTAAATCGAAATACAGGAACAAGTATCGAATGAATGACTTTGTAGCTGTTTTTTTTCCATCAAATCGAACTACTGGAACAAGTATCGAATGAATGACTTTGGAGCTATTCCAGTTCCATCAAATCGAACTACTGGAACAAATATCAAATGATTGACTTTGTAGCTGTTTTTTTTCCATCAAATCGAACTACTGGAACAAATATCAAATGAATGACTTTGGAGCTATTCCAGTTCCATCAAATCGAACTACTGGAACAAATATCAAATGATTGACTTTGGAGCTGTTCCAGTTCCATCAAATCGAACTACTGCAGGAACAAATATCTAATGAATGACTTTGGAGCTGTTCCTGCACCATCAAATCGAACTACTGGAACAAGTGTCGAATGAATGACTTTGGAGCTGTTACTGTTCCCACAAATCGAACTATTGGAACAAGTATTGAATGAATAACTTTGGAGCTGTTCCAGTTCCATCAAATCGAAATACAGGAACAAGTATCGAATGAATGACTTTGTAGCTGTTTTTTTTCCATCAAATCGAACTACTGGAACAAGTATCGAATGAATGACTTTGGAGCTATTCCAGTTCCATCAAATCGAACTACTGGAACAAGTGTCGAATGAATGACTTTGGAGCTGTTACTGTTCCCACAAATCGAACTATTGGAACAAGTATTGAATGAATAACTTTGGAGCTGTTCCAGTTCCCACAAATCGAACTACAGCAGGAACAAGTATGGAATGAATAACTTTGGAGCTGTTCCAGTTCCATTAAATCGAAATACAGGAACAAATATCAAATGAATGACTTTGGAGCTGTTCTTGTTCCATCAAATCGAACTACTGGAACAAGTATCGAATGAATAACTTTAGAGCTGTTGCTGTTGGCTTTTTCACTTTAAATGATTATATAAAATAAAAAAACCATTTCAAAAAGAAATGGTTTTAAAAACAGGGAACCACAATCGCGGATATATTTTTATTTAAATTTAAACATTACTAAAGCGAATAAAATCTAAATTATAGATTACAAATATATAATTTTTTCTATAATAATTCTTCAATTTCTCTTAATCTTGTTGTTACAGATGTTGAAAAAATTTTATACAGCGTTGTTCTTGAAATAAAATAAATAGGATATATATATAATTCATGAATTTTTATTGTCGGCATATATGGGTTTTCTTTTCTCTTTTCATTATATAAATTTTTTATAGATTGGTATCTTAATAACTTATTCCTTTCACTACCAAATTTTTTTTTATCTTTTTTTTTCATTTTTAATATTTATAATTTTAGTTATTTTATCCGACTTTAAAACCCAGTTTTACAATGCGTTTACCACCATTTTCTGAGAAAATTGTATTTACAGCTTCAACATAATATTTACTTCTATTTTGTGGAAAATCTTTATCTATTATTTTTGCTGTATGTCCTGGACTACAGAAAGGAATTAACCAACCCGTAAGGCTCCCCTCGTATCTATCTCTAAAATTATTATTATAAGTTGTTTCAAGTAGTTTTTCAGCCTGTTCTTTACTAATACTCGATAAATTTAATTTTATTATGTCGCTATTATTTTCAGCATTACCTTTTTCAAACTTAAATTGTTTTCCATTTTTATCTGTTGTTTCAATAACTACCTTTAAACTTTTATCGTCTTTAGAAATATAAGTTAAATCATATTCTTCAACATTAAGTTCAAAATCATAAATTACTTCGCCTGTTTTTTCTACAAATGGAGGATGTATGTGTAATTCTTTTTTTTCTGTATTAAAATAAATGTTAAATTTTGTTTCTTCAGCTATTTTTTTTAAAACATCAAATCCAGTGGCTTGATTAATTATAAATTTATCATAATTCATTTCAATATCACAAATAACTTTAAATTCAGAATTTACTTCTGTAGATACGTATTGACAAAGATTAAAAATACTAATACTTTTAAACTCTTTTGATGTTAGCGCTTTTTTATATAAATAAAGTGCATCAATACATTTAATAACAAAATCATTTTTATTATAAGAAACTTTATCTATGTATCCTTCAAATTCATTAACTAATACTTTATCGTAGCCTAATTCAATTTTAATGCTATCACCAGTTTTAAAGAATCTTTCAAGGTTTAAACAATTATTCATTTGAAAACCTGACATCAAAATGGTTGCAAAATCTGTTAAATTTTGAAATGAAGTTTCTATATTAATACTAATTAAAGGTAAGTATCTTGTGTTTTCTGTAGTTTGGTCTGTATCTATTATTATAACTCCATTACGTTTGGTAGTTATTCTATAATTCATATCATACATAGCTATAATTTTTATAAAAAAACCGCCTTTAAGACGGTTTAAAAGTTATTTAAATACTATTTAATTTTACTTTTTATTTGGCTAAAAAAAATAATATCAACAATTAGTTTATTATTAGAATCAACTTTAAAAAAATTATCCTCTAAAGATATATTTAAACCATATTTTGAAAGCTCATTTAAGTTTTTAACAAAATCTTCAAAAATATTATAAACTTCTAATTGCTTTTTATTTTCAATATAAACTGAATTTTGATTTTCAATTAAATTTAAATATTCTTTTGTAAGTTCAACTAAACCATTATTTACACAAAAAAGATTTACTTTAAAATGATAAAATTCATTTTTTATTTTATCGTTAGATATTTTATTAATATCATCAATTATGGATTTTATTTCATCTGATACATCCATCAAATCAAATAATTTATTATTGTTAATTGATAAAGTACCTACTTTTAAATTTTCGCCCCCAGTTAATGAAACAATAATAAATGTTTTTGGATCTTCGATCAATCTAATTAAATCATCTGTTGTAACTTTAATGTTGTTGTTTTTTAATCTATTGACTAAATTTTGAAAATAATCTTTTTGAGTATTTAATTGGCTTATTCGACCATTTATTGCTCCTTCATTAAGATAAATTAATTTTTTTGTAAACATAATTTTTTTAATTTTTTAATTTTTAAGTTAATCATTTGTTTCTCTATCTAAGTAATAAAAGAAATAATCAATTTTTTGGGCTTTTGTAAAAGTTACTTTGGTTAGTTTGATTTCATCAATTATACGGCTTAAAAATAAATGCATATTTGACCAAACTCCCTGCCAAAATTCAGGTTTTTTTGCTTGTTGGTTTAATGTTTTTGAAATTTTTCTTTTTGAAATAATTTTAAATATTTCTTGAACAGTTATTGCTTTAAGCTCCTGTTGGTTGCTTTCAAAAAAATCTAGTAATTCATTACTAAAATCTGGAAGCATTGCTTCAATCTCTTCTATTGTCATAATTTATTTTTGTTTTTAGTTCCAGTCTAATAAAATTTCTTCCATAGGTTTCCAATTTAATTTTTTTATCTTTTCTAGATTAGAGTTTATTTTGTACTGTAATTTTTCACTATAATTGAAAGATTTTATAAGTAGTGGTGTTTCTGTATTAAAAGACAGTAAATACGCTCGTTCTTGGTTTATAGATATCCTTTCACCCACTGTGAAAATACCATCCTTAAAACTACAGTATTGAAGCAATATATTTAATTGTAAAATTCTACTTTTTTGACTTAACATATATTTTTAATTTTTTGACTTAACATATATTTTTAATTTTTACATAAAAGCCCAATTATAAAAATTGGGCTTTAGGGCATTGGCTTCTGTGGTTTATTAAATTAAGTTGAGAGTTTTTTTATGCTGTTCCAAAAGAGGTGAAAAATGCTTCGCAACTAATTGGATGTAATCTATTTTCATTGTTGTATTCTACTTTTGCACTCTCGTAAAAAACTTCTAAACCGTTATCACCTTTTACAAACAAGGTGCTTTGTGAGGCTAGTACATTTTTTTGAGTACTCAACGAGTTTTTTAAACTCATTTCTATTTCCATCGAGTTAATGCCTCTAGGTATTCCTGTAATCATTTTTGAAGTTAACCCGTTTTGATATGTGATAGTTGTTACTAAAACTTTGTTTGGCATTTCAAAAATGGCACTTTCTAAACCGTTGTTTGTTGTCAAATTACTCATAGTTTATTTTTTTAATGAATTACTAAAGTGGCTTCTTTCACCGATTGTTTTACATCAATTTTAAACCCTAGTAAATAGGTTGTCGTTTCTGTAAACAAATGCCCACCTAAAAATAAAACTCTGTTTTGTTTTCTGTAAATACAGCTTTTAATAACTCGTAATTTGATAATTAAAATTTTTTTCATAATTTTGTCGTTGAATTTGTTAATAATTTATTATTGACTTTGGGAGCTCTTGCAGGAGCTCCCTTTTTTTATACTAAACTGTGTTGTAATTTTTTCTTTAGTTTAGTTTTCTCTTTTAAATATTTTTTCATTATTGAAATTGTTTCTATATTATTTCTTCTGAATCGTGCTCTTAATGTTGCGGATTTTATATCAAGTATTTCAGCAACAACAATAAAATCCCCTATTCTTGGTTCTTTTTCAGTTAAATCTTTAGTTTCAGCCATTTATTTAGTTAAATTTGTTACGTTAACGATTACAAATATAGTATAAATTTATACTATTATAAAATAAAATGGAAAAAAATTTAACCAATATAAAAGAGCGGGTTTTAATATTTTGTAAATACAAAGGTTTGAGTATTGAACCCTTTTTAGAATCAATTGGAATGACCTATGGAAGTTTTAAAGGCAAAGCTAAAAAAGGGAGTTTAAATTCGGATGCTATAGCAAATATTTATACTAATTTTTCTGATTTGAACTTGGAGTGGTTATTAACTGGAAACGGTGATATGATTAAACCTAGTTTTGAAAATAATTTAAAGATTAGTAAAAAGTCGATTAAAGAGAATTTAAACTCTCCAAATGATTTGTTAATAGAAAGTTTAAAGGAAACCATAGAAAGCCAAAAAACAACAATTAGTGCGTTACAAATGACTATAAATATGTTTAAAGAAAGCAATTATATTGACTCTCCTTTAAACGAATCTAAAAATAGAACACTTATAGAAAACATTGAAAAAGATGGTATTGCACAAGCTAATAAGATGTTAAAAAAATAATTAACTACTATTACCAAATTAAATTCCCTTCGGGTAAATTCAATACTTTTCTAACTAGTTGCATATCTAAAGAAACATTAAGTCTTTCAGCTTCTATTGATACAGGGACAATAACATCATGTAATTCACCATAATTTTTACAATTTATTAGTAAAAATTTTTTAAATTCAATATCTTCTATATCCCCAATAAATTGTTTAAAAGTTCTGTCAATACTGGGTAAAATTCGCAATCCAAATTTAACACGTCTTTGAAATTGTGGAATTCCCGATTTGTTTCTACGTTTTAATAGTTCAATGTTTTCGATTAGCTGGTCTGTTCCTATAAAGACTATTGAACAAAATTCGTGAATGTTGTCATAAATTTCTTTCATTGCACAAAGCGAGGTTTGCCTTAAATATTCGCTTTCATCAATTATTAACATTGGTTTATGTCCGTATGTTTTTAATCCCTCAAAACGTCTGGCAATCCATCGTATTTTTGTCGATTTAGATCCGCCTGTAGAGTGTGTTTTTAATTCCTCTAATATCTTATCTAATAAATCGTTTAAGTTATCACTTGAGCCTGCTGTTACTAAAAAAGTATCTATTGAGTTTTTTGCGGTGAATAAATTTGCTGTATGTGTTTTTCCGCATCCAGTTTCACCAATTATAGTAATGGTTTGATTGTATTTTTTAGCATCAGTAAGATTGGCTAAAATAGCATTTGTTTGGGGTGTTGGTTGTGTTTGCCAGTGTTTTTTTTCCGTTTCAAATCCGCATAAATTAGCAAGAATATAAAAATACTTTTGATGTATAAAGGCTTCCGTTCCTTTAGCATCATACATAAATTTGCTGTTTTCTTTTAAAATAATAGAAACAAATTCTTTTCTAATTCCTGTTTTATTAACTATATCCGATTGAGTAAAATTATTCTCAACTAGATAATTTTTTAATACTTTGGCAATAGCTATTTTAATCGATGTATCCATTATAAATATTCAGTTATATCAATTTTTTCTTTGTTGTACTCGTCAATTTCTTTTTGTGAATCCTGTTTGTGTTCATTCGCTTTTTTGTCAACATCTTTCTTTAGCCTTTTAATTACAATTTTAGCATTATCTTGAATAATGTTAGATTCATTTTTTCGGTCTTTATGTTGACCTCTCGAATCGACTAAAAGCAATTTTGCTAGCGTATCGTTTAACTCTGGTTGTCTTAATAAATTTTCTACTATAGTTGCATTTTCAGAGCGTTTATTTGTTATGTATTCAATTATTTGATTATTATATTCTGTTATATTTTGTAATTGTTTTGCATCGTTTTCAGAACGTTCGGCAAGTGCCATTGGCTGTATGTGTTTTTGTTGCAAAATAAATTGATATGTACCTATTTCATTAATAAGTTTACCGTTTTTAGAATTAGCATTGATTACCAATATTTGTGATAGGTCATTAGAATCATATTTTATACACCAGTCATTATGTGATAGCTTTCTAAAATTAATATCAAAACTATCATAAACGAGTTCTTGACCTTGCAATTTGGTTATTAAACCAGCTCCGGTTAATCGATTGGTATATCCTGTACTTTCACCCAGTACTTTTAAATACATTTCAAATGTCATTTCCGATTTATATTCAACTGGAACATTTAACCATTGGTTAATATATTCATCTCTTTTTTTGGCACGTTCCAACTCTATAGCAGATATTAATTGCTGTTTACAACCCTCTTTATCGGGAAACTGATTACGAATTTTATTCAAGTATTCTGTATTTGGTTGGTTTTTAGAACCTGAATTTACATTGTGCCCTGACCAGTTCTGGAACATTTGACAATATTCTTTATTAAATCTATTAAAATAAGGCTCGATTATTTTGGCTTTTGCGTTCTTTACTTTTGCAGGTGTGTAGTGTGTTGTGCAAGCTTCATAAATAGGCTTTAAAACACTAATACTGTAATTGTCTGTTTGTAGTTGATATGGTCTAAAAAAGCTACCAAACAAAGCTTTAGTATGTTGAAAAGCGTTTCTTAATGCCTCTTTAATTAGTTGTGGTGTTTCGTGAGTTCCAATTGCATAACCTACTGGATATTTATTAAATGGATCTAAAATAAGCACCACATTCAATCTATTATGATAAGTTGTTATTGAGTAACCTTTTTTATTTGTTGTGGTAGATTGGTAAAGTAGTTCTGCATCCCATCCGTCCATTGTCCAATATAGCATTGGTTTGGTTGGTGCAGTACGTTTATTTTGCATCAATAATGTATTTGATAGTGCATTTGTTCCTTTACGTCCTGCAATTATAACAAGTTTGTTAGCTTCTTTTCTGTTAGCAATAGTTTGAGCTGTAATAGTTTTCCATCCCAATTTTTTACAAATTAGATTGTAAACATTGGCTATTTGTTTATTATCAAAATTTTGATGTTTTGCCAGTAGTTCATCAATAAGAGAGGTTTGTTCATTATCTTTTATTTTTGAGGCATTTTTATTATCTAATCTTTTATCAATTATTGCGGAATAACCCTGTTTTAAATATTTTTCAATTTGGGTTCTTAAAGCTCTCGAGCTTTTGGGTAATTTGTGCGGAACATCATTAAAAGCATTTACATCATTAGATAAAGTTTCCCAAATATTATTTATTTTACCATCTACATAATCTTCATAGCTTTTTTTGTTTTTTTTTATTTTGACTACAGTATTTAAAACCGAAGCATTATTAGTATAAATTTCAACCATTTTAAAAGAAAGCCTTTTGTTTAAATCACTATAATAATGATTTGAGAAAAAATCAAATGCTTTATTGTCATACTCAAAAAATAATTTAAAAAAATTGATTTTTGATGTGTTAACGATGCTTTTTGAATTATTTGCACTCATTAGTTCGTTTTTTTATTGTTGCTGTTGTTACAAAAATATAACACAAAAGTAGTATTTATTTATACTAAAAAATATGTTTATGGAAAAAAAATAGACTAATTCTTTAAATTGTATTCTGTTAGAATCCTGCGCACAACCCTAAAATTAAAAAAACATATTTTTTCATCATTTTAATGATGCGAGGAAATAGCTTTTAAATAATTATTAAATGTCAATTAAACCTATATTAATAGTCATTTAAAAACCTAAAATAAATGCCTTATTACTCATAAAAGCGGGTATTAGTGTCAATTCTAGCGGTTGAGAAAACATAAATACCTAAAAACCAATAGTGTAGAGTATTTTATTTGTTTTTTTATATAATTATAGGGTATATTTTCAATGTTTTTTACGCTTTATTTGATTTTTTTTGGTTGTTATGGGTATTAAAATACATATTATCAAACATCCTTTTAGGTAACCCATTAGGTAACGCATTAGGTAACCCATTTATAAAATAATAGCTTTTTTTCATTTTTTACCAGAATCAACAAAAGACAGTTTAAATACTATTTAAAATGAAGTTAATCTGCATTTTAAAACCTAAAATAAATGCCTTATTACTCATAAAAACAGGTATTAGTGTCAATTATATCAGTTTATAAAACGTAAACCACTAAAAACCAACACAATATAGTATTTTATTTGTTTTTTTATATAATTATAGGGTATATTTTCAATGTATTTTGTGATTTATTTTAGTTTTTTAGGTTGTTATGGGTATTAAAATAGATATTATGTAACCTACTTTTAGGCAACCCTACAGGCAACCCTAAAGGACATCCTATAATATAATTTATATTTTGTGATTTAAAACAAAACAGCCAAAAAATAAAGCTAATATTCATTTTTAGACTTTTAAAATAAGGCGTTTTTAGGCTGTAATGTCCTTATTTATATAGGATTTTATTGTTAAATGGAAGTAAGTGTATTAAATCAAGCGCTTTTCACTTTAAAACGGTAGTATAATGGTAGTAAAAAGTAGTAAATGGAAGTTTTGTTTTTTAATCAATTTTAAGACATTTTTATCTTAAGTATTGATTTTATTGGTTTTTTCGACCTTTTTTTATTAGTATTCTTTTGGAAGTTTTGTTTTAGCCCCTATAAATGTACAAAAATTACTATGCAAACATACTAAAACTTATTTGTTAAATAAATGTTAAATTTAAGTACTTTGTAATACATAATACCTTTTTTTGGTTGTATCTTTGTATAAGAAATTAATAAGCTATCTATAGTATTATAAGTTTTGAGTTTTAATCATCAATCAATAAATCAAAAAAAATGATCACCTCTAACGAAAAAACAATCTCAGCAGTAACACACTTAAGTACATTAAGTCAGTATTGTATTCCATTTGGGAATTTTATTTTGCCAATTGTAATTTGGAGTTCCAAAAAAAAGGATTCTGAATTTATAGATTATAACGGAAAACAAACCTTAAATTTTCAATTAAGTATTTTTTTATACACTGTTGTTTTGGGAATAATTGCAATTCCGATAATAATTTATACTGTTATGAAAAATGCAACTGTTGAACATGGTTTATTTGATAACAATTTTTCTGATCACGATTTTGTTTTCGAAAATATTCGTAGAGGCGATTTTACTGGAATAGCAATTCTAGCAATTTTAGCGATTGTTTTTTTCGGATTTCTAAAAATCATGGAATTCATCTTAGTAATTTATGCAGCAGTGAAAGCATCGAATGGCGAACAATATAAATATCCGTTAAGCATTCCTTTCTTTAAATAATAATCATCATCAATCAATCATCCGAATCTGAACTAATTTCAGATTAAATCAAAAAATGAACAGTTTAATTAAAAAATCAAAATCACATTATGAACATTGAAAACACAAAAGCTCAAATGCGTAAAGGTGTTTTGGAGTTCTGCATCTTATCCGTTTTAAAAGAAAAAGAAGCGTACACATCTGAAATACTAGACACTTTAAAAAACGCGAAATTGCTTGTAGTAGAAGGTACCGTTTATCCGCTATTGACAAGATTAAAAAATGACGGTTTGCTCAACTATCGTTGGGAAGAATCAACATCGGGTCCGCCAAGAAAGTACTACGAATTAACCGAATTAGGAAAAACATTTTTAAACGAATTAAACGGCACATGGACAGAACTGTCTGACGCTGTAAACATTATAACCAATCAAAAATAACAATCATGAACAAAACAGTAAATATTAATATAGGTGGTTTATTTTTTCATATAGATGAAGATGCATTCCAAAAATTGTCAAGATATTTTGATGCTATAAAACGTTCACTTTCTAATTCTTCAGGTAAAGATGAAATTATGAAAGATATTGAAATGCGTGTTGCCGAACTATTTACAGAAAGACAAAAAAGTGACAAACACGTTATCAATACTAAAGATGTTGACGAAGTAGTTACCGTTATGGGACAACCTGAAGATTATCGAATTGACGATGATGCTTCTGAGTCTACAGCAACTAATTTTAATTCGAAAAACAAACTAAAAAAATTATATCGCGACAAAGAACGTGGTTCAATAGCTGGAGTTTGTACTGGTTTAGGATATTATTTTGGTATTGATGCTACTTGGATAAAAATTGCATTTCTTGCTACAGCATTTGCAGGATTTGGTTTTGGAATTGTAGTATATGTAATTCTGTGGATAGCTACTCCTGAAGCAATTACAACTTCAGAAAAATTAGAAATGAGAGGCGAGGCGGTAACAATTTCTAATATCGAAAAAAAAGTCCGTGAAGAGTTTGAAAGTGTTTCTGAAAAATTTAGAAATGTAAATTATGACGAACTTGGAAACAAAGTAAAGTCTACAGCTGGTTCAGCAGGAAGTAAAATTGGCGATGTATTTATATCAATTTTCGGTGCATTTGCAAAAGTTTTAGGTGCATTAATTTTAGTAGTTTCATCCATTTCACTTTTTGGAATTTGCGTTGCTTCAATTGTTTTAATGTTTTCTTCATCATTGCCACAAAATACGATTATCAATCACATTAGTACACCAATTGGTTTAGAAACACCGCTTTGGCTTCAAGGAATTTTATTTCTTTTTGCCTTCGGAATTCCGTTTTTCTTCTTACTAATTTTAGGATTGAAATTATTGGTAACCAATTTAAAATCAATAGGCAATATTGCTAAATATTCGTTGTTAGGCGTTTGGATAATTGCAGTTGGAATTCTAGTTTCATTAGGAATCAGTGAGTTTACACAAATTTCATCTGAAGCAAAAGATGTGAAAAAAGAAGTAATTTCAATTGCTCCAACCGACACTTTATTTGTAAAATTTAAAAATAATGATTTCTATTCTAAAAATAATAATCACCACACCGATTTTAGATTGACACAAGATGAAAACAATAAAGAAATTATCTATTCTAACAATGTAACGATTGAAATTTTAAAAACAGATGAGACTTTGCCTTACATTCAAGTTGAACGTTGGGCTTACGGAAAATCTCCAGATGAAGCTAAGAAAAGAGCAGAAAAAATTAAATATGGCTACAAAGTTTTAGGTAACCAATTACTATTAGATGATTATTTATTGACAGAATTTGGAAATAAATTTAGAAATCAACACGTTGAATTGTATCTTTACTTACCAAAAGGAACACTATTCAAATTGGATGAAAATGTTCAAAATTATGATAACTCAGACAACAGTTTCTTTAATTTACATTACACTTCTGGTGATTACATTTACAAAGTTGGTGATTCACAAGTAAAATGCTTGAATTGTCCAAAAAGCGAAAATGAATACAATGATGTTGAAGGTGTTGACAATGATAGTATTGATACAGAAGATGTTAGTGTGATTAATGAAAATGATTCTATCAAAACTGTTTCAGTAAAAATAAACGGAAAAGAAGTAATTCAAACTACAACAGGAAAACCTGGAAGTTTAACTATAAAAGATGGTGTAATCGTTAAAAACAAATAGTCATGGTAAAATTCGTAATTTTTTGTACAAAAGTAATTTTAATTGCAATAACTACATTGTTATTTGCATCCTGCGGAAATAATGTTTTCGACGGAATTAAAGGAAACGGTAACGTTCAAACCGAAAAAAGAACTCTAACCGATAAATTTACAAAAGTTGAAGTGAGTCGTGGTTTAGAAGTAATTCTTGAACAAGGCGACCAAGTTTTGGTAGAAGTTGAAGCCGATCAAAATTTGTTAAAACACATTACAACAAAGGTTGAAAACGGTACTTTATTAGTTTCATCCGATGAAAATATTTATAGCGCAGAAAAAGAAATCGTCAGAATAAAAATGCCAATAATTGAAGGCTTATCAACAACTAGCGGTTCTAATATTAAATCTAAAAATAGTTTAAAAGGCACAACAATCTCGGTTTCATCAACAAGCGGAAGCGAAATTCAAGCCGATTTAGAATATGATTCAATCAGTACTGAAACTTCAAGTGGAAGTAACATTACAATTGCCGGAAAAGCATTGAAATTAAAAACTAATGCGTCCAGTGGAAGTGAAATAAATGCGAATGATTTATTAGCTAACGAAATAATTTCGCAAGCTACAAGCGGAAGCTCAATAGAGGTTCATCCATTATTAAATTTAGTAGCCAAATCCTCAAGTGGCGCATCAATTAATTACAGCGGAACTCCAAAAGTCATCACCAAAGAGGAAACTTCAGGCGGTAGCGTTTCAAGTAATTAATATTATTTATTGTTTTAGTTGTACTAAATCCCAGCGAAAGTTGGGATTTTTGTCATTGTAAAGAACAAAGCAATCTCATTTTAAAAATTCGAAAAATCTTATTTCAAAATCATCTCGTGCAAATTCATGCAATTTTTGTTCTTCTTCAACAAAAGTTAAACCATTTACAATTAACTTTAAATTACAACACTTTAATTGTAAATTTGAATAAAAAAGAAAATGAAATTGCTAATTACCGGCGCAACCGGATTAATAGGAAATGAATTGGTTGCACTACTTTTAAAAAATAATCATACCGTACATTATTTAACTACTTCGCAATCAAAAATAAATAATAAACCTAATTATTTTGGTTTTTATTGGAATCCACAAGAAAGTAAAATCGATGAAAATTGTATTGAAGGCGTTGATGTAATTGTGCATCTTGCAGGCGCATCAATATCTAAACGTTGGACGAATTCCTACAAACAAGAATTAATTGAAAGCCGAGTTTTATCTGCTAATTTATTATTTAATTTATTAAAGAAAACACCAAATCAAGTTAAGCATTATATTTCAGCATCTGGAACTGCAATTTATCCGGATAGCTATGATGTAATTTATGATGAAACTTCCAAACAAGTCGATACCTCATTTCTAGGTCACGTTGTTGTAAAATGGGAGGAAAGCGCCGATCAATTTAAACTACTGAATTTAAAAGTAACCAAACTTAGAACCGGAGTAGTTTTTTCAGAAAAAGGTGGCGCACTTCTCGAAATGATTAAACCAATAAAAATGTATTTTGGTTCTGGTTTCGGCTCAGGAAACCAAATGCAATCTTGGATTCATTTAACCGATATTGCCAACCTGTATTATTTTGTTATTCAAAACCAAATCGAAGGAATTCTCAACGCCGTTGCTCCAGAATATATAACCAATCAAGGACTTACAAAAGCATTGGCAAAACATTTAAAACGCCCATTATTTTTACCAAATGTGCCGCAATTTGTAATGAAATTAATTCTTGGTGAAATGTCTATTTTGCTTTTTAATAACAAAAAGATTCTTCCTAAAAAAGCACTATCTTCTGGATTTCAATTCCAATTTGATACTGTCGAAAAAGCATTACAAAATATCATAAAATAAAAAAAGTTCCAGTTATCGCTGGAACTTTTTTCATCATTGAATTAATAATATCTTGCGTCTTTCGACTAATTGTAAACCTTTTATAAGTCAAATATACACACTTCGAAAACGTAATAGTCTTAAAATTATATTAAATTTTATTTTTATTTTTTTTCAGCTCCACATTAGGCATTTTTTGTACCATTTTCCTACTATACACGTTACACAGCAACTGTTCCAAACGAAGTTCACTAAACTCCTCTGAAAATAGTAGCCCGAGAAGTAATCGGTGCTAAATTCAATCTTTAGGTTGCTAAAATCAGATTTCAACATAGCTTTCTTTCTTAAATATAAAATAAAAACTTTAGTGTATTCGTAATTTCTTTTTGGCTTTGTTCTAAAATCAAGTGACAATTTGACATTATTAAAGAAATGGCAGTACTTTTGCAATCCAAAAAGTCGAAATGAACATCAAAAATATATTTAAAAATAAAAGCACAATGAGTACTGAAAATACTGATAAAGAAATTCTTGAAAACGAAACTGTAAATCAAGCTGAAAATGCACCGCTAGAAGTTGAAACGGCAGAAGAATTAAGTGTTGAACAAAAATTAGAAGAAGATTTAGCTAACGAGAAAGACAAGCATTTACGTCTTTTTGCCGAATTTGAAAATTACAAAAAACGTACTTCTAAAGAGCGCATTGAATTATTTAAAACTGCCAATCAAGATGTTTTACAGTCAATTTTACCGGTTTTAGACGATTTTGACAGAGCAATGGTAGAAATTTCTAAATCAGATGATGAAGTGTTGTTAAAAGGTGTTGAGTTAATTTATGAAAAACTAAAATCAACATTAGTTTCTAAAGGATTAGAAGAGGTTGAGGTTCGATCAGGTGATGCTTTTAATGCAGATTTTGCAGAAGCAATAACTCAAATTCCTGCGCCAACTCCAGCTTTAAAAGGAAAAATTGTTGATGTAATAGAAAAAGGTTACAAATTAGGAGATAAAATAATCCGTTTTCCTAAAGTGGTAATCGGACAATAATATATTTTTATGTATTGAGTTTTGGCTTAGTCTTAATTCTTGATACTTAAATCTTAATACTATAATATGAAAAAAGATTTTTACGAAATATTAGGCATATCTAAAAATGCTTCTCCAGAAGAAATTAAAAAAGCGTACCGCAAGAAAGCTATCGAATTTCATCCTGATAAGAATCCTGGTGATGCTCAAGCAGAAGAAAATTTTAAAGCAGCAGCCGAAGCTTATGAGGTATTAAGCGACCAAAATAAAAAAGCAAAATACGATCAATACGGTCATCAAGCCTTTGAAGGCGGTAACGGTGGCGGAGGTTTTCACGGCGGTATGAATATGGATGACATTTTCAGCCAATTTGGAGATATTTTTGGTGGTGGCGGTTTTGGTGGTTTCGGCGGAAATTCTGGTGGTGGTCAACGCCGCGTGAAAGGAAGTAACCTTCGTATCAAAGTAAAATTAACGTTAGAAGAAGTTGCCAACGGAGTTGAGAAAAAAGTAAAAGTCAAAAGAAAAATTCAAGCGCCAGGCGTACGATATAAAACATGTTCTACATGTAATGGTCAAGGTCAAGTTTTACGCGTGACTAATACTATTTTAGGTAGAATGCAATCAGCGTCTACTTGCCCAACTTGTGGCGGAGCAGGACAATCTATTGAAAGTAAACCAGCCAATGCTGATGCTCAAGGAATGATTCTTGAAGACGAAACAGTATCAATTAAAATTCCAGCTGGTGTTGTTGATGGTATGCAACTAAAAGTTTCTAGCAAAGGAAATGATGCACCAGGAAACGGAATTGCAGGCGATTTAATAGTTGCCATTGAAGAACAAGAACATGAATTTTTAAAACGTGAAGGTGAAAATCTTCACTATGATTTATACATCAGTTTTGCCGAAGCTGTTTTAGGAGCTTCCAAAGAAATTGAAGCAGTAAATGGAAAAGTTAGAATCAAATTAGAAGAAGGAATACAATCGGGTAAAATTTTACGTTTAAAAGGTAAGGGAATTCCTAGCTTAAATAGCTACGGAAGTGGAGATTTACTAGTACATGTAAACGTTTGGACACCAAAAACATTATCTAAAGAACAACGTCAATTCTTTGAAAAATCATTGACTGACGATAACTTTATTCCACATCCAGAAAAAGGTGATAAATCTTTTTTTGAAAAAGTTAAAGATATGTTTTCTTAATTGTAATTTTATTTCTACATTTGGATATTACTTGGAAACGAGTAATTTCTTTTTCATAGCAATTTTTCCCATCCTTGTGTCAAAATAAGGGTGGGTTTTTTTTGTAACAAAAACTTTCAAGTAGCTACTAATTCAGTACTTTTACCAATTCAATAACAACGGCAAAAAATCAACTTCAAAATTCAATAGCAAAAATCTACTTTAGATATTTAGAAGCAAATTGTTTTTTAAATATGGAAATATAAAAGGTAAAAAGGGTTTTTATTTTAAAATTGATTTTTGAAGTTGAAATTTAAAATAATTTATGAGTAATATATTAGAAGTAAAAAACGTAGTGAAACAATACGGCGATTACACCGCACTTAACTCCGTTTCGCTAACTGTTCCCAAAGGAAGTATCTACGGACTTCTTGGTCCAAATGGTGCAGGAAAAACTTCCTTAATTAGAATTATAAATCAAATTACAATGCCCGATAGTGGCGAAATAATCCTAGATGGTCAAAAATTAAAACCCGAAGATGTTGCTGTAATAGGATACATGCCCGAAGAACGCGGATTATACAAATCCATGAAAGTAGGCGAGCAATGTTTGTATTTGGCACAACTAAAAGGTTTGTCCAAACAGGATGCCAAAGCGCAATTGAATTATTGGTTTGAACGCCTCGAAATTCAAGGTTGGTGGAATAAAAAAATTCAAGAACTTTCTAAAGGAATGGCACAAAAAATTCAATTTGTTGTTACCGTTTTACACCAACCAAAATTGTTAATTCTTGACGAACCATTCTCAGGATTTGATCCAGTAAATGCCAATTTGATTAAAGATGAAATTATCGAATTGAACAAACAAGGAACTTCGGTAATTTTTTCAACACACCGAATGGAAAGCGTTGAAGAAATGTGTGACCATATTGCGTTAATCCATAAATCGAATAAATTAATTGAAGGAAAGTTAACTGATGTCAAAAAACAATTCCGAACCAATAACTATGAAGTCGGAATTTTATCCAATAATATCGAAGGATTAATGTTTGATTTATCTCAAAAATTCACGCTTTCGCAAACGGAATTTAAATCACTAAACGACGAATTAAAATTAGAAATAAATCTCGGAAACGCAACGCCAAATGAATTATTGAATATTTTATTACAACGTGGTCAAGTAACCCATTTTGTAGAAAAAATTCCAACTGTAAACGATATTTTCATTAAAACAGTAACTGAATAATGAGTAAATTACTTCTAATAATAAAAAGAGAATTTATTGCCAAAGTCCGCAATAAATCATTCATTGTAATGACATTTTTGAGTCCGTTGTTATTCATAGGAATCGGAGTTTTTGTGGGTTACTTAAGCAACATGAAAGCCGATTTAAAAACAATAGCAATTCATGATGAAACAGGAAGATTTGTAAACGAATTTAAAACTGATGAAGAATACAAATACATTAATTTGTCAAGTGTTGATTTAAAAATTCTAAAAGACAGTATTGTTAAAGAAAGCTATGAAGGACTACTTGTAATTCCTAAAATTGAAGATAATTCTAAATTGCAAAAATCAATTCAATACATTTCTAACGATAGTCCAGGCGTAATGTTTGTAAGTGATTTAGAAGGCATAATCGATAAAAAAATCACTTCCGAAAATTTTCAAAAGCAAGGTTTAGACACTTTAAAAATTAATAATGCCAAAGCTAATGTTTCTATAAATTTGACAAAAGCATCCGGAGAAGAAGCTCTAAAAGGATTAAATGAAATAAAAATTGCAATTGGTGGCGCATACGGATATTTAATCATGATGTTCATCATTATCTACGGAAATATGGTAATGCGAAGCGTAATTGAAGAAAAAACATCACGTATTATTGAAGTAATAATTTCATCGGTAAAACCATTTCAATTAATGATGGGTAAAATTATAGGAACTTCATTAGCAGGAATTTTACAATTTTTAATTTGGGCGTTACTAGGCATGACGGCAATGTTCATTTTGTCATTTGTTTTTGGAGTACACATGGGTGCTGCATCAGGAGAACAAACGCAACAAGCTGTTGAAATAGCTCAAAAGCAAATGGGTGGACAATTTCAAATGTATATTAAAGAATTATGGAATTTACCAATTGGCACAATCCTCACTTGTTTTATCATGTACTTCATTGGTGGTTATTTTCTTTACAGCTCATTTTATGCATCAATAGGAGCAGCAGTTGATAACGAAACCGATTCACAGCAATTTCTTTTGCCAATCATAATGCCATTAATTTTAGGTGTTTATATTGGTTTCTTTACCGTAATTAATGATCCGCACGGAACAATAGCAACTGTATTTTCAATGATTCCATTAACTTCGCCAATTGTGATGATGATGCGAATTCCGTTTGGTGTGCCTTGGTGGCAAATTGCTCTTTCGGTATCGATACTTTTTGGTACATTTCTTGGAGTTGTTTGGTTTGCGTCCAAAATTTACCGTGTCGGAATTCTTATGTACGGAAAAAAACCAACATGGAAAGAATTGTACAAATGGCTTAAATATTAAAAATAAAGTTGCTAAGTAACTAAGTTGCTGAGTAACTAAGTAAATTATAATTTTAAATAAAGGTACTATCTTAAAGACTTAGAACCTTAAAACTTAGTAACTATAACATGAGTAAAATATTAATCATAGAAGACGAACCATCTATTAGAAGAGTTTTAACTAAAATTCTATCTGAAGAAAATGATTCATATCAGGTTGAAGAAGCTGAAGATGGCGTTCAAGGTCTTGAAAAAATAAAAAATACCGATTACGATTTGGTTTTGTGTGACATAAAAATGCCCAAAATGGACGGCGAAGAATTATTAGAAGCCGTTAAAAAAATCAAACCAGAAATTCCAATTGTTATGATTTCAGGTCACGGCGATATGGAAACTGCTATTAACACTATGCGTCTTGGTGCTTTTGATTATATCTCAAAACCACCCGATCTGAACAGACTTTTAAACACAGTTCGTAATGCCTTAGATAGAAAACAACTCGTAGTTGAAAACAAAATTCTTAAGAAAAAAGTCAGCAAGAACTATGAAATGATAGGCGATTCTGAACCAATCAATCACATCAAGCAAATGATTGAAAAAGTTGCTCCAACAGACGCAAGAGTTCTAATAACTGGACCAAACGGAACTGGTAAAGAACTAGTTGCACACCAGCTACATGAAAAAAGCGAACGATTTAATGCACCAATAATCGAAGTAAACTGCGCTGCAATTCCGTCTGAATTGATTGAAAGTGAATTATTTGGTCATGTTAAAGGTGCTTTTACATCAGCCGTTAAAGATCGAGCTGGAAAATTTGAAGCTGCCGATGGCGGAACCATTTTTTTAGATGAAATTGGCGATATGAGTTTAGCAGCACAAGCTAAAGTGTTACGCGCTTTACAAGAGAGTTTGATTCAAAGAGTTGGAGCTGACAAAGACATTAAAGTCAATGTTAGAGTAGTTGCAGCAACCAACAAAGATTTGAAAAAAGAAATCGAAGAAGGTCGTTTTCGTGAAGATTTATACCACCGATTGGCAGTAATTTTAATTAAAGTTCCAGCATTGAATGATCGCAGAGATGACATACCTTTGCTGGTAGAACATTTTGCAACTAAAATTGCCGAAGAACAAGGAAACGCAACCAAGACATTTTCTAAAGAAGCTATTAAATTATTACAAGAGTATGATTGGACTGGAAATATTCGTGAATTAAGAAATGTAGTAGAACGACTTATTATCCTTGGCGGAAATGAAATTTCTGAAATGGATGTAAAGTTATTTGCGAGTAAATAAATTGTTGTCAGATATTTGTTATCAGTTACTAAAATAAAACCGACAACAGAAAACCGACAACCGACAACTAATAAAAATGCAATTAAAAAAAATAAACCCAAACTTACAACAAGCATTAATTGAGAACGATTTAATCGAAGCCAATGAAATGCAACAAGATACATTTTCAACCATAAAGAGTGGTGCCGATGCAGTAATTCAATCGCCTCACGGAAGTGGAAAAACGACAACAATAGTTCTTAATGTTATCCAACGATTAGAAAAAACTCTTGACGAAAGTACGAGAGCTTTAATTATTGTTGAAAACAAAGAAAAAGTACTTGAAATGGAAGAACTTTTCTTGAAATACGGAACTTATACCGATTTGAGTATTTTTGGAGTTCACGAAAAAGGTGATACCGATTATGACAAAAATATAATTTCATTAGGATTAGATATTCTTATTGGTACTCCAAATAAAATTAATGCACTGTTTTCATCAGCTGGTTTTAATATGAATACCATTAAAATGTTTATTGTTGACGATGCCGATATTTTATTCAGAAATCGTTTTGATGCAACAATTATGCGTCTTTCTGCAAGTGTCGAAAAAACACAACGAATTTTCTTTTGTACAGAAATTACTGAAAGAATAGAAGTATTGGCAGACAAAATTATGATTGAACCAGTATTCTTCGAAATGGAAGATGAAGATTAGATTTTAGGTGTCAATTTGTGACACAAAGTTTATTATTTCAAAGAAATATCATACAATTAACGACAACAACAACAACAATACATTAAACAATAACACCTTATACAATTTTAAAAAATGGGATTAATAAAAATATTTTCAGGAGAAGAAATTTTAGCATTTGGATTGAAAGAACGATTGGAAGAAGCAACTATCAATGTTGTACTTCGTGAAAACAATCAGGCCAATGTGATTCCGAGTATTCAAACATCAAAAGCAGTTGAATTATTCATTCAAGAAACCGATTTTGGAAAAGCTAATCCAATTATTGAAGAATTCCGTTTGAATTTATAAACCATGCGCGCCATAAGAATTCTGAATGATGAGCTAGGAAATTCCTATTTTCAAGAAGGAACTTTGCCTGAATATACCAATATTAAATGTGAACGGTTTATTATTCAAACCAAAATTGAAGAGTACCAAAAACACCAACATCCAGCACCAAGAGAACAATATGTTGTAACTATAAAAGGAAAATTGCGATTTACAACTTCCGATGGAAAGCAATTTATTTTAGAACCAGGAATACTACTACTTGCCAAAGATATTCATGGCGAAGGGCATTCTTGGGAAATTATTGAAGGTGACGAATGGCATCGAATTTACATTGTACCCAATCATAATGATGAGGATGCTTTTGTAATTATCTAAAAAGTTTCAATCGGCTTACTAAAAGAGTAATAAAAACTCCAAAACATCCAATTAATCCAAACGAATATTTCAAACTTGTCATTTCGGCAACATAGCCAATTAGTGGCGGACCCATTAAAAACCCAAGAAAACTAACACTTGACACAATAGTTAATGCCGAACTTGTTGAAACACTTGTGTTTTTTCCAGCCAAACTATAAACTGTTGGGACAACACTTGAAACTCCAATTCCGACAAGCATAAACGATAAAGTACACGGAATCAAATAGGGAAATAAAACAGCCAAAAACAATCCGATGGAAATTACACTTCCGCTAATTTGAAGTATGGTTTTGGCACCATATTTATGTATTAATTTATCGCCAACAAATCGTCCGGTAGCCATCATAACCATAAATGAAGTATATCCCAATATTACCAGTGCACCTGGCGCTTTTACAATTTCTTTAAAATAAACACCACTCCAATCGAACATTACGCCTTCACTAGCCATGCAACAAAATCCGATTACACCAAGCCAAATCAATCCAGAATCGGGTTTGATAAATCCTTTCTTTTCTTCAGTAACTTCATTTTTTGATTTTACTTTTATTAAATAATTATAATTTAAAAATAAAATTATCATGATAAGAACAGCCATTATACAAAAATGAATAACCGTTGTAATATTAAAATAAAGCATAATCAAACCAACTAAAGCTCCAACAAAACCTGCTAAACTCCATGATCCGTGAAACGAACCCATAAGTGTTTTTTTGAATAATTCTTCGGTGTACACGCCTTGGGTATTTACGGCAATATTGCAAAAATTCCCAAATAATCCATAGACAAAAAGTCCTAATGCCAAATGCCAACCTTCTGATGCTAATCCTAAGCTAATCATTCCAATTACATAGAAAAAAAGAGAAATTGCTAGAACTTTGTGACTGCCAAATCGGTTGACTAATTTGCCTGAAAAAGGCATTGCTAATAATTGACCAACTGGTAGCGCAAAAAGAATACTTCCTAATTGACCTTCACTAAGATGCAACGCCGATTTTATCACAGGAATTCGGCTTGCCCATGTTGCAAAACACAATCCCATGCCAAAATAAAGTAAAGAAACTGCCCAACGAATTCGGTTTAAATACGATTGTTTAGCAGTTGTATAACTTTTTTTATACTTTACTTTTGGTAAAATTTTGCTTAAAAAACTATAGTCTATTAATGGCATAATGATTTATTAAGTGATGCAAAATTAATTGAATTTTATTTTTTAACTTGCTAATTTCAACACAAAATCAGTAGATTTATTTAAACCTTAAAAAATTAGGACAAGAATTAGTAAATCATTGATAAACAATTACTTTTTTTCTCAATATTGAAATTGTAAGGTATAAATTTCTTTTTCAAACTTTGTGCTGCAGAAACTTAGAAACTTAGCCACTAAATTCTATCTTTGCACCTTCAAAATTTAAAAGGTTTCTGAACTAAACTCATGAACTTTCTAAACTTATAAACTAAAAAAATGATTACATTAAACGATATTTCCGTAAATTTTGGCGGAACCACATTATTCAGCGATGTTTCTTTTGCAATAAATGAAAATGATAAAATTGCCTTAATGGGTAAAAATGGCGCAGGAAAATCAACACTTTTAAAGATAATTGCTGGCGAAAGCAAACCATCTACTGGAAATGTTTCGGCTCCAAAAGATGCTGTTGTTGCTTATTTACCGCAGCATTTATTAACTAAAGATGGTTCAACTGTTATGGAAGAAGCATCAAAAGCATTTGGAGAAATCTTCAAAATGAAAGCCGAAATCGACGAAATCAATGAACAATTGACCATTCGTACCGATTATGAAAGTGACGAATACATGAAATTAATCGAACGAGTTTCTGACTTGAGCGAGAAATTTTATGCCATTGAAGAAATCAATTATGAAGCTGAAGTTGAAAAAATATTAGTCGGATTAGGATTTGAAAGAACCGATTTTACACGACAAACATCAGAGTTTTCCGGAGGTTGGAGAATGCGAATTGAACTGGCAAAAATACTTTTACAAAAACCCGATTTAATTCTTTTAGATGAGCCAACCAACCATATGGATATTGAAAGTATTCAATGGTTAGAAGATTTTTTAATCAATTCTGCTAAAGCGGTTGTGGTGATTTCACACGATAGAGCGTTTGTTGATAATATCACAAATCGTACGATTGAAGTTACAATGGGAAGAATTTACGACTACAAAGCCAAATATTCTCATTATTTAGAATTGAGAAAAGACCGAAGATTGCACCAACAAAAAGCGTATGACGAACAACAACGCATGATTGCAGATAATCAAACGTTTATTGATCGTTTTAAAGGAACTTTTTCTAAAACCGATGCAGTTCAATCACGAGTTAAAATGCTTGAAAAATTAGTAATTGTACAAGTTGATGAAGTGGATACTTCGGCATTAAAATTGAAATTCCCACCAGCAGCACGTTCAGGAAATTATCCGGTAATTGTAAAAGATTTAGAAAAATCTTATGGTGACCATTTGATTTTTAAAGATGCCAATATCGTAATTGAACGCGGTGATAAAGTAGCGTTTGTAGGCAAAAATGGTGAAGGTAAATCAACGATGATTAAAGCCATTATGAAAGAAATTGAAATCAATGGCGGAAGTGTGGAAATTGGACATAATTCTCAAATTGGTTATTTTGCTCAAAATCAAGCCTCATTATTAGACGAAAATGGAACCATATTTTCAACAATTGATGATATTGCAGTTGGTGATGTTCGTACTAAAATTAAAGATATTTTGGGCGCTTTTATGTTTCACGGTGACGATGTTACCAAAAAAGTAAAAGTACTTTCAGGCGGTGAAAAAACACGTTTGGCAATGATAAAATTATTGTTAGAACCTGTAAATTTATTGATTCTAGATGAGCCATCGAATCACTTAGATATGAAAACCAAAGATATTATAAAAGATGCGTTACGTGATTTTGACGGAACTCTAATTTTAGTTTCGCACGATAGAGATTTCCTTGACGGATTGGCAACTAAAGTTTTTGAATTCGGAAACAAACGTGTAAAAGAACATTTTGAAGATATTAAAGGATTTTTGGCGCATAAGAAAATGGAAAGTTTGAGAGAAATTGAAAAGTAGTTTTATCTGATATAAAAGCAAACCCGACAAATTCAATGAACTTGTCGGGTTTTTTATTGAGTGAGTTAGTTATTCTTTCTTCTGCAGAATTGGTTTTCCGTCTTTAGTGGTAACGATTACAATTCCTTTTTTTCCTTTTTCTCCATAAATTGTAACCGCTTTTTCAGGCTCAAGAACAGAAATAGTTTCGATTTTTTGTTTTTTTAATGGCGCATACGGACTAGTTGGTTCTGGTCCGAATAGTTCTTTTTCAGTGTAATAAATTCCATTTATGATGTAAAGTGGTTCTTTTAAATCTATAATGGTTTCTATTTCTTCATCGTCAAGACTTGAAATGTCTTTGTTTACAATTTGTCCGTCTACTAAAATTATTGGCGCTATTTTTTGTTCTTGATTTTTATCTTCTTTTACAGTGACTTTGTAATCAATTTTATCTGATTCAGAATTAGTTACGCCTCTTGAGTCAAATTTTCTTCCAGAAGTCCAACCATAAGTAGCATTAGAACTTGCAGTATTGAAAGAACCATTCCGAACTAAAGTGACCGAATCACTTCTAACGGCATCTTCACTTTTTGATAAAGTATAATTTGAACTAACTTGCGGTGCAGAATTTAATTGTTTAGATAAAATTTCAGATTTATTTTCTTTTATCAACGGATTTGTAATGACAACTGCATTGGTGTCGAAATGTAATTGTGGAGTAATTATTTTGGATTTAATTTCTTCTTTTACAACTTCATTACTCGGATTTATAAGTTGCTCATCTACTTTTAATAATTGATAACCAATTGTTATTAATGTAATTACAGATGCAGCAATCATTAATTTTGTCCAATTGTTATTTTGTTTTTTTTCAACTTTGGTATCGAGTTTTGCATCAATGCGCGACCAAACTTTTTCCATTCCAGGAAATTCTTTAGTTTCAGCATTTTCGGCAGCCGATTTTATTTTGTTAAATAAATTATCTTGATTGTCCATGATTAATTCGATTTTTGATAATAATGATTGTTGACTAATTCTTTTAATTTGGTTTTAGCCACATTCAATTGTGATTTTGATGTTCCTTCGGATATTTTTAGCAGCGCAGCAATTTCCTTGTGTCCGTAACCTTCAATTACAAATAAATTGAAAATTGTTTTGCAACCATCGGGAATAAAATTGAGCAAATTGAGTAAATCTTCTTCTTCTAAATTGGTTTCTGGTAAGGTTTCTGGTTGCAATCGTAAAGTAGCATCTTCTAGATAAATATTGAAATTTACATTGCGTTTCAATTGATGCAAACATTGGTTTACCGTAATTTTTCGAGCCCAAGCTTCAAATGCTCCAAGTTCTTTAAGTTGTTCCATTTTAGTAAAAATAGTATAGAATGCATCGGCTAACACTTCTTCTATTTCTTCTTCTTTTTTTAAATACCGTTTGCAGGTGCGATAGAGCTTTGGCGACATGTATTCATACACATATCGTTGCGCATCGCGTTGCATTTTTCGGCAGTTAATTAATATCGTTTCGTTTATCACAATAAGGTCTTTATGTTAAAGAGTACTTTTTTTATAAAAAGGTTGGGATGAGGTTGAAAAAAAGTTTTTTAGTTATGAGTTTTTAGTTATGATTTTCCGACGCTTCTCATCAGTTGCTAAGTTCAGATTGAATTATTTTCAGTTACAGATAAAAATTCTTGCGAAAGAAAAACGTGAATTTACCACATTTTTTGACATTTCTGCAAACCGCTGTTGGCAGTAGTTTTTTTATTTACTTTTAAGTTTTTCGTCGTACCAAACATCTTCGTATTTATTTCTATTAATTAAAAATCTGAAACCAATTTCCAAACCTAAATATTTAATAATTTCGGGACGTTGTGCTAATAAGTGTTCTGCGCAAATTGGTTGAAAAAAATCTTCCGCCTCTGAATATTCTCCTGACCAAATAAACCAACCTGTTGTTGTTTTTTCGTTTTGATGTCGTAATCCATTTATTGGGTCTTTATCGAGATTAGTTGAAACTCCAATTTTAAATTTTTTGTTTATTGGCATCCATTCAGAATTATATTTTTTGCATATTTCTTTTTGAGTTTCAATATGTGAATTCCAAGAATTATAGATATGTAGTTCATCTTGTTCTGTTAGTAATCGTTTTTTCCACAGAGAAATATTTAGTATATTTATTTCGAAGTTTATTTCTTCGTTATTCCATTGAAAAAGTATGTCAGAAACAATTTCATCTTCGTCCCATTCAAATTCATCGTTTGTAATTTTATTCCACGCAAAATCTTGAACTGCTATTTTATCTATTTTATTATCTAGGAAATTGTCACAAATTTCAATTAAATTTTCTCTAGTAATTTTCATTTTTTCGAATTTTCTGGCAATATTACTGCTAACTTATATATATCCGATACCAATTCTTCAGTATCATTATCTTCACACAATAAGAATTCAAATCGGTTCTCTAACTTTTGAAACAAAGTCAATCCTTCAAATTTATTGGTTTCTGAAATCATTTGAATAAAAAGAAGTTCAAAATCCTTCAAATTAAAACTTCCAATAAAGCTTCCCAAAATTTCTCCATCATTATAAGTAGAAGTTGTGTTTTCGGCTGCTGCAAGAAAATAAACTATTCCGTCAATTAAAATTGCATCTGTGAAAGTAGCTTCAATATCTTTGATTTTGGGAAGTTTTATAGCAATAAATTGTAAGTCTTTAGTGATTTTATTTCGAATAAAAAGTCCGTTTTTAGAATTCGCTCCATTACCACGTTGAAAAAAATAATAGTTTTCATCATCAATAATTGTTCCTTCAATATTCAATTCATCTTCTGAAAGCGATGCACAATCTCTTAATTTTTCATACAATTTAGAGATATCTTTTTCTTTAATTTCTTTATTATCAAAATTATAAGTAAAACGTTTCTCTCTTTTTTTTGTCGAACCTGATCCAAAAAGATACAATTGGTTGTTGTATAAAGTTACTGATTCAAAATCGAGTTTTTCTTTTTTAATTAAATTCTCTTGACTATTTTTAAATAATGGAATCTTATTAAGTTGCGCTTCATTTATTTGATATTCATATAAATAACTGCTATTGTCTGAAATTATATAAAGTAAATTATCTTTATAAACCAATCCCGATGTAGCGCCAATTCCGTTAATTGTGTAAAGTTTTGAAAGTTCAAAATTAATCATAGTTGCATCTTGTATAAGAATTCAAAAATACTATTTTTACATTAATAAAAACGCACTATTATGGACTCATTAAACCCTGAGGATTTTAAAGTTACAGATAAAATAAAATTATCTAAAATTCCAACAAAGTTAAATATTGATACTGATAAAGATCAAGAAGAATTAGCTTTAGATAAAATTCAAATTAAGTTGAGTAAGAAACAAGATGCCATGTATGCTCATAATAAATATGCGTTTCTAATATGCTTGCAAGGCATGGATACAAGCGGAAAAGACAGTTTAATTCGAGAAGTTTTTAAAGAATTTAATCCACGCGGAGTAGTGGTGCACAGTTTCAAAACACCAAATTCTACCGAGTTGGAACACGATTATTTATGGCGTCATTATTTGGCTTTGCCCGAAAAAGGAAAGTTTGCAGTTTTTAATAGAACCCATTATGAAAATGTATTGGTAACTCGAGTCCATCCTGAATATATTTTATTTGAAAATTTACCCGAAATTAAATCTGTTGAAGATATTACGACTCAATTTTGGAAGAATCGATTTGAACAGATTAATAATTTTGAAAAACACATAGCTCAAAACGGAACTAAGATTTTGAAATTTTATTTTCACATGAGCAAAGAAGAACAACGTAAGCGATTATTAAAACGACTGGAAACTCCTGAAGATAATTGGAAATTTTCTACAGGCGATTTAAAAGAACGCGAACATTGGGACGAATATATGGATTACTACGAAGAAGCAATTAACAAAACTGCTAGTGAACACGCGCCTTGGTATGTTGTTCCAGCAGATGATAAAGGTGTTGCTCGTTACATAGTTGCCAAAACTATTTGGGAAGAATTAAAAAAATTAACGGATATTACTGAACCTGAATTAGACCCAAAAGTTAAAGCTAATATTGAAGTTTATAGAGCGCAGTTGAAGCAATAATTATATAATGTTTTTTTAAGTGTTACACTGCATTTGAATTTTGTATTTGTCATTGCCATTGATTAGCTTTGTCAACTCAATTTTTGATATGAATTTTTCACAATATACCAAAGAATTTCGCTACAATATGCAATTGGCTTATCCAGTAATTTTGGGTATGGTTGGTCATACTTTAATTGGAATTGTAGATAATATTATGGTTGGAAAATTAGGTTCAACTGAGTTGGCTGCGGTTTCATTAGGTAACAGTTTGATTTTTATTGCAATGTCATTGGGAATTGGATTTTCTACAGCAATTACTCCAATTGTAGGTGAAGCTGATGCTGAAAAGAACACTAACAAAATCCGATTAGCATTTCATAACGGATTGTTTTTATGTACGATTCTTGGGTTTGCATTATTTGGTTTAGTAGTTCTTGCAAAACCAATAATGGAATTATTACACCAACCCGAAGAAGTTATTTCTTTGGCAAAACCTTATTTAGATTGGGTTGCATTTTCATTAGTTCCGCTTATTATTTATCAAGGTTACAAGCAATTTGCCGATGGACTTTCAATGACAAAATATTCTATGTATGCTATTGTTATGGCAAACATTATTCATGTAATTATCAATTATTGTTTGATTTATGGTGTGTGGATTTTCCCGAAAATGGGAATTCTTGGCGCCGGACTTGGTACCGTAATTTCAAGAATTGCAATGGTTGTTTTTATGCATTTTATATTAGCCAAACAAGAACGATTGAAACACTATTTTAGCGGATTTAGTTTTGATGAAATAAAGAAAGAAACCATTAAACGAATAGTAAATCTTGGCGTTCCATCGGCTTTACAAATGCTGTTTGAAGTTGTACTTTTTACAGCGGCAATTTGGCTTTGTGGTAACATCGGAAAAACAAGCCAAGCAGCCAATCAAATTGCTTTAAGTTTGGCATCAATGACGTTCATGTTTGCTATGGGTTTGAGTGTTGTGTCCATGATTCGAATTAGCAACCAAAAAGGATTACAAGATTATAAAAATTTGATTACCATTGCTCGTTCGATTTTTTTATTAGCAATTAGTATCGAAATTGTCTTTGCCGTTTTATTCATTGCTTTGCATCAAATTTTGCCACCATTATTTTTAGATATGGATGATTCGGTGCAACTTTTAGACAATCAAGAAGTGGTTTTAATTGCCGGAAAATTACTTTTGGTAGCCGCAGTTTTTCAAATTTCAGATGGAATTCAAGTGGTTGTTCTAGGCGCTTTACGCGGATTGCAAGATGTAAAAATTCCAATGTATATCACTTTTATAGCCTATTGGATAATCGGATTTCCAATTTCATATTATCTTGGTGAATATACAGAACTCAAAGCAATAGGCGTGTGGATAGGACTTTTAGCAGGATTAACAGCAGCAGCATTATTTTTGTATCTTCGCTTTCACTTTTTAACAAAAAAACTAATTCTCAATTCGACTTCAGAAGTTTAATATCTGAAATTAAAAATTTAATATTATGCAATTACCAAAATTTGTACTAGCAGACAACTCCGAATTTCCGGATGATATATTTGTAATTCACTTGGATTTTCCTCGTTTTATAATTAATTTAAAAGACGACGAAGTAGAGTTTTTAGAAGACTTAGAAGGTGAAGACGAAACCGAATTAGAAAGCGAAATGGAACATTTAATTACGCTTGCCGGAGAATTCTATGATAAAGAAGTTGCTGGTTACGAAGAATAATTATTTAAAATATTTTTCCAACAAACTCATAGCCGCTGCAAATGGTGATAATTCATTATTTTGCACGGCTTTTTTATTTGCTTCAAGCAAAATACTAATTTCAGGATGATTGTAAAAGTTATTTTTCAATTGTTCGTTAATCGTTTCCAGCATCCAATATTGACTTTGTTCTTGGCGTTTTTCTTCAAAATAATGATTGCCTTTAGTCAATTCTAAATAACTTGAAATGGTTTTCCAAACGTCATTAATTCCTTCTTTTGTATAAGAACTACAAGTAGAAACCGTCGGAATCCAACCTGAGTTTTTTGCCGGAAATAAATGCAAAGCCCGATTGAATTCGGTTTTGGCTAATTTGGCTTTATTGATATTATCACCATCAGCTTTATTAATTACAATTGCATCCGCCATTTCCATAATGCCACGTTTAATGCCTTGTAACTCATCGCCAGCACCAGAAATTTTTAGTAACAAAAAGAAATCAACCATGCTATGAACCGCAGTTTCACTTTGACCAACGCCAACGGTTTCTATAATTATGGTATCAAATCCACAGGCTTCACACAAAATAATTGATTCTCGTGTTTTTCGAGCAACGCCACCCAAACTTTCGCCAGACGCACTCGGACGAATGAATGCTTTTTCATCTTTAACCAATTCTTCCATTCGCGTTTTATCACCCAAAATGCTTCCGTGACTAATTGTAGAACTTGGATCGACTGCCAAAACCGCAACTTTTTTTCCTGTAGAAGTTAAATATTTTCCAAAAGCTTCAATAAAAGTACTTTTTCCAACGCCAGGAACGCCTGTAATTCCAATTCGAACAGATTTATTAGCATAAGGCAAACAACCATTAATTACTTTATTGGCTTTGGCTAAATGCTCAGGATTAGTACTTTCAACTAAAGTTATAGCTCTGCTTAACGCAACATTGTCATGATTTAAAATTCTTGAAATCAATTCTTCCGACGATGGCTGGATTTTTCGTTTGAGTACAATTTGTTCTACAGCCAACTTACCCAAATTTTCAGGTGGCTCAATGCCGTCTTTTTCTTGCAAAGCTGATTTAGATTTCACAAATTGAGTTTAAAAAAGTAAAATTAAATAAAAATGTTCAGTATTCCACAACTATTTTGTTATTGAATACTGAACATTTTTCAAATTGTATTTAATTAGTAAGCAGCTGTAAATCTAACTTGATGGTGTTTCGGATTTTCAACTTCATCGGCAATAACCACTGCCAAATCTTCGCCTGATAAAATACTTCGTTGGTTTTCATCAAATACCGGATTTTCTAAACCCAATCGGTATTTTCCAGTTCTACCAGTCGTAATTCCTTGATGCATCTCGAAGGCCGGACTAAAAAATGCCCAATCCAATTCTTTTTCTTCTTTAATGGTGTTTAAAAAATCTCTTGCTGCCGATGCTCCAGGATATATTTCTTTAGGAAAATCTGGCGTGTCAACCGCTTGTAAATTTGGAGCAACAAATAAACTTCCTCCACCGCCAATTGTGATGTATCTTTTTACACCAGATTTTTTTACAGCATTTAAAATAGCATTTGAGCCAGAAATGAAATCTTCATAAATATTCGGATTTGTCCAACCCGGATTGTAAGCACTAACTACAACATCATGATTTTTAAGTTTTTCTGTTAAATCTTGAATGTTAAAAATATCAGCAGCAACATGTTTCACATTTTCTAGATCTGATTTTTTTGCGTTTCGCGATAGTGCTGTAATTTCATGTTTACGATGTGCTAATTCGTTTAAAATGTTCGTGCCAACAAAACCTGTGGCTCCAATAATTGCAATTTTCATAGTTAAATATATTTAATAGTAATAAAATAAGTTACAGTTTAATTTAAAAAAATAGTTAGAATTTATTAGAAAAATCTTCCAATGTAATAGCGCTTAGTTCATTACTGATTGAAGTATTTACTTTTTTATACAATTCTTCAAGATTTGAATTAATTTCTTTTCCAACAGGACATTTTGGATTGGGTTCATTTTTTCCAAAACCTAAAGTCATTTCGTCAAAAGTCAATTTAAAAATATCATTTAAAGAAATTTTTGAAGTTGATTTTGATAATTTTGTTCCGCCATTTTTTCCTTCTTTACTTTCTACAATATTGTTTTTTTTCAAGTTGGCTATTTCTTTTCTAACCAATACCGGATTCAGATTAACACTGCCAGCAATAAATTCAGATGATAAATAGTCATCTGGATATTTTGAAAGTAAAGTCAAAATGTGAAGTGTTATTGCAAATTTGCCTGAAATCATACTGTAATAAAATATGTTACAAATGTAATTATAATTTTGTTTCACTTTCTAATTTTATGAAAATTTTAATAAAATAAAATAGTATTCTAGAATGGCTATACAACCAAATAAATAGTATTTTTGAAGCATAGATTATTTATTAATTCTATTTTTTAAAAACTATGTCACAATATCATATACCTCAAGAAGTGCTTATTATACTTGAAAAAATAGTTGGGCACTCTTTTATTTTTACCGATCAAGAAACGCGTAATCACTACGGTCATGATGAAACCGAAGATTATGTTTTTCCGCCAAATGTGGTTGTAAAACCTGCAAATACACATGAAGTTTCTGAAATTTTGAAAGTAGCCAACGAATTTAAAATTCCGACAACTCCAATAGGAGCAAGAACTGGTTTAAGTGGAGGCGCATTGAGCATTTATGAAGGAATCGGACTTTCAATGGAACGTTTAAATAAAATTCTGGAAATAGACGAACAAAACCTTCAAGTTATTGCTGAACCTGCGGTTATTACACAAGTATTGCGTGAAGCAGTTGCCGAAAAAGGTTTGTTTTATCCGGTTGACCCAAGCAGTCAAGGTAGCTGCTGGATTGGTGGAAATGTTGCTGAAAACTCTGGTGGTGCGCGTGCCGTAAAATATGGCGTTACCAAAGATTATGTATTGAATTTAGAAGTAGTTTTACCTGATGGAGAAATTATTTGGACTGGTGCCAACACCTTAAAAAATTCTACAGGTTACAATTTAACACAACTAATGGTTGGAAGTGAAGGAACGCTTGGCGTTATCACTAAAGTCGTATTGAAATTGCTTCCTAAAAATGCTCATAATGTGTTGATGTTGGTGCCGTTTTATAAATCGAGTCAGGCTTGTGAAGCAGTTTCGGCTATTTTTAGAGCTGGAATTGTGCCGAGTGCTTTGGAGTTTATGGAACGCGATGCAATTGATTGGACATTGAAATTTGTAAACGGATTGAATGTTCAAGTAAAAGACGATGTTCAAGCGCATTTATTAATAGAAGTTGATGGAAATTATCCAGAAATTTTGATGCTTGAAGCCGAAAAAATACTTTCGGTTGTTGAGCAATTTGAAATTGATGAAGTTCTGTTTGCCGATACCGAAGATCAAAAAAATGCGCTTTGGAAAATGCGACGCTCTGTTGCAGAAGCTGTAAAATCGAATTCGGTTTATAAAGAAGAAGATACGGTTGTACCAAGATATGTTTTGCCAGAATTATTAAACGGAATAAAAAAAATCGGAACTAAATACGGATTCAAATCGGTATGTTACGGACATGCAGGCGATGGGAATTTACATGTAAACATCATTAAAGGCGACATGACTGATGATAATTGGCAGACCGAAGTACCGAAAGGAATTCGAGAAATATTTGAATTAACGGTTGCTTTAAAAGGAACTTTATCTGGAGAACACGGAATTGGGTTTGTGCAAAAAAACTTTATGGATATTGCTTTTTCCAAAGTACATTTAGAGTTGATGGAACGTATCAAGTATGTTTTTGATCCTAATAACATTTTAAATCCCGGAAAAATTTTTCCAGATGTAGTTTAAAGGCTAAAAAAAAGCTCATAAAATTTAATTTATGAGTTTTTTTATTCCAAATTAATCTCTTTTTGGAGTGTTTTTTTTGTTTCTTTTTTCTTCTTTTTTCTCTTTTGCCGTTTTAAGAGGTTCTTTTTTTACGGTTTTTTTTGCGTCTTGACTCTTTGCCATGATTTTGGTTTTAGTATTGCTAGTATGTAAATGTAATAAAATATATTTTATATAAAAAAGATATTTTAAGGCTCATTAATTTCTACCAATCCGTTAAGAAAATTTTCTAATTCTTTTTCAAGTAGAATAAATGATTGTTGACTTGTGTAAGTAATGAGTTGAACGGTACCTTTATTGTTTGAATAATAATATCCAAAATAAACAAATTTTATTCCTTTTATTGTGCCTTGAAATTTTAGACAAAGTATTTTTTTATGATTTACAATTCTATATTCAGCGGAAGTTTCTACAACATCTACAGATGCTTTTTGAGCATTTAGTAATGCAATTTGGCGCAAATTTTCGAGATCAATTTGAGTGCCTTCGGTGATAATCATTGCAAAACCATTACCTGATTTTAAACTATATCTGTATTCAGGACTTGTTTCATTATCTCTATGCGGTGCAAATGTCCATTTTGTTGGATTTATATAAACACCAACATTAAAATTTTTACTTTTGGTTAAAAAAGTTGCTCCAGTTGTCTTAGTAAATTCTTTTTTGTTAATTTTCAACGAATCAGTTTTAGTACTAATACTATCATTTTGATATTTCCATGTACCATTATCAAATAGAAGAACTTCTTGACCTTTTTCTGTTAGTGCTTTGGTTTGAGCTGTAGAAAAAGATGTAATTGCAAGTGCGAAAAGTAATAATAATTTATTCATATGTTTTTTTGAGAATGATGTTAACATAACTTTGCTGCGATGTTAAAGTTTAATTGATTCTAAAACAGATACTGATTTTAAAAAACTACATTATATGATTTTATTTGAGATACTTTAAGATAGTATATAATAGTTTTTTTTCATTTTAAATTTATGTTTTTTAGTTTTATAATTTTTCAATAGTTATTTTTCCTTTCCTAAATACTTAATTTTAGTTCTCAATTGCTTTTTCAAATTTTTCAGAAGGTTGAATTATAAATTGGAATTATTTTTAATTTCCTAGAGAAGTTTGGTCTATTTTTTTGAAAAGTTATAGCCTATTCCAACTAATAATAAATGTGAAAATATTTCATATTTACCTTCGACTTTTAAAACTAAACCTTTATATAGGTCTGCTTCAATTCCTCCGCCATAGATTATTCCAATTCCAAAATTATTTTGAAGATCATTTTTAAATATGCTAATATCATTTTGATTTAATGTTTTGATATAACTTACATTTAGTCCAGCATTAATATATGGTCTGATTTTTTTGTTTAAAAAGTTTTGTTGAACTTGAAAAGGAATAGAAATAAGATTTGATGTATAATTACTTTTTTGAGGATTTAAAATGTTATCATCTGTAACTGAAAATTTGTAATTGTAGTATGTTAAACCAACATTTAGAGATGTACTCCTGCTAATTTTTGGAAAATAAATTCTATAAATTCCCTGAAAAAAAACTTCTTTACCATCATTTTTAGGAATACCAGTACCAATAGTAGCAATCAAGAAATTGATTGATTTTTTAGATGCGCTTATAATTTTACTTTCAGAATTTAAAAAAATATTGTATTCGGTTATGATTTTAATAAAATCTTTCTCGCTATAGCTAATCGTTTCATGAGTTTTCGCAAAGCCTTCTGTTGCTACATCAATATAAGCTTTGTAATGGTACTTTCCGATTTCAGTATCACCTGAATCAAATTTGTCATTTTGTAAAGCGAAGTTATTATTAGCGTTATTGATGATAAAAAATGGTTCGTTTAAATAAAAACTTTTGTAGAGTGATACCTTACCTTTTACTAAAAGATTTGCGAATAATGTTACTTCGTCTTTATTATGATTCAACTTTACTGTCAATAATTCATATGCCTCGCCACTAGAAAAGAGGAAAGAATTTATTTGAGTAGTACTATAAATTTCATAATTTTTATCTTCCAATGAATTTTTAAAGTAAATTTTTTCTACTAATTTTCCTAATTCATCTTGTTTTATATAACCTTCAATTTTATTTCCATTTTTAAGCATGATTTTTCCTTTTTCATAAACTTCTTTTAATTGACTAAATGATAAATTATATGTTAAAATAAATAACATTAATAGTAAGAAATTATTTTTTTTCATTTTATAAATTATTTTTCTAAAAATATGAAAAAATCCCCAACTGAATTTACAATTGAGGATTTTTTTATTACTATATTTCTTATTTATTCATGAACTAAAACCCATTCGCCTGAGGTAATTAAGTTTTCGGCTTTTTTGAATTTCATTTCTTCGGTTTTGCCACTCATTACGTGTTTGATAGTAACAGTGTCGTTGCGATTAATTTTTGGTTGATCACGAACAATTGTTTCAGTAACTTGACGTTGTTGGGTTTGTCCTGCTTCACGGTTTTGTTCTGCAGCCGACTCACTATTTTGAATTTCATCTCGTGATTCAGTATAGTTTTCTTTCTTGCGAACTTCTTGTTTAGCTTCTTGAATAGCATTATTTTGTTGCGGTAAATCGCCTTTAAATAAGAATGATATTACTTCTTTATTTACTCCATCAAGCATGCTTCTAAATAAATTAAATGCTTCTAGTTTATAGATTAGTAGTGGATCTTTTTGTTCATGAACCGCCAACTGAACCGATGTTTTTAATTCATCCATTTTGCGTAAGTGCTTTTTCCAAGCTTCATCAACTATAGCTAGTGTAATGTTTTTCTCAAAATCAGCTACTAATTGAGCGCCTTTTGATTCATAAGCTTTTTTCAAATCGGTAACAACATTTAATGATTTGATTCCGTCAGTAAATGGTACAATGATACGCTCATATTTATTGCTTGGATTTTCATAAACATCTGCAATTATAGGCAATGCTTCACGAGCACTTCTCTCGGTTTTCTCAGTATAATATTGCATTGCTGCTTTATATACTTTACCAGTTAATTCCATTTCAGTTAATTTATCAAATTCACTTGATGAAACTGGAGATGTCATAGAAAAATAACGAATTAATTCGAATTCAAAGTTTTTGAAATCATTTCTCGATTTATTATCACCAACAATAACTTCGCAGGTGTCATACATCATGTTGGCGATGTCTAATTTCAAACGTTCGCCATGTAGTGCATGACGTCTACGCTTGTAAACTACTTCTCTTTGCGCATTCATAACGTCATCATATTCTAACAAACGTTTACGTGTGCCAAAGTTATTTTCTTCGACTTTTTTCTGAGCTCTTTCGATAGATTTTGTCATCATCGAATGTTGAATTACTTCACCTTCTTTCAATCCCATTCTATCCATAACTTTTGCCACTCTTTCTGAACCAAAAAGACGCATTAAGTTATCTTCAAGTGAAACATAAAATTGTGAACTTCCTGGATCACCTTGTCGACCAGCACGACCACGTAATTGGCGGTCAACACGACGTGAATCGTGACGTTCAGTTCCAATAATTGCTAATCCACCAGCAGCTTTTACTTCTGGAGTTAACTTAATATCGGTTCCACGACCAGCCATATTTGTTGCAATTGTTACTACACCAGGTTTTCCTGCTTCTTCAACAATCTGTGCTTCTTGTTTGTGCATTTTTGCGTTCAATACGTTGTGGGCAACACCTCGCATTTTAAGCATTCGACTTAATAATTCTGAAATTTCTACCGATGTTGTTCCGATAAGAACAGGTCTGCCAGATGCTGAAAGTTGTGTTACATCTTCAATAACAGCATTAAATTTTTCACGAACAGAACGGTAGATTAAATCTTCTTTGTCTATACGTGACATTCCTCTGTTGGTTGGAATTTCAACTACATCTAATTTATATATTTCCCATAATTCTCCGGCTTCTGTGGTTGCAGTTCCAGTCATACCAGCCAATTTGCTGTACATACGGAAATAATTTTGTAAAGTAATTGTTGCGAATGTTTGTGTAGCGGCTTCAATTGTAACTTGCTCTTTGGCTTCAATCGCTTGGTGTAATCCATCCGAATAGCGACGACCATCCATGATACGACCTGTTTGCTCGTCAACAATTAAGATTTTGTTATCCATAATTACATATTCTACGTCTTTTTCAAAAAGTGTGTACGCTTTAAGTAATTGAGTAAGAGTATGAATTCGCTCTGATTTGATTCCGAAATCTTGAAACAATCGTTCTTTTGCTTCCGCTTCTTTGTCTTTTTCAAGGTTTTGTTTTTCGATGTTAGCGATTTCGGTTCCAATATCTGGAAGTACAAAAAAGGTTTCATCAGTATCTTGTGAAAGGTATTTTATTCCGTTATCAGTTAATTCAACTTGATTGTTTTTTTCTTCGATTACAAAATATAAAGCTTCATCAACAATATGCATTTCACGATTGTTGTCTTGCATGTATTGATTTTCTGTTTTTTGAAGCAATTGTTTGATTCCTTCTTCACTCAAAAATTTAATTAATGCTTTATTTTTTGGTAACGAACGGTATGCTCTTAATAATTGAAATCCACCATCTTTAGTATTTCCTTCTTTTATTAACTTTCTAGCTTCTGCCAAAAATCCGTTTGCTAATTGACGTTGTAGATTGTAAAGGTGTTCAACTTTAGGTTTCAATTCAGTAAATTCATGACGATCACCATCAGGAACTGGACCCGAAATAATTAACGGTGTTCTAGCATCATCAACCAATACCGAGTCAACTTCATCGACAATTGCATAATTGTGTTTTCTTTGAACTAAATCTTCTGGCGAATGTGCCATATTATCTCTCAAATAATCAAAACCAAATTCGTTATTTGTTCCATACGTAATATCAGAATCATACGCTTTTCTTCGAGCTTCAGTATTTGGAGAATGATTATCAATACAATCTACAGTCATACCATGAAATTCGAACAAAGGTGCTTTCCAGGTGCTATCACGTTTAGCCAGATAATCATTTACGGTTACTAAATGCACACCGTTTCCTGTCAATGCATTCAAATAAAGCGGTAATGTTGCTACAAGAGTTTTACCTTCACCAGTTTGCATTTCGGCAATTTTTCCTTCATGAAGAACGATTCCACCAATTAATTGCACATCATAGTGAATCATATCCCAAGTGATTTCTTTACCAGCAGCATTCCATTGGTTTGCCCAATTAGTTTGATCTCCAACTAAAGTTATGTAAGGTTTTGTTGCAGAAAGTTCTCTATCTTTTTCAGTTGTTGTTACTGTAATTGTAGTGTTTTCTTTAAAACGTCGTGCTGTTTCTTTAACTACTCCAAAAGCTTCTGGAAGAATTTCTAGCAATACTTTTTCAGATATTTCATAGGCTTCTTTTTCTAAAGCGTCAATAGCGTTGTAGATGTCTTCTCTTAAATCAATATCAGAAGTGTTTTCGGCTTCTATTTTTTTAGCCGCAATTTCAGCATCTTGTTTGGCACGAGCTTGTTTGATTTTTTCTTTGAATTCGGCAGTTTTGGCTCTTAATTCATCATTAGACAATGCCATTAAAGCAGGTTCTAACGCTTTGATTTTTGCGATATAGGGTTGTGTAGCTTTTACATCTTTTTCAGATTTATCACCTACGAACATCTTAAGTATGCTATTTATGAAACTCATAATGGGTTTGTATTTATTTTTTTAAATCCCTAAATTTAGGGTGTGTAAAATTAAACAAAAAAAAAGCCCCAAAGGAGACTTTTTTCTGTTGTGTTAGTTTATTTTTTTAATATTCATCTTCATTCCAAAGGTAATCTTCGTCAGTCGGATAATCAGGCCAAATTTCTTCCATCGATTCATATATCTCACCTTCGTCTTCAATTGACTGAAGATTTTCTACTACTTCTAGTGGTGCTCCAGCTCTAATAGCGTAGTCAATAAGTTCATCTTTGGTAGCAGGCCACGGTGCATCACTTAAATAAGATGCTAATTCTAATGTCCAATACATCTGCTTTCGATTTTATAATTTATGCAAAAATAAATTTTTAACTGAAATAGTCAAGTAAAAAATCATTTATTTTTAATTAAAGTTAAGAACGTGTCTTTTTAAGTGTTCCGTATTCTGTTTTAAGTGTTCAGATTGCCTGAAAATACTCAAACTGTTTACTTAAAGCTGACCACTGAATTCTATTTTCTAGGAATCCATTGCACTTCATCAGCCTTTAAGTCAAAGGACAACTTCCGTGCCAATACAAAAAGGTAGTCAGAAAGTCGGTTTAGGTATTTAATTACCAGTTCATCTGTCGGTTCAATGTCATTTAAGTGCACTGCTAAACGCTCGGCACGACGGCAAACGCAACGTGCTATATGACAATATGACACAGTTGTGTGTCCGCCAGGAAGTACAAAATGCGTCATTTGAGGTAATGATTCCTCCATTTGATCAATTTGTGTTTCAAGAAATTCTATATCAGATTCTAAAATTCCAAGATTTTGAAGGCGTTTTTCTCCGTTTTTTAAAGTTTCTTTTTCTGGTGGAGTTGCTAGAATTGCTCCAACGGTAAAAAGTCGGTCTTGCACTTCAATTAGTACAGTTTTGTACATTGAATTCATTTCTTGATCACGAATTAGTCCGATATGCGAATTTAACTCGTCGACCGTTCCATAGCTTTCAATTCGGATGTGGTGTTTAGATACTCGTGTTCCACCAAAAAGTGCAGTGGTTCCGGTATCACCAGTTTTTGTATATACTTTCATTATTAATATAAATATTATGAGTTTTGAAAGTTCCTTATTGAAAGGAAATTTCATTCTGTAAATGTAACAAAAATTAAAATGGATTGCTACTTAGCCCTGATGGGAATGGCATCGTGTAAAGTGGACAGCAGGAAAATGGATTACTGATAAATCCTAATCGATTCGTTTCTTAGGTTATAGATGATCAGCATTTAAATTATCGCTTTCAATTAATCCGTCACGCAAACGAATAATTCTATGAGCATATTTTGCAATATCTTCTTCGTGAGTAACTAAAATAACGGTATTTCCATTTTTATGAATATCACCAAAAAGATTCATTATTTCGACCGAAGTTTTACTATCAAGATTTCCGGTTGGTTCATCGGCAAGAATTATAGAAGGACTGTTTACTAAAGCTCTTGCTACTGCAACACGTTGGCGTTGTCCGCCGGATAGTTGGTTGGGTTGGTGGTCCATTCTATCAGCTAGATTTACTTGAGTGAGTACTTCGGTAGCTCTTTTATTTCGTTCAGATTTTGGAGTTCCAGCATAAATCATAGGTAATGCAACATTATCTAGAGCAGTTGTTCGTGGCAAAAGATTAAAAGTTTGAAAAACAAAACCAATTTCTTTATTTCGAATTTCAGCTAAATCATCGTCGTGCATTTTAGAAACGTCTTGTCCGTTTAGAATATAAGTTCCGGATGTTGGTGTATCCAAACAACCCAAAATATTCATTAAGGTAGATTTTCCTGAACCAGATGGTCCCATTAAAGCTACATATTCACCTTTGTTGATTTGTAAATTGATACCTTTTAATACGTAAATCATTTCACTACCTAAAATGAAATCGCGTTTGATATTGGTGATATTGATTAATGGATTTGCCATAACTACTAATGTCTTTTAGCTATTAGTTATCTAAAAGTGATTAAAGTTACAAAAAAAATCAAAAAAATTAAATCTTATAATCTTGTAACTTTAATCAAATCTTGTGTAACAGATTGATTGTATGAAGAAGCTAATTTTACATTAAATAAATAAACTATTTAATTATGAAAAAAAATGTATTAAAAGCAGGAGTAATTTTTATGACACTTTTAGGTGTTGTATCTTGCAAAGACGAGAAAGAAGCTACGGCTCAAAAAACAATTGATAGTTATGTTGTGTATGTAGATTCATTGCAAAATGTTGCTATTGCAGATGCTAAAGCAGATTGGACTGTAATTGATTCAAGTTATCAAGTTAGAACATCTGAAGCTGAAATGGCTTTAAATGATTTGAAAGAAAGTGAAAAAGAACAAGCTCGAATTGATGCTAGTAAGAGTAAGTATGAAACTTTTAAATCTAAAGTTCAAGCTGAAGTAGATGCAACACAAGCTAAAAGTGAAGAAAAGGTTTCTACAAATCAATTGTTAAGAGACCGACTTTTTGGAGCAGGAAAAATTGGTGAAGACATGAGTTTTGCTTGGGTTAATAAAGATAATATTTTAAAAACCTACGAAACTTTTTTTCAAGCTTACAAAGACAATAAATCTGGTTTTACGAGAGAAGATTATGATGAAATTAAATTAATGTATGAAGCTCTTGATAGCAGAAAAAATACAGTTGAAAAAGAAGGATTAACATCTGATGATAATGCTAAAATTGCTTCAATTAAGTTCAAGTTTGCACCGATGTTCAAAGTGAATAGAATTGGTGCTAAAAGCAGAGAAACAGAAGCAGCTAAAGAATAAAAATAATAATAAGTTGGTTTTTAGTTAAGAAAATGGCAATCAGGGATGGTTGTCATTTTTTTTATGCTCTAACAATAAAATGTTCTTTCTCTTGCTCAATTCTAAAAAACACAATTCCCCATTGAAATGTATCAATTGTAACGGTAACTTTTGGATGATTTTTTATAATTTTCCAAGCTTTTTCCATATCGGAACTCCAATGAATATCATCGAAAATCCAAATGGAATCATTAGTAATTGTTGGAATTAACAGTTCAAAATACTCCAAAGTTGCTTTTTTAGAATGGTTGCCGTCGAAGTAAATTAGTTGGCAGTGCTCAGTTTTCAGTTTGCAGTTACTTAGATAGTCTTCAAATTTTGTGTTTATAAAATTAATGTTATTTAGATTATATAATTGACATTGATTTTTTGCAATTTCCATTGTATTAAAACAACCTTCTAAAGAAACAATTTTAGCGTCTTTATTTAGCTTCGCTCTGTCCATCTTCGACTCGAGTCCTAATGACAATGCAGACGTTGCTAACCCAAGTGAAGTTCCAATTTCTAAAATAGTATTTGGTTGAAAATAGCGAACAATTCTAAATAATAATTCGGCTCGTTTACGCGAAATCCCAGCATTTTTTGCGATTTGATTTATCGCTCGTGTATTGCTTTTGAAAACTCTTGAACCAGCACCAAAATCGGTAACTTCAATGGTGTTTTTATTTTGTAAAAGTGAATTTCTGTATTCTTTTAAAATTGAATATTTAGGGTAATTAGTTGTATCATAAAAACAGTTTGCCACCAAATTATAGACGAATGGCGAATGTACTCCGTGTTGGTTTTTGGAGTTCCATAGGAAGTTTAGGTATGATTTTAATATAGTCACAGTTTTCAGTCACAGTTTTCAGTCACAGTTTTCAATCTGCCAACTGAGACTGAAAACTGAAAACTAATTTATTCCATTTTACTAGAAAGTTCAAACCAACGTTCTTCTTTTTCTTCTTTTAAATTAATTACTTTTTGTAATTCTAAAGCTTTGGCTTCAATTTCGGTATCCGCTACTTTTCCGTCAGAGAATAATTGTTCAATTTGTTTCTTTTGGTATTCTAAATCTTTGATTTCTTTTTCGATTTTATTGAACTCTTTTTGCTCATTAAAATCCAATCCTGATGAAATTGTTTTTACCTGTTTCCAATTGCTTTTTTCTTTGTTGTCGTCTTTGTTTGCAGGTTCAGCCGAATCTTCATACGCTCTAAAATCAGAATAATTTCCTGGGAAATTTTCTATAATTCCGTTGCCACGAAACACAAATAAATCATCTACAATTTTATCCATAAAATAACGGTCGTGAGAAACTACTAGTAAACAACCCGGAAAATCCAATAAGAAACTTTCCAATACATTCAAAGTTACAATATCCAAATCATTGGTTGGCTCATCGAGAATCAAGAAATTCGGATTCTGAATCAAAACCGTACATAAATAAAGTCGTTTCAATTCGCCACCAGAAAGTTTTTCAACAAAATCATATTGTTTTTTGCTGTCAAATAAAAAGCGTTCCAACAATTGAGAAGCCGAAATCAATTTCCCTTTCATCAACGGAATATATTCACCGTATTCTTTAATAATATCAATTACGCGTTGTCCCGGTTTTGGGTTAATTCCGCTTTGTGTATAATAACCAATTTTAATCGTTTCACCAGTAATAACTTTCCCAGAATCGGTCGGAATAGTTTGTGTCAACAAGTTCAAAAATGTCGATTTTCCAGTTCCGTTTTTACCAATAATTCCAATTCGAGCACCACGTTGAAAGTCGAAACTAAAGTTTTCTAAGATCTTTTTATCACCAAACTTTTTCGAAATTTTATGCAACTCAATAATCTTGCTTCCAAGACGTTCCATATTAATTTCGAGTTCAATTTTGTTTTCTTTTCTACGACTTTCGGCAACCGCTTTTATTTCATAAAAATCATCTTGGCGCGATTTCGATTTGGTAGTTCTCGCTTTTGGTTGTCTTCGCATCCAAGCCAATTCTTTCACAAAAAGGTTTTGCGCTTTGTCAATACTCGCGTTTTCAGAAGCCAAACGTTCTTCTTTTTTCTCTAAATAATAGGAGTAATTCCCTTTGTAAGAATATAATTTTCCGTTGTCTAATTCGATAATTTCATTGCAAACACGTTCCAAAAAGAAACGGTCGTGCGTTACCATAAACAGCGTTATATTTTCTTTTGCAAAATAACTTTCAAGCCATTCAATCATCTCTAAATCCAAGTGATTGGTTGGTTCATCCAAAATCATTAAATCAGGTTTGTTAATCAAAATAATTGCCAATGAAAGGCGTTTTTTTTGTCCGCCAGACATATTTTTAACCTTCAATTTGAAATCTTCCAACTTCAGTTTGAACAAAATTTGCTTGAATTGTGTTTCAAAATCCCAAGCATTAAAACGATCCATATCATCAAAAGCCAATTGATATGCTTCTTCATCATGCGGATTTTCAAGTGCTTTTTCGTAACGTTCAATTACGTGTAAAATTTCATTATCACTAGCAAAAATACTTTCTTCAACAGTCAATTCATCCTGCAATTGTGGTACTTGCGATAGAAACGACATTTTGATATCTTTTCTAATCACAACATTTCCAGAATCGGGTTCGTCTTCGCCATTAATAATTTTCATAATGCACGTTTTGCCCGAACCATTTTTGGCAATAAAAGCAATTTTTTGGTCTTTATTAATTCCGAATGAAATGTCTTTAAACAACGTTCGTTCGCCAAATGATTTAGAAATATTTTCTACAGAAAGGTAATTCACAATGATAATTTTTTGCAAAAGTACATTATATTTGTTGAAATCAATTATTATGAAACCAGTTGGATACTTAAAAAAAGCTTCTTTAGTAATTATTTTTATAATTGTTATTTTGTTTATTGATTTTTATTCTGGATTTGAAGAGAAGAATACTATAACATTTGATAATTTTAATTGTAAAACTGAATATACTAGGCGCGGTTCAACATCTTCTTGCTTTTTAATTACAACTAAAGGCAATAAATATTTTTTACCAAATAATGTTAATTTCGGGAATAATTTAAAGAAAGGAGATGATTTAATAGTTGTCAAAACTTTTCTTTTAAGAAGAAATAAAAGGTTTGAAATTGGATATAATAATTTTAAAGAAATTGAAAATATTTCATTTTTTCGATCTAAGCTAAATATATGTATTTTTATATTTTCAATAATTATAGCATTACTTTTTTATCGTTTTTCGAATAATCTTGTTTTAGGTAATTTGTTTGTTTTTTGCTTGATAATTGATGTTTTTTTAATGTTTATGTATTTTCTGATTTACTAAAAATTTCAATTTATTTAGATTAGCATTTAATAATCTAGATTATATTTGTCCAATGCAACTATCCGTAATTATCCTCAATTATAATGTGCGCTTTTTTTTAGAGCAATGCGTTTTAAGTGTCCAAAAAGCACTTGAAAACATTGATGGCGAAATTATTGTAATCGATAACAATTCGTCCGATGATAGTTGCGAAATGATAAAAACGCTTTTTCCAACTATAAAACTCATCGAAAATAAAGAAAATGTAGGTTTCCCAAAAGGAAATAATATTGGCGTTGCACAAGCCAAAGGCGAATATATTTGTATTTTAAATCCTGACACAGTTGTTGCCGAAAATACTTTTTCTAAAATACTAGATTTTGTCACACTGAGCGCAGTCGAAGTGCGCAACTCGCAACTTGGCATTCTCGGTTGTAAACTAATCGATGGAACAGGAAATTTTCTTCCAGAAAGCAAACGTGGAGTTCCAACGCCTTGGGTTGCCTTCACGAAAATCTTCGGATTGTATAAAGTTTCGAATCTATTCGGAAAATATTATGCGCAACATTTAACCGAAAATCAATCTGGAAAGGTCGATATTCTTGTTGGTGCTTTTATGGTTATGAAACGCGAATTATACAACGAAATTGGTGGTTTTGACGAAAACTGCTTCATGTATTCAGATGATATCGATTTGAGTTATATGGCGTTGCAAAAAGGAAAATCCAATTATTATTTTCACGAAACAAATGTAATTCACTACAAAGGTGAAAGTACAATTCGTGATGAAAAATACATGAAACGGTTTCAAGAAGCCATGCAGTTTTTCTACAAAAAGCATTTTAAGAAATCAGTTTTATTCGACTTTTTTATGAAAATAGGTGCTTTTGTATTTTCATTAGTAAAGAAAAATCAATTCAAAATAGTTACGAAAGAAATTGATGAATACATCATTTTTTCAAAAGAGGAACTGCAATTAAATTTGAAAAATAAAACCACAATTTTAAACGAATTTTCTAAATTTGAAAATAATTTGAATTCCAATATCGAAATCATTTTCGACACAAAATCATTTAGTTTTAAAGAAATCATTGCTTTTATGAATTCCAATAAAAGCAAAAATTTAACATTTAAGAATTACATTCCGAACTCAAATTATTTAATTGGAAGTAATAATTCAATAGATCGAGGAGAAATAATCCAACTAAAAAATTAGTATATTCTTTATAAAATGAAGATAAAATTACTAATTTTGCAATCATTATAAAAAAACACAACTTTAGTTTAAAGATATGGCAAAGTTTGAATTGAAATTACCTAAAATGGGTGAAAGCGTTGCAGAAGCAACAATTACCAATTGGCTAAAAGAAGTCGGCGACAAAATAGAAATGGATGAAGCCGTTCTAGAAATAGCAACCGATAAAGTAGATAGCGAAGTTCCGAGTGAAGTTGCTGGAATTCTTATTGAAAAACTATTTGGTAAAGACGATTTAGTTCAAGTTGGACAAACTATTGCAATTATCGAAACTGAAGGCGGAAGTGTTGATGCGCCAAAAACAGAAGAAGTTGCTGCTCCAATTGTTGCTGAAGTAGCTAAAAAAGTTGAAGTTGCTAAAGAAACCGTCGCACCAGCTGATTTTTCAGGTTCAGATAAATTCTTTTCTCCATTAGTAAAAAACATTGCTAAAGAAGAAGGAGTTTCAATCGCAGAATTAGAAAGTATTTCAGGTTCAGGAAAAGACGGACGTGTTACTAAAGAAGATATTTTAAAATTTGTAGAAAGTCGAAAGTCGAAAGTCGAAAGTCCAAAACCTTCTGTTATTCAAGCTACAACACAAAACTTGCAACCCGAAACTAAAGCAATTCCAGTTTCTGTAAACGGTGGTGATGAAATTATAGAAATGGACCGAATGCGTAAGCTAATTTCTGGTTACATGGTGGCTTCGGTGCAAACATCAGCTCACGTACAATCGTTCATTGAAGTTGACGTTACCAATATTGTGAAATGGAGAAATAAAGTAAAAGATGCTTTCGAAAAACGTGAAGGTGAAAAATTGACTTTTACACCAATTATGATGGAAGCGGTTGCTAAAGCACTAAAAGATTTTCCAGGAATGAATATTTCTGTTGATGGCGATTACATCATCAAAAAGAAAAATATCAATTTAGGAATGGCTGCAGCGCTACCAAATGGAAATTTAATCGTTCCAGTAATTAAAAATGCAGATCAATTGAATCTTGTTGGAATGGCAAAAGCGGTTAACGATTTAGGAAACAGAGCCAAAGCAGGAAAATTAAAACCAGACGATACACAAGGCGGAACTTATACGGTTACTAATGTTGGAACTTTCGGTTCGGTATTCGGAACACCAATTATCAATCAACCACAAGTTGGAATTTTAGCTCTTGGTGCAATTCGTAAAGTGCCAGCTGTAATCGAAACTCCAGAAGGCGATTTTATCGGAATTCGTCAGAAAATGTTCTTATCACACAGTTATGACCACAGAGTTGTAGATGGCGCACTTGGCGGAAGTTTTGTAAAACGAGTAGCTGATTATCTTGAAGCATTTGATGTAAATAGAGAATATTAGAAAATATATTAAAACGTAACCCTTTCAATAATAATAAATTGAAAGGGTTTCTTAATTTTAGATTAAAACTTTTTAAAAAATCGATTAACGGTAACAACATTATTTTATATTTGTCGGCTAACTTTTTTTATAATGGAATTAAAATTAAATAGACCAATTTGCTTTTTCGATCTTGAAACAACAGGTGTTGACGTCGCTAAAGATAGAATTGTTGAAATATCAATTTTCAAAGTGTATCCTAACGGAAATAAAGAAAGTAAAACGTGGTTGGTCAATCCTACAATTCCAATTCCACCACAAACTACTGCTGTTCACGGAATAACCAATGAGAAAGTTGCTAACGAACCAACCTTCAAAGAATTGGCGTCTCAAGTTCATAATATGATTAAGGATTCTGATTTGGGTGGATTTAATTCAGATAGATTTGATATTCCACTTTTGGCTGAAGAATTACTTCGTGCTGAAGTTGATTTTGATATGAAAAATAGAGTTTCTGTCGATATTCAAACCATTTTTCACAAAAAAGAAGAACGCACATTAAGTGCAGCATTAAAATTCTATTGTGGTAAAAATCTAGAAAATGCGCATTCTGCCGAGGCAGATACAATGGCTACTTACGAAATTTTAACAGCTCAATTAGATAGATATCCCGATTTAGAAAACGATATGAAATGGCTATCTGAATTCACAACTCGAAAAAAATCAGTTGATTTTGCAGGTTTCATAGCTTTAAATAACGAAGGAAAAGAAATTTTTACTTTCGGAAAAAACAAAGGACAATTAGTAGAAGAAGTTCTCGAAAAAGAACCAGGTTATTATGGTTGGATTCAAGGCGCTGATTTTCCGCTATATACAAAAAAAGTGTTAACCGGAATCAAACTAAGAAAATTAAACACAAAATAAGGTTCTAAGAAGCTAAGTTGTCAAGGTTCTTTCTTAATTCCTAAGTAACTTAGTTTCTCAGTAACTCAGTATCTCTTAAAAAAATGAAAATAATCTGCATCGGTAGAAATTACGTCAAGCACATCGAGGAACTTCAAAACGAACGTCCCGATGAGCCTGTGATTTTTTTAAAACCAGATTCAGCAATTTTATTAAAACAACATCCGTTTGTAATTCCTGAATTTAGTAACGATGTGCATCATGAAGTTGAAATTTTAGTCAAAATAAATAAAGTTGGAAAATACATAGAAACTAAATTTGCACACACTTATTACGATGAAATCGGATTAGGAATCGATTTTACAGCTCGTGATTTGCAAAGTAAATTAAAAGAAAAAGGTCTTCCTTGGGAAAAATCCAAAGCTTTTGACGGTTCAGCGGTAATTGGAGAATTTTATCCAAAAAGTGAGTTTGTTTCTACAGAAAACATTAACTTTGAATTACATAACAATAATGAAGTAGTTCAAAAAGGAAATACAAATCACATGTTATGGAAAATTGATGAGTTAATTTCTTATGTTTCTCAATTTTTCACGTTAAAAAAAGGCGATATTATTTTTACAGGAACACCCGAAGGCGTTGCAGCTGTAAAACCAAACGATATATTAGAAGGATATTTAGAAAATAAAAAATCATTTAGAATACAAGTTAAATAATGGCAATAAATTATAACCTCTCCAAAGTTTATGCACTTTCTGACAACGATTCAGAATTTGTAATGCAAATTATCTCACTTTTTGTGACAGAAGTGCCTCAAGATTTGAAGCAAATAGAAATCGGTATTAAAGAAAAAGACCACAAGCAAGCTTATGCTTATGCCCATAAAATAAAGCCAACTTTAGACTTATTAGGCATGACAATGGCTTACGAAGAAATTCTTCAAGTTGAAGCTTGGACAAGAGCCGAAGGTAAAAGAAAAGAAATTGATGCTACTTTCGAAAGTATTCAAGATCAAGTAGATAAAGCAATCAAAGAAATTAAAAAAGATTTCGAAATTTAATAATTTTAGAAGCGAATGGCTTGGGTTTTATCGGCAAGCCATTTTCCAGCTTTCCTTCCAAAGTCCCGAAAAAAAATCGGGCGCTTTTCCTTCCAATCTGGGCTAGATTTGCTTTCTTTTTTTACTTTTTGTTATATCTTTGTATACTAATAAATCAATAAAAACAACATTTCTTGAAAGCAACTATAGTTACCATTGGCGACGAAATCTTAATCGGGCAAATAATTGATACCAACTCAGGATACATAGCCAAAGCATTAGATAAAGTCGGAGTTCAAACGCATGAATTTTTATCTATTAGCGACGATAAACAACACATTTTAGACACGTTTGCATCACTTCAAAACAAAGTTGATTTTGTTATCATTACAGGTGGTTTAGGGCCAACTAAAGACGACATTACCAAAAAAACATTTTGCGATTATTTTAACGATTCATTAATTGTCAATAAAGAAGTTGAAAAACACGTAATTGAGTTGATTGAAAGCGTCATGAAACGACCAGCTTCACAAATTAATAAAGACCAAGCGCTAGTGCCATCCAAATGCCATGTTTTATTCAATAAAGTTGGAACAGCACCTGGAATGTGGATGAAAAAAGAAAATACCGTTTACATTTCATTGCCCGGAGTTCCGTATGAAATGAAATATATTGTAGAGCATGAAATTATTCCCAAAATAGTTAAAGAATACGAGCGACCATACATTCTACATAAAACAATTATGACGTATGGTCAAGGCGAAAGTCTTGTAGCAGAGCGTATTGAAGATTGGGAAAACAACTTGCCTGAATTTATAAAATTAGCATATTTGCCTGCGCCGGGACGCGTGCGTTTGCGATTAACTGCTCGAGGAACAAACAAAGAAATTCTTGAACAAGCAATCAATGAAAACGTAAAATCATTGGCTAAAATTATTAGTGATATTATTGTCGGATTTGATGAAGACGAGACTATTGAAGTAGTTTTAGGTAGATTATTACACCAACAAAGCAAAACCGTTTCAACTGCCGAAAGTTGTACTGGCGGAAAAATTGCAGAACGATTTACTTCAGTTTCAGGAGCTTCTAATTACTTTAGAGGTAGCGTTGTGAGTTATGCAACAGATACTAAAGTCTCGGTTTTGGGAGTTTTACAAGATACTATAAATCAATATTCTGTGGTGAGTTCTCAAGTAGCTAAAGAAATGGCGTTAGGTATTCAAAAATTAATGAAAACTGATTATGCAATTGCTACAACTGGCAACGCCGGACCGTCAAAAGGTGATGCCGATGCCACACTCGGAACAGTTTTTATTGCTTTGGCCACACCAAATGGTATTTTAGTTGAAGAATTCAATTTTGGTCAACCTCGTGAAAAAGTGATAGATAGAGCAGTAAATAAAGCATTTGAAATGTTACAAAAAGAAATTTTAAAAAATCTGTAACATTTTTTTGGGAATAAGGTTTCTTTTTTGTTACTTTGCACCCTCGAAATTGAATAACGATAAAAGATAAGCATAATGTCAAGAGTTTGTGACCTTACAGGTAAAAGAGCGATGGTAGGAAATAACGTTTCTCACGCTATGAATAAAACTAAGAGAAAGTTTTCTGTAAACTTAGTAAAAAAGCGTTTCTATCTTGCTGAAGAAGACAGATGGATTACTCTTAGAGTAGCTGCATCTACAATTAAAACAATCAATAAAAATGGATTGGCTGCTGTTTTGAAAAAAGCAAAAGTTGAAGGTTTTATTAAATAATCCTTAATCCGATAAAAAATAAAGTAAGATGGCAAAGAAAGGTAATAGAATCCAAGTAATTTTAGAATGTACAGAGCACAAAGGAACTGGTCTTCCAGGAACTTCTCGTTACATTACAAACAAAAATAAAAAAAATACTCCAGACAGATTAGAGATTAAAAAATTTAATCCAATCTTAAAGAGAATGACAGTTCACAAAGAAATTAAATAATTAGAGATTTTTACATCTGTAAAAACTTCCAAATACTCATTGAATCATGGCAAAGAAAACCGTTGCATCGTTACAAACAGCTTCTAAGAGATTAACTAAAGCTATTAAAATGATTAAATCTCCTAAATCAGGTGCCTATACTTTCGTTGAAAGTATCATGAATCCAGAAGAAGTTGATGAATTTCTTAAAAAGAAATAATTCATAAATCATATATATCAAAGCTACTTTCTAACGGAAGTAGCTTTTTTATTTTTATATTTGTCTCTAATTTTATTATTTGGTTTTTATTTTAGTTAAAAATCACAATTTTTAAAACAAAAAAATAAAGAAATGAGTTTTTTTAAAAGAATATTTTCTTCCGAAAAAAAGGAAACATTAGACAAAGGTTTAGAACAAACTAAAACATCGTTTTTCTCTAAACTGACTAAAGCGGTTGCAGGAAAATCTAAAGTTGATGATGAAGTTCTTGATAATTTAGAAGAAATTTTAGTTTCTTCAGATGTTGGTGTAAACACAACTTTAAAAATTATTGAAAGAATTGAAAAAAGAGTTGCTAATGATAAGTACTTAGGAACTGATGAATTGAATCAAATTCTACGTGAAGAAATTGCCTCTTTATTGTCTGAAACTAAATCAGGTGAAGAATCAGAATTTAAAATTCCAACTAATGTAAAACCGTATGTAATGATGGTTGTTGGGGTAAATGGCGTAGGAAAAACCACCACTATCGGAAAATTAGCTTTTCAATTTAAAAAAGCAGGTTATAAAGTAGTTCTTGGTGCTGGAGATACTTTTCGTGCTGCAGCTATTGATCAATTACAAATTTGGGCTGATAGAGTAGGCGTGCCAATTGTAAAACAACAAATGGGTAGCGATCCTGCATCTGTAGCATTTGATACATTACAAAGCGCTGTTGCTCAAAATGCCGATGTTGTAATTATAGATACGGCTGGTCGTTTGCATAATAAAGTGGGTTTAATGAACGAACTTTCTAAAGTGAAAAAAGTAATGCAAAAAGTGGTTGAAAATACGCCTAATGATGTTCTTTTAGTTTTAGATGGTTCAACGGGTCAAAATGCATTTGAACAAGCCAAACAATTTACAGCCGCAACCGAAGTTTCGTGTTTAGCTGTTACAAAATTAGACGGAACTGCTAAAGGCGGCGTGGTTATTGGAATCTCAGATCAATTTCAAATTCCTGTAAAATACATTGGAGTAGGCGAAGGATTGGAAGATTTGCAAGTATTTAATAAATATGAGTTTGTAGATAGTTTCTTTAAATAGTAGTTTTGGATTTATGACTAAATTTCTATCTTTTTTTAGGGCAACTTCACCCATAATTTTGATTCTGATAAGTTTCGGTTTGGGACTTTTAGCTAAATTAATTGAAAAGAAATTTTCAGATATTGCAATGGGTTTGCAACTACTAACTTTTATGTTGTTTGTGTATGCCTTGATTAAGTTTTTTAATTCAAAATTTAAATAAAAAATAAACGCGTTATTGATATAACGCGTTTATTTTTTGCCAAAGTACATCATCAAAATCTGAAAGGGCTAAGTTTACATTGTCTGCAGCGTCACCCATTCTTATTACGACCATCTTTTTACTTGGTATAACATATATTTTTTGGTCGTTTTTCCCTAATGCCATAAACATATCGCTTGGTCCACTAGGTATTATACTTCCAGATAATTGCAATTGACTTTGTGGTAAATGGTAACTTGATTTTCCGTTTAACCACCATAAATATCCATAAGATTGATTTATAGGTTGCGAAGTATTTATTGCTGTATTGAAGTATACTTCATTTACTACTTGATTTCCATTCCATTTTCCTTTATTAAGTGCCATTAATCCAAAACGAGCCATGTTTCTAGTAGTACTCCAATAAACACTTAATCCGTCACCAGAATTTATCCAACTTCCTCCAGTCATACCAAGTTTATCTCTTAATTTTATATTGAAATAATTAGTCCAAGTTTGTCCGCTTGCTTGTGCTATTACATCTTGTAATTTCACATAAACATTATGATAGGCCCAACGTGTACCTGCATCCGCAACATATTGAAGATTAGCCGGTGATACATCATCTCCTAATGCATCATTCAAACCTGAATTCATCGATAAAAGATTTTTACATGTTATTAGGTTTTCCTTTGCTATTGGAGCACTTGTCCATCCTGTACCTAAATAATCAGATACTTTATTATTGATATTTATGATACCTTCTTGTTCTGCAATTCCGGTTACTGTTGAGGTCAAGGTTTTTCCTGCACTTGCCCAATACCATGGTTGCGTAGCAGAATGTCCGTTGAAATAATTTTCCATTACAATTTTTCCGTTGACCAAAATAATGAATGATTTAGAATGCTTTAAATTTAAATAATCTAATAATGGTTGAACAGCAGTTTGATTCCAGCCTAAATCTGCAATAGTTTTAGTTTCCCAAGTTACATTTCCGTCATTTGGAGGAAAATACATTGCTTCTTCTGGAGGTGTAGTACATCCACAATCATTTTCGGAACAAGCAATTAGTAAAAAGGCAAAAATAAAAAGAGTAAAATATTTTTTCATAATTTGTAAGTTTTCAATTAAGACATTTAATTTTTGAAAAGGTTTAATCAAAAATACTTTTTTATTATTTAAAATTAATTGTAATTTTAGATTTTATTTAAGTTATGAAAAATACAATTATAATTTTCCTTTGCGGATTACTATTAGTTTCTTGTAAACAGTCTATTACGGATAAAGATATTAGTAAAATAAATGGCTATTGGGAGATAAAAAAAGTAGAACTTCCAGACGGAACTAAGAAGGATTATAAGGTAAACGAGACAATTGACTTCTTCAAAGTAGAGGAAAATAAAGGTTTTCGTCAAAAGGTAATGCCACAATTTGATGGTACTTATAAAACTAATAATATTAGCGAAACCATTGCTATTTCTAACGAAAACGGTACTTATTTTATTAACTATTCAACCACGTATGGCAAATGGAAAGAGGAAATAATTGAGATAAAAGATTCTGTTTTAATAGTAAAAAACAAAGATAAATTGGAGTATAATTATAAACGATTTCAACCATTTTCTTTAAAATAATTTAAAATTATATATTCATATCGAAAGATATTGTAGTAAATTCAGTAGTAATGGCAAAACGATTAAGTAACGAAAGTTCAATTTCGGATGTGTTAAAGCAATTTATTGTAGTTAATAAATTGGAAGCTGGAATGGATAAAATTGACGTAGAGCAAGCTTGGAAGTCACTTATGGGAAATGGTGTAAACAGCTACACGCAAGAAGTAATTTTAAAAGGAAATACACTTTATGTAAAGTTAACTTCGGCGGTTTTGCGTGAAGAATTAAGCTACGGAAAAGATAAAATAATCAAAATGCTTAATGAAGAACTGCGAAAAGATGTTGTTACTAATTTAGTTTTGAGATAGATTTATTTTTATTATAATACATTGTGAGCAGTTGAAGTGCTTTAAAAAAGGTCTTCGACAAGCTCAGACTGACAATAAAGTTCTAATTGATATCTGTTATTATTCAAAAATATGTTTTTATTAGTTTGACACATTTTTAGAAGTTTAAGTGACAGTTTTAACAAAAAAATCTCGTTCCGGTTAAGAAACGAGATTTTATATTTTTAGAAATATCTAATATCAGAAACCTAATATTTAACATTAAAACTGCTCTCTTCCAGCAAAGTGAAAAGCACTTTCGATAGAAGCATTTTCATCAGAATCTGAACCATGAACTGCATTTTCTCCTATTGAAGTTGCATATTTTTTACGGATTGTTCCTTCGGCAGCATCAGCAGGATTTGTAGCACCAATTAGCGTTCTAAAATCTTCAATTGCATTTTCTTTTTCTAAGATAGCAGCAACGATTGGACCTCTTGACATAAATTCAACTAACTCACCATAAAATGGTCTTGCAGCATGAACAGCATAAAAAGCTTGTGCATCAGCAACAGTTAATTGCGTTAATTTTAGAGAAACGATTTTGAAACCGCCTTCTGTAATCATGTTTAATATTCCACCAATGTGTCCGTTTTCAACAGCATCTGGTTTAATCATTGTAAATGTTCTATTTGTAGCCATTTTGATTTATTTGTTTTTAATTCGGGTGCAAAAGTAGTCTTTTTTAAACGATTTGCAAGAAATAATTACAATGTAATAACTTTAAATTCGGTTGAAAGTGGATTTAATGAAACTAATAATTTTCCAATAAATTCATTTCCATATTCTAAATAAAATTCCGAAAAATTTGCTTTACGTTCTTGTAAACTCTGATTAGGAAATAATTCATTTTGTAATAAAAAGATACGGTCTAATTTGTCTGTATGAACTCTTTTTTCAGCTTTTAATAATCTTTTTTCTAGATTTTCTAAACCGTTTATTTGTTTAGCTTCTTGCGCTTTTACGGCTCCAATAAATGATTTATCCGTTTGATTAGCAATAGTAGCTAAAGTTTCAAATTGTTTTTTGAGAAACTCTTTTTGTTCAGAAAAATCGATTTTGAATTCTGAGAATTCTTTAGTTTTAGAATCAAATAAAATTTGTTGATTTAAAAATAAATCCTTCCATGTAAGATTTAATTTAGTAGCTTTTTCAACTTGTTTTTCAGAAACTAATACGACTGAATTTCTTAAAAGCAATATAGGAAATGTAATATTATTTGATTCGAAATTCGACTTTAACTCCAACCAGTAAGCAATTTCACCACCGCCACCTATATAACATAAATTAGGTAAAATTACTTCTTGATACAACGGACGTAAAATTACATTCGGACTGAATTTTTCGGGATTGTTTTGTAATTCATTTAAAATTTCAGATTCAGAAAATTCAATTTTGGTGTTGTTAATATTGTATTTATTATTTTCGAATACTATGCGTTCGCGTAAATGATCCTCGATATAAAACAAATTAATTTCTCTCGGATTTACTTGAATTCCATACTCTTTCAAAATAACATTTGTTTCACTGACTTTAGTGAATGATGTTCGATTTACTAGTTCATTTTTCGCATAGGGAATAAATATTTTTTTAAGTTCTTTAGAATCGCCGTCAAGTATAACTAAGCCTTCGTTTTGAAATAATTCATTAGCTAAAAATCGAGTTGCATCTGCTAAATTGGAATGTTTTAAATAGGAGTTTTCGAATAAGTTTTTTAAATATACGCCGTTAATACTAGTGCCAAATTCTTTTTCAACGGCATTATAAACTTCTTTTAAATTTTCTGTTGAAAGTCGTCCAACTGGACCAAAACTTTCTTCTTTCCATTGAATTTTTTTATTTTTAAAATTGAAATAATTTATCTCATCAAAATCATGATCTTCTGTCGCCATCCAATAAATTGGAACAAAATTATATTGCGGAAATTCAGATTTTAATTGCTTGCAAAGATTAATTGTGGAAATAATTTTATAGATAAAATACAACGGACCAGTAAATAAATTCAACTGATGACCAGTAGTAATTGTATATGTTGTAGAGTTACTTAAAAGTTCAATATGGTTTAAAGTTGTTTCTGAAACTTCAAAATTTTGATATTGTTTTTTTAATTCAGAAACTAAAATTTGTCTATTCTCCAGAGGAAAGTTTTGACTTTTTTCTTCAATTTGAGCTTTAAAATTCTCAATTTCAGGAAATCGATTGTAAAGTTGCTTCAGTTGTGGCTTTTTATCTAAATAATCTACAATTAGTTTAGAGAAATATCCCGATTTTTGATAGCTAATACAGTCAGTTGGCATTATTATAATTTTTTGTAAAAATACTTAAAATTATGATAACAGAATTTGTTTTAACTTTCGATTAAGATTCTATCGTTTTAAAGTAAAATGACCTTTATGAGTTAAACCATTAACCCGATGAACTACAAACCAATAATCATCTGCAGTCATTAGATTTCCGTTGTAAGTTCCGTCCCAACTATTTGTATTGTCTAAAAGTTTTAAAAGTTTGCCTTGACGGTCATAAATTTCAACTTTTATTCCAGGTTCATATTGTGAGAATTTAACTTTCCAAGTATCATTTACTAAATCATTATTTGGTGTAAAGAATTTGGGATAGTTTAATAAAAAAACATCTTGACCAACAATTCCACATCCGTTTTTATCTCTTACAAATATATTGTAAATACCAACTGTTAAATTTGAAAAGGTATTGCTGTCTTGAAAATGAACACCATCAATTGAATATTCATAATCGCCAGTTACATTTGCTGTTCCAGTTACATTTGCGGTTATAACATTTTCGCTTTCAGTCCAATCAATTGTTTCTATGCTTGTTATGGTAGCAAAATTAGATAGAAAAATAGTGAAATTTTTGGTTGTTGAACAAATCAAACCATTGTTATGATTTTCATAAACAGTAACCCAATAATTTCCAGGTTGCGTTATTGTAATATGGTCAGTTGTTTGACCAGTTGACCACAAATAACTGCTATATCCGAGTCCAGCTTCAATAATTACAGATTTATCAACACATAATGGAAAAGTATCATTCATGTAAATTATTGGAGAATTGATAAAATCAATTTTTAACTTAGCTACCTTATGACAACTAGTTGACATTACCCTAACATATACAATATCATTGGTATTAGACATTGGATAGGAAGTGAAATTGGTGATTTCATCTGACGATAATTGATTATCAGCACCAGTGTAAGTTGTGTAATACAAATAGGTATAATTACTTGAATTAGAAATTAAGTTGGTATTATAATTTGTTAAATCTATTGATTCAACTCCATCATTAAAATTATCACATTCAATAGTAGAATAATCAGTTGCATTTGGTATGGCTTGAAACATGCTGTATAGATATACATAATTAGAATAGGATATACAATTTGGATTATTCATAACCCTTATAGAATAATTTGTACCACCATTTAGATTTGTTAAAATATTATCAGTTGTCCAAGTTGTACCTCCATCAAAACTATATAAGTCAGCTAAAGTTGTAATAGTAATTGTACCATATTTTCCACAACCAGCTTCCTCAAGAGTATATTCTGGATAAGAATATTCTAAGTCTTTTAAATAAACATAAACAGTTGGAGAAGCACAACCGTCTACATTTTTGATTTTAATTATATAACTTCCGCTTGTTAATCCACTTAAAGTATTAGAAGTTTGCCATGTAGTTCCACCGTCAAAACTGTATTGATCGGCCGGAGTATCTATTGTAATACTTCCTAAATTTCCACAATAAGGATTGTGTTTGGTATATAGTGGAGCAGCTAAAAATTCATCAAATAGATAAACAGTATTGTAATTTGAAACACATCCAGCAGCATCTTTGGTTCTAATATTATAGGTACCAGGTGCTAAATTAGTTGCTATATTATCTGTTGTCCAAGTAACGCCATCATCAAAACTGTAAAACGCGGCTACAGTTGTAATAGTTATACTTCCTTTATCACCACAAAAAGAAGGGTCAACATAACTAAAACTCGGGTAAGAAGATTCGAAAGGTACTATTGCTACATTCGCAGTATAAGAAACACAGCCAATAGCGGTTATTATTTTAATATAATAAGTACCAATGGCTAAATTAGATATTGAAGAATTAGTTCCCCAAGTTGCTCCATCATCATAGCTATATTGCGATGCAGGAGAGGTTATTGCTATTGAACCTGTAGTTGATAAACAAGTTGGCTGAGTCACTTGAATAGTTGGTTGAGGTGCGGCTTGATTGGCAAGAATTGTAACTGATCCAACAGAACTACAACCAGATGAATCTGTAACTGTAACTGAAAAAGTTCCAGGATTACTTACCGTTATACTTGGTGTTGTGGCACCACTATTCCAAAGATAATTAGTACCAGGTGAAGCTGTAAGAACCGTACTACCAGAACAAACGTTTAAGATTCCAGAAATGGTTGCATGCGGATTTTTAACGATTAATTGAATAGGAATAATTTTATAACAAGTAGCACTTTGAGAAATTCTTACAAAAATTGTTGTGCTATAACTTTCATAGTTTGTAAAAGCTGCAATTGGATTAGTGTCATTAGTTGCATCATTCAAATTAGTAAAATAAGTAAACGTTAATCCTGTTGTTGGAGTAACAATTAAAGAATCTGCATTGGGTAAGTTGAAAAATTCTTTTCCATCTTTGTTAGTATCACACGATGATAAACTAGCAGTTTGTACCGTAACAGGACAATTAACACAATTTAAAAACCAAATATCCCAACCCGGATTGGCATCATTATCTGTAACTGCAACAAAGTTGGTTCCTGAACAATTGGTTTGTACAATACCATAATTTATGGTTACACCAACATTATAAGTTCCATTTGTTATATTTGGTAAATTGGAAGCTCCTAAATCAAAACAAAATCTTTTTGTAGTCATGTTTAACGTTGCAGGAGTTTGCGAAGTGTAAACTACGGTATTGTTTTCATCTCTAACATTCAAAACTATTGAGGTGACTGTAGCTGAAATTCCACCAGATGAAGGAACAGTAAAACTACCGCAAACCGAAATTGGTAATGTTGGGCAAATTTTATTTAGTGGATCTAATTCAATACTTCCTTGAAGACTTTCGTTAGAATGTAATAAACAAATATCATCAATATAAGCATAACCAAAATGAGCTCCTAGTCCGCATCGAGATGCAGTGAATTCTACAGTAAAATCTTCATTATTTGGAATTGATGAAATATCTAATATACCCGATTGCCAGTTAGGAGTATACATAATAATAGCACCAGATTCTAAATTAGGAGCCTGTGTAAAAATACAATTTTGCGTATCAGCGATTAAACAAAATTCACTTACAACAAGGCCGTTTTTATTCACAACTCTAGCTTTAAAATAAGGTTGCTCGTCATCATGGTCACTTCTATTGACGCTTTGTAAAACTGCTTTATAATTGAATTTTAAAGAACTTTCATTATTGGTTTTAAATCTTTTAGCTTGAACAACAGCAACTGTAGTGCTGCTATTTTTATAATTTATCTTTAAAGCGTATTGATCGAAAGCATTGATATTACCAATATATTGATCCAAATAATTAGACGGAACAGTGGTAGACATTATTGATAGATTTGCTGGGTCATATTGTTGGATAGCTGTAGTAGCATTTTCATTAAGATTTTTACATTGTATTGGGTTTAAAACCTCACCTTCAGTATATAAGAAATCATTTAAAAAATTGCTTCCTCCAATAGTTTCAAATTCTTCAAATGTTCCATTAGAACAGAGGTAAACTGAAGTTAATGCTTTTGTGTTTTTTAAACTTTTACTTTTTTGTTTTTTACTATTTTCAAGTTTTTGCTTGTTTTCGTAGTATTTGATTTTTTCTTTTAAATCAGTTATAGAACTACCATTGGCATCTTCAATTTTTTTATTGACATCAAAAGATAAAGTTTTAGTAACGTTGGAAGTGGCCGGTTTTTGTGAAAAAACAATAAAAAAAGAAAAGATAAAAAGAATAGATAATTTTTTTTTCATGGCTAATAACATATCAATTAAAATGCAATATAGAAAAAGTTATTTTTTAATTAAAATAAAATCTATAAAAAGCTGGTTTAATTGATAAAATGAAGATATTTTTGCTAAAAAACGATTTTCATTGAAAGACATTCTATTAATAACACCGCCATTTACGCAACTCAATACACCGTATCCTGCAACTGCTTACATAAAAGGGTTTCTTGATACGAAAGAAATTAGTGCTTTTCAAATGGATTTGGGAATTGAGGTGATTTTAGAATTATTTTCAAAAAAAGGTTTAGAACAAATTTTCTCGTATGCAGATTCTAACGTATTGAACGCTGTCGAAGAATTGTCTTCCAATTCACAACGTATTTTATCTTTAAAAGAAGAGTATACCAAAACCATTGATTCAGTAATTGCTTTTCTTCAAGGAAAAAATCCTTCAATGGCTCGCCAAATTTGTAGTGGAAATTTCCTTCCGGAAGCCTCACGATTTCAGCAATTAGACGATTTAGAATATGCTTTCGGAAGTATGGGAATGCAAGACAAAGCCAAACATTTAGCCACTTTGTATCTCGAAGATTTATCTGATTTTATCGTAGAATGCATCGATGAAAATTTTGGATTTAGTCGTTATGCTGAGCGTCTAGGACGAAGCGCTAATTCATTTGATGAAATGTATGATAAATTAGGTCAAGAGTTAACCTATATTGATAAAATTTCACTTCGAATTTTAAAAGAGAAAATAGAATTAGTACATCCGAAACTATTTTTAATATCAGTTCCTTTTCCAGGAAATTTGTATAGTGCTTTTAGATGCGCACAATATGTTAAAACGAATTATCCAGAAATAAAGATTTCAATGGGTGGCGGTTTTCCAAATACTGAATTACGAGATTTGAAAGACAAACGTGTATTTGAATTTTTCGATTATATAACTTTAGATGATGGCGAATTACCAGTTGAATTATTAGTTAATGCAGTTTGTCACCACAAGTCCAATCGAATTGCTATTGATCAAAATCAAGTTGAATTCAAAAGAACATTTCTCCTTGAAAACAACCAAGTAGTTTATAAAAATAATACTACCAAACCCGATTACAAACAAAGTCAAGTTGGAACTCCAAATTATTCTGATTTATATCTAGACAAGTACATTTCGGTTATAGAAATCGCCAATCCAATGCACAGTTTGTGGAGTGATGGTCGTTGGAATAAACTCACAATGGCACACGGTTGTTATTGGGGAAAATGCACTTTTTGTGATATTTCTTTAGATTATATCAAACTTTACGAACCTGTAACTGCAAAATTATTGGTCGATCGAATGGAAGAATTAATTGCTCAAACAGGTGAAAACGGATTCCATTTTGTAGACGAAGCAGCACCGCCAGCATTGATGCGTGAGGTAGCTTTAGAAATCTTAAAACGAAATTTGGTTGTAACATGGTGGACAAACATTCGATTTGAGAAAAGTTTTACTGCCGATTTGTGTATTTTGCTCAAAGAATCAGGTTGTATAGCCGTTTCTGGCGGATTGGAAGTAGCGTCTGATAGATTACTAGAATTAATAAAAAAAGGAGTTACGGTTGAGCAAGTTGCAAAAGTCACCAAAAATTTCACCGAAGCAGGAATCATGGTGCATGCCTATTTAATGTACGGATATCCAACTCAAACCATTCAAGAAACAGTTGATAGTTTGGAAATGGTGCGACAATTATTTGAATTAGGCATCTTACAATCGGGTTTTTGGCATCAGTTTGCAATGACGGCGCATTCGCCAGTTGGAATGTTTCCAGAGGAATTTGGTGTGATTCCGAATCAAAACGAAATTACGTTTGCCAATAACGACATTAATTTTAAAGATAAAACAGGCATTAATCACGATAAGTTTAGTTTCGGATTAAAGAAATCGTTGTTCAATTACATGCACGGAATGTGTTTTGATTATCCGCTACAAGATTGGTTTGATTTTAAAATTCCGAATACTAAAATTCCAGCCGATTATATTGTTTCTTGTTTAGAAAATGAAACTGATTTCAATATAAAACCTTCTTCAAAAGTTATATGGATAGGCGGAAAGCCATCACTAGAAACGTATACAAAATCTAAAAAAGGAAATTCTTGGCAAATGTCAAAATTGACTTTTCATGATAAACGCGAATCATTTGAAATTTCTTTAGAGAAAGATAAAGCCGATTGGTTGCTTCAAACATTAGAGAAAGTAACTGTTTTCAATACTCAAAAATTGACTTTTGCTAATTTAAAATCTGATTTTGAAATTCATTTTGATGATTTTGAATTGTTTTGGTATTCGAAGTCAATACATACTCTAAAATCTTTCGGATTGTTAGTGCTTTAAGAATTTAATTTTAGTTTTTTATAAAATTTTAATAATCAATTATAAACAACTAAAAAAAAACAAGTTTCTATCATTATTTTTAATAAATTTGCTAAAAAAAAGTGAAGAATTTTCTATTAATATTGTTATTCGTTTTCAATTGTGGATTCTCACAAAATAAAGATTGCTTTAATGTCGCTAGAAAAGGCACATTAGATGAAATTAAAGTTTTGGTAAAAGAAAACCCTAAAGTAGTTAATTCCGTAAATGATAGAGGTTCGAGCATGTTAATTTTAGCCTGTTACACCGGAAATAACGAAGTTGCTAAATTTTTATTGGAGAATAATTGCGATGTAAATTATGTAAGTGACAATGGCACAGCATTAATGGCTGCTGTTGTAAAAGGTAATATTGAAATGGTAAAATTCATTCTTAGCAAAAAGGCTAATGTTAATTTGACCGATACCAACGGAATTACAGCATTAATTTATGCCGTTCAATTTAAAAATGTAGAAATTATAAAACTGCTGTTACAAAACAATGCAGATAAAAAAATCATAGATAAAAACGGAAAAACAGCATTTGAATATGCCGTTTTTTCAGGAAACGAAGAAATAATAAACTTATTAAAATAAAAATCGCTAAAATTTAAAATTATGAAAAGAAAATTACTTTTAACAATGGCTCTAATTTTAGGAGTCTCGACAGTATCATTAGCACAATTTTCAACCGGTGTTGTTACTTTGTCAGGTTCAACAAGAACATTAAAAATTGATACTAATTCAACTACAGTTACAATGACTTTAACTGGAAATAGTACACATTGGTTAGGTATAGGATTTAATGGGTTTTCAATGGCCGAAGTGACAGATATGTTTATTTGGAATTCAACAACTAATAGAGATTATATTGCACCAGGAGGACACAATACTCCAGCTGCTGATGCCGCTGGTTCTCAAAGTTGGACAATTACTTCTGACACTGTTTCTGGAACAACAAGAACGGTTGTTGCAACTAGACCTTTAGTTTCTGCTGGGGATTATACATTTACAAATGATGCAACCTCAATTAATATTATTTTTTCAGAAGGGAATACAACAACTTTGGCTTATCATGGAAGTAATCCACATGCTCCACAAACTTTAACACGATCACAATTAGGAGTAGAAGATTTTTCATTAAAAGCCTCGTCAATATTTCCAAATCCAACATCAGGAAATTTTTCGATAAAAACTAAAACCTATCTTACACAAGTTAACGTATATACACAAACAGGCGCATTCGTTAAAACAATTAATGTTGAAGATGATTCTGAAAATGTAGAATTAAATATCACAGGTTTACAAACCGGAGTTTATTTAATAGAATTGAAAAATGACACTGATAAATCATGGAAAAAAGTTATTGTAAATTAAAAAATTTAATAATTTACACCAACTAAACTCCAAATCTTGATTTGGAGTTTTTTTCTTAAAACAAATACAATTTAATAAGTAAAATAAAATGAGTAGTAAATTTAAAAAAATAGTAATTGCAATAGCATTACTTTTGGTAGCAGGTTATTTTGCTTTTGATTATGTAATGCATGGCGGCGCTAGAGATGTTCAAGCCGAAAAAAGTGCGTTTACTGTGAAATCAACTTCTTTTTTTAATGAATTTTCATCAAATGCTGATTTGGCAACAAAAAAATATTTGAATAAACCAGTAGAAATATCAGGAATAATTTCTAGTATTAAAGACAGCATTGTAACTATTGACAATACTATTTTGTGCAAGATGAAAGATTTGAAGGATATTTCTAAAGAATTAAAAACAGTAACAATAAAAGGAAGAGTTGTAGGATTTGACGATCTTATGGGCGAAATTAAATTAGATGAATGTACGTTATCAAAATAATTAAAAAAATGAAAAAAGTTAAAATTTTATTTGCATTAACAGGTTTGTTATCATTTGGCTTTGCAAATGCTCAAGACGATTTATTAAATGAATTAGGTTCAGGAACTGATGGCAAAAAACAAATTGAGATTGCAGCGTTCAAAGGTCTACAAGTATGTACAATGCAATCAACCAAGTTGGCAGCCAAAGGCGAATGGTATTTTTTAGTTTCGCACAGATTTGGTGATTTAACCAACGGATTAGATAATTTTTTCGGATTAGATAATGCTTACACTAAATTAGGTGGTCTATATGGTGTAACCAATTGGTTTACTGTTGGTTTATCAAGACAAACGTACAATAAAACTTTTGAAACTACGTTAAAATATAAGCTTGCCAATCAAGAAATTGATGGATTTCCTGTAACTATAGTTGGATATAATACAATTGATATAAATACTAAACTTAGTACAGATTTATTTCCAAATTTATCATTTACTGATCGTATGGCTTATTCTAATCAATTGATTGTTTCTAGAAAATTTTCTAATTCATTCTCGTTGGAAGTAAACCCAATTTACATCCATAAAAATTTATATCAAACCGGAATAGAACGAAAAGATAATTTTTTAATTGGAGTTGGCTCAAGATACAAATTAACCAAAAGAATTAGTTGGAATATTGAATATGCAGCTCGATTAAACCCTGAAGAAAATAGCGTTTTTCACAATCCAATCACAACTGGCATAGATATTGAAACTGGTGGACATGTATTTCAATTGTTGTTTTCTAACAGTCAGCCAATGAATGATGTTGCTTATTTTACAGCAGCAGATGGAAAAGGATTTAGCAAAGGAATTTATTTTGGTTTTAATTTATATAGAGTTTTTTAAATAAATAATATTATGAAGATTTTAAAAATTTGTACTGCTTTTATAGTACTTTCAACTTTGGTTTTGTTTTCTTGTGAATCAAGAACTTATGAAGATATTTCAGATACTTTTGTAGCAAATCCAACTTACACGGCTAATGTAAAACCTATTATAGAAAATAATTGCTTATCATGTCACGGTGCCAATACTAATGCACAATATCCACCAATGGAAAGTTATGCAGATGTTAGAGATGCAGCCGAAAATGGTGAAATGATTTGTCGAATTGACGATCAATCTTGTGGTGGTGCTATTATGCCACAAACAGGAAAAATGCCGCAAGTAACTATTGATATCATTAAACGTTGGAAACAACAAGGCTATGCTAACTAATTAATAAAAAATACAATGAAAAAAATAATTTTAGTTTCTGTAATACTATTGAATAGCATTAGTATTTTTTCTCAAAAAATGATAACGCGCTCAGGTGAAGTTAAATTTGAAGCATCAATGCCAGCAGTAGAAGAAGTTGCTGCCAAAACCAATACAGCATCGTGTATTTTTGATAAAACTACAGGAGATTTTGCAGCACTTATTTTGATAAAATCATTCAAGTTTAAAGTGCCTTTAATGGAAGAACATTTTAATGAGAATTATATTGAAAGTGATAAATTTCCAAAAGCAACTTTTAAAGGAAAAGTTTTAAATTATGATGCAGCTAAAGTTGCAGCTGGTAAAGCAACATTTGATATTGAAGGTGATTTAACCATTCATGGAATAACTAAAAAAGTTAAAACCAAAATCACTTTTTCACAATTAGGAGACAAATTAACATCAACTTGTAATTTTAATGTTAAACCATCAGATTATGATATTAAAATTCCATCTTTAGTGAAAAGTAAAATAGCTGAATCGGTGGCTATCAATTGTAAATTTGATTTGGAAAACAAACAATAATTGTACGCACATAAAATTTTTAAACTCTAGCATTAGCTGGAGTTTTTTTATTTAAAATCTTTTTTAAATTTTAATTTCGCAATCGATTTCGTTTTCATAAATTTACTTCCAATTTAATTTATACCCTTATGAATAACTCTTATAAGCTTTCGGTAAATAATACAACATCCTTTAGTTTAGACGAAAATAGCCTTGAAAACCTTGATGCAATTCAGACGGAAACTGCTAAATTTCATATACTAAAAGAGGAAAAACCATTTAATATCGAAATTGTTTCTTCTAATTTTTTAGCAAAAAAATATACCATAAAAGTAAATAATACTACTTACGAAGTCGCTATTGCTGACGCTTTAGATTTACTCATCGAAAGTATGGGAATCGAACGTGGCGGAACCAAAATTGTAAACGCAATTAAAGCGCCAATGCCCGGATTGATTTTGGAAATCAACGTAGAAGTTGGTCAAACAGTAAAACAAAATGATCCATTATTAATTCTAGAAGCAATGAAAATGGAAAACAGTTTTCTTTCGCCGCGTGATGGAATTATTAAATCAATCGCTGTTGCAAAAGGAATCGCAGTTGATAAAGGACAACTATTAATCGAATTTGAATAATCTATTTGTCACTCCGAGCGCAGTCGAGGAGTTTTGATGAAATGTAAATGTGATTAGAATATAAATATAATTTAGTATTAAAGAGATTGCTTCGTGCTTCGCAAAAACATGAAAAAAATAACCAAAATAGTAGTTGCCAACAGAGGTGAAATTGCCATAAGAGTAATGAAAACCGCCAAGAAAATGGGAATCAAAACGGTAGCGGTTTATTCAACTGCCGATAGAAATGCACTTCACGTTAAATATGCTGATGAAGCCGTTTGCATTGGTGAAGCAGCATCAAGTCAATCCTATTTGAGAGGTGATAAAATTATAGAAGTTTGTAAAAAACTGAATGCAGACGCAGTACATCCAGGTTACGGATTTTTAAGCGAAAATTCACAATTTGCGGAATTATGCGAAAATAATAATATCATTTTCATCGGACCAAAATCCAAAGCCATTGAAATGATGGGAAATAAATTAGCAGCCAAAGATGCCGTAAAAGAGTATGATATTCCAATGGTTCCAGGAACTGAAAATGCCATTACCGATATTGAAGAAGCTAAGAAAATTGCAACCCAAATCGGATTTCCAATCTTAATAAAAGCGGCTGCTGGTGGTGGCGGAAAAGGAATGCGAGTAGTAGAAAAAGAATCAGATTTTACTTCTCAAATGGATAGAGCTATTTCTGAAGCAATTAATGCTTTTGGCGATGGATCTGTTTTTATTGAAAAATATGTAACCAAACCACGTCACATCGAAATTCAAGTAATGGCTGATAGTCACGGAAATATCATTTATGTTTTTGAACGTGAATGCAGTATTCAAAGAAGACATCAAAAAGTTGTTGAAGAAGCGCCTTCAAGTATTTTAACGCCAGAATTACGAAAAAGAATGGGTGATGCAGCTGTAAAAGTTGCTAGAGCGTGTGATTATTTGGGTGCTGGAACAGTCGAATTTTTATTGGACGAACAACTCAATTTTTATTTTTTAGAAATGAATACGCGCTTGCAAGTAGAGCATCCAATTACCGAAATGATTTCGGGTTTAGATTTGGTAGAACTGCAAATTCGTGTAGCTCGTGGCGAAGAGTTACCAATGAAACAAGAAGATTTAAAAATAAATGGTCACGCAATGGAACTCCGAGTTTATGCCGAAGATTCTATGAATGATTTCTTACCAAATGTTGGTTTTTTAAGCAAATACCAACTTCCAGAAGGCGAAGGAATTCGAGTTGATAACGGAATCGAAGAAGGAATGGATGTTCCAATTTACTATGATCCAATGCTTTCAAAATTGGTTACTTATGGAAAAACGCGCGAAGAAGCCATCGAATTAATGATTAAAGCCATCGATAATTATCATATTGAAGGCGTTGCAACAACTTTACCTTTCGGAAAATTTGTAATGGAGCATGAAGCATTCCGTTCAGGTGATTTTGATACAGGTTTTGTGAAATCGTATTATAATCCAGAAAAAATGAAAGCACAATTAGATATTGAAGCTGAAATTGCTGCTATGATTGCTTTGAAACAGTATTTAGCGGATAAAAAGATACTAAGATTACCTAATTAAAGAACTTAGAAAATAGAATATAGAGAATAGATATAACAGTTGTTAAGGTCTTTTTTCTATTCTCTATTTTCTTTAATCTCAAAAAAATGGAAGATAAAATCAAAATATTAAACGATAAAATTGCCTTAGCCAAATTAGGCGGTGGCGAAAAACGAATAGCTGCGCATCATGCCAAAAAGAAATTAACCGCAAGAGAACGTGTTGAATATCTTTTAGACGAAGGTTCATTTGAAGAAATCGGCATGCTAGTTACACACCGAACTACCGATTTTGGTATGGAAAAAGAAATCTATTACGGCGACGGAGTAATCACAGGTTACGGAACAATAAACGGAAGATTGGTTTATGTTTTTGCTCAAGATTTTACAGTTTTCGGAGGTTCATTATCTGAAACTCATGCCGAGAAAATTTGTAAAGTAATGGATATGGCTTTAAAAAGTGGTGCACCAATGATTGGATTAAACGATTCTGGTGGCGCACGAATTCAAGAAGGCGTTCGTTCGCTTGGTGGTTATGCCGATATTTTTTATAGAAATGTGCAATCTAGTGGTGTAATTCCACAAATTTCTGCAATTATGGGACCATGTGCTGGTGGTGCTGTGTATTCGCCAGCAATGACCGATTTTACGATGATGGTTGAAGGCAGCAGTTATATGTTTGTTACCGGTCCAAATGTGGTGAAAACCGTTACAAACGAAGAAGTTTCTTCCGAAGAATTGGGCGGTGCAAGTACGCATTCTACCAAATCGGGTGTTGCGCATATTACTTCTCCAAACGGAGTTGAATGTTTAGAAGACATTAAAAAGTTGTTGAGTTATTTACCTCAAAATAATAGAGAAACTACTCCCAAATTACCTTATGTAATCAACGATGAAATTCGTGCTAAATTAGATGAAATTGTTCCAGATACTGCCAACAAACCTTATGATATGCACGATGTGATTACAAACATTATTGACGAAGAATCTTTTTTTGAAATTCATAAAGATTTTGCCGAAAATATAATTGTAGGTTTCGCACGATTAGGTGGCAGAAGTATTGGAATAGTAGCTAATAATCCAAAGTTTTTAGCAGGTTGTTTGGATGTAAAATCATCTATAAAAGCAGCTCGATTTGTTCGTTTTTGCGATTGTTTCAATATTCCGTTATTGGTTTTAGAAGATGTTCCAGGATTTTTACCGGGAACCGATCAAGAATGGAACGGAATTATCGTTCACGGAGCCAAATTATTATATGCATTCAGCGAAGCAACTGTGCCAAGAGTTACAGTGATTACACGTAAAGCTTATGGCGGTGCGTATGACGTAATGAACTCGAAACATATTGGTGCCGACATGAACTTTGCTTGGCCCTGTGCCGAAATTGCTGTAATGGGAGCAAAAGGAGCCTCAGAAATTATTTTCAAAAAAGAAATTAACGAAGCCGAAAATCCAACAGAAAAATTAGCCGAGAAAGAAGCAGAGTATGCCCAATTATTTGCAAATCCATATACAGCAGCACAACGTGGCTTTATTGATGAGGTAATTTTGCCAAGAGATACTCGAAGAAAATTGATGAAAGCATTCAGTATGTTAGAAAATAAAGTAGTGGATTCGCCAAAGCGTAAACATGGAAATATTCCGTTGTAAACTATTTTTATAATTTTTAAAGTCCGTCTTGTTTATTAAACCTGACGGATTTTTTTTGATTCACAAATCTTAATTTCGGATTAAAACTAAGTTAAAAAGTCCGATAAACGGCATTTTATTCGTAAATTGCGCATCCTTAAAAGCGCATCAAAGTACTTTTATGAAATAAATTCCTATGAAGTTTTTTAAAATAATATTAATAATAGCCTTATTTTTTAATTTGAATGTTTTTTCACAAAAAATAATTAAACACAAAATTAAAAATGGTGAATCTATCTACGGATTGGCTTTAAAATATGATTTGACAGAAAAAGAAATGTATGCTGCGAATCCGAAAACTAAAGGCGCTTTATTGCAATTGGGTCAAGTAGTTAACATCCCAAATAAAAAATATAAAGAGAAAGAAAAAAAGGAAAAAGTTAAGCCAAAAGAAAAAGTTGAAAAGGAAAAAATTGACAAAAAAGAAGTTGCCAAAGAGGTTTCTAAAGAAGTTATAAAAGAGGTTGTTCCTACCAAAAACGAACCTTTTATTTCTCATTTAGTTGCCAAAAAAGAAACCATTTACAGCATTTCTAAAAAATACGGAATTACAATGGAGACATTGTGTGAACTGAATCCGGAACTAAAAACAGGAAATTTAAGAACAGGTTCCAAATTGAAAATTGCTGCAACTGAAAATACTATTTCTGATAAAAAAGAGTACGATAATGAAGTCAAAAATGATGCTTCAATAGAAAATAAGTCAGAAGTTGTAGCATCAAATGTTGATGTAGTTCACAAAGTTGCGCCTAAAGAAACTTTATTCGGAATCTCTAAACAATTTGGAGTTTCAATTAGTGAATTGTTAAAATTAAATCCTTCAATTGCTACTGGATTAAAAGTGGGTGATATGCTAATTATCAGTAAAGCTACATTGCAATTAGATGGTTCTAATGATTCTAAATCGGTGCCAACAGAAACTACTGATGAAGTTATTGATGTAAAAAATATTCCTGCAGGAAATTTAGCCAAAGCCGATTTTTTAATTAGTAAAGCATCACAACATTTAGGGACTCGATACCGAAGTGGTGGCACAACAAGTGCAGGATTTGATTGTTCGGGTTTGATGTTCAATACATTTCAAAATATTAGCATGACTTTGCCAAGATCTTCTCAAGAAATGGCTAATTATGGAGTTAAAATTGATAAAGCACATGCCCAAAAAGGTGATTTAATTTTCTTTGCAACTTTTGGAGGTCATAGAGTAAGCCATGTGGGAATGATTACAGAGGTTTCTAACGATGGCGAAATTAAATTCATTCATTCGGCATCGAGTTCTGGTGTAATAATTTCATCGGTAAGTGAACCTTATTATACAAAATCTTTTGTTCAGATAAATCGAGTAATTTCTGAGTAATTTAAGATTCTGTAATACTGAATTTAAAACCAATTCCGTGAAGATTTTCAATAGCAATTCCGTGTTCGTTGGATAAAATTTTACGTAATCTAGAAATAAATACATCTAAACTTCTTCCCATAAAATAGTCGTCTTCACCCCAAAGCGATTTAAGTATTTGTTCGCGTTTTAAAACCACATTTTTATTGTCTAAAAAAAGTTTTAATAAATCGGATTCGCGTTGTGTAAGTGATATTTTTTCTGAATCGGTGTACACTAAATAATTTTTACTATCAAAATTATATTTGCCAACAGTATAAATATTTTTATCTAAAATTGTTATTTTTTGCGAGCGTTTTAAAAAGATTTCAATTTTCAACTGTAATTCTTCAATGCTAAAAGGTTTTACCAAATAATCATCGGCACCAAGTCGCAAACCTTTAATTCTATCTTCTTTTAGAATTTTAGCTGAAAGAAAAATAATAGGAATATCGGCATTAATTTTTCTGATTTTTTCGGCCAATTCAAAACCATCCATTTTGGGCATCATTATATCCAAAATGCAAATGTCATAAACATTATTTTTGAATGATTCCAGACATTTTTCGCCATCAATACAATGAGTTACATCGTAATTAGACTCTAGATTATCTTTAGTTAAGAAAGCTAGCGTTTCATCATCTTCGGCGTATAAAATTTTGAATTTTGTCATAGTTAATTTTGTTTTGGTAATTCTAATGAAATGGTAATTCCTTTGCTTTTGTTTTTTCGGGCAATAATTTTCCAATTGTGTTGAATACAAATCTTTTTTACATAGTACAATCCCAGTCCAAATCCGTTTACTTCATTGCTTTTGGTACTCGGAATTCTATAAAATTTATCAAATATAAAAGTAATGTTTTTGTCAGAAATACCAATTCCGTTGTCACAAAATTCTATTATTAAATTCTTTTTTTCGTCTAAAATAGTGATTACAATTTCAGGAATTTCATCGCAATATTTAATCGAATTATCTAACAAATTATATATAATATTGGTGAAATGAAACTCATCTGCAAAAATTTTAAAATCTTCACTAGAGTTGATTGTAACCTTTAAATCTTGATGTTTTAATTGCATGTTTTCAATTACATCTTTTAAAATTGGCACAATTGCAATTTCTTTTTTATCCATTTTCATGGGTGCATTATCCGATTTTGCAATATTTAGAAGTTGCTCTATATGACTGTTTAATTTCTTACTTTGGTTGATTATAATTTCTGTATATTTTTCTAATTTTTTATCTTTTTTTATCAAATCTTGTTTGTTCAAATAATTAGATGCTAGTAATATAGATGACAAAGGAGTTTTAAATTCATGTGTCATATTATTGATAAAATCGCGTTGCAGTTCAGAGTATTTTTTTTGTTGAATTATAGTATAAATTGAATATACATAAACCAATAAAATGATTATTAATGCAAATGATAATACAAACCAAAAGCGCAAAGAACTGAATAAATAACTGGTTTCATTAGGAAAACGAATTGCAAAATAGTAGACTAAATTTTTATGTTTCGGAAAATAAACGGTGCGTTTTTCATGAGATTTGTCCGAAAATGAAATGTAATCGCCATATACCATTTCATCACTTTGACAGTTGTACATAGCATATTCAAAATCGGTTGCTATATTAAATTTAGTAAATTCAGCTTTTAGATAATATTCTAATACACTAGGTTCAAAGTCGTTTTCTACATTTACAATATAATAATCACTTGCAATTTTCTTTATCGGATTATCGCTTGGCAATTCACTATTGGTACCTTGATACAATTTTTTTACAACTTCCAATAAAGCAATGTGCGTTTTTTGAGAAAATTTTTGCTCTTCAAGATTATAAGCTTGTTTTGTCCAAAGCAATTGCGCAATCAATATTCCGATTGTTGCAACTAGTCCGAGTACAATTATTATGTTTAGATTTTTAGTTTTCAAATTATTAATTTCTATTTCACAATGTAATATTACTAAAAAATAAGCTTACTTTTTATGCTTAACAAGTCATTAACAAAGTTTTGAAATCGATTAACATTGTCAATTATTTATTCAACTACATTTGATCTGTTCGAACAAACCAATAAACTAGTAGTAACACTTAAAAAATAAATTTATGAAAATTTTAAAAATTTCTTTACTAACATTATCACTTGGGTTAATGTCATTTTCAACGATTAATATTAATTCTAATACCTTCTTTAAAATTAAAACTTTAGAAGCTCTTAATTGGAAAAATGAGTTGGTTGATGTTGGAAGTATTCCGCAAGGAACACCAAAATTAATAGTATTTGAATTCAAAAACACAAGTGACAAATCGGTTTCAATTACAAATGTAAAACCTGCTTGTGGTTGCACCGCTACCGATTATACAAAAGATGCAATTGCTCCAGGAAAATTAGGCTATGTAAAAGCTACTTTTAATGCAGGCGTTGTTGGTGCATTTACTAAAACGGTAACAGTTACAACTACTGCTGATGAAACTCCTAAAGTGTTAACTTTTAAAGGTTCAGTTGAAGCTAAACAATAATTTTGAACAAGGTTGATTAAGAATGAAAAACTCCAAAAGCAATTACGTTTTTTGGAGTTTTTTGATAGTATAAAAATAAGAAGTTTAGCGTCTGTTTTTGATTTTTTCCATTCGTTCGTTACGCTCTTCAATCATTTTTTTATATTTTATTTTTTGGTCATCATTAAGAAAAGTATTGATAGTTCTATCTGTTTTTTCGTTAATGGCTTCCATTTCTTTGATTTTTTGTTCGTCTGGAACTTCACTTTTAGAAACTTTTGTAAGGTTTTTAGAGTTGTCTTCTATTTCTTTTTTTATAACAATTACTTGTAAATCGTCAAGTTTCAAGTCAACTGTTAACTTTTCCATGACTTTATTAAGGTTTTCAACTCGTTCCTTTTCAATTTGATCAGCCGTTTTTTCATTTCTACCAAAGTTATTGGTGTTCTGAATACTTTGTTGATTCATTCTATTTCCACCATATCCAGTGCTTCCGTAACCATTATTTCCATATTGTGCGTTCACTGAATTCAATGTGAATAAAAGTACCAAAGAAATAAATTTTAGTGTTCTCATTTTCAACTTGTTTTAAAGTATAAAGTTAAATAAAAATTTTAAATTTAGGCTGGTTCACCGTATAAATCATATTCAGTGGCATCAATAATCTTGATATTTACAAATTCGCCTGTTTTTACATAGAATTTTGATGCATCAATCAACACTTCATTGTCTACATCTGGACTATCAAATTCGGTTCTACCAATAAAATGCTGACCTTCTTTTCTGTCAATTATACATTTGTAGGTTTGACCAATTTTTTCTTGATTCAAATCCCAAGATATTTGTGACTGCAAATCCATTATTTCAGCAGCACGAGCTTTTTTAACATCTTCAGGAACATCATCTTCTAGTACAAATGCGCCAGTATTTTCTTCGTGCGAATAGGTAAAACAACCCAAACGCTCAAATTTCATTTCCTGAACCCAATCGCGCATAATTTCAAAATCTTCTTGAGTTTCTCCGGGATAACCAACAATCAAAGTAGTTCTAATTGTCATTCCCGGAACTGCTTCACGAAATTCTTGCAATAATTTAGTGGTTTTCGCTTTTGTAGTACCGCGTTTCATTGATTTCAAAATTTTATCTGAAATATGTTGCAACGGAATATCAATATAGTTACAAATCTTAGGTTCGCGTTTCATCAACTCCAAAACATCCATCGGAAAACCAGTTGGAAAAGCATAATGCAAACGAATCCATTCAATTCCTTCTACTTTTACAAGATTTTCTAATAATTCGGCAAGGTTTCTTTTCTTGTAAATATCCAAACCATAATACGTTAAATCTTGCGCAATTAGTATCAATTCTTTTACACCATTTTTAGCCAAACCTTCAGTTTCTTTAACCAATTTTTCAATAGTTTGAGAAACGTGTTTACCGCGCATTAAAGGAATTGCGCAAAAGCTACAGGGTCTATCACAACCTTCTGCAATTTTTAAATAAGCATAATTTTTAGGAGTTGTAGTTAAACGTTCTCCAAGTAATTCGTGTTTGTAATCGGCACCAAGAGCTTTCAGTAAAAGCGGTAATTCTGTGGTTCCAAAATACTGATCAACATTCGGAATTTCTTTCTCCAAATCTGGACGATAACGTTCAGATAAACATCCGGTTACAAATACTTTATCGACGATTCCACGAGATTTTTTATCTGCATATTCTAAGATTGTATTCACCGATTCTGCTTTGGCATTATCAATAAATCCACACGTATTAATTACAACAATATTGCCTTCTTGTTCATGCACAACATCTTTTCCGCTCGCTTTCAATTGTCCCATTAACACTTCGCTGTCATAAGTATTCTTAGAACATCCAAGTGTAATCACGTTAATTTTATTTTTCTTTACCGATTTGGTTCTCATACCTTAATTTAATTGGGATGCAAAATTACACTATTTAATCTAATTTTATTTCCAATTCTAGTTTTTTCCTTTTTTGAAGCGAATCTTCCGGCATTTTAGCAATCCATTTTCCTGCTTTCCTTCCAAAACTTCGTGAAAAACGAAGGTTTTTCCCTCCAATCAGGGCTAAATAGTAATCTAATTACATAAAAAAACCATCCGAAGAACGAATGGTTTTCAATATTTCAATATCTTTTTTTTACAATTCAAATAATAAAGTCAAACTTACATTATTATTTACTGCATTAATTCTAGCGGCATCAGTCAAACCTTGCGTAAAAAATTGTTGGTTGTACTCACGTTTTGCATAAGCATAGGCCAAATCTAATTTTGTTGTTCCAAAGTTATATCCCAAACCTCCAGAATAACCGGTTAAATCACCTACTGTTTTTCCGTCTTTATATGGACTTTGTTCCCAACGATATCCACCACGAATGCTGAGTTTTTTGATTTTGTATTCTCCACCAATTCTAACTTCACTTGCAGAGGTTAATAAATTTGACATTGTACTGTTGGCAGTTGTAAAATCATTTTTTGGTTTGTATTTAGTGTTACTGTAATCTTTTACAGCATAATCAATACTCAACAAACCTTTTTTACCAAATAAATAAGCAAAACTTCCAGTTAATTTACTTGGCGTTTGTAACTTATAAGGTTGAAAAATCATTGTAACATTTGGGTCAGTTACAATATTGGTGTTGTATTGTGTATTGTCTTGAGTTGCATTCAAGCCGTATCCTGAAGTAACAACACGTTGACTTAATTCATCTGTCAATCTATACCATGTAGCCGATTCGTATGCAAAACCAAGTCTAACTTCTTTTGCAGGTTTGTAAATAGTTCCTAATTGAAAAGAAAATCCGCTTCCGTAGGTGTATAAATCATTACTAAAACGAATTACATCAACTGTTGAACCTGTTGCATATTTAGGATTAGAATTGGTTTCAAAAAAACTACTTGATTGTCTGTAGTCTAAAAAATGAGAGTTTAAATTCAATCCAAAATACCATTTATCAGTGTATTGACCAGAAATATTAAAAGCTAATTTACTATTATATCCAGTAGATTTTACTCTGTTTTCTTGATAGTAATTTCCTCCTGTTGCAACATTACTATAATAGCCTGTATTATTCGGATTTGTTGAATCGTTTGGATCAATAATATAAGAATTATACCCCAAATAAGCTTGTTGCTCATTGTAATACAGTTCATCAAAATAATAGTTGTTTAAATTTCCAAATTGCACACCATTAGCATAACTCAAGAAATAGTTGTCTACCGAGTTGTTAGCATTTGTACCTGCAGAAAACAGCGAATTATCTAGATTTTTTGTATTTTCATAATTTACAGCTAATCCTAACTTTTTCCAATTACTTTTTGAATCATCATTGTTAAATACAAATACGGCGCCAGCTTGATTCAAATCAAATGAATTATTAGATGCATTTGTATTTTTACCAAAATAATTAGAATTATTTTTAGTATTGTAATTTCCTAATGTAAATCCAACTTGGTTGTTAGCAAAAATCGACGAACCAGCAGGATTAATATTTAATGATGAAAAATCACCACCTAGTGCTCCAAAAGCACCACTCATAGCTCTAAATCTTGCTGTACCATTAAGGTCAGTTTGAGCATATCTCAATGCATCATTAATATCTTGAGCGTGAACGGAAGTCATAGCTAAACTTCCTAAAACAATTGCAAATATCTTTTTCATAGTATATCTAAAATAATCATTTATAGTTAAAATTAGCGTCTTCCGCCTCCACCACCAGAACGACCGCCACCACCGCCACCGCCACTTGAGCTTCCGCCACCACCAAAACCGCCACCACCACTTGAACTTGGTGAATACGATCTTGTTGGAGCTTCATAACTTCTTGTTGGTGTACTTCTAACAGGCGGAGTATAAGTGTTATTAGCGCTAGAAGGTCTAACTCCACCAGTTTGATTGTCGTAAGTTCTAACAGGTGTTGAAGGTCGTACTCCACCAGTTTGGTTATTGTTTGACGAAGGTCTTACTCCACCAGTTTGGTTATTATAAGTTGAAGGTCTAATTCCACCAGTATTTGATCTTGTTGGTCCAAAAGATTGTCTGTTTCCAGCTAATGAACTTCTATTTGAAACATAACCACCACCATTTCCGTTGGCTATATAATTGCTATTTCTTCGGCCACCAGAGTAAGCATAGTTATGACCCAAATAGCCATTATTCCATCCCCAATTGTTTCCGTAATATCCATAGTAAGGATTGTAACCATATCCGTATCCATATCCATATCCATAACTTGGTCCATACCAAGAATTCCAACCCCAATTTGGTCCATACCAAGAATTATATCCCCAATAATTACCATACCATCCATTATTCCAACCTGAGTACATGCCATAGTAACCTCCGCCATAATAGCCCCAGTTATTTCCATACCAACCATTATTCCAACCTGTATTGTAAACATTCACAGTGACATTGCTTGGATTAGAGCCCCAACTAGAGTACTGATTTACAACTTGATCGTTGTTATTTGATTTATTAATTGTGTCGTTATAAGAAGAATAATTTTCAACATCAGTAACTACTTGGTCATTATCGTTTTTTAATGAGCTGAAATAATCTTTATAGTATTGACTATTTTCTTTAGATGCTTCTTTGGCTTTCGGTTTTTCATCACTACCATAAACGCCATCATTGTCATAATAAGAAGTGTTTTGGTAAGAACCACAGGAAGTTACAAGTAACGTAAAAAGTCCAAATACAGAATAAATGGAGATTTTTTTGGTAAAAAAATAATTTGTTTTCATATCTATAGCTTTTTTATTGTTGGACAATACAAAAATAGTTAGTTTTGCCGAACTATTTAGTTAAAATAAGTTAAACAATTTTTATGCCAAACTATTCATTATGAGTAAGAACTTAACAAAGCGAACAGAAGACTATTCCAAATGGTATAACGAACTTGTAGTCAAAGCAGATTTGGCAGAGAATTCAGGTGTTAGAGGCTGTATGGTTATTAAACCTTATGGCTATGCAATATGGGAAAAAATGCAAGCAGAATTAGACAGAATGTTTAAAGAAACAGGTCATAGTAATGCCTATTTTCCTTTGTTTGTTCCCAAAAGTATGTTTGAGGCAGAAGAAAAAAACGCTGAAGGATTTGCAAAAGAATGTGCTATTGTTACTCATTATCGTTTAAAAAACGATCCTGATAAACCTGGAAAATTAATGGTTGACCCAAATGCTAAACTTGAAGAAGAATTAATCGTTCGTCCAACAAGTGAAGCAATTATTTGGTCAACTTACAAAGGCTGGGTGCAATCTTATAGAGATTTACCACTTTTAATTAATCAATGGGCCAATGTAGTTCGTTGGGAAATGAGAACAAGGTTGTTTTTAAGAACTGCTGAGTTTTTGTGGCAAGAAGGGCATACAGCTCATGCAACAAAATCAGAAGCGATTGAAGAATCTGAAAAAATGATGAATGTTTATGCTGAATTTGTCGAAAATTTTATGGCAATTCCAGTTGTTAAAGGTTTAAAAACAGAAACAGAACGCTTTGCAGGCGCAGAAGAAACTTATTGTATCGAAGCATTGATGCAAGATGGAAAAGCTTTACAAGCTGGAACATCTCATTTTTTAGGGCAAAATTTCGCAAAAGCATTTGATGTAAAATTTGCCAATCAAGAAGGTAAACAAGAATACGTTTGGGGAACTTCTTGGGGAGTTTCTACAAGATTAATGGGTGCTTTAGTCATGACACATTCTGACGATAATGGTTTGGTTTTACCTCCAAATTTAGCTCCAATCCAAGTGGTTATTGTTCCGATTTTTAAAACTGATGACGAACTTGCAAAAATTACTGAAATAGTGGAAGACTTAATAACTCAGTTTAAGAAATTAAGAATTTCTGTTAAATATGATAATAGAACTACCCAAAAACCAGGATTCAAATTTGCTGAATGGGAATTGAAAGGTATTCCAGTTAGAATTGCAATAGGGCCAAAAGATATAGAAAATGAAACTTTTGAAGTTGCTAGAAGAGATACTTTGACTAAAGAAGTTGTTTCTAAAGATGGTATTGTGAATTATATTAATGGATTACTAGAAACGATTCAAAAGGAAATGTTTCAAAAAGCAATCGATTATAGAAAAGAACATACTACAGAAGTTAACACTTTTGAAGAGTTTAAGGATGTTTTAGAAAACAAAGGCGGATTTATTTCTGCACATTGGGATGAAACTCCAGAAACTGAAGAAAAAATTAAAGATTTAACTAAAGCAACTATACGCTGCATTCCTTTAGATAGAGTAGAAGAAGTTGGTACATGTATTTTGACAGGTGCGAAATCTTCTGGTAGAGTGTTGTTTGCAAAAGCATATTAAAAAAAAAATAAAAAAAAGTGCTTACTACTATTGTGTGAATTAAAAATAGTTGTATTTTTGCACTCGCATTACAAAAATAATGTAATGGCCCGTTCGTCTATCGGTTAGGACGCATGGTTTTCATCCATGTAAGAGGGGTTCGATTCCCCTACGGGCTACAAGTTCAATAATATATTGAGATTATTTTAACCAAAGATGACATTGGCCCGTTCGTCTATCGGTTAGGACGCATGGTTTTCATCCATGTAAGAGGGGTTCGATTCCCCTACGGGCTACAGAATTAGTTGTAAATTAGTTTTATAAAACAAAAAATCAGTGTCTCGAAATTTTGTTTTATTAGTTAAAACCAAAGTGATTAAATTTTTAATTGTGGGAGGTTTTTCTTTTTTAACTAAAGTATTAATAACCTTACAATTAAATTAAAAGAAAATGGCAAATCATAAATCTGCTTTAAAAAGAATTAGAAGTAACGAAAAGAAAAGAGTGTTAAATAGATATCAGCACAAGACTACTCGTAATGCAATTAAAGCATTAAGAATAGCTATTGATAAATCTGATGCTGCTTCAAAATTATCTGGTGTAATATCAATGATTGATAGACTAGCTAAGAAAAACATTATTCATGACAACAAAGCTTCAAATTTAAAATCTAAATTGACTAAGCATGTTGCTAAACTATAAAACTAATCTCTAGTTAAATAGTAGTATTATAAAAAAAAGCTTTCCAAATTTTGGGAAGCTTTTTTTTTTGTATTAATTTTTAAAAAGTATCTTTAATATATTGTAGCATTTCTTTAGTTATTGGTTTTGATAAAAAGTCAATTACCATCGGATAGGATTTAGATTTTTCAATATCTTTTGGGTCTATTGTAGATGATAAAACAATTACTTTTAGTTTAGGAAAAGAGGTTATGTAGTTTTCATGAGTAAAAGCATCTAGAAACTCCCATCCACCCATTACAGGCATATTTAAATCTAAAAACATTAATTGTGGAGAATCAACTTCACTAATGTTTTTTATGCTATTAAAATATTTCAAGGCATCTTCACCATTGCTAGCCGTAATTATTTCTTTAGAAAATTCAGATTTTTCAATTACTTTTTTGCAAAGCATTAATGTGATTGGATCATCGTCTACAAATAGAATTTTGCTTAACATTGTTAATTGTTTTTGAATTTAATAATAAAAGTTGTTCCAACGCCAACTTCACTTTCTACAGTTATTGTGCCACCCATAGATTCTACTTGAGATTTTACTAAGTAAAGACCTAATCCTTTGCTATCCGGGTAATCATGAAATCTCTGGTAAAGTCCAAATATTTTATCTTTATTTCTCTCTAAATCAATACCAATTCCATTGTCTTTAAATGTTAGTATTGTTTCTAAATTGGTTTTTTTTGAGGTAATATTTATTTTTAATTGTCTTTTAGAGTCTAAATATCGTAATGAATTAGTCATTAAATTCAGTAAAATACTTTCAATATAAGATTTGTTTAAACTTATGGTTTTAGTATCATCTAAGTCCATTTTAATAATTGGTTTTTTTAAACTTATCAAAAAACTTAATTGATTAAAAACATTCTCAAAAACATTTTTAATAATTATATCTTCTTTTTGAATTGAAGGACTATCTTTTATGATGATAACATTCACTAAATCATTTATTGTTTCATTAAGTTGTGCGGTTGACTTAGAGAAACCAGTTATAATTTGTTTTAGTTCTTCATTTTCAATGGGAATATCTTCTACTAAATTTAATAATCCGGTTAAGTTAGATAATGGTGCTCTTAAATTATGTGATGTTATATAGGAGAATTGTTTTAAATCTTTGTTATTTTGAGTCAATTCGCTAATGAGATGTTCACGTTCTTTTTCTCTTTCTTTTTCTACTGATATGTCTCGTTGAATTGAAATCCAATGTGAATGTTGGTTGTCTTTATTGGTTATCGGAATCATAGTTACATTGGCCCAATATTCTTCTTTGTTTTTTCTTTTGTTTAAAACTTCAAATGTAAATTCTTCTTTTTTCTTTAAGGCTTCTGCTAATTTTTTAATTTCAGATCTTACGCTGAATTTATTCATGAAAACCAAGGCTGATTCATTAATAACTTCTTTTGATTTAAAACCTGTCATTTTTGTAAAAGCCGGATTTACATATACTATTTTAGGAATTTCATTTTCCGCATCGCTAGATTCGGTTATTATTACACTATCTTTTGTTTGTGTAATTACTGTTTCTAACAATTTTAATCGTTGCTCTTCTTCTTTTTGTTTAGTGATGTCTTGAATGGCTCCGATCATACGAATTACATTTCGATTTTCATCCATGACTAAAAATCCTCTATCAAAAACATATTTAAAAGTACCATCAGCACACATGAATCGATAGTAATCCTGCCATTTTTCTGTTTTTTGTTCTATAAATGAATAAAGTTTTACAGACATTTTCAAACTATCTTCTGGATGTATTTTTTCAAACCACCATTGAAGATTATTTCCAACTTCTTCTTTTTTATAGCCAAAAACTCCTTGAATTCCTTTGTTCCAAATAAATCCTCCAGTTTTAATATCCCAATCCCAAATAGTATCGCTTGTTGCTTTTGCTACAATATCATACCTTTCATTAGATTTATATAGCTCTTCATTAATCTTTTTAAGTCGTTCTATGTCAGATTTAGACTTTTTGTTACTTTTATATATTAGATAAGCAAAGAATAAAGGTGCCGTAACAACAAAAAATAATATTAATACAATGCTGTAATAATTGTAATCTTTAATTGGAGTAAAGTTTACAATGTAATAGTGGCCAAATAGCGCCAATAAAAGAGTACTAATAAAATAGATTACTATTAAATTGTAAATATTTTTTTTCATTACTCAAAAATAAAAAAAAAAAGATATAATACTATTTTTTAGTTTAAAAATAATTTTTTTACATCTTTTCATTTCAAATTATTAAAATGTAAACTATTAGCGCTAAGGTTTTTTTTATCAAAATAAAGTGTACCTTTGCACTTTCTAAAAAAATCAGATGGAATCTATCAGAAACATTGCAATTATTGCCCACGTTGACCACGGTAAAACTACCTTAGTTGATAAAATCATGTATCATTGTCAACTTTTTCGTGAAAACGAAAACACTGGCGACTTAATTCTTGACAACAACGATTTAGAGCGCGAAAGAGGAATTACTATTACCTCTAAAAACGTTTCAGTTGTTTATAAAGGAACAAAAATTAATATTATTGACACTCCTGGTCACGCCGATTTTGGTGGTGAAGTAGAGCGTGTATTGAATATGGCAGACGGAGTTTGTCTTTTGGTAGATGCTTTTGAAGGACCGATGCCTCAAACTAGATTTGTTTTACAAAAAGCAATTGATTTAGGATTGAAGCCTTGTGTAGTTATCAATAAAGTTGATAAAGAAAACTGTACTCCTGAAGAAGTTCATGAAAAGGTTTTTGACTTGATGTTCGAACTTGGTGCCGAAGAATGGCAGTTGGATTTTCCTACAGTTTATGGTTCAGCTAAAAATAACTGGATGTCTGATCATTGGGAAAATCAAACGGATAACATTGAGCCATTATTAGATATGGTAATTGCTAATGTTCCAGCTCCTAAAGTTTCTGAAGGAACACCACAAATGTTGATCACATCTTTAGATTTCTCTTCTTTTACAGGTCGTATTGCGATTGGTCGTTTAGAAAGAGGAGTTTTAAAAGAAGGAATGCCAATTTCTTTAGTAAAAAGAGATGGTAAAGTTATAAAATCAAGAATTAAAGAATTACATACTTTTGAAGGATTAGGTCGTAAGAAAGTTCAAGAAGTAATTGCTGGTGATATTTGTGCAATTGTTGGAGTTGAAGGTTTTGAAATTGGAGATACAATTGCCGATTTTGAAAATCCTGAAGCATTAGCATCTATTGCTATTGATGAACCTACAATGAGTATGTTGTTTACAATTAACGATTCACCTTTCTTTGGTAAAGAAGGTAAATTTGTTACTTCTAGACACATTAGAGATAGATTGACTAAAGAATTAGAGAAAAATTTAGCAATGAAATTAGGTGAAACTGATTCAGCTGATAAATTTATGGTTTTTGGTCGTGGCGTTCTTCACTTATCAGTTCTTATTGAAACAATGAGAAGAGAAGGATATGAATTACAAATTGGACAACCTCAAGTAATTATCAAAGAAATTGATGGTAAAAAATGTGAACCAATTGAAGAATTAACAATTGATTTACCAGAATCACTTTCAGGTAGAGCTGTAGAATTTGTAACTATCCGAAAAGGCGAAATGCTTTCAATGGAAGCAAAAGGTGAACGTATGATTATTAAATTCAATATTCCATCTCGTGGAATCATCGGATTGAGAAATCAACTGTTAACAGCTACAGCTGGAGAAGCAATTATGGCACACCGTTATATCGGTTACGAACCTTACAAAGGTGAAATTCCTGGTAGAAATAATGGTTCATTAATCTCTATGGAAAATGGTAAAGCAATTCCTTATTCAATTGATAAATTACAAGATCGTGGAAAATTCTTCGTTAATCCTAATGATGAAATTTATGAAGGTCAAGTAATTGGAGAAAACTCTCGTAGCGATGATATGAGTATTAACGTAACAAAAGCTAAAAAACAATCTAACGTTCGTTCATCTGGAAATGATGAAAAAGCAAGAATTATTCCACCAATTATATTTTCATTAGAAGAAGCGTTGGAATACATTCAAAAAGATGAATATGTTGAGGTAACTCCTAAATCTATTCGTTTGCGAAAAATATATTTGAATGAAACTGATAGAAAAAGATTTAAAATCTAAGTTTTAAATTTTTAAATTAAAAAAAACCATCAATGAAAATTGATGGTTTTTTTATGAATATACTTTTTTTAATTATCGTTTTAAACTAAAATGTCCTTTAGCGCTTCTTCCATCTTCAAACTGAATATTGTACCAATAGTCATCAGCAGGAGCAAGGTTTCCGTTAAAAGTTCCATCCCAACCTTGTCCTAATGCTGAAATTTGTTTAATTAGTTTTCCAAATCTATCAAATATTCGTATCACAGAATTTGGATAAAAGGTTGAATTTACACCTTTAATATTCCAAGTGTCATTAAATCCATCGCCATTAGGAGTGAAATATTGAGGCACTCCAAGAACAGATATTTCTTGTTCGGCAATTCCGCAGCCGTTCAAATCTTTAATGTAAACCGTGTGAATTCCCATTGGAACATTAGTGAATATATTAGAAGTTTGATAAGGGCCATAAGCTTCTTGAATGCTGTAAACATAATCTCCATTTCCAGAAACTATAATTTCTACACTGTTACTATCGGCTAAATCTATAACATTAATACTATCAATTGATGCTATGACAGAACTTGTAACTTCAATAGTTCTTGTTTTCGGACATCCTAAATTGGTTGTTACTACTACTGAATAGGTTCCGCCAAGGCTAACTGTTAAAGAATAATTAGTTGCACCTGGAAGTATAGTTCCGTTTAAAAACCATTGATAAGTGTAATCAGTTGTAGGTGTTCCGTTAAGTACTCCAGCATTAATTGTAACTGTAAATGTTGGTAAATTTGTACAAACTAACTCATTAGCCCAACCATTTTGATTCAAATCAATATTTGGAATTGGATTTACAACAAAATTTAAAGTAGCAGTTGCAGGACAACTTGTGTTTAATGGGTTAGTAATTGTTACCAATACGTTTTGTGTTGCTGTAGCAAATGTTGGTGGTAAACTATTTACAACAGTTCCATCTTGTAATGTGTAAGTTAACAACATACCGGTTTGTGAACCCAGAATTGTTGAATCAAATGCCGCAGTATTAAAAGGATAAATTCCGTCTTGATTGGCTGGATCATTTTCATCATCACATTGTGTTAATCCTGTTGGAATTGCATTTATGAACGGTAATTTATCAACTATAAATTGAATATTTTCTTCATCATAACATGGCCCATCAGAAGCTGCTGTAACATTATTAGTTACTCTAACCGTTATAGTTTGAGCAGTATTTACGGTAAATGTTGGTGTTGCAGTAATAAGATTTCCTGAACTATCATAATAGGTAACCGTTTTGTTAGTTTGACCGTTTAAGACAGTTGCTTCTAATGCTGAAGTGTTAAAAGTGTAAGTGCCATCTTGATCATCATCACAATGTCTTAATGTATTTGTTGCATTTACAGCATTAGCTACAGGTAGAGCTTCAACTGTTAAAGTTACAAACGGTCCTAAACCATAACAACCATTATCTTGATTACTATCAACTCTAACATAAATATCTTGTTGGTTGATGATTGTATTTCTATAACTTGCAGGATTTGTTATTTCGTTAATTTCTGATAGAGCATCATTTTCAGTTGGATAAAATTTTATAGTATAATTAGAACTTGGTGGCGGAAGTAACAATTCAATATCATTTTTTACTTCATCAAATTTAAAAACCGAAGTTCCATCAGTATCAGTAGAAACACCTGTAATTGCATCATCACATTTAGTTCGGTATTTGTGAAAAGTAGCAGAATTTATTTGAGTTACTGAAACTAATAAGTTGATTGTTGCTACTCTATAGCATCCATTTATATTTTCAACTCGAGCATAAACTGCTTGATTGAACGGAGTGGTGTTAGTGTATGCAACTGGATTTGTAATTAAAAAATTGACATCTGCACTATTTGCAGCGGCTGAATTTAGGTAATAAGTAAAGGTTTCAGAAGCATAATTTGCAGAAATAAATGAATTTTTTTCAGTTAAATTAAATATTGAATATCCATCGGTATTGTCATCACATTGTTTTAATGTAATTGGCGTTGTAATAACCGGTAAGGCATATATTGTAAGTGTTGCCGCATTGGAATACATCCCACAAGAATTTCCGTTTTTATTTAAAAATACTCGGTATTTATAACTCGTCATTGTTGGAGATACATTTGAAACCGTTAATGAAACCGTTGTTGCTCCAGAATAAGTTGCATTATTTGTAATATTGGTCCAAGTAATAGCATTATCCGTAGAAAGTTGCCATTGATAGCTGTTTACAGTGTTGGAATTAAGTGTAAAAGTCCAATTTTGTGCTTCACATACAGCTTTGTCTGCAGGTTGTGTTGTTATTGTAATTGGTGCTGAAGTAATGTAATTAGGATTCGGAATTGTATAACCACCACTTCCGGTAACAGTTCCAGTTGTTGGATTTGTATTTGGTGGCGCATTAGTTCCTAGTACTCCATCGTTGTTGGAATCAGCAAAACCAGCTTCGATAACATCATTACATCCATCGCTATCACTTTCTAAATCAATATAATTGTATAAAGTATCGCTATCAGTATTTGAAATTGTATAATTTAAAACGCCACTATCTGGAGTCGTTTCTAATGAATTACTTAATCCGTTAGCACCAAAATTATTTCCGTCAATAACGCCATTCAAATTGGCATCAGTTGCACCAGAACCAGATTCATTCAGGTCATAAATTCCATCATTATCAGAGTCTAAATCAAGGTAATCTGGTACCGAATCTCCATCTGAGTTTACTGGTGTTAATCCTGTTCCGAATGCATCATCAATTCCGTCATTATTTGCATCTGTATTTGAAACAGCAATAGGAGTTGCGCCTTGTACTTCAATAGCATCAGTAATTCCATCATTATCGCTGTCATAATCTGATTTATCTGGAATTCCATCGCCATCAGAATCTTTAGAAACACATGTTGCAATAAATTTCATAGTTGATTTATTGTCAAGTGTATCCGATAAATTTTTATGTTTAAAACTAATAGTACCAGAATTATTTGTTAAAAATTTGAAAGTTCCTGTTCCAGCAGCTAATGGTGTTGTGCTGTTTACTCTAAAACGTATTTCAAACGATGAGTATTCAGTAACGCCACTTTCGTAAAATCCGTCATAATTGGTATCGATTAGTAATTGATCGTTTGGATTCAATACTGTTATTGTTTTATTTACAGGTGCATTAACAATATATTCAGCATTGGCATTCAATAAATCATTTGAATTTGCTGTGGTTACATATTCTAAACTTATTGCCATTGGTTGTGCAAAAGTTAAGGTATATTTTACCCAATTTGCTTTTCCTGCTGGAACGCTTGTTACAAAACTTCCATCGGCATTGCCGACAACAGGAGTTGGACTTGAAGCTGTAGAAGTTGTGACTGCACCGCTATAAGTATTAGAATAAGTTCCAACACTCACTGTTCCTGAATTCAAATTGGCTAATGAAATAACTTGATTGCCATAAGATTCGCTACAATTAGTAACTCCGTCGTTATCATTATCTAAATCATTGTTGTCGTTAACTGTATCATTGTCAGCATCTTCAGCGCAAGTACTTACTGGTATTTCATCAGAAAATAAATCTATACTACAAGCACTAAGTGTTGCTTTTACTTGATAATATCCTGGTAGTGTTGGATTAATAGAACTTGTATTGGCGCCAGGACCAGTATAAATAGCACCATTAAAATACCACTGGAAAAGATCAAAACCTGTTAAGGTATTCACGTTTAATTCAATATTAGGAATACAGTTTGATTGAGTTGCCACAATTGGTTGAAAAGTTATTTCAGGTTTAAACGTAAATCCTGAATAATAACCACCAAAAGTTGCCGCGCCATCACTACCATAAGCAGCAAGATACAATTGAGAGGATGAAAATACAGAAACATTTCCAGATAATCCTGTCAAAATATAACATTCATAACCAGGATTTCCAGTAACTGCAGTTGGTCCTTGCACATTTATTGATGCAGGTAATGTAGCTAGTGTATAAGAAATTGAATTTATTATAAAATTTAAAGTCGAACCTGTTTCCGTAGTTAGTGTTGCTCTTCCAGTAAATTGTCTTGTGCCGATGAAATCTATAAACGGAATATTATCAATGACTTTAGGAGTTTGACAACTTAATGGCGGTACAAAAAACATTTCTTGATTGGCTTGATCTGGTCTTGAATCGTCACCAACACTTTGATAGGCAAATATATTTTTACTAGAATGCACATACATATTTCCTAATGCACTATAGTCGTTTCCGGTTAAATTAACATATTGTCCAGCATTTAACGTGTAACTTGCTGTTGTAGCGCCGTTCAAAAAAATATCGGTATTGTCTTGATGCGCAATTAATAATACTCTTTCAACATTGGGTAATCCAGTACTTTTTATAAAAATATAATCGGTTCCAGTTCTTTCGGCAGATACTATTTGGTCGAAACCTAAATCTAAATTTCCCATTTCTCCATTAGTTCCTCCAAACGAACCACAATTTACTGCGATAGGTTTATCAGATGAGATGAGCGCTCCAATTAAAGCATCACGGTTTGCAGCAGTTGGACCCGAAACAGCTATTACATAACTTTCTCCACTATTTAAAGTGATACTTGCTGGTGTATTTCCTGCGGCAGCATTGTTTACTAAAACGGCTCCGGTTTTAATATTACTAAAATTAACGGTAGTATTATTTTCTGTTGCCAGTATTGATGCAAATGTGTAATGTCTATCAGTATAACTCGGTATTAACATATCTGTAAAACCACCAATTCTAAAATTAGTACCTAATGCAGCCAAGCCTTTAGAAACAATTTCACTTGATTGATTTCCTGTTTGATCAATAACTCTAACCGTAACATAAACGACATCGGCAGCTTCTACAATGTAGCCACGATTAGATTGTATCTGACTAACAGCTGTAGTTTCAACTACTAATTGTCCCGGATTAGCTCCTGTTGAGATATCATAAACATAAGGAACATCTCTTGTTACTGTACCAGAAATTGTTGCGCCTCCAATTTCATTAATTGTAAAACTTACTGGTGAAGTACTTGGGGTTGAAATATAAATAAATTGTGGCCCTGCAGGAACATTATTTGATGCAGACAATGGCGGAATATAATGTGTCTTACTAAACTGTGAAAAACACTGAAATGTGGTAATAAGTAATAATAAAAGTAATCTCTTTTTCATTTGATAAAAGTAACAATTTTTTAATTATCTTTTCAAAGCAAAATGTCCTTTAACATTTGATCGGTTTTGAAATTGAATTGTAAACCAATAGTCAGACGATAAAAGTTTGGTTTGGTTTAATGTGCCATCCCAACCTTTTTCATTTTGTTTGAAACTATAAATTAGTTTTCCATATTGATCAAAAATGGTTACTCTTGCATCAGGAAAATAAGATAGATTTTTAATATTCCACACATCATTTATTCCATCATCATTTGGCGTGAAATATTTTGGATAATTTAAAACTACTGTTGTGGTTTGAATTGTTCCACAGCCATTTTTATCTCTTATAAATAATGTGTATTCATCTGGAAATACATTTGTAAAGTAAGAACCACTTTGATAATTTATTCCATTTAATGAATATTCATAAACTCCATTTCCTGTAACATTAATTTGAATTGAATTCAAATCATCTGAAAAATCGGTAACAATAACTTCAATTAATTCAGCTATTTCTGATTCTAAAACTGTAAATGTTTTGGTAACACTACAACCATCAGAATTAGTAATTAATACACTATAGGTGCCAGCAGTTGTAACTATTATAGTATTAGAAATAGCTCCGGTTGACCATAAATAATTAGAATAATTTGGATTAGCTACTAAAGTAAGATTACTGTTTTTACAAACATAAAGTGTTTCATCTTCGATAGTTGTTGTATCAAATGTTTTTACGTAAATTGTTACTGGAACTATAGCATAACAATCGGCACCATTAACAATTCGTGCATAGATTAGTTGTTGGTAAGCTGTTGTATTTGTAAAATTAGTAGGTAAAGAATTCGTTTGAATTACAGCATCAGAAATTGTTGTATAATACTCAACAATTAGACCTGATGGCAATCCTAATAGAAGTTGTGGCGTAATTGTTGTGTTCAATTCTAAAGTTGTAATTCCGTCTTGAGTTCCAATAGTATCACAAGTTGAATAATTTTGAGCAGTTACAGTAGTATTAGAAATCACTAAAGAAACGGTAGCATAATTCGTGCAGCTATATTCACTTGTAACTCTAGCATAAACCTGATTGGTTGTTGCATTTGAAAAATTAGTCGGATTGGTTATTGCATTTATTTGATTTTGAGCATCATATAAACTTTTATAATAAACAGGAATACTCAATACATTGCTTCCGCCAGTAATTATTGCATCTACTTTAGTTAGATTAAAAAACGAAATTCCATCATTATTATCGTCACATTGCACTAAAGTTGTGTTATTTAAGATAGGTAATGGGCTGTATTCTATAACAATTTGTCCGGATGCACCACAGATAGTCCCGATTGGAGTAACTTCAACTTTGTATGTTCCGGCAGTTGTAACTAAGTAAGTTGGGTTAATTTCTCCCAGAATTGCTACTCCGTCTTTATACCATTGATAACTGTTATTTCCTGCTAAAGTTCCGTCTAAAGTTAGGGTTTCTGTTCCACAAAGCGGATTATTAGTTGCCAATAATCTATCGGTTCCAATGTTTAATCCAATATTAAAACTATTTGCTCCAAGAAAAATTGCTGAATCGTATTGCGGATTAGTTTCGTCGGCAATAACCAACTTAATGTGATAAGTAATTCCCGGAACAACATCACCTTTGGCAGTCATAACAACCGTTTGACCATTAAAATTTGTAGGCGTTACAAGGCTGTTGTAGCTTCCAAAGTAATTTTCATTTTGCGCAATACACGAACCCGAAATGTTTGGATGAACTGTAGTAACTTTTACTGGAATTGCAGTATTCGGAATCACTGCTAAATTTTGATACGGATCAGTACTTCCTGCAACTTTTAGTAAAAATGCAAATCCATCAGAGTAACTACAAGGTGCATTTCCGTGGTATTCTTCTGATGAAAAAATATAATCAAAACTTATTTTAGTTGTTAATGGTACAAAATCAAATTCTAAAAGTGTTGCATTAGAGATATTCGGAATATTTAATGCTTGAGATAAATCGGAATCGCCTAACCAATTTGGAGCACTATCACTTAAAATACTTCCGTTTGGACCTACAACATAATTTGCTCTGCAAGTGCTTAATACAACTCCGTTAGCTAAAGGAAATCCGCTTGTGCCAGCATCAAAAAAACCGTAACTTTTTTCGCCAGTTGCAAAATTTCCGCCACTAGCACTAAAGTTAGATACATTGGCACACGGACTATTAACTAAAATATCTTGAACTAATTGTTGCGCCGTGTAAGTATCATTTACAGAAAGATATTGCGCAAAGCTAATTGTAGTTGCTCCTAAAAAAAGAATAAAAATAAGTATAAATTTAATCCGCTTCATTATGCGGCAAAGATACTATAAATCTCTTTTTTTCAACAAAAAGTAAGAAGAATAAATGAATATTGCTGTCCAAGTTAGTACTATTAAAATTGCATACCAATGCACATCATAATCCTTAAGATTTGCAGCGCCACCAATTGTTGTTTCTATATTCTTAATTACAGATAGTTTTGTGAAAGGTTCAACAATTAAATTACTCATTGATTCTAAGGGTAAAAATCGAGTAAAATTTTTGTCATAATCATTGTCAGGAAAAACTTTAAAATTTAAAATTCCAATTATTATACTTTCAACAATGTTCCAAACAAATAGAAAACCTAAAGCAAAAGCAGATCGTTTAACTAATATTCCTAAAAATAAACAAAAAGAGAAAAATCCAACTAACTTCACAAAATAGGCAAGAAGATAATCCATTTGAGAAAAGATAATCGATGGCTCATTGTACGATGAAAATATTAGCCCTAAAATTAATGAAAGAAAAAATATGAATAGTGTTGAAAATGCAGCAAAAACAATTACAGTTAAAAACTTAGATTTGATGAATTCTTTTTTACTCAAACCATCAATAAGATTTTGTTTAAGCGTTCCATAACTGTATTCATTAGCCATCATTGAGACAATTACAATAGCTAAAAAGAATTTTAATACTGATGCTATATAGGTGTTGAAATGCCAAATGTATGGAAAATTAAAAATTCCTTGTTCGGCAATATGCAATTTAAAGCTTCCTATATTAAATTTGATAGAAGCTATTAATGCAATAAATGTTAGCAAAACAAAATAGGTTAGCGATAAAACTCTACTTGCTTTATTTTTCCAAATTTTTTGTAATTCTATTGAGAGAAGTCGTTTCATAATGATGTGATGATTGAGATTATTGTCCTGTTAATTGTAAAAATTGTTCTTCTAAACTGTTTTTTCGTTTTGATAAATGATTCAAATAAATAGATTTATCAGCCAAAAATTTGTTTAAAGTTGCAGGATCAATTTCAGATTTGGAGAAAACCAATATTTTACCTTCTTCTTGTTTTACTTTTTCAATATTTGGAAATTGTTCTAAAGCTTGAATTAAAGCACTATTATCATTTGAACTAAGTTCGATAAAACCATTATTAGACGACATTCCTTCCACAGTTCCAGAATATAAAATTTCACCTTTTCTCAAAACTAAAACATGCGAACATACTTTTTCAACTTCATCTAATAAGTGTGAGGCTAATAAAATAGTAGTTCCTTGACTAGCAATTAATCGTATAATATCTCTAATTTGGTGAATTCCTTGCGGATCTAAACCGTTAGTTGGTTCGTCTAAAATCAAAATTTCAGGATCGTTTAATAAAGCTGATGCTATTGCTAAACGCTGTTTCATTCCGAGTGAAAATGTTCTAAATTTACTGTCTTTGCGTTCGATTAAACCAACAATTTCAAGTTTTTCTTGCACTTTACTATAGTTAATGCCTTTAATTTTGCAAACTAATTCAAGATTTTCTTGTGCAGTCATGTATGGATAAAAATTAGGACGTTCAATAATTGCGCCTACTTTTTTTAGTGCTTCATGAGTTTTTATTGTTCCGCCAAACCAACTGTATTCGCCAGATGTTTTATTAACAACATTCAAAACGATTCCTAATGTTGTAGATTTTCCGCTACCATTTGGACCAAGAATGCCGTAAACATTGCCTTTTTGTATTTCGAGTGACACATTTTTTACGGCTTGTAACTTGCCATAATTTTTATGTAGGTTTTTAATAGAAAGAATTGTCTCCACAGTTTAAGTTTTTTGGTTTTAATGTAAGACGATACTTATTTAAAAATGTTACTTAAAAAATAAAAAAAATCCCCAACCGCGAGATTGAGGATTTCAAAGTGTTTAAACTAATGTTATCTGTTAGGTCTGAGGTAATAAAAATGTAATGGACACAAATTTTGCAATCAATTAACAGCAATCAATTAGTGTTTTTATGTCAGTCTGAGCCTGTCGAAGACTTTTTGAAGCACTTCGACAGGCTCAGTGTGACATTTTCTTTATATTTATATATAGAAAATGATTGGATCAATATTATCTAATTCCGTTTACGATGCCAACAAAATCATCTGCTTTTAGAGCTGCACCACCAATTAATCCGCCATCAACATCTGGTTTACCAAAAATTTCTTTAGCATTATCGGGTTTTACGCTTCCACCATATAAAATAGAAACATCTTCGGCAACATCACTTCCAAATCTAGTTCTAACTGTTTCTCTAATAAATTCGTGCATTTCTTGCGCTTGTTCAGGCGATGCAGTTTCTCCTGTGCCAATTGCCCAAACTGGTTCGTAAGCCAAAATAATATTTGACCAAGAATCATTACTAATATGAAATAATCCATCGCGAAGTTGGTTTTCAACTACATTAAAATGTTGCTCATTTTGACGGTCTTTTAATTCTTCGCCAAAACAAAAAATTATTGTCATTTCGTGTTTCAATGCTGTATCGACTTTAAATGCTAGTTGCGAATCGGTTTCACCAAAATAAGCTCTTCTTTCAGAATGTCCTAAAATAACTGTATTTACACCAACGCTTTGTAACATTGCAGCAGAAATTTCACCAGTGTAAGCGCCATTTTCAGCTTGATGCATGTTTTGAGCAGCAATAGTAATGTTAGTAAATTCAACGTGATCAGCTGCCGATGCTAAATTTACAAATGTTGGTGCAACAATAATTTGCGCCTCAATATCGTTAGGTAATTTATCTATTAATTCGTTTAATAAATCTTCCGTTTCTTCGGCGTTTTTATTCATTTTCCAGTTACCAGCAACAATCTTTTTTCTCATTATTTTAGTGTTTTTAGAGTAGTATTTATTTTATCAAAATCGGTTTCAATTGCTCTATACAACTCAATTTCACCTTTTTTATTAATCACAATATATCTAGGGATCCAATCTAAATCAATCGATTTTCCGAACGAACCTTTCATTCCTTTTTCGTCATTAACCCAGTAATGGTCGCCTTTTAATTCGTGTTTTGCTATAGCACTTGTCCACTTGTCAAATGCTTTGTCCATTGATATAAACACATAAACTACATCAGGATTATTGGCTTGCAATTCTTTAACTTTTGGCATTGCTTTGGCACAATCGCCACACCAACCAGCCCAAATTTCAACAACAACCGTTTTTCCTTTGTGTTTTTCAAGAACCTCTTTAAAAGTAATTTCTTTGTTTTCAACGGTTGTCAATTTTCCTTGAAGAGCATCTTTAGAAAATTCCTTTTGTTGTGCATTACTGCATGATATTGTTGCCATTATTACAGCAAATAGGATTACTATTTTTTTCATGTTTTTTTTATTTTTAACAAAGTTAGTCAAACAAAAAGTTCTGATTTATAATTTTGAGTTAAGTTTTTTCAAATCAGCATAACTTTTTTTCAAATACAATTCTAAATCATCAGGATTAAACTTAGTAGCTCCATCAATTCCCCAATAGTATTTGATTTCATTTCCGTTCCATAAATATTTTACACCTGGCGTATCTTTTCCGCTTCCGAGTGTATTCCAAAATGGAATAATTTCAATGATTTTATATGGATAAGTTGCTCCAGCTTCTTTAAAGAAATCCGGAATCAAATCAGCTTCTTCATTCATGAAAATAATTGAAAGTGGTGGTAAAGAAGCATCTTTTTTACGCATTTCAGTAAGTTCTTTGGCTGCAGCACGACAATGATCACAGCCTGGAACAAAATAGCAAAGTATTTTTTTGCCTTTGTCAATATTAGGAAAAAAACTTGCGTTACCCGATTTTACTTTTTTAGGTTCATTGGTATTTTCAACTTCAACTTTTTTGATGGTGTCTTTTTTAACAACGGTCACAATTTCTTTTGAAATAGTATCAATTGTTGGAATTGTTGCTTCTACAATTGTGTCTTGCGGAATTTCTGAAACTGGAGAAACCGAAAATTTTGATGCCGTTGGTTGAATTGGAGCTAACATATAAATACCCAGTATTGTGGCAAAAAGCACTGTTGTTAGAATCCAGAAATTTCCGTTTGGAGCATTTTTAGGTAGTAAATAATATAAATATGCAAGCAGTGCAATTGCAACTACATTTTTGATAATAGCTTCAATTGGAGTCATCGGAAGCAATTCACCAAAACAACCACAATTTCCAGAATTTCCGCCGCTTAAGAATGTAACATAAGTTAAATGCCCAATAAAAACGGCTAACATTAAGGTTGTAACAGGAATAAGAAACTTTCGCAACCAGTTTTTTTGTAATAATAACAAGCCTAAAGCCAACTCAATTCCGATGAGTGTTCTTGAAAAATAAGGAGCAAATCCTTCTGAAAATCCAATTGGATAAAGTTGTTTTACTTCAAATGTTGAAATTGCAAAATAAGGAGAATCTAATAAGTGACCTTTAGAAAGTTTGGCTAATGCCGAAAGTATAAATAGTGCTGAAACAATAATTCTTAAAGTCCAAGCTATGTATGTTTTTTTCTTTTCCATAATTTTTATTTTCACAAATGTAAAGAGGCTTTTAAAAATGAAGTGTTAATAATTTGTTATTGTCCAAACTTCATTAAAATCAAAGCAAAAACCGAATAATTAATCATGTCTTGATAATTGGCATCAATTCCTTCAGAAACTAAAGTTTTTCCTTTGTTATCTTCAATTTGTTTTACACGAAGTAATTTTTGAAGAATTAAATCGGTTAATGAACTTACTCTCATTTCGCGCCAAGCTTCACCATAATCATGGTTTTTGGCTTCCATTAAATCTTTAGTTAAAGTGATTTTTTCGTTGTATAGTTTTACGGCAGCTTCAGTATTCAAATCGGGTTGTTCAACCACGCCTAATTCCAATTGAATCAATGCCATGATGCAATAATTGATAATTCCTATGAATTCTCCAGTTTCGTCTTCATCTACTTTTCGAACATCGTTTTGTTGTAAACTTCTTATGCGTTGTGCTTTGATAAAAATTTGATCAGTTAATGATGGCAATCTCAAAATGCGCCAAGCACTTCCGTAATCGATCATTTTTTTGGTAAATAAATCACGGCAAATGCCAATTACTTTATCGTATTCTAGTGAAGTATTCTTCATTTAAGGTATCTTTGTATAATAATTCTCAAAAGTAAAGAATATTTATTGGATTGAAGAATGATGCTTAACGAATTTTGAATTTTGAACAAAATGACCCTTAATTGTAACGGACAACTTATTGATTTATCAACTCCCAAAGTAATGGGAATTCTTAATGTAACACCCAATTCCTTTTTTGATGGCGGAAAATATGCTAATGAAAAAGCAGTTTTGCTTCAAGTCGAAAAAATGCTTTCTGAAGGTGCAACATTCATTGATATTGGAGCATATTCTAGTAAACCTAGTGCCGAATTTGTTTCGGAAGAAGAAGAACTTAATCGTTTGTTACCAGTTATTGATTTGGTTTTGAAAAATTTTCCTAAAACTTTGATTTCAATTGATACTTTTAGAAGTAAAGTAGCTCAAAAAGGAATTGAAAATGGTGCCGCACTAATCAATGATATTTCAGCAGGAAATCTAGACGAAAATATGATGCAAACGGTTGCACAATTGCAAGTACCTTATATAATGATGCATATGAAAGGCACGCCTAAAACTATGCAATCATTGGCGCAATATGAAAATATAGTAAAAGAAATGCTATTTTATTTTTCTCAAAAAGTTGCTCAAGCACGAAGTCTCGGAATTAATGATTTGATTCTTGATCCAGGATTTGGATTTGCCAAAACGTTGGAACAGAATTATGAAGTACTGCAAAAATTAGAATTGTTTCAAATGACGGAATTACCAATTTTAGTTGGAATTTCTAGAAAATCAATGATTTATAAAGCTTTAGAAACAACAGCTGAAAATAGTTTGAATGGCACTACTTTTTTGAATGCTATTTCGTTACAAAAAGGAGCAAATATTCTACGTGTGCACGATGTTAAGGAAGCAATTGAATGCGTGAAATTATATCATCAATTAAACTCTTAAAATGAAAAAAATCTTATTGTCTATTGTCACAATTGTTTTGATTTCTTGTGAAGGTAAAAAAGAAATTGAATTACCAAAAGCCAACATAACAATTGTTGCCGATGTGCAAGAGCATTCGCCAATTTACATCTTTTTTAAAGTGAATAGAAATGATACAATTGCTGATGTTAATAGAAAGAATTCAATAAGCTCCACGAATTGGATTTTTAATATTGATAAGCGTTTGCCATTGCGATTAGTAGTACCAGAAATAATAAAGTTACAAGCTAAAAAAGATAAAAGCATGCACAAGAATGAAGCTGCAGAAAATTATTTTTCTTACGCTAATGATGCAAAGAAAACTATGGCTTTTTTATCTTTTACGAAAGTGAAATATGTTTTAGGAAAACCAATTATAAATACTGTTTATTTTGGAAAGGACGATTTAGTCAAATTCAACTCTGAAGTACTGAAGAAAGAAGAATTAGAAGATTACATCAATAATTTAATGGTTGAACATGAGTCAAAAATCAACATTTCATTCGATAAAAATTGTAGTTATGACGATTACATAAAATATAAAGTTTTCCTTACTACTATAAAAATTACCAAAAAAGGGATTAAAATTTCTAATTTAGAAAATATTTTATAATTCTTTTTTAATAGCTTCTACTGATGATGATAAGGTTCATTTTTCAAAATGGTAAAACCACGATATATTTGCTCTATTACAAATAAACGTACCATTTGATGTGAAAAAGTCATTGCTGAAAGTGAAATTTTGCCTTGAGATTTTTTGTAAACTTCTTCGCTAAAACCATATGGCCCACCAATTACAAAAACCAAAGTTTTTATTCCAGCATTCATTTTCTTTTGCAAATAATCTGAAAAACCTACACTAGAAAATGTACTGCCGTTTTCATCTAATAAAATTAGTTGGTCGGTTGCAGCTAATTTAGATAAAATTAATTCACCTTCTTTTTCCTTTTGCTGCGCTTCCGATAAATTCTTTACGTTTTTAATATCTGGAATGATTTCTATATCAAATTTGATGTAAAAAGACAACCGTTTGGTGTATTCATCAATTAAACTTTGTAGATTTTTATTATCGGTTTTGCCAATGGCTACGAGTCTTATGTTCATAATGTTGAATCAAATGAATGTATAACAGCTAATTGAAATTAAGTTTTTTAATTATTATTTCGACTTATTCTTGGTCCAGAATTAGCATTAAAGTTTCTATTATCATTACGCATTGGTTTTGGTAAACTTGCTTCTTCGGTTTTACTTGATGGTTCGATTAAATGGTTAAGTTGTAGAATTTCAGCATCGGTAAGTTCACGATAACGACCAATTGGAACATCAAGGTTTATGTTTATTATTCGAGTACGTTTAAGCGATGTTACTTCATAATCAAGATATTCACACATTCTACGAATTTGTCGGTTCAAACCTTGTGTAAGTATGATTCTGAAAACATATTTACTAATTTGTTCCACTTTACATTTTCGAGTTACGGTTTCTAAAATTGGAATTCCGTTAGCCATTCGCTCAATAAATCGGTCGGTTATTGGTCGGTTTACGGTTACAATATATTCTTTTTCATGGTTGTTTCTTGCTCTGAGTATTTTGTTTACAATATCGCCATCATTGGTCATGAAAATTAAACCTTCGCTGGCTTTGTCTAAACGCCCAATTGGGAAAATGCGTTCGTGGTAATTGATGTAGTCTACAATATTTTCACGAACATCGAGATTGGTTGTGCATTCAATTCCGGGTGGCTTATTGAAAGCAAGATAAACTCGTTTTTCTCTTTTTTCTCTTACTAATTTTCCGTCTACACGCACTTCATCATTTGTACTGATTTTGGTTCCCATTTCTGGAACAACTCCGTTTATTGTAACTCGTCCTTGCTCGATAAGTTTATCGGCTTCACGACGTGAGCAAAATCCAGATTCTGATAGAAATTTATTAATGCGTGTTAGGTTTTCTTCCATTGTGCAAATATAATGAATTTTAAATTCACGCTTTAATGTTGTAATTTAAAGAAAACTTTCTTTTGAAATTTTAAACAAACAGAAAAAAGGATTGCTGTTAGCCCTGATGGGAATGATATCGTGTAAAATGGACAGCAGGAAAATGGTTTACAAATAAAAACCAAGCGATTACGCTTCTATAAAACTTACTATTGATTGGTATAAATATTCGTCGTGCATGCTGTGTCCGAGACCGTTAGTGGAAATAAATTGCGCATTTGTCCATGATTTTGCAATTTTTTTTCCTTCTTCATAGAGCACAACGTTGTCTTGAATATCGTGTGCAATTATTCCAGGAATTGTTGCATTGGATAAGAATTTAGAAGCAGAAAAATCTTCAATAGTTAGGTTAAAACGCTTTTTGATATATTCTTTTAATGAATTGTGAACCCGATTGTTAAGGCTTAACATTTTAATATAATTATTCAAAATAACTTTAAAATCGGATGGCGCTCCAATGAGTATCATTTTTTCAAAATTATGGTTGTAATGATGCTGAAAGTACGCAATTGCATTGCCGCCAATAGAATGACCAATTATGGTTTTTGGATTAAATTCTTGAACTATTTGGTTTATAAATTGGGCATAAATTGGTACATTAAATTCTTTTCCGTTGCTTAATCCGTGGGCTGGACCATCAATTGCAATTATTGTTTTGCCGGTTTTTTTTAGTCGTACAATTAATTTTTTCCAACGAGAAGAATTGCTTTCCCAACCGTGAATTAGCAAAATTATATCATCATTTCCGTTCCAAGTATACGTTTGAAATTGATGTTCATTTAAAGAGTAACTTTTCTGTTGCGCATTAAAGAGCGTTTTGGGTAATTTATATGGATTTAATTTTCCTTTACGTGGTTCGCTAAAAAATTGGTAGGCTAGAGCATACGCATTTTGTGGCGCCACATAACTTAAAATGTTGATGTAGGCTCCGATACTTTTAGCGAGTACTTTTTGAATAATTTTTTGCATAAAAAAATCCCGAGTTTATCGGGATTTAAGGTATTACATTTTTGCGAATAATTTTTCCATTTTTTCTTTTTCTTCATCAGCAAGCGAAGCATCTACTAAAATTCTTCCAGAATGTTCATCGGTAATGATTTTTTTTCTAGAAGCAATTTCTACTTGTGTTTGTGGTGGAATGGTAAAGAATGAACCTGCAGAAGCGCCACGTTCGATAGAAACTACTGCTAAACCGTTTCTTACGCTAGAACGAATTCTTTTGTAAGCTGCTAGCAATCGTTCTTCGATTTGAACTTCATATTCTGCTGATTTTTCAGATAAGAATGTTTCTTCTTTCTGAGTTTCTTGCATAATATCGTTTAATTCTGCTTTTTTATGTTTTAAGTGCGTTGATTTTTGCTCTAATTTTTCTTTAGAGTTAGAAATAACTTCTTTTTTGTGCTCAATTGAAGCTTTCATTTCTTTGATTTGCTTTTCAGCCAATTGAATTTCTAATTCTTGAAACTCAACTTCTTTAGTCAAAGCATTGAATTCTCTATTATTACGAACATCTTTTTGTTGTTCGGTATATTTTTTTATTGCAACTTGATGAGTTTCAATGGCAGCTTTTTTAGCTTTGATACTATCTTCAATAGTTACCAAATCAAGTTGTAATTTTTCTAAACGAGTAGTCAAACCAGCTACTTCATCTTCTAAATCTTCCACTTCTAAAGGCAATTCACCTCTTACATTTCTAATTTCGTCAATTCTGGTGTCGATTATTTGTAAATCGTAAAGCGCTCTTAATTTTTCTTCAACGCTCAATTCTTTTGTAGTAGCCATATTCTATAAGTACTTAACTGGATTTGTATTTTCTTCTGATAAAACGATTGCAAAATTACTAATTTTTTCTTTAAGAAAATCAACAATATAATTTTTTGTGAATCTTTCGCTTTCAAAGTGACCAATATCGGCTAAAAGTATCTGATTTTCAGCTTCATAAAAGTTGTGATATTTCAAATCGGCTGTTAAAAAAACATCGGCGCCTGCTTGAATAGCATTTTTAATAGCAAAACTTCCTGAACCGCCAAGAACGGCCACTTTTTGTATAGATTTATTTAAAAAAGCTGAGTGGCGAATACCTCCACAGATCATTTTATTTTTTACAAATGAAAGAAATTCTGATTCATCCATTGCATTTTCAAGTTCGCCAATCATTCCTAAACCTATATTTTGATTCGTATTTTGTAAATCATAAATTTCATAAGCCACTTCTTCATATACATGATGTGAAAATAAAGCTTTCAAAATTTTTGACTGTAAATGTTTTTCAAATGTGACTTCAATTTTGACTTCTGGTGATTCTACAAATTCAAATCGTTCACCAATTTCTGGATTACTGTTTTCGTTTCCCATGTAAGTTCCAATTCCTTGTGAGTTAAAACTACAATCTTCATAATTTCCGATTTTGCCTGCACCTGAACTAAATAAAGCATTACGCAAATATTCAACATTTTCTGGAACGGTGTACGTAACTAATTTTTGAATGAAATTTTGTTTCGGAACTAGTATTTTAGTATTTATCAAACCCAAAGCATCACTGAAAATTTTATTCACTCCATTTTTATGATTGTCTAAAGCTGTATGAACGGCATAAATTGCAATATCGTTTTTAATTGCTTTTAAGACAGAACGTTCTACATAATTTTTGCTAGTAATTTTTTTCAAACCCGAAAATATAATTGGATGAAAGCAAGCTACTAAATTACATTTTTTTGCAATGGCTTCATCAATAACAGTTTCTAGAGCGTCATGACAAACAAGAATTCCTGTAGCAATAGCATCGGAATTACCGACTAATAAACCAACATTATCAAAATCTTCGGCATAAGCTAAAGGTGCCATTTCTTCTAAAATTGCTAGTATTTCTTTAATTTTCATAATTTAATGGTGTAATCTATTTTAAAAAGTTCCAATCGAATCAAGTTGCCCATTCGTTAAGCGTTTCTTTAATTGTCCAAATTCCTTTACTATTTTCTAATAAGAAGTAACTTCCGCTATTGTGTTCTATATTTCTGTAAAAAGCTACTTTTACAATGCAATATTTTTGTGCAAAATAAATTGGTTTGCTCACTATCATCAGTCGTTGATTATTGTCATTAAAACGTTTAGAAACGGTATGAAATTCCTCCAAACTTAAACAATTATTAACTTTACTTTTTAGATATTGATTCTGATTATTAAAAATTGAATTCATTTCTGCAGACCAATTTTCTTCTAATTTATTGTTAACTTGTTTTTTTATTTCGGCTGAATTCTTTTTTAGTAATTCATTTTTATTGATAACCTCAAATGTTTCTTCATTATTTGGTGCTTTATTGCAATAAAAACTTAAAAATTGCAAACGGTTTTTCACAATTACTTTTTCATTTTGGTAAAATTTACTCAACAGTATTTTTAAAATGGCTGCATCTTGGTTTTCTTGTGTCAAACCAATTTGAAAGCAAAACAAGAAAGCAATTAGTAATTTAAAATTAAGTTTCATTTTTCAAAAATATTTTCAATTCAAAGATAAAAAATTATACTTTCGTACTATGATTATTTTAAGGTATTTGCTTTTTCCAATTTCAATTCTTTACGGATTGATTACTTCATTTAGAAATTTTCTTTTTGATAAAGGAATTTTAAAATCGTATTCGTTTGATATTCCAATAATTGCAGTTGGGAATTTAAGTGTTGGCGGCACCGGAAAAACACCTCAAATAGAATATTTAATTCGATTACTCTCTTCTAATTACAAAATTGCGACCTTAAGTCGAGGTTACAAACGAAAATCGGTTGGTTATGTTTTGGCAAATGCAACTTCAGATGCTGCGCAACTTGGCGATGAACCATTTCAAATACATCAAAAATTTCCAACTATTACAGTTGCAGTTGATGCCAATCGAAAAAACGGCATCGAGCAACTATTACAATTAAATAATAAACCAGATGTTATTTTACTTGACGATGCCTTTCAACACCGAAAAGTTAAGGCTGGATTTTATATTTTATTATCTGCTTATGGTGATTTATTTAGTGATGATTTTATGCTTCCAACAGGAAATCTTAGAGAAAGTAGGAGCGGAGCTAAAAGAGCAAATGTGATACTAATTACCAAATGTCCGAAAGATTTATCGGAGTTTGAACAAGAAAAAATCAAAAATAAAATTGGTTTAAATAAGCCTGTTTTTTTTAGTTATATTGATTACGATTCTGAAATTTACAATGAAGTTGAACGTAAAAAAGTCTCCGAAATAAAAGAAGTAGATAAGTTGCTTTTGGCCGGAATAGCAAAACCAGAGCCGTTTTTTACTTATTTGAAATCTGAAAAAAATACAATTTTGACGTATCCAGATCATCATGATTTTTCAGAAAAAGAGGTACAAGAAATACAAAATAAAGCTAAAAATAAACTAATTATTACAACAGAAAAAGATTATGTTAGATTGAAAAATAAAAATTTGAAATCACTTTTTTATTTACCAATTAAAAGTAGTTTCGTTACTCAAGGTGATAATTTTAATCAATCAATTTTAAATTATGTGGGAACAAGTACAAGAAACCGTTAATTATATTAAAGAAAAAACAGGTTTTGCTCCAGAATATGGAGTAATTTTAGGTTCAGGTTTGGGTAGTTTTACAAATGATATTCAAGTTGAATTTACGTTGCCTTACAATGAAATTCCAAATTTTCCAGTTGTGACGGTTGAAGGTCACAAAGGTGCTTTAGTTTTTGGAACAATTGGCGATAAAAAAGTGGTTGCAATGCAAGGTCGATTTCATTTTTATGAAGGTTATGATATGAAGCAAGTCACTTTTCCGGTGCGCGTAATGAAATATTTGGGCATAACAAAGTTAATTGTATCCAATGCTTCAGGCGGCGTAAATCCTGCTTATGAAGTTGGTTCGATTGTTTTGATAAAAGACCATATCAATATGTTGCCAGAACATCCATTACGTGGTAAAAATGATGATCGATTTGGACCAAGATTTGTAAATATGAGTGAGCCTTATAGTTTGAAGATGATTGCAAAAACTAAAGAAATCGCAAAGGCAGCCAACATTGAGGTGAAAGATGGAATTTATATGGGTTTACAAGGACCAACATTTGAAACTTTATCAGAATATAGAATGGTAAAAATTTTAGGTGCCGATTGTGTAGGAATGTCAACTGTTCCAGAAGTTATTGTGGCAAGGCACATGGAACTTGAAACTTTTGGAATTTCTGTAATTACCGATATGGGTGATGAAGAAAATATTGAAGAAGTAAATCATGCCGAAGTTCTTAAAGCGGCAGAAAAAGCAGAACCATCGGTACGATTGTTGATAAAAGAATTAATCAAACAATATTAAAAAAAAGACGCTTGTTAAAAAGCGTCTTTTTTATTAAATTAGGTTTTCGGCTATAATTTTATAAAATTTTTCAGGTTCAAATGGTTTTGTAATGACATCGTTCATTCCGAACGAAAGTAACATTTCACGATTTTCGTTTAATGAAATTGCAGTTAAAGCAATAATTGGTATTTTGGTGTTAAATTCACGTATTTGTTGTGTTGCAATAGTTCCGTTAATGCCTGGCAAGTGGACATCCATAAGAATTAAATCAAATTTATTATTCTTTTTCATTAAGGTAACACAATCTTCACCATTATCTAAAATCTTACAATTCATGCCTCTATTTTCAAGCATTTTTTTCGTAATCATTTGATTTATTTTATTGTCTTCAACTAATACTATTCGTTTATTTTCAATATCTATATTTTCAAATGATTCCACTTTTTGCACTGGCATTTCAGAATCGCCAACATCAAACGGAAGAACGAAGAAAAATGTCGTTCCTAATCCGACTTTACTATTCAATTGAATATTTCCACCTAAAAGTTCAATTAATCGTTTCACAATTGAAAGACCTAATCCGGTTCCGCCATATTTTCTATTAATTTCTATAGAACCTTGTGAAAAACTATCAAAAATTTCAGCTTGTTTATCATCCGGAATTCCAATTCCATTATCTGAAATTTTAAATAAAACTTGAATTTTAGTATCTTCAATCGATTCTAATCGGGCAATTAATTTAACATTACCGTTTTTAGTAAACTTTAAAGAATTGTTTATTAAATTGATAAAAATCTGAGATAATTTAGTTGGATCACATATAATATTTTCAGGTATTGAACTGTCAATATCAATGATAAAAGTATTGTTGTTTTCTAAAGCAATTTCTTTAAAAGAAGTTTGAATATTAATAAGATGCGTTCTTAGGTTACAATTGATGTGTTCAATTGGAATGTTTTCAGATTCAATTCGGTTAATTTCTAAAATATCATTAATAAATGTTAGTAAATAATTACCTGAAAATTTCAATGAATTTAGGTAGTTTAGCTGACTTTCCTTAGGTTGCTCTTCTAATAATAAATGTGTAATTCCATTGATGGCATTCAGAGGTGTTCGCAATTCATGACTTACCGTTGAAAGAAATTCTGAACGAGCTTTAGTGGCTTTTTCTGCATTTTCTTTGGCAATATATAATTCGTTATTTTTCTCTCTTAATAAAGTATTGGATTGGGTTCTAAGGATATTATTTTTGTATAATGACAAACTTAAAAGCGACAATATAGAAATCAATGCAATGGCCAAAATACTAATTAATTTAGCAAAATTACTCGCTTTTTCTTGGCTTTTATTTTCCTTATCAATTTGTTCAATACTCTTTAATCGTTCAGAACTTTTAAAAGCAGTAAAATCTTCAATTCCAATTTTTTTATTATTTATTTGTGACAAACTGTCTTTTAAAATCACATATTGTTTTAAATAATCATGTGATTTTTCTATGTCCATAGATTTTTCAAATGATTGACTTATAGCTAAAATAATATTTGATTTTTGCTCTAAATTATTTTTGGATAAAGCTAATGCTCTGAATAAATAATTTTTTGCCAAATTGTATCTTTTTCTTTCAATTTCAATTCTTCCAATTTGATATAATGCTTCTGATTTTATTTTATTATAATCAGATGTGTCTTTTTTTATTATTACATTTTCTAATAATGGCTGTGCTAAATCGTCTCGCTTTTTTTCGATATAAATGATTGCTTTTTGTAAATTTAGCATTTCTATAGCGCTCGAAATTTTCATTTTTTCGTACAGAATCGTAGCTTTATTAAAGTTTTTTTCTGCCATGGTGAAATTATTTTTCTCCATGTAGCAAATTCCCAAACTATAATGTGTAAAAGCTTGTTCAGTAGAAGTTGGCAGCGTTGAATAGATAGCAATACTTTTTACAAAAACATCAATTGCATCATCAATTTTTTTAAGTTCTAAATAAATACTTCCTAAATTAGAATAACTATTTGCAATTGATTTTTGATTGTTGGTTTTATTGGCATATTCAATTGCTTTTTGAGAATATTCAAGGCAATTTCTATAGTTATCACTTCTTTTATAGAATTTAACTAAATCTAGATAGTAATTCGTACTATCAATACTCTCAGAAGTCTTCTTATGAGAAAAAGTTAGTAGCGGAATAAACAATAAAAACAAAGCAAATTTCCCCATTCGTGAGTGAATCTTGAATTTATGAACCCTAAATTAAGGAAATTATTTTTGAATATGAAGTATTAAATCAATAATTCTCGATGAATAACCTATTTCATTGTCGTACCAACCCACAACTTTCACCATTTTATCTATAACTGATGTCAATTGTGAATCGAAAAGACAAGAATTAGTATTACCAATAATATCTACAGATACTATTGGATCTTCGGTATAATCAAGAATTCCTTTTAAGTTATTTTGGGCAGCTTTTTTAAATGCGGTATTAATTTCTTCAATTGAAACTTCACGTTTTACATTAAACGTTATATCGGTTAAAGAACCATCTGGAACAGGAACTCTAATGCCGCAACCGCCAATTTTGCCTTCCATTTCCGGAAAAATTTTAGTCAGTGCTTTGGCAGCACCAGTTGTTGTTGGAACAATTGATTGGCTTGCGCCACGAGCACGACGTAAATCTTTATGCGGTTGATCGTGTAAACTTTGATCGGTTGTATAGGAGTGAACCGTAGTGATGTAGGCTTGCTCAATACCACATAAATCATTAATGACTTTCATCATTGGCGCTGCATTATTAGTAGTACAACTGGCATTAGAAACTATTTTTTCGGTTCCGTCAAGAATATGTTCATTAACTCCTAGAACTACCGTTTTTATTTCTGGAACTTCTGATGGTGCTGAAAGAATTACCTTTTTTGCTCCTGCAAAAATATGTTTATGAATGTCTTCAAATGATTTATATTTCCCAGTTGATTCAATTACAAAATCGATATTTTCCCAATTCAAATTTGAAATTTCTTTCTCGTGAAAAAACAAATACGATTTTTCATTAACAATAATCGAATTTTCATCAAATGAAACCGAGTATGGCAAAACGCCATGAATACTGTCGTATTTGATTAAATGTGCCATTGTTCGATTATCAGCAATATCATTTATGGCAACAACTTCAATAGTTGGGTGATTAATAAGTAATCTAAAAAGATTTCTTCCAATGCGTCCAAATCCGTTAATGGCAATTTTTATTTTCAATTCGGTTGTAGTTTTGGGTTTATATTTTGCTTAAAACAGTTTAAAATTCGCAAGATTTTAAGATTCTCAGCAGCTTGTATTATTTTGCTAAATTAGAAAATATTTGATTAAGACAAATTTTCAAAATTTAATATTATATCAATGTAATTTTTATGTAACTAAAATTATCATTACAACTTCCATCTTTTTTCCAATATTCTGTTGAATATAAAATAGGAAGATAAAAACTTCCATCTGAACCCCAAAACATTTCTTGTGCTGGCGCTGGCATCCAGTTTTTAAAACTTGCGTAAAAAATGGTTTGTGGTTTATTTTTTATAAGTGAAAGTAATTCCAATTGAGCTTCAGTCGCATATGGGTCAGCATATACGCTCATTATTAATTTTTTATTTTGTGATATGTAAGGAAAGTCTACAAAACTTTGAATCTCTTTACCATCAATTTTTGAAACAAATTTATAATCTAAATCTTCCCAGTAAAGTCCGTAAACAAGATAAACATTTAAAAATTTTATTTGTCCTAGGTAAGTAAACTCTTGCTTTGTTTCATCAAATGGATCTTTATCTACATATTCTTTAAATCCTTTTTGAATCGGAAGTTTTATAACGCCTTTAGTTTTTCTAATTTTTGTTGTATCGGATACTAAAAACTCAACTGCTGTTTTCTTTTTTTGTAAAAATAATTTTTTATCAATCAATTGTATCTTGATAAATTTTTTAAGAAGCGAGTCATTATCAATTAATTGTGTACTGTCTTTAATTGAAAATCCAGTAATTTTATTTAGTACCTTTTTTTCATTTGTTTGTGCTATAATTTGGGTACAAAATAGCATAGAATAAAAAACAAAAAAGGAGCATAAATATTTTAGTTTCATATTGATTTGGATACAATTATAATTTTAAAACCAATATTTACAAAATATGTTTTTCAGCATGATATGAAGAACGCACTAAAGGACCACTTTCAACATGACGAAATCCCATTTCTTTACCAATTTTTTCATACTTTTCAAATTGCTCAGGAGTAATGAATTCTTTAACTGGCAAATGTTTTTTGCTAGGTTGTAAATATTGTCCAATTGTAATAATATCTACATTTTGATTGCGAATATCTTGCATTGTTTCAAGCACTTCAGCTTCGGTTTCACCCAAACCTAACATAATTCCCGATTTGGTTCTGCGAATACCTTTTTCTTTCAAATATCTTAAAACTTCTAGGCTTTTATCATATTTTGCTTGAATACGAACTTCACGCGTTAATCGTCTAACAGTTTCTATATTATGCGATACAACTTCGGGATTAGCTTCAATAATTCTATCAATATTCCGAGTATTTCCTTGAAAGTCAGGAATTAAAGTTTCTAATGTTGTATTTGGATTCATTCTACGAATAGCTTCCACAGTTTCTAACCAAATTATTGAACCCATATCTTTCAAATCATCTCTATCAACGCTCGTGATTACAGCATGTTTGATATTCATGATTTTAATAGAACGCGCTACTTTTTCAGGTTCATCCCAATCTACATTTTCTGGACGACCAGTTTTTACGCCACAAAAACCACAGGAACGTGTACAGATATTACCTAAAATCATGAATGTAGCTGTTCCTTCACCCCAACATTCACCCATATTTGGGCAACTTCCAGAGGCGCAAATGGTATTCAGACTATATTTGTCTACCAAGCCACGAAGTTCAGTATATTTTTGTCCAATTGGCAATTTTACTTTTAGCCATTTTGGTTTTCCAATAGGTAATGTATTTTCAGCAACCGATTCCATATTCACAATTTTGAAATGCAAAGATAATGATATTGCAATTAGAAAATGGCTCTAAGAATTCAGATTTTTTATACAACAATTGTTATAATTTATACAAAAAAACCTGTTTAATTGCAATGAACTAAACAGGTTTCTAATTGTTAATTATTTTGAAATTACATCATAACCGTTATCGGAAGCGTGTATTGAGTTCTAACTGGTTGACCGTTTTTCATACCTGGTTCCCATTTAGTTTTTAATGATTTTAAAACTCTAATGGCTTCTTTGTCAATTACATCATTTGTTTTTTTGACGATTTCAATATCAGTCATCGTTCCATTTCTTTCAATTACAAATGATACAAATACTTTTATAGCTTCTCCATCTTCTTCAACTTCTTGTTTTTCAAAATTTCGACCAACATATTCATAGAAGTTTTTAATGCCACCAGGAAATACTGGTTGTTTATCAAGATTTGATTTATCATACGGTCCATTATCTGGTGCTAAAATAACTGGAGTTGATGGAACGAAAATAGTACTTGGACCATCGGTTGGTGCTCCAGTACCTCCGCCAGTAGGAGAAGTTGGTACATTTGGAGTCGGATTCTTAATTGTTAAAGCTACATCTACAACTGCATTTTTAGTTTTATCTACAACATAGTTTTTGTTATCAACAGCTGCTTTACTCTTAGCGGTTTCTGTTTTAGGTTTTACAATTTCATGTTTGTCTTCAATGATTGTTACAGGTGGTTTAACACTTGGAGGTAGTACAACAGGAACCCTTATTTCTATATCTGGTTTTGCAGCAAATGAACTCAATAAAAAAGTTCCGCCACCAAGAAATAAAATTCCAAAAAGAAATGCAATTAAAGTTGTTTTTGAGCTTTCACGGCGTAATTGGTAGGCACCATACTTTTGGTTTTTGCCTTCAAATACAAGGTCTAACCACTTTTTTTCAAAGATACTAACGTTTGACATAATTTATAGTTTTTAATTGTTAAGTATCAATGTTACATATGCGAAGTGTTTTTATTTTAATAACGCAAAGAGTATTCCAATATTGTGTGATTGTTGTAAGAAAATTACAAAAATCTTGAAGTATTGTTTACACTATATGATTTTTGTTGATTTCTGTACATAAAAAAGTTATAGAGTAAATTGCTATATTTGCCTAAGTTTAAAAAATGAAATTATGGTTTTCTTAGTACTAATTCTTCTCGTAATTGGATTTGTGATATTTGTATCTTATAATTCTATAATAATCAAACGAAATGCCGTTGAAAAGGCTTATTCTACATTAGATGCAGTCTTGAAAAAGCGTTATGATATGTTACCAAATGTAGTTGCGTCAGTGCAACAAGCTATGACTTTTGAAGGTACAACTCTAGAGAAAATTGTTAGTTTACGTAATGCCACTAGTACTACCAATTTACAAAGTGATGATAGAATTCAACAGGAAAACGAATTAAGTTCATTATTGTCTAAAGTTTTAGTTACTGTAGAGCGTTATCCTGATTTGAAATCAAATAGTACTATTACCAATTTACAACGAACAATACTAGATATTGAGGAACAAATTGCAAATGCAAGAGATTATTACAATAACAATGTCTTGGCATACAATAACCAAATCGAAACGATTCCTTCCACTTGGGTTGCCAAAGAAATGGGTGCTACTCGAAAAAACTATTTTGAATCAGTTGCTAGTGAACGCGAGAATGTTTCGGTTAAGGATTTGTTTAAGGAGTAATTTTATTATTTGCATTGAATAAAAAGAGCGACGAGATTTGTCGCTTTTTATTTTGGTATTATATTTAAAATACCGACTATAGTCCGTTGTTTTATAGTCTGCTTTTTTCAAAATTTGTTTATATGGATATTAAACAAAAATTTGGGCTCAAAATAAAAGAATTGAGAAAATTGAAAGGATTTTCGCAAGAAAAATTAGCTAACTTGGCTGATATTGACAGAACTTATCTACCCACTATCGAAAATGGGAATCGTAATGTTTCTATTGAAATTGTTGAAAAATTGGCAAAAGCATTAGATGTAAAAATTAAAGATTTATTCGATGAATAGGGCTTTTTATTCTAGTTCAATTGATTTGTTTATTCAAGAAGGTAGTAATTCAATTTTTGGTTTAATTTCTGGGAATTATGATTTGAATAAATTAACAATTCAACAATCAAATGCTTGGAAAAAACAAATTGAAATCTTAAAAATTACTTTATTAGATTTTAAAGGTAAAATTTATTTTGAATTCACTATCCCAAGAATGGGTAAAAGAGTTGATAATATATTAATTATCGACAATTGTATTTTTGTTTTAGAATTTAAAATTGGTTCAGATGTCTTTGATAATAATGCTAAAGAGCAAGCATTTAATTATGGATTAGATTTGAATAATTTTCATGAAGGAAGTCATAATCAAAATATTATTCCAATATTAATTTCAAGTGAAGCAACTTCTGTTACAAATAGTTTTTCAAAAGATATTGATGGATTACATAATGTTATTTGTGCTAATTCAGATAATTTGAAAGAGATAATAAAAAAGATATTAGAAAATCTTAAGACTCAGAATAAAATTGATATTGATCTTTGGGAAACCTCAATTTATAAACCTACTCCAACGATAATTGAAGCTGCAACTGCATTATATAAAAATCATAATGTTGAGGATATTACACGACAAGACGCAGGTGCAGAAAATTTATCTATTACGTCTAAATGTATTTCATCGATTATTGATAATTCTAAAAATAATTCTAGAAAATCTATTTGTTTTATTACCGGTGTTCCTGGTGCAGGCAAAACATTGGCTGGTCTTGATATTGCAAATTTGAGGTCAAATTATGAAGAAGAGGAACATGCTGTTTTCTTATCTGGAAATGGACCGTTAGTTGATGTGCTAAGAGAAGCTTTAGCAAGAGATAAAGTAAAGACTGCTAAAGAAAATAATGAAAATTTAACTAAGGATAAAGCAAAATCTCAAGTCAAATCTTTTATTCAAAATATTCATCATTTTAGAGATGCTTCGTTACAAGATGATAAGGCTCCAATTGAAAAAGTAACAATTTTTGATGAAGCTCAAAGAGCATGGACGAAAGAACAAGCTTCAAGTTTTATGAAAAGAAATAAAGGAAATTATGATTTCAATAAATCAGAACCTGAGTTTCTAATTGAAGTAATGGATAGACATAAAAATTGGTGTACCATTGTTTGTTTAATTGGTGGTGGACAAGAGATAAATACTGGAGAAGCAGGTTTGGAAGAATGGATTAGACCTTTTCAAGAGAGATTTAATGATTGGGATATTTATTATTCATCAAAAATAAGTGAAGATCAAAATTATATTAATGATAAAAATGCACTTACTATTCTTAATAATAGAAATGCTGTGAAAAAAGATGAATTGCATCTTTCAGTTTCGTTACGATCATTTAGAAGCGCAAGATTATCAGATTTTATTCAAGAAATTATAAATAATGATGTTCAAAATGCTACAAATATTTATAATGAATTTATAGAAAAAAATTATCCAATAGAAATTACTAGAGATTTAGAAACAGCTAGAAATTGGTTAAAAGGTAAATCAAGAGGAGGTGAGAGAACAGGAATAATTGCTTCTTCTGGTGCTGTAAGATTAAGACCATTTGGTTTAAATGTAAAAGCTAAAATTGATGCACCTGTTTGGTTCTTAAATCCAAAAGATGATATTCGTTCTTCTTACTTTTTAGAAGAAGTTGCTACTGAATTTGATATACAAGGATTAGAATTAGATTGGACATGTGTAGCATGGGATGGCGATTTGTTTTACGACCAAAATAAATGGAATTATAAAAAATTTACTGGTACTTCTTGGAAAATAAATAAAAATACTGAAAGAGTTAAATATTTAATTAACTCATATAGAGTTTTATTAACCAGGGCTAGGCAAGGAATGATAATTTATATACCTGAAGGAAATAATGAAGATAATACAAGACCTACTTTTATGTATGATGGAACTTTTGAATTCTTTAAAAGTATTGGGATTCAAGAAATATAGTTTAAACCAAAAGACTAACATAAATGTTGGTATTATTGCTTTTATATTTAAAAAAAACTAATCCTGAATCAAAACCTCCAAAATACTAATAGCAGCATCGGCAATCTTAGTTCCAGGACCAAAAACCGCAACAGCACCAGCATCAAATAAAAACTGATAATCTTGCGCAGGAATTACACCGCCAACAATGACCATAATATCTTCGCGTCCGTATTTTTTTAATTCTTCAATCACTTGCGGAACTAAGGTTTTGTGTCCAGCCGCAAGAGACGAAACACCAAGAATGTGCACGTCATTTTCTACGGCTTGTTTAGCAGCTTCGGCAGGCGTTTGAAACAACGGACCAATATCTACATCAAAACCTACATCGGCATAACCGGTTGCTACCACTTTGGCACCGCGATCGTGACCGTCTTGTCCCATTTTGGCAATCATAATTCGTGGTCGACGTCCTTCTTTTTTGGCGAAAGCATCGGCTAATTGTTTGGCTTTTTCAAAGCTCATATCGTTCTTAATTTCTTTGCTATACACACCGCTAAAACTTCTAATTTGTGCTTTATATCTTCCGAAAACTACTTCTAAAGCATCACTTATTTCTCCTAATGTGGCTCTATTTCTTGCCGCTTCTACGGCTAAAGATAATAAATTATCATTGGAGTTTTTAGCACAATCAGTTAATTTATCCAAGCAAATTTTCACTTTTTCGTTGTTACGAGTTGCTTTTATATGATGCAATTGCGCTACTTGTTGGTTGCGCACCATTTCATTGTCAACATCCAAAATATGCAACGGATCTTCTTTGTCCAATCGGTATTTGTTAACGCCCACAATAATGTCTTGACTGCTGTCAATTCGGGCTTGCTTGCGTGCAGCGGCTTCTTCAATGCGCAACTTCGGAATTCCCGACTCGATGGCTTTGGTCATTCCTCCTAATTCTTCCACTTCTTCAATTAATGCCCAAGCTTTTTCAGCTATTTCTTTGGTCAAATTTTCTACATAAAAACTACCCGCCCAAGGATCGACCGTTTTGGTGATTTTGCTTTCTTCTTGCAAATAAATTTGTGTATTTCTTGCTATTCTGGCAGAGAAATCTGTTGGTAAAGCAATGGCTTCGTCTAGCGCATTGGTGTGCAACGATTGCGTTCCTCCAAAGGCAGCCGCAGCAGCTTCAATAGCAGTTCGTGCCACATTATTAAACGGATCTTGTTCCGTTAAACTCCAACCCGATGTTTGACAATGCGTGCGCAAAGCCAGTGATTTTTCGTCTTTTGGGTTGAATTGTTTTAGCAGTTTTGCCCACAACATTCTGCCAGCACGCATTTTGGCAATTTCCATAAAATGATTCATACCAATTGCCCAGAAAAAAGATAATCTTGGTGCGAATTCATCGATTTTCATTCCGGTTGCTAAACCTGTGCGAATGTATTCTAAACCATCGGCTAAAGTGTATGCCAACTCAATATCGGCGGTAGCTCCAGCTTCTTGCATGTGGTAACCCGAAATAGAAATCGAGTTGAATTTTGGCATGTTTTTACTGGTGTATTCAAAAATGTCTGCAATGATTTTCATCGATGGAGTAGGCGGATAGATGTACGTATTTCTAACCATAAACTCCTTTAAAATATCATTTTGTATCGTTCCCGAAAGTAATTCTGGTTTTACACCTTGTTCTTCGGCAGCGACAATATAGAATGCCATGATTGGTAAAACCGCACCATTCATAGTCATCGAAACCGACATTTCATCTAGTGGAATTTGGTCGAACAATACTTTCATATCTTCAACAGAATCGATAGCAACTCCGGCTTTTCCGACGTCTCCAAAAACTCTTTCGTGATCAGAATCGTAACCTCTGTGCGTCGCTAAATCGAATGCTACCGATAAACCTTTTTGTCCTGCAGCAAGATTTCTTCTGTAAAAAGCATTGCTTTCTTCTGCTGTAGAAAATCCTGCGTATTGGCGAATTGTCCACGGACGACGCACGTACATAGTTGCATAAGGACCACGAAGATTGGGTGAAAAACCTGCTCCAAAGTCTAAATGTTCCAATCCATCCAAGTCTTCTTTGGTATAGGTTGGTTTTAATTCTATATTTTCGGCTGTTAGAAAGTTAGAAGTTGCAGTAAATTCTGATTTCAGACTTTTGTCTTCTAACTTTAGGTGTTGTATGTTTTTTCTCAAAATTGTAGGTTTAATTTACTATCTCTTGACGAATGGTAAATTGCTTTAATAACAATCAAATTTTCGTAGACTGTGAAATGAATTAAATAAGGAAATTTTGTAATCATTATTAATCTAACATCATTATATCGAATTTGAAAATGTAAAGGATTCTTTTTTATTAATGCCAAACTTTCTTTGAATGATGTATTAAATCTATCGGCTAGTTTTGGGTTAATATCTTTATACCATTTTAAAGATTTTTTATAATCAAGTTTAGCTTCATCAATAATTACAATTTTATAAGTTATTCTCAATTTCTTTTAAAAAGTCATCAATGTCAGTAACATTTTCTGGATTTTTAAGGTATTTTTCTGTTCGTTCTCTTACTTGATCCATTTGCCATTGCGGTATGGAGTATTCATTATTTTGCGATGGTAAAATAATAACATCTACTTCTTCCGAGTTAAAATCATCAGGCAAAGTGATGTTTATTTTATGATTTTTGACTTTTACAGTTTGTCTAAAAGCTTCCATAATAATGTTGTTAGTTGTTCAAAGATACTTATTTTTCCTCTAAATTCAATCGTTCTTGCTCCAATTTCTCCGCCAATCGTTTTTCGATAATTGGTATAATTAATGTTTTTCTTGGATTTTGTTTTACAAATGGAAATAACTCCAAATCGTGTTTCATGCGGTCGTTTTTGTTTGGATATTTGTTGGTTCCCAATAAAACTTCTTGTCCTGAATCGAATAATTCTTGTTCTTTGGCAGCACTTTCGCTAATTTTCTTTTGGATGTTGCCTTCCATTAATTGTGCGATGAAACCACCTTTTTCTTCAATTTCTTTAAATAAAAGTAATGCTTTTTCGGCTAATTGTTCGGTTAAAGATTCGATGTAATAAGCGCCATCAGCTGGATTATTTACTTTATCAAAATAACTTTCGTGTTTTAAAACCAGCAATTGATTTCTTGCAATTCGGTCGCCAAATTCATTGTCTTTGTGGTATAAAGCATCATAAGGTAAATTAGCAATTGCATTTGCTCCACCCAAAATAGCACTCATACATTCGGTAGTGGTACGAAGCATATTAACGTTGTAATCGTACAAGGTTTTGTTACGTTTGGTTGGTGTAACAATAATATGGCAATCGAGATTGTGATTGTATTCTTTTGCTAAAGTATTGAATAGCAATCGTAAGGCGCGCAATTTTGCAATTTCAAAAAAGTAATTGGTTCCAACGGCTATTTCTATTGTAATTGGGTTGTTTAGTATTGGAATTCTATTGAAATATTCGTTGCAATGTGCTAAAGTATAGGCTAATTGTTGCACCATATTAGCACCTGCATTCTGATATGTGCTGGCGTTTATGTTTAGGAATGATACAAATGCCACCTCGCCTTTCAGGCACTCCTCCAAAGGAGGAGAATTTTTGGAAATAGTATTTAATTTTTCAAAATCTTTATCTAGATTTTCAAACCAATTTCCGTCTTTGATTAATTGACCAATTGGATCGATTTGCAAAATAAATTTAGCCTGATTTTTGGTAGCGAAAGCTTTTATTTTAGTTACGAAATCGATTGAGAGAAATGGCAAATGAAAATAATAAATTGTCTCTTTTAATGGAAGATTTTGCATTAATTCTTCAATAGAACTATTTTCGTTTTCAATTGTGAATCGAATACTTTCAGCACCACGATTTAATGTGTCTAATGCTCTTGCATTGGATTTTGCAACGTCGTGAACAAATATATTTTGAAGTATAGAAAATTCAGAGGCTTTGGTTGCAACGTTTATGTTTTTTATATTTTCGTCGCTATGATAAAACGGTTTTACTTTGATGCCTTCGGGACTTTCCCAAACTAAGGTTTCGTTGTAATCGGCGCCTTTTAGTTCGTATTGAATTTGTTGTTTCCATTGCTTGGAAGTAACGGATTCAAATTCGGAGAAAAGAGATTTTGTTGTAGCCACAAATTCACGAATTAGGTTGTTATTAATTTTATGTTCTTGTTTAAAGTAAGCTGTTTAGCCCTGATTGGTGGGAAAAACATCCCGATTTTTCTCGGGATTTTTGGAAGGAAAGCAGGAATTGCGTTTGTCGAAAATGCCTACTGTTTCGCTTCTTCTAAACTGTCTTTGATTCTATCTTCTTCAATGTCAATGATGTAAATGTCTTCGCTGTCTTTTTTCATGTAATATTTTTCACGAGCATAGCGTTCAGTTTGACCTGGATTTTTGAGGTTTTTTATGCTTTGTTCGTCTTTGGCAATTTCTTGTTGGTAGTACGATTTATTATCTTCAAGTTCATCAATTTGTTTGTTTAACGAACGTTGATCCCAATAGGATTGGTTGTCTAAAAAGAGCATCCAAACAATGAAAAATAACATTACCAAAGTATATCGGTTTCCTAAAAATTTAAGAAACGGATAGTTGGCGATGAGGTTTTGATACCATTTTTTCATTGGTTAAAGATATAAAAAAATTATGTCAAACGTTGGTTGATTACTGCACGAACCACGTCAATGGCAACGGTGTTGTATTTATCGTTTGGAATTATGATGTCGGCGAAGGCTTTGGTTGGTTCGATAAACTGTTGGTGCATTGGTTTTAATGTCGTTTGGTAACGGTTTAAAACTTCTTCCATATCGCGACCGCGTTCGGCAATGTCGCGTTTTAGGCGTCGAATTAATCGCTCGTCAGAATCGGCGTGAACGAATACTTTGATATCAAACATTTCGCGAAGTTCGGGATTGGTTAGAATTAAAATTCCTTCAACAATCATGACTTTTCTTGGGTGCGTTGATATGGTATCGTCTGTTCTGTTGTGTGTTACGAAAGAATAAACTGGTTGATCAATGGTTTTACCGGCTTTTAATTCTTTTAGATGTTGTACTAAAAGTTCAAAATCAATGGCGCGAGGATGATCGAAATTGATGTTACTGCGTTCTTCATAACTCATTCCAACATTTTGTTTGTAGTAAGAATCTTGAGAAATAATTCCGACTTCGGCTTCGGGAAGTTCGTTCATGATTTGGTGCACTACGGTTGTTTTTCCTGAACCTGTTCCGCCTGCAATTCCGATTATAAGCATGTTTGTTTGTTGTGTTTTGGTTTGGACAAAAATAGTATAAAAATTCAATATCAATTGCAATTTCAACTTCAAAATTCAACTTCAAAATTCAACTTCAAAAATCAAGTTCAAAAATCAACTTCAAAAATCAATTTCAAAAATCAACTTCAAAAATCAACTTCAAAATTCAACTTCAAAATTCAACTTCAAAATTCAAGTTCAAAAAAATCAAGTTCAAAAATCAAGTTCAAAAATCAACTTAAAAAAATTAAAATTTGACTTTGATGTCAAAATTCAAATTTATTAGGGATAAAATATTTAAAAACTTTGTGACTTAGAGTCTTTGTGGTACATTTAAAACTTCTCAAAAACGCCCAATCCAAATAGTGCGAAATCATATTTCACTGGATCGTTTGGATCTAGATTTCTTAGGTTAGAATCGAGTTCAAATAATGCTTTTCCGTCGTTTTGTTTGCGTGTAAGCAATTCTAATTTCCGAGCTACATTTCCTGAATGAACGTCTAATGGACACGATAATGCCGACATTGGAATGGTTTTCCAGATTCCGAAATCTACGCCTTTAGTATCGTTGCGAACCATCCAGCGCAAGAACATGTTGATGCGTTTGGCTGCTGAATTATTAATCGGATCAGAAATGTGTTTTTGGGTGCGATTTTGATGTTCTATTTCGAAAAATATTTTCTTGAATTCGGATATACTTTTTTGCATAGAATTTGCTTCGTGATTTTTTGAAAACACACTTTCTAATCCGTTATGATTGGTGTAAATGTTTTGTAATCCTTTTATGAATGTCTTTAAATCTTGGCTATTGAAAGTTCTGTGTACAAAATTTTCAAGTTGTTCCAACTGGTATTCTTGATGGTTCATGACAAAATCATAAGGCGAATTTCCCATTATATCCATCATTTTTTTGGAATTTTGAATAATCATTTTGCGATTTCCCCAGGCGATTGTTGCCGATAGAAATCCAGCTATTTCAATATCTTCTTTTAGTGAAAATTGATGCGGAATTTGAATTGGATCACTTTCAATAAAATTCGGATTGTTGTATAATGCTACCTTTTCGTCAAGGAATTCTTTTAGTTCGGATTTAGTCATTTGATGAAATCTTTTTAGAATAAAATCCATCTTTCAAATTCTCACTTTTCATTTGTGGAACATAATGAAAATATTTTTTGAAATAATCCAATTGTTGCGAATTTACACAAGGTAATTTTCCGTCGCCATTGGTCCAAAAATAAGCGTTTTCATCTGGAGAATTATAGTTTAAATTTCCTATTTTCATTTTGTAAAAAGTAGTTTTTAATTTTGAATTTTGATACGGAAAAATTACTTCATTTGCTGTAAATCGGCTGTTATCAATTATTAATTTGTTTTTAGTGAGTAATGAAAATTTGATTGGAAAAAATAATAAAACCATCACTAAAAAAGAACTTCCAAAGAGTAATAGAGTTATAAAACGTTTGTTTTTTATCAAACAAGCCATGACGAAAAATCCGAAAAATAATATAAAATGAATGAAAAATCTAAATTGTGGCGATGTAATCAATAAAACTCCCAATTGAAAAACCATGATAAAATATAAATACCAAAATGCTTTTTTATTGTAAAATTTGTAAATAAAATACGGACTAATTACAACTAATAAAACACTAATTACATTGAACAGTGAATTTAATTTATTGATTGTTAGCCATTTAATAAATATTTGAAAATAAGACATCGAATGAAACTCTGCTTTGGTTAAGAAAAAACCATACAGTTTAGTTTCATCAAAGTAGAACGAAACTAGTTTTTCAGGAACACCAAAATCATACATTCGGTAGCTAAAAAGTTGTGTTGGATAAAATGGATAACCAGTAATAATTAGGTTTTTAGTAACAAATAGGGCTAAAATTAATAATCCGAAAACAAAACTTGGAAATAATTTAGGTTTTAAAATTTTAAAATTTTGAACTAAAAAAAGTAGTGGTAAAACCAGTAATGCAATAGCAGTTGGTTTGATGTACAATACAAATAATGATAAAATAACTATGATATTGAACTTCTCAAATGGCGCTTTTTTAAAATGTTCAATAAAGTAAAAAAAGATAATAAATGAAAATACATATACAGGTAAATCAGGCGATGGTGCGCTTATAAACTGAAAAAGTAATACATTTGATAAAGGCAATAAACCTACAATTAAATAAGATTTGTTTTCATTTTCAAAATAAGTATTCAGTTTAAAAACAGTAAAAATATTTCCTAATAAAAGACAAAATCCACTTAAATCGTTAAAGTTTTTATACAAAAATGAAAAGCTAAAAACACTTTGTGTAATGTGCCAACCGCTTGTTTGACCAAAGAAAATGTGAAGATTGGCTAATCCTTTTACAAATCCGTATTCGTTTATCCATTTGATGGTTTGAATGTAATAACTTTCGTTGTCAATTATGAACGGAATGGCTGCGCATTGAGCAATTATCAATATCGAAATTAAGTACAAATAAAGTTGTAAACCAGCCGATAATTGTTTGAATTGATTAAAAAAAGATTTATAAATTGCTAAAATTTGTTGTTTGAATTTTAATACAATTATTATGTTTACTACTAAAAGTACTAAATGAAATTCAATATTAATTCTTCCAAAAATCGCCCAAAAACTTCCTAAAACCGTTACCGAAAATAATCCAAGAATTGATGTAATTACAAAATTTTTATTCTTTAAATCAATAATTTTATCAAGACCAAAACCAAGATTGATTGTGGTAAATATGATGTACAGCCATGATAAAGTTATTAGAAGCATTTGCTTTTTTTTAGAGTTTAAAGGTTTAAAAAAAGTTTAAGAGTTTATAAGTTTAACCCGAACCTCTTTTTTAAAAACTAATCAATCCATCAACCATTACTAATTTTCTATCCGCCATATTAGCCAATTCTTCATTATGTGTAACAATTACAAACGTTTGTCCGAATTCATCACGCAATTGAAAAAATAATTTGTGTAAATTTTCAGCCGAAGCAGTATCTAAATTCCCTGATGGTTCGTCGGCAAAAATTACTGCTGGTTTGTTAATTAAAGCTCTTGCAACCGCTACACGTTGTTGTTCTCCACCTGAAAGTTCGTTGGGTTTGTGATTAATCCTGTGCGATAATCCTAAATAATCCAACAATCGTTTGGCTTCGATTTCAGTTTCTTTTTTCTCTTTACCAGCTATAAACGCAGGAATACAAACATTTTCCAGCGCTGTAAATTCAGGTAATAATTGATGAAATTGAAATATAAATCCTAAATGTAAATTTCTGAATTTAGACAGGTTTTTATCGTTCATTTTCAAAATATCTTCATCATTTATTGTCAATGAAGATACTCCAGTTGTTGACGGAATGTCAAGTGTGCCTAATATTTGCAAAAGTGTTGTTTTTCCAGCACCAGAAGCACCAACAATTGAAACTATTTCACCTTTTTTAATATGTAAATCTACACCTTTTAGAACATGTAGCTGATCGTAATATTTATGAATGTCTTTAGCGCGAATCATTGAAAACGTTTTTACAAAGAAACAAAGAATTCACCGATTATAAAATGAACTATAGCTTTTATTTATCCGTATGTAAATAATAAATATTAGTTAAAATTATTTTTTTGTTTAATATTTAACTACTTTTGTTAAACAAAATAAATTAATCCCAGAATTAGCCATGAACACATTATTAGAAAAAGAAAATTACGAATTGATTGGCGATAATCATCAAATGACATCGGCAGAAACTCCTTTACGACCAGATGCTTTTGATAAATCGGATGCAGAAAAAATGAGTACCATTGAAAAACATTTTCACGCCATCATGGAAGAAATGGGTATGGATATGACTGATGATAGTCTGCAAGGAACACCGCACAGAGTTGCAAAAATGTTTATTCAAGAAATTTTTTCAGGGTTGAATCCTGCAAATAAACCAAAAATTTCAGTTTTTGATAACAGTTACAATTATGATAAAATGTTAGTGGAAGCTAATATTAGTTTTAATTCAACTTGCGAACATCATTTTTTACCAATTGTTGGTAAAGCCCACATTGGATATGTGTCTAGTGGCAAAGTAATTGGACTTTCAAAGTTGAATAGAATTGTAGATTATTATTCGCGTAGACCTCAAGTGCAAGAGCGTTTAATTATGCAAATTTTTAATGAGTTAAAGACAGTTTTAGAAACCGATAACGTAATTGTAGTGATGGAAGCAACGCATTTGTGTGTGTCAAGTCGCGGAATAAAAGACGAATCGAGTTACACTTCAACAATTCAATACGGTGGAATTTTTAATGAAAAAGAAAACCGAAATGACTTTTTTAACTTGATCAATCAGCCTAAATAATTTGGCATTAGTTTTGTAATATCATTTTAAATTAAACTTTTTAAAATGATATTACAATCAAATGCAATTTCCAATTTAAATAATAAACAGCGAAATTTATTTCTAGGAATACTTTTTGATTTAATTGGAATGCTAACCTACTTAATTCCTTTTTTTGGTGAGTTTGCCGATACTATTTGGGCGCCACTATCGGGAATTTTGCTGGCCTATATGTACAAAGGAAGTATTGGTAAAGTTGGTGGAGTTATAGAATTTTTAGAAGAGTTATTACCTTTTACAGATTTTATTCCAACGTTTACACTTACTTGGATATATACTTATGTAATTAAAAATCAAGAAAATAATTTAAAGGAACTTCAATAGTTCCTTTTTTATTTTTCAAAATAATCTGCTATAAACCCGAGTCTGATTGAACGAAGTAGTTTTTTTTCAAATGCCCAAAAGAACTTGAATTGTCCTAACAAAAATCCGTAAAGCACTAATAGAATTTGATAAAACGGAAAAATTAGAACGACGTATATTGGATAATAAATCCAAGCAGAGGTTGTTTCTTTATAAATTCCTATTAGCGCTAAAAAAGGTTTAGAGATATACGATGAAGACAAACCAGTAATGGCAAACACCAAAATAATGACAAAAATTTGCCAATCGGATTTTATATTCCAGCGTTCTTTAAAATTTGCCATAGTATTTTAACTTGTACAAAAATACTTAAATTATGGATTCGGAACAAATCCTGAGAGTTGTTGTTTATTAGTAATTTGAAAATAAATCATGTAATTGTATATTAAATAATTAACTTCATAACCATAGTGTATATTTGAATTATAATTGATTTGCATTTCATATAAATTAGTATTGAAACGTTGCGGTTGTAGCACACGATTGTTCCATTCTCTTACATAAATTTGGTTTCTATTTTCAAGATAACTTTCAGTATAAAATTGTCTAGGTTTTGCTTGCGAATTTAACCATGTGTTGAATCCATTATCAATAATAATCACTTCATATTCTAATGAATCGTTTGCAATTCTTATAGTATCTGACTGTTTTGAATTTATTTCAGACGAAGTTTTTGCTGTTCCAGTTTTTGTAGCCGTACAACTTATAAGAAAAACTATAAACAATAGTGATAAAAGTAGATTTTTCATGTTTAAAATTTCAATAAAGTTACTATAAATCAATTGTTTGTGAAAGATATTTAACATAAAAAAAACCATCACGAATTGCGATGGTTTGCATTAATTAGGGTTTGTCTGACAATTACTTGCCAAATATTTTTCCAAGTAAGCCACCAAAAAGTCCGCCACCTTTATTAGAAACAGCAGCCATTGCATCACTCATGTCTACTTTTCCATCATTATTTTGATCTAAGCCAAATTGACCACCGTATTTACTTACCATATCCATAAGTCCACCAGATGCGCCGCTGTTATTCAATAAAGATCCTAAAACGCCTGGCAATAAACTTCCAGCAACACCAGAGGCAGCATCAGAGCTTAATCCAAATTTTTCTCCTAAACTACCACTTAATTGGTTAGTAATTTGTTGTACCGCAGGATTTGACATGTCAAGACTTCCATTTTGAAGTGCTCCAGTCAACTGACTTAAACCGCCTTCTTGAGAAGCAATATTTTTTATGCTATCTATAATGCTAGTACTTGCATGATCCATAACGGCATCATTATGTTCATTTGGAACAGCTGAATTATTTACTACAGCATCTTGGCCAAATTGATTTACTAATTGTGTAAGTTGTTCAAACATAGTGTTTTTGTTTTTAGTTGAAACAAAGATATAAAAGTTTGAAAGTTATTTTTATAAAAGTCATAATAATTCTACAAATGAAAAAATCCAAATCAAAACGAATTCTGATTTGGATTTTATATAATTATAATCGAAAATTACTTCTTTAATATTCCAATAATTTGCTCGGCAAGTTCAGTTCCAATTCTATCTTGAGCTTCCAAAGTTGCAGCACCAATATGTGGTGTTAATGAAATTTTTGGGTGCATTAAAATTTGAATTTCTGGAGTTGGTTCGTTTTGAAAAACATCTAAACCAGCAAAAAGTACTTTATTGTTATCCAATGCTTCAATTAATGCAACTTCATCAATTACACCACCACGAGCACAATTTACAATTCCGACTCCGTCTTTTAATTGAGCAAACTCTTCTTTACCAATTACATAACCTTCTTGCGCAGGAACGTGTAATGTAATAAAATCGGAATGTTTGAAAACGTCTTCCAAAGATTCAGTAACAATATCAACATTTATAAATTGACCTGTGTAAAAATCAACTCTAATTTCGGCATTATTTACAAATTTATCGGCTGCAATTACTTTCATTCCAAGTCCTAAAGCCATTTTTGCAACAGCTTGACCAATTCTTCCAAAACCAATAATTCCTAATGTTTTTCCACGAAGTTCGATTCCATTTGCGTAGGCTTTTTTCAAACCATCAAAATTAGTATCGCCTTCAAGTGGCATATTTCTGTTGGAATCTTGCATAAAACGAACTCCTGTAAATAAATGTGCAAATACCAATTCGGCAACACTTTCACTAGAAGATGCTGGCGTATTGATAACGTGCTTACCGTTTGCACGAGCATATTCTACATCAATATTGTCCATTCCAACGCCACCGCGTCCGATAATTTTTAAATTCGGACAAGCATCAATAATATCTTTTCTCACTTTGGTTGCGCTTCTTACTAAAATCACATCCACATTGTTCGCATTTATATAATTGGCAACTTGTTCTTGTGCTACTTTTGCTGTAATTACTTCAAATCCACCTTTTTCTAGGGCTTTAATTCCGCTTTCAGAAATTCCGTCGTTGGCTAATACTTTCATTTTATTTATCATTGCGAGGTACGATGCAATCTCGCAACCTCTTATTTGTATATATTTTTTTAAACTGTTTCTACGTTTTCTTTACTAACAACTTCTTCTAATTTTTTCATGACATCTACCAAAACTTGTACACTTTCTAATGGCAACGCATTGTACATAGAAGCACGGTAACCACCAACCGAACGATGTCCAGGCAAACCAGAAATTCCTGCTTCTTTCCACATTTTATCAAAAATAGGAGCATGGTTTTCATCATTTAACAAGAAAGTTGCATTCATAACGCTTCGGTCTTCAACTGCGGAAGCTCCTTTAAACAAAGGATTTCTGTCAATTTCAGTATAAAGTAAATCTGCTTTAGCATTGTTTATTTTTTCAATTGCAGCAATTCCACCCAAATTTTTCAACCATTGTAACGTTAAAAGTGATGCATAAACCGGAAAAACTGGCGGCGTATTATACATGCTTTCTGCTTTGATATGTTTTTCATAATCCAACATACTCGGAATGTTTCTACCTGATTTTGCAAGAATTTCTTCTTTAACAACCACTAATGTTGTTCCTGCCGGACCCATATTTTTTTGAGCTCCAGCATAAATTAAATCGAATTTTGAAAAATCTATAACTCTTGAAAAAATATCAGAACTCATATCGCAAACAACAGGTACATTAGTTTTTGGAAATGATTTCATTTGTGTACCAAAAATGGTGTTGTTGCTTGTGCAATGAAAATAACTTGCATCAGCTGGAATTGAATATCCTTTCGGAATATGATTGTAATTTTGTTCTTTAGAAGATGCTACAACAACAATTTCTCCAAAAGATTTGGCTTCTTTAATTGCATTATTTGCCCAAGTTCCAGTGTCTAAATAAGCTGCTTTTCCATCAATTTTCATTAAATTATACGGAACCATTAAGAATTCTAAACTTGCGCCACCAGCCAAAAATAAAGCTTGATACCCTTTACCTTCTAAACCTAAAAGTTCTAAAACTAAGGCACGAGCTTCGTCCATTACAGCAACAAAATCTTTACTTCTATGAGAAATTTCAAGAATAGATAAATCTGAATTATTGAAATTTAATATTGCTTGAGCTGATTTTTCGAATACTTCTTGCGGTAAAATACATGGTCCTGCGCTGTAGTTGTGTTTTTTCATCTTATTCTGAATTCATTTCAGTTTTAAATTTCTGAAATAGTTATAATTTTAAGCTGCAAATTTCGGAAATAGCTATTTAAAAAGTCATTGTAAATTAGCTATAAAAAAGCGATGTTATTAACTAAAACGTAATAGTTTATAATGTGTTTTAAATATAATTTAATGTAAATTTGATTTTAGCACCAACTATTTTGTTATTTTTGTAATAATTAAGAATAAATTATGGGAGCACCTGAAATTAAATGTATTACACCTGAGGAATATTTAGAAGCCGAACGATTGGCTCTTGATAAACATGAATATTATAAAGGAGAGGTTTTTTTATTAAATAAAACTGATGTTACTGCAATGAGTGGTGCTTCTGTTGCTCATAATGTATTGTTTTCCAATCTTTTTGGTGAGTTATATTCTAATTTAAAAGGTAAACCATGTCGACCTTATGGGAGTGATTTACGTATTCATATTCCCAAAAATTCGCTTTTTACCTATCCTGATATTTCAATCATTTGTGGAGATGTTGAAACTACCGATGATAAATTTGATACAGCAAAAAATCCAACTGTTATCATAGAAATACTTTCGCCTTCAACAAGAGATTATGACAAAGGCGGAAAATTTACGCTTTACAGAGATATTGATAGTTTAAAAGAATATATTTTAGTTGACACAGAAAAAATTTTAGTGGAAAAATTCTCGCGAAATACTGATAATAGCTGGTTACTTACTGAATATAAAAACCTCGAAGAAAGTTTTACAATAACATCTGTTGCCACTACTTTGAGTTTGAAAACTATATATGAAGATGTAAAGTTTGTGTAATTTATATCTTCAATAAAAAATCAATAGTATCAACATTATCGGCATAATCCCAAAGTTCTGGTTTTTGAGTTTTTCCGAACGGAATTGAATTTGAAATTAAGTCTTTAGAAACTATACATTGAATTTGTTCTGCATCATTTTCTAATTGATTTTGAATATCTTCTAAATTTTCATAGTATTCGTAAAACACTGATGAAATTGGTGACGCATAACTCGAATCTTCTTTTAAAGTCAAGAATTCATTATCTAATAATTTGAAATTACTCATCAAGAAAACCGCTTTGTTGTAATCATAATTATTAGCGTATTTCTCATAATAAATTACATCTTTATATTCAAAAATGGCATTAAAAAATTGTTCAAAATTGTAATCTTTTGGGACAAATAATTTGGAAACATTGCGACAACCTAATCCAAAATAACGAAAAATATCTTCGCCTAAATTCACTAAATCTTCGTTGGTTTCAGTTCCGTTTAAAACCGCAACGGAATTTCTGTTTTTACGAATGATACTCGGTTTGTCTTTAAAATAATACTCAAAATATCTAGCAGTATTGTTGCTTCCAGTAGCAATTACGGCATCAAAATTTTCCATTTTTCCGTCAGTAAAAGTGATATAATTTTCAATTTCTGAATTTACAGCAATTAAATAATTTGCTAAAAACGGCAATAACTTTTGATCATTAGATGACGTTTTTACCAATACTTTATGTCCAGAAATCACAACCGATAAAAAATCATGAAATCCAACTAAAGGAATGTTTCCAGCGAGAATTAAACCTACTGTTTTTGTACCATTAGCGTCATCTTGAATGCAGTTGAAAGAATATTCAGCTAACCATTTATCTAAATTTTCTTCTGTTAAAGCTTCTGCCCAAGAATTTATTGAAAAATAAACGTTTTCCGGTGTAAACCATCCATTATGTGATTGAGATAAATCAATTAAAGCAACAAAATCATTAAAAAACAAATCGTTGTGTAAAACAGAGTCGTTTTTTTTATTGTTATCCAATGAAAATTGACTTAAAAATTTTCCTAATTCAATAAAACATTTTTTTTTCTCAATTTGTAACATTGGTAACTTGTTTATTAATGGTTTTGATTGTAATTTTGCACAAAAATAAGTAATTATTTGCATTAAGCAATTATCGTAGGCGCGAAGCTTGTTGTATATTGCTTATTGCCTAAATCAAAAGAGAAATGGCAATTATAATAACAGACGAATGTATTAATTGTGGAGCTTGTGAGCCAGAGTGCCCGAACACTGCAATTTATGAAGGCGCAGATGATTGGAGATGGAAAGATGGAACTAAGCTAAAAGGAAAAGTGATTTTGCCAGACGGAACCGAAGTTGATTCTGATGCAGCGCAAACGCCAGTTTCGGACGATGTGTATTATATTGTTCCGGGAAAATGTACCGAATGTAAAGGTTTTCATGAAGAGCCACAATGTGCTGCGGTTTGTCCAGTAGATTGTTGTATTCCAGATGATAATCACGTTGAAAGCGAAGAAACGCTTTTGAACAGACAATCGTTTTTACATAACGAATAAAAAAAATCCCGATTCAGTTACGAATCGGGATTTTTGCAAAAATATATTAAGGCTTCATTAAATTATATTTCTCAAGAACAATTTTGTCTGTTTTTTCATCATAAGTCTCTAAAATTAGATTTCCTTTTTCATCAAAGTAACCAACAGAGGTTTTGTTTTTGGTTTTATAAATATAATTATTATTAGAAGTTCGTCTCAATAATGCTTGATTTTTAGTAGACGGATTTGTAATAGTATATCCCGATTTGTCTAAAGATACATTGTATTCTTTGCCATCAAAATTGTAAACTGCCGAACGGTCAATATCAACTGATTGAACAACGCCATCAACACTTACTTTAGTTTCTGTTACAACATTTACTGGACTTGGAACGGTTTCAATATTTAAAGTATTGGCTTTTTCTTCACCTAATTCTACTTTTTGAACTTGATTAGTTTCAACTGTTTTTACAATTTTTTTCTCACCATCAGAATCTTTAATTGTTGTAATCTTAGTTTCTGTTGTTTTTTGCACATTTTTATTTTGCGCTTGTAATGTGCTTAATGCAAAAATTGCTACTATTGTTACTGCTATTGTTTTCATAATGTTATGTTTTTAAGTTATTAAGCAAAGTTAATTGTAGCAGCATCAAACCATGTTATATAATAAAAACTATAATTTATATAATTATAAAAAAATCCCGAAGTACTACTTCGGGATTAATAAAATTATTGTTTTGTTAAGATTTAAAATCTAAAGCCAAGTCTTGTGTAATAATAAGCTCCGCTAAATCCCATTTGAACTGCGTCCCAATAGCCTCCAGCTTCTGTGTTGCCACTTTCATCTTGTTTAGTTGGATAAATATTAAATAGGTTGTTGCTTCCAACACTCAATTTTAATTGTTTCATTAATTTGAATCCTAATGTTAAATCGGTTACGGTTTTTGCACCATAAACATTATCCATTCCGGCATAATCTACTAAAACAACTTTACTGAATCTTGTAAATGCCATTCCTGCATCAAACCATTTTTTTTCAAAATTAAAGTTTAATCCGAATTTACTATTTGGTGCTGATGCTTTTAGAAATGCAATTTCACGTGCGCCAAAGAAAATTTCTTGATCTAAGCCTTTGTTTTTGACACTTGTTACTTCCATTTTGTTAATGTTGCCTACTAAAGTTGCTCCAAATTTAGAACTACCATAAGATTTTCTCCATGAAAAAACCATATCCAATCCTTTAGTTCTAGTATTTACTCCATTTACAAAAAATTGTGCAGCATCAACATTTAAGCCCAATGAGCTTGCATCAAAATAACCTGTTAAAACGATTCTATCTTTAACAGTAATTAAATAACCATCAACAGTTGCAGTAAAAGCACCAAAATTTCCGGTTAAACCAACGGAACCATTATTCGATTTTTCTTCTTTTAATTTTTGAATTCCAAATCCTTTAGTAACTTCGCTATCATTTGCAGAAAGTAATACTTCAGTAGCACCACTCGAATTAAAGTTAGTGAAATTAGTATTAAAATAAATTTGTGCCAATGAAGGCGCTCTAAATCCTGTACTTAACGAACTTCTAAAGCTAATGTGATCATCTAATTTTAATCGGTAAGCAAATTTTAAATTCAATGTATTTCCAAAATCGCTGTAATGTTCATAACGTAATGCCGCACTAACAAGAAATTCTTTAGAAACATCTAATTCAGTATCAGCATAAATTGCCGTACTAGTTCTGTTTTTATCTAATACATTTTTTGGACTAAATCCAGGAAAACCTTGAGATCCGCCTGGTCTTGGATCGCCAGAAATAGGATCAATTGGAGCCGTTTGTGTAGTTGGATCAGTAATCGGATTTCCTGCAGTATCATAAGTTGCCCACGAACCAGTTTCTCCAGCAAAGATTTTGTAGTTTTCCATTCGGTATTCGCCACCAAAAGCAAAATTGAATCCGTTTAATACCGATTTAAAATTTCTAGAAAAATCTAAATTTATTGTATTTTGACTTAAACTAAATCCGCCAGCATTAAATTCTTTAGGCGAAGCGCCTTCCAAACTCGCATTTAAAGTTCCTTTAATTCGATAATCAAATACATTTTTTCCGTAGGCATTACTCAAATCAATTTTCCAACCGTTAGAAGTTTTTGTTCTAAAACCGCCAACAATTGAATTATCAGTAATTTTAGATGTAATTCTTGGAGTATAACCACCAGGATAAATTGATTCTACAACTCGTGCACCACCATTTCTTGTAAAGGCATAGGCATCAGTTTTTCGATCATTTCTTCCACCAAAAGCATAAAAATCTATTTTATCTGAAACTGGTAAAACTAGATTTCCCATAAAATTTATTCCTTTAATTTCTGCTTCTCCAAAACCTTTTCTGAAGTCAAATCCAGGACGAAGTGTTTTATCTTTTGAAATATATTCGCCAGTAAAATTAGCAAAACCGCCTTTAGTTCCAATTTTAACACCATAATTAGCAGCTACTTTTAAAGAATTTCCGTCATATTTCTTGTCTTTTCCGTAAGAGTTTCCGTTTCCGTTTTCATCCAAACGATAACCTGGAGTATTTGGAGTTCCTGGCAAAAAATCGCCATCAGCTTTGGTACTATATGCACCATACGAAACTGCTCCTGTTAACTCGTTTACATTATCATTCAAAACAATGTTGATTACACCTGCAATAGCATCTGAACCATATTGTGCTGCTGCTCCATCACGCAAAATTTCAATTCTTTTAATAGAAGATGCTGGAATTGCATTCAAATCGGTACCAGTATTTCCACGACCACGAGTTCCAAAAAGATTAATTAAAGACGATTGATGTCTTCTTTTTCCGTTGATTAGCACTAAGGTTTGATCTGGGCCTAAACCTCTTAATGAAGCTGGGTCAACGTGATCGGCACCATCAGAACCAGATTGTTTGTTAGCATTAAAAGATGGCGCCACATATTGTAATAATTCGTTTATTTCAACTTTTCCGCTTTGTGTTGTTACATCTTTTACATTAATTACATCTATTGGAACTGCCGAATTTACAACTGTTCTTTTAGAATTTCTTGATCCTACAATTTGAACTTCTTCAAGAACTTGGGCTTCAGATAGGCTTACGTCCATTTTGTTGGTTGCATCGGTAGCTTTTTCAATAGTTTTGTAGCCTACATAAGAGAAAACTAAAGTTGCATTTTCTTTAACTTTAATTTTAAAACTTCCGTTCAAATCGGTTTGAGTACCATTAGAAGTTCCTTTTTCAACAATGTTTACACCAATAAGTGGCGCTCCATTGGCATCTGTAACTTTACCAGCAATCTCTTTTTGAGCAAAGAGAATCGTGAAGTTAAGCAAAAAAAATAGTAAAGTAATTTTTTTCATAAATAATTTGGTTTTTGTTAGTTTTGCAAATGTAAGTTTAATTATCTTAATTTTTATATTGATTTGGTGTAATTTTCAACATTAATTTCATTATTTTTGTTAAAATATAATTCATAGTGAAAAGAATAATAGTGTTGCTTTTTTTGGTTTTATATTCAAATTGTTTTTCACAAGACAACGAAATATCAATTGCACTAAAGGATTCCGACACCAATCTTCCTATAATTGATGCTACTGTTTATGTAGTAAAAACAAAACAATTATTTTTAAGTAATTCTGACGGAATTGTAACTTTTGTTTTAACCGGAATTTCCAATATTCAAATTTCTCACACTTCTTATACTACAACTATAATAAGGTCATCAACATTAAAAGAGAAAGTAAATTTAGTTGTACTAAAAAGTACAATAAATAATCTTGATGAAATTGTAATTACAAAACAGCATCCACAAAAAATCCTTAAATCTGTAGTTGAAAATTCGGTAAAAAAATTAACTGTTCCAGCACGATTGAAAGTTTATTCGAGAGAATTTTTTAAACTTAACGGTTTATATTCTAACTATAATGACGGACTTTTAAATTTTCAAATAAACGGAAAAGATAAAGATTTTAAAGCCGATATTTTAGTAGAACAAAATCGATCGTTTGGATTAGTTGATGAAAATATTAATAACGATTTAGTAGGGTATAACTTAAACGATATCATGCAGAATTATTATAATTTCAAATATTTGAATGTTATTTTAGATCCAAAAACAAAAAAAATATACGATTTTTTGATTAAATCAAGTACTACAAACGCTGATTACTATATAATGTTGGTAACGCCTCTTGATGACGCTAAAGGTTTGTTGGATGATTTTACAATAGTCTACGATAAAAAGAAAAAATTAATTATTGAAGTTAATTCATCGGTTTCACCTTCAATTATTGCTAAAGCAAAAGACAAAACTTCTATTGGTTCTAAAAATATTTACAAATCTATGTTTAAAACTATTTACAGAAATGATGATAGTAATTATTATCTAATAAGTTCTAAAGAGGAAATCGGATTTGAAAGAATTGATAAAAAAGGCGTTACCAATATTGAAGTTAGAAATTATTTTGTTACTACAAATTTTAGTAATCAAAATTATACTTTTAAAGAAAATGAAGCTTTTAAAGACAAAACATTATTTAATAAAAAGAATAAAATTCTAACTGATTATTGGAATACATCAGGATTAACCGCAACCGATGAAGAATTACAAATAATTAAAGACATTGAGCAAGAACATTAAATGTTAATTTTTCAAATTTTAAATCTTTTCAACTTTCAATTAATAAGGTTATATTTGCACACTTTTAAAAAATAAACTCATAATGAAAGCAGGAATTGTAGGATTGCCAAACGTAGGAAAATCAACTTTATTTAATTGTTTATCAAATGCTAAAGCGCAAAGTGCCAACTTTCCGTTTTGTACAATTGAACCCAATATTGGTGTGGTGAACGTTCCAGATCCAAGAATTAATCGTCTGGAAGAATTGGTTAAACCAGAACGTGTTCAAATGGCAACTGTTGATATTGTTGACATTGCAGGTTTGGTAAAAGGCGCAAGTAAAGGTGAAGGTTTAGGAAATCAATTTCTTGCTAATATCAGAGAATGTAATGCAATTATTCACGTTTTACGTTGTTTTGACAACGATAATATTGTGCACGTTGACGGAAATGTAAACCCAATTCGCGATAAAGAAACCATTGATATTGAGTTGCAATTAAAAGATTTAGAAAATGTTGAAAAACGTTTGGAAAAAGTAAATCGTGCTGCCAAAACTGGTAATAAAGAAGCTCAAACAGAAAAAGCACTTTTAGATAGAATTCGTGAAACCTTGTTACAAGCAAAATCTGCAAGAACAGTCGTTCCTCAAAACCAAGACGAAATCGAATTGATGGAAGATTTTCAGTTAATTACAAATAAACCAGTATTGTATGTTTGTAATGTAGATGAAAGTGCCGCGGTTAACGGAAATAAATATGTTGAGCAAGTTCGTGAATTAGTTAAAGACGAAGATGCTGAAGTAATCATACTTTCGGTAGGAGCAGAAGCAGATATCACTGAGTTAGAAAGCTACGAAGAACGCCAAGTTTTTCTTGAAGACATGGGATTGACCGAACCAGGAAGTGCGGTTTTAATTCGTGCAGCTTACAAATTATTAAAACAACAAACTTATTTCACAGCAGGTGTAAAAGAAGTTCGCGCCTGGACAATTAACGTTGGTGATACCGCACCAAAAGCAGCTGGAGTAATCCACACCGATTTTGAAAAAGGATTCATTCGTGCTGAGGTTATTGCATTCGAAGATTATTCAAACTTAGGTTCAGAAGCCAAATGTAAAGAAGCTGGAAAACTAAGAGTGGAAGGAAAAGAATACATCGTTAAAGATGGTGATGTAATGCATTTTAGATTTAATGTGTAAGAAGAAGCAGAATAAATAGATTAGAAAATAGACTAGCCGCAAAAGAAATTTTGCGGTTTTTTGTTGACGTTCAGTTGCTTTTCATCTGTGAACTTCGGAACGAATTATTTTCTGTCAAATATAAAAATTATTGCGAAACGTGAACGTGAATTTACCACAAAATTCGCAATTGGGAGAAAAAGCTGTTAGCAGTAGCCTATTTCATTATTTTATTTTTGTTATTCCATTTTTCTAATCTCCAACCATTTTCCAATAATTCTTTTATTAAAGTGTCGTTCATTCCGCCCCAAGGAGACAATTTTAAATGTGCAGCGGATAACTCGTCAACATTTGTGCGAAAATATGTTTTCTCATTTACAATTTGCCAACCAGTTCCGAAAGCATTTGTATCTCGATAATATTCTGGACTTTTAAAATTTTCTGGTAAAGGAATGTTGCCAATTTTTGTGATGATTTTTCTAAATGCAGCTATCCTAACAGGGAATCTTGTGTAGAAATAATCTTTATCTAAAATTGAATTTAAGTCTTGCGGTTTTTCATCATGAAGTTGATAAAATACTTTGATTAGTTCAGAACGGTTATTATAGTTTGGAATTTCAACACATTGTATATATGCATCCCCTTTTTTGGTTTTTAATTCGAAAATATCTCCAAGTTCTAATTTCTTCTTTGCCATAAATTCTCTATCAATCAGTGTTTTTACAGGTTACTTCTAATGTTTCGCGGCTTGAAGAAGTGGCTAACTTTGTAACCGCATATTTTCCACTAAGATAGTATTTCTTGCGAAAGAAAAACGTGAATTTACCAAATTTCTCGCCATTTCTTGAGATCGCTGTTAGCAGCCGTTTTTTCTGTTTACCAGTAATAACTATTTTTTAATATAAAAATATTCTAAATCAAAATTAGAAGTTATTTTCATACCCGAGAAAGTTAAACTATATGGTAAAGAAGCGACTACTACGTCTGTAGGATCATAATTTGAAGATGTCGAAAGATCATCTTCATTTAATAGAAAATCGTTAAAGTTAATAAAACCACCTTCAATTTTATAAGTGCTCTTATTGCTAAAAATTTTCTTTCCACTATTATCGTAAATAACTCGTTCATATCTTCCTTTAGAGTTTATTTTCAGGGAATCAATATTATTTTTAAAACTTCCAATATATTGCCCTAGCAATTCTTCTTTTGAATTGCAACTTGTTAGAAAAAGTAAAAATCCGTATATTATAAATCTACAAAATTTTAATTCATATTTCATTTATCAATTGTTGCGTTTGGTTCTTGAATTCTACTTATGTGCGTTAAAATGGTTGCTAACTCTAAAACATACGAAATCAGCATATCTAATTAAACCAAATATATAAAATATCATTAAATTATAGCATCTTTTTTATCTTTTGTTTTCGCTAAAAATTGTCAATATCATCTTAATAACTTATATAAAAACCATTTTAAAAACCATAGCAATTTTAGTATCTTAGCACACATTCACTAAAATTTAAGATGGTAGACGAAACTAAATACGACGAAGACAATATACGATCACTCGATTGGAAAGAACACATCCGAATGCGTCCAGGAATGTACATCGGTAAACTCGGTGACGGTTCTTCGCCAGACGATGGAATTTATATTTTACTAAAAGAAGTACTCGACAATTGCATCGATGAATTTGTTATGGGTGCCGGAAAAACAATAGAAGTTACCATAAAAGACAAAATGGTTTCCGTGCGTGATTATGGTCGTGGAATTCCGCTTGGTAAAGTAATCGACGTAGTTTCTAAAATGAATACTGGTGGAAAATATGATTCCAAAGCGTTTAAAAAATCAGTTGGTTTAAATGGAGTTGGTACCAAAGCTGTTAATGCTTTATCCAATTATTTTCGTGTAGAATCAGTTCGTGATAACCAACAAAAAGCCGCCGAATTTTCAGCAGGAAATTTAGTTTTAGACGAAGCAATTGAAGAAAGTACCAAGCGAAAAGGAACAAAAGTTTCCTTTATCGCCGATGAACTAATCTTTAAAAATTACAAATATAGAAATGAGTATGTTATTAAAATGCTCAAGAATTATTGTTATCTAAATCGTGGATTAGCGATTTATTATAACGGTGAAAAATATGTTTCTGAATTCGGATTGAAAGATTTATTGGAAGAAACGATTGCTGAAGAAGACATGCAATATCCAATTATTCATCTCGAAGGTGAAGATGTTGAAATTGCTTTAACGCACAGTAAATCTCAGTATTCCGAAGAATACCATTCGTTTGTAAACGGTCAAAATACAACGCAAGGCGGAACGCACTTAAATGCTTTTCGTGAAGCGATTGTAAAAACAATCCGTGAATATTACAACAAAGGTTTTGAAGCTTCGGATATTCGTAAATCAATTGTTTCTGCAGTTTCTATTAAAGTGGAAGAGCCAGTTTTCGAATCACAAACCAAAACCAAATTGGGTTCGAATGATATTGGTCCGAATGGTCCAACGGTTCGTACTTTTATTCACGATTTTATCACGACAAAACTTGATAATTTTCTACATAAAAATCCCGAAGTTGCCGATTTGCTTTTGCGTAAGATTTTACAAGCCGAACGCGAACGAAAAGAACTTTCTGGAATTAGAAAATTAGCGAAAGACAGAGCTAAAAAATCGAGTTTGCACAATAAAAAGTTGCGTGATTGTAGAGTGCATTTAACCGATGTTAAAAATCCTCGTTATTTAGAAAGCACACTTTTTATTACCGAAGGAGATTCCGCTTCGGGTTCGATTACCAAAAGCCGTGATGTGAATACACAAGCCGTTTTCAGTTTACGTGGTAAACCTTTGAATTCCTATGGAATGTCGAAGAAAATCGTGTACGAAAACGAAGAGTTCAATTTGCTTCAAGCGGCTTTAGATATTGAAGAATCGATAGAAGATTTGCGTTATAACAATATTGTAATCGCCACCGATGCCGATGTCGATGGAATGCATATTCGATTGTTATTGATTACCTTTTTCCTTCAATTTTTTCCAGAAATGATTAAAGAAGGACATTTGTATATTTTGCAAACACCGTTATTCCGTGTCAGAAATAAAAAAGAAACCATCTATTGCTATTCCGACGATGAACGAAAAGATGCCATCGAAAAACTAAAACCAAAACCAGAAATCACGCGATTCAAAGGATTGGGAGAAATTTCACCCGATGAGTTCAAGAATTTCATTGGTGAAAGCATTCGATTAGATCCAGTAATGTTAGATAAAGCGACATCGATTGAAACGTTGTTAGAGTTTTACATGGGTAAAAATACACCAGATAGACAGATTTTTATTATCAATAATTTGAAAGTGGAATTGGATAAGGAATTGGTGGAGAAATAAGTTGCTAGTTTTCAGTAATTAAAAATTAAATTAAATGTAAAATTTAAAGTTTAGTAGGCCACACTTTTAAACTTCTAAACCTTAAACTTTTAAACCTTCCTATGAAAGACGAAGAAGAAGACAACATAATTCCAGAAGACGATTTTCAAGAAGAAACCGGAACCAACGACGACGCAATCGATGAAGGTTTTGACGATATAGTTTCTACAGGAAATCATTTCTACGAAAACGACGAAAATCCAGAAGACACCATTACCAAAGTTACAGGAATGTACAAAGATTGGTTTTTGGATTACGCTTCTTATGTGATTTTGGAGCGTGCCGTGCCTGCTATTGAAGATGGTTTTAAACCTGTACAACGTCGTATTATGCACTCGCTGAAAGAGTTGGATGATGGTCGTTACAACAAAGTTGCGAATGTCGTTGGTCACACCATGCAGTATCATCCACACGGAGATGCGAGTATTGGAGACGCAATGGTGCAAATTGGTCAGAAAGAATTGTTGATTGATTGTCAAGGAAACTGGGGAAATATTCTAACCGGCGATAGCGCAGCGGCTTCGAGATATATTGAAGCTCGACTTTCAAAATTTGCTTTAGAAGTGTTGTATTCGCCAAAAATTACCGATTGGGGAATGTCGTATGATGGTCGTCGTGCCGAACCTAACAATCTACCTGTAAAGTTTCCATTGCTTTTGGCTCAAGGTGCTGAAGGAATTGCAGTTGGACTTTCAACTAAAGTCTTGCCTCACAATTTTAATGAATTAATTGATGCTTCTATAAAAATTCTGAAAGGAAAACCGTTTACCATTTATCCTGATTTTCAAACGGCTGGAATTGCCGATGTTTCTAATTATAACGATGGTTTGCGTGGCGGACGTGTTCGTGTTCGTGCCAAAATTTCGCAATTGGACAAGCAAACATTGGTGATTACTCAAATTCCGTTTTCTACAAATACAACAACGTTGATTGATAGTATTTTGAAAGCCAATGAAAAAGGTAAAATCAAAATCAAGAAAATTGAAGATAATACGGCTGCCGAAGTTGAGATTTTAATTCACTTATTTCCAGGCGTTTCTCCCGATAAAATGATTGATGCTTTGTACGCTTTCACGGCTTGCGAAACATCAGTTGCGCCATTGGGTTGTGTGATTGAAGATAACAAACCTCTTTTTGTTGGCGTTTCACATATGTTGAAAATTTCTACAGAACGAACTGTGGATTTATTGCGTCAAGAGCTAGAAATTCAATTGGATGAATTGCAAAATAAATGGCATTTTTCAACTTTAGAAAAGATTTTTATTCGTGAAGAAATGTACATTGATTTCAAATTGTATTCTGATAGAGAAGCGCTTTACGAATATATGTATAAGGCATTTAAACCGTTTGAAAAATCATTTGTAAGAGAAATTAATGACGACGATTTGCAGAAACTGACTCAAATTCCGATGATTCGTATTACACGTTTCGACTCTGATAAAGCAGATGATGTAATTTCTAAATTGGAAGCCGAAATGGAAGAAGTGAAACATCATTTGGCAAACCTAATTGATTTTGCAATTGATTATTTTACACGTTTAAAAGAGAAATACGGAAAAGGTCGCGAACGTCAAACCGAATTGAGAAGTTTTGAAAATATAGAAGCAACCAAAGTAGTTTTAAGAAACACAAAATTGTATGTAAACAAAGAAGAAGGTTTCTTTGGAACAGGTTTGAAAAAAGACGAATACGTTGCCGATTGTTCTGATATTGATGATGTTATCGTCTTCTTGCGTGACGGAAAAATGATGATTGCCAAAGTTGATGATAAGAAATTCGTTGGAAAAGACATCATTCACATTGCTGTTTTTGATAAAAATGATAAACGAACCATTTACAACATGATTTATCGTGATGGAAAAAATGGTTCTACATTTATCAAACGTTTCAATGTTTCTGGTGTTACTCGCGATAAATTTTACGATTTAACGCAAGAAAAACCAGGTTCACAAACCTTATATTTCTCAGCAAATCCAAATGGTGAAGCTGAGGTTGTAACGATATTATTAAGACAAGTTGGAAGTGTTAAAAAACTAAAATGGGATTTAGATTTCACAGATATTGCCATAAAAGGTCGTGCTTCTCGTGGAAATACGGTTACCAAATATCCAATCAAGAAAATTGAATTGAAAGAGAAAGGAATTTCAACTTTGCGTCCGAGAAAAGTGTGGTTTGACGATACGGTTCAACGTTTGAATGTTGATGGACGAGGTGAATTACTTGGTGAATTCCGTCCAAATGATCGATTGTTAATCATCAATCAATCAGGAAAACTGAAAACTATTATTCCTGAATTGACAACCCATTTTGACGAAGACATTATTGTTATGGAAAAATGGAATCCGAAAAAACCAATTTCAACTATTTACTACGATGGTGAAAAAGAACGTTATTTTATTAAAAGATTTTTAGTTGAAAACGAAAATAAAGAAGAAATTTTCATCACCGAACACGAGAAATCGCAATTGGAAATTGTTTCCACCGATTGGCGACCAGTGGCTGAAATTGTTTTTGCAAAAGTGAAAGGCGTTCAAAAAGAAAATCAAACCATAAATTTAGAAGAATTTATTGCCGTAAAAGGCATCAAAGCTATTGGAAATCAACTGACTTCTGATAAACTAAAGCAAGTGAATTTGTTGGAATCGTTACCTTATGAAGAGCCAGAAGAGGAAGCACCAATTGAAGTTGAAGTTTCAGGTGAAGATAGTGTTTCTGAGAATATTCAAACTGAATTAGACGATGATGGACAAATTACGTTGAGTTTAGAGTAGTTTTTCAATTATTAACATGCATAATAAATGAATTTTAAAATTGAGTTCAAGACAAGCAAAGAATATTATGAAGAGGCTTATGATGAGATGATATCAACATATAAATTAAAAAAGTGGGAACCTTTTTTCGCAACATTGTTGGTGGTTTTTGGAATTGTGATTTATTTTATCATTAACAACGAAAAACTAAAATTTTTACCATTTATATTTATCTTATTTGGATTTTATGAACTTATAAAGTTCTACAATGAAAAAAAGAAATGGATAAATGCTCGTTTAAAAAGTAAAGTTGTAGGAGAAAATATTAAAATCGAGTTTTACGACGATTACTTAATTCATTTTGGTCCTTTTTCAAATGGGCAAATAATATGGAATGGATTAAAGAATATCCAAGAAACTAGTAAAGGAGTAATTCTTAAATTTGATGTAGGAACGAGTCTTTACTTATCAAAAACCATTTTTAAGAATCGTAATGAGATTAATTTTATTTTATCAAAAAAACAAAATAGCTTGTGATTTATCTATTTCTTATTTGATTGATATCATTTTTTAATTATAAAACTCAACTAATTTTTATTTCAATTTATACTAAAATATTAATGTCAACATTTCCATCCGATATTGAAATTGCTCAAAATGCTACCATGCAACACATTAGAGTAATTGCCAATAAAATAAACATTCAAGAAGACGATTTAGAATATTACGGAAAGTATAAAGCCAAATTACCTTTAGTATTACAATCTGAAAATCCAAAAGGAAAACTGATTTTGGTTTCGGCTATGTCGCCAACTAAATATGGTGAAGGCAAGACCACCATGTCTATTGGTTTGACTGACGGTTTGAATTACATTGGTAAAAAAGCTATTGGAGTTTTACGTGAACCTTCACTCGGACCAGTTTTTGGTTTGAAAGGTGGTGCTGCCGGTGGCGGTTATGCTCAAGTAGTTCCGATGGAAGATATTAATTTGCATTTTACTGGTGATTTTTCAGCGATTGAAAAAGCGAATAATTTATTGTCGGCTGTGATTGATAACAATCTTCAAAATCCGAAGTTTTCTTTGAATTTAGATCCAAAATCAATTGCTTGGAAACGAGTTATGGACATGAATGATCGTTCGCTACGCCAAATAATTATTGGGGTTGGAGCTAAAGCTAACGGAACGATGCGTGAAGATGGTTTCAATATTACTCCAGCTTCCGAAGTTATGGCGATTTTATGTTTGTCGAAAGATTTGGAAGATTTGAAATTGCGATTAGGAAATATTTTTGTTGGAAAAACTTTTGATGGAAAAGCTATTTTCGCTCGTGATTTGAAAGTAGTAGGAGCAATGGCAGTTTTACTAAAAGATGCTTTGAAACCAAATCTAGTACAAACTTTAGAAGGTAATCCTGCGATTCTTCACGGTGGACCATTTGCAAGTATTGCACAAGGAACGAATACTGTAATTGCTACTAAAATGGGACTTTCTCTTGGTGATTATGTAGTTACTGAAGCAGGATTTGGTGCCGATTTAGGTGCCGAAAAATTCTTTCATATAAAATGTGGACAAAGCGGATTGAAACCTGACGCAGTGGTTTTAGTTGCAACGGTTCGAGCAATTAAGCATCATGCTGGATTGAATTCAGAAGATTTTAAAACTGAAAACGTAGCTGCAATTGAAAAAGGATTTTGCAACTTAGAAAAGCACATTGAAAACATTCAAAAGTTTGGTATTAATCCAGTGGTTACTATAAATGCTTTTCCGGATGATACGCAAGCAGAATATGATAAATTGAAAGAATTGTGTTTAGCAAAAGGTGTTACAGCAATTGTTAGTACTGCATTTGTTGATGGTGGAAAAGGCTCGGCTGCATTAGCTGAAAAAGTAGTGGAAGAAATCAATAAAAATAATGCAAATTACAAACCTTTATATGTTACAACCGATTCTATTGAACACAAAATAAATACGGTTGCAAAAGAAATTTATGGAGCCAACTCAGTTGAGTTTTCTCCAAAATCTAAATCACAATTGAAAATGATTAACGATTTGGGGTTTAATGATTTTTCAATTTGTATGGCAAAAACACCTGCAAGCTTTTCGGATAATGAAAAGATAATAGGTCGTCCTACAGATTTCACTATTACTGTTCGTGAATTTGAAATTGCCAGTGGTGCTGGATTTATTGTTCCGTTGCTTGGTGATGTTATGCGAATGCCAGGTTTGCCAATGGTGCCGAATGCGGAGCGAATTGACATTGATAATGATGGGAAGATTACTGGATTGTCTTAGAAATTTTAAATTATAATCAATACAAAATCTATTTAGCCCTGATTACTTCACTTAAAGTTTATTTTCATAGGAGTTCAGTGAACTTCGTTTGTAATGGAAATAAAAATGTCCCGATTGTTTCGGGACATTTTTTATTGAAATGGAAAGCAGGATTTACCTAAACTGATAAATCATTAACGATTCGCTCCTGAAAATTGTAATAAAACTTAGTTGGTAACATCATCATCTTTCAATTTTTCATCTACAATTTCGTTGTTATGAAGTTTTACGCCTTTGTTATTTTTGCGCATTTTGATGTTTAAGAATTCCACAAAAAGCGAGAAGAAAATAGAGAAATACAAATAACCTTTTGGAATGCTTGAAACTTCGGTATCATTGCCAAAACGGAAGTGTGCTAAGTGCGAACCTTCGGCAAGAAGCATTACTCCAATTAGGATTAGAAATGATAAACCGAGAATTTGTATTGTTGGATGTTCGTTTACAAATTTAGAAACTGGTCCAGCAAAAATCATCATAATACCGATTGAAATTATAATTGATAATATCATAATTATTAGTGCGCCTTCGTATCCAAATCCGCCTTCGGCTGGCGATTTCATGCTAATCATTCCGATTGCAGTTAAAATACTATCGAATGAAAAGACAATGTTTAATAATGCAATTTGCAATATTGCCGCGGATAAACCTGATGCTGATTTTGCATTAGTTCCTTCTTCTTCGCCTTCCATTTTGTGGTGAATTTCAGAAACCGATTTGTAAAGTAAGAACAAACCACCACCAAAAATAATAATGCTTTGACCAGTAATATGAGCTTCAAAAAATCCCCAATTGATATGAATTAAGGTTTTTTGTAAACTCAATACCCAAGTAATTCCGAATAACAATATGATTCGAAAAACCATTGCTAATGTTAGTCCAATTCTTCTGGCTTTGGGTTGATCTTCTTCTTTAAGTTTTCCTGAAACTATGGATAAGAAAACGATGTTGTCGATTCCTAAAATGATTTCTAAAAAAGTAAGTGTTAATAGTGCTATCCAAGCATTGGGATTGGTGATTAATTCTGTCATTAGTTGGTATATATTATAATTTGTAAAGTAGTTTTACGTAATTAATTGATTTTTGTTACAGTTCCGATTTGTTTTTTTGATTCGCCTACGAATGAAAATTCAAAGGTATACGTTTTTCCTTTAGTTGTTAAGAATCGCATTGAAATTGCTTTTTGTTCTGCCATATTTCTAGGATGTAATTTTTGTAAAATAAATTCATAATCGTTTACCCAACGTACAGAAGCAGTATCGGTTCTGCCCTTGTAAGTTTCGATTTGTAATTTTTCTGTACGTTCGAATGTGGTAATTTCTTTTTTACCATTTACTTCTTGAATGAATTCAAATTTTCCTGTTTTGAATTCTTTAGGATTGCAATCAGGTTGCTTTTGGCAGGAAATCAAAATGAAAAAAAATAAAATAAAACTTGGATATTTAGAGGTTGATATTGACATTGAAATTGATTTTTTGTTATTGTAATTTATTTAACTCATCATCAGTAAAATTCTTGATGCTTTTTTCTTTAGCGAATTTATCGTTGTTGTAGGAATCAGATTTATTTTTTGGAATTGATAAATTATTCCATTCTTCGTGTTTTAACATTTTGGCATAAAAAACAATTTGTCCAATATGATATGGATAATGTGCTAATTGCCGATTTATTGCTTCTACAACAGTGTGACCTTCATTTCGAATGTATATTACGGTTGAAAGTTGTTCTGGTGATAAAGAATTCAAAGCATCAAAAAAGCAATTCCAACCGGCATTCCAAGATTTTAAAAGGACTTCTCTTGAATCTAAAATTGGCTCAAATTCTGCGTCGCGGTTGCGCCATTCTTTTTCACCATCGGAAGATAAAAAATCCGTCCAACGCGAAAGCATATTACCTGAAAGATGTTGCACAATTGTAGCTATTGAATTGGTATCGTCATTAAAAGAAACAAATAATTGTTCGGGTTGTAGTTGCTGCATGGCTTTTTCTCCCAACATTTTGTAATAGAGAAATTGCTTTTTAACACTTTCTAAATAGAAGTTATTGATTTCCATCAAACAGTGCTTTTATCATTAAATTCAATCCTTTAAAAGCTAGAAACATCGAGAGAATTGTCATAGGAATTCCGATGCCTAAAAAAACATACATCGCCCAAGAACCTTTGTTCATAAAGCCTAAAGTGACAATGTAAGGTCCAATAAACATGAGTGGTAAAGCCCCAAATAAATATTTTACACCTTTAGCTAATAAGTCTTTGTTGGTTGCCATTTTTAAAAATTTATTCGGAAACCGTATCCATTTTGATTAGAAATCACACTCACTTGTAAATCAGAATTCACTTGCCCAGTAGTTTTCAATCCATCGTTATAAAAATTAATTCCTTCTCTAATTTTTTTATTTCTACCGGATAAAATCGGAATCGAAACGGCTACAAAACCAACACCAACATAAGTCAAAGCCGATGGATATTGTACATCAGAAACCAATCCTTTTACTAAATCAACGGTTATTAAAGCGGCACCAATTCCGGTTAGCATAAAACCAAGTGATTCTTTACTCTTTCCTTTTTTGAATCGTGAAAGTGCTTTATAGTTGGTTACTAATAATTGCGTGGTTTCAAAAGTTGAAATTTGAAGTCCATCTTTATAGAATTTTCCGTTTTCAAATTTGATTTCTTGTGAGAAAGATTGCAGTCCTAAAAGTAGAAGTAAGCTTGTGATTATGTATTTCATAGATTTGAGTTATTTGTAAAAATGATAAAATAATGTGGTTAAAGTTACAATTATTCCGATTATCAAAAATAACATTGGTACAAAATTATTCCAATTATTTTCGGTAATAATTTCAAGTTGTTCGTTTTTTTGGATGTAATATAAATTTATTTTGTGTGGAAGTATTTTTTTTGGTTTTATAGTTGTACCAAATGAATAATCTATAATTTTTCTTTCAACATCATTTGAATCTTTAAATTCAATTATTGGATAATAATATTTCTTTTGATAATCTGATAATTCATCAATTTTTTCAAAATAATTTATGATTTTACCACTCACTAAAATGCCATTTTTTCGTGTAAAATCTATTTTAAAATTTTGGTATACTCCTAAAAATAAGGAGGCTAACCCAAAAATTAGTTTTAGAATAAAATACCTATCATTTACTATGAAATCAATCATTATTATTAAAACCATCAACAGCTTTTCTAACGTTACCAAACTCCTTTAGTAAAGAACTTGCTTTATCATAATCTACTGAAATTTCGCTCATAATCATTTTCACACCACGATCAACAAGCTTATCGTTGCTCAATTGCATGTCAACCATTTTGTTGCCTTTTACTTTTCCGAGTTGGATCATGGTTGCCGTAGAAATCATGTTCAATACTAATTTCTGGGCCGTTCCAGCTTTCATTCGTGAACTTCCAGTAACAAATTCTGGACCGACTACAACTTCAATCGGAAATTGAGCTGTTACTGCCAACGGACTTCCTTCATTGCAAGTAATACAGCCTGTAATATTATTATTTTCGTTACATTTCTTCAAACCTTCAATTACATAAGGTGTAGTGCCAGAAGCTGCAATCCCGATTACAACGTCATTTGCACCAATATTTTGTTCTTGCAAATCAATCCAAGCTTGTGTCGTATTATCTTCAGCATTTTCAACGGCTCTGCGAATTGCTTTATCGCCACCGGCAATAATTCCGTTTACTAAATCGAATGGCACTCCAAAAGTTGGCGGACATTCAGATGCATCTACAATTCCCAATCGTCCAGAAGTTCCGGCTCCAATATAAAAAAGTCTGCCACCAAGTTTCATTTTTTCGACCACTTTAGTAACCAAAGTTTCAATTTGTGGCAACACTTTTTCAACTGCTAACGGTACTGTTTTGTCTTCGTTATTGATATTAGATAACAAATCGGCAACTGACATTTGTTCTAAATGTTCATATTTGGAGGATTGTTCGGTAGTTTTGGTGAAGTTCATATTGTTTTGCCACGAAGGCGCTAAGTCACGGAGATTATGAAAAAACAAATTTAATAAATTATCTCATAGAAAAGTAAAATCAAGAAATAAAAACTTTGGGACTTGATGTCTTCTCGGCTACAAAAAATAAGCCAATCCAATTCCTAAAATAATCATCGAAATTTTAGCAATATTGAATTTGTGACCTTCGCTACTTTCAAAGATAATTGTAGAGGAAATATGGAATAAAATTCCGATTACAACGGCAGTAATTTCGTTGTAATAATTGTTGAGTAATGGCAAGTTTTCAGAAACTATTGTACCGAGTGGCGTCATTATTGCAAAAGTTAACATGAATGCTGTTAAAGCAACTTTATTTAATTGAGCACTCACAAAAAACATTGTTAAAATAATTGCAATAGGTAAGTGATGAATAGCAATTCCGAGTGCTAAATCATGATGCTTACTTACTGGAAAACCTTCTAAAAAAGCGTGAATACACAAACTTATGAACAGCAACCATGGCATTTGAGTCATTTTGTCGTGTCCGTGAACGTGTCCATGCTCGGCACCTTTTGAGAAAAATTCTAATATAATTTGAAATAAAATCCCAAGCATTATGAAAATTCCAACGTTAGAATTTCCGCTTGCATACACATCAGGAAGCAAATGCATTACAGTTAATGAAAGTAAAAACGAACCACTAAATGCCAATAGCAATTTTAAATTCTTTTTTGCTTTAGGTTGCAACCAAAGCGCAATTAAAAATCCAATAAGTACTGATAATAAAGGTAATATGTAGTTCATTTTTTTAAAGTCAATTCTTTATTCTATTCTCGTTCTGAGTTTGTCGATGGATTTATTTGAAAATCATAATCAATCGTTCGCTAGTATTCTTATGGTATTTTTTTAATTTATAATCGCCAAAAGTATCTAATAAATAAATTCCTGCTTCGTTCATAATGTCTTGAAAATCATCTAATGTTAGTGCTTTGACTTTTTCAGTAAAATGATACTTTTCACCTTTATCTTCAAAGTCAATTTCTTTACAAATGTGATTGTCTTTAACGTAGCGCTTGATATGAAAATCAATTTCGTCCACGGTTTTAATTTCTTCGGGCACCAAATTAGCAATTACTTGATTTGAATTCATAAAGTCAATCACTGCAAAGCCGTATTCAGATAAACTATTTTTAATAGCAACCAATGTTTTTAGATTATCAGCATCATTTTCAAAATATCCGAAACTAGTAAATAAATTAAAAATAGCATCAAATTTGGCTTCGAATGGTTCGCGCATATCGTGCACTTCAAAATGTAAAGTAGCGTTTGCATTTTTATTGGCTTCGGCAATACTGTTCTCAGATAAATCAGCACCAATAACATCAAAACCCAACTGATTTAGGTAAATAGAATGTCGTCCTTTTCCACAAGCCAAATCTAAAACTTTGGCTTTTTCAGGTAGATTCAAATAGTGAGTTAGATTATCCATGAAAATTTGGGCTTCACGATAATTTCGGTCTTTGTATAATATGTGGTAATAACGCGTATCAAACCATGAAGCAAACCAATTATTAGTTGCGAGTTTTGGGTTGTGCGTTTCGGATTTATCTAATTCTGACATTAATTCTTGTTCATAAAATTCTAATCCTGCAAATTTAGTGTATTTTTGCACAAGTTATCCCAAGTTTGGGATTTTGTTAATTATTGAAATTGTAATTGAAATATCAATTTTAATTGAAAAGATACTGAAATAAATTCAGCATATAATGGAAAATTTTAAAATGATTGCCAAAACCTTCTTTGGTTTTGAAGAAATACTAGCACAAGAATTAAAAGTTTTAGGCGCACAAGAGGTTGAAATAGGAACTCGAATGGTTGGCTTTAAAGGTGATAAAGGTTTCATGTACAAAGCCAATTTATCATTGCGAACGGCTTTAAAAATCTTAAAACCAATTTATTATTTCAGAGCTAAAACCGATGCTTTATTGTACAAAGGAATTCAAGGAATTGATTGGAGCAAGTATTTGAATGCCAATCAAACCTTTGTTATTGATACCACAATTCATTCGGATTATTTTAAACATTCGCAATTCGTTTCCCAAAAAGCTAAAGATGCAATTGTAGATCAATTTCGTGAAAAAACTGGTGTTCGTCCAAGTGTTGATAAGGATTTTCCCGATTTAAGAATTAATATTCACATTGATAAAGACCAAGTTTCGATTGCACTGGATACTTCTGGAGCCTCATTGCACCATCGTGGTTATCGAACTGCAACGAATATTGCACCAATAAACGAAGTTTTAGCAGCAGGAATGCTTTTATTGTCTGGTTGGGAAGGAAAATCTGATTTTCTAGATCCAATGTGTGGTTCGGGAACTATTTTGGCAGAAGCGGCTATGATTGCTTGTAATATTCCTGCAAATATTAACCGAAAAGAATTCGCATTTGAAAAATGGAATGATTGGGACAACGATTTATTCGACCAAATTATTGATGCGTTATTGAAAAGAACGCGCGAATTTAGATATACAATTACCGGATTTGATAAAGCGCCAAGTGCTGTCGAAAAAGCCAAAGCCAACATCAAAAACGCCAATTTAGATGAATACATAACTGTATCTCACGCCAATTTTTTCGATTCTAAAAAAGAAACTTCTGGTCCGTTACAAATGATTTTTAATCCGCCTTACGGTGAACGTTTGGATATTGATTTGGAACGTTTTTACAGAGAAATGGGCGACACGATGAAGCAAAGTTATCCAGGAACTCAAGCGTGGTTTATCACTGCAAATTTAGAAGCTCTAAAATTTGTTGGACTAAAACCATCTCGAAAAATCAAATTATTTAACGGAAGTTTGGAAGCCAGATTAGTTAAATATGAAATGTACGAAGGAAGTAAAAGAACAAAATTTCAAATTACTGAAGGCAGTTAGCAGATTACTGAAAACAGAATTTACAATATAACAAAAGCCATGTCTAAAACAACAAAATCATTTTTATATAATCTTTTAAGCTTTGCGGCTTTCTTTTTGCAATTGCAAGTCATATTAACATACACGAGCATTAAAGGAATTTGGATTCCGATAACAGCTTTTGTAATTGGAACAATTTTAGCACCAAAATTTCAAGCCATCCGCACTAAAGAAGGCGAAAAATTGTTCATGAAATGGATTTTTGTAAAAGGTGCAAAAGAAATAAAGTAACTATTTTTTCTTTTCTACTTTCTTTTCTTTGGGTTTCAAAATAGTTTTGTAGATAGGAATAAAATAGGAAACGGTGTAATTAAAACCAGCTCCGAAATTTCCGCCGTATGTTCTATTAAAACCCGGAATGTAAAGGTTATCAAATCCTTCAGGAACTTTATTTGAAATTAAATTATTTAACCGAACACTGAATCCAACATAAAGATTTGTAACAATTTCAGCTTTTAAACCAGCAACAACTTCTATCCATTGTGCTGATAATCCGTCGTATTTTTGGGCCACTTGAATTGTTGGAGATTCGCCAAAATAAGGATTCGGATTGTAAACTGAATAACTGTTCAACGTTTGAGAAAACGAACTAACTCCATAACGTAAACCGACATAAATCATGTTGTTCATACCAAGCCAGTTCTCATAAGCATTGTAATCAAATCCTGCTTTTAGATAGGTTCCTTTAGTGGTGAAATTTAATTTAGCATCATCAACGGTTTTATTTTCGTTACCAATTTCTGCAGCTATATAATGTTTTCTGGTTACTTTAAAATCGCCTACCAGCTCTAAACCACGATAATCTTTTTCGTAAAACGAACGCGATAATTTGAATAAATCAACACCTAGTCGCAATCCATAACGTTCTGTTTTTGGTTTGACAGTATCTTTTTTAATGGTGGTTGAATCTTTTGCTTTTACTTCTTGAGCTTGTGTCAAAAACGAAACCAAAACAAACAATAAACTAAAAGTATATTTTAACATGGATTTCATTTTCATTTTCAAGATTAGATTTTACTATTTGTATAACTTTTATCCAATTATCAGAGGCAGGAACAAGTATATCAGCATCTGTACTCGATAAATCAAATAACGTTTTATAACCGCAGGCACGCGAAACATATATATTATTTTGAAAATATTTAATTGTTAAAGTATCTGTGTTTGCAGTTGCTTCACCAAAATTTAAAGTTAAATCATAAGTTATAGTTGTTTCAACACCAGAAATTCCAGTAACTTTTAAGGGTAATAGTATTTTTTTACCATTAAATAAATATTTTGAAGCATCGGTTAAAGTCGAATCAAAAATTACTCCATCAATTTGTCCGCTCGCAACCGCTTTAAGTTTATTAACTGATTTATCTGTTGGAGTTATTGCACCAAATTCATAACATTCTATCACCAATCTTGGAGTAGTTGACGTAGCCGCATCGCAAATATCATCTTTCTCACAACCCGAGAATGAAACGGCAATTAGTAGTAATAAAAGTATTTTTTTCATAAATAAATTCAGTGTTCCGTATTTAGTGTTCGGTATTCAGTTTGCATAACTGCTAACTGAAAACTGCCAACTGAATACTATTTTCTCTCCAAAAGTACAACATTTTCCACATGATGCGTCTGCGGAAACATATCTACAGGTCGCACACGAGTTACTTGATACATTTCGTCTAGTAAAGCCAAATCTCGCGCTTGTGTAGCCGAGTTACAACTCACATAAACAATTTTTTGAGCACCAATTTTCAGCAATTGCGCTACCACATCTTTGTGCATTCCGTCTCTTGGCGGATCGGTGATAATTACATCGGGCATTCCGTGTTGGTTGATGAAATCGTCGTTGAACACGTTTTTCATATCACCTACATAAAATTCACAATTGGTAATTTCATTACGTTTTGCATTTTCTTTTGCATCTGCAATCGCTTCTGGAACGGCTTCAACACCAATTACTTTTTTAGCTTTTTTAGATACAAACTGCGCAATAGTTCCAGTTCCAGTATATAAATCATATACTACTTCATTGCCAGTCAATCCAGCAAAATCCCTAGTAATTTTGTATAATTCATACGCTTGATCGGAATTCGTTTGGTAAAATGATTTGGCGTTGATAGAAAATTTCAAACCTTCCATTTCTTCCAAAATATAATCTCTTCCTTTATATAATTTAATATCTTGATCGTATAAAGTATCGTTTGCTTTGCTATTAATCACATATTGCAATGACGTAATTTGCGGAAATTTCTCGTGAATAAAATTCATTAATAATTCCCGATTGGCTTTATCGTTTTCAAAAAACTGAATCAAAACCATAATCTCGCCAGTCGAAGCGGTACGAATCATTAATGTGCGTAACAAACCTTCATGATTTCTTGCATTAAAGAACGTCATGCCATTTTTCTCGGCAAATTCTTTAATCGAATTACGAATGTCGTTCGATGGATCTTCTTGCAAATGACATTTAGAAATATCCAAAATTTTGTCCCACATTCTCGGAATATGAAAACCCAAAGCCGGTTTTTTGCTCAGCGTTTGGTCGTCACTTTGAATTTCAGTTTCGTTCAACCAACGCGTATCCGAAAACCCAAATTCCATTTTATTTCTGTAAAAAAATTGTTTTTCCGAACCTAAAATAGGTTCAAAAGTTGGCAATTCAATTTTCCCGATGCGTTTTAAGTTATTGAACACTTCATTATTTTTGTAAAACAATTGCTGTTCGTACTTCATGTTTTGCCATTTGCAACCGCCACAAGCACCAAAATGCTCACAAACCGGCTCGACACGATTTTCAGAAAAACTATGAAATTTTATTGCTTTTCCTTCATAATATGACTTACGTTTCTTAAATGTTTGCACATCCACCACATCGCCAGGAACTACATTTGGTATAAAAATCACTTGACCTTCAGGAGCTTTTGCCACCGAAACGCCTTTGGCTCCAGCATCAAGAACGGTTACATTTTCAAATATAGCTTTGTTTGTTATCTTCTTTCCCATGTGGCAAAAATAAGCGTTTGAATTGTTTTACAAGAATGTTTAAGAAAAAAATATAATTTAGCAGATTATTTAATAAATATGAAACACTTAGCACTACTCCGCGGAATAAACGTATCCGGTCACAACATGATAAAAATGGAGGCTTTAAAAACCACACTCGAAGCCATTGGGTTTAGCAATGTAGTAACATACATCCAATCGGGAAATGTGTTTGTAGAAACCGAGGAAGAAAGCACTTTTGGAGTTGGTTTCAAAATCAAACAAGAAATTTTCAAGACTTTTGGGCATGATGTTCCCACGATTGTAATTGGTAAAAACGATTTGGAATTGTGTTTTAAAAATAATCCGTTCTTGAAAGAAAAAAACGTTGATACCAAGAAATTGTATGTTGCTTTTATTTCTAAAGAATTGCCAAGTTCCGCCATAAACGAATTAAAAATCAGTCAATTCAAACCCGACGAAGCCGTAATCGATGGCAATAGAATCTTTATTAAATATGACATCGGCGCAGGAAAAACACGTTTGGATCAAAAATACATTGAGAAAAAACTCAACGTTACCGCAACAATGCGCAATTGGAATACCGTTACTAAATTACTTGAGATGTTTGAGTAATTTTTTTGTCATTTCGACCTTTTGGGAGAAATCACATAAAGTTGATTTTCTTTAGTTATTTGGATAATGTGATTTCTCCTTTGTCGAAATGACAAACTCTAAAATCAAGAATGGTCTTTGAACAACTCTGTTTTCTTCAATTAGCGAAGCGACTTCTATTAAGATTTTTTCTATGTTTCTATGTGTTTAAAAAAATAAAGTAATTAAAAAATTCCAATTGATTATTGAAAACCAAAGAGATTCCAACGGAATGACAAAAGCATAAAGTAAAGTTGTGTAGCTCAAACAACTCTGTTTTCTTCAATTTGCGAAGCGACTTTATTAAGTTTCTTTCTATGTTTCTATGTGTTTAAAAAAAACAGTGTTTCCAAAAAGATAAAAACTATCGTTTTATTACAAATAACAATAATTATATAACATTCAATTCAACCTGATTTTCTAAATTTGATAAAAATTAAAACACAACAATTATGAAAAGAAATGCCACTGCCGTTTGGAAAGGTTCCGTAAAAGAAGGAAAAGGAAGCTTGACTACACAAAGTACTACTTTAAACAATACACAATATTCATTCAACTCTCGTTTTGAAGACGGCGTTGGTACCAATCCCGAAGAATTGGTTGCTGCGGCTCATGCAGGTTGTTTTACAATGCAACTATCAGCCTTTTTAACCGAAGTTGGGTTTACAGTTGAAAATATCGAAACTAAATGTGTTATCAATCTTGAAGCTGGAACTATTGTGGGTTCACACTTGACGGTTAATGCAACAATTCCGGGAATTTCTAACGACGATTTTCAAGCATTTGTTACTAAAGCAGAGGAAAACTGTCCGATTTCTAAATTATTCAATACCGAAATTACTTCTACTGCAACTTTAGTATAATATTCAAAAACAACTATCTATAACCTCATTTCTTTATTGATTTGAGGTTTTTTTATTTTCAAAATCAAATTAAAAAATGATTTTCACACGAATTACACAAATTTACACAAATTAGAATGTTTTAAATTACACAAATTAAAATCAGATTTATCAGATTCAATTCGTGTAATTGGCTAGTTAAAGTTCGTGAAAATTCGTGTAATTCGTGTCGGATTTTATTTTAACTAGTGTTGAACTCAAGTTATTTAGTTTTGTAATTGGAATTTTGAATGTCTTTTTTTGTAATTTTGCCAATAATGGATGATTTCTCTCCACAAGAAGGAATCGTGCCTGTCGGCAGACAGGTTGATATTTTAAAAATAATCTGAAGTGAGGTCAGATTACAAAACGTAAAATTATGTCAGTTTTAGAAAAAATCGGCTCTGAGGAAATTATTTCATTAGAAAATAAATACGGAGCACACAATTATCATCCGTTACCAGTAGTTTTGAGTAAAGGTGAAGGTGTTTATGTTTGGGATGTTGAAGGTAAAAAATACTACGATTTCCTTTCGGCATATTCAGCAGTAAATCAAGGACATTGTCATCCAAAAATTGTTGGTGCAATGATAGAACAAGCACAAACGTTAACGTTAACTTCTAGAGCATTTTACAATGATAAATTAGGAGTTTACGAAGAATATATTACAAAATATTTCGGATTCGATAAAGTACTTCCAATGAATACTGGTGCCGAAGCTGTTGAAACTGCTTTGAAGTTATGTAGAAAATGGGCGTACGAGAAAAAAGGAATTCCCGAAAATGAAGCACAAATAATCGTTTGTGACGGAAATTTTCATGGAAGAACCACTACAATAATTTCGTTTTCAAATGATGAAAATGCTAGAAAGAATTTCGGTCCATACACAGCAGGATTTATCAAAATTCCTTACGATGACATCGAAGCATTGGAAAACGTTCTTAAATCAACTAAAAATATAGCAGGATTTCTTGTAGAACCCATTCAAGGCGAAGCAGGAGTTTACACACCAGCAGAAGATTATTTGGCGAAAGCGAAAGCACTTTGTGAAGCAAATAATGTTTTATTTATTGCCGATGAGGTTCAAACCGGAATTGCAAGAACTGGTTCGATTTTGGCTGTTTGTGGCAATTGTACGTGCGAAAATGCGTGCGAAAAACAAGCAACTTATGTAGCTCCAGATATTTTAATTTTAGGTAAAGCACTTTCAGGTGGCGCTTATCCAGTTTCGGCAGTTTTGGCTAACGACTACATCATGAATGTGATAAAACCAGGACAACACGGTTCGACTTTTGGAGGAAATCCAATTGCGGCTGCGGTTGCCATTGCTGCTCTAGATGTTGTAAATGAAGAGAATTTATCACAAAATGCACGTCGATTGGGTAAAATCTTTAGAGAGAAAATCGGTGAATTTGTAAAAACATCAAATATTGCAACATTAGTTCGTGGAAAAGGTTTGTTAAACGCTATTGTAATCAACGATGCCGAAGAAAGTGATACCGCTTGGAACATTTGTATGGCTTTGCGTGATAACGGATTGTTAGCCAAACCAACTCATGGAAATATTATTCGTTTTGCACCGCCATTGGTTATGAATGAAGAGCAACTATTAGATTGTGTTTCTATTATTATTTCGACATTAAAACAATTTGAAAAGTAAAATTATATTTTCATTAAATTAAAAAAGCCGTTTAATATTCAAAATTAAACGGCTTTTTACTTCTATAAATTTAGATTATTGACCTAAATAATCTTGGAGTCTTTCTCGTGCTAAATCTTCGTTACCTAAAGCATCCATTCCAATAATGCTGATAACCCAAATAAAAATAATGATCATTAAAATACTTAAAACAAGACCAATAATAGATAGAATTCTACCAATATTTAGATTTTGGTAATTGTCATAGTTTTCTGGTGCTAAACGGTATGCTTTCATGTCTTTAGCAGCTAATACAAGCGCTATAACCCCAAATAGTAATCCGCCGCCATAACAAATACAAGTTAGTATTGATAAAATTCCGAGTACTAAAACTGCTGTTGCATTTGGTAATTTTTGATTTTCCATTTCTGTTTGTTTTTTTGTTAAAATATAAATCTCATTTTATAAGTATATGAAACCAGCATAATTGTTACATTAATAAGTGCTAAAGTTATAACTAATTTATGATGGCTGTGTTTCTTATCAACTAAATAAAGTCCGATTGATAGTGCAAATAAAATAGAAGTATAAATTGCAGGAAACATGTAAAATGCTTTTTCAAATTCGCCGTGAAGTATAAAGTTTAACGAACGTTGCATTCCGCATCCAACACAATCGATACCAAACGTTTTTTTAAATAAACAAGGCAACATGTAATCTTCCATTTTTTGTATTTGATTTGTACAATTTTACAAATAAAAAATTAAAATCACGCTATCTAATTTAAGTTTTCTATTTTTGAATTTTAAATTAAACAAATGAGAAAGATTTTAATTATCGTGATGATTGTAGCAATTTTTGTTGCATTCTATGAGCAAAATAAAACCCAACCTAACGTAATAATTACCGTAATTTCAGTTGTAGTATTTATGTTCGGAATGATGAAATTATCGTCTAAAATACCACCTAAAGAAAACGAAGATGACAACAAAGAAATTTGAAATAGGAGATAAGGTTTCGGTTTTAGATGATGCAATTGATGGTGTAGTAGTTAGTATTAAAAATGATGAAATAACTATCGAAACTACTGATAAATTTATGATGACATTTTTTGTCAACGAATTAATTAAGATAAACAATACCAATGATTTAAATAGTTTTAGCGGAAGTGGAACTTTATTTAAAAAGAATATTGATTCAGCACCAAGTAAAAAGCAAAATGCACCAACTTTTAAGTCAGATAAGTTGGAACGTGGTACTCCAGAATTTGATTTGCATATTGAAAAATTGGTTAAAAATTTTAAAGGAATGAACAATTTTGACATTCTAAGTTTGCAAACAGAAACTGCTAAAAGACACATCGAATTTGCCATTAGAAATCGCATTCCGAAAATCGTTTTTATTCACGGTGTTGGCGAAGGTGTTTTGAAAGCGGAACTGGATTTTATGTTGAATCGATACGAGATGATTTCATTTCAAGATGCCAATTATCAAAAATATGGTTTGGGTGCAACCGAAGTTTATTTTAAACAAAATGTCAGATAAAAGCAATTGAAATTTTTACCTTTGCACTTCAAAATTTGCTATGAAAAAAATATATTTAGATAATGCTGCTACAACGCCAATTCGTCAAGAAGTAATAGACGAAATGATTGTTGTGATGCAAAACGATTATGGAAATCCTTCATCAACTCATAGTTTTGGGAGAAGTGCCAAAACAGTTTTAGAGACTTCTCGAAAGTCAATAGCAAAATTATTAGGATGTAATGCACAAGAAATTATATTTACTTCTAATGCTACCGAAGCAACCAATTGGATTCTAAAAAGTGCCGTTAGAGATTTAGGAGTAAAGAGAATAATCACAAGTAAAATTGAGCATCACGCCACTTTATACACTGTTAGATTTTTGAAAAAACAATACGGAATTGAAGTTGATTTTGTAAATATTCTTCCAAATGGAGCAATTGATGTTTCACATTTAGTTCAGTTATTGTCTAAAGATGTGAAGACTTTGGTTACTTTAATGCATGTAAATAATGAAATTGGAACTGTTTTAGATGTTGATAAAGTTGGAAGAATTTGCCAGCAACATCATGCTCTTTTTCATTGTGATACAGTGCAATCTGTAGGTAAAATGGAATTCAATTTACATGAACTTCCAGTAGATTTTATTGTAGCCAGTGCACATAAATTTCACGGACCAAAAGGCGCCGGATTCGCATACGTTAAAAAAGGAATCATTTTGCAACCATTTTTGTACGGTGGCGAGCAAGAAAAAGGCTTACGTGCCGGTACTGAAGCTGTGCATCAAGTTGCAGGATTGGCAAAAGCAATGGAATTATCTTATAAGGATTTGAATTCTGAACGTGATTATATATCAAAATTGAAAGCCTATTGTGAAAACCAATTAAAAGTTAATTTTCCCGATATTAAAATTAATGGAATAGACACTTTTTACAATATTTTAAACGTTTTACTACCCTTTTCAGAAGAAAAAACGGCCATGATTTTATTCAATTTGGATATGAAAGGAATTGCAGTTTCTCGCGGAAGCGCCTGTCAAAGCGGCAGTGTTAAGCCTTCACATGTGCTAGCTGAAATTCTTCACGATGAAGATTTGAAAAAGCCAAGTTTGAGAATATCGTTTAGTCATTATAATACTAGAGAAGATATTGATGCGCTAATTGACGGTTTGAAAGGAATTTAATAATAGTAATTAGTTAGTTTTGAAATTGTCTCACAAATTTCTAAAAACTCAACTAAGTTCCTTGTTTTGGTATCGATATTTGGATTGTCTGCGTAGATTGAAATTTCATAATTGCTATTTGAAAATGATAAATAATAGGTACTTCCATCAAATGTAACTCCTTTGGATTCTTTTATTTCTGGTATATTAACCTTATTCATTTTTTCAACTAACTTATCAAATAGTTTAGTTTTAAATTTTACACGATTTTTAAGTGGAATATATATTGTATCGCATTCTAAATAGTTGTAGTGAAAATAATAATAACTTTCCTTGTCATTAATTCTATCCAAAGTTACGCTTGTTGGAGTTTCTACAAAATGTCTTTCTCCATTTTTATCAACAGAAACTACATAGATGAGTGAATTGTAAATTCTTAAATTTATAGACGTAATTTTAATTTTTTCATTAAGTACCAATTCGTTTTCTTTAGTTTGAGAAAACGCATTTGAGTAAAGAGCAATAAAGAAAATTATTAAAATTATTTTTTTCATAATTCTATTTTATAGTTTAAGAATTCTAATTTCCTAAATTCACTGATATTGGTTCTTTTTAAAGAATTTGAGTTTTTTTGTAAAGTTAGAAATTTATTCTTCGAAGATTATAGTTTATCAACTAAAATTTTAATGATATTCAAATATTGAAAATCTGTAAGAGTGTACAAGCAGATTTGAATAATTTTTAATTAATTTAGCCATTCAAATTTTATATATGATTTCAGAATCTCAATTTCAAAACGAACTACAACTTATTATTCAAAATGCCATTCGTGAAGATGTTGGCGATGGTGACCACTCTTCATTAGCTTGTATTCCAGCATCTGCAAAAGGAAAAGCTAAACTATTAGTTAAAGATAACGGATTTATAGCTGGAGTAGAATTTGCTAAAATGGTTTTCAATTATGTTGATCCAAAAATGGTAGTTGAAACTTTTATTCAAGACGGAAGTGAAGTGAAATATGGCGATGTCGTGTTTCATGTTTCTGGAAGTTCACAATCTATTTTGAAAGCTGAACGATTGGTTTTAAATTCGATGCAACGAATGAGTGCGATTGCAACTAAAACTAAAAAATATGTAGATTTACTAAAAGGAACAAATACTAAAATTTTAGACACAAGAAAAACTACGCCAGGTTTTAGAGCTTGCGAAAAATGGGCTGTAAAAATTGGTGGTGGCGAAAATCATCGATTTGCATTGTATGATATGATAATGTTGAAAGACAATCACAACGATTTTGCTGGTGGAATTACAAATGCAATAAATAAAACCAAAGAATATTTAAAAGCAAACAATAAAGATTTAAAAATTATCGTTGAAGCAAGAAACCTTAATGAAATTAAAGAAATTTTGCAAAATGAAGGAGTTTATAGAATTCTAATTGATAATTTTAATTTTGAAGATACTAAAACCGCTGTTGCATTAATTGGTAATAAATGTTTAACAGAATCATCTGGAAATATCAATGAAAATACCATTCGAGAATATGCTGAGTGTGGCGTGAATTATATTTCTTCTGGTGCATTGACACATTCGGTTTATAATATGGATTTGAGTTTGAAAGCGATTTAATGGATAGCAGATAATAGGTTAACATGAAATAAGAACCTTAAAAACTTAGCGACTTAGTGCCTTTGCAAAAATCTTTAGAACTGAAAATGAGCATAGAAATAGAAGATAAATTATTAAAAATTCCAGTTGTAAAGCAACTCGTCTTGCTAGGTAAGAATATAAAATTACCGTGGCTTCAAGGCTTGTCGTTGTATGATTTATTAGAATTGTACATAATCGGAATTATTGAAGGCGCAGTTTCTTATCGAGCAACAGCTATTGCTTTTAGTTTCTTTATGGCGTTATTTCCGTTTGCTTTATTCATTTTAAATTTGATTCCGTACATTCCACTTCAAGGATTTCAGGATGACTTTATGGATTTTGTGCATCAAAGTTTACCGCCAACTACATTTGATGCCGTTTCTAAAATTTTAAATGATATTTTGCACAATAGTCACTCGGGTTTACTTTCTACTGGTTTTTTTATGGCTATTTTCCTTATGGCAAATGGTGTAAATGCAATTCTTGGCGGATTTGAAAACTCGCGTCATGTAACTCTAAAACGTAAATATTTTAGACAATATTTTGTTGCTTTAGCGCTGTCCATAATACTTTCGATGTTATTGATAATAACCGTTGCAGCTATTGTGATCTTTGAGGTTTTTATCCAAAAAACTAAAATTCAAGATGTACTTTCAGATAATATTCCGTTAATTCAAATGGGAAGATATATCTTTGTAATAGTAATGATTTTGATAACAACTTCAATGTTGTTTAAATTTGGAACCAAACAAGAAAAAAAGCGTTCGTTTATTTCTATAGGTTCCGTTTTTACTACAATATTGACTATTATTACTTCGTATTTCTTTGGAATTTGGGTAGTTCGATTTTCAAAATATAATGAATTATACGGTTCAATAGGCACATTATTAATTGTAATGTTTTTCATTTGGATAAACAGTATGATATTATTATTGGGTTTTGAACTCAACGCGACCATTCACCGATTAAGAAACCAATCAAACCAAAAAGATGTTAAAAATGTTCAAACACAAGAATAGTTTAGTTGTACTTTTTGTATTATTTTTTCAAATCACATTCGCCCAGTCAGTTTTGGGAAAATGGAAAACCATTGATGATGAAACTGGAAAAGAAAAGGCTGTTGTAGAAATTTATGAAGTTGATGGAAAAATCTACGGAAGAATTGTAGAAATTTTAGAAGCAGAACATCGATACAAAAAATGCATTTTATGTCAAGGTTCCGACAAAGACAAGCCAATAATGGGTTTGATTTTCATCAAAGGATTGACTAAAGATGGTGATGAATATTCCGGAGGAAAAATCTTAGATCCCAAAAACGGAAAACTATACAAATGTTATATAACCTTAGAAAATAAAGACAAATTAAAAGTTCGTGGATATATTGGAATTTCACTTTTTGGTCGCACGCAATATTGGTACCGAGTTAAAAATTAGTTTTTTATTCTCTTTCATCTATTTTCTATTCTCTTTACTCTAAAAAATGCATTTCATTGAAGTAATTTTGCCACTTTCATTACCAAAAACGTTCACTTACAGCGTTTCGGAAGCCGAGTATAATTACATTAAAATTGGTATGCGAGTTGCCGTTCCGTTTGGAAAAAGCAGAATTTATACCGCTTTAGTTACCGAAACACATCAAAATCCGCCAACATTATACAAAGCGAAAGAAATTCATCAAATTTTAGATGAAAAACCTATTGTAAACGAACTTCAAATTCAACATTGGAATTGGATTGCGTCGTATTATATGTGCAATATTGGCGATGTGTATCGTGGCGCAATGCCATCGGCGTTTATATTAGAAAGTGAAACTATTATTTCTCAGGAGAAAGATAATTTTATAAATGAGGCTGAATTATCTGATGATGAATTTCTAATTTACGAAGCTTTACAACATCAAAGTTCATTGAAAGTTCAAGACATAATGGCAATTTTGAACAAGAAGAACATATTTCCAGTTGTTCAAAAGTTGTTGAATAAAAATGTGCTTTCGCTTCAAGAAGAAATTCAAGAAGAATACAAACCAAAATTAATTCGATACATTCGTTTACACGAAAATTATTCGTCGGATGAAAGTTTGATAACTTTATTGGATTCGCTAAAAGGAGCCAAGCAGAAAGAAGTTTTAATGCACTATTTTCAACTGAATGCTCAAGATAAAAAACCTATTTCAGTAAAGCAACTTTCTGAAAAGTCAACATCTTCAACTATTAAAACATTAGTTGATAAAAATATTTTCGAAGAATATTACATTCAAGAAGACCGAGTAAATTTTGATAAAAATAAAATTGATACGAATTTAGTTTTAAGTGAAGCGCAAAATTTAGCATTTGAAGAAATTAAAACCAGTTTTGAAACCAAAGAAGTGTCGTTGCTTCACGGAGTAACTTCATCTGGAAAAACTGAAATTTACACCAAATTAATTGAAGAATATATTGCTCAAGGCAAACAAGTTTTATATTTACTACCCGAAATTGCTTTAACAACACAGTTGGTTTCAAGATTAACAGCGCATTTTGGAAATGAAGTCGCAGTTTTTCATTCAAAATATTCTAATAATGAACGCGTTGAGGTTTGGAATCAGGTTTTAGGAAATTCTGAAAAAGCCAAAATTGTGATAGGAGCGAGGTCGGCTTTATTTTTACCTTTTTCAAATTTAGGATTAATAATTATTGACGAAGAACACGAACAAACCTTTAAGCAGCAAGATCCAGCACCAAGATATCATGCTCGTGATGCTGCAATTGTTCTAGCAAATTCGCATAAATCAAAAGTTTTATTGGGTTCGGCCACACCAAGTATTGAAACTTATTATAATGCGCAATCAGGAAAATTCGGAATGATTTCTATTTCAGAACGTTTCGGAAAAGCACCTTTGCCCGAAGTAGAATTGGTTGATTTGAAAGAAAGTTATTTCAAAAAACGAATGAAAGGGCATTTCAGTTTAACTTTAATTGAAGCAATTACAGAAGCTTTGAGTTTGGGCGAACAAATCATTTTATTCCAAAATCGTCGTGGTTTTTCACCAGTCTTGGAGTGTATGACTTGTGGACATATTCCGCAATGTACGAGCTGTAATGTGAGTTTGACCTATCATAAATTTAAAAATCAATTGCGTTGCCATTATTGTGGTTATTCGATTGCAAAACCAACTAATTGTCATGCTTGTTCAAGTGTAGATATTTCTGCTAAAGGTTTTGGAACAGAGCAAATTGAATTGGAATTGGCAGCGTTATTTCCGACAAAAAATATCAAACGAATGGATCAAGATACCACTCGTGGAAAATACAGTTTTGAAAAATTAATTGATAGTTTTAAAAATAGAGAAATTGATATTTTAGTTGGAACCCAAATGTTGGCTAAAGGTTTGGATTTTGATAATGTTTCTTTAGTCGGAATTATGAATGCCGACACAATGTTATATCATCCAGATTTTAGAGCTTTTGAACGCAGTTTCCAAATGATTACACAGGTTGCTGGTCGTGCAGGACGATCTGATAAACGCGGAAAAGTAATTATTCAAACCTATAATGTTAATCACAATATCATTCAGCAAGTTACGCACAATAATTATGAAGCAATGTACAAAGAACAATTGTATGAGCGTAAAATTTACTTTTATCCACCGTTTTTTCGTTTAATAAAATTAACGTTAAAACATCGTGATTTTGATAAATTAAAAGAAGGTTCGATGTGGCTGTATCAAGTTATGCAACAGCATTTGCAAATGCCAGTTTTGGGCCCGGAAGAACCTGGAATTAATCGTATTCGCAATGAATATATTCGTACGATTATGGTTAAAATTCCCCAGAATACGTCAATTCCGAACACAAAAAAAACTATCCAGAAAATCCTGAATAGTTTTGAAGCTATTTCGCAATACCGAGCTATAAAAGTTACGGCAAATGTTGATTTTTATTAAGCAATAGCTAATGCTCTAATTAAATCTTCTTTCTTATTACGACTTAATGGAATTTTAGTTACACCAATTTCGGCAAACTTACTATTAAATCGTTCTACTTTGTCAATATTAATAATGTACGATTTGTGAACTCTAATGAATTTTTCTTTAGACAAGTCTTTTTCAAACGATTTCATTGTTGAAAGAACAAGATTAGTATCTTCTTCAGTAACAACTTTCACATAATCACCATAGGCTTCAATCCATTTAATTTTATTTGTAAAAACTTTTAATTTTTTCAAATTACTTTTAATGAAAATATGTTCTCCTTCTTCTTCATAATTTTCACGTTTCATCATGTGAAAATCTAAAGCTCTTTTTACAGACGCGTTAAAACGCTCCAGTACAATAGGTTTTTGTAGGTAATCTGTTGCGTCATAATCAAATGCTTTTAATGCATATTCTGCTTTGGAGGTAATGAATATAACTTGAGGTTTAACTTTTAAACCATCAATAAAATCAAAACCACTTATTACAGGCATTTCAACATCAAGGAAAATAAGATCAACAGAATGAACTGTCATGCAATTTTTTGCTTCAATTGCATTAGAAAAATCACCCACTAATTGTAGATTAGGATGATTATTTACTAACTTTGCAATGACCATCCTCTGAAGAGAACTGTCATCAACGACTACACAATTTAATTTCATAATTCAGCGTTATTATAGATTTGGTGATACAAATATAAAACAATAATTGAATAAAAATAACTTTTATCGATTTTTTTTGCCTTTAAGCAGTGTTTTTTTGCATTTAGCCGATATTCTGCTGTTAGCATCTATAATTAATTGATTGTATTTGTATACTAAAAAAATAATCTTACCTTTGCACCCAATTTTATATAATTAAAACATATTTATTATGAATCATTACGAAACTGTTTTCATCTTAAATCCCGTTTTATCTGAAGTTCAGGTAAAGGAAACAGTAAGCAAATTTGAAGATTTTCTTACAAGTAGAGGAGCAAAGATGGTATCAAAAGAGGATTGGGGCTTAAAAAAATTAGCTTACGAAATCCAAAACAAAAAAAGTGGTTTTTACCATTTGTTTGAATTCCAAGTAGCTCCAGAAGTATTAATTGCTTTTGAAACTGAATTTAGACGTGACGAAAGAGTTATGCGTTTCTTGACTGTAAGTTTAGATAAACACGCTATATCTTGGGCAGAAAGAAGAAGAGAAAAACTTAAAGTAGCAAAAGCTTAATTATGGCAACATTACAACAATCAGCTTCAGGAAAAAAAGACGGAGATATTAGATATTTAACGCCTTTGAACATCGAAACCAACAAAACTAAAAAGTATTGTCGTTTCAAAAAATCTGGAATCAAATATATTGATTATAAAGATGGAGATTTCTTATTGAAATTCGTTAACGAGCAAGGTAAAATTTTACCAAGACGTTTAACAGGAACTTCATTGAAATTCCAAAGAAAAGTGTCAGTTGCTGTTAAAAGAGCGCGTCACTTAGCTTTAATGCCATACGTGGCCGATTTATTAAAATAATTTAAAAACTCAGTTGTTGGTTTCTGCTAATAAACGGAACCTAACTTCTATAATAAGGACAACAACATGGAACTTATATTAAAACAAGACGTTCAAAACGTAGGATTTAAAGATGATATCGTATCAGTAAAAGCTGGTTACGGTCGTAATTTCTTAATTCCACAAGGATTTGCTCAATTGGCTACACCTTCTGCAAAGAAAGTATTGGCTGAAAACTTAAAGCAAAAAGCGCACAAAGAAGCTAAAGTTGTTGCTGATGCTACTAAAATTGCTGATGCATTGAAAGCTCTTGAAATTAAAATTACATCTAAAGCAGGTGGCGAAAAATTATTTGGTTCAGTAACCAATATTGATATCGCTGCAGCATTAGAGAAAGCAGGACAATCTATTGATAGAAAATTTATCACTAGTGGTGTTGTAAAAAGAACTGGTAAATATACTGCATCTGTAAGATTACACAGAGATGTAGTTGTAGAATTGCCTTATGAAATTTTAGCTGAAGTTTAATATTTGGCTATTTTTAATATTGAATCCCGATGTAAGTCGGGATTTTTTTATTTTGCCACAAAGACGCAAAGTCACAAAGTTTTTTTAGATTAAACTCTATAAACTTTGTTTTCTTAGTTCTTTGTGGAAAAACAGAAATTGTATAATTTATAACTTAGTGATTTTGTGTCTTTATGGCAAATAATTATGAAATACAAAAGACTAACCAAAGAACAATTTGAAGCATTGCATCAAGAGTTTGCTACATTTTTAGCTTCACAATCTATTGATAAAAAAGAATGGGACGAAATTAAAGCCAATAAACCTGAAGTAGCCGAACAGGAATTAGATGTTTTTTCTGATTTAATTTGGGAAGGCGTTTTGACTAATGCACAATTTTTAGAACATTTTTCTAAAAATCATATTTTCTTATTTCATTGTCAAAAAGAATTTATTCAATCCATGGTTATAAAATCATTAGTAACCGACGTTGATTTTATGACTACTGAAGGATTGCAATGGTTGACCGAAAATTTGTTCACACCAACAGTTGAAATTCATGTTGGCAGAAAAGATTACGAGAAAGAAAGAAACGAAGCAATTTTTGATTTAATTTCACAAGGAACAATTTTAAGTGACGGACAATTGTATATTCAAGTGAACACAATTATTCAAGGGTAATTAAAAGTTACTAGAATTATTTTAAACGAATTACACTAATTGTCAAGAATTTAACATAGTCATTTACACTAATAGAATCTAATAAATCATATTTTAATTTGTGTAATTTAATTTTAAAAAATCTAATTTGTGCAAATTAGTGCAATTCGTGTGAAAATCTTTATTTATTTTTTAAATAGAACTTGCATTAGATTATTAAAATAAATTGGCTATTTTAGTACGCTAAACGAACCAACAAAGTCTTTCTTTTTTTATGGATATTCTTAAAACAATTCAAGATTTACGTGACGAACTTAACCAGCACAACCACAATTATTATGTATTGGATAATGCTATAATTTCTGATTTTGAATTTGATCAAAAGCTAAAGCAACTTCAAGATTTAGAAGCCAAATATCCCGAATATTTTGACGAAAATTCACCTTCACAACGAGTTGGAGGAACAATTACTAAAAGTTTTCAAACTGTTGTTCATGAAAATCGAATGTACTCGTTAGATAATTCGTATTCAAAAGAAGATTTACAAGATTGGGAAACCAAAATTCAAAAGGTTTTAGGAAATGTTGCATTGCAATATACCTGTGAATTGAAATACGACGGCGCATCAATTTCTATTACTTATGAAAACGGAAAATTATCTAAAGCAGTAACTCGTGGTGACGGATTTCAAGGTGATGACGTTACTAATAACATCAAAACTATTAGGTCAATTCCGTTGCAATTAAAAGGAAATTATCCACCAAAATTTGATATTCGTGGAGAAATTATTTTACCGTTTGAAGGTTTTGAAAAAATGAATCAGGAATTAATTGAAATTGGAGAAACACCCTATTCAAATCCGAGAAATACAGCTTCTGGAAGTTTGAAACTACAAGATAGTACTGAAGTTGCCAAGCGTCCGCTAGATTGTTTGTTGTATTTTATTACAGGAAATAATTTGCCATTTAATTCACAATATGAAGGATTAGAAACGGCAAGAAATTGGGGTTTTAAAGTTCCAAGTCAATCTAAGTTAGCTAATAATTTAGACGAAGTTTTTGAATTTATTAATTATTGGGATATTCACAGACACGAATTGCCTTATGAAACGGATGGTGTTGTCGTTAAAGTAAACGATTTCAATCATCAAAATGAATTGGGTTATACAGCAAAATCACCACGTTGGGCAATTGCATACAAGTTCAAATCTGAGCAGGTTACTACAACTTTAAACTCTATTTCGTATCAAGTTGGTCGAACAGGAGCAATAACTCCAGTTGCAAATTTAGAACCAGTTCAACTTGCAGGAACCATTGTAAAACGTGCTTCTTTACATAACGCAGATCAAATTGAAAAATTAGATATTCGACTTGGAGATTTAGTTTTTGTTGAAAAAGGTGGCGAAATTATTCCGAAGATTATTGGTGTTGCTCAAAGAGGAAATCAATTAGAACCTACGAAATACATCACGCATTGTCCGGAATGCCAAACCGAATTAATTAGAAAAGAAGGAGAAGCCAATCATTTTTGTCCAAATTTCTATGGTTGTCCGCCACAAATTATAGGTAGAATTCAGCATTTTATTTCTAGAAAAGCAATGGATATTGAAGGTTTGGGTGGCGAAACAGTTGCTTTGTTATTCAATAACGGATTGGTCAAAGATTATTCTGATTTGTATGAATTAACAGTCGAAAAAGTAATTCCATTAGAACGTATGGCGCAAAAAAGTGCTGAGAATATGATAAACGGAATCCAAAATTCTAAAGAAATTCCGTTTGAAAATGTATTATTTGCACTCGGAATTAGATATGTTGGCGAAACAGTAGCTAAAAAATTAGCTAAACATTATAAAAATATAGACGCTTTGTCGCAAGCATCATTAATGGATTTGATTTTGGTTGATGAAATTGGAGAACGAATTGCTCAAAGTGTAATTGAATTTTTTGATAATGAAGAAAACAGAATTATCATTGAACGGTTGAAAGATTTTGGAGTACAATTTGAAATTGTAGAAAAATATAATCCCAATGCTACTGATAAATTAGTTGGTAAAACCTTTGTGGTTTCAGGAGTTTTTGAAGTTTTTTCGCGTGACGATTTGAAAAAATCTATTGAAGATAATGGCGGAAAAGTAGGAAGTTCTATTTCTGCAAAAACCGATTATGTTGTAGCAGGTGAAAATATGGGTCCAGCAAAGTTAGAAAAAGCCAATCAACTAGGAATTACTATTATATCTGAAAATGATTTTATAAAGATGATTAATGAAAACTAGTAAAATTGCATTAATTGTTAATTTAGCATGCTGTTTTTTAGCAATAATTGGCGATATTTTTAAACTAGACAGCCTTCAACTTTTTACTATTCCAATAATAATTCCTGCACTTGCTTTTTATTATTATGTTGAAACTAAAAAGATAAGCATTTTAGTTTGTCTGTATTTATTATCCAATTTTATTGGCGATTCAATTGCTATAATGAATTTTGATGATGAGTTGAAATATATTCTACTACCTTTTTTTATGAGCAATATCATTATGATTGTTATAATGATTATAAATTTAGAAAAATTCAAATTAAATTTTATTAATATTATTGCTATTTCTATAGTAATTTCTTTTTTGGGATATATGTGGAAAATTGTTGTTGAATTATTTAATTTTAGTGAAGGTTCATTACAAATTCAAGTGGCTGTTTTTGGATTTTCATTACTACTTTTAGCTACTTTAGCAACCTATAACATAGTTTGGAGAATTAATAATTCAAATTTATTTTTGATGGTTAGCAGTAGTTGTGTTTTGGTTTCTGATGTGTTTTATATGATTTACAATTTTCAAAATCAGTTAGTTGTTTTAGATTCAATTCACTTTGCTTGTCAAATGGTTTCTTATTTTTTCTTTATTAAATATATTCTTTTGAAAGAAGAAAGAACGATAATTTTAAAATAGAATGACAAAGAATTACAGTACTATTGCAGCAAAAAAAGAATTAAGTATTTCTTTTGCTTTATCAGTTGTTTTTTTTCTGGTTTCATTTATTGAAATTTTTGCAGAATATAAGATGAATTTTAGACTTCAATGGATAACTAAGCCATTTTTGATTCCGATACTAGCAACACTTTATTTAATAACTTCTAATAGTAAATCACAACTGTATTTAATTGCACTATTATTCAACTGGCTAGCAAACATATTTTTTATTTCGGTTGAATTTAAGTTTTTGTTTATAGCATCAGCTTGTTTTTTAATTTTTAGATTATTGATTGTTGTTAAAATTTTTAAAGACGAAAAATCTTTAGGTATTTTTCCTATAATTTTAGGAGCTATACCTTTTTTGTTTCTTTTTTTAAGTTTGATAAATTTGGTATACAAAAATATAAATGGTGTTGAATTATATCTAGTAATTTGTCAGACAATATTAATGACTTTATTTGGTGGTTTTTCATTGGCAAATTTCATCATTAAAAACACTTTGCCAAGTAAATTTTTACTAATAAGTTCTCTGTTTTTCGGAATAAATTTATTTGTTTTAGGAGTTAAGTACTACTACATCGATTTTACATTTTTGAAACCAATTGCAATGACTTTTTTTATTTTAGGTCACTTTGTGTTTTATAAATTTTTGGTTTTAAATGAAAATAAATAAATATTTTAACACAAACAGTATGTAATTTGTATTTATTTTTCATTAAATTTATATAATGAAAATTAGAGATCAATATAATTTTGGAAAAATAATTGTTGTTATTTATTTTATAAATGCAATAATTGAAGTTTTTGCAGAGTTTTATTCCAATAAGTTTTTAATTTATCTAACCAAACCATTGATTCCTTTTTTATTAATGGTTTTGTATTTTTGTTATTCTTCTAAAAAGCAAATCTTATTTTTTATAATCTTATTTTTTTCTTTAATAACAAATTTATTGTTTATTCCCAGTAATGAAAAATGTTTGTTTTACGGAGTTATAAGTTTTACATTTCACAGAATATTTTTACTTATTTTAATTTTTAAAATTGTAAAAATCAAAGATTACGTTCCTTTTTTTCTGTCTACTTTACCACTTCTTTTTATCTTTTTTTATTTGTTTGCCGCTTCTGATGTCCCTAAAAACTCTTATTATCTAATAGTATTTCATAATTTAATGGCAGCTGTGCTTGGTGGAGTCGCAATTTCAAATTACACAATGAACGATGACAAGCAAAATTCACTCTTACTAATAAGTGTTTTACTGTTTTTAGGCTTGCAGTTGGTTGTTTATATTGAAAAATATTATTTAACTGAATTGCATTCTCAATATTTAAGACCTTTAGCAATGACGCTTAATATTCTTGCTTTTTTTGTTTTTTATAAATTTGTAATCGAATCTGAAAAAACTATCCAACAACAATAGATTTTCCGTTGCTAGCCAAATCTTTATTTGGAGTTAAATAAAAATCAATTCTTCCTAAATTCAAGCCATAACAACCAACTTGATTGATTAGAACTTCTTTTCCGTCAAGATTTTTTTCAATTACAGGTTTGTCTAAAAATGTGTGGGTGTGTCCACCGATAATTAAATCAATATCTTTAGTTTTCTTAGCTAAAATTAAATCACAAACTTTATTAGGATCTTCTTTGTAATTGAATCCAATGTGTGATAAACAAATAACTAAATCGCATTTTTGCTCTTGTTTAAGAATTCTTGCCATATCTGTAGCCGATTCAATAGGATCATTGTAAACAGTTTCTTTGCAATTCTTTTTATCAACCAATCCTTGCAGTTCAACACCAAGACCAAAAACTCCAATTTTTACTCCATCAACGTGAGTTATTTTATAAGGTTTTACATGTCCGTCAAGAATAGTGTTTTTAAAACCATAATTAGAAACAAAATCAAAATTTGCATTGGGCATTTGTGCTAATAATCCATCAATTCCATTATCAAAATCATGATTTCCTATAGTTACAATTTCGTAACCCATCATGTTCATTAGCTTAAATTCTAATTCGCCACCATAATAATTAAAATAAGGCGTGCCTTGAAAAATATCGCCAGCGTCTAATAAAAGCACATTTGGATTTTCTTTTCTAATTGAATCTATCAATGCAGCACGTCGGGCAACTCCACCCATATTTGGATTTTTCGGGTGATTTGCAGGAAATGGATCAATGTAACTATGAACATCATTGGTATGAAGAATAGTAATATGTTTTACATTATCAGTTGTGAAACTACTCAGCGATAAGCCGGTTAAGCCTAAAAGTGCTGAACTTGCTGCTGTATTTTTTATAAATTCTCTTCTTTTCATAATTTGGCTGCATTTATTTTAGTGTTTTTAACTAAAATTAGTTTATTTATTCTTTTATAATTCTTAAATCAGAATTGATTTTTAAGGTGTCAACATCTTTAAAATAATCAATCATTAAATTGCGAAGTTTGTATTCAATATCGGTTCGGCTAACACCTTTTTTAAAGAAATTCATATTATCTCCACCATTCGATAAATAGTCAGAGGTTACTACATAGTAGATTTTATCTAGTTCTAATGGTTTTCCTTGCACTTGAATATTCTTTACAGATAAATCTTTTGCAATGGTAAAAGTCATTCCCGAAAGCGGATGTGGTTTTTTTTCTGACACAATATAATTAGCAATTTCTAGAATTTGATCACCTTTTAAACCAACAATTACAGCACTGTTTTCAAACGGCATCACTTCATAAGCATTTCTTGCTGTAACATCGCCTTTTGGAATTATAGTTCGAATTCCGCCATGATTTAACAAACAAATATCGATTGATTTTTGTTCTCGTTTAAGAAAAATAGGATTGCTTTTTTCTAAAGTTATATCGGCTAAAAAACAACCAATATTGGTTTGCCATTCGCCTTTAGATTTGTCTAAGGTTTCAGGACAATATGCTAAAACTTCACTTAAATCTTTATCAATATGCTCTCTAAAAGGCTTGATGTAATTTTCAATTTCAGTTACACTTGATTGTTTTTCTGTAATTGCAATTTTCTTTCCTTCAATCTTAGTGACATAATACTTTTGACTCGAACAAGAAATTAAAAAGATAAATGTTAATAATAAAACAAAATGTTTCATTCCAACGTTATAGTTTTTTAGTTTTACCATTTGAAATACGACTAAATTTAATTAAATTTGTAACCAAGTAAAAGTACTATGTTTTTAGATAAAATAAAGGATTTTTGGGCAAAAAAAATAGTTAAGAAAAGGTTATCAAATGTAAAGTTATTAGATTCAAGTAGTTCAATAAAAAAAGTTGGGATAGTTTTTGACGAAAGTTATTTTTATGAACGAGAAGCATTAATTGCAGAACTTATTAGTGAAGGTATTAACGAAACCGATATTGAAATTTTAGTTTTTAAAAATCATATTAAAAAGAACGAAACCTTTGATTATCCTGTTTTTAGTTACCGAAATATGAGATGGAATACCACAATTGATACTCCAGAATTCAATAATTTTAGCACAACTAATTATGATTTGCTGATAAGTTATTATGATATTGAAAAAGCACCATTGATGATAACAACTAATTTGTCTAAAGCGAGTTTTAAAGTTGGTTTTGCATCAATAGATAAAAGGTTAAATCATTTTATGATCAATACCAATGCCGAAAACTATAAAGTTTTTATGGAAGAATTATTCAAATACTTAAAAATATTAAACAAACTATAATATGCAATCATTAATAGGAACAGGAGTTGCGCTTGTAACGCCTTTCAAAAAAGATTTTTCTGTTGATGCCGATGCGCTTAAAAGAATTGTAAATTTTCAAATTGATAATGGTATTGATTATTTGGTTGTTTTAGGAACTACAGCCGAAAATGCTACTCTTTCTCCAGCCGAAAAAGAACTTGTAATTACTACAGTTATTGAAGCTAATAACGGAAGATTACCATTAGTTTTAGGTGTTGGCGGAAATAACACTATGGAAGTTGTAACAGAATTAAAAACTAGAGATTTTTCAAGTTTTACGGCAGTTCTTTCTGTTTCTCCATATTATAATAAACCAACACAAGAAGGTATTTATCAACATTTTAAAGCTATTGCAGAGGCAGCTCCGGTTCCGGTAATTTTATATAATGTTCCAGGTAGAACATCCAGTAATATGTTACCATCAACAGTTTTAAGATTGGCAAATGATTTTAAAAATATAGTTGGTATAAAGGAAGCTGCAGGCGATATTGTTCAAGCAATGAAATTGATTCAATCAAAACCAGATGGATTTCATGTAATCTCTGGTGATGATATGATTACTTTGCCAATTATTTTAGCTGGCGGAAGTGGAGTAATTTCAGTTATTGGAGAAGGTTTTCCGAGACAATTTTCCAACATGGTGCGACTTGGTTTAGAACGAAAAGTTGAAGAAGCTTATCAATTGCATTATCTTTTAGCCGATGCTATTGATATGATTTTCGAACAAGGAAATCCTGCTGGAATTAAAGAAGTTCATAAAACATTGGGCTTGTCAGAGAATTGTGTTCGTTTGCCATTAGTAAATGTCAATGAAGATTTAGCCAATAGACTTTCTAAATTTACTAAAAGTTTGTAAAAAATAACATTTAAAAAAAATGTTTCATAGTATCTAATTATTAACTAATTTTGCAGTTCGATTTTTTAGGATGTAATAACCTGAGATTTCTGCATTCTATAAAAACAAAAATGAAGAAAATAGTTTCACTTTTAATATTGGTAGTTCTTTTTACGTCTTGTAGCGAATATCAAAAAGCACTAAAATCAGAAGAGATTACAGTAAAATATGATGCTTCTGTAAAGATGTATGATAAAGGTCGTTATGATAAAGCTATCCGATTATTTGAACAAATTGCACCTTCTTACAAAGGAAAACCTCAAGCAGAGAAGTTGTTTTATATGTTTTCACAATCTTATTACAAAACAAAACAATATTATTTAGCTGGTTATCAATTTGAAAGTTTTGCTTCAAGTTATCCTAAAAGTGAAAAAGTTGAAGAAGCTGCTTTTTTAAGTGCTAAGTGTTACTCTAAACTATCACCAGTTTATAGTTTAGACCAAAAAGATACCGATAAAGCATTGGATAAATTGCAAAACTTTATTGATGAATATCCTAATTCAACTTATTTAGCTGAGGCTAATGTAATTGTAAAAGAATTACGAATTAAATTAGAGAAAAAAGCATTTGAAATTGCTAAACAATACAATACTATTGCAGATTATAAATCGGCACAAATTGCATTTGATAATTTTATTTCCGATTTTCCTGGTACGACTTACAAAGAAGATGCTTTGTTCTATAAATTTGACTCAGCTTATAAACTAGCTGAAAATAGTGTAGTTCAAAAAATGGAAGAACGATTAAATGTCGCTAAATCTGCTTACCATAGTTTGGTGAAGTTTAAAGCAGACTCAAAATATAAAACTCAAGCCGATGACATGTTGGCTAAGATTGAAAAAGATTTAAAACAATTTTCTAAATAAATAAAAGTCATGGATTTAAAAAAGACCAATGCACCAGTAAACACAATAACTTATAACAAAACAGTTATTGAAGAGCCTACAGGAAATGTTTATGAAGCAATAACTATTATGGCTAAAAGAGCAAATCAAATTAATACTGAAATCAAGAAAGAATTGCTTGAAAAGTTAGATGAATTTGCTACTTACAATGATAGCTTAGAAGAAGTCTTTGAAAACAAAGAGCAAATTGAAGTTTCTAAATTTTATGAAAAACTTCCTAAACCGCACGCTCTTGCAGTTCAAGAATGGTTAGATGGTAAAATTTATCATAAAGACACAAATAAATAATAAAGAACGATGTCAGTTTTAAGCGGTAAAAAAATAATACTAGGTATTTCTGGTGGAATTGCCGCATATAAAACAGCTGCATTAGTTCGACTTTTCATAAAAGCAGGTGCACATGTCCAAGTGATAATGACACCTGCTTCTAAGGATTTTGTAACTCCGTTAACATTATCAACGTTATCTAAAAATCCTGTTCACTCTACTTTTTACAATGAAGATGACGAGAATGCACAATGGAATAATCATGTTGAATTAGCTCTTTGGGCTGACATGATGATTATTGCACCTGCAACTGCCAATACACTATCTAAAATGGTGAATGGAAATTGCGATAATCTTTTAATTGCTACATATTTATCTGCTAAATGTGCAGTTTATTTCGCGCCAGCAATGGATTTGGATATGTACAAGCATCCTTCAACAATTGCTTCATTTTCGGCTTTAAAACAATTCGGAAATGTTATAATTCCTGCTGAATCAGGTGAATTAGCAAGTGGTTTATCTGGCGAGGGAAGAATGGCAGAACCAGAAAATATTATTGCGTTCTTAGAGGCTGATTTATCTAGTAAATTACCACTAAAAGGAAAAAAAATACTGATTACTGCTGGTCCAACATACGAAGCAATAGATCCTGTACGTTTTATAGGTAATCATTCTTCTGGAAAAATGGGATTTGATATAGCGAATTGTGCTGCAAAATTTGGTGCCGAAGTTATTTTGATTTCAGGACCATCTCATTATGGAGTTACAAATGATGCAATTAAATTGGTTAAAGTAGTTTCAGCTCAAGAAATGTATGATGCATGCCATCACTATTATAATGATGTAGATGTTGCTATTGCAGCTGCGGCGGTGGCTGATTACAGACCAAAAACTGTTGCTGTTCAAAAGATAAAAAAGAGCGATGAGAGTTTTATATTAGAGCTTGAAAAAACCAATGATATTTTAGCTTCATTAGGTAAAATAAAGAAAAATCAGTTTTTAATTGGTTTTGCATTAGAAACTGAAAATGAAATCGAAAATGCAAAGCTAAAAATTCAGAAAAAAAACTTAGATTTGATAGTTTTAAATTCACTTCAAGATGAAGGAGCAGGATTTGCAAAACCAACAAATAAAATTACTTTCATTGATAAAAATTTCAATATTGAACCAATGGAATTAAAAGCTAAAGAAGAAGTAGCAACAGATATTTTAAATAAAATAATAAATCATTATGATGCGTAAAATTTTAATAGTACTTTTTATTGGTTTGTTTTCTAATCTTCAAGCGCAAGAACTTAATTGCAAAGTAATTGTTGATTATGCTAAAATTACTAATGCTAATACACAGATATTTAAAAGTTTAGAAACTTCATTAAATGATTTTGTAAATAAAACCGCTTGGACAGAAAAGACATACAAAGACAATGAAAAAATTAATTGTTCGATGTTTATTACTTTGAATTCTTATGATTCTAATAATTTTGAAGCAACTATTCAAGTGCAATCATCACGACCAATTTTTAATTCAAGTTTTTCGTCACCATTATTGAATATCAATGATAAAGATTTCAATTTTCAGTATATAGAATTTCAAAATTTATTTTTTAGTCCTAATAGTTACGACTCTAATTTAGTTTCAACAATTGCTTTTTACAGTTACATTATTTTAGGTGTTGACGCTGAGTCTTTTGCTGTAGATAGCGGAACAAATTATTTTCAATCGGCACAAGAAATTGTGAGTTTAGCCTCAGCAACTGGCGGAAAAGGTTGGTCACAAACAGATAAGACTCAAAATAGATATTATCTTGTAAATGATTTATTATCTGCAACTTTTAAGCCTTATCGTGAAGCAATTTATCAATACCATTTTAATGGTTTAGACTCTATGAGCAAAGATTTGAAAACAGCTAAAGAATCTATTATTGGAGCTATCAATACACTTTCGGCAATTCATGTTGGTCGACCAAATGCTTACTTAATGAGAGTATTTTTTGATGCAAAAGCAGATGAAATTGTTTCGATTTTTTCTGGAGGTCCAAATGTAAATATAGATGGGTTAGTTGATAAATTGTCTAAAATTTCTCCAATAAATTCGGCTAAATGGGTTAATATAAAGTTTTAATAGTAAATTGAATCTTTACCAATGATTACATCTTTATCTATTGAAAATTTTGCTTTAATTGAAAAACTATCAGTAAAATTCACTGATGGTTTTTCTGTTATTACAGGTGAAACAGGTGCTGGAAAATCAATTTTGTTAGGAGCATTAGGATTGGTATTAGGTAAAAGAGCCGATTTAACGTCGCTAAAAAATAAAGAAGAAAAATGTATTATTGAAGCTAATTTTTTTATCAAAAACTACAGCTTACAATCGTTTTTTGAAACCAATGATTTAGATTACGAAGACGAAACAATCATTAGAAGAGAAATTTTACCGTCTGGAAAATCAAGAGCTTTTATTAATGATACTCCAGTAAATTTATCTGAATTACAAGAATTAAGTCAGTACTTAATTGACATTCATTCACAACATCAAACACAAGAACTTTCAGACGATGTTGTTCAATTTCAAATTATAGATTCGGTTGCAGGAAATTTAGATTTAATTAATGATTATTCTTTTAAATTGAAAGAGTATAAAAAGTTTAAATCCGATTTAAAATCTAAAAACGAATTACTACAATTGGCTTTAAAAGAACAAGATTATAATGCTTTTTTATTAGAAGAATTGCTTTCTGTCAATTTAAAATCAGATGAGCAAGAAGCATTAGAAATTCAATTTGAAAAACTAAATAATGTTGAATTCATAAAAGAAAATATTGTAAAATCTCTTGCTGTTGCTAATGCAGAACAGTTTGGAGTTTTAGAAAATTTGAAAGAAATTAAGTTATCATTACAAAAAATAGCTTCATTTTCTGTAGAATATAGTTCTTTGTACGAACGATTGAATAGTGTTTTAATCGAATTTGATGATATTGAAAAAGAATTGAATCAATTATCAGAAACTATATTTTCAAATCCAGAAGAATTAGAATTAATCAATCAAAAATTGCAATTAATTTATGCTTTACAAAAGAAACATCAGGTAAATTCAATAGCTGAATTGTTACAAATTCAAAATGATTTGGACAGTAAAGTAGTTTCGGTTTCAACATTAGAATTTGAAATCGAATCTATTGAAAAGCAAATTGTTGAAATTGAAAATGCGCTGAATAGTTTTGCAGATAAAATCCATAACAATCGGGTAGAAGCTATTCCGGTTTTAACAAATAAATTGACACTAATTCTGGAGCAATTAGGTATGGGAAATGCGCGTTTTAATATTCAACCAACAAAAAAAGATATTTATTTTTCTAACGGAAAAGACGAACTTCAATTTTTATTTTCAGCCAATAAAGGTTCTGATTTTGGATTGTTAAAAAAAGTGGCTTCAGGTGGAGAAATGTCTAGAATTATGTTAGCTGTAAAAGCAGTTTTATCAAAATATTCAAAGCTTCCAACAATTATTTTTGATGAAATTGATACCGGAGTTTCTGGTGAAATTGCACATAAAATGGGTGAAATTATGAAAGAAATGAGTACAAATATGCAAGTTTTTGCAATTACACATTTACCTCAAATTGCTGGAAAAGGAAAAGAACATTTTAAAGTGTTCAAAGTTATAAAAGACAATCAAACTCAATCAGAATTAAAGTTATTATCACCAGACGAACGAATTGTTGAAATTGCACAAATGCTTTCAGGCTCTACTATTTCTGATTCGGCTTTAAATCATGCAAAGGAATTGCTTAACTAAAAAAATGAATTATATTTGTTTGAGGTTTTAAGTTTCTTTAACTTATAAATTTTTAAACATTCTAAACTAAAAAAAAAATGATTATAGAACCAAGAATGCGTGGCTTTATTTGCTTGACAGCTCATCCAAAAGGTTGTGAACAAAATGTGAAAAATCAAATTGAATATGTCAAATCTAAGGGGAAAATTGATGGTGCTAAACGTGTTTTAGTAATTGGTGCATCAACTGGATTTGGTATGGCATCAAGAATTTCAAGTGCTTTTGGCTGTGATGCTGCAACAATTGGAGTTTTCTTTGAAAAACCACCAACTGAAGGAAAAACAGCTTCACCAGGTTGGTACAATTCTGCGGCTTTTGAAAATGAAGCACAAAAAGCAGGTTTGTATGCCAAAAGTATTAATGGTGACGCTTTTTCTAACGAAGTTAAACAGCAAACAATTGATTTAATTAAAGCTGATTTAGGTCAAATTGATTTGGTAATTTATAGTTTAGCATCGCCAGTAAGATTGCATCCAACAACTGGTGTATTGCATCGTTCCACTTTAAAACCAATTGGAGGAACATTTACTAATAAAACAGTCGATTTTCACACGGGTAATGTAACTCAAGTTTCTATAGAGCCTGCTAATCAAGAAGATATTGATAACACAGTAGTTGTAATGGGTGGTGAAGATTGGTCAATGTGGATGGAAGCCTTAAAAAAAGAAGGATTATTAGCCAATGGTGCAACCACTATTGCTTATTCTTACATTGGACCATCTGTAACAGAAGCCGTTTATAGAAAAGGTACCATTGGAAGAGCAAAAGATGATTTAGAAGCAACGGCATTTACCATCACCGATTCTTTAAAAGATATATATGGTAAAGCTTATGTTTCGGTAAACAAGGCTTTAGTAACCCAGGCAAGTTCTGCAATTCCTGTAATTCCGTTGTATATTTCGTTGTTATACAAAATAATGAAAGCCGATGGGATTCATGAAGGTTGTATTGAACAAATTCAAAGATTATACGCACAAAGATTATATTCAAACAATGCAGTTCCAACAGATTCTAACGGAAGAATTAGAATTGACGATTGGGAAATGCGTGACGATGTTCAAGAGCAAGTTGCTAAACTTTGGTTAGAAGCTACTACTGAATCATTGCCAGAAATTGGAGATTTAGCAGGATATAAACAAGATTTCTTAAATTTATTCGGATTCGGATTTCAAGGTGTTGATTATGATGCTGATACAAATGAATTAGTTAATGTGCCAAGTATAAATTAATAGCAATGTTAAAATTTTAAATTTTTAAAAGCTCACAAGCAATTGTGAGCTTTTTTTTTCTAATTTTATACACTTAATCAATTACTTATTAAAACATGAAAAAAAATACCTTTTTAGTAGTTTTGTTTTTTTGTATGTTTCAACTAGGATTTAGTCAAAATCTTTCACAGTACACTTTTTCACAAAGTAACACTGGGTTTACGGCTATTTCTGGAGGAACAGCATTAGGGTCGACTACAACTGATGACCAAAGATTTTTAGATCCAGCAACTCCTTTAGGAAGCGCATTTTTCACTGGTGTTGGATTGCCAATAGGATTTAATTTCACCTATAATGGTTATGTTTACGACAGGTTTGCAGTAAATGCAAATGGATGGATTTCTTTAGGATCTTCATTATTGACACCTTCAGTAGATATGAATACTACAACGTCTTATTCTCCATTATCATCAACTAGTACCGCTGTTTCTAATACTCTTGTTGCAAGAATTTCAGCTTTTTCAAGAGATTTGATGTCGCAAGCAGGTGGCGAAATTAGATATGAACTTACTGGAACTGCGCCTAATAGAGTTTTAGTTGTTCAATGGAAAAACTATGCTAAATACTTAGCAGCTGGAGATTCATTTACTTTTCAAATACGATTGAATGAAACTTCAAATATTGTTCAATTAGCTTACGGATCAATGGCTAACAATGTAACATCTACCACTGCAGATTGTGGTCTTAGAGCTAATCCGAGCGCAACGGCTTCTAATTTTAGTAGCAGAACTACAGCTACAAATTGGTCAGCAACAACTGCAAGTGTAACAGCAAATGATACGGTATTACTATCTTCAACAATATTTCCTGCATCAGGATTAACTTACAGTTGGACGCCACCACCATCATGTACAGGAGCTCCAACACCTGGAAATACTATTTCTAGCACAGCATTAGCTTGTAGCGGAGTTGGGTTTACACTTTCTCTACAAAACTCAACTGCAGGTTCTGGAATTATATATCAATGGCAAACATCTGCAACTGGTTCAGGTTATACCAATGCATCAGGTGCCTCAACAGATTCTAATTATTCAGCAACACAAAGTGCTACAACTTATTATCAATGTGTTGTTACTTGTACTGCTACCGGATTGAGCACTATTAGTACACCGGTTATGGTTGGAATGAACAGTCCGTTAAATTGTTACTGCACGCCAACATACACAACAGGTAAAACAGATGGAGATTTAATTTCAAATATTTCAATAGCTGGAACAACATTGGCTAATAATTCAGGAACAAGTCCAGTAAATCCTGCTTATACATTTTTTACAGGACAACCTAATTATACAGGAACGCTCCAAGCTGGTTCAACCTACAATGTTTCGGTATCTGTAGGTACTTTTGGAAGTCAAAACGTTGCTGTTTGGATTGATTATAATGATGATGGTTTATTTTCAACCCCGGAAAGAGTTGGTTATACAACTGCGTCAATCGATGCAAACGGAACTGCTTCCTTTCCAATTACTTTAGCATGTAATCCAGCATTAGGGACTCATAGAATGAGAGTTAGAGATGTTTGGAATACTTCAGGAATTACCATTGATCCTTGTGCTAATTATGGTTGGGGAGAAACTGAAGATTATAATATTACAATTTCAGCGCCAGTAGCTTGTCCACAACCATCAGCTTTGGCAGCTTCTTCTATTACTGCAACTACTGCAACATTAACATGGAATTTAGGTTGTTCAGAAACAATGTGGGATGTTAATTTAGCAGTTTCAGGTTCAGGTACTCCAACAGGTACTCCAACTAATTCAAATGTCTCAAGTCCATTTACTGCCAATGGTTTAACTCCATCTACAAGTTATGAGTTTTATGTAAGAGCAAATTGTCAATCTAATGGCACTAGTTTATGGACAGGACCTTTTAATTTTGTAACAGCGCCAGCTAATGATGATTGTGCAGGAGCTGTAGCATTAACAATTGGAAATGTATATGGTGATAATCCTGTAACCGGTTCAAATGTTTCTGCGTCCAATTCAAATCCTCCAGCGCCAGGTTGTGCTAGTTTTTTAGGAGGCGATGTATGGTATAAAGTTATTGTTCCAATTTCAGGAAGTGTTACCGTAGAAACTGGTTCTGTCGCACTAAGTCCAATTTCAGATACAGGAATTGCTGTTTATATTGGTACTTGTAATTCATTAACTTTAGTGCAATGTGATGATGATAGTAGTACTAATGGAAACTTTTCTTTAATTTCATTAACAGGAAGAACTCCAGGAGAAGTTTTATATATAAATGCATGGGAATATGGTAATGACGCTTATGGTCAGTTCCAAATTTCTGCTTATGATTGTCCTTCAACGGTTCCAGCACCAACTGGAAGTGATACGCAAATATTTTGTAGCGCAGCTACTGTAGGTGACTTATATGTTGATGGAAATTCGATTCAATGGTATGCAACTGCTACTGGAGGTACAGTTTTATCAACAACAGACTCTTTAGTTGATGGAAATACTTATTACGCATCGCAAACAATTGATTGTGAAGGATATAATAGATTTGAAGTTACTGCAGTTGTATCTTCATTTCCAGTTACAAATACTTCTTCATTGTCAAGTTGTAGTGATGTTTTCGATTTAACATCGGCAAATTCTTCAATTTCCTCTGAAACTAATGTAGTATTCACTTATTTTATTGATTCTTTTGATGCAGATAATGATATGAATCCGATAGTGAATCCAGCTGCTTTTACAGGAACTGACGGACAAATAATTTATGTAAAAGTTAAAAATAATTATGGATGCTACAGTATAGCAGAGTTAACTTTAGCAATAACAACAACTTTAGTGCCAACTGGAAATGATGGTCAAACTTTTTGTGGTACAAGTACGCTAGCAGATTTAGTTGTTAACGGAACATCAATATTGTGGTATGATGCAGCAACAGCTGGAAATTTATTACCGTCTACTACAGCTTTAGTTTCAGGTACTATTTATTATGCTTCACAAACAGTAAATTCATGTGAAAGTAATTCAAGATTAGGCATTACGGTAACTGAAAGTTGTCCTTTTGCAGGATGTTTAACAGCTCCTAACGGTCAATATCCGTTTACAACATTTACGCCAGCTTGTATAGGAACAACTCAAGATATTACTCCTTTTGGTTATGCTGGTGAATATTCTAAAGTTAATGTAACTTCTGGCGTAGATTATACGTTTTCGAGTTCTATCGCTACAGATGTTATAACAATTGGAGATGAAAACGGAACTATTGCATATACTTATGGCACAGGTTCTGTAGTTTGGACTTCAACTTTAACAGGTATTATAAGATTTTATACTCATGCTGATACAAATTGTACCGATAATCAAGATACTAGAAGTAGATCGGTTTTTTGTGGTACACCGCCACCGCCACCTGCTAACGATGATTGTAGTGGTTCAGTTGCATTAACTGCTGGAGGTGTATTTAATGATTATCCACAAGTTGGAACTAATTTTGGAGCAACTTCATCAACTGGTGTCGCTGATCCAATATGTTCAAGTTACTTAGGTGGTGATGTTTGGTTTAGTGTAGTTGTACCAGCTTCTGGAAGTATTACTTTTGAAACAAATAGTGACGGAACTAGTGCTGTGACTGATACAGGAATTGAAGCATTCTCAGGAACTTGTGGCGCTTTAACATCATTAGATTGTGATGATGATTCAGGAACAAACTTTTTCTCATTATTATCATTGACTTCATTAACACCAGGAAGTACTATTTATTTAAGAGTATTTGATTATGATAATGCAGAGTTTGGAACTTTCCAAGTATCGGCTTACGATCCTTCATTAGGAACTAATTCATTTAATAGTACAACTTTTAATTATTATCCAAATCCTGTAAAAGATGTTTTAAACTTGAATTACTCTGAAACTATTTCAAAAGTACAAGTCATTAATCTTTTAGGTCAAGAGGTAAGCATTAAAAACATTAATGCTACTCAAGGTCAGGTTGATATGTCTCAACTTCCATCTGGAACCTATTTAGTGAAAGTAACCGCCGAAAATAATGAAGTAAAAACAATTAAAGTTATTAAACAATAAGTTCAATAATTTTTATTTAAATAAAAAGTCCCGTTTTTTACGGGACTTTTCTTTTTTAGAAATAGTATATTTGCAAAAAAACACACATGTATTTTTCAATTATTATTCCAGTCTATAATAGACCAGACGAAATAAAAGAACTATTAGAAAGCCTGCTTATAACAACTTACAAAAGTAAATTTGAAGTTGTAATTATCGAAGACGGCTCCACAATTGCTTGTGAAAATGTGATTAAAAATTTTACAGATAAATTAAATATTTCCTATTATTTCAAGCCTAATTCTGGACCTGGAGATTCTAGAAATTTCGGAATGAAAAAAGCCAAAGGTGATTATTTTATCATTTTTGATTCAGATTGTATTATCCCTAATCAATACTTATCGGAAGTTGAAAAAGAATTAAATTCTAAATATGTTGATTGTTTTGGTGGACCAGATAAAGCCTTGAAATCTTTTTCTAATATTCAAAAAGCAATTAATTTCAGTATGACTTCTTTTCTAACAACTGGCGGAATTCGTGGCGGTTCAGAAAAAATAGATAAGTTTCAACCAAGAAGTTTCAACATGGGAATTTCTAAAATAGCTTTCGAAAAATCTAAAGGATTCGGAAATATTCATCCCGGCGAAGATCCTGATTTGTCAATTAGATTATGGAAAATGGGTTTCGAAACACGATTATTTACATCAGCATTTGTTTATCATAAACGAAGAATAGATTGGGATAAATTTAGTACTCAAGTTTCTAAATTCGGAAAAGCACGTCCAATTTTAAATCATTGGTATCCTGAATATAAAAAAATCACCTATTGGTTTCCATCATTGTTTGTCATTGGATTTATAATTTCATTTGCATTACTATTTGTTTTATTTGATTGGGCATTAAAATTCTATTTCTTATATTTCATAATTATTTTCATTGTTTCAACTATTCAAAATAAAAATCCATTAATAGGATTATTGTCTATCGTAGCAGTTTGGAAACAATTTTTTGGTTACGGATTCGGATTTTTAAATTCATTCTTTAAAATTAATATTCTCGGAAAAAAACCACAAGATGCTTTTCCTGAATTATTTTTTAAAGTTAGTAATACTGAAGACGATTTTGAAAGAAAAATCAGCATTGAAAACCAACAAGAAAAACCTATTCATAAAACAGTTGAAAAGGCAATTGATAAAATTAGAACTCCAATTCAAAAATTAGTTGATCCAGTTGCAAAGAAAACTAAAATAGTGGGTTTAACTGGTGGCATTGGAAGCGGAAAAACTACTGTTGCTAATTACATACAATCTAAAGGTATTCCTGTTTATATATCTGATATTGAAGCTAAAAAAGTCATGGAATTTCCTGAAATAATTGAGCAGATTTCAATCACATTCGGAAACGATTTAATAAATACTGATAAATCATTAAACCGTGAAAAATTAGCAACGATTGTGTTCAATATACCCGAAAAATTGAAGCAACTTAACGCAATTGTGCATCCAGCAGTAAAAAAACATTTTGATAATTGGATTATTCAACATCAAAAAGATTCAATAATTGTTAAAGAAGCAGCCATACTATTTGAAAGCGGAAGCTACAAAGATTGTGATTTTATTATAACTGTTTCGGCACCACTTGAAACTAGAATTGAACGTGTGCTAAAAAGAGACGCAACTACTCGAGAAAAGATTTTGCAGCGCATCAACAATCAACTTTCTGATGAAGAGCGCATTGCAAGGAGCCAGTATGTAATTAAAAATGAAAATTTTGATGATACTAAAAAACAAGTAGATGAAATCCTGATTTTATTGAAAAATAAATAATAAACTACCTCAATGTTAATGTTTGGTTAATACATTAACAGTTTATATGTTAAAATGCTAATTTTGTTGTGATGAATAAGTTTGTCTTTCGCCTCTTAGTATTGTTAATGAGCTTATCTCTATTAGGGATAATTCTAGTTCAGGTTTATTGGTTTAATACTTCGTTAGAAAAAAGTGAAGAACAATTCAAGTTCCATATTAAACAAGTATTAGGAAATGTTTCTCAAAAATTACAAGAAAAAGAGAAATACAACTTCTATAAATTTAAAAGAATTAAAGATAGTGCTGGAATTGACAGTAAAACAGATGATTTACTTGAATATAAGTATTACCAACGAAATAAAAAAACTAACGAAACAATAATATATTCCAATAGTATTATTTCGGAAGATTATGACAAGTTTTCACCGTTCTTTGATAAAAAAGCCGATAGTTTTAAAGTTAAAAATTATGGAGCTAAAAGAAAAACTCAAATTTACACAGCCAATTCTTTTGATAATGCGGGAATTCAAAATAAAATCTCGCCAGATGTTACTATTGAAAAAAGCGGTGAATTAAAAATTCTTGAGAATGCACAATTTGAAATTGCGTACAGCGATATTGTTTCAAATTATCCAATTAGCGAAAGAGTTTCGATTGAAACATTGCGAAAGATGTTAACCAACGAATTGAATGAATATGGAGTAAAAACGCCATTTGAATTTAATGTTTACAGTAATGGTTTAGCAACTAAAATAAAATCAGACCATTTTGCTTATGATAAATATGCAACCTATTCAATTCCGATTTTTATGGATGTTGACGGAACTAGTAAATACCAATTGTTGATTACTTTTCCACAAAAAAAGAAGTTTCTTTTTAGAGAAATTGTCGGAATAACATTGTTATCCATAATTTTTACATTAATAATAATTATTGCTTACAGTAATGCATTACATCAATTAATAAAACAACGTCAGATTTCTGAAATCAAAACCGATTTCATAAACAATATGACACATGAATTTAAAACACCAATTGCCACAATAAATTTGGCTCTTGACGCAATCAAGAATCCCAAAGTCATTGATGATAAAGAAAAAGTATTTAGGTATTTACAGATGATTCGGGACGAAAATAAACGAATGCATGCTCAAGTAGAAAACGTTTTGAGAATCTCTAAATTAGAAAAGAAAGAATTAGATATATCTAAAGAATCACACAATATTCAAGATATTATAGAAGAAGCAATTGATCATGTTCATTTAATTATTGAAGACCGACAAGGAACAATTACAACACATTTTGAAGCCACAAGAAACTCAGTTTTACTAAATGACGTACATTTTACTAATGTAATTGTTAACGTTTTAGATAATGCTATAAAATATTCGCCAGAAGTACCCGTTATAGATATATATACAGAAAATATTAAGGAGTTTATTCTTATTAAAATTAAAGACCATGGTGCGGGAATGAGTAAAGTTGCTCAAAAAAGAATTTTCGAAAAATTCTATCGCGAGCACACCGGAGATTTACATAATGTAAAAGGTCACGGCCTTGGTTTGGCTTATGTAAAACGAATTGTTGAAGACCACAACGGACAAGTATTCGTTGAAAGTGAAAAAGGAAAAGGAAGTACATTTATTATAAAAGTCCCATTGATAAATTAAAAAAGTTATGGAAAAAGAAAACAAAAAAATATTATTAGTTGAAGACGACCAAAATTTTGGTGCCATTTTAAAAGATTATTTAATGCTGAATGACTTTGAAGTTACTCTTGCAAAAAATGGTATGGAAGGTTTTGAGAAATTCAAAAAAGACACTTACGACTTGTGTATTCTAGACGTAATGATGCCTTACAAAGACGGTTACACGCTTGCCAAAGAAATTCGTGAGAAAAATAAAGAAGTGCCAATCGTATTCTTAACGGCTAAAACCATGAAAGAAGACGTGCTTAAAGGCTACAAAGTTGGCGCAGACGATTACTTAAATAAACCATTTGATTCAGAAGTATTGTTGATGAAAATCAAAGCAATCATGCAAAGAAAATCATCTGAAACTAAAGCTGAAAATGTTCAGTTTGAATTCCAAATTGGTAAATTTCATTTGAATTCTAAATTGCGTTTCCTTAATTTTCCGGGTAACGAACCAATCAAATTGTCGCCTAAGGAAAACGAATTGCTTAAAATGTTAGCTCTTTATGTTGAAGATTTAATGCCAAGAGAATTAGCGCTAACTAAAATTTGGAGAGACGATAACTACTTCACTTCTAGAAGCATGGACGTTTATATCGCTAAATTGAGAAAATATCTAAAAGATGATCCAGGCGTAGAAATATTAAACATTCACGGAGAAGGATTTAGATTAGTCGTTAAAAAATAAGTAGAAAGCTCTAAGAAATTAGGGCTTTTTTTATTTGAAGCTAATCCAGCTGTACACTATATCTTTTCCTTGTTAAAGAAACAAGAAAAAGGATGCCGTTTCCATCTGGGCTAGGGCTGTAGTAATAATTAGAAATTTAGATTAAAAATCAAGTTCTAAAGCAAAACAAACTTTTTCATCTTTAGAAATGGTAAAAATTAAAGGATTTTGTGAAATACTTTTCTCTATTTCAATGGAATCATTTAATGAAACTTCTTTCAAATAATTCATTTCAAAACTTTTTAATGATTTGTTAGTGATGTTTTTTGGTGCAACATAATCCAAACACCATTCTAAATATTTTACGCTATTGGCGTGATTTACAATATCTAAATCAGAAAGCAAAATTGTTTTTTTGCTAACTAATTCTTTACTACGAGAAATATCAATTCGTGAAAACTCTTTTTCGGTAGCATTTTCATTTGGGTATTTTTCAAAATGTTCATGTGGTAAAGCAAGTGCTTCCGGTCGTCGTGTTTTAGTATTAAAAACAGCCCAAAAAGTTTCACAACCTACAATTTTTTCATCTCCAAGATACATTTCTAAGCAACGAATCGAACGCGAATTCTCCAACGATTTTATCCATGTTTTGACTGTAATAGTATCTTTCCATTTGGGTAATTTTATGATTTCAACTCTCATTTTACTCAAAACCCAAGCTTGATTAAATTCCTGCATATCGCTAAAACTAATACCACCAACTTCCGAATGTGTTGCAGCAGTTAGTTGTAGCATATTGCACAAATCGGTATATTTTAAATACCCATTTGGATAGCATTGCAGAAAATTAATTTCCCAATCTTTAGTTAGAATCGAGGTGAAGTCTGGTGAAATTGGCATTTTTATATAATTTGTTTCTCAATCAATTTAATAATTTCATCTCTATCTGTTAGATAATCAAACCAAATTACATTTTCGGTTCGTTTAAACCAAGTCAATTGCCTTTTTGAAAAACGTCTTGTATTTTTTTTGATTTCTTCAATAGCAAAATCTAAAGTTATTTTTCCGTCTAAATAATCAAATAATTCTCTGTAACCAACTGTTTGTAAAGCATTCAAATCTTTATTTGGAAACAGATTTTCAGCTTCAGCCAACAAACCTTGACTAATCATAATATCCACTCGTTGGTTGATTCTAGAATACATAATTTCTCTTTCAGCTTCCAATCCGATTACTATAGAAGTGAAATTTCGATTATTTTTTTTGATATTTAAAAAAGATGAATATGGTTTTTCAGTGCCAATACAAACTTCAACAAAACGTTTCATTCGTTGCGGATTTTGTAACGTTTGCGGATTTTCGGAAAGTAATTTATTGTAGTATTCTAAGTCTAATTCTTGTAATTTTTGTTGCAAGAAGTCAATTCCATGTAAATCAAAATCGGAATTAATTTGTTCACGAACATTAGAATCAATTTCCGGAAAACTATCCAATCCTTTCAAAACTGCATCAACATACAATCCAGAACCGCCAACCATAATTTGAATATTGTTTTCAACAAAAAGTTCGTTTAATTTAGCAATTGCATCTTTCTCAAAATCACCTACCGAATACGGTTCGAAAATAGATTTATTTTGAATAAAATGATGGTTGGCAGAAGTCAATTCTTCGTTTGAAGGAACAGCGGTTCCAATAGTCATTTCTTTAAAAAATTGACGACTGTCACATGAAATGATATCACAATTAAAATGTTGTGCCAAAGCAATACTCAAGGAAGTTTTTCCAATTGCCGTTGGACCGATAATGGTTATTAAATAATTCAATTTTAAATCTTAATGTGACCCCAATTTTCACCAGTTTTGATTCGATATATTTGCATTTCGCTTACACCAAATTGTTTAGCAATTATCCTCATTCGTGTTGGTTGGTCTTTTCTTGCTAATGTTTTCTTAATTCTAATCACATCAGTAGAAGTCAGTTTTCGACCATCACGTTTTATATTGAATTCTAATAAATTCTTTTTGGCCTGTTTTACAAATGGACTATTTTTAGAATGTTCCATCATTTCTTCTTTAGTTGCCCATCTTAAATTTCTAACATCATCGTTATCTCGAACTCGGTCTAAATGCAGCACGAAAATTTGATTATCATTTTCTTTTTTTAAGAAATATTCGGCAACAAGTCGTGAGAAAAAAAGATGTTTATTAATCATTTTTTTATCTTCTGTGTAGATTTTGTACTTAAAAAGTCGGTAACCATCTGTCAAACTGCCTTTTAAAATTCGTCCAAATTTCATGTCATCTTCATAACTCAAAAGTCTTCCTTTATTTGAAATTGCATAACGTAGCCTCATTTTAGTGGGCATTGTAATTTCTCTAAACTCCTCATTAGGATAGAATTGAACTTTAGTTATTGTACTCATAGTTGGTTTAATTTTAATTTAATTTTAAAAATTTAGAACTTTTAACACTCTATTTTTTCTTAAATAGCTTTGAATAATTGTGCGAGTGTCACGATTATTCTGCATCGGAATTAAGATATTTTTTAAGATTTCTATATTGTTTATTTGATAGTTCAAATCATAAAAACAGTAGCCTTTGTAAATGCCATTCTCAATTAATACGGCACTTCGTTCTTCTATTTTTCGACCTCTATCAATAATAATCATGTTATTATTTTCAAATAACATTTCATTGATAAATTCTTCAACTCGTTCGTTGTAAGTTTCTGGCGCTTCAATTCCTAAACAAGCGCCTTGACATTCTTTAATTTTATGTTGAAAACAACCATTTTGTGTTTCAAATAATCCGTTGATTTTCTGACATAAATTGTACTTTTCTGTAATCCTAAAAAGGGCATTTTTGCCTTCTTGCAATGTTGTATAAGCTGTAATTTCTTTTTTTCGACCGTCAGCTTTCTGAATTTGCAAACTTAAATAGCCATTAGCATCAACTGAATCATAAAGTGCATATTGAAAAATACTTTTGCGTTGCGCTCGATTGTAAATTGGTTTGTTGATTTTAATTTCTTCACTTTCTTTTAGCAAAGCTATCAATTCGCTTCCAGTTTCTTCATAAGTTACGGCAAAAACTTCCACTTGAATTTTTTTACACTTATTAGTTTTACCTGTAAAATGCTGGTTGATACGTTTTTTTATGTTCTTACTTTTGCCAATATAAATCAGATTTCCTTTTTCATTATGAATGTAATAAATTCCAGTTTTGCTAGGTAAACTCTCAACTATGTCAAGCAATTTCGGAGTTAAACCACTTTTGATTTCGGCTTTTATCAAACTGATTATGATTTCCTTTTCTTTGTCTTTATCCAAAAGCATTTTGAATAATTTAACAGTTGCCATGGCGTCACCGCTCGCGCGATGTCTGTCTGCCATAGGAATTCCTAACGCTCTCACTAACTTTCCTAAACTATACGAAGGTTGTCCGGGAATTAATTTTTGAGATAATTCAACAGTACAAAGTGTTGGTTTTACAAAATCATAACCCAATCTATTGAATTCGGTTCTCATTATTCGATAATCAAACGATGTATTGTGTGCTACCAAAATGCAACCCTCTGTAATTTCGATAATGCGTTTGGCAATTTCATAAAACTTAGGAGCACTTCGCAACATGGCATTATTTATCCCAGTCAATTTTACCACAAATGGTTGAATTGGCTTTTCGGGATTTACCAAACTAATGAATTGATCAATTACTTCGTGACCATCATATTTGTAGATGGCGATTTCGGTAATTCCTTCTTCATTGAATTGTCCTCCAGTGGTTTCTATGTCGAGTATGCAGTACAAGTTAGTGTTCAGTGTTCAGTTTTTAGTATTCAGTTTGTTACTTCAAGAATCAAAAATCGTTAAACAACAATCTTAAATCATTTTCTTCCTCCAAAGATACTACTTCCAATTCGAACCATCGTACTTCCGCACTCAATTGCAAGTTGATAATCACCGCTCATTCCCATAGATAAGGTTTTAGGCTGAAGTTTTTCGGTTTTAGGTTGTAACTGTAGTTTGTCAAAGATAGATTTTAAATAAAGAAATTCCTCTTTAATTTGATTTAATTCTTTTGTAAAAGTAGCCATTCCCATCAATCCTACAATACGAATATTAGTTAATTTTTCCTGCTGAACTTGTGTAAGTATTTCCTGCAATTCATTTTCATCCAAACCAAATTTGGTTTCCTCATCAGCAATATACATTTGAAGTAAACAATCAATAACTCGGTTGTGTTTTTGTGCTTGTTTGTTGATTTCTTCAAGTAATTTCAAACTATCAACGCCGTGAATTAAGCTAACATATTCCGCCATAAATTTCACTTTATTGCTTTGAACATGTCCAATCATGTGCCATTGAATGTCTTTGGGCATTGCTTCCCATTTTTCGGTCATTTCTTGGATTTTGTTTTCACCAAAAATGCGTTGACCAGCATCGTAAGCTTCCATTAAATCTGAAATGGGTTTGGTTTTAGAAACTGCTACTAATGTAACATTTTCTGGTAGTGTTGATTTTATTTTTAGAAGGTTTTCTTTTATTAACATGGGTTTTTAGTCTATTTTCTATTATCTTTTTTCTAAATTTTACAATTCATAAACAACAAGTCCACTTCGAAACTTAGGTTCAATATAAGTTGATTTCGGTGGCATGATTAAATTATTATCTGCCAAAGCTTTAATCTCTGAAATATCACTTGGAAATAGCATAAATCCAACGGCAAATTCGCCTTCATCTACCAATTCTTTTATGGTTAAAATAGATTGCTTTCCGGGAATGTATTCAATGCGTTCGTCGTTTCGCAAATCTTCAATTGCTAGTAACGGTTGCAGCACTTTATCATATAAAATTTGAGCGTCAAGATTTTCTAAAGTTTCCCTCGACTGCGCTCGGGATGACAAACTCGATGTGATTGATGAGTTCGGTTGTTTATAAAATAAAGCATAAAAATCGCCATCTAAATACATTCCGAATTCAAACTTACTTTCGGGTTTCCAAAGTTCTTGATGTTTGATTTTAATAATGAAATGTTCGGCTAATTTTTCGATGAAATCTTCTTTTGAAAATCCATTCAAATCTCGAATTATTCTATTAAATTCATAAATTTTCACATTACTTTCAGCAATTAAAAAACTCATAAAATTGTTAAGATTCTTATTTCCTAATGCCACATTTTCATCATATAATAATTCTGCCGAAGCCGAACGGTGATGACCATCAGCAATATACAATTCTGGAATGGTTTCAAATTTGCTTTGCAACCAATCAATTTCTGAATCAGTTTCAATTTTCCAAAGAGTATGTTTTTCTTTATTTGTAGTCGAAAAATTGTATAATGGTTGTTCTTTTTTCTTATTTGAAATCCATTTATTTACTTCTGAATTATCTGGATAAGTTATCAAAACTGGTTCGGTATTGAAACCTGTTTGATGCAAATAATCCTTGAAATATTCCACACGATATTGCAAGGTATCTTCGTGTTTTTTGATGATATTATTCTTGTAATCTTCTATTGAAGTTCCAGCTACAATTCCGATAAATGACTGATTTTTTGTTTGAATTTCATACAAAAAGAAAACGGCTTTGTCTTCTTCCATAAAAACTCCATCGTTTTTAAAATCCTGATATTTATGCGCAACACCTTTAAAACGCTTGTCTAAAGTGATTTTTTGCGAATGCACATACGCTGGATTTATAACATGCAAAAACGAATACGGATTGAAATCCAACCACGAAGCCAATTCTGCTGGTGAATAATCATCGTAGTTTCTACAAGTTACCAAACCGACTTTATCGGGCGTTGGACGAACGGCTTTGAATGGAATTATTTTGCTCATAATTTAACCGCAAAGTGCGCTAAGTTTTACGCAATGTTCGCAATGGTTCGCGTTCTTTGCGATTTCTTTGCGAACCTTGCGGTTAGATTTTATTTAAATTGTTTAGATACTTTCTCTGCTTTTTTACTTTCAGCATAATCGTAGAAACCTTCACCAGATTTTACTCCGAGTTTTCCAGCCATAACCATATTTACTAAAAGTGGGCAAGGAGCGTATTTTGGATTTTTGAATCCGTCGTACATTACATTTAAAATTGAAAGACATACATCCAATCCAATGAAATCTGCTAGCTGTAATGGTCCCATTGGATGCGCCATTCCGAGTTTCATTACGGTATCAATTTCATAAACGCCTGCAACTTTGTTGTATAAAGTTTCGATGGCTTCATTAATCATTGGCATTAGAATTCGGTTGGCTACAAATCCAGGATAATCATTTACTTCGGTTGGTGTTTTACCTAATTTTATAGATAAATCCATGATGATTTTCGTCACTTCATCGGAAGTTGAATAACCACGAATGATTTCGACTAATTTCATTATTGGCACTGGATTCATAAAGTGCATTCCGATTACACGTTCTGGATGCACTACTTGCGCTGCAATTTGCGTAATTGAAATAGAAGAAGTGTTGGTTGCCAAAATCACATTATGATCGCAAACTTCACTCAATTGCTTAAAAATTTGAAGTTTTAAATTCACGTTTTCGGTTGCAGCTTCTATTACTAAATCAGTTCCTACAACGCCATCTTTTATATCGGTGTAAGTGATGATGTTGCTTATTGTTTTGTATTTATCGTCTTCGGTAATAGTTCCTTTAGTTACCATTCTATCAAGGTTAGAAGCAATTGTTGCCATTCCTTTTTCGAGTGATTTTTCAGAAATATCGATTAGTTTTACGGTAAAACCGCTTTGTGCAAATGTATGCGCAATTCCGTTGCCCATAGTTCCTGCGCCTATTACAGCTATTGTTTTCATTATGTTTGTTTAGTTTGTTTTTTCTTTAAATAATAATTTATTGAGAATATTATAATTATAATTGCTAAAGTAATTAATGTGGAAATTAAATCACGATTCGCTCGTCTAAATAAAACTACTAATATCCATGGAATTAAAGCTATCCAAGATAAAAAAGTTAGTAGTATTGATTTGATATTAAATAACGATGCAAATAATATGAAAAAAAACAAATGTAATGTTGAAGTTAATATACTCGCTGTAAAATCATTTTGATTTTTGAACATATAAAAACTTACAATAAGACAATAAATTACTAATGCCATTATGAAAGTTTTTTTATTGTCTTTTATTTCAAGAAGTACTTGATTCATTATGCTTGTTTAGTTTTAAAATTTATTACCACAAATTCGCAAATAAAATAGAAATAAAAAATTTGCGAATTTGCGGTCAATATTATTTTTCATTCATCGAATCAATAATCATATAAGCAACTCTTAACGCCTCAGTTCCATCTTCCAAAGTCACAATTGGAGTTGTATTATTAACAATGGCATCCGCAAAAGTTTCCAATTCATCTAAAATGGCATTATTTGCGGCAACTTCAGGATTGGCAAAATAAATTTGTTTTTTATCGCCTTCAGCATTTTGTAAAATCATATCAAAATCTCCAGGGACTTCTGGCGCGTCTTTCATTTTTACAACTTCACAAATTTTATCTAAATAATCAACAGAAATGTAAGCGTCTTTTTGAAAAAAACGTGATTTACGCATATTTTTCATCGAAATTCTGCTTGAAGTAATATTGGCAACACAACCGTTTTCAAATTCAATTCGAGCGTTTGCAATATCTGGCGATTGACTCAAAACCGAAACTCCGCTTGCATGAACCGCTTTGACTTTAGATTTCACTACACTTAAAATAGCATCAATATCGTGAATCATTAAATCTAAAACCACAGGAACATCAGTACCACGCGGATTGAATTCTGCCAACCGATGCGTTTCTATAAACATCGGACTTTCAATCATATCTTTAACAGCAATGAACGCTGGATTGAATCGTTCCACATGTCCAACTTGACCTTTTACATTGTATTCTTTCGCTAAAGCGATGATTTCTTCGGCTTCGGCAACAGTTGTAGAAATTGGTTTTTCAATAAAAACGTGTTTACCTGATTTAATTGAAACTTTAGCACATTTGTAATGCGAAAGCGTAGGAGTAACAATGTCAATCACATCTACAGCATGAATTAATTTGGCAATAGTATCGAATTGATTGTATCCAAATTCGGCTGCAATTTTGGCTCCGTTTTCTTGATTTTCATCATAAAAACCAACCAATTCATATTTTTCTGATTGATTTAACAATCGTAGGTGTATTTTTCCGAGGTGACCTGCACCTAAAACGCCAACTTTGAGCATAAAATAAAATTTTATCAAAAATAGAAATTAATTGATAATTAGTAATTGATAATTGACAATTTGTTTTCTATTTTTACGAAAATAAATTACAATCCACATTGAAAGATACGAATAAACATCAAGGACTTCGAAATCAATTAGCTAAAATATTAGAAGACAAAGGAATTATAGATAAAAAGGTGTTGGAAGCTATTAAAAAAATTCCGAGACATTTGTTTTTGAATTCCAGTTTTGAAGATTTTGCTTATCAAGATAAAGCGTTTCCCATTGGAGCTGGTCAAACTATTTCGCAACCTTACACCGTAGCTTTTCAAAGTCAATTATTGGAAGTTAAAAAAGATCAAAAAATTCTTGAAATTGGAACCGGAAGTGGATACCAAACAGCGGTTTTATGTTTGCTTGGAGCTAAAGTATATTCAATTGAAAGACAAAACGAATTGTTCAAAACGACTTCAATATTATTACCTAAATTAGGAATTCGTCCCAAACATTTATCATTTGGTGACGGTTATAAAGGTTTGCCTAGTCATGCGCCTTTCGACAGTATTATTGTTACCGCTGGTGCGCCAATAATTCCGCAACCACTTATGGCACAATTAAAAATAGGAGGAAAGCTAGTAATTCCGTTAGGCGAAAAAGACCAAATTATGACAATGTTGATTCGAAAAAACGAAACGCAATTTGAAAAACATGAATTTGGCGACTTTAAATTTGTACCACTATTAGAAAATAAGAATTAATTTACAACATACCATAAGAATTAGTATATTGTCAGTCTAAAAATCAAACTAAAATCAAACTCAAAATTAATGAAAAAAATTATTGCCTTTTGCATTCTGTTTGTCAATGTAGCTTTTGCACAAACAGCCGAAAAGAAAGTTTGGGATTTATTATTATCGAACAAACGTGATGAAGCTAGAAAACTTTTTGACAAAGAGCTAAAATCTAAAGAGGATTCTAATGTTGATTATCTTATTTTAGATGCAATGTTGGAATATGAAATGGGAAAAATGGCATTTGGCGATGAATATGTTTTAAAATTCATAAAAACATGTAAGCAAAGAGATTATTTGTATCCACTTTGGTACAAACCTTATATTATGGATAACCCAAATTCAAGTGGTTACAACGATTATACCTATAAAAAAATAGATGAATTTGCTTCATCTGAAATTTTTTCAAACGATCCAATTGTAATTTATTTCAAAGCTGTTTGTGACAGAAAAAGAAAAAATATAGAGGGTTTTAATGCGCAAATTAAAAAACTAAATGCAATTGAAGATTGGCAATATTGCGGTGTTTTTGAAAATTTAAACGATAGCGGTTTAGAAACTGAATATGAACCTGAAATTTATGCTAAAAACGACAAACTTTTTGACGCTAATAGTAATGGTAAAATGGGCTGGTACATTCCAACAGATAAGCAACAAGAAGGATACCATTATTACACCAATGAGTCAGAATATGGTGATGGAATTATTTATTCGCAAGTTTTTGTAGACGCACCATCAGAAAAAGATGCTTATCTAAATTTTGGTACAAGTTCCTCTATAAAAATTTTCGTAAATGATGTTGAAATTTATGCCAATAATATGGCAGAACATACCGATTTGAATGCTTTTAGAGTAAAATTCAAATTACCAAAAGGAACTAATAGATTGTTAGTAAAATTTTCAACTGGTGCTAATAATGACAACTTTTTTCTTTCGTTAACCGATGAGAATAATGCTAAATTTTCAGATGTTGTTATAGCTAACGCATACAAACCATACAATAAATCAACATTAGAGCAATTAAATCCTGTGGATGTAAATCCGTCATTTGAAAACTTTTTCAAAGATTTAATCGCTAAAAATCCGGATAATGTTTTATACAAAATTTTATTATTTGATTCTTATTCGAATAATAGTAAAAACGAAGAAGCAAATGATATTATTGAAGAATTAATTAAGAAATATCCAAAATCTTCGTTGATTCAAGTAATGCAAATGACTAATTATTCAAGTAAAAAAGAAACGCAAAAAGTAGAAGAAATTGCTAAAAATATGGAAGTTAATGATGAAAATTATTACTACAATATTTTAAATAAAATTCAAGATCAAGACTGGATGCGTACTTCTAATATTGTTGATTTAGAGAAATACCGCGAGAAAACTACTTTAATAAAATCAGATATGATTACAATATTATTTGATTTTATTTTGGCTTCAAGAAAATCAGATGTCAATTTGATGCTCCAAAAAATTGACGAATTATTTGCCAAATCAGACAATAATGAGTTTTACATCACGACATTTTCTAGTATTTATGAGCAATTAAAAAACGATAAATCTAAAGTGATTTCAATGTTAGAAGACTTACTTTCTAAAAAAGAAAACCTAACAGCGTTAAACCAATTAAAGCGTTATTATAATGCTGCTAACCGCAAAGATGAAGTTCAAACAATGGTTCATGATGTGAGTAATCGTTATGCTTATTCTAATGATTTAAGAACCAATTATATTGAAATTCTTGACGATGATAAAAAATACAATGAAGCATTAGTTGAGGTTGATAGAGCTTTATCTAATTTTCCGTATTCATTTTCATTGATGGAAAAGAAAGGTACAATTTATAATAATTTGAATAATCTAAAAGAAGCTGAGAAATTTTTCAGACAATCATTATCTCACAATTCTGGAAATAGTTCTTTACGAAAAAAATTATATGATATAACAAAAACACCAGATGAAATTGAAGAAATTGCAACTAAAGATATATACAAATTAATCAAACAAAGACGCAATTCAACTTTAAAAGGTGATTTTGGAGTTACAACCTTATTAGATGAATATATTGTAAATGTTTTGCCAGAAGGCGGCAGAAAATCTAAAGTTACTTTTTTATATGAAATCACTTCTGAAAAAGGAATTGAAGAAATGAAAGAATACGATATACAGTCGTACAGCAATAACGTTTTAAAATCTGAAATTGTTAAGCAAGACGGTTCAATTGTTCCTGCAGAAGAAGGCGATGGTAAGCTTGTTTTTACCGATTTAAAAATTGGTGACGTACTTTACATTCAATATGAAAGATATGAAAATTCAACTGGACGATTTTACAAAGATTTTGATTTGTCATGTTATTTCAATAGTTATTATCCTGCTGTAGAAGCTATTTTTGGGTTTATATATCCGCAAGGAACAGAGTATATTTCCGATTTTATTAATGGCACAGTTCCATCAACTACCAAAAAAGTTAATAATAAAACGTGCATGATTTGGAAGCGTAGTAACGTTGCAGCAATGGCACTTAATGAAGCTTACGCACCAAATTTTAGTGATTTGACCAATACTATACGAGTAAGTACCATTAAAACTTGGAAAGAAATTTCGAATTGGTATTCAGATTTAGTTAAGAAAAATTTAAAATTAGATAAGATTACGAAGAACACCTTTGCAGAAATTTTCCCGAATGGAGTTGCAGGAATTTCGCAAGAAGAAATTGCAAAGAAAATTTATGCTTACATAGAAAATAACATTAAATACAGTTCGTTAGATTTTAGACAAAGCGGTTATGTTCCTCAAAAACCATCAAAAACGATTACTACTAAACTTGGTGATTGTAAAGATGTTTCAACATTATTTGTAGCATTATCTGAACTTGCAGGATTAAAAGCTAACTTAGTTTTGGTTACAACTAACGATAACGGATTTACATCAATGTTACTTCCGTCAAACGATTTTAATCATTGTATTGTTAAGGTCAAAATAGATGATAAAGATTATTTTTTAGAATTAACCGATAAATATCTTCCGTTTAGAGCTTTGCCGAGTAGTTTGTATCATGCAAATGCATTAGTAATTTCGTTTGATAAAGCCGAAAATGAAAAATCTAAAATCATATCAATTCCATTTGATAATGCATTAAAAAATACGGCTACTGCTTTATCGGTAATTACAATTGATGATAAATCTAAAAATTTCGTAACAACTTTTAAAGTTCAAGGTGCCAATAAATCCTATTATAATGAGTTGTTTTCAGATGCTACTACAGAAGATGTTAGAAAGAAAAAATTTGAAGAAGATTACAATGCTAAGCTTAAAAAAGTTGTGACATTGCAATCATCTAAAGTTGTTAAAAATGAAATGTTTGATAAAGACATTACTTTTGAAACCCAATTTAATATTTCTGAACGTCTTCAAACGGTTGGAAATTTAAAAATAACAGATATTCCGTTTTTAGATAAAGTATATACAAGAGATATTATTGCTTTAGAAACTAGAAAATATGATATTGATTATTTTAGTTATGAAACTAGTAATGAATATCAATCAGAAATAATTTTGAACATTCCAGCAGATAAGAAATTTACCGAAATTCCTGAAAGTAAAACATTCACATTTAAAGGTCATAAATATCAAATAACTTTTGAGCAATTAAAACCTAACTCATTGAAAGTTACTAGAACAGTTGCTTTAACTTGGGACAATATTACAACTGCAGAATATGCCGATTATAAGAAATATGTAGACGATGTGATTGCTGCCGAAGAACAAATTGTTGGATTTAAGTAATTAAAATATGAAACAATTATTAGGATTTTTCTTGTTGCCAATTTTTGCATTCTCACAAGGATACACAAGCTATTTTACAGGAAATGCAACTAATATTACAACAAATACCGAGTTTGGTGTATGCATGATGGGCGGTGCTACAGAACATGATAATGCAATGCGATAGTTGTTGCAAAAAGCCAATGGTGGTGATGTCGTTGTACTTCGAAGTACTGGAAGCAATGGTTACAATGATTACTTATATTCTCAATTGGGGATTACTGTAAATTCTGTTGAGACTATTGTGATTACTTCGGCTGCTGGAGCTATCAATCCTTATGTTCTTAATAAAGTTGCCAATGCAGAGATGATTTGGTTTGCTGGTGGTGATCAATTTAATTATGTTTCATATTTCAAAAACAATGCATTAGAAGATTTGATTAATTTACATGCTACAACTAAACATGCGCCAATTGGTGGTACAAGTGCTGGAATGGCAATTTTAGGAAATAATTATTTTTCTGCTCAAAATGGTTCTATTACATCGGCTCAAGCTTTAACAAATCCGTATGCAAGTAATGCTACTTTAGGTCATAATGATTTTCTTGCAATACCATTTATGACTGATTTAATTACAGATACTCATTATGATAATCCTGATAGAAAAGGACGTCAATCATCATTTTTGGCTCGTTTGAAAACTGATTATGGAGTTGTTCCAAAAGGAATTGCTTGTAATGAATATGTAGCTGTTTGTATAGGTAACGATGGTATTGCACATGTTTATGGCGATTATCCAAATTACCAAGAATTTGCTTATTTCATTCAACCCAATTGTGATGCAGCTAATTTGGTAGAAAATTGTCAATCTGGACAAGCTTTAACTTGGAATTTTGGCGGTCAAGCATTAAAAGTTTATAAAGTTCCTGGAACAATGAATGGAACCAATACTTTCGATGTAAATAATTGGCAAAACGCTATTGGTTCTGGTGGAAGTTGGGAAAACTGGTCAGTTAATAATGGTATTTTTTCATCAGTTACGAGCACAGCTCCAAATTGTTTATTGAATAATCAAGAATTTGAGGCAGTTAATTTTACAATTTCACCTAATCCAGTAACTGATTTTTTTGCAATTGATGCTACGGAAACTGCACAAATTTCAATTTATGATGTTCACGGACAATTTATTAAACAATCTTATTTAGGTAATTCAAATAGTATTAGTACTAGTGAATTATCTAAAGGAATTTACTTTGTTAAAATTGAAGATAATGAAAAACAGGCAGTCAAGAAAATCATTAAATTATAAAAATCAAACCCACTGAAAAGTGGGTTTTTTATTGTTTAATAATATCTAAATAACGTTCTAAACATTCTTTTTCATTTTGGGCAATAAATAAAAGAAAGTCTTCTTTGTTGCCTGATGATTGAACTGTTTCTAATGCTTGATAGTATTTCATTCTTGATTCATAATCACCTTTAATATTGGCAATTACATAGCCGTTTTGTAATAAAATAAGATTCATTACTAATCTTGAAGCTCTACCATTTCCATCAATAAATGGATGAATTGTCACTAATCGTTCGTGCATTTCAGCAGCTAGAATTACAGGATGTAGCTTGCTCTTATTTTCTTCAAACCAAATAAAATAGTCTTCCATTTCTTTTGGAACTATAAAAGGTTGTGGTGGCATGTGACTACTTCCTTTAATCATGACTTGAACACGACGATATCTTCCTGCGTCTTCTGGAATAATTCCTCTCAAAATCAAATTATGAATTGACAATACTTCTCTTTCATTTAATGGAAAATTTCGTTCCATTAGTTGTTTTATATAGCCAATTGCTTCAACGTGATTAATTGCTTCTAAATGCTCTCGCATGCTTTTTCCAGAAATTGTCAATCCTTCATTGATAACTAAATCAGTTTCACGAAGCGTAAGTGTATTTCCTTCAATTCTATTGCTTTCAAATGTATATTCAAGTTCTAATGCTTGTACAATTCTAAAACTATCAAATTGACGAAACTCATTCAATTTAGATTTTAAAACATCAATTTCATCAAGTATTGATTGCAAGTTTTTTGAAAGTGATTTTCTAACAAAACTGGTATTGTATTTAATTTGCTCTTCGGCTAATACCATTGCTTGTAAAGCTAATCTATCATCACCAATTTCATACAGTATTTTCTCTTTAAGCCATGCAACCATTAAAGTTTCATAATCTATTTCTAAGGCTTGAGCTAATTTTGCAACTTGTTCTCGAGTTGGTTTTCTTAATCCTGTTTCAAATTTACTAATCAATGCTTGATCAATACCTAAAAGTTGTGCTAACTCTCTAGTTTTTAAACCTTTTTCTTCTCGTGCATTTTTTAGTAAGAATTTCATTTTTTTTATTCTTTTTATTGTCTTGACAAATTTAGTCATAAAAAAACACAAATTTACTATTAATCAATATTTTTTTAATTTTAATTAAATTCTTTTTTGATTCGAGCTAAATCGCGTTTGGTATCATTCTCTTTTAATGATTCGCGTTTATCGTATGTTTTTTTACCTCTACAAAGTCCAATTTCAAGTTTTGCAAGACCTTTTTCATTTGTAAATAATCGTAAAGGAATAATTGTTAGTCCTTTAGTATCAACACTTTTTTCTAATGATTTTAGTTCTCTTTTATTTAGAAGTAGTTTTCTTTCGCTTCGAGATTTATGGTTAAATTGATTTCCAAAAGCATATTCTTCTATAGAAGTATTGATGGCAAAAAGTTCGCCTGACTCATTAAATTCGCAAAAACTTTCAGTGATATTTGCTTTTCCTAATCGTATGGATTTTATCTCAGTTCCAGTTAAAACAATTCCAGCAGAATAGGTTTCGATTATTTCGTAATCAAATCTTGCTCGTTTGTTAAGTATGTTGGCTGTTTTTATCATTCAATGGCAAATGTAATAACAAAATAATGAAACTAAAAACAGATTATAATTTTGTTACGTTTCAAATAGTGAAAAAATCAATGCTATTAAATTGTGATTTATTTGATAAATTTATTAAATTCGTAAAATCAAACCAACAAAACCAATAACATGTCAAAAAAAATCTTAAAATTATTAATTTTATCTTTATTCGTATTGGCATCTTGCTCTAAAGACGAATCATTTGAAGAAATCACAATTAATCCAGCACAAAAAGAGCCTTTAACAGCGCAACAAATTAATGCTCAAATTGATGAAGCCATCACTACAACTGGTACTTTTAATTGGAAGAATGCCTCAAGTCAGTTATTATGGAGTGCTGCTTACCGTGGAAATTTTATAATCACAATCGGATTTGGAACATCAAGTTCTGATTTTGATAGATCGAAGTCGAATACTAATTTAAAAATGCAAACTGATTTATTAAATACAATTGCTTTTTATGAAGGAAAATCTAAAGATCAAGTATTGCTTGCAAGTGATCAATATCTAAATTTGATTGATGTTTATGTTGAAAAACAAGAAACAATTATTGCATTAAGAAAAAGTGGTTATATTCGATATATTGAACCCGGAGATTATAAATATTTTGCTAATTCAGGAACCGAAAAATCATCAGTTACCTCTTCTGGATGCGGATTTGAATCTGAAAATTTAAGCACTGCTGATTATACAACGGTAGCTCCAAATGCTAAAGTGCCTTGGACTTTTTATCAACATAATATTCCAAGCGCATGGAATGTATCAACAGGAAGCGGAATCACAATTGGAATCGTCGATACTGGAGTTTCTCCAAATCAATCACTTTTAGGTGCTAATTTTAATGATGGTTTATCGTCAGGAAGAACCATCCAAAAATATGGTGTTTATGTAGATTCTATTTGGCCTTGGAGTACAGGAACTGATGGACCAAATGATCAATGCGGTCATGGAACAAGTATGTCGTCTGTAGCGGCAGCGCCAAGAAATTCTAGAGGTGGGCCAGTTGGAGTTGCATACAATTCTAATTTAATTGTCTATCGTGCTGCATCAAATGTGGTTTTAGATGGTTATCACGAGCAAAATGGTGTAAAAAATGCTTTTACAGCTTTAGGAAATAATGCAAATGTTAAAATTATTTCAATGTCAATGGGATATATTTTTTCAGTCGGAAAAATAGAAGATGGTGTAAAATATGCCTACGGAAAAGGGAAATTAATATTCTGCGCAGGCGGAACTTCAACTAGTTTTACAACTTTTGTAGGTGTAATTTTTCCAGCTTGGATGCCCGAAACTGTAGCTGTTACTGGTGTAATCGAAGGCACATCAACCCAAAAATGTGATGTCTGTCATACGGGAAGTAAAATTGATTTTACAGTTCAAATGCAACGCTCAGCATCAGGAAATACTGTTCCAGTTGAAAGTTACTACGAAGGTTTAAATGATTATGTTGGAGGTTCATCTGTAGCAACAGCAACTACTGCAGGAATTGCTGCCTTAGTTTGGGCAAAAAATCCAACATGGACAAGAGATCAGGTTTTAACTAAAATGAAACAATCTGCAAGTTTATATCCAAATAAAAATCCTGAATATGGTTACGGAAATGTAAATGCATATTTAGCAGTTCAATAATCTAATTTCAAAAACAATAATAAGCCGTCAAGAGTTAATTTTGATGGCTTTTTTAGTGTAAATAATTTTCGAATGAATACTTTTGTAAGATGGAAAATAACAAACCCAAAGATCCGCTACACGGAATCACACTTCAAAAAATTGTAGAACAACTAGAAGCATTTTACGGATTTGATACTTTAGGAGAATTAATTAATATTAAATGTTTTAACGATAATCCGAGTGTAAAATCAAGCTTGACTTTCCTTCGTAAAACAGAATGGGCTCGTAAAAAAGTAGAACAATTATACATTAGAACTTTACCAAAATTATAAAAGAAAACCCTCTCGATTTGAATGGTTTTATTGTTTTAGCTTTCGGCAACTCCACGCCATTTTTTAATTTTTAAGGTTAAAAATAACATCATTAAAATTACAAGAACTAAATTAATGTACAATAAAAATACAATAACATCGCTATCGTTTAAATAATCTATTCTTGGAAAAAATTTGCTTTTGTAATTGTAATCGCAATAATTATAACCACTTGTTTCTTTAATTAATTCAAATATTAATCCATAAGTAACAGGTAAGAAAGGGGTTAACATCCAAAGTAAAATAGTATTTGAGATTCCTGTAAATCCTTTTGCTTTTTTTCTGTAAAGTACTATTAAAAAGTAGCTTAACAAAACTATAAAGAACAACAATTGAAATCCAAAATAAAAATTGACCGAAGCGTTAAAAGCGGCAATGATTCCAATAACGATGTTTATAATTCCTGTAACAACCAATGCTATTAACCAATTTCTTCCAGAAGTGACTCTAAACGAAAAAACTACAAAAGATAAACCAAAAGCGAAGTATAATGAAAGTAAAAAGACTTCTAAACTTACTGTTGGGTTATTCCAACTATTTGCGATTTTTTCATAAGAATAATTCAATGCTTTTTCAGGAACATAAAAACGATTTACTAAATAATCACGATCAAATTTTCGCACTAAATATTGACTTGTTGTATCAATTGCATTTACCACACTTTCGTTATTAATGTCAAAAAATTCACTTTTTTCTTCTCCACCAATTACTTTGTAATAAGTAAAATTCGGATAATTAAAAACCAATTTCAACCATTTGTCTTCGTCAATACTAGCTTTAAGATGATGCTCTTTTGCAATTGCTAAATACTTTTTAAACAGAAACTTAACGGAGTCTTTTTGATTAGTAACCATCCAATCTTTTAGTTTTCTTTTACGTAATGAATCATTTTTATAATCAAAAAAACTATAACTGTTGATATTTTTATTCAATAATGAATAATTAGAATACATTTCACCTTTGTAATAAAAATAATCTTTAATTTTAACCGTATCGGTAGTTACAACGGTACTATCTATTTTCTTTTCATTTGGAAGTGCAGTTGTAGTAACTACCATACCGTTAGTTTGATTATTATCTTGAGAATCATAATGTTCAGAAAATGAACCTTCAACAAACATAGAACCTTCACTAAGAATTTCGCATCTTTTTCTAGCTTCTGTTTCTGTAAAATAGCTTCTTACTCTAGTATCTTTTCCGTAAAAGAACGATATCGGAAAAGTTGTCAACAACATAGAAATAAATAAAATTAAACACCATTCTTTAAATAATGAAAATTTTGTTTTTGGATAAAATGATTTTAAGGCGTTGTTCTTAAAATAAAAAATTGCCCAAACTATAAATACAATCAACGATAAAAAACCACCTAAAACTAAAATTGTATCTTGATCGGAATTGTAGTCATAATTATCAACAGTTTCAGAAAAATTGATAGCGCCATTGATGTATCCCAAAACATAAATCACAATATGAATAAATATCATATAAAATGTTATCGGTACAATTTTTAAATTCCACAAAAGTGGCTGATTGATAAGTAAATATTTTTGAATTTTTTTGAACATGATTTTACGTTTTAAGATACAAAAAAGCGACGAGTAGAATTGGATATATTTCGGAAATATTGCAACGGAATTTTCTCTTCAATTGACAATTTCATAAAGTCATAAATCGTTATTTTCTCTGGGAAATTAACAATATAAGTACCGCCATTAAATTGTAGCGAAATCATGTTTAACGTTGTAAATACTTCACCTAATTGACTTTGTGACCATTCGCTTTCAAATTCGATTACTAAATTTTGTTCAGGTGCAATTTCATTTTCAGAAACTACTTTTTCATGTAAATTCTTTTGTTTTCCGTGTTTCAAGAAAATTACTTGATCAGAAGTTTTTTCAACTTCATACAATTGTTGCGAACTCAAAACAATTCCGATTGGTCTAAAAGGTGATTTTGCAATCGCTCTAAAATCTTCTAAAACAGTTTGTTGCGCCAAAATATCTAAATTAGCCAACGGTTCGTCAATTAAAAGAATTTTTGGCTTTCTAAGTAACATTCGCGCCAATTCAAATCGCATTTTATAACCTGAAGACAAACTTTTCCAAGCATGATTTCTGAATTTTCGCAATCCTAATCGTGCGATGGTTAATTCCACTACTAATTCGTTTTCTTCGGGTTTATAGCCATAACTAGCAGCTGTAAATTGTAAATTTTCAAACATCGAACCATACCATGTATCGGTGCGTTGCGGAATGTAAACAAGTTTTGTTCTCAAATCAAATTCATCATCCGATTTAAAATGATACTTTATTTTGCCACTTGTAGCAAATAATTCGCCACACAAACAACGTAAAAGTGTAGTTTTTCCATTTCCATTTTCGCCAACTAAACCTAAAATTTCGCCTTGATGCAATTCCATTTCAATTGGACCTAAACCAAAACTGCTGTTTCCATAACTTTTTTCCAATTTAGAAGTTGAAACTAAAAGTTGCTTTTCTGCTACAGGTTTTTTGCTTAAAGTTGCATACAAATCAGTAAGCATTTCTTTAAATTTTTCCTTTTTTCCTTCAACAATACTTTCATTTTGGTCTAGCCAAATAAGAAATTCATTTGTCTTTTTATAATGATTTAATTCTTCTGTATCGAGTGTTAAATCAATGATTCTTTTGGTTAAAATAGAAAAATCCTCAAACTTCAGAAAGTTTTGTAATTCTTCAAATTGTTTTTCAAATTCGTTCATATATTTTTATGTGCTAAAATTTCTTTTTAAAATGGAATAAATTACAGTATCCCAAAATTTGCCATCCCACAATTCATTTTCTAAAATGTGAGCTTCTTTTACAAAACCATTTTTTTGTAAAACACGTTCCGAAGCATAATTTTCAGGATCAATTACAGCTTCAATGGAGTGCATTTTTAAATCTTCAAAACCATATTCTAGAACTACTTTTATAGCTTCGGTAATGATTCCTTGTCCGTTATATTGTGGCATAATCATGTATCCAATCTCACAACGATGATTTTCTGGTTGTAATCTATAATGACCAATAATTCCAATGAGTTTTGGATTTCCTTTAATAGTAATTGCCCAATTAATTCCAGTATTATTTTCGATTTTCTCGTCAATCATTCTAAAATGTTCCATCGCTTGCTCTTCATTTGTAACAAGAGGTCTCGGAATAAATTTCATGGTTTCTGGATTGCCACGAAGTTCCATTATTTCCATAACGTCAGTAGCAGCAACTCTTCGAAGATGTAATCGATCGGTTTCTAGATTTTTAAATGGATGAAAGTTAATTTCTAACACGTTATTTTTTTTGTAAATTTAACCCGTTGGGTGTAATTAATTTTTATTTTTTTAAACACATAGAAACATAGATTTTGTTTCTTTTTTAAAGGCGTTTCACTTTTCAGAGGTAAAGTATAGCTATGTAAAACCAAGAATTGGTCTAGAACCTACTTTTTTCTATGTTTCTATGTGTTTAATTTTATCTTTTTTGTTTTTTTAATAATAGCACCCAACAGATTGAATTTATAAAATTTCTATTGAGAATTGGCATTCAAAACGTTCTTTTTCGTTTACAATTTGTATGCCATCTTTTTCAAGAATGTTTCCATTAGAATGAATTGTATCTGAATAACCCAACCAAGGTTCGATGCAAATAAACGGTGCATTGATTTTGGTCCAAATTCCTAAATTTTTAAAATCTTCAAATGCTACTTTTAATTTTGGTAAATCATTTTCTAAAATGGTGATTTCTCTTGATTTTAAAGCCTTAAAAATCAAAGCGTCGTTTTGAAAAGTCGAGTAGGTTAGTGGTAGTTTTTTATCTGTTAAATTGATTTCAAATGTTTTATCTGAAACTAAATCATTTTCTAAAGTAAAACATTCCAAAGTTTCTTGAGCTTCAAATTCTAAAGAATAATTTTCAAAATTAGTAGGCAAAGCAAAGGCTGGATGCGCACCAATTGAAAACGGAATGGCAACCGAATCACAATTAATTATTATATAACCTATAATTAATTTGTTTTCAAATAGTGTATAAGACAATTGTAATTCAAAGTCAAAAGGAAATACTTTCTTACTTTCTGCGGAAGCTTTTAACGAATAAATTACCGAATTAGAATCGTTTTTTATTAATTCAAATTCAGAATCTCTTGCAAAACCATGTCGCGATAATTGAAAGTTTTTACCATTGTAGGTGTAAGTATCATTTTTTAAAGTTCCAACAATAGGAAATAAAACAGGCGAATGTTTTGCCCAAAATTTAGGATTGCCTTCCCAAATATATTCGTGCATGTTTTCATTAGTTTTTAAAGAGAAAAGTTCGGCACCTTTACTGTTGATTTGTGCTGATAATTTTGAATTTGAAATAGTTATATGCATCAATTAAGAAAAAATTAAGTTTAAAAAAATAGGTCATGTAAATATATTTTATTAATTTTATTATGCCCAATAAATCTAACCAATAATTTAAAAACTATTATTATGACCACACAATTTGAATCTATCGAAAAAGAAAATGTTGCAAATTTGAATTTTCCAAAGTCAGATGTTTTAATTGATGCTGATGCTATTCAGCAACGTTATTCCGATTTGAACCGTGCACTTTCTTTAGGGAATTTAGAACATTCTAAAATTAAAATATATTTTGAAGACAATCAATCTAAAAAAGTTGTAGAAACTACTGTTTGGGGATTGACAGATAAAATAGTGATTTTGAAACAAGGAAATCTTATTCCGATTAATAGAATTTTTAAATCGGCGTAACAAAAATACAATTTAACATACTTATAAGAATGCTTTTGGGAAATCAGAGGCATTTTTCTTTTATTTGCTTTATAATTTAACAATTCAATTTATGAAAAACATTCTTCTTAAAGCGTTCACATTAAGTGGTTTATTTTTTGGATTTTCAGCTTCTTACGCACAAGATGCAAAACCAACATCTAATTACAATTACAATGAGACGTTTGCAAACAATTTTTACACTAAAAATGCTACAGATACTCGTTCTGCAAGCGGACAACCAGGAGCAAAATATTGGCAAAATCGAGCTGATTATTCGTTAACAGCCACATTAAACGATCAAACTAAAGAAATTATTGGCACCGAAGTTTTGACTTACACTAATAATAGTCCAGACAAACTTGGATTTTTATGGATGAATGTGGATCAAAATTTATTCAAAAAAGACTCTCGTGGAAACGCTATCATTCCGATAAAAGGAAGTAGAAATGGAGCTAAAGGACAAGATTTTGATGGAGGTTTTAAAATAAAATCGGTTAAAGTTGTATCGTTAGTTGGTGGTAAATCTGTTGAAAAACAGGTTGCTTACACTGTTGTTGATACTAGAATGCAAATTGATTTACCTCAAGATTTAAACGGAAACGGAACAAGTGTAAAAGTAAAAATTGAGTTTTCATTTATTTCACCAGATTATGGTTCAGATAGAACTGGTGTTGTAGATACTAAAAACGGAAAAATCTTTACAATCGCACAATGGTATCCAAGAATGTGTGTGTATGACGATGTTCGTGGTTGGAATACATTACCTTATTTAGGTGCCGGAGAATTTTACTTAGAATATGGTGATTTTGATGTTGCAATTACTGCACCGGCAAGTCACATAGTAGTTTGTTCAGGTGAATTATTAAATCCTACCGAAGTCTATACGGCTGAACAACAAAAACGTTGGGCAACTGCTAAAACTAGCGATAAAACGGTGATGATTCGTACGGCTGAAGAAGTTACAAATGCTGCTTCTCGTCCAACAGGAAAATCAACGTTAACATGGAAATTTAAAATTAAAAATGCACGTGACGTTTCATGGGCTTCATCGGCTTCATTTATCGTTGACGCAGCAAGAATTAACTTACCAAGCGGTAAAAAAGCTATTGCAATTTCAACTTATCCAGTTGAATCTGATGGTCAAGCTGCATGGAGTAGAGCAACTGAATATACTAAAACATCTATCGAAAATTATTCTAAAAGATGGTTTGAATTTCCTTATCCAGCTGCCACAAATGTTGCCGGAAATGAAGGCGGAATGGAATATCCAGGAATCGTTTTTTGTGATTTAAAATCTAAAGGTGAAGAACTTTGGGGTGTTACAGATCATGAATTTGGTCATGGTTGGTATCCAATGATTGTTGGTTCTAACGAGCGTTTATTTGCTTGGATGGATGAAGGTTTCAATACTTTTGTAAACGGCGTAAGTTCTAAAGATTTTAATAATGGTGAATATGAGCAAAAAGCGCCTAACATGCACCAAGTTTCAGGAATGTTGACCAATCCAGAAATGGAACCAATTATGGCAGCACCAGATAATTTGAAAGAGGCAAATTTAGGAATTTTGGCTTATTTTAAACCAGGTTCTGGATTAGACATGTTACGTAATACTGTTTTAGGAAAAGAGCGTTTTGATAAAGCTTTTAGAACTTATACAGAACGTTGGGCTTTTAAACACCCAATGCCAGACGACTTTTTTAGAACTATCGAAAATGTATCTGGAGAAGATTTAGGTTGGTTTTGGAGAAGTTGGTTCTTAAATAATTGGATGTTAGATCAAGGTGTAACTAAAGTGAAATATGTAAAAGGTGATGCTAAAAATGGTGCACAAATTACTATTGAAAATTTAGACAAAATGGTTATGCCTGTTATAGTTGAAATCAAAACTAAAAGCGGCGCTGTTTCAAGAAAAACACTGCCAGTTGAAATTTGGGAACGTAATAAATCATGGACTTTTAAAGTTGACACTAACGAAGAATTAGATACTGTAACTCTTGATCCAGATAATGTTTTACCAGACGTAAATGATGATAATAATGTTTGGAGCGCTGCTAAAAATGGAGTTGAAAAAGCAGATGCTGGCGTTGACGCTTATTTAGGAGATTATTCAAGTGCAAAAATTCCAATTAAGATTAACTTTACTGAAGAAGATGGAAGTTTAGTTATTAATGCATCTGGACAACCATCGGCACCATTAGAGGATAAAGGAAACGGAAAATTCACGATGGATCAAGCTGGATTAACGATTCAGTTTAATGCTACTAAAACAGGTTTCACTCTTGGCGTTAGTGGTCAAAGTTTTGAATTTACTAAAGACAAATAAAAAAATAATTTATAATTTTAAAAAGGTACGTTTTATTAAAACGTACCTTTTTTTTGCTTTATTTTTTCTTTAAAAAGTAGACAACAGATGCGGTTAATAACGAAATTACAATTCCGAAAGGAAAAACTTCCATTAGCGTTAACAATATAACTAGTATCGGATTTTTATACCATTCTTTCATTTTATTCAACTCTTCAGTTTTAGCAACTAAATCCTCTGGTTTTGTGTTTTTCAAAACCATTGAACTGTATTTATCCATAAAATCGGGAAAGAAATTATAGTAAATTATCAGCCAAGTAACAACATAAATAACTGAAATTACTAACGAAATGAGAAACCCAATTAAAAAAGCTTTTCCAAATGAGATACTATTATTATTGGCTTTTCGATATTGTAAGATTCCTACTACAACAAAAATAAAAGCCAGCATACTACCAAATCCAACAAGCATATTTGGCTCTTTATCGGGATTAGTTTTCATAAAATAAATAAGTCCGCTCATAACACTTGCGACTATTAATCCACCGAAAATTCCATTTTTTAAAATTATTTTATTCATGTTTTTGGTTATTGGTTTTAACAAATTTAACTAAAATATAAATTCAATTGATTATTTGCGTTAAAATCATCTTAATTTTAAAAACATAATTCTGTAATAAAAAATAAAAATCGTATAAAAGGTTCTTAATAAATTGCCCTAAATTTGTATTATAATTAATTCTAAAAACTAATATTATGAAAAGTGTATATGTAATTTTAATGTCGTTAGCAATTTTTTCTTGTAAAAACAACAATGAAAAAATGATAGTAGATGATACTAAACAAGCAACGATAGATTCAATGAAAGTTGTTCAAGAAAAACAACGTATTATTGATTCAATGAAAACCGAAATGGTAAAAGTTGAAAATCAAAAAGAGCGTCAAGTTACTGTCGTTAACAATACCGGAAGTGGTACAACAACTACAACAACAACTAAAAGAAAAAAATGGAGTGGAGCTGCTAAAGGTGCCGTAATTGGAGCCGGAGTAGGAGCAATTACTGGTGCTGTTGTAAGCAAGAAAAAAGGAACTGGAGCAATAATTGGTGGTTTAGCTGGTGCCGGAATTGGCGCTGGTACTGGAGCCATTATTGACGGCAAAAAACAATAAATAAATTTTAGTTTAGGTTGGAAGGATTGTATTTCCCAATGCAATCCAAAATAAACCCTTTCAGTACTTACTGAAAGGGTTTTGTAATTAATTTAAGTTTCATTACTTCAATTTAAAGTATATTTACATTTCATAAAGTAATTTTGTATGAATAAAGTATTTTATTTTGGTGTAATTCTAGTGTTTTATGGTTTTGTTTCTTGTTCTAAAGATTCTAATAATCGGGAGAATTCTGATATTGAACAATATAATATTCAAGGAAGCAAAATCTATAATTACAAAAATCCAATTCAACTAATTGGAGCGAACGCACTTCACGTTTTTGGTGGAACAAGCAACGATATGAATTCCTGGAATTTAGATATTGTTAGAGAATTTATTGGAAATTGTAACGAAGTTCCTTTGTCTGGAAGTGCTATACAAAGTAATAGTGGCACTTGGTTGTATTCTATGCAAAGCCTTGTAGATGCTAATCGGGCTAATAATAAAATTACAATTTTTTGTAGTTTTGGTTGGGATGGTACTTCGGCTACTGAATTTACTGGTAAAAATCCAACACAAACTTTTTGGTACAATGATTATAAAATGAAATTGCAACAATGGGCAACTCATTTTAAAGATCAAAAAGATGTTTGGATTGAAGTTTGGAATGAGCCTTACACTTATGATGGTTCTGATAATGCTACTGATGTAACTTGGGAAACCGATATGAATGAATTAGTTTCAGTGGTTAGAACTACTGGAAATAAAAATATAATTTTAGTTCCATGTGCCAAACAAGGTCAAGATGAAAGTGTTTTGATAAATAAAGGAACCGCATTTTTGCAAAACAAATCGAATGTACTTTTTGATATTCATGCTTATGAACGTTGGTTACTAGTTTCAAATGCCGAGATTGATTCTCGATTACAAAATTTGAAATCTAAAAATCTTCCAGTATTTTTTGGAGAAGTTGCACCTGTGAATGCTGGAGTTTTGATGAATCCTAGTTATTTTTTATCGGCTTTACATTCTAATGGAATTTCAGTAACAGCTTGGTTATGGAAATATGAGGCTACAGATAAAGATGCTTTATTAACAAGTGATGGCATGCCTAATAATACTTCAAATAATAATTGGGGTTCATTGTATAAAAATTTGGCAACAAGTTCCCGAAATCCTTAGCAATATTGTTTCACAATCAAATCAATTGCTGTAGCCAAATCAAAATCTTTACTGCTAATTCCCGAAACATCGTGCGTTGAAAGTTTGATAGTTAGTTTGTTATATACATTTGTCCATTCCGGATGATGGTTTTGTTTCTTAGCTTCTGATGCAATTTTATTGATTATTTCCATCGCTTCATCAAAATTTTTAAAAACGAATGATTTTTCAATCACATTATGAGTATGATTCCAATGATTTAATTTTTGTAAATTTTCATTGATTTCAATTTCAGATAATTTTTGCATTACTTTTTTTATTTATTTAAGTTGTTGTGTGAACCATCACAATTTGGCATTCGTTTGGATAATCCGCAAATGCAATCATTAAAACCTTTTCGGTTAAGAATTCTTTGGGTGTAATTTTCGATTCTTAATACACGTGTTTTAGCTTGTTTAGCTTCCGAAAAGTAAATGTTATAGGCACGTTGTCTTCCGGGTGTTAATGACTCGAATGCAGTTTTAAATTCTGAATCTTGATTTAATTTATTTTGAAGTTCTTCTACAAATAGTACTTCCGAACTCAACTTTTTAACCACTTTTAATCCAGCTTTTTCAATTTCAATAGCTTCATAAATGTATGTTTTTAAAATTTGTTCAAGTTCAATTATTTCGGAAACACTTTTAAACTTTATATAACGAACCGATTGTGAATTTGCTCCAGGAGAAATCAAAACCGAATTTGCGTCATTCAATAAAACACCTTTAAAGAAACTCAAAGCGCAATAATCTTTGAATCTACCCAACATTAATACATTGTTTTTTTTGAAAGTGTAACACGGACAATCCCATTTTATTTCTTCTGTAAGTTGGCAATCCAGAACAATTCTTCGCAATTGCGTTAGTTCTTTCTGCCATTTTTCTGAAGATTCTAAAAAGGTAGCAACATTTGGGTTCATATTGTCTTTTATTGATACGTAAAGGTATTAAAAATGTGTAAGTTATAATGATTATATTTTTACATCAATTTTAAATCCTATTCAATTAAATTCCAATTTTATTTTAAATCGTTCAATAAACTATCTAAATAATTTAAAGTCATAGTAAATCCGCCTTGAAAACCCATTTCTATCATTTTTTCCATTCGTTCAACCGATTCATTGTAAATAACAATGTTAACTGTTGTTATTCCGTTTTGTTCGCTAAAATTAAAACTCCAATCAGAGCCCGGTAACTCCGGATTTTCATCTTTATCGGCAAAAGAATTATACATTTTGAAATTCGTTTTCGGATGAATTGCAGAATATTTTTGAAGTGACCAAAACTCTTGACCTTCAGGACTAACCATTGCATAAAATCGTCGTCCGCCATCTTCAAAATTCATAATCTTTGTTCGTGATTCCCAAGGTTTAGGCGCCCACCATTGATCAAGAATTTCTTGTGTTGTAAAAGCATCCCAAACTAAGGAGTGATTGGCTGCAAATTCTCGAGTTATATGAACTATTTTGGTTTCTTTATTTACTGTAAAATCAAATGTTAAATCCATTTTATTTTTCTTTTTTTAAGGTTTCTAATATTGTATCTAATTCGTTAAATTTATTTTCCCAAATGGTTCTAAATTGTTGCAACCATTTATCTAATTCTTGCATTTTTGAAGCTTCTAACTGGTAATATATTTCTCTTCCATTTTGTTTTTGACCCACTAATTCGCATTCGGTTAGTATTTTTAAATGTTTTGAAATCGCTTGTCTTGAAGTATCAAAATGTTCAGCAATAGCATTAGGCGTCATGGCTTGAAGTGCAATTATACTAATTATTGCTCTACGAGTTGGATCTGCAATGGCTTGATAAATATCTCTTCGTACTTCCATAAGTTAATCTGCTACTATATGGTTGCAAATATATGTGCAATTATTTGGTTGCGCAAATTTATTTTGGTTTTTTTGTTTTTATTACTTAGCTATTTGGTATGCTAATTATGTTTAAAATCCAACTACGGAGCAACAATTGCTAATGGTATAACATACCTACAATTTACATTTTTTCCATTTTGAATTGCTGGAATGAATTTATCATTGGCAAACTTTTGATTGAAAACTTTAATAAGTTCCATATCGTATTCAAAATAGCCGCAACTACTTGAATTTGAAGTAAAAGCAATTTGACCATTTTTAGTAATTACAAATTGAATTGCAGTTCTCAATTGCTGATTTCCAATTTCTCTTAGTTCTGGAACTTCGTAATTGTTGGCCAATTTCTTTCGGATGAAGTTAAAAGTGCAAGTTTTTTCGTCTGGTGTGCCTTTACACGATTCATATATTGGTTGTATTTCAATACCATTATCGTTTACGGATAAAACCAAATTGTTTTCTGAAACTACTTTTTCGTCGACTCTTTTAGAAGTAAATAATGCATAAAGATTATCAACTGTTTTTAAACGAGTTACCATATATCTATCAAGTAAAACGTACTGAATTTTAGATTCTGGAGCCGAATACGACTTCGCAGCATTTCTACTTAACTGATAATAAAATCCCATTAGTTTTGAAAACTTTACACCATTTATAGAATCATTAATGGATTTGAATTCCTGTTGATTAATTTCTTTTAAATAGTTTTCAAGTTCATCAAAAATCCTATCTTGACTATCCACATACTCAATTAGTTTTTGGTTTTTGGTTTCTTTAATTTCTTTTTTGATGGCATTGGTTTGCGCCATACTAAAGAATGCAGTTAAGAGAAATAAAACGATAAGTTTTGTTGTCATATAAGAATTTTTGAAGACATTTTTTAATATTTTAAAGTGGCAGTTAAGTTCTATTCTAAGCAAGTCCTATTTTTTCTTTAGCGTCAATAGACACATTTACATTTGCCGAACATAACGAGATAAGTTTATTCATAAAGTCATTTAGTTCAGACGCAACAAATGAATTTCTTTTAATTGTTATTGAGGATTTATTATCAAATATTAAAACAAAGTAGTTTCCCACTGAATGAAAAGTTATTGCTTTTAATTCATAAATATCTCTCACAGTAGTTTCATTTTTAAAATAAAGAAGCCTGTTTTCTTCAATCTTAAGTAGTATTTTTTGATATTTCATTTCGAGGTACGATTCTAGAATTATAATTATTCCGAATAATACTATAATGATAACCAGATAAAGATTGGTGAAACTATTTAAAAACAATTCTCTTATTAGAAGGAAAATAATAAAATAAAAATAAAAATTTAAGTTTATCTTTTTCACTCGTAAACCATTTTCAAAAGCACTATTAATTTTTATAGATTTCATTATAGAATAATACCTGTAAATCCCAAAAGCAATTAAAATGATACTAAAAAATTGAGGCATATAATTCTTCTCAATTACAAACCAAAGTAAAATTAAAGTGCCAATATTTAATAATAGATTGAAAATTCTTTTCATTTATTTAGTTTTCGAAAGTAAATTTATAAAAAAACTGCAACTTTATTTTGTGTTTTTGAAAGTATGTAGGTATTTAAATAAGCAATATTAATATTATTTACTCGTTAATTATAAAAAAACAATTTAAAATTCTTAGAATGAAAAAAACATTTATATTTGTAATTACCTCTATAGTATTAGTTTCTTGTACTACACAAAGTTTGAGTCCTTTAGCAACTCCTTCTGCACCTGTATTTAATGGTTATACAATTAATACCTCCTCATCATATGTAAATAATCCCTCAGTCATTATATCACAAACATTAATAACTGGAAATTTACAAAACGATAAGTTTTTTTCTGAATCTGAGGAGTTTTTTAATCAAGGAGTAAGTCAAGGTGTTACTACTTCACAAAATTATTTTTATGTAAATAATCTTTTAGATTATCATATTACAGATACTGGAATAGTTTACTATTTTTATGATGCAAGTGGTCAATTAATAGGAGCGACAAAAGGAAACCTATATGAAAGATATATTTACAATGCCAATAATATTGTTTATTGTGAAAAAATTAATTTACCTTACAATAATCCTAATGCTCAAGTTTATTCTAGAAGAATATTGCAGTTTGATGCTAATGGAGAAGTAATTACAGCAGGAAAAGATGCTAATTTTGACGGTATTATGGAGGATATTAATTATTTCACGTACTCAAACGATGATTTAATGTCGATTTCCTATTATGATGGAACTATTCAAACTTTTGATTATACAAATGTAATTGATAATTTTAATATCATAACAGAAAACTCATACGGAAAGAAAGTATTGCGTCTAACTTGTGCTGATAGTTTTTGTAATCTCAATTATTATTTAAATTTTTCAAAACATATTCTCACACAAAACTTTCCTTTAGCTAATTATCAGGTTTTGCCAACAACTTATTACGCTACAAAAATAGAGACACAATTTTACAACAATCCAAATCTGCTTTATCAAGGAGTTACTACCACAACTACTCAGTTTTATTTTAATTGATTTGTGTGACAATAAATATTTAATTGTTTCATTATGAATTTAATGAGAAAATAATTTTATCTAACTTATTACTTTAAAGTTAAGTTCTTAATTAGATTTCTAAAGAATTACAAATGAAGTAGAATTATATCTTGTAGTATATGCAATAAGTTGCATTAAAAAGACCAAACAGGTTTTAAAACCTGTCTGGTCTAATCAATTAAATCCAAATCTAATTAACAACTATCAATCAGTAATCAATTCCTCACTTTGATTTCTAAACACCAATTGGCCATCAAAACAATCTAACAAAATAATACTATCAGTAGTTACTTTACCAGCTAAAATCTCTTTAGAAAGTTGGTTTAATACTTCTCTTTGAATTACTCGTTTCACTGGTCGTGCACCAAATTGTGGGTCGTAGCCTTTTTGTGCTAAATAATCAATCGCTTCTGGAGTTGCATCCATCGTGATGTTTTGTTGCGCTAACATTTTAGTTACACTTTTCAATTGAATACCTACAATTTGTTTGATATTCGCACTTGTCAATGGCGTGAACATAACAATCTCGTCAATTCTATTTATAAACTCAGGACGAACGGTTTGTTTCAATAAACCCAAAACTTCTACTTTGGCAGCTTCTGTTGCAGCTTCTACAGAACCTTTGAGGTTTTCAAATTTCTCTTGTATAATAGCACTTCCCATATTGGAAGTCATAATGATGATTGTGTTTTTGAAATCGGCTGTTCTACCTTTGTTGTCCGTCAATCGTCCTTCATCCAAAACTTGTAACAAAATATTAAATGTATCTGGATGCGCTTTCTCGATTTCGTCTAATAAAATCACAGAATATGGTTTTCTTCTTACAGCCTCGGTCAATTGTCCGCCTTCGTCGTAACCTACATATCCTGGAGGCGCACCAACCAAACGACTTACCGAATGACGTTCTTGATATTCGCTCATATCAATACGAGTCATGGCATTTTCATCATCGAATAAATATTCGGCTAATGCTTTGGCTAATTCGGTTTTACCAACTCCAGTAGTTCCTAAAAATAAGAACGTTCCAATTGGTTTTTTCATGTCTTGCAATCCAGCACGACTTCTACGAACAGCATCACTAATGGCTTCAATAGCTTCTTCTTGACCTACAACTCTTTGGTGCAATTCGTCTTCGAGTTTTAGGAGTTTTTCGCGTTCGCCTTGCAGCATTTTCATCACTGGAACACCAGTCCATTTGGCAACCACTTCGGCAATATCTTCACGAGTTACTTCTTCTTTGATTAAGGAAGTTCCGTCTTGATTTTCTTGTAATTGAATTTGCAATGCATCCAAACGTTCTTGTGCATTTTTGATTTTTCCATAACGAAGTTCGGCTACTTTTCCGTAATCGCCATTGCGTTCGGCTTGTTCGGCTTCAATTTTGAAATCTTCAATTTCTTGTTTTATATTTTGAATGTTATCTACAACGTCTTTTTCAGATTTCCATTTGGTATAAATCTCGTTTCGATCTTCTTTTAAATTTGCCAAATCCATTCCCAAACCTTTCAGTTTGCTTTCGTCATTCTCTCTTTTTATGGCTTCAATTTCGATTTCCAATTGCATGATTTTTCGATCCAAAACATCTAATTCTTCAGGTTTTGAATTGATTTCCATACGCAATTTAGAAGCCGCTTCGTCCATTAAATCAATAGCTTTATCTGGAAGAAATCGATTGGTAATATAACGTTGTGAAAGTTCGACAGCAGCAATAATAGCATCATCTTTGATTCGTACTTTGTGGTGCGTTTCATATTTTTCTTTAATACCACGCAAAATCGAAATGGCACTTTCGGTATCAGGTTCATCAACCATTACTTTTTGAAAACGTCTTTCAAGTGCTTTGTCTTTTTCAAAATACTTTTGGTATTCGTCTAAAGTTGTGGCACCAATTGCGCGTAGTTCTCCACGAGCCAAAGCTGGTTTTAAAATGTTGGCTGCATCCATTGCGCCATCGCCACCGCCAGCACCAACTAACGTATGAATTTCGTCAATAAAAAGTACGATATCACCATCAGCAGATGTTACTTCTTTTACAACCGATTTTAGTCGTTCTTCAAATTCGCCTTTGTATTTTGCGCCGGCAATCAATGCGCCCATATCAAGTGAATAAACGATTTTATCTTTCAAGTTTTCAGGAACATCGCCATCTACAATTCGATGTGCTAAACCTTCGGCAATGGCAGTTTTACCAACTCCAGGTTCACCAACTAGCATCGGATTATTTTTGGTTCTACGTGTTAGAATTTGTAAAACTCTACGAATTTCTTCATCACGACCAATTACTGGATCAAGTTTGCCAAAGCGTGCTAATTCGTTGAGGTTTTTGGCGTATTTATTCAAAGAATTATACGTTTCTTCGGCAGAAGCAGAAGTTACTCTTTCGCCTTTTCGAATTTCAGTAATTGCAGCTTCCAAACCTTTTTCGGTAACGCCTTGATCTTTTAAAATTTGAGCAATTTTGCTTTTTGATTTGAAAATAGCTAAGATTAAATGTTCGATTGAAACGAATTCATCGTTCATTTTTTTGGCAATAATTTCAGATTCATTCAAAGCAGTAACCGCATCACGAGCGAATTGTAATTCGCCTCCAGAGACTTTTGGAAAACTCTGGATAGTGCTGTCAATAATTTTTTTGAAAAGTTCAACATTTACGTTTAGTTTTTTCAAAATAAATGGCGTTACATTTTCGTCAACTTCTAGAATTCCTTTAAAAACATGTTCGTTTTCGACTTGTTGCTGTCCAAAACTTTGTGCAATTTGCTGTGCTTGTTGCAAAGCTTCTTGCGACTTAATTGTGAATTTATTTATGTTCATTTTTGTCAATCTGAACTTGTTTCAGATTCGGTTTTATATTAGTTAATTTTAAATCGTTTTTGTCTTTCATTCAAATCGACAATATATGTTCCAATACTAAATTTAGGACAAAATGACTGATTTAGAGTTGTAAATACTACTAAAGCTACGACAAATTGACTTATTAAATGACAAAACTTCTGATTATTTAATACTAAATTTTAAAATGTTTAGTTATGAATATAAATATTCTTTATGAAGCGACTTTGTTTTTTATTATCATTTCTGATTTTGATAGGTTGTACAACGTCCAATACTAAAACTGAGCTAGATAAATTAGCTATTCTAGATGTAAAATTAAGTGTTCCAAAAGCAGGCGAGTGGATGGCTGAGCATCATGAAGATGGACAAAGTTTTGAGAAATATGTGGCTAATAATCCAGTTACTATTTCTGATGCACAAAAAGTAATTTATATTCAACCAATTGGAAATTTTAATTATGCTGAAAAAGAAATTGTTGTTTCAAGTGTTGCGTACATTAGTTTATTTTTCAAATTAAAAACCGTACTTTTAAATCCGATTTCAGAAAATGCAATTCCATCAGACAAAAAAAGAATCAATAATGGAATTGAACAATTGGATGCAAGTTATATTAATAGTAAAATTTTACCGAATAAAATTCCGGCAGATGGAATTGTAATAATGGCAATAACTGCTAAAGATTTGTATCCTAGTGAAGATTGGAATTATGTTTTTGGGTTGGCTAATTATGATAAACGAACAGGAATTTCATCATTTAATAGGTTTGTAGAAAACGGCGACTATGAACTTTGTTTAAATAGAACTATCAAAACTGCAGTTCATGAAATTGGTCACATGTTTTCGATGAATCATTGCAAACACGCCGTTTGTTTGATGAATGGAGTTAATCATTTGCCGGAATCTGACACAAAACCTAATGCATTGTGCTCGGATTGTTTGAAGAAATTATCTTGGAATTTAAAATTTGATAATAAAAATAGGCTTGAAAATTTGATTATATTTTTAAAAAAGCATCATTTTAATGCTGATGCGGCAATTTTGCAACAACAATTAAGTTTATTAAAAGAAAAGTAATATGGGTTTTTTAGACAAAATATTTGGTTCTTCAGAAGAAGAAAATACAACTCCAAAGATAAATTGGACGCCACTTACCGATTTAGGTCAATTGAACGAAATAATAAACGAATCAGTTTCAAAACCTGTTGCTATTTTTAAACACAGTACGCGTTGCAGTGTGAGCAGAATGGCACTACGTCAATTTGAAAGTGAGTTTAATTTAACAGAAAAAGTTACACCTTATTTTCTAGATTTATTAGAACATCGAGATATTTCTAATGAAATTGCTAGCCGTTTTGGAGTAGAGCACCAATCGCCACAATTGCTGTTGATTCGTAATGGAAAATCAATTTATGATGCCTCACACAGCAGTATTGATGTTGAGGATTTGGATAGATATCTTTAAAAAAGAAGTGCATTTATAATATTCTAAATACACTTCTTTTTACTTAATTTATATTAATTTTATAAGTTAAATGGGTACCATTTTTCAGTAGAATTAGAAGAAGCAACTACATTTTCTATAAATTGCATGCCACGAACACCGTCATTTTCATTTGGAAAATCCAACATAATTTCGGTTGGTTTTTCACCTTTTAAATCTGCCATTAAAGTTAGAGCAAAATTTCTGTAAATGTTGGCAAAAGCCTCTAAATAACCTTCAGGATGTCCGCCTGGAGTTCTACAATTAGAAGTCATAAACGGACTCAAGTTTCCGTAATTGCTTCCAGCTCTGAGTAGTTGAGTAGGAGCATCCAGCCATTTTAATATAATTGTATTTGGTTCCATTTGATGCCATTCAATGCCACCTTTTTCACCATAGACTCTAATTTTTAGTGCATTTTCTTCACCAGCAGCAACTTGTGATGCCATTAGAACTCCATTAGCACCATTGTTAAAGCGTAGCAGTACATTTCCGTCGTCGTCTAGCATTCTTCCATCAACTTTAATAGTTAAATCGGCACACATTTCTGTTATTTGTAAACCAGTGATGTATTCGGCTAAATGAGCAGCATGCGTTCCAATATCGCCCATGCTTCCGCTTTTTCCGCTTTTAGTTGGATCGGTTCGCCAAGCAGCTTGAGCATTACCTTCTCTTTCTGAAAGTTTACTCAACCAGCCTTGCGGATATTCAACCCAAACTTTTCTTATGGCTCCTAAATCACCATTTTTTAGCATGGCTTTAGCTTGTTTAACCATTGGATGTCCTGAATACGTGTGAGTTAGACACAAGCGTAAACCAGTTTCTTGTACTTTAGCATGAAGAAGTTTGGCTTGTTCTAGGTTTAGTGTTATTGGTTTTTCAATTACTACATTAAATCCGTTTTCAAGTGCCATCATTGCGGGTTCAAAATGAGCAAAATTTGGAGTTACAATTGAAACAAAATCAATTCTTTCATCAGCAGGAAGCATTGCTTCTTTAGAAATCATATCTTGATAAGTAGTGTAAGTTCTATTTTCGTCAAGAAATAAATCCTTTCCAGATTCGATAGCACTTTCTGGATTAATACTTAACGCACCACATTTAATTTCAATTAAACCATCCATCCATAGTGCATGTCGGTGTATTGATCCAATAAACGCATCTCTTCCACCGCCAATCATTCCCATTCTTAATTTTCTTGAGCTCATAGATTTTAATTTAATTTTTGAATAATTACCACAAACTTCAACAAAAAAAATAAATTTCACAATTTTTTTTAGGATTAATTCATTTATTGCTTGAAAATGAAGCAATTATTTTTTTATCTTGATTTTTTTCTTTATTTTTCTTTATATATAATGAAATTTATTTGTAGATTTGATGAATTAAGTAAAAATATTAGTACTTATTTTTACACTTACTATAAAAAAACAACCTATAATTTGAATTATTAAAAATGAAATTTACTACTAAAATTCAGCTTTCAGCTATGATGTTCTTCAACTTTTTTATATGGGGAATTTGGTTTGTAACCATGGGAACTTTTTTAACTAAAGGCGGAATTGGAGCTTCTGGTACTCAAACCGGATTGGCTTATGGAACACAATGTTTGGGAGCAATAATTGCACCTTTTATTGTGGGAATGATTGCTGATAAATTTTTCTCGGCACAAAAAATATTAGCGGTTTTACATATTATTGGAGCAGGATTACTTTATTTATTGTCTACAAAATCTGATTTTGATTCATTTTATACTTTGTTGTTATTTTACATGATCTTGTTTATGCCAACATTAGCTTTGGTAAATTCGATTTCATTAAATCAAATGACTGATTCTGAAAAACAATTTGCAAATATTAGAGTATGGGGAACAATTGGTTGGATTGTATCAGGACTAATTATTGGTTGGATGGCATGGGAAACCTCGCCACAAACTTTAAATATTACTTTTTTAGTTGCTGCAATCGTTTCTTTGTTTTTTGGAATTTTCTGTTTTTTCTTGCCAAATACACCGCCGCCAAAAGCTGGTAAGAAAGTTAGTATTTCAGAAACACTTGGTTTGGATGCTCTGAAAGTTTTAGCTGATAAGAATTATTTGATTTTCTTTATTGCTTCGATTTTGATATGTATTCCGTTAGCATTTTATTACGGTCAAGCCAATCAGTTTTTAAATGAGGCTGGATTAGAAAGTGCTGCTGCAAAAATGACTTTGGGACAAGTTTCAGAAACATTATTTTTATTATTAATGCCTTTGTTTTTTGTACGATTTGGTGTAAAACAAATGCTTTTAATTGGAATGATTGCTTGGGTTGTTCGTTATTTATTATTTGCTTACGGAAATGTAGATAATAATTTATGGATGTTATATTTAGGAATTATTCTTCACGGAATTTGTTATGATTTCTTTTTTGTAACAGGTCAAATTTATACCGATCAAAAAGCTGGAGAAAACGTTCGTTCATCGGCGCAGGGTTTAATTACATTAGCTACTTATGGAGTCGGAATGTATATAGGATTTTTTGTAGCTGGAATGATCGTTGATCAAAATGCAGCAGGCACAACTCACAATTGGAATGCTATTTGGATTTTTCCATGTCTTTTTGCTGCTGGAATAGCTTTATTCTTTTTTGTTTTCTTTAAAGAAAAAGCTAAAGTAACAGCAAGCAATTAGTATTAAATATTAAAAGATGGAAAGAAGAAAAGTTATAAAAAATTTAGCATTAGGAAGTTTGATTCTTCCTAGTGGTATTGGTGCTTTTGCTTCTGTAAAAAGTCAAAATACGATACCTGAAATTAAAGATTTAAAAGGAAATATCAATCACTCTGTATGTCGTTGGACATTCGATCAATTATCTATTGAGGAACTTTGTTTATTGGTAAAAAAAATTGGTTTTTCCGCAATCGATTTAGTCGAACCAAAGGATTTTCCAACCTTAAAAAAACACGGAATTGATTCTTCAATGTGTACCGGAGCACATATTAGCTTGACTGAAGGATGGAATGATGTAAAAAATCATCCGATTTTAATAAGCAATTATTTGAAATATATTGATTTGGTTGCTGATGCTGGTTACAAAAATCTCATTTGCTTTAGCGGAAATCGCAATGGTATGAGCGAAGAAATTGGTTTGAAAAATTGTGTAATTGGTTTGAAACAAATTATGGATAAAGCCGAAAAACGTGGCGTAATTATTCAAATGGAATTGTTTAATAGCAAAGTAAATCATCCCGATTATATGGCTGATTCTTCACGATGGGGAATTGAATTGTGCAAAGCATTAGGAAGCGAAAATTTCAAATTGCTTTACGATATTTATCACATGCAAATTATGGAAGGCGATATTATTCATACAATTCAGGAACACAACCACTATTTCGGACATTATCACACAGCAGGTGTTCCTGGAAGACATGAAATTGACGAAACTCAAGAATTACACTATCCAGCAATTATGAGAGCCATTCTTGCAACAGGTTATAAAGGATATGTTGCTCAAGAATTTATAGCAACAGCAAAAAATAAAGATAAGGCGCTGGAAACAGCAATTAAAATTTGTGACATTTAAAAAAATAAAATAACTATAAAAAAGTGTAAAATATGGCAGATAATAATTATGATGCAATTGTTGTTGGTTCAGGAATTTCTGGCGGATGGGCAGCTAAAGAGTTAACCGAAAAAGGATTGAAAGTTTTGCTTCTTGAAAGAGGGCATAATATTGAGCATATTAAAGGTTATGTAGAGCAAAACAAACCAATCTGGGATTATCCACACCGTCATTACCGACCAACAAAACAAATGGTCGAGGATTATCCAAAACTAAAAAGAGATTATCCATTGAACGAAAGAAACTTATCTTATTGGGCAAGTGATAAAGACAATCCTTATACTGAAACCAAACGATTTGATTGGTTTAGAGGATATCACGTAGGTGGTCGTTCCTTGATGTGGGGTAGACAATCGTACCGTTGGAGTGATTTAGATTTTGAAGCCAATTTAAAAGACGGAATAGCTATAGATTGGCCAATTAGATACAAAGATATTGCACCTTGGTATTCTTATGTAGAAAAATTTATTGGTGTAAGTGGTTCAACAGAAAATTTACCTCAATTACCTGATAGTGAGTTTTTACCACCAATGGAATTGAATGTTATTGAAAAAACTGCAGCTCAAAAAATTAAAGAGCATTACAAAAGCGCAAGAACTTTAATAATTGGTCGCGTTGCGCATGTAACCAAAGCTATAAAAGACAGAACTCCTTGTCAGTTTAGAAATATGTGCTGGAATGGTTGCCAATTTGGCGGTTATTTTTCTACACAATCGTCTACATTACCGGCAGCAGTAAAAACCGGAAATCTTACACTACGTCCGTTTTCTATTGTGAAAGAAGTAAATTATGATAAGGCTACAAAAAAAGCTACTGGTGTTACTGTAGTTGATGCTGAGACTAATAAAGAAATGGTTTTTACTAGTAAAATTGTATTTTTATGTGCATCAACATTTAACTCTACTTGGGTTTTAATGAATTCTGCAAAAGATGTTTGGGAAGGCGGTTTAGGAAGTAGTAGTGGAGAATTAGGTCACAATGCAATGGACCACCATTTTAGATTAGGTGCATCAGGTGATTTTGAAGGTCATGAAGATTCATACTATTCTGGTTTTAGACCAAACGGATTTTACATTCCAAGATTTAGAAACTTAAACGGTGAAAAAAGAAATTATTTAAGAGGTTTTGGATATCAAGGCGGAGCTTCAAGAAATGGATGGGAAAGTCAAGTTGCCGAAATGTCAATCGGAAAAGACTTGAAAGACCAATTTGGAGAACCAGGAAAATGGACAATCGGAGCAACTGCTTTTGGTGAAATGCTTCCGTACCACGAAAATAAAATAAGTTTAGATCCTACTAAAAAAGATAAATGGGGATTACCTGTTTTGAATTTTGATATAGAAATCAAAGAAAACGAAAAGAAAATGCGTGAAGACATGAAAAACGACATGAAAGAAATGTTGGAAATCGCAGGTGCTAAAAACGTAAATATTTTCGAATCAGATTATGCTCCAGGAATGGGAATTCATGAAATGGGAACTGCACGAATGGGTAGAGATCCTAAAACTTCGGTATTGAATGGTAACAATCAAGTCTGGGATTGCTTAAATGTTTTTGTAACCGATGGTTCATGCATGACTTCTGCAAGTTGCGTAAATCCGTCATTAACTTACATGGCGTTAACAGCTAGAGCAGCAGATTTTGCAGTATCAGAATTGAAAAAAGGAAATTTATAAAAGCTTTTAATTAATTTTAAAATAAGAAATATGAATCGTAGAGACTTAATAAAAAATATAGCAATTATCAGTGGCGGATTGTTCATTGGTTCCAATTTTCTTTTAACAAGTTGTAAAAGAGATGATGCTGGTTCGTTGGTTTTGAGTGAGGATTTAATGAAATTACTTGCCGAAATTAGTGATACAATTATTCCTGAAACTAATACTGTTGGCGCCAAATCTGTAAAAGCAGCTGAATTTATTGGTGTAGTTTTTCAAGATATTTACAGTGAAAAAGAGCAACAAGATTTTATTGCTGCATTAAATTTAGTTAATGATAAAGCTAAAGAATTAGAAGGTGCTGATTTTGCAAAACTTTCGGCAGAAAAACGAGTTGCAGTATTTAATAAAGTAAAAGATCCTAAGAATTCTGGATTTTTGTCAATGTATCAAATGGTATTGTTTGCTTATCTAACTTCTGAAAAAGGTATGCAAGCATCATTTAGATATGTGCCAGTTCCTGGAGTACAAAAAGGAGAGATACCATACAAAAAAGGAGATAAAATGTTTGTTGGATTGAACGGATAATTTAAAAATCATTAAGAAATGGACAGAAGAAAATTTATAACAAGAACAGCTCAAGCAACTGCTTTGTTGGCTGTTTTACCAAATATTGCATGCGCTAGCACCACTAATGGAAGTGGAATTTTTAATGAATTTGGAATTCAACTCTGGACATTAAGAGATATTATATATGCTAATCCACAAAAAACTATAGCTGAAGTTGGAAAAATGGGATTCACTCAAATTGAAAGCTTTGAAGGTGAAAAAGGTATTTTTTGGGGAATGAAACCAGCCGAATTCAAATCATTTTTAGATGGCGAAGGATTAAAATTAATAAGTTCACACTGCAATTGGCAAATCGATTTAGCTCGAAAGGCAGACGAAGTGGCTAGTGTTGGAGGTAAATATTTAATGTGTCCATGGTTAGGTCCGCAAAAATCAATTGATGATTTTAAAAGTTATGCTGATAAATTCAATAAAGCTGGAGAAATATGCAAAAAAGCAGGAATTAAATTCGCTTACCACAATCACGATTATTCGTTTAAAGAATTAGATGGTCAAATTCCGCAGCAAGTAATGATGGATTTGACTGATGCAAATTTAGTAGATTTTGAAATGGATATGTATTGGGTGGTAACGGCCGGAATAAATCCAATTGAATATATGACTAAATACAAAAATCGTTTCCAATTATGCCATATCAAAGATAGAATTAAAGATGCTAAAGAACCATTTGCTTCATGCACACTCGGAGAAGGAAGTATCGATTATGCCAAAATTCTAAAGGAAGCAAAAGCGTTAAATATGAAATATTTTATCTACGAACAAGAAAAATATGATGATAAAGGCGTACTTTTCGATGCTGAGCAAAGTGCAGCATATTTAAAGAAATTGAAAAAATAATATTTGAAAGTTATCAATTTAAATGAAAACAATAAAAGGACCAGCAATTTTTTTAGCTCAGTTTTATGGAGATAAAGCTCCGTTTGATACAATAGACAATATTTGTCAATGGGCTGCTAATCTTGGCTACAAAGGTGTTCAGATTCCAACTTGGGATGCTACTTATTTTAACTTACAAAAAGTTGCCGAAGACAAGGTTTTCGCTCAAGAATATAAAGCTAAAATTAATAGTTACGGATTAGAAATAACCGAATTATCAACACATTTGCAAGGTCAATTAATTGCTGTAAATCCTGCTTACGATCAGCTTTTTGATGGTTTTGCACCCGATTCTTGCAAGAATAATCCAAAAGCTAGATACGAATGGGCAGTGCAACAATTGAAATGGGCAGCAAAAGCATCTGAGAATTTAGGACTAACTGCTCACGTAACTTTTAGCGGTTCATTACTTTGGCATACCGTTTATCCGTGGCCACAACGACCTAACGGATTGGTAGAAGAAGGTTTTACCGAATTAGCGAAACGTTGGACTCCAATTTTGAATGAGTTTGATAATTCAGGAGTAGATTTGTGTTATGAAGTTCACGCAGGCGAAGATTTGCACGATGGTGTTTCTTATGAAATGTTTTTAGATAAAGTTAACCAACATCCACGTGCTTGTTTGTTGTACGACCCATCCCATTTTGTATTGCAATGTTTAGATTATGTAACCTACATTGACCATTATCATGAGCGAATTAGAGCTTGTCATATCAAGGATGCCGAATTTAATCCGAATGGAAAACAAGGCGTTTATGGTGGATTTCAAAACTGGAAAGATAGAGCTGGAAGATTTCGCTCTTTAGGTGATGGACAAGTAGATTTTAAAAAAGTTTTTAGTAAATTAGCACACTATGATTTTCCAGGCTGGGCTGTTCTTGAGTGGGAATGTTGTTACAAAAATCAAGAAGATGGCGCTAAAGAAGGAGTCGAGTTTATTAAAAATCATATCATAAAAGTGACAGATAAAGCATTTGATGATTTTGCTGGTGTATCTCAAGATAAAGAGTTTAACAAAAGAATATTAGGAATTTAAAAATATAAGAATATAAATAATTATGAAAAAAGTAATTTTACTAGCAACATTTGCAGCCGTTTTAATTTCATGTGGCGACAAGAAAAAAGAAACTACAGATGAAACTGATTTTAATGCAACTGATACTTCATTTACAGAAAAAAAAGAAGTAAAAGATGGTGAAGATGTTCCAGCTGAATTTAAAAAAGGTGCCGATTTAATTGCTGCTAGCGATTGTTTGGGATGTCACAATGTAAACGATAAAATAGTTGGTCCGACATACAAGGAAGTTGCCGCAAAATATACAGATAAAGACGAAGCAATGTTGGTTCAAAAAATTATAGAAGGCGGAAAAGGAAATTGGGGTGAAGTTCCAATGACTGCACATCCAAATGTTACTAAAGAGGACGCGTCAGAAATGGTAAAATATATTCTATCATTAAAATAATATAAAATCAAATGAAAAAAATAATAGCTGTTGCTGTGATTACTTTATCAATATTAGCTTGCAAAAACGGAAGTGCAACTACTGATGAGAATAAAAATGGTGGAAATAATACGTTGTCTTCTCAAGAACGAAAAGACGGTTGGAAATTGTTGTTTGACGGAAAATCAATTGAAGGTTGGCACAAATACGGTACCGATTCTATAGGAAAAGCTTGGGTAATTGACGATGAATCAATTCATTTAGAAGTTTCTGATAAAAAGGATTGGCAAACTAAAAATGGCGGCGATATTTTATCTAAAAAAGAGTATTCAAATTATCATTTACAGTTGGATTGGAAAATTTCTAAAGATGGAAATAGCGGTATAATTTTCAATGTTCATGAAGATCCAAAAATGTATAAATATCCATGGATGACTGGTCCAGAAATGCAAGTTTTAGATAATGATGGGCATCCAGATGCTAAAATTATCAAGCACAGAGCTGGAGATTTATATGATTTAATCACATCGAAAGAAACAGTTAAAAAATATGGCGAATGGAATCATGCTGAAATTATTTCTGATCACGGAAATTTAAAATTCTTTTTAAATGGAGAAAAAGTTGTTGAAACAACAATGTGGGACGATAATTGGAGAAACATGATTGCAAAATCTAAATTCCATGAATTTGCTGGATTTGGAACTTACAAATCGGGTAAATTGTGTTTGCAAGATCACGGAAATAATGTTTGGTTTAGAAATATCAAAATTAAAGAATTGAACTAAATTTTAAATTAATAGTTACATAAAAACCAATGAAAGTCAATCATTCATTGGTTTTCTTTTTTATCAAATATGAAAAAATCTTTAACTTTCTTTAGCTTCTTTATTTTTATTGTAATTTCAAATAATTCATTTGCTCAAAAAAAGAGTAAATCAATTGATGAAAATTATCTTATTGGAACTTATACTGATAACGCTTCGCAAGGAATAAATGTAATTAAATTTGATGCAAAATCGAAACAAATTAAGTTGCTATCTACAGTTTTAGGTGTTGAAAATCCATCGTTTGTAATCACTAATAATTCCAAAACAATTGTAGTAGCAGTTGAAGAAATAGCTAGTGAAAATGGTGGTAAAGTGACTTCTTTCTATTATAATAAAAAAGCTAAAACGTTTATCAAAATCAATTCGTTCAACACCAAAGGAAATCATCCGTGTACGGTTGCGTTTAGTCCAAAAGAGGATTTTGTTTTAGTCGGTAATTATTCTGGTGGAAACTTGAGCGTTTTTCCAATTGATGCAAAAGGTAAATTGTCTGAAATGAGTAATTTCATTCAATATGAAGGCAAAAGTGCGAATGTTGAACGTCAAGAAAAACCGCATGTGCATTGCATTGCTTTTCATCCGAAAGAAAATATAATTGCCGTTGCCGATTTAGGAACTGATGCTATCGAACTGATTCCATTTGATGAAAATTCAAAAACTTTTTTGCAAAACGAAAAGGCACTTTCTACTAAAGTTGCTGCTGGTTCTGGACCGCGACATTTGGTTTGGAATAAAGCTGGAACAATCTTGTATGTTACTTTTGAACTTACAAATGAAGTTGGTGTTTTTCAACATAAAGATGGTAAATTAACCCAAATTCAAACTTTAGCATTGACTAATCCGACTAAATCTGGTTCGGCTGCCGAATTGCGTTTGAGTAATGATGGACAATTTTTGTATGCTTCTGTTCGCGGAAATGACAATCAAATTGTTGTTATGAAAACTGATAATTTAGGAAAGTTTAATGTTATTCAAACTATAAAAACGGCTTCGATGCCACGGAATTTTATCTTGACTAAAAATCAAAAAAACATTTTGGTTGCTACTCAAGGTTCTAACTTGATTTCGGTATTTGATAGGAATGAAAAAACTGGTTTACTAACAGCAACTTCTAATGAAATTACCATTAACAAACCAGTTTATTTGTTTCCTTTTTAAGCTTATCTTCTAATTTTATTTTGTGTAATTACGCCTTTTAATTTATTTTTCAAATCTTCTCCAGAATCGGAAACCATTTGTTCATTACTCGGAAACGGAACGGCTCTTTGGTCGAAAAAAGTTAGATAACTATCATCACATGCCGCCCTTTCGCCGTTGTATTTGGCATAAGTGTGTTCGAAAACAAACTCGCTAGCCAACGGAAAGGTTTCAATTAATTGATTGGTTCTAAAGTCGATATAGTCAACTTTAGCAGTAACTTGAACCGATTTGAATTGTTTGAATTCATAAACTGTAGCTTTTATGGTTTTAAAATTATCTACTCTTATCGGATTTCCTTTATCGTCTTTTACTTGATTTCCATTGGCATCCAATAATGGTTTTGTTCCGTCTTTTACTTGTTTTTCTTTGTAAAATTCTTTCTCTTTTACTTGTTCAGGAGAAATATTTATTTGACGAAAGTTAACAATTAAACCATAATCATAGTTAATTCCTTTTATTTTATTGCTGTGATAAACGGTCCATTTATCATTCAATCCGAAAGTACTAAAATCTAATAAATCATTTTCTAGTCGAATAGGAATGACCATATTGGTTTCGTTTTTTGTGTAAACGCTAACGAAATCGGTTCCTTTTAATTGTGCTTCATCCATTAAACTAGCCACATCTTTATAACCTGGATTTAATTGATTTAGGTAAACTAAATCATCATAAGCTCTGCGGAAACTCATCTTATCTTTAGTTGCCAAAAGTGCTTTAGAATTGTCATACAAATGTTTGGCTAACGCATTTTTACTACTAATAATTTGATCTGAATAGTCATCCATCGGAAAAATAGCGTTTCTACCTTCTTTTATTAATCGTAACGGAAGTAAAGGTTTTATTAATTCTTGACGGTTATTCAATTGCAAATAACTGTTGTAAATTTTTTCAGCATTACTCGGATTCGCATCTTTGAACCACATATTGATGTTTTGCAAATCGCGCTCTTTAGCTTTAGCAAAAGCTTCTTCCAAAAGATAAATGTAATCTTGTTTTCCTTTGGCTTCTTTTCTATTTCTTAAACCTTCAACGGCTGTTTGAATTGCAGCATCATAATCGCCAGAAGTTAAAGATTCTCTTGTTTGTCTAACACCACAAGATGTGATGAGTACAAAAAAGGTTAGTAGTAATGTAGTTTTTTTCATGGTGTATAGTTTTAGAGTTTATACTAGCGATTATGCAAATATAAAGCCAAAAATTAATTTTAAATGAAAAGTAATTGAAAGTTTTGGGAGAATAAAAAATTAGGAGTTAAAAAAAATAGTATAATTTATTTTTGTAGTTCGTTCAGAATATGATTCAATTTTGAACTAATATTTTATATATTTGATAGAACAAAAATGTTTTTAACATGATATTTTTTTAAATAAAATGAAAAAAGTAATAATTGCTTTTCTAGTATTTTTAGTTATTTTCATTTATTATAAAATTGAAAATAGGTATGTTCAATTTTATCCCATAAAGTATGAAAATGAAAAGTTCGTCATTGAGAAATATAAAATTTCTAAGAATTATTACAATAATTTAGAAAAAGTTTTACTTTTTAACAATGTCAAGTTCAAAATAGAAAATGATAAAATATTTGTTAAATATTCATTGTACAATGATTTAGATTTATGTTTTAATTTTTCTAAAAAGGCCAAGGATATTAATTGGTTTAAATTACAAAAAATACATTACGTGAAATAATCAAATTAATATGGATTTGGAGCTTAGTAGCTGTAAAGCTATTTTTTTCAAATGAATGTTTGCATTGTTGATTTAATTTGTATACAACCTTTAGAATAATTAAAATGAATATAAAATGAAGAAACAAATTATTTATTTGATTTTAACTTTTATCATTTATGTAAAAAGTTTTGGACAACAAGATATTATTTACTACAAAAAGGGTATAGAAGTAGTCTTTGATAGCATATCAGCTGAAAATCCAAAATTTAAAATATTTTTAACAAGCGAATATCCAATATTTAATATTTCAAAAGATCCATTTGGAGGATTTATTTGTAATATTAATTTTGATAATTTAAAACAAAAAAAACTAAATAGCACAAAAATTATTATTCCTAGTAAGTATAAAAACAGCCTAATAAGAAATAATTTTTTTAATAGATTAATTTATGGTAGTAAATTAGTTGAATTATATGTTGCTGTTCTATATGAAGATTCTAACAGTATTTTGTTCAGAGCAAATATATATGGAAAAGAAGGAGGCACTTTTATATTTATAAAATTTAAAATAAACTCTTCAGAAATAGAAGAATTTTGTAAAGCATATTCTATCTACTAAGTTAAGTACTCGAGGTATTGCTTAAAAGTTAGTGACAAACTTATTTTAATATTTAACTTTCTGAAAAACATTAAATAAAGTAAATTTAAAGTTTAAAGGCAAGCTGTATAGTTTGCTTTTTTTATAATCATAAATTAAATAAATTACATTTTAACAAAAGACAAAATCAACCCAGCCCTGATGCAAGTGAAAAACCTCGCTAGTCATTGCGAGGCACGAAGCAATCTTAGCGAGTTTTGGAAAAGCAGTAGGAATAAGGTTTGCAAAAACTCACAAACCATTCACTTCTTAAAAAAAAAATTATTTTCTAACAAAAGGCGGTAACAATTTACTGGAAACTTCGCCAAAACCAATTCTTACAGCACTATTTTGGCAAAAACCTTTCATGATAACGGTATCATTATCATTGATGAATTTTCGCTCAGAACCATCGTTCATTTTTATTGGATTTTTTCCGCTCCAAGTTAGTTCAAGCATCGAGCCATAACTGTCTTCGGTTGGACCAGAAATAGTTCCTGAACCCATCATATCGCCCGAATTTACGCGGCAACCATTAGAAGTATGGTGCGTTAATTGCTGTGACATTGACCAATACATGTATTTAAAATTAGATTTTGAAACTAATGTTGGCGTTGCATTTTCAGGCTCAATATAAACTTCTAAGTTAATATCGTAAGCGTGTTTTCCTTTTTGTTGCAAATAGGGAAGTGGCGTAGGCTCTTGTTTTGGTCCTTTAACTCTAAAAGGTTCTAAGGCGTCCATAGTTACTATCCAAGGTGAAATTGATGAAGCAAAGTTTTTAGCTAAAAACGGTCCAAGTGGCACATATTCCCATTTTTGAATGTCTCTTGCGCTCCAATCGTTCAATAAAACCATTCCGAAAATATAATCTTCCGACTCATTAATAGGCACATTTTCGCCCATTATATTGACATCAGTTGTAATAAAAGCAGTTTCTAGTTCAAAATCTACCAATCGTGACGGACCAAAACTAGGCGTTGTTTCGCCATTAGGTAATGTTTGACCCATTGGACGATGTACCGGAATTCCGGACGGAACAATAGTAGAACTTCTTCCATGATAACCAACCGGAATGTGTAACCAATTGGGCAGTAAAGCATTTTCGGGATCACGAAACATTTTTCCTACATTGGTAGCATGTTCTTTACTGGAATAAAAATCGGTGTAATCTCCAATTTGAACAGGTAAAAGCATTTCGATATCGTTGATTTCAAAAATAACTACATCAATATGTTCTTTATTATCTCTTAATTTCGGATTGTTAGCATCAAATAATTCTGCCAAACGATTGCGCACTAATCGCCATGTTTTTTTTCCGTCAGATATAAAATCGTTTAAGGTGTCTTGCATGAACATATCGTCGGTTAATTCGATTCCGTCAAAGTATCCTAATTGTTGTAAAGCGCCCATATCAATGGCAGAATCACCAATTCTTGTTCCGATTGTTATGACATCTTCTTTGGTAAGAAAAACTCCAAAAGGAATATTTTGAATAGGAAAATCATTGTTTTCTGGAACGTTTATCCATGAAGTTCTGCTTGGGTCGTTTGCTATATTTGGCATATCTGAGTTGTTGATTTGTTGTTGAAAAAAATGTAATCAAATATATCATTTAGAATTTATTTGACAAACATATTTTGTAATTTTGAAAAGTTTTTAACGAAAATCAAAAAAAATGCAACGCGACGAACAAATTTTTGACTTAATTCTTGACGAACAAGACAGACAAATACATGGAATAGAGCTTATTGCCTCTGAAAACTTTGTTAGCGACCAAGTAATGGAAGCTGCAGGTTCTTGTTTAACCAATAAATATGCCGAAGGATATCCCGGAAAACGATATTACGGAGGTTGTGAAGTAGTAGATATTGTTGAACAAATAGCTATTGATAGAGCCAAAGCTTTATTTGGTGCAGAATATGTAAACGTGCAACCACACTCAGGTTCACAAGCAAATACGGCTGTTTTTGCCGCTTGTTTAAAACCTGGCGATAAGATTTTAGGATTCGATTTATCTCATGGCGGACATTTAACTCACGGTTCACCAGTAAATTTTTCAGGTAGATTGTACACGCCAAGTTTTTATGGTGTTGAACCAGAAACTGGACAATTTGATTATGATAAAATTCAAGCAATTGCAACTAAAGAGCAACCAAAAATGATTATTGCTGGAGCTTCTGCTTACTGTCGTGATATGGATTTTAAGCGTTTTAGAGAAATTGCAGATAGTGTTGGCGCTTTGTTATTGGCTGATATTTCGCATCCAGCTGGTTTGATTGCTAAAGGATTGATGAATGATCCAATTCCGCATTGCCATATTGTAACCACTACAACTCACAAAACATTACGCGGACCAAGAGGCGGAATGATTATGATGGGAAAAGATTTTGAAAATCCGTGGGGTTTAACCACTCCAAAAGGTGAAATTAGAATGATGTCTCATGTTTTAGATATGGCAGTTTTTCCTGGAAATCAAGGCGGACCATTAATGCATATTATTGCTGCTAAAGCAATTGCGTTTGGTGAATGTTTGACAGATGAATTCTTTAGATATGCTGTTCAAGTTCAAAAAAATGCTAAAGCCATGGCCGAAGCTTTCAATAAAAGAGGTTACAAATTAATTTCAGGTGGAACCGACAATCACATGATGTTAATAGATTTAAGAAATAAAAATATTACCGGAAAAGAAGCTGAAAACGCATTAGTGAAAGCAGAAATAACGGTAAATAAAAATATGGTTCCTTTTGATGATAAGTCGCCTTTTGTAACATCAGGAATTCGAATTGGAACTCCGGCAATTACCACAAGAGGTTTGGTAGAAGAAGATATGGAAACTGTTGTTGCCTTTATTGATAAAGTATTAATGAACCATACAAACGAGGCTATCATTGAAGAAGTTGCTGATGAAGTGAACGACATGATGAGCGAAAGAGCAATGTTTGTGTTTTAATAAATTGTTAATAAAACTCTTAATAACAACCTTTGTAGTCTAATCTCTACAAAGGTTTTTTTATTAATTTTATAAATCAATTACGATACTAATTAATATCTAGTAAATTGAATTATGAAAAAATTAACACTACTTTTAGTATTATTTTTTGTACAAGTTATTTATTCACAGCAAGCTAATACGTATCATGTAGTTGCTAGTGGAGAAACTTTATCTTCTATAGCACAAAAGTATAAAGTTACTCCTTATGATATCATAAAATTAAATCCTAAAGCAGTTGATGGAATCAATGAGAAAGAGGTTTTAATAATACCAAGATCATTAGTAGAACCAACGACTAAATCGGTAGAAAATAAAATTTCAAATTCTTCTGTTGGTTCAAATAAAAATCAAAATATTTTAATTCATATTGTTCAGTCTAAAGAAACAAAATTTGGATTGTCAAAAAGTTACGGAATTTCAATTCAAGAATTAGAAACTCAAAATCCGCATATTGTAAATGGTTTACAAGTTGGACAAAAGCTTGAAATTAAAGGTACTACTACTAATTTTAAACAGAATTTATTGGAATCAAATAAATTGAGTTCGTTTAATTCAAAATTTGATTACACCGTTTTACCAGGTGAAACTTTGTACGGAATATCCAAAAGAAACGGAATTACAGTTGATGAATTAACAAAAGCAAATAGTACCGTTTTAAATGGAATTTTAAAAAGCGGTCAAAAATTGAGCATTCCTGTTAGAGGTGAAAGTGGAAGTTTGAATAATTCAATTGTTACATCTAATAATTCAAAATACCATTTGGTTGAACCAAAAGAAACTAAATTTGGACTTTCTAAAAAATATGGAGTTACTATCGAACAATTGGAAACTTTAAATCCGCAAATTGTTAAAGGTCTTCAAATAGGTCAAAAACTTATACTTCCGAATTCTTATTCTGGAACTGATTTTACATCTACTAAAGTTGAAATTGCAAAAGTTTCAGAAAATAAAGTTGAGAATAAACCTTCAGTTATTATTTCAAATCAAGAATACATAGATTATGAAGTTCAGCCTAAAGAAACTCTTTTCGGATTATCAAAAAAAGCAGGAATGACTACTACAGATTTTATTGATTTGAATCCAAAATTGTCACAATCTGTACAAATAGGAATGATTGTCAAAATGCCAAAAAATGGTGTAAGCCCAACAGAAAAAGCTACTACTAAAGAAGTTTCTAAAGTTGTTACTGAAAAAGTAATTCCCATTACAAATTCTGATAAAAACAATATAATTTCCAATTCAAAATACAAAGACTTAACCACTACAATTGATAAATCAGTTCGCAAAAAAGTTACTTTTGTTTTGCCTTTTAGTGAAGTGAAATATCAAGAATATGTATCAAAATCTCCTCAATTTAATGAAGTTAATGATGATTTTATTAAAAGAAATTTAGAGTTGTATTCAGGTGCTCTAAAAGCTATCGATTCGGCTAAAACTTTAGGATTAAATGTTGAAATTAAAACTATTGAATTGCAAAATGATGCAACTAATGTTGTTGTTGATTCGTTGTCTAACAATGAAATTATATCGCAATCTAATGCGTTGATTTTGCCTTATTATGATTTACATGCTGAATATTTAGCTTCTAAAATCAATTCAAAAAATATTCCTGTTGTAACTACTCAATTGACAAATCAGCTTGAAGGAGTTTCTAATTTATATGTAGCAGTTCCATCAGACAGAGCCATTCGAAATACTATTCTAGATTATTTGAAATCTAAAAATGCCAATACGATTGTAGTTAATAGTACCAATCGAATTCAAAGTAAGAATTCAATTTCAGAGCTTTATTCAGATGCTAAATTTGTAAAAGTATCCGATAGAAACGTTGTCGATATTGAAGATTTAAAAACATTATTAGTCAAAGGAAAATTGAATTATGTCATTTTAGATACCGATAAAAGTAGTATGATAATTAGTACAACAAACACATTATTAAATGAATCGTCTGAATTTCAAATTCAAATTGTTGTTTTGGATGAAGCTTTGTTAAGTAGCTACACTAACATTTCGTCAATTAGAATGAATATTCTTAAAATGATTTATCCATCATATAATTCGATAGATAAAGCTGCAAAAATGGGAGCTTCTATTCAAAAAATAGCACCAAAAAGCGATGATGAAATCAATCAAAATTATGTGATTGGTTTCGATATGACTTTAGATACTCTTTTACGATTATCACAAAGCAAAGATTTTGAATCTTCAACAAATGAAGATGTTACTGAATGTATTAAATTAAGATTTGAATATAAAAAAGATAAATTTAGTAGTAATGTAAATCAAGGATTTTATATTCTTCAACATGATACTGACGGCAAGATTAAAGTGTTAACTAATGATTGATTTTTATCGATTAACGGTTGCTTATATTGTTTAATTTTGAAAGATTGTCTTGTAAATAGTTATTAATTGTAGCTGCTGTTTTAATTGCAGTTAAAAAACGAGAGTTTGACTTATGATAAAAAATATACCCAATAAAAGATTTTTAAATACACTATTCTTAGTTCTTTTTTTAATTTTAGCTTTCAATAAAGGATTTTCACAATGTCCTACAGTAGTTAATGCAACCCAAACTTTTTGTAATACACAATCTCCAACTGTAGCGAATTTAGTTGCAACTAATAACGGAAACGGAGTAGTTTGGTATGCAACAGCAACATCTACAACACCATTATCTACTTCTGCTGGTTTAGTAAACGGAGAAGATTATTTTGCCGATGATAGCTCGGGTTCTTGTGGTGCAAGGCAAGTTGTGGTAGTTACAATTTATTCTGCTCCAACAGGGCAAAATTTTCAAGGTGTCTGTGTCGACAATCCTTCTCAAGCTACAATTGCAAATCTAATAGCAAACGGAAATAATATTCAATGGTATTTAACGCCAACTGGAGGAACTGCGTTGTCAAGTTCAACTGTTTTGAATGATAATACTATTTATTATGCAGGACAAACCAATCCGTTTACTGGATGTAAAACTTCACGTTTATCTGTTTTTGTAAATGTAGGAGTAGTTCCAGTTCCAACAGGAAATTCAAATCAAGTTTTTTGTTCAACTGCAACACCAACACTTTCTGATTTAGTTGTAAGTGGTGGTAATAATAATTGGTATTCAACTGTTTCTTCAGCAGTTCCACTAGATCCATCAACACCATTAGTGAATGGTCAAAGTTATTTTGCAACAACTATTGATCCACCATGCGAAAGTACTAATAGATTTGAAGTTGTAGTATCAATTTTATCACCTAATAATTCAGGTACTAACGGAACAATTTCTGTTTGTTCAAATCAAATTTCAGGTAATCCTACAAGAAATTTATTCAGTAGTTTAGGTGGCACACCGGATACTACAGGAATTTGGACTGGTCCATTACCAACATCTAATGGAAATTTGGGCACAGTAAATATTTCAACTTTAACTGCTGCTGGAAGTCCATATATTTTTACTTATACAGTCAATAATGCTGGATGTCCTGCGAGTTCATCTACAGTTACAATTACTATTTCTGACCCAAAAAATGCAGGTACAAATGGAAATTTAACTATATGTAGTAATGGCGCTAATCAAAATTTATTTACTTTTTTGGGTGGTTCTCCACAATCTGGTGGAACTTGGAGTCCAGCACTCGCAAGCGGAACTGGAGTTTTTAATCCTTCAATCGATTCATCAGGAACGTACACCTATACGGTTTCTGGACCTGCACCTTGCGGAAATGCTAGTGCTACTGTAACAGTTATAATAACTCCAAAAGCTAACGCAGGAACAAATGGAACATTAACTATTTGTAGTAACGCAACACCTCAAAATTTATTTAATAGCTTAGGCGGAACACCACAATCTGGAGGCGTTTGGTCGCCAACTTTAGCAAGCGGTACAGGAGTTTTTAATCCTGCAATTGATTCAGCTGGAACTTACACTTATACGGTAACAGGAACTGCACCATGTTTAAATTCTACAGCTACAGTAACCGTAACAATTACACCTACTGTTACGCCAACCTTTACAGCCGTTGCACCAATTTGTTCAGGCGATACTTTAGCGGCACTTCCAACGACATCCAATAATGGAATTTCTGGAAGTTGGTCGCCAGCCTTAAATAATACGTCAACTACAACTTACACATTCACGCCATCAGCCAATCAATGTGCAAATCCAACGACATTAACCATTACGGTAAATCCGAAAATCACGCCAACATTTACAGCCGTTACTCCAATATGTTCAGGCGATACTTTAGCGGCACTTCCAACCACATCCAATAATGGAATTTCTGGAAGTTGGTCACCAGCACTTAATAATACATCAACTACAACTTATACGTTTACACCATCGGCCAATCAATGTGCTAATCCAACTACATTAACCATTACGGTAAATCCGAAAATCACGCCAACATTTACAGCCGTTACTCCAATATGTTCAGGCGATACTTTAGCGGCACTTCCAACCACATCCAATAATGGAATTTCTGGAAGTTGGTCACCAGCACTTAATAATACGTCAACTACAACTTATACGTTTACACCATCGGCCAATCAATGTGCGAATCCAACTACGTTAACCATTACAGTAAATCCGAAAATCACACCAACCTTTACAGCTGTTACTCCAATTTGTTCAGGCGATACATTAGCGGCACTTCCAACTACATCCAATAATGGAATTTCTGGAAGTTGGTCGCCAGCACTTAATAATACATCAACTACAACTTATACGTTTACACCATCGGTTAATCAATGTGCAAATCCAACGACGCTAACGATTACTGTAAATCCGAAAATCACGTCAACCTTTACAGCCGTTGCACCAATTTGTTCAGGCGATGCATTAGCAGCACTTCCAACAACATCAAATAATGGAATTTCTGGAAGTTGGTCACCAGCACTTAATAATACAACTACTACAACTTATACGTTTACACCATCGGCTAATCAATGTGCGAATCCAACTACGTTAACCATTACGGTAAATCCGAAAATCACACCAACTTTCACAGCTGTTACTCCAATTTGTTCAGGCGATGCATTAGCAGCACTTCCAACCACATCCAATAATGGAATTTCTGGAAGTTGGTCACCAGCACTTAATAATACGTCAACTACAACTTATACGTTTACACCATCGGCCAATCAATGTGCGAATTCAACTACGTTAACCATTACAGTAAATCCGAAAATCACACCAACCTTTACAGCTGTTACTCCAATTTGTTCAGGCGATGCATTAGCAGCACTTCCAACCACATCCAATAATGGAATTTCTGGAAGTTGGTCACCAGCACTTAATAATACAACTACTACAACTTATACGTTTACACCATCGGCCAATCAATGTGCGAATCCAACTACGTTAACCATTACAGTAAATCCGAAAATCACACCAACCTTTACAGCTGTTACTCCAATTTGTTCAGGCGATACATTAGCGGCACTTCCAACTACATCCAATAATGGAATTTCTGGAAGTTGGTCACCAGCACTTAATAATACAACTACTACAACTTATACGTTTACACCATCGGCTAATCAATGTGCGAATCCAACAACATTGACTATTACGGTAAATCCGAAAATCACACCAACTTTCACAGCTGTTACTCCAATTTGTTCAGGCGATGCATTAGCAGCACTTCCAACCACATCCAATAATGGAATTTCTGGAAGTTGGTCACCGGCACTTAATAATACAACAACTACAACTTATACGTTTACACCATCAGCCAATCAATGTGCTAATCCAACAACGCTAACAATCACGGTAAATCCGAAAATTACACCAACCTTTACAGCCGTTACACCAATTTGTTCAGGTGATACTTTAGCAGCACTTCCAACCACATCCAATAATGGAATTTCTGGAAGTTGGTCGCCGGCACTTAATAACACAGCAACTACAACTTATACATTTACACCATCGGCTAACCAATGTGCAAATCCAACAACGTTAACCATTATGGTAAATCCGAAAATTACGCCAACCTTTACAGCAGTTGCACCAATTTGTTCAGGCGATGCATTAGCAGCACTTCCAACCACATCCAATAATGGAATTTCTGGAAGTTGGTCACCAGCACTTAATAATACATCAACTACAACTTATACGTTTACACCATCGGTTAATCAATGTGCAAATCCAACGACGCTAACGATTACTGTAAATCCGAAAATCACGCCAACCTTTACAGCCGTTGCACCAATTTGTTCAGGCGATGCATTAGCAGCACTTCCAACAACATCAAATAATGGAATTTCTGGAAGTTGGTCACCAGCACTTAATAATACATCAACTACAACTTATACGTTTACACCATCGGCTAATCAATGTGCAAATCCAACAACGTTAACCATTACTGTAAATCCGAAAATTACGCCAACCTTTACAGCCGTTGCACCAATTTGTTCAGGCGATGCATTAGCAGCACTTCCAACTACATCCAATAACGGAATTAACGGAAGTTGGTCGCCAGCACTTAATAATACAACTACTACAACTTATACGTTTACACCATCGGCTAATCAATGTGCGAATCCAACAACGTTAACCATTACGGTAAATCCGATAATTACGCCAACCTTTACAGCTGTTACTCCAATTTGTTCAGGCGATGCATTAGCAGCACTTCCAACCACATCCAATAATGGAATTTCTGGAAGTTGGTCACCGGCACTTAATAATACAACAACTACAACTTATACGTTTACACCATCAGCCAATCAATGTGCTAATCCAACAACGCTAACAATCACGGTAAATCCGAAAATCACTCCAACTTTTACAACCGTTGCGCCAATTTGTTCAGGCGATGTTTTAGTGGCACTTCCAACTACATCTAATAATGGAATTTCTGGAAGTTGGTCGCCAGCACTTAATAACACAGCCACTACAACTTATACGTTTACACCATCGGCTAATCAATGTGCGAATCCAACGACGCTAACGATTACTGTAAATCCGAAAATTACTCCAACCTTTACAGCTGTTACTCCAATTTGTTCAGGCGATGCATTAGCGGCACTTCCAGCGACATCCAATAATGGAATTTCTGGAAGTTGGTCACCAGCCTTAAATAATACAGCAACTACAACTTATTCGTTTACACCATCAGCCAATCAATGTGCTAATCCAACAACGCTAACTATTATAGTCAATCCACTTCCCAACGCAGGAAGTAATGGAAGTTTAGCAATTTGTAGTAACGGTACACCACAAGATTTATTTACAAGTTTAGGCGGAACCCCACAAACAGGAGGCGTTTGGTCACCAGCACTAGCAAGTGGAACAGGAGTTTTCAATCCGTCAGTTGATACAGCAGGCGTTTACACTTATACCGTAACAGGCGCAGCACCATGTGGAAGTATAGCAGCGAATGTAACAGTAAGCATTACACCAGCACCCAATGCAGGAACAAATGGCACAGTTACTTTATGTGCTAATAGTCCAAGTCAAGATTTATTCACAAGTTTAGGCGGAACACCACAAACAGGTGGAGTTTGGTCACCAACACTAGCAAGTGGTGCAGGAGTTTTCAATCCAGCTGTTGATGCTGCAGGTGTTTATACATATACAGTTACAGGAACTTCACCATGTGCAAATGGAACAGCAAGTGCAACAGTAACCGTCAATCCACTTCCCAACGCAGGAAGTAATGGAAATTTAACCATTTGTACTAATGGCACACCACAAGACTTATTTACAAGTTTAGGTGGCACACCACAAACAGGCGGCGTTTGGTCACCAGCACTAGCAAGTGGAACAGGAGTTTTCAATCCATCGGTTGATACTGCAGGCGTTTACACTTATATCGTAACAGGCGCAGCACCATGTGGAAGTATAGCAGCGAATGTAACAGTAAGCATTACACCAGCACCCAATGCAGGAACAAATGGAACAGTAACCTTATGTGCTAATAGTCCAAGTCAAGATTTATTAACAAGTTTAGGCGGCACACCACAAACAGGAGGAGTTTGGTCACCAACACTAGCAAGTGGCACAGGAGTTTTCAATCCAGCTGTTGATGCTGCAGGTGTTTATACATATACAGTTACAGGAACTTCACCATGTGCAAATGGAACAGCAAGTGCAAGCGTAACCGTCAATCCACTTCCCAACGCAGGAAGTAATGGAAATTTAACCATTTGTAGTAATGGCACACCACAAGACTTATTCACAAGTTTAGAAGGAACACCACAAACAGGAGGCGTTTGGTCACCAACACTAGCAAGTGGAACAGGAGTTTTCAATCCATCGGTTGATACTGCAGGTGTTTACACTTATACCGTAACAGGCGCAGCACCATGTGGAAGTATAGCAGCGAATGTAACAGTAAGCATTACACCAGCACCCAATGCAGGAACAAATGGAACAGTAACCTTATGTGCTAATAGTCCAAGTCAAGATTTATTTACAAGTTTAGGCGGAACACCACAAACAGGTGGAGTTTGGTCACCAGCACTAGCCAGTGGAACAGGAGTTTTCAATCCATCAGTTGATGCTTCAGGAGTTTATACTTATACAGTTACAGGAACTTCACCATGTGCAAATGGAACTGCAAGCGCAAGCGTAACCGTCAATCCACTTCCCAACGCAGGAAGTAATGGAAGTTTAGCAATTTGTACTAATGGCACACCACAAGACTTATTCACAAGTTTAGAAGGAACACCACAAACAGGAGGCGTTTGGTCACCAGCACTAGCAAGTGGAACAGGAGTTTTCAATCCATCGGTTGATGCAGCAGGCGTTTACACTTATACCGTAACAGGCGCATCACCATGTGGAAGCACATCAGCGAATGTAACAGTAAGCATTACACCAGCACCCAATGCAGGAACAAATGGCACAGTTACTTTATGTGCTAATAGTCCAAGTCAAGATTTATTCACAAGTTTAGGCGGAACACCACAAACAGGTGGAGTTTGGTCACCAACACTAGCAAGTGGTGCAGGAGTTTTCAATCCAGCTGTTGATGCTGCAGGTGTTTATACATATACGGTTACAGGAACTTCACCATGTGCAAATGGAACAGCAAGTGCAACAGTAACCGTCAATCCACTTCCCAACGCAGGAAGTAATGGAAATTTAACCATTTGTAGTAATGGCACACCACAAGACTTATTCACAAGTTTAGGAGGAACACCACAAACAGGAGGCGTTTGGTCACCAACACTTGCAAGTGGAACAGGCATTTTTAATCCAATAGTTGATGTTGCAGGAGTTTACACTTATACCGTAACAGGCGCAGCACCATGTGGAATCACTTCGGCAACAATAACTGTTAGTATCACACCAGCACCAAACGCTGGAAGCAATGGAACAGTTACATTATGTGCAAATAGCCCAAGTCAAGATTTATTTTTAAGTTTAGGCGGCACACCACAAACAGGAGGAGTTTGGTCACCAACACTAGCAAGTGGCACAGGAGTTTTCAATCCAGCTGTTGATGCAGTAGGTGTTTATACTTATACGGTTACAGGAACTTCACCATGTGCAAATGGAACAGCAAGTGCAACAGTAACCGTTAATCCACTTCCCAACGCAGGAAGTAATGGAAATTTAACCATTTGTAGCAATGGCACACCACAAGATTTACTTACAAGTTTAGGCGGAACTCCACAAACAGGCGGTGTTTGGTCACCAGCACTAGCAAGTGGCACAGGAGTTTTCAATCCATCAGTTGATGCAGCAGGCGTTTACACTTATACTGTAACAGGCGCAGCACCATGTGGAAGTATAGCAGCGAATGTAACAGTAAGCATTACACCAGCACCCAATGCAGGAACAAATGGAACAGTAACCTTATGTGCTAATAGTCCAAGTCAAGATTTATTTACAAGTTTAGGCGGAACACCACAAACAGGTGGAGTTTGGTCACCAGCACTAGCCAGTGGAACAGGAGTTTTCAATCCATCAGTTGATGCTGCAGGAGTTTATACCTATACAGTAACAGGAACTTCACCATGTTCAAATGGAACTGCAAGTGCAACAGTAACCGTTAATCCACTTCCCAACGCAGGAAGTAATGGAAGTTTAGCAATTTGTAGTAACGGTACACCACAAGATTTATTTACAAGTTTAGGCGGAACCCCACAAACAGGCGGCGTTTGGTCACCAGCACTGGCAAGTGGAACAGGAGTTTTCAATCCATCGGTTGATGCAGCAGGAGTTTACACTTATACCGTAACAGGTGCAGCACCATGTGGAAGCACATCAGCGAATGTAACAGTAAGCATTACTCTAGCACCCAATGCAGGAACAAATGGCACAGTTACTTTATGTGCTAATAGTCCAAGTCAAGATTTATTTACAAGTTTAGGAGACACACCACAAACAGGCGGCGTTTGGTCACCAGCACTAGCAAGTGGCACTGGAGTTTTCAATCCAGCTGTTGATGCAGCAGGAGTTTATACCTATACAGTAACATCATTATGTACTTCTACATCAGCAAGTGTTACTTTAACAATTAATAATTGTCCGATAACTGATATTATTATTCCAGACGGATTTTCTCCAAATGGTGATGGAGTAAATGATGAGTTTGTAATAGAAAATTTAGTGACACTATATCCAAACTTTTCTTTAGAGATATTTAATAGATACGGAAGTATATTATACGAAGGAAATATAAATACCCCAAATTGGAGCGGAAAATCAACAGAAAAATTAACTATTGGAGATGGATTGCTTCCAACTGGTGTATATTTCTTCATAATTAATTTTAATGATGGGTCAAAAAAACCATTACAAGGAAGAGTCTATTTAAGTAGATAATTTGAAAAAAAGAGTATGAAAAACAGCAATATAAAACGTCTAATTCTATTAAGTTCACTTCTTAAGTGTCTTATTAGTTCTGCGCAACAAGATCCTCAATATACTCAATATATGAATAATATGAGTGTTTTAAATCCTGCTTATTCAACGGATAATCCTGATGCAATCAATTTTGGGGCTTTGTATAGAGCTCAATGGGTTGGTTCTGTTGGTGGTCCAACTACAGGAACATTTTTCGGACATGCCGCTTTTGGGAAAAGGGTAGAAGGTGGACTATCAATTATTCATGATCAAATTGGAGATGTTGTTAAGGAAACTAATTTTTATGCAGATTTTGCTTATGTGTTACCTATTAGTGAAAACAATAAACTTTCTTTTGGATTAAAAGCTGGAGCAACATTTTTCAGTACTAATTTTAATGGATTTGTATATTCTGATCCATTGCCAGATCAAGCATTTGCAAATAATTTAAGCAGAACTTTTCCAAACATAGGTATTGGAACTTATTATTTTGGTAAGAACTATTATTTTGGACTTTCAGTACCCAATTTACTTACAACTAAGCATCTTGAGCGTCAAGATGGAATTGTTAGAACAGGTTCAGAAGAACTACATTACTTTGTAACCGGTGGATATGTTTTTAATTTAAATGATAAATTAAAATTCAAACCAGCCTTTATGACCAAAGGAGTTTACGGTGCACCGTTGTCAGTAGATGTTACTGCTAACTTTTTAATAAATTCAACTTTTGAAGCTGGGTTAGGATATCGTTTAGGAGATTCGTTTAGCGGATTAGTAAATTTTAAAGTAACTCCAACATTACGAGTTGGTTATGCTTACGATAGAACAATTTCTAACTTAGGTCGTTTCAATTCAGGTTCTCATGAGATCATGATTTTATTTGATTTGAGTAAATCTGGAAATTCAAATACTAACGGATATGACAAATCGCCAAGATTTTTCTAAAATAAGAAACATGAAAAATTTACAACTATATATTTTTATTTTGTTTTTGGGCTTAAGCAGTTTTGCACAACCAAAACCTTCGCTAAAAAATGCCAATCATCTTTTTGTCAATCGTTCCTACGTTGATGCAGCAAAAATGTATGAAACATTAAAGCCATCTCAAGAAGTTCTTCAAAATTTAGGTGATTGTTATTATTATAATTCTCAAATGGATTTTGCTGTAAAAAATTACGGACAATTATTCTTTTCTTTTAAAGATAGTTTGAAATCTGAATCTTATTTTAAATATGCTAATGCTTTAAAAGGCGCTAACGACTACGAAAAAGCAGATGTCATAATGAGTGAATATCTAAAATATCAAGTAAATACTAAAAAATTTATTGAAAATTTAGATAATATTGTGCCTTATGATTATGAAATTCAATTAATGGCAAAAAGTATTTCTAATGGAGATTTCGGAATGTCTTTTTTTGGAGATAAAGTTGTTTTTGCTTCGCTAAGAAGTACCGATAAACCTATTTTTAATTGGAATCAGAAGCCATATTTAGATTTATACGAAGCTACAATATCTAAAGATGGATTACTTGAAAACATAAAACCTTTTTCGGATAAAATTAATACCAAAACCCATGAAAGTGATGCAACGTTTTCTGCAGATGGAAAAACAATGTATTTTAGTAGAACCAATTCTAAACGAGTAAAAATTGGTGAAGAAAAAGTGGCTACGGTTAAAATATTTAAAGCAGAATTTGTCAATAACGAATGGACGAACGTAATTGAAATGCCTTTTTCAAATGATATGTATTCTACCGAACATCCTTTTTTAACTAAAGATGGGAAAAAATTATATTTTGCAAGTGATATGCCGGGAACATTGGGTTCGATGGATCTTTATTCTGTTGATATTAATTCCGATGGAACTTACACAACGCCCAAAAATCTTGGTGATGTAATCAATACAATTCATAGAGAACAATTTCCGTTTTTGACTGAAGATGGTACGTTATATTTTGCTTCCGATGGTCATGAAGGCCTTGGCGGATTAGATATTTTCATGAGTAAAATGTACAATGATGTTTTTGTAAAACCTTTGAATTTAGGAAAAACTATAAACAGTAATTTAGATGATTTTGGATATGTTTTAGATGAAAAAGCGAATAAAGGATACTTATCATCCAATAGAAAAGGTTCTGATAATTTATACAGTTTTATCAGAAAAGAAAATGAAAGACGATTCTTAGTTGAAGGCGATGTAAAAGATAAAACAACTAAAGATTTATTACCTGGAACCACAGTTACGTTATATGACGAAGACAATAAATTGGTCGGACAAATGGTAGTAGGTTCCAAAGCTGAATATTTCTTTAATACACGTCCGAATAAGAAATATAGAGTAGAAGCAATTAGAGATTTTTACATTCCAAGTAACGTCGAATTTACTACAAATGACGAAGGAAAAGCAAGATTTACAATCGAATTACAAGTCGAATCTTATGACGATGCTGAAGATATCGTAGTTACCAAAAATGACGGCTATGTTTATATTGAATTAGAAAACATCTATTTTGATTTGAACAAATGGAATATTAAAGAACAAGCATCTAAAATTCTAGATGTTTTAGTTGGATTATTGAATAAATACCCATTGATGGAAGTTCAAATTGGTGCTCACACAGATTCAAGAGCCTCAGAAATGTATAATTTGATTTTATCAAATAATAGAGCTGCATCAACATTAGAATATCTAGTAAACAAAGGAATTGATAGAAAAAGACTCCGTTCTAAAGGCTATGGAGAAAGTGTTCCATTAGTAAAATGTGGCGATAAATGTACCGAAGCTGAGCATTCTATAAACAGACGATGTGAGTTTAGAGTATTGAAATAGAAATAAAAAAAGCCAGTTTAATTTAAAAAAAACTGGCTTTTTGATTAGTATAAACTTTTAAATTTAGTTGGATTGGCTTCACTCATAATTGCATAAACTTTTTCAAAAATATCCTCTATAGATGGTTTTGAAAAATAATCACCATCGGTTCCATAAGCTGGACGATGTGGCTTGGAAGCTAACGTTTGCGGAGCACTATCTAAATAATTATATCCTTTTTGTACTTCTATTATTTCTTGTAAAATATAAGCACTTGCACCACCAGGAACATCTTCATCAATTACTAATAAACGATTGGTTTTTTCTAAACTTTTTACAATATCATGATTGATGTCAAATGGTAATAACGATTGAACATCAATAATTTCGCAATTAATTCCAACGGTTTCTAACTCTTTTGCAGCTTGTTCTACCAACCTTAAAGTCGAACCATAAGAAACCAACGTAATATCATTTCCTTCTTTAATAGTTTCAACAACACCAATTGCAGTTTTAAATTCTCCTAAATTGGTTGGCATTTTTTCTTTCAAACGGTAACCATTCAAACATTCTACAACCAATGCTGGTTCATCTTTTTCAAGTAACGTATTATAAAATCCAGCTGCTTTAGTCATATTTCTTGGAACCAAAACATGAATTCCACGAATTGCATTGATGATCATTCCCATTGGTGAACCCGAATGCCAAACGCCTTCTAAACGGTGTCCACGAGTTCTAATTATTAACGGTGCTTTTTGTCTTCCAGCGGTTCTATATTGAAGTGTTGCTAAATCATCACTCATAATTTGAATAGCATACAATAAGTAATCTAAATATTGAATTTCTGCAATTGGTTTTAATCCACGCATCGCCATTCCAATTCCTTGTCCGAGAATTGTAGCTTCACGAATTCCGACATCGGCAACACGAAGTTCTCCGTATTTTTCTTGCATACCTTCCAAACCTTGGTTAACATCTCCAATATTTCCGGCATCTTCTCCAAAAATTAAACTTTCTGGATATTTTGTAAAAATAGCATCAAAGTTATCTCTCAAAACCAAACGCGCATCAACTTCTTCTGCTGATTCGTCATAAGTTGGAGCCACTTCTTTAGAACTCAATACACTTTTATCGGATTCAGAAAATAAATGAGAACTGAATTTTGGTTGGATGTTATTTATATAATTGGTAATCCAAGAAGCTAATTGCGGTTGACTAGTTTCATTAATAATCATTCGCAATACTTTGCGAGCAGTTACTAAAATATCTTTGCGAATAGGCTCTTTTATCGATGCTAAATCATTTGCTATTTTTTCAATAAAAACTTTATTTTCACTTTGTGAAGCAATGTTGTTTATCAAATCAACCAATTCTTTTTGTTCGTCTTTCATTGGTGTTACGAACGCCGTCCAAGCTACTTTTTTACCTTCTAAAACGTCTTTTTTAGCTTGATTGTCGATTTCATCTAATTCGTCGGCTGTTGCCAAATTATTTTCAATTAACCAAGAACGCATTTGTGACAAACAGTCAAATTCAGTTTCCCAAGCTAGTCGTTCAGAATTTTTATAACGCTCATGACTTCCTGAAGTAGAATGTCCTTGTGGTTGTGTCAGTTCTTGAACATGTATTAAAACTGGAACGTGTTCTTCACGAGCAATGGCTGCTGCTTTTTCATAAGTTGAAACCAAATTAGGATAATTCCAACCTTTTACAGTCATGATTTCATATCCATTGGCATTTTCATCACGTTGGAAACCTTTTAAGATTTCCGAAATATTTTCTTTTGTAGTTTGGTGTCTTGCATGTACTGAAATTCCGTATTCGTCATCCCAAACACTCATTACCATTGGCACTTGTAAAACGCCTGCAGCATTGATGGTTTCAAAAAACAAACCTTCAGATGTTGACGCGTTTCCAATGGTTCCCCAAGCAACTTCATTTCCTTTTTCGGAGAAATTCGTTTGATTTATTCCTGATACGTTTCTATATATTTTTGAAGCTTGTGCCAAACCTAACAAACGTGGCATTTGTCCAGCAGTTGGAGAAATATCGGCACTTGAATTTTTTTGTTTTGTTAAATTATTCCAATTTCCATTTTCGTCAAGCGAATGCGTTGCAAAGTGACCGCCCATTTGACGACCAGCGCTCATTGGATCAAAATTAATATCAGTATGACCATACAATCCGGCAAAGAATTGTTCAATGTTCATAGCACCAATTGCCATCATAAACGTTTGGTCACGGTAATATCCCGAACGGAAATCACCATTTTTAAAGGCTTTGGCTAATGCTAATTGAGGCACTTCTTTTCCGTCACCAAAAATTCCGAATTTGGCTTTACCAGTAAGCACTTCGCGTCTTCCTAATAAACTGCATTCACGGCTGATTGTGGCAATTTTATAATCGTTTAAAACTTCGGCTTTAAAATCTTCAAAAGTAATTTCGACTTTGGTTTGTGTTTCGGTCATAACTGAACTAGAATTTCTTAATGAAACAAATTTAATGAAAAACTCCTAATAATTGTAATTCTTTGAAAAAAATATAATTTAATTATTGACAATGAAAACCTTTATATCTACTATAAAAATAGTATATACTCGTAAATAATGAGTTTTACTTATTGAATTATTAATAAAAGATGTTATTTTTTGAATTTTAAAACCATTTTCGAGTAAATAAACCAATCAATGAATGTGGAGAAAATGCTACAATAAAACGTATTTTTTCAGCATATTTTGTTTGAGCAACTTCCCAACCATTATTAGAATAAACAGGGAAATACAATTCAAAATAATCGGTAACTAAATTCAATCGGATGCCACTATCATAAACAAAACGAGCATTTTCTTGTTTGTTTTTCATAAAACCTAAATCGCTGTAGACTTCAATCCAATTCCAAATATTAAAACTTCCGTTAACAGCTGTAAGCCATTGATTTGCATACGGATTAATTAATTTAGATTTGAATCCGCCTTCAGCCTGAATGTATTGCTGACTGAAAATTCCAGTACTTTCTGAACGTCCTAAATAATTGTAATCAAATAAATAATCGGTTGGGCGATCTATTGCAAAACTGAAATAATTGGTTTCGGTTTTATTAAAAATAAATGCACCTGCATATAATCGTAAATTGACTTGTCGGTTATCATCAAAAAGTCTTCTAAAACTTATACTCGTTGATAGTTTTGAAAATTTAGAAGCCAATTGAAAATCGGTTGAGTAACCAAAATGTTTGGTAATTTCGGTTCTACTATTATTATATCGTGCATTAAAAATGGAATAATTTCCTTCTAAATTATTTTTTACAAACACACTCGGCTCACGATTTACATATACTTGTCTAAAAGTTAAACTCTTAAAATGGTTGTCACGATAATCATTTTCTCGAAACCTAAAAATGACATAAGGATTTATTTTTTTGTAAAAAGCATCAGGTGCATAATGGTAATTTTCACCACTCAAACCATAACGAATATTGAACATTTTACTATCGCGATTGAACTGATTTACTGATACCGAAAAACGACCTGAAAATGAACTAGTTTTGGTAGAATAGGATGGAGTAATGTCAAAATTAAACGGTTTGTCTAAAATTGTTTTGTTGTGAAAACGCATTCCGGGAATGAAACCGTCATAAAAATTATATTCTAATGTTGGAACATACAAAATTTGATTGTAATTAGGATCTTCCAAATCTTTCATAAAATTGAACTTGATGGGTTTGTTACTCAAACGAAATGATTTCAGCGATTTCCAATTGTTTCTTTGGTTGTATTCGGGAACAATATTTTTGTAATTAATTACGATTTTGTCGGCATCATATCGTTTAAACGTATAAATACTGTCTGTTTTTACATTGTCAATCCATTCTTTAAAAACAATTTGATTTTTTTTAATTCCGTAAATCGGAATTGGAACATTAACATCAGTTTTGTTTTTTAAACTAAATGAAACACTATCAGTTGTTTTAGTAACGTTATCAAATTTATAATCAATAATTTTTCTAGAATTTATAATTGTATTGAAAAACCAATCTGTTTTTTTAGAAGAAGCATTCTGAATTAAATTTTTAAAATAATCACTATCCGATTGATTTTTAATTGAATATGCTATAAATTCTGCAATGCTATTTTTTAATTTTTCTTCGCCAATATAATCAGATAAATACCTAAAACTTAATCCTGCTCGGTATTTAGAAGCAATTTTTTCGTTAAATTTTATCAACGTATTTTTAGGATCGCCAAGTGGTTGATCTAAATTTTTACGCGCCATTAACATATAAAAATAGCTGTATTGTTCATTAAAATCTAATGAAACTAAATTGTATCCGCGAAGAATTCCCAATCGTTCAATTGAACCCATCATTTTGACTTTCGGATAGTATTCGTCTATATATTTCATCATATAATAGACCTGAATGGCATCATAAATCCAGTTGTCTTTTCGAGAATCAAGTTGCAAAGTAGTTTTTAAATAATTGTTCAAATAGGTTTTTAAAAACTTCAATTCGTAGATAAAATCATCTGGAAACGGACTAATAAATGAAGGTAATTGATTCAATCCATAAAACGGATTTTGCTCATAATCTAACTGCGAAACAGTGATTTTAGGTTTTGGATAGTTGCCTAAATTGTCTGAAACATAATTAATTACTTTGTCAACAATGATGGCTTTATTGATATCACTAACTTTTTTATCTTCTAAATTTGTAGTTACATCTAAATTTTCATTTTTAAAACTCAAAAAAGAAACCTTTTTTTCAAAAAACAAATTTACAATTAGTTGATTTTTACCAGAAAAAAAGTACGTATTATTTTCTTTATTAATTAGTGGTAAGTCACTTATAATTTGATGTTCAGCAGCGCTTGAAATTTGTAAATCAATATCAAATAATGCATTGGGCGCATCATCAATATTTAGATTTGAATATTTTATAAAAGTTTTGTTTTTATAAATAGAAGGTGTTAAAAACCAATTCTTTAAAGCTATATTTCCATTAGAATTATAGCCATACTTGGTAAATTTATCATCTGGAATTTTCACAAAATACGACAGTACAAATGTTGCTTTTTGTCCGGGAAATAATTTATTTTTTAATTGAAATTCAACCAAATCTGGAAATCCATCAGGACGTTTCCATGATAACAATGATTTGTTAGTATCAATTATTGTAATTGTGTTGGTGTTTCCACGTTCTTTTTCGGTTGCTAAATGAAAACTTCTTACATATTCGTCAGAAAATCGTTCTCCTAATGGTGTATTTTTATTTGAATATGCATTGTTCCAATCGTTTAAAACAATACTCGATAACGTATCATTTGATTGATTGTAGTAAGTTAGTTCTTGATAAACATTCAGAATTTTCTTTTCATTATTCACTTCAACTATCATTTTAGAATGATGTTGTGCATAAGTCATTAGAGAAAATAAAAAAACTATGTAGGTTATTTTTTTCAAGGTTTAACTTTGGATTTGAATAATGTTTTAAAAACAATTTTTGTAAATTCGATTGCGCCGTCTTTGTTCATGTGTCCGCAGGTCGAAAAATATTTGTCGTCGGTTACTGCATTTTCAAATCTACGAATTTCAGGATAGATTAGTTGTAAATGATTGAAATAATCGCGATTAATAGTTTCCATGCACATTGGCGTTGTCATTGCAATCAAATTAATATTGTTTTTCTTGCAAATGGCTTTAATTTCTTCATACGCTTTATTACGTTTTGGATAATATTTCGATAAATCAGCTGGAACCATTGGTCGCTCATCAGTCATTAGCGGATAAAATCCTTTATTATCTAAGGCATTTGTTTTTTTGTGAATAGCCGAATTATAAGCTTCTCTGAATCCAACTCTTGCGTCATAATGCATATATCTGTAAAACGGAATATAAAGCAATTGATTGTATTCGGGAATATTTTTATAAAAATTTCTAATAGTTTTAGACGAATGTAAATAAGGCATGAACAGCGAACGAATAGCTTCCGAATGATCGTTAGTATTAATGTTCAAATCGACTTGAAGGATTAGCGTTTTGATTTTATAATTGCGTTCAAGCATTAGTTGTAACATCAAATTGGATTCTTCTAAACGCGAACGTGTAATTCCAAAATTAAATGTCGAATAACCTTGTTCATTGAAAATTCTTGGTACAAAATGGTTGTTAACTCGTGATGAACCTAAGAAAACAACATCATAATTTTTGTCTTTAGAATTGTATAAATAATCAATTTTACTTCTTGAATTCGATTGCAAATAAATTACAGTGTATGCAACGTCAAGCAAAACCATCGTAATGATTAGAATTGCAAAACTTTTGAGTAAAAAAACACTAAACTGCTTCATTAAAATTGAAAATAAATAAATTCTTTAATATCTGAAAAAACGCCTAAAGCTAAAATTGCTGCCAAACACAATCCGAGTTTCAACCAACTGTATTTTCCTGAAATGGGTTCGATTTTAGTTCGGTTGTTCCATTCTATAAGTACGAATATTAGAACCAAATAGATTAATTCATGACTATAACGTTCGATTCTGAAATATTGTGTAGAAAAATGCAAATCTTGAAACATTCGTTTGATGTACAAAAAAGCATCGGTTATGGTTTTGGCTCTAAAGAAAATCCATGCCAAACATGTAATTGAAAACGTAATCAGAATATTGAATAAAGTTCGGAAAGATTCAAAATCCAATTTCAATGTAAAATCATCTACATTTTTTCGGTTTCTGTTCAAAAGCAATAGCGGTAAAAAATACAAGGCGTTGATAAATCCCCAAGCCAAATACGTCCAACTTGCGCCATGCCAAAAGCCACTTACGACAAATATTATAAAGGTATTTCGAATTTGAAACAACTTATTTCCTTTGCTTCCGCCTAATGGAATGTATAGATAATCCCGAAACCACGACGAAAGTGAAATGTGCCATTTGCGCCAAAACTCGGCAATATCTCTTGAAAAATAAGGATAATTGAAGTTGCGCAATAAGTCAATTCCGAATAATTTGGAAGTTCCTAAAGCAATATCCGAATAACCCGAAAAGTCACCATAAATCTGGAAAGCAAAATAAATCGCACCTAAAACCAATGATAACGAGTTCATTGTTGTGTAATGATTAAAAATTTCATTGGCATAATTCGCACACGAATCGGCAATCACGACTTTCTTTACTAAACCCCAAACTATTTGATAAATGCCTTCTTTGGCTTTTTCAAATTCAAATTTTCTTCTGACTTTTATTTGAGGTAATAAATGTGTTGCTCGTTCGATTGGTCCTGCTACTAGCAACGGAAAGTAACTTACAAATAACGAATAATCAACAAAGTTTTTTTCTGATTTTATTCGTTTGTAATAAATATCGATGATGTAGGATAATCCGTGAAATGTGTAAAATGATATGCCGACAGGAAGGATTAATTTCAGTAAAATTGGACTTGCCGTTACACCAAAAGAATGTAATAATTCAGCAAAAGAACTGGCAAAAAAATTGTAATATTTAAAAATACCAAGAAATCCTAAATTGATGGTTATGCAAAGCCAAAGCCACATTTTGCGTTCGGATTTTGTATGGCTTTTCTCGATTTTCATTGCTGAAACGTAATCCAACAAAGTCGAAAAAACCAATAGAAATAAGAACCGCCAATCCCAACACGAATAGAAATAATAACTCGCTAAAATCAAAATGTAATTCTGATTGATTTTAGATTTATGCCCAACAAACCAATACATTATAAAAACGATTGGTAAAAAAATGGCAAAATGTAACGAGTTGAAAAACATAAATCAGAAAAATATTTAACACAAATTACACAAATTCACATAGATTAATTTGTGAAAATTTGTGTATTTTGTGTTGAATTATTTAATTAGAAGTTTGGACTTAAAGTATATTTTTTATAAAATCTATCCAATTCTTCCACAACTTCGTCTTCGGTATCGACTATTTTTATCAAATTCAAATCTTCAATATTAGCGTTGTGTTCTTCGGCAATCATTACGTTTTTAATCCAATCCATCAATCCCGACCAATAATGTGAACCAACTAAAATAATAGGAAATTTTCCAATTTTCTTAGTTTGAATTAACGTAATCGCTTCAAACATTTCGTCTAAAGTTCCAAATCCGCCAGGCATTACTACAAATCCTTGTGAGTATTTGATAAACATAACTTTACGAACAAAAAAGTAATCGAAATTTAAGTTTTTATCCTTGTCAATATACGGATTGTAATGTTGTTCAAATGGTAATTCAATGTTTAATCCAACCGAAGTTCCTTCGCCAAGATGTGCGCCTTTATTTCCGGCTTCCATAATTCCCGGACCGCCACCAGTGATAACGCCGTAGCCTGCTTTACTGATTTTGTAGGCAATTTTTTCTGCCAATAAATAGTATTTGTTATCGGGTTTTGTTCTAGCCGAACCAAATATCGAAACACAAGGTCCAATTCGCGCCATAGTTTCATAACCGTTTACGAACTCCGACATGATTTTGAAAATTGCCCACGAGTCGTTAGAACGGATTTCGTTCCATGTTTTTTGTTTTAATTTATCTTGAATTAAATCGTCTTCATTTTTAAATTCTTCAAATTTCATTTTTTATTCTTTTAATTTATTATTTTTTGTATTTGCAATCTATGTCTTAAAATGTGTACAATTGCGTGTTCGAGCAAAGCTTCTAAGTCATAAGTTGTCCATGAAGTTACAATGATGGTTTTCATCATTTCAGCATCGCTCATAAGCCATTTATCTTCAAAAGTTGCTATGTGATAGGCAAACATTTTGTCAATTTCAACAAACGTTTCTTGTATTGAATTTAATGAAAATAAATATGGAATAACTTCCATTTCAAAACTTTTTCGAGCATAATTTGAATACACATAACCCGAACGAACTATGTGTGTTGCAATATTTCTAATCGATTGAAAATCTTGTTCTTTAGTGAAATCAGTTTTCAAAAAAGCAACATCCGAAATAGATTTAAAAACTATTTTGAGTTCGTTTAATGCTTTTTCGTATTCGTCTGTTAATGCTCCGATAGCGCCTTTACGGTAGTTCACTTTATTTATTTTGCAATTTTCAACTTGCTAAAATACTTCTTTTTTTAAAAGTGACGTAATGGAAATGTAGAATAATGTTTTAGAATTTTATTTCTATAATTTAAAATTTTCGATACTGCAACGGACTCACATTTAATTGCTTTTTGAAAAAGTTGTTAAAATGAGTTGTTTCGGTAAAATTTAATGCTTCAGAAATTTCAGATACATTCCAATTGCTTTGTTTGAGTAGAATTTTAGATTCTTGCAAAATTCGTTCTGCAATGATTTGAGTAGTAGTTTTTTGAGATTCTAATTTTACTGCTTTGTTCAAATGATTGACATGAATATTCAATTGATTTGCAAAATCAGATGCAGTTCTTAATTTGATTTTAAGATGATTTTCTTCAATAGGAAATTGACGTTCTAAAAGTTCTAAAAATAAATTATAAATTCTGTTAGAAGCACTAATTGTTTGCTTAGTAAATTTAGCAGAATCATCGATTTTCATTGCAAAATGCAGTAAATCAAAGACTTTATTTTTTAAAACATCATATTTGTGAATGTATTCTGAATTAATTTCCTCCAACATTGAATTGTAAATATGTTGAATTTTATCTACTTGTTCATCAATCAATTCAAACACATGGTTACCGTTAGGTTGAAAAACAGCATACTTTTTTAAATCGCCAAAGTGTTGAATAAAGGTTTGATTAAAAACACAATAACTACCACTTTTTATATTTTCTATAGGTTCGCATTTGTAGGGAATTTGCGGATTAGAAAACACAATTGCTTGTTTTTTTACTGAGAAAACTTTGTCTGCATAATGCACATCTATGTTACCGATAACGAGCATAACTTTGTAAAAATCTCTTCTTCTATACGGAAGTGGTTTTGCTTTATCTGGATCAACAGGTTCCAATTGAAACACATTAAAATGCCCAATTTCAGGGTTTATTTTGGGTGTTGCACCGTATTTTCGTATATAAAAATCTTCTAATTTTTCGGTTGATTCCATTTTCAAATGTACAAAAAGCAATTAATAAATTATAATCCTGTAGCACTTTCCATTGCATCGGTATATCGAGTTCCAACTATTTTTATTGCAGTTGATGCTAATTCAATTTGTTGTAATTCTTCTTGCGATAATAGGATAGAAGCTGCGCCATTATTTTCGGTCAATCGGTGTAATTTTGTGGTTCCAGGAATTGGTACAATCCAAGGTTTTTGGGCCAAAATCCAGGCAATTGCAATTTGTGCTGGAGTTGCATTTCGTTTAGATGCAAAATCATTTAATAAATCCAAAAGAACTTTATTTGCAATTCTAGCTTCTTCACTATATCTCGGAAGTAAATTTCTAATATCGCCTTCTCCGAACTTTGTATTTTCATCCATTTTACCAGCTAAAAAACCTTTTCCAAGCGGACTAAAAGCCACTAAACCAATTCCGAGTTCTTCTAAAGTTGGAATAATTTCAACTTCATGTTGTCGCGTCCAAATAGAATATTCGCTTTGCAAAACTGAAACATTTTGTTCTGCATGTGCTTTTCGGATGGTAGTTGCACCAGCTTCTGAAAGTCCGAAATACTTAACTTTTCCCTCTTTTATAAGTTCTTTTACAGTTCCAGCAACATCTTCAATTGGAACATTTGGATCTACTCGATGTTGATAAAGCAAATCTATAGTATCTATTTTTAATCTTTTTAAAGAACCTTCTAACGCTTTTCTAATATTTTCTGGACGACTGTTTATGCCCATCATTTTTCCATTTTGAATATCAAATCCGAATTTTGTGGCAATTGTAACTTTGTCTTTATAAGGTGCTAATGCTTCGCCAAGTAATTCTTCATTGGTAAACGGACCATAAACTTCGGCAGTGTCAAAAAACGTAATTCCTTCTTCTACTGCTTTGTGAATAAGTGCAATAGCGTCATTTTTTTCTGGAAATGGATAATAACTAAAGCTCATTCCCATGCAACCTAAACCAATTGCTGAAACTTCTAAACCTGCGTTTCCTAATTTTCTTTTTTCCATTTTGTTTTAATTAGATTAATTTAATTTCTTAAAAATTGCTGTCATTTCTTCTTCGTTCAAACTTTCCATATCTACTAATTTTAAATCTTTTACCATTTTTAGAGTAGTAGTTTTGTACTTCAGAAAATGAGGTGATTTTAAATGAGATAAATAAGCCAATTTATTAGCATAAATTTCTATCAGTCTAAATTGATTTGGATTTTCTTTTTTGTACATCGGAAAAATAGAAATTACGCCACTTTCAAGTGACACTGATGCTGAAGATTCTTCTTTTAAAATTGCTTTATATTCTTCTAAATATTCGGGTAAAATTTCTATTTCAGATAGTCGCACCATCATATCATCTTCAGTAATTGGTAATAAAGGTTTTCCTATTATTTTTCTTATTGTATTGGCTTGAGTTTTATTAATTTTAGTTGCTATTATAGTTGCAATTTGTTCTAATTGAATATCACTAATACCAGTGTTTTTACCCATTGTAATATGTACTTGTAATTGTGGTTCAACACCTTTCATTGATGCTAATGCCGAAATTGTTATCAATTCACGTTGTCGAAAGTTAAGCACATCACGACTAAAAATATCTGCAAATAAATGCTCTTTCAAAAAAACATCCATAATAGGAGCGAAAGCATTTACACCTGTTTTTGTGCTTTTTTCTTCAATTCCGGTTAGTTTTTGTAAGTTTTCTTTACCTAATTGATATTTGTTTTTGCTATTTTTAATTTTCGATGCTTCGTCGCCTAAATTATCATTAATGCCTTTTTCTTTTCGTTCTTCAATAAGTGCCATCAAAGTATTTATTGCATTTAAGCTTCGAGGAAAACCACAATAAGCATACAATTGAATCATAGCTTCTTTTATTTGATTGATTGTTAATCCAGCATCAAGACCAGTATTTAGTTCTTTTTTTAGATTTTCTAAATCACCAACTGCTGAATATGCCGAAATGCAAACCATACTTGTTTGATGGTTATTTAAAACTTCATTAGTATCTTTTTGTGCATTCATTTTTGAAGTACTTATTGTAAATATTAATAGAAAGATGCATTTAAAAAATTGATGTAATTTCATAATTACTATATTTAATTGGTTGCTGTAAATTCTTCGTCAGTAACAGGTTGTAACCAGTTCGCATTAGTTTCACCTTCATAGTTTGTTATAGCAATATGTACCATTTTAGTAGTTGTAGTTGCTCCATGCCAATGCACTACATTTTCAGGAATATTGATTACATCACCTTTTTTTATTGATTGTGCCGATTTATTTTTCTCTTTATAAATTCCTTCGCCTTCAATTACAATTAAAACTTGTCCTTTTGGGTGTGTGTGCCAATTGGTTCTTGCGTTGGGTTCAAAAGTGACTGCGCCAATTATAAAATTATTGTTTTTATCTTTTACTAAAAGTGTAGATAAATAGGCGTTTCCTTTAAAATATTCGTCAGATAATTTTTCGCCTTTTTCAAAAATTGAGCTGCTATTTTTATCATTCATATAATTGCTTTTTATGTAAATTTCGTTATTATTTTGGAAAAACAAACGGATCAACCCATAATTTTATTCTGAAAAACCAGTTGATAATGATTGTTTTTTCCAATTTTCTAATTCATTATTAACAATTTTCATTTTTGCGATGGCAGTTTTATAAGCATCTTCACCCATAAAAAAATGCAACGCTGGATTTTCTTCATTACTCATTTTTATTATCGCTGTGGCTGCTTTTTCAGGATCACCTTCTTGATTTCCATTCATTTTATTGGCTACAAGTAATTCCGATTGACGTACAGAAACATAAGCATCAATTGGATTTTTTGCCGACATTATGGATCCTTTTTCTAAAAAATTAGTACGAAGATGTCCAGGATAAACCAAGGTAGTTTTGATACCAAATTCTCTCGCTTCAACTGCCAAACTTTCAGTCATTCCAGCAACTGCAAATTTAGTAGCACAATAACTTGACCAACCAGCAAAACCTCCGCTAAAACCTGCCATTGATGAAATAGTGAAAAAATGTCCTGATTTTTGATTTCTAAAATAAGGTATTGTGTTGCGAATTACATTAAAAACACCAAATACATTTACATCAAAATTTTTGCGAACTTCATCATCAGATAATTCTTCAATTGTGCCAACTTGAGTGTAACCAGCATTGTTTACTACAACATCTATTTTTTGAAAATACTGTACCGTTTTAGAAATGGCTAATGCTACATTTTTATCATCAACAATATTCATTTCAAGTGGAAAAAAACAATTTGATTTTTCTCCAATTGCCAAAATTAAATCATTTAATTTTCTTGATGTAGCTGCAACTTTGTAACCTTCAAGCAATAATTTTTTAACTAAATTAAGTCCTAAACCTTTAGAAGCACCAGTTACAAACCACACTTTTTTAGTATCCATTATATTTATTTTTTAATTGGCTCGATTAAAGATTCTGATATTGCAAAACTATCTTCGAGCAATCTATATTTTTCAATTAATCCATTTTTTATGGTCATTTGGATATAAAAAATAGAGCTAACCAATTTACCAGTTGACAGCATTTTTACGGTAAATTCTCCAGCAATTACAGCATCTTCCTTATCAATAAATATATTATTTATAGTTCCTGAAATAGGTTCAACTTTTTTCCAAAGTAATTGATAAAATTCTTTGACTTCTTCTCTAGTATTTCTTTGTCCAAACCATTCTGCTGCATTTGGATTTCCAGGTAGATTCCAGTCTATATTTTTCGCAAAAAGAAGTGTAAGATTTTCAAGATCTCTTTTGGAGAGAAAATTCAAAAATTGGTCAATTGTATTTTTAGTTGATTGCATTACTACTTTTTTTTTAAAGGCGATAGTTTATAAGGTTCGCCTGGAGCAAGAACAACAATTCGTTCGGGATTCACAATTAATTTTTTTAATTCGTCAGGGTTTCCGTTAAAAGGAGCAAAATCGGGTGCATCAATTGTGCCCCAATGCGAAAGCAATAGTGGTGTGTTTGGGTAAGCATTTGCAATTTTTACAGCACCAGCCAATGTAAAATGCCACTCGCTATCAGAAAAATCAAATAGTATTGCATCAGGAGCTGGAGACATAGTTAAATGTTCCGGCATTAATTTAGAATCGCCTTCTGCCCAAATTGTTCCGTCTGGTGTTGTGATTAAAAATCCGGTGCAATCTTGTTTTTCAAAAAATCGTTTTGCAGTTCCTGGATACGCATTTTGCCATTGATGATCAGCTGGCGTTAATTTAATTTTGATGTTTTTTACTTTAAATGTTGCTCCAATTTTATGTCCGAATGATTTCCAACCCAAGTTTTTCATTAATGAATCAACATAAATAGTTGAATGAAAAGCCTTTGTATTTTTGGCTAAATCGGTATTTGTTGGAATACTAAAATGATCGTTATCTGAATGCGTTATTAATACAGCATCTAAACTTGGAATTGCTGATGGTTTTATAGGATAATCAATCATTACTGGCATATCAAAGTCTTTTAGTAAAGGATCAACCATAATTGTTGTTCCACGACTGTTTATTAAAAATCCTGCATTTCCTGTCCACCTAATAATTGTTCCATCAGTTTTTGTAAACGCTTCATTGCCAAACGGAATTGTTTTTGGCGCTTTGGCCTGAAACTTTTTGACTTTTGTGCTGTCAGAATTTGTTTGTGCCGATAAATTTATACTGCCAATTGCTAGAAATAAAAAGGTTAGATTTAGTGTTTTTTTCATGATTTTATGTTTTTGTGTATTTTTTACTGAAGGAATAAACCAATCCAATATTCCAAATAAAGTCCTTTCCTGCGATAGTTGATTCTATTTTTTTATTGACAATTGAATTAATTACTAAAGGAAAACCTTTACGTTCGAGATTGAAAGTTGCACTACTATAAAAACCATCTTTGTTATCCATTTTTAGATAAAAAACCTGTGGTTGAAACTTAAGTTGAATTTTTTTATAAATTTTGATATTTGAAATGGTACTATTAAGTGCTATAAAATGAGTGTTTTGTGTTACATCATTTTCAATTCCGTGAGAATATAAGTAGTAAATTCCGAGATTAATATTTTTAGTGAAGGCATAATTAGGAAAAACTTCGCTTGCAAGAAATCGTCTTGAAGTTAAATATTCTTTTTCAATTCCGTTTACAATAAATTTTTCTTCTCTAAAAACTAATGCAGGATGTGCGCCAACAGACAGCTTAATTTTTTTGTCTTTTAAAATTTTATACCGCCACCAAAATACAAAAGTCCAAGGTTTTCCTTCTAGAGAAAAGCGAAGTTGTGGTTCAAACTTTAATCGGTCATTTCCTGCTGACATATCAAAAATTGCGGCAGGTTTTCCTAATGTAAAGTTGGGTAAAAGTGAAATTCCGTTGTTGGTAATAGTTGTGCCACCACCAAAATAAAATGGTTTGTTAGGAGTTATTTCTTGTGCAGAAATAAAATTATAGTTTATTGTTAAACAAATAATTAGAAATAAATATCGCAGCGTCATTTGTATGATTTAAAATACAAATTAACAAAAATAAGCTACAAATGAATAACTATTTTCAAATCAAAACTTACGAAAATCAAATAATTTTATTCTTTATTTTCCCATTCCCATTTCAATAAAGAAAAACAATGCGAATCTTCATTTTTGCCATTTACAACATAATCTTCTCGCATAATGCCTTCTTTGGTAAAGCCATTTTTCAATAATAATTTTAGTGAAGGTTCGTTTTCAATCGCTATTAATGCTTCAATGCGGTGGAGGTTTAATTTGGTAAATCCGTATTCCAAAACAGTTTTTAATGCTTCGCTCATCAATCCTTTTTGTTTGAAGGTTTCATTTCGCATGTTGTAAAAAATTTCGGCGCGTTTGTGAGTGGCATTCCAAGTGTGAAAACCACATTCGCCAATTGGTAAATTGGTAGCTTTATCAATCATTAGAAATACAAAAATAGACAGTCTGTGAGTTTCAACTCCTTTTTCGTACATTTCTTTATAGTGTTCGTATCCAAATTCGTCAAATCCAAAATAAGTAATAATTTCTTCTTTCGTTTTGGTATTGAATAATTCGTTAATTATGGCAGGCGTGATGCTTTTTAGAATCAGTCGTTCGGTGGTTATCTCAATTTGATTTTCCATAATTTTAATTCATTTCCTTTTTCAAAAACTGCGCAGTATAACTTTTTTTATTCTTAATGATTTCCTCTGGAGTTCCTTTACAAATGATTTCTCCGCCACCTTTTCCGCCTTCTAAACCTACGTCAATAATGTAATCGGCAAGTTTTACAACATCAAGATTGTGCTCGATAATCAATACGGTATTTCCCTTATCGACCAATTTGTTAATTACATCCATCAATACGCGAATGTCTTCGAAATGCAAACCAGTTGTAGGTTCGTCCATAATGTAAAACGTGTTACCAGTATCTTTTTTAGACAATTCTGCCGATAATTTTATACGTTGTGCTTCGCCACCAGATAACGTTGTACTTTGCTGACCGAGTGTGATATATCCTAATCCAACATCCTGAATGGTTTTTACTTTTCGATAAATTTTCGGAATATTTTCAAAAAAAGGAACCGCTTCATCAACGGTCATATTCAACACATCAGAAATTGATTTTCCTTTAAAACGAATTTCTAAAGTTTCACGATTAAATCGTTTGCCTTGACACGTTTCACATTCTACATATACATCAGGTAAAAAACTCATTTCTATAGTTCTAACACCCGAACCTTCGCAAGTTTCGCATCGTCCGCCTTTCACATTAAAACTAAATCTTCCTGCTTTATAACCACGAATCATGGCTTCTGGAGTCAAAGTAAACAGATTTCTAACTTCACTAAAAACATCAGTATATGTTGCTGGATTGCTTCGCGGTGTTCTACCAATCGGACTTTGATCGATGTCAATGACTTTGTCAATATGTTCTAAACCTTCAATTTTTTTGTACGGTTGCGGTTTCTTAACGCCATTAAAAATATGCGCGTTCAAGATAGGATAAAGGGTTTCATTAATTAATGTTGATTTTCCACTTCCAGAAACTCCAGTTACGCAAATGAGTTTTCCTAACGGAAATTCTACCGTTACATTTTTTAAATTATTCCCAGTTGCACCCGATAATTTCAAAAATTTTCCATTGCCTTCACGACGCTTTTTCGGAACTTCAATTTGCATTTTTCCATTCAAATATTGCGCTGTAATTGTGTTTTCTTGCAATAATTCTTTTGGAGTTCCTTTACTGATAATGTTTCCACCAAATTTTCCTGCTTTTGGACCAATATCAATTACATAATCGGCACATTCAATCATGTCTTTGTCGTGTTCAACAACCAAAACGGAGTTGCCAATATCACGAAGATTTTTTAAGGAATTGATCAAGCGTTCGTTATCACGTTGGTGCAATCCGATGCTTGGTTCGTCTAAAATATAAAGAACTCCAACCAACTGCGAGCCAATTTGTGTTGCCAAACGAATACGTTGCGCTTCGCCACCAGAAAGTGATTTAGAACTTCGGCTTAGCGATAAGTAATTCAAACCAACATCTAATAAAAATTTCAATCTATCATTGATTTCTTTTAGGATTTCGGTTGCGATAGTTTTTTGTTTTTCAGATAATGTTTTGGGTAATTTTGAAAACCATTCTACTAATTCTGAAATATCCATTGCCGATAATTCAGCAATATTTTTATCGTTTATTTTAAAGAAAAGCGATTCTTTTTTTAATCGTGAACCTTCACAAACCGGACAATTAATTTCGTCCATAAATTCTTTTGCCCAACGTTTTATAGAAGAAGAATTACTTTCGTCAAATTGGTTTTTGATGAATTTAGAAATTCCTTCAAATTCGATTTTGTAATCTTTAGTAACTCCAGCAGTTTTTGATGTTACTGAAAATTTTTCGTTGCCACCATTCAAAATCATTTCCATGGCTTCTTCGGAAATGGTTTCGATAGCATCGGTTAATTTAAAACCATATTTTTCGCCAATAATTTCCAATTGCTTGAACATCCACGACGATTTATATTCGCCTAATGGTGCAAATCCGCCTTTATTAATTGATAATTTTGGATTCGGAATTATTTTTTTTCTGTTGATTTCGTTTATAATTCCCAAACCATTACAATGTTCGCATGCACCTTTGGGAGAATTGAATGAAAATAAATTGGGTTCCGGATTTTGATACGAAATTCCAGTTGTTGGACACATCAACGTTCTACTAAAAAATCGAACTTCATCACTTTCGTGTTCAATAACCATCATTACATCTTCGCCGTGATACATTGCGGTTTTGATACTTTCAGACAAACGTTTGTCGGTATCTTCATCATCCTCAACAGCTAATCTATCAATTACAATTTCAATATCGTGGGTTTTGTATCGGTCTAATTTCATTCCAGTTGTGATGTCGGTAATTTTGCCGTTTACACGAACTTTTACAAAACCTTGTTTGGCAATTTGTTGGAATAATTCGGCATAATGACCTTTTCTAGCACGAATAATCGGTGCTAAAACATTGATGCGTTTTCCGATAAAGTTTTCTTTAATCAACTCTTTTATTTGTTCATCCGAATAGGAAACCATTTTTTCGCCAGTATTGTAACTGAATGCATCTCCAGCACGAGCATAAAGCAAACGTAGAAAATCGTAAATTTCTGTAATAGTTCCAACGGTTGAACGTGGCGATTTACTTGTCGTTTTTTGTTCGATAGCAATTACTGGTGAAAGTCCGTCGATTTTATCAACATCAGGACGCTCCAATCCGCCAAGAAATTGTCTTGCATACGCCGAAAACGTTTCGATGTAACGACGTTGACCTTCGGCATAAATAGTATCGAAAGCCAAAGATGATTTTCCCGAACCCGAAAGCCCAGTTATTACCACCAATTGTTCTCTCGGGATTTTAATATCTATATTTTTGAGGTTATGAACTCGCGCTCCGATTACCTCAATTGTATTTTCGTTTTCTAGCATAATTTTAGTGAAAACGCAAAAGTACGATTTTAACGATAAATTTTAGGTAGACATCTTGGAAGAATTTGTTAAAGATTTTTATATTTGAAGAAAATAAAAGACACAATATGAAAATATTAGGAATCGGATCAAGAATCAAACATCCAGAACACGGATTAGGTGTTGTAACCAATGTAACTGCCAAACATTATTGGGTAACTTTTATCGAAAGCGGTTTAGAAACTATTGATGTTGATGCTACATTTGAAGTAATCGAAGCTTTGGAAGACGAAGTTGATTCAGTAAGCTTTTATGAAGTTGAACGCACTTTGAAAAATGTTTTGCAACGTTGGTCAGATGTTTCGCAAGTAGTTCCAATTGCTGATAAATGGAAAGGTGGAAAATTGGTTATGGAACCAGGAACTCCAACATCCAACAAAGAAATTCCAATTGATACATTTTTTCACAAAATTACAATGGTTCGTGATAGATTGCGTGTAATGGAGCAAAAAATAAACTCTAGTAATTTAGATGAAGTAGATAAAATTGATTTACAACAATACATAACAAGATGTTATGGAAGTTTAACCACTTTTAATGTTTTGTTTAAAAGTACGAATGATTATTTTGTTGGCGAAAAAACGAAGTAAAAATTAGCCCTTACAACTGAAAGGGCTAATTTTTATTAATAACCATTAATATGATATTTTTTTAAGGTTGCATCAAATTGTGATTCTTTTCCTTGTTTTTTCATTTCTTTAAATACAATTTGTATTAAAGTTTCAGCATCAGTTCTGTAAGGAGATTTTTGCGCCACATAAAGGTTATATGCCTGACATAAATAATCTAATGCTTTTTCATATTCAAATAAATATTGAGTATAAATGTTTCCAATTCCATAATATACTTCAGGATTTTGATCGTCTAATTTGGCTAATTTTTCATAAGCTTTGACTGCTTTTTTGTATTCCTTTTTATATAAATAGACTACGGCTATATTTTGTAAAGGCATTTTACCGTTAGGATCTATTTTTAAAGATTGTTCATAAGCATCAATAGCTTCTTCAAACTTATTTAATCTTCTGTAACAAATACCAATATTATCATATGCAAAGGCAAAATCTTTATCAAAAACGAGTGCTTTTTTATAGTATTCAATAGCTTTTTCAAAATTTTCGTTTTTAGATTCATCTAAACCTAAATAATAATATTTAAGGGATTCACTATTTCTTGAAATTGATTTCTCACCAATGTTATCATTTGCTGCAATTTTAGCCTTTACTGCCTTACAATTTGTCAATAAGTAGCGTTCCATTTCATAATAATACTTTTTGTACTCATTTGAATTTTGATTGATATTAATTGAAATATTTATTTCTTTCTTTCCATCGTCTCCAGCGGTGGCTGTTTTTTCTAAATCTTTTATTGATGAAAGTTTGTCTCCCATTTGATATGCACCAACATGTTTGTCGATGCAATTGTGTATTTCAGATGAAATGCTGTCTTTAGATTTAGAAAAAGAATTTATTGAATCAATACATTTACAAGCACTTTCAGACAATTCTGCAAGTAGCTTTTTCTTATCGATTTTGATTTCTTCTGATTTATCTGGGTTTTCTTGAGCAAAATTAAAACCTATAGACATTGTACAGAATAAGAAGGCAAAAATATTTTTCATTTTAACTAATTTAGTTTTTAAAAATAGTTAATTTATTTGAAAATCAGTATATTATTCAATAATCATTTCTTTTAACTTTTCGCGATAGGCTTCTAGCACATCCAGTTTTGCAATTAACCCAAAAAATTTACCATTTTTAAGAACTGCAAGAATCATTTGATTAGAAGTTTCAAATTTTTCCATGATGGTTTCCATTCCGTCGTCGTGCAGAATGATTTCTTTTGGTTGTAAAAGAATTTCTTTTATTTCGGTGAATTTTATTCGATACGGATTGAAAACAATAGAGCGAATGTCTTCAAAATCAACAATTCCAATTAGTTTATTTTTTTCATCCAAAACTGGAATGATTTGTTGATGGCAATTGGATAAATGCTCAATTAAATTATCCAATGATTTTTCTAAAGAAATGGTTTTAACATCGGTAGCAACTAATTTTAGAAAATCAATACTTTGCAAAATATTTTTGTCTTTATCACTTGTAAATACGTCTCCAGTATCTGCCAACGCTTTAACATCCATCGAATGATTTTCAAATTGTTTAGAAACGGCATAACTTATTGAAGATACAATCATTAGCGGAACCATCAAATCGTAACCGCCTGTAATTTCGCCAATCAAAAATATCGCTGTTAATGGTGCGTGAAACAATCCAGAAAGAATTCCAGCCATTCCAACTAAAGTAAAATTTGCAATTGGTAAAGTATTCGATAATCCCAAAAGATGAACTGCTTTAGCCACAAAAAAACCCAAATAAGAACCTACAAATAACGAAGGAGCAAAGTTGCCACCATTACCTCCAGAACCTAAAGTTAAACCAGTTGCAAATGGTTTTAAGAAAACGATAATTCCAACAAATGCTAATAAAATCCATGGTTTACTTTTAAAATTTTCTAATAATGTATTGTCTAATAAAACTTCAGGATGCGATGTTGAAAGTGTTTTAATACTCTCATAACCTTCTCCAAAAAGCGTTGGAAAAAAGAAAATCATAACTGCTAAAATACTTGCTCCAAACAACGCTTTACGGTAACTATTGTTTTTAAATTTACTGAAATAATGTTCCACACGTCTGAAATTTCTAGCGTGAAAAACAGAAACAAATCCTGCTAGAATTCCCAATATTATGTAATAGGGCGTATTGTGAAAATTAAAACTTTGTTCTTGATTAAAACTCAAAAGTACATCTTGACTCAGTACAATTTTAGAAACCAAAGCACCAGTTGCAGCCGAAATAATTATTGGAATAAAAGCCGAAATAGTAATATCAGTTAAAACCACTTCAATCGCAAATAAAACTCCAGCAATTGGCGCATTAAAAGCAGCACCAATTCCAGCGGCAACACCACAAGCCAAAAGTAATATTCTATCTTTTTGAGTCAGTTTATATTTTTGAGCAAAATTGGAACCAAATGCTGCACCAGTAATCACAATCGGACTTTCTAATCCAGCCGAACCACCCAATCCAACCGTTAATGAGCTGGTAATTATTTGAGCATACATTTGTTTTTTTGGCAGAATTCCGCCTTTTTTGGCAACAGCATAAAGAATTTTGGCACTTCCTTTTTCTAGGTTTCCATTTAGAAAATTCCGAATTACAAATACTGTTAGCAAAATTCCAATTACTGGTAAAATACTATTTATGTAAGGAAGTTTTAAATAAACGTTGATGTAAGTTGCAAATTTGAAAACATTGTGAGCAAAACTCTTTAGAATAATTACAGCAAATGCACAAGATATTGCTACAATAACACTCGATAAATAAATGAAATTTCGTTCCGACAAAAGTGTTTTTGCCAAAAATAAAACTGCTTCTAATTTTCGAGCAATTTTTCTGAAAAATAAAAATAAAGTTGCAATTGGTCTATTCGACATTGTTTTTTCTAATAGGAATACAAAAGTAGCATTTTATAATAGTAGAACTAAAAAAAATCCGATGAATTGATTATTTCATCGGATTTAGTTATGCTAATTATTTATTTCTTCGCAGTTTCTTTGGTATAAAATTACTTCAATTGGTTTATAAATCCTCTGTTCTCCAAATCCAATCGTGTTGTATTCACTCGAATCATAATTTTCACATAATGGATATTTATCATTTTCGGTGAGTTTGATTTCAGTCGTACCATAAGTAGTGTATTCATTATTAGTATATGCACAAACACTTTCTATTTTTAAATACCAATTTTCAATATCAAACGCATTACCAATGATAATGCTGTATTCATCTGCTAAAAACGGAAAATTATAAGACTGACTTGGAAAATCTTCTAGAATTTTTACAATTTTATTTTTCTTCTTTTTAACTAAAGATAATTTCAAATTTGGAATTGTGTTTTGATTTTCTCTTGTGTGAATTTTTATAACAATAATTGAAGTTCCGTCGTAAGGGCAATGTTGTGCATTAATTAAATTGGATATTAAAATAATTAAACAAATTAATTGTTTTTTCATCTTTTTATAAATTTAAAAGTTTAATATCGCCACCAGCCGTGATAATGTAGTAACGATTGTTTCTTATAATTGTGTTTTTTGGCAACTGATCTTCACGCAATTTTATTCTAATAGTTATGTCATAAAAAGCTTGAATAGTTGGCTCTGTAATATCAGGATTTACAACAAAATTATGATCTTTCACTAACGCTTGATTGTAATATTGAGTAGTGTTTTTCTTGATGTTGTGCACTTCACCTTTTGGATCAAAATTGGCATCGGCTTGCGAATATGCTTGATAACTTCTATAACTTTCCATCGGATAGGTTACATTAAATCCTTCTTGTAAAATCTTTTCTTTTTTGTTCAAATCGGTATTCATAATCAACGAATAATTTGCCATTTGATCTTTAAAAACTTCCAAAGCTTTCTTTTGCATTTGACTTCTAACTTGGTCAAAATTCGTGGTAACATAATCGACTTTTGCAATGTCGTAAATTTCATTTTTTCCACAAATAGAAAGAATTTTATCAAAATCATTGTTGTTTCTAAATTTGATTAAAATGTTCTTTTTCAATTCAAATCCGGATGGTTTTTCATTATACGTTTTCGGATTAAAAATCTTTTTGTCAACTGCGTAATCATACGTTGGAACAAACGAAATCATGTCGGTTTCAATTTCAATTTCTTTATTGTAAACTGATAATTCCTTCATAACATTTCCAATTCGTTCATCAATTAAATTGGTAGCTTCTTCGGCAGTTTTTCCCAATTGAAGCACTGCAAATGTTGCAATTTGAGACGTTGCTCGTTCGTTGTAAATTCCTTTAATGACAATTACCATCTCATCTTGATTGCTCGAAGTGGTTTGAATGGTGTTTACTCTATTTACGGTATAAGCACCATTTCCGTAGCCAGAATTTCCGTAATCGGCGTTTCCTTTTTTCTGATATTCTGCATTTCCCATGTCTTGTGCATTAGCAAAATTTAATGCGATTGTAAGTGCGATTGTTGTAATAAAATGTGTCTTCATTTTTTTAAGTTTTTAAAATTAATGATGCAATGATACTTTCGAATTTTAAGTTGAGTTTAGCAAAACTACTTTCAACTAACTGTAAACTTTTTTAGTTACATTTACAGCACTTTTACAGTAAGTTTACCATAGTATTTATGGATTACTGCTTTACATTTGAACCGAATATTACGAATGACAGAACTTGAAAAATTTCAGGAATTGAAACAAAAGGTGCTTTTGAAATATCAAGAGCAGTATCCTTATTTTCAAGGAAATTGGAAAAGTTTTTCCTCTCAGGATATTCAGAATTTGATTGGTTTAATTGAAGTCAATTGCAAACAAACCATTAGCGAAAAATGGATTTACACACATTTAAAACCCGAAACCAATAGTAAAATTCCTCGAAAAGATATGCTGAATATTCTATCGGAATTTGTTGGTTTTTCAGGTTGGGATGAGTTTACATTTGATGAAAAAATTATTAAAAAAAATGAAGTAATTCAATCAAAGAAATCTAAAATATCTAAAAAATGGTTTTTATTATTATTGTTAATTCCATTGGTTTTATTGATTGTTTTTTTGAATAAAAAAGAAGATTCAAAGCCAAATACAATTCAACTAAATAATCAATTTACAAATGAAAAAGTAAATTCAGATGAAGTTAAAGTTTATCAAGTAAAAGATTCCGTTAAAGAAGAATTAGAATTAAAAGAAGGCAAAGTTCAGGTTTCAAATAATGGTAATAAAAAAACTAAATTGGTCATTCAAAGTCCGTTTTATCATTCTAGAACTGTTGTTATTAATCAAAATTCAAATAAAGTAGCGCCAAAAATAGATTTAAAACCAGACGATTATGCTATGATGCTTAAAGCATTTATGTTATCGGATATTAAAGATTGGCAAACTCGAAAAGAGCAATTAAATAAAATACTATCAGATAATTTGGAAGTAATTGTGATGTTGAAAGACGATTTGGGAGCCGAATATTTCAATAAAAGCGAGTTTTCACAAAAGTTGATTGTACCAACAGCGTCGTTAAAAAAGATGAAGATTGTTGAAATTAAAAATGATGCTACTGATAAAATTCAGTTCATTAGAATTAAACAAGAATAAAATGAATAAGAAATTTTTATTTATCGTTATTTTTCTAGGAAGCTTTTTTGTCAATGCGCAAGATGCTGTAAAAGAAAGTGTTTCAGAAAAGAAATCAGCAACGGCTATGTCTTTAAATAAAAGATTCTCTGCCAAAGTTTTGAATGCTTATCAAGAGAATTCTAAAAGTAAAGTGGAAGATTTGTTTACCTATTTTCAAATGCTTACCGACGCAAAATTGAATGATGATTTGAAAAAAGAAGTTGTCAAAAACATCAATTTGTTATTTCAAAATCCCAATACAATGGTGATTGATTTTACTTCGGATTCTTTTGATAAAATTACGTTACAACAATTTATTCAGAAGCTTTTAATTTCTGAACCCATTTTATTCTCAGTTTCAGATGAAAGCAGATTTGATTCTGTTGAATATCAAAGTTGGAAAACAGGATATACTGTTTCAAGAACGAAATCAGGAGTAGTTTCGAAAACCAATATTATTCAAAAAGTATATTTTTACGAAACTCCAAAAATGTTTGGTGAAGAAAGTAAAGTGGTTTTTTCTACGTTTCTCGGTGAAATGTAAATTTTTTGTCAGGTTTTGTCATTTCGACGAAGGAGAAATCTCATAAAGTTTATTTATTTGATGTGATTTTCTAGTTTGATTTCTCCTTCGTCGAAATGACATATGAATTATTTTATATTTCGCAATGCTTCACGCTGACTTAATGGCTTTAAATCAGTCGAATTCACATAGTCCAAAACACCACTTGGATTAAAACGACTATAATCTCTCAAAGCCCAACCAATAGCTTTTTGAATAAAAAATTCTTTGGAATGTTTGTGTTTTTCACATTCAGATTTTAATAAATCGCAGTTGGTTTTTTCTTTATAACTCAATTGAAAAATAATAGCACTACGATTCAACCACATGTTTTCTGAATTAGAAAAACGTTCAACAACGGAATAGGTTTCATTTGGAAATTGTTGCAAATAACCACCTAATAAGTATTTAGCAACCACATCTACAGAATCCCACCAAGAGTTTGTAATAATTAATTTTTCAATTAGTTGAATATCTTCTAAAATATAGTTTTTCTTGAATTCTTTGACCAATAAATCTATAGCGCATTGCTGAAATTCTCGTTCGTTTTTATTGAATAATTCCCAAGCAATTGTTCTGAAATTTGCTTTTATTTCAGATTTATGATTTTCATTATTGGATTTGAAAATGATTCTTCGAGCTTCAGTTTTAATGCCTAAAAAAGAAAAATTATTTTTCATATAATTCTCCATCGGAATTGCATTTTCTCTATTGGAATTACCGCGTAAATTATTTTCTAAATCATTTATGAAGTTCATTTTTTTAATTTTCTATTACTACTTTGATTTTTTTAGCCACAGATTCGCAGATTTTCTAAAATCTTTTTTAATCAGTGAATCTGTGGCTATTATTTATGTTTAATATCCAATAGCTTTGTCATCACCACGATGGTCTGCGCCACCTTCTAATGTTCCGTTTGGAAGAACCAAAATTGCATCAACTTTTCCAATAACTGGTGCTGTTTTTTCGTTGATTTTGTAACCTTTTTGCTCTAAATTTTCTAGTATATTTTTGTCGAACTTATTAGGTTCAAGCATAATTTCATCTGGCAACCATTGATGGTGGAATCGTGGTGCGTTTACAGCTTCTTGCATTCCCATTTTAAATTCCGAAACATTTAGAATTGTTTGTAAAACGGAAGTAATAATTGTAGAACCGCCAGGAGTTCCTAAAACCATAAAAAGCTTTCCTTTTTTTTCTACAATTGTTGGTGTCATCGAACTCAACATTCGTTTTTGAGGCGCAATACTATTGGCTTCAGCGCCAACTAAACCATACGAATTTGGAACGCCAGGTTTTGCTGAAAAATCATCCATTTGGTTGTTGAAAAAGAAACCCAATTCGCTGGAAAATAATTTAGAACCATAAGCACCATTGAGCGTTGTTGTTACTGAAACAGCATTTCCATCGGCATCAACAATAGAATAATGGGTAGTTTCATTACTTTCGGAAATTAGAATATCTGCGTGACCAACATCAACCGATTTTGTGGATTTTTCCCAATTGAATGTTGCCATTCGTTGTTTTAAATAGTTTTTATCTAATAGTTTTTTCGATGGAATTTTGACAAAATCTGGATCGCCAAGAAAATAATTTCTATCTGCGTAAGCTCGACGTTCAGCTTCAGTTAAAAGTTGAATGTATTTTTCAGAATTGTGTTTGATTTTTGATACATCATAACCAGAAATCATGGTCATAATTTGTTGCAAAGTCATTCCGCCGCTTGATGGTGGCGCCATCGATATAATTTTCAAATCTTTGTATTTAAAAGTAATTGGTGTGCGCCATTTTGCTTCATAATTAGCCAAATCTTCCATCGAAATTATACCGCCTTTAGATTTTAGAAATGAAACTATTTTTTGAGCCGTTTCGCCTTTATAAAATTCGTCTTTGCCGTTTTTCATAATACGAGTTAATGTTTCAGCAAGCGCAGGATATTTTATAGTATCACCAATTTTGTATGTTTTAGAATACATAGTTTCAGAACCGCTGACTTTGATAATATCAGCCTGATTAGTCGTAATCTGTTTCAATTGTTTTTCGGTTATAACAATTCCTTTTTTAGCCAAAGCTATTACAGGTTTCATAATTTCTTCGATAGATAATTTGCCGAATTTTTTATGAACTTCAAAAATTCCTGCAATAGTTCCCGGAACACCAACCGCCAATGCACCATTGACACTTAAATTTGGAATTACATTTCCATTATTATCCAAATACATGTTTTTAGAAGCCAATATTGGTGCTTTTTCTCGGTAATCTAAAGAGCCAATTTCTCCATTATTTTTTCGATAAACCATAAATCCGCCACCAGAAATATTTCCAGCATACGGATAAGAAACGGCAAGCGCCAATTCTGTTGCAACCATTGCATCAAAAGCATTACCGCCTTTTTGCATGATTTCAATTCCGATTTTAGATGCTTCTTCACGAGCGGAAACAACCATTGCTTTTTGGGAAATTAATCCGGTTTGTGCTGATAATATCATTGGAAATAATAAGAGAATTAAATTTTTCATAGAATAGCTAATTTTTCTTTACAATGTTGCTGTAATTCTTCAAAAAACAACATAAATTCTTCTTCAAAATCGAGATAAAATTGTTTGACTTCAACAATAGCTTCTTGCATATTAACTCTATGTTTGGTTCTATAATCCATTTGAAAAAGTATCATTTCCAAACCTTCTAAACTGGCATAACTTACTAGCCAATTTCTTCCAATCATTGAAGGAAGCATTTTTTGAATTTTTTCGGGTAGAATTTCATAATTATCTTGTAATAATTTATAAAATGAATCGGCATAATTTTCTAATTTTTCATCAGAATAGTTTGACCAGTTTTTTGCTAAATAATGATCGTAAACAATATCCATAATTACTCCCGAATAATGTCCGTATTTTTCATGCAAACGGTGTTTACTTTTTCGATAAATTGGATGCGCATCCGTAAAAGTGTCAATGTAACGGTGTAACATAATCCCTTTTCGCAATTCGTCTGGATAATCTAAATAGTGATTTCCACGAATGCTATCCGCCATAAAATTTCCGATTTTAAGCAAATCGTTGTTGCCAGAAAGATATATGTGGGCTAGGAAATTCAAATTTTAAGTTTAAAAGTTTAAGGTTTATGAGTTTAAAAGGTTTTTACAACCGTAGTTTAATCAAATTTATTTTCGAAATTGAATTTGTTTTGTAAATATATTAAATCTTTCAATGTTTTATTGAAATCCAAATCATAACTTTTTATATTTGTATTTTAGACGGGTTTACTCATAAACTTTTAAACTTATAAACTTCTAAACTAAAAAAAAAATGACTTTAATAAAATCTATATCAGGAATTCGTGGAACTATAGGCGGAAAAGTAGGCGATAATTTAACTCCAGTTGATGCTGTAAAATTTGCTTCAGCTTATGGAACTTTCCTTAAAAATAATAGTTCAAAAGAAAAGCTTACCGTTGTTATTGGTCGTGATGCTAGAATTTCTGGTTCGATGATTCACAATTTGGTTCAAAACACATTAATTGGATTAGGAATTAATGTAATTGATTTAGGTCTTTCTACAACGCCAACAGTTGAAGTTGCCGTTCCATTAGAAAAAGCCGATGGCGGAATTATTTTAACGGCTTCACACAATCCAAAACAATGGAATGCTTTGAAATTATTGAATGCAAAAGGTGAATTTTTGAATGGTGCTGATGGTGCAAAAATTTTAGAAATTGCTGAAGCAGAAAGTTTTGATTTTGTTGATGTTGATTCGTTAGGAGAAATTACCACTAACGATTCTTATATGGATATTCATATTGATGAAGTTTTGGACTTACCTTTGGTTGATGCAGATTTAGTAAAAACTAAGAAATATAAGGTAGTTGTTGATGCTGTAAATTCTACAGGTGGTATTGTGATTCCGAATTTATTGGAGCAAATGGGTGTAGAGGTTGTGAAATTATATTGCGAACCAAACGGACATTTTCCGCACAACCCAGAGCCTTTGAAAGAGCATTTAGGAGATATTTGTAAATTGGTTTTAGAAGAAAAAGCCGATTTCGGAATTGTAGTCGATCCAGATGTTGACAGATTAGCTTTTATTTCAAATGATGGTGAAATGTTTGGTGAAGAATATACTTTAGTCGCTATTGCCGATTATGTTTTGAGTAAAACACCAGGAAATACGGTTTCTAATATGAGTTCGTCTCGTGCTTTGAGAGATATTACCAATAAACACAACGGAAGTTATCAAGCAAGTGCTGTTGGCGAAGTAAATGTAGTAGAGTTGATGAAGAAAACCAACGCCATTATTGGTGGTGAAGGAAATGGCGGAATCATTTATCCAGAATTGCATTATGGTCGTGATAGTCTGGTTGGTGTAGCATTATTTTTAACATATTTAGCAAATCAAACTAAAACTGTTGCCGAATTAAGAGCAAGTTATCCGCAATATTATATGAGTAAAAATAAAATTGAATTGACGCCACAAATTGATGTTGATGCAATTTTAGTTGCCATGACAGAAAAATATAAATCTGAAGATATTACTACAATTGATGGTGTGAAAATTGATTTTGCCGAAAATTGGGTGCATTTAAGAAAATCGAATACTGAACCAATTATTAGGATTTATACTGAAGCACAAACTCAGGAATTAGCCGATAATTTAGCTTATAGAATTATAGACGAAATCAAAGCAGTAGCTGGAATTTAGTTTATTTTTTTAGCCACTGATTCACTGATTTTTAAAATGTTTTTAATCTGTGAATTAGTGGCGTTTTTTAACTTAAGGTTTCTTATTTACGAACTACAAGACAACATTGAGCAACCAATTTTTTCTTTAGCCCAATCGGGTCTTTTTGCATACCATTTTTCGAATAGTGGTTGTTCTTGATAAGGATTTTTTAATAGTTCTTGCAATTCGATAATTAAACTATAATCATCATTATTTGCGGCTTCAATTGCCATTTGAGCCATATAATTTCGTAGAACATATTTCGGATTTACGGCATCCATTTTTTCTTTTCGCTGCTCATCGCTTAAGGATTCTTTGTTTAATCTACTTAAATAGGTTTTAAACCATTTTTCCCATTCTTTCAAAATCTCTTTTTTAATTTCTTCAGGTTTGTAAAAAGCATCATCAATAATTGCAATTGCGCAACCCGGAGAATGGTCTTTTTTTATGCGTCCTAATTCTCTAAAAAACAGCGTCATATCAGTTTCAGAGGCAAGTAACACCTTTTCTAATTCATTAATTATTCGTTCATCAGATTTTGATTGTAATGAAAGTCCTAATTTTTCATGCATCATTTGCGAATAATCATTTTCATATTGCAATTGAAAATCATTTAATATAGCTTCTAGCGGACTAGCTTCTTCAATTAACGGATATAATGCATTTGCTAATTGTAACAAATTCCAAAGTGCAATATCAGGTTGATTTCCAAATCCGTAACGTCGGTGTTCTCTATCGGTTGTGTTTGGTGTCCATTCATGGTTAAAATCTTCCAACCAACCATACGGGCCATAATCAATTGTTATACCTAAAATAGACATATTATCGGTATTCATAACTCCGTGAACAAAACCAACTCGTTGCCAATGAACAATCATTTCGCGAGTTTTAACGGCTACATGTTTGAAAAATGAAATGTATTTCTCTTTGCCTTCTGATTGAATTTCAGGATAGTAATATTTGATTGTAAAATCGGCTAATTTCTTTAAATTTTCAATGTCATTTTGTGCTGAAAATAGTTCAAAACTTCCGAATCTTATAAAAGTTGGAGCCACTCTACAAACTACTGCGCCTTTTTCGTATTCTGCATTTCCGTTGTACATAACATCACGCAAAACTTCATCGCCTGTAAGCATTAAAGATAACGATCGAGTAGTGGGAACACCCAAATGAAACATGGCTTCGCTACACAAATGCTCTCGAATTGACGAACGCAAAACAGCCAAACCATCAGCACGACGTGAATAAGGTGTGCTTCCGGCGCCTTTTAATTGAAGCATCCAATTTTGATTGTTGTGTTCAATTTCTCCCAACACAATGGCGCGACCATCACCAAGTTGTCCAGCCCAATTGCCAAACTGATGCCCAGCATAAGCCATAGCATAAGGTTTAGAATGAGCCAAAATTTTCTTTCCCGAAAAAACGTCTAAAAAATCTTGAGATTGGATTTCTTCAGTGGAAAGACCAATTAATTCAGCGACTTCTTCACTAACATGCAACAACTTTGGATTGCTTGGAACTCTTGGATTAACATACGAAAAACAAGCATTCAAAACCTGACGAGTAACATTGGTTTCGTTGCTATCGGCAGGAAGTTCACTTGAAAATTTGTTGTTTAGTTGTAGTTGCATTTTTGTTTTGGTAGTGTTGTTCAAAGTTAATTAATCTTGTTTGATTTTTGGTTAAAAACCTTGACAATTTCTTGCCAAGGTTTAGGGTAACTAACTTAAACAAAATATTAAATATGAAAATATTATTACATAAACAGAATTTATAATAAATTTTCTCAGTTGTTTTTATGGAACATTGACTCCAGCAAATTTTATTATATCTGCTACGGTAAAAACTCCTGAAGGACTTAAAAAAGGAGAAAAACCACCCACTTTGTTTAAATAAGATTCAGAATCTCTTTTTAACATTTTAATAAATGTATCAGCTACTATCTTTCCTCCTACTGGACCTAAAGTATTACCATTACTAAGTACTGCTGCTTCTCTTAAAATATAGTACCAAAGTGGAGTTTTAGTTAGTAAAAGTCCACCGTTTGAATTTAAGATTGTTAATTCATCGGGCTGAAGTCCACTAGTTAACTGGGCAGGTGTCATGGGAGTAATTCCTAAAGCAGTTGCTGTAGCTTGTCCGCTTGGTAGACCCATAGCAAGTCCTCTACGTAAATTTCTACTTGCTAAAGTAACAGCTAATCCAGGTATTGCACTCAATCCACTAGATAAAACACTATCAATTTTTCTTGCTTTATTATTTACTGGGACTACAACACCTGTATCAAAAAAAGCATTAAAGTCAATAACCCAATTTGAATTTACAGGTAAATTTGGCTTTCTAATAAAACTAAAGATTTCAGAAAGTGGTCGATTTATTAAATTATGTGTTACCCAGTAATTGTCTCTTATAATGCTATGACCAAAACGATAAGCAGCTACGGAAAATTCAACTGGCATACTAAAAGCGCTATCTATTGGAGCAACCACTGATGATAATGATGTTGTTACTGTTGAAGCACCGCAAATTCGTACTAAATAATCATTTACCACTGCCCATTGATAATGTTGTGTAACAATTTTTTTTGCTTCTATAAAAATATCTCCATCAAAACCACCGCTTAAATTTGAGATAGTTACTAAATCAACTACTGCATTATGAAATTTTAACATTGTCATTTGGATTTGCGAAACTATTAAATTTTCATCATTTCTAGGATCTCCAATAATTGCAGTATTTGTTCCTTCAACTCTAGGAACATCTGCATTTAATTTAATTGACATTCCTCCACTACCTCCTCCACTTGTTGAAGGTCCACCACTGCCGGTATTAGTATTTTTTCCTAATTTTAGTTTGATAGCTGTACTTGGACCTGCAGATGGAAATTCATATAAATGTGGATCTAATGCAGGACCTCTTCCATATACGTTATCTAAGTCTAATCGTGGGGATCTCATATTATTAATAGTTGTTGCATCTGTTGAAACATCAATATTAGAGGAAACATCAAGTGTTACATCATGATCTACAAATTGTCCAAAATAAGTGTAACCACTCGGTATTATTGAATCGCTTATAGTACTATCTCTTCCAGATGCTCCCATTAAATTTCCTAATTGATTCATCAAGCCAATTGTTATAATATTAAAATCTAATTTACTAGACTGTCTTACTGTACTTGATGTTAAGTATCCAAACTTATCAGAACATGGAGAAGAAACCATTGGAAATGGAAACCATGATAATGATATTTTTGCTCCATGAAAACTTCTGGTTTCATTCTTAAGATTTTCAAGAGAGATTTTAACATCAGTAGGAAGTTTATCTAATGGTACAAGTGCATTTGGATTTATTTTTTTTAATGCAAATGCAAACTTATCTAATGCAATTGTTGGAGTGATATTGAATTTTTCCATTTTTTTAGTGAGTTCGCCAATTTCAACTTTAGTAATTCCTAAATTTGAAACATTTAACTTTAGATCTACATTTTCTAATTTATTTTTAGCCATAATTTCTATTTGTTATTAATTATTATTTATTTCCTTTTTTTGGAGTTTCTGGACATCCCCATGGGCATGGTTTACAGCAGCTACATAAATGACATTGATATATTGCCAATGAAACACCAATAGTTGCTCCATTAGAACCATAACTTCCGTTTAATGACAAACCTATACTTTTTGAAATTCTTGCTAATCGAACATTCGCCCCAACTTCCCACAAAGCCGTGAAACTCTTCTCTTGAGCCTGATAAACTGTTCCAAGTAAAACATCTTGGTCGTAAGCATCTATTTTTATACTGTTTCTTGAATTTGCATATCCAATTCCACCAAGTACATTAATTTGAACTTTATTCTTTGGTCCTAAGTTCAAACTTGGCCCAACCATTAAAGAAAGTTGCGACCAGTTTGTTTTGTTTCGTTCTACTCGGTATTTTGGAGGCACAGGCAATGAGTTTACAAAATTGTTTAACCCAGATTCACTTACTGTACCAGTTGCAAATGCAAATCTTGAACCCATTCCAAATTTATCACCCCAACGGTCAGTGATTCCAACAGTTACGCCATTACCACCAAATAATGGTCGGCTTGCATTAGTGTTGGATGTGTTGGATGAAAAAAGATAACCTGCCGAAACACCAAATTGATGATAGGGTTCCCAGCTTTTTTGAGCAAAACTCATTGTACTTACTAAAAGGAATAGTGCGATAATCGTGTTTTTTGTTTTCATTGTTTAAAGTTTTTAATTAATACTGATTTTTAATAGTACAAACTTCCTAACAATCTGAATTTCAATCGATGGGTATTTAACGGAAATTACTACCGTCGTTTAACTGAAAAAAATACCGTTGTTTAACGGATATAGAAATGGGTAATCAACTATCAATAAAAAAGTAGGAAGATTGTTACTTTGTATCGAATTAAAAACTAATTTTAAAATCTAAAACCCAACTAATATGAGAACTAACATTCTAAAAAATTTTATTTTAATTGCCGTAACTGTATTGATAACATCATTGATTTTTAATTACATGCATAAAAAGAAAGATAAAGATTATCCAAATGATGATGGAACAAGAAGCACAACTTCTATTTGTATGGATTATGACAACCAACAACCTGCAACTTTAACTACCGACTTGATTAAAAGTATGGTTACAAAATATGATAATACTCAGTTAGATTATATTGAAAATGCACCAGGATCAGTTGTTCCAGAAGATGCTAAAGCAATTTGGTTTGATATTGAAACACTCAAAAGATTCTTATATCATGTTGAATTCAATGTCTCTAAAAATCCATCACTAAGTCGTGACAAAAAATTAGGAATTAGAATTTATTATGCAGCTTATCCAAAAAATGCTGATATGAGAATTTTTGCACAATCTCAAACCGACTCTACTTTTTCGTTTAATCCAGATTATGAAAATCACCATACTTTAGTAATGATTCCAACAATTACAGGTGCTGATGGTGAAAATTATGATTTTAATCCGCTTGATGCTAAAACGTATGATGGCTTTGTAAATATGAAAGGTCAAGATAAAGGCGCTTATTTACAAGGTAACTATCCAACATTATCAATTGGACCAAGTGCTGCACCAGCAACACCAAATATGCTAACTAGTCAAAACTCAAATGGTGTTATTGCCAGAAATCATGGAGTGTTATTTCCTCCTTATTCATTTACAGGTTTCGGATTTTAATTGATTAAATATGTACCAAAAACCACCAATTCTTTTAGATTTACTACATATTTGTGAGTTCATTGCAATGATTGTAGGTATTATCAAATTAAAATCACTTAAGAATTCCTATTGGAAATGGTTAGTATTTTATTTGATTTATATATTTATGTATGAAATCATGACAGCTTTTTTCTCTAATGATTTCTCTAAATACATAGAAAAAATAACTTCATTAATTCAAATTCCATTAGAGTATACTTTTATTTATTGGTTATTTGCATATAAGTCATTGAATATGAAAAAGATATTTTGGATTTTCACAGTGTCTTATTTCATTACTTTCTTCTTAGAATATCATTTAGATAATTTAGATCGGTTTTCTTTTTTTTCTTTGAGTAAAGTTTTTGGTGCATTACTAATACTTATTCTTGTAATTATTGAATTTACAAAACAAATAAAAAGTGATACTATTTTAAATTTCAAGAGTGATAAAATGTTTTATATCAATATTGGAGTAGTACTTTTTTATATTGGCACTATGCCTTTTTGGGCTTTATATTTCAAGATATTGGAGTTTCCAGAAATTTGGAATAGTTATTATATATATTTTATGGTTTCCAATTGTATAATGTATTTACTATTTGCAGCATCTTTTGTATGGGGAAAAGTCAAATCATAATAACTATTATTTTATTCAATATATTTTTCATTGCATTTATTATTGCAATCATTGCTTTTGTCCGACAATACCGACATAAAAAGAAACAACACGATATGATTATTTATCATCAACACGAAGAACATCAAAAAGAATTGCTATCCACCCAAATAGAAATTCAAAACCAAACTATGCAACATATTGGTCGAGAAATTCATGATAATATTGGGCAAAAATTAACATTGGCAAGTTTATATACCCAACAATTGGCATTTGAAAACAAAGCACCACAAATAAATGAAAGCATCGAAAACATTAGTGCTATCATCAATCAATCGCTATCTGAATTAAGAGAATTATCTAAATCATTAACCGATGACACCATTAATGATTCTACCATTGTGGAACTATTGAAACGAGAATCAGATAAAATAAATGATTTAAAAAAATGTAAAGTAAGTTTTGACTTTAATGATGACAAGTTAGAATTAAATTATCAAATGAAAAGTGTTTTACTTCGAATTTCTCAGGAGTTTATGCAAAATAGTATCAAACATTCGAAATGTAAAAACATCAAAATTGATTTAGATAAATTTGAAAATAAATTGAAATTGACTTTAGCAGATGATGGAGTTGGATTTGATATAAGCACCATCTCTAGTAAAGGAATCGGGTTGTCTAATATGAAAAAACGAACCGAAATTATTGGAGGAAATTACAAATTAGAAAGTGTTGCCAAAAAAGGAACGCATTTAACCATTACAATTCCTATATAGATGAAAAAGACAATAGTAATCGTTGATGATCACATTTTAATTGCAAAAGCTTTAAGAGGAATTATTGGCAATTTCGACCAATTTGAAGTACTTTACGAATGCGAAAATGGCAAGGAATTAACAGATAAATTTTCTGATGAAAAAAACGTTCCAAACATAGTTTTACTTGATATAAGCATGCCCATAATGAACGGATTTGAAACTGCGCAATGGATACATGAAAATCATCCCGAAGTTTTAATAATGGCTTTGAGTATGCAAGATGATGATCAAAGTGTGATTCAAATGGTGAAAAATGGCGCTAAAGGTTATCTTTTAAAAAACACGCATCCGGTTGAATTAGAAAAAGCATTAAACGGATTAGTTAGCAATGGATTTTATTATCCAGAATGGGCTGCAAGTAAAGTATTTGCTAGCATTGGCGGAAATCCTTTAAAAACTAAAAACGAACATATAATTCATATTACTGAGCGTGAAAAAGAATTCCTTAAATATTCAGTTTCAGAAATGAATTATAAAGAAATCTCCGAAAAAATGTGCTGTAGTCCAAGAACCGTAGAAAGTTACAGAGATAGCTTATTTGAAAAATTAGAACTTAAAACCAGAGTAGGATTGGCTGTTTATGCTTTAAAAAATGGTTATGAATAAAAAAATCTAAAATAAATGTATATTTGAAACATCCAATATCACATTTATGCAGATCAAGTTTCGGCTTTTCAATAAAATATATATTTTACTTATTTTAATTACTTTATTTAGCTGTAAGTCAGCTGAAGAATACAATTTAAAATTAGAGCAACCAATTCCGGTAGAAAAACTCCAAAAAGACATTGATTATGTGCAACATAAGCTAGAAAAACTGCATCCAAGTTTGTATAAATATATTTCTAAAGAAGCTTTAAATGCCAAGTTTGATAGTATTCGAAATGTAATCAACAAACCAATAACAAGCAAAGAATTTTACTTTTTAATAAGTCCAGTTGTAGCTTCGGTACGTCAAGGTCACATGCAATTATCACCACCATTCAAATTGGTTTCTAAAAAAGAGCAAAAACGATTGAAAGCTGCTGGAATTGGACCTTTATCACAATTTGACTTTGAATGGATGAATGATAAACTTTATGTTTTGCGAAACCGTTCTAAACAAACTTCAATAAAATCGGGTGCTGAGGTTATTAGTGTCAATAAAATGCAACCTCAAGAAATTCACAATAAATACCGTAAAACATATACTTCAGACGGATTAAATACCACTTATTTGCCACGTGCATTTTCTAAAAGATTTTCAACGTATTTAACTAATGAAATTGGAATCAATGACAGTATAACTTATGTTTTCAAACAAAATGATTCTTTGAAAACTATAGTTGTAAGCCGATTAAAACCTGAAAAAAAAGTAAAAACGGCTGTTGATATTGTGCCAAAATCAGATATCAAAAAGATTGTAATCACAAAAAAAGAAAAACGAATATATGGTTTTGATGAAACTACAAAATCGTTTAGTAAAAGTTTGAGTTTTGTAGCAATTGATAGTTCTGTTGCCATTTTAAAAATCAAAGATTTCTCTAAAGGAAAATATAAAAAAGCTTATACAACTATTTTTGAAAAATTAAAAAATAACAATGCAAAAACATTGGTAATCGATTTGAGAAATAATCCAGGCGGTCGTGTAGTTGAAGTTGTTAAACTATTTTCTTACTTAACTAATTCAGATTATACAATGTTACAAACAGCGCAAGTTGTTTCTAAAACCAGTTTATGGAAATTAGGTTTGTTTAATAAATTACCCGTAATTGGATATCCGTTTGCTGCCGTATTTTATCCATTTTACATGGGATTTTCAACATTGCGAACTAAAAAACAAGATGATGGAACATTTACTTACAGATTAGAAGGCGCCAGAAAACTAAAAAATAATCCGAATCATTTTACTGGAAAAATTTATGTAATTACGAATGGTTCAAGTTTTTCGGCTGCATGTTTGTTGTCTGCTTCGCTCAAAGCAAATCCTAATGTCACATTTGTTGGAGAAGAAACAGGTGGCGGATTCAATTCTACTGTTGCTGGATTATTGCCAATTTTGAGTTTGCCAAATTCAAAATTGCCTCTACGAATTGGCTTAATGGATATTAAAACTACTAATCAAACGCCAGTTTTTGGTCACGGGATTTATCCTGATAAAGAAATAATACCAACACTTCAAGATAAAATTGAAAATAAAGATCCAGAACTCGATTGGATTTTAAGTGATGTTAAATTGAAAAAATAAAATTAATGGTTTTAAAACAAACTTAATAATTCTCAAAATTATGTATCTTTGACACACAAACTAAGCACATGATTACTACTGAAATAACCACTGAATTAGAATTATATTTTCAACAATTTAGAAAAAATATTATTGGAATTGACCAAGAATTTGAATCTCCTTTTGGTAAAAAGAAAATCATTTATACCGATTGGACTGCTAGCGGACGTTTATACCGACCGATTGAAGAAAAAATGATGAACGAATTCGGACCATTTGTTGCTAACACACATACTGAAACTTCGGTTACTGGAACGGCAATGACCATGGCTTATCATGAAGCAAAACACATTATTAAAAATCATGTAAATGCTACCAATGATGATGTTTTAATCAATACTGGAACAGGAATGACTGGTGTTGTGAATAAATTTCAACGTATTCTTGGTTTGAAAATTCCAGAAAACATTAAAGAATTTACGAATGTTCCAAAAGAGTTGAAACCTATTGTTTTTATTTCCCACATGGAACACCATTCCAATCAAACTTCTTGGTTGGAAACTATGGCAGATGTTGAAATTATTCCAGCCGATGAAAACGGATTGTTTAGTTTGGAAGAATTAAAAAAATTACTTGGAAAACATAAAGATAGAACTTTTAAAATAGCCTCAATTACTTCTTGCTCGAATGTTACCGGAATTAAAACGCCTTATCATGAAGCAGCTAAATTAATGCATCAAAATAATGGTGTGTGTTTTGTTGATTTTGCCTGTTCTGGACCTTATGTAAATATAGATATGCACCCAGCTGATGCCGAAAGTTATTTGGATGCTATTTTCTTTTCGCCACATAAATTCCTTGGCGGACCAGGAACTTCTGGTGTTTTAATTTTTAATAAAAATTTATACAAAAATAGCATTCCCGATTGCCCAGGTGGCGGAACTGTAAGTTGGACAAATCCTTGGGGCGAACATAAATACATTGATAATATTGAAGATAGAGAAGATGGTGGAACTCCTGGCTTTTTGCAAGTTATCAAAACAGCTTTGGCAATTCAGTTGAAGGAAAAAATGGGTGTCAATAATATTTTAGATCGTGAACATGAGCTTGTTGATTATGTTTTTGAACACTTAAATGCTACTGAAAATATCAATATTTTAGCTAAAGAGCAGCAAGATAGGTTAGGAGTAATTTCATTTTATATCAATGATTTGCATTATAATTTAGGCGTGAAATTGTTAAATGATAAATTTGGAATTCAAACACGTGGTGGTTGTAGTTGTGCCGGAACTTACGGACATTATTTATTACACGTAGATCAAGAAACATCGCACGATTTAGTTTGTCAAATTATATCAGGCGATTTAATTAAAAAACCAGGATGGATTAGAATGTCAATTCATCCAACAACAACTTCCGAAGAAATAAAATTTGTATGTGAAAGCATCAACGAATTAGCTGCGAACCATCAAGAATGGGAAAAAGAATATGTTTATAACGGAAAAACCAACGAGTTTGTTCATAAAAATGCAATTCATTCCGAAAAAGAAATGGTTGCAAAGTGGTTTTCTGTTTAAGATGCTAAGTGTCTAAGAATTAAAGGTTCTAAGAAAATAAAAAAGCGATTTTCAATTAAGAAAATCGCTTTTTTATTTTTGAAATCTGCAACCTGCAATCTGCAACCTGCAACCTGAAATCTCCAATCTGCAAACTATATTTTAACCGTCCAACCAAAAGTATCGTCAGCCAATTTATATTGAATTTTTGTCAAAGTTTCTTTCAAATGCGATGCAAATGAATTTTCAATTTTTGGTAAAGTATATTCCACATCTTGGTATGCAAAGGCACTAATCGGACTCACAACTGCAGCAGTTCCAGCTCCAAAAATTTCTTTTAAACTTCCATTTTTTGCAGCAGTAACTAATTCATCTACAAGAACTGAACGAACTTCAACATTCATTCCTTCACGTTTTGCCAATTCAATTAAACTTTTACGAGTTACACCATCCAAAATTCGTTCGCTAGTTGGTGCTGTATATAAAGTATCATTAATTCTTACAAAAACATTCATTGTTCCTGCTTCTTCTAATTTAGTATGTGTTGCATCATCCGTCCAAATAATTTGTTGGTAGCCTTTTTCGTTAGCTAATTTGGTTGGATAAAATTGCGCTGAGTAATTTCCAGCAGCTTTAGCAGCACCAATTCCACCATTGGCAGCACGACTGTAATGATCTGCAATTATCACTTTTACTTCGCCAGAGTAGTATGATTTAGCTGGAGAAAGAATAATCATAAAACGGTATTGAGTCGATGGTTGGGCAATAACTCCAGAACCAATTGCAATCATAAAAGGTCTTAAATACAAAGTGTTTCCTAAACCTTTTTTTACCCAATTGCGTTCTAAATCAACTATAGTTTTTAATCCGTCTATAAAAATATCTTCTGGAACTTCGGGCATTGCCATTCTAACTGCTGATTTATTAAACCTGTGAAAATTTTCATCTGGACGAAACAACCAAACAGCATCATTTTCATCTTTATAGGCTTTCATACCTTCAAAAATTGCTTGTCCGTAATGAAAAACTTTTGCCGAAGGATCAATCATAAACGGTTCATAAGGTTTGATAATTGGTTTTTGCCAAGCACCTTCTTTAAAATCACAAACCAACATGTGGTCAGTAAATATATTTCCGAAAGCTAGGTTTTCAAAATCAACTGTATCAATTTTTGATGAAGTAGCGCTAACTATATCGATTTCGAGCGTATTTTTTAAACTCATTGTAGAGAGAATTAATTAAACGAATACGTTTTAAATATTTGATAGTCAGATATTTAAAATATATTCTGAAATTTGTAATAGTTGTGTAATAATATTTTGCTAAACTAATAAAAAAATGGATGTTTTTTTTAACTAATCTAAATAAATTACTACTTTTTTATATTTAATTAAACTATTCAAAAAATAATAAGGATTTCTTAATAAAAATAAAAAAAATATGCTTTTTTAAGTGGTTGTTTTCAATATCTGATTATTTTTGTTGCACAATAATTAGTAAATCTATATCGTATGAAAAAAATCAAAATAATTTTAGTTATCGCTTTTATTCTTTTTGGAATTAACAGCAACGCTCAAAAAAATGTAAAAAAAGCAAAAAGCGAAGTTGCTATCAATACTAATGATTATGCATCATTTGGAGAAAAATTTGATGCGAAAAAAGTATTGACCAAAGAGCAAATGTTTAAAAAATATAAGTCATTAAAAAAAGGTGATTCAATTGCTGTAAAATTTGGAACTAAAATTAATTCAGTTTGTAAAAAGAAAGGTTGTTGGATGAAATTGGATTTAGGTAACGGAGAAACTGCTTTTGTGAGATTTAAGGATTACTCTTTTTTTGTGCCTTTAAATGCCGATGGAAGTGAAGCTTTAGTCAATGGTTATGCTTTTATTGATGTTGTTTCTGTTGATGAATTAAAACATTATGCAAAAGATGCCGGAAAATCTCAAGCAGAAATTAATAAAATTACCAAACCAGAAATCACTTATTCATTCACTGCAACAGGAGTTTTAATCAAAAAATAATTTCTCTACATGATGAAATCAATTTTAATTTTAATTCTTGGGTTTACACTTTTTTCTTGTCAAAAGAAGGAAAATAGCAAACTTGATATTAAACAAGTTACTAAAGATTCCACCGCTTCTAATAAAGATAAACAATTTGAAATGTATCAAATGTCAGAAATGGCTGCTTTGATGGAGCAAATGTATGCCCACAATTTAGCGTTAAAAAAACGAATAGTTGATGGTGATACTATTGGTAAATATCCCGATTTTTTTAATCAAATTTATACAGCTAAATTTACAACTGCAAATGACAATGATTTATTTTTTCAAGATAATGCTAAGAAATATATTGTTGCTCAAAAGCTAATTTATAGCGATACTAAAAATATAAAACAGCATTTTAATGATGGAGTAAATGCTTGTATAACATGCCATAAAGGAAAATGTGGCGGACCAATATCTAGAATTAAAAAATTATTTATTAAATAGTGAAACGCGAAATTCTAACAACTCAAGACGGTTCAACAACTATTCACTTGCCCGATTGGGATGAAAGTTATCATTCTAAACACGGCGCAATTCAAGAAGCTTATCATGTATTTATTAAAAGCGGATTTTCTTTATTCAATTCAAAATCAATTTCAATTTTAGAAATAGGTTTTGGTACAGGTTTAAATGCTTTTATAACTTATTTAGAAGCAGAAAAAGCCAGTTTAGCTATTGATTATGTTGGAGTTGAAGCGTATCCAGTTCAACTAGAGGAAGCACTTCAAATGAATTATGTTTCTGAGTTGAATGCTAGTAATGAAAAAGCAATATTTTCTAAAATGCACGAAGGTTCTTGGAATGAAAAGCACACCATTTCAAATACTTTTTCTTTAACTAAACGACAACAATTTTTTCAAGACATTAATGATATTGAACAATTTGATTTAATATATTTTGATGCATTCGGATTTAGAGTACAACCCGAATTATGGTCTTTAGAAATCTTTCAGAAAATGTTTACAAGTTTAAAATCAGGTGGTGTTTTAGTAACTTATGCTTGCCGAACATCAATAAAGAATGCTATGAAAGACTCTGGATTTAGTGTTGAAAAGCTACCTGGCGCACCTGGAAAAAGAGAAATGTTGCGTGGAATTAAGAAATAAATGTTAATTGTAAATCAACATCAAAATTATTTTTTAAATTTGATATAATAAAAATTAATTTATTACGTTTTTGATATGTTCTACTAAAGTCTAACCAAATCTTATTAATGTTATTATGCCAAGATTGATTTACGACTACACTAAATCTGTTTTAGAAAGAGTTAGCTTTGATGCTAGTCTTTTTTGCAAAGAATTAGAAAAGGCTTTAAAAACACTTTTACCTTATGAAATTGAACAATTAACTGAATGGTTATTTAGTTTCACAAGTGAAAAGCCAGAATTAAGGCAATGTTTACTGAGTAGCAATACATAAAACTAAAAGGAACTTAAACGGTTCCTTTTTTTTTGGTTAGTTTTTTTATTTTAGTAAGAAAAATTATATGAAATATTACATATTTAGTAAATTAACGATTAAATACGTACTTAAACGATTAATAATTTGTTTTTTATTTGTTAAATTAAAATTAACTAATTAGTTTTACTTTATGTTTTACCCAAACTACCACATACTAACCTAAACTTTAAACCTATGGCAAGAATGATTTATGATTACACTAAATCTGAATTGGAAAGTGTAAGTGTCAACCCTAATCTTTTTAAAAGAAAACTAAAGAAGGCAGTTCATAGTTTGTTGCCTCATGAAATTGATCATTTGCAAAAATGGTTGTCTTATTTCACTATCAATAAACCTGATTTGCAAAATTGTTTAACCGAAATAGATATTGAAATTAATCAAAAAGGAGTTTGTTAACTCCTTTTTTTATTTTGTTGCTTTTGGACTCACAATTTGAACATTTTGAAAAACAATTGCACCTTTAACAACTCCAGCAATTGTGGAACGTAATGCATCTATAATGTGAATTTTTAGTTCATTTTTCGGATAAATTAAACTTACTTCACGAGCAGGTTTTGGCTCTACAAAGTGACGTAATTTAGCATGATTTTTTTCATTCAAATCTAACGTATGTAAATAAGGAAGCAATGTTGTACCTAATCCTTCATCGGCCAGTTTTATTAGTGTTTCAAAGCTTCCGCTTTCAATTTGAAAATGATTGTGCTCTGAGTTGCTATTGTTTTTGCATAAATTTAAAACACTATCTCTAAAGCAATGTCCGTCTTGCAAAAGCAATATTTCATCTAGATTCAAATCAGAAACTTCAATTTCTTTTTTACTAAAACTTCCGTGGCTTTCAGGAATATAAGCTACAAAAGGTTCAAAGTATAAAACAACTTCTTTAATTTTATCTTCATACAAAGGTGTTGCGGCAATTGCAGCATCTAAATGACCATTGTTTAATTTGAAAATAATATCTTCAGTGTTGAGTTCTTCAATTATTAATTTAACTTTTGGATATTTTTTTATGAAATTGCTTAAAAACATTGGTAAAAGTGTAGGCATAATCGTTGGGATAATTCCCAATCGAAATTCGCCACCAATAAATCCTTTTTGCTGATGCACAATATCATGAATTCTATCGGCTTCATTAACAATATTTTTTGCTTGATTAACTATTTTTGCGCCAATATCGGTTAATTGAATAGGTTTTTTAGTTCTATCAAATATTTGAATTCCTAATTCTTCTTCAACTTTTTGAATTTGCATACTTAATGTTGGTTGCGTAACAAAACATTTTTCGGCTGCTAAAGTAAAATTTTTGTGTTCGGCTACTGCCAAAATATACTGAAGTTGTGTAATTGTCATTTTAATAGTTTAATTTGATGCAAATATAAAAACAATCAATTTAAGTTATAGTAAATTTAATTATAATTTTTGGTGTAATTTTAAATTAATATATTTAGATGTTAAAAAAAATATAATAGCTGTAATGTATTGTTTTGAATAACTATTTTTGCAATATGAAGTATATAGCACGTATATTTTTATTTCTTTTTGTAGCTTTTTTATCAACGCCAACCTTAATTTGTTTGATAAAAAAGAATACAAATACTAGTGCATTCTATAATTTTAACGAAGAAGAAATTCATAAAGATTTAAAAGAAATCAAAGCGAATTTAAAAGACGATTATAATTTTGTGTTTGTAACAGCACCAATAATTTTGAATTCTAAAATTATTTCAGAAAACTTATCAAAACATGATAATATAGCCGAAGAAATATTTTCGCAACCACCAGAATTTATTTAATACAACCAAATAAAGTTCATACTTCACAGATGGACAAATTTCACGTGTTAAATATTTTAAGGTATGACTAAAAAAATCAATCTTTTTGCAAACCTTAAATCTGATTTTGCATCAGGTTTAGTGGTATTTCTAGTGGCGCTGCCACTGTGTCTCGGTATTGCTTTGGCAAGCGGAGCACCTTTATTTTCGGGTATTATTTCGGGTATCGTTGGTGGTTTAGTAGTTGGCTTTTTAAGTCAATCTCACTTGAGTGTTTCTGGTCCAGCTGCAGGATTAACAGCCATAGTTCTAACTGCAATAACCGACTTAGGAGCATTTAATGTATTCTTATTAGCCGTTTTTTTAGCAGGAATAATTCAATTAATTTTAGGATTTATTAAAGCTGGAACCATTTCAAATTATTTTCCGAATAATGTTATTGAAGGAATGTTGGCTGGTATTGGAGTTATTATTTTTTTAAAACAAATACCACACGCAGTAGGATATGATCCTGATTTTGAAGGTGATGAATCTTATTTTCAAATTGATGGTCAAAATACCTTTTCAGAAATTTTTTCGGTTTTGAATCATATTAATTTGGGTTCGGTATTGATTACATTAATTTCAATGACAATTTTAATTGCATGGACAAAAATTGATTTTTTAAAACGATTAAAATTGGTTCCAGCAGCATTAATAGCAGTTATTTTAAGCGTTGTTTTAAATGAATATTTCATACAAGCGGGTAGTGTTTTGGCAATCGAAAAAGATCATTTAGTTAGTTTGCCTGTTCCAACTTCTTTTGATGAATTCAAATCAATTATAGTAACTCCAGATTTTACTGCAATAACAAATACTAAAGTTTGGATAGTTGCAATAACAATAGCAGTTGTTGCTTCAATAGAAACCTTATTGTGTATAGAAGCAGCCGATAGAATGGATGCGCAAAAACGTTATACCAATACTAATGTAGAATTAAAAGCCCAGGGAATTGGAAATATTATTAGCTCATTAATTGGTGGATTACCAATGACTTCGGTTGTTGTTAGAACTTCGGCGAATAATGCTGCTGGAGCAAAATCTAAAATGTCGACTATAATTCACGGTTCACTTTTGTTAATTAGTGTATTGGCAATTCCAGTAGTTTTAAATAGAATTCCGTTAGCAACTTTAGCAGCGGTTTTATTATTAGTTGGATATAAATTGGCAAATCCTAAAACGATAAAACATTTCTGGAAAAAAGGTAAATACCAATTCGTTCCGTTTATTGCAACTTTTGTAGCTGTTGTTTTTACTGATTTGCTAAAAGGTGTTGCTTTAGGTATGATAATTAGTATTATTTTTGTACTTAAAGGAAACATGAAACGTGCTTATAATTTTAGAAAAGAAGAATACCACGATGGAGATATTATTCATATTGATTTGGCGCAAGAAGTTTCATTTTTAAATAAATCGGCAATCAAATCAACGTTACTAGAAATTCCAGAAAACTCTAAAGTAGTAATTAATGCTACAGATACGGTTTATATAGCACATGATGTTTTAGATTTAATAAGAGAATTTAAAAAAAATAGAGCCAAAGAAGAAAATATAAAAGTGAAATTAGTCGGATTTAAAGATGCTTATGAATTAGCCAATAGTGATGACTTTAAAAAGACAGTTACGTTTGAAAATAAATATGATGTTTTAAAACGAAAATCAATAGCTGTAGAAATAAATAAAACCGAATTTAATGACTAAATATAAATAAATGAAAACATTAAATAAAGAACTACAAGCTTCGATTACACCAAGAAAAGCTTTGGAAATATTAAAAGAAGGAAACAACAGATTTATAAACAACTTAAAAGCGCATAGAAATTTACTAGAACAAGCCAATGATACTCGTGATGGTCAATGGCCGTTTGCAACAATATTGAGTTGTATTGATAGTAGAACTTCTGCAGAATTGATTTTTGATCAAGGTTTAGGCGATATTTTTTCGGTTAGAATAGCAGGAAATATTGTAAATACCGATATTTTAGGAAGTATGGAATTTGCCTGTAAAGTAGCTGGTTCTAAATTAATAGTAGTTTTAGGACATACTAAATGTGGCGCTGTAAAAGGCGCTTGTGATCATGTTGAGATGGGAAATCTAACCGAATTGTTATCTAAAATTCAACCTGCAGTTTATCAAGAACAAGTTACATTGACAGATAGAAACGCAAGTAATTCATCATTTGTAGAAAATGTATCTCAAATAAATGTGAAAAGAAGCGTAAAAAATATAATTGAACGTAGTTCTATTCTTGAACAAATGGTTGGTAATGGTGAAATTGGCATAGTAGGAGCAATGCACAATATAGAAACTGGTGAAGTGACTTTTTATGATGATGTTTCGTTTATTAAAGACGAACAAAATCCTGATTTTTCAGTTGCGCCTTTAAAACAGTAATAATGACTAAATAAATTATAGTAACCACAACTTATAATCAAGTTGTGGTTTTATATTTTATATATTTGGTTTTTATTAAAAAATTAAATTAACTCGATAACAATTATCACAACGATGAACGATTTTTACAAAAAAATATTAGATAACAATAAAATTTGGGTTGAAAATCAATTGGCTATTGATCCAGAATATTTTAAAGATTTATCTAAAGGACAAAATCCACCTTTACTATGGATAGGCTGTTCTGATAGTCGTGTTCCTGCTAATGAAATTATTGGCGCAAAACCAGGTGAAGTTTTTGTTCACAGAAACATAGCTAATATGGTGGTTCATAGCGACATGAATATGTTAAGCGTATTAGATTATGCTGTTAATGTATTGAAAGTTAAACATGTAATTGTTTGTGGACATTATGGTTGTGGTGGTGTAAAAGCCGCGATGGGAAATCAATCAATTGGTATTATTGATAATTGGATTAGGCACATTAAAGACGTTTATAGATTGCATGAAGATTATCTAAATTCCTTTGAAAATGAAGAAGAACGTTTCAATATGTTTGTTGAAATAAATGTAAAAGAACAAGTTTATGATTTAGCAAAAACTTCTATTGTGCAAGGTGCGTGGCGTTCAGGTCAAGAACTTACATTACATGGTTGGGCTTACGGATTAAACTCGGGTTATGTAACCGACTTAGATGTAAACATGGGAAATAACAATGAATTGGATGAAGTGTACCGATTAAAACTTTAATCGTCTAAATTCTCATTAAAGGCAGAAGGCAATAACTGCGGAATAAATTTTATCAAAATTGGTAATAATAATCCGCCACCTGGAAGTAAAAAGATAGTTAACGATGGAATGCTTTTGCAAATGTCGAGTAATTGTTTTTTTACTTTCTTTTTTTCAGAGACATCCAAATCATGTTGGGTTGATTTTGCCAGTAAAATCATTAATTCTTTACTTTCGGATATTTCTTTTATCAATCGTTTTTTGTTTCTTTTTATTAAAACTTGTACACCATTTGTCGTTTGATCATAAAAATGTTTTACTGGATTTGAATAATTAAAATATTGAATATTCGATTTGTGTTTTGTAATAAACGTATTGGTATCAACAACACTTTCTGAAACAAAATCCTCTGAAACGCCCATTGTTTCAGCTAATTTGTAAAGAAAATAAATTTCATCATTTTCAACTTTTCCATCATTCCATAAAGTTATTCCAGCCAAATCTAGTAAGTAATAATTTTCTAAATTATCGGTAAAATAATCTAAAGGCAACGATTCTAGTGTTTGAACATTTACTTTAGAAAATTTAGTATAACGCACCGATGCTTCAAAAAGTTTAATTAATAAATCATCGTGTTGCGATTTTTCGTTTTTAACTTGTAGCGATAAAGAAACAATACTCATTATGGTTTCTTCAATTCGTTTCAAATATTTATCTGGAATTGCACATTGAATTAGATACTTTCTAAACGCTAAAACATCAACAAATAAAAGAGCATTCGTGACAATATGAGAGAAGTTTTTGCTAATAATATCTTTGTTGGTTTGAACGCGTTCGTCAATAATATTTTCTAATTTTGAGCTAGCAGAAGATGGAATAATTTTATTAAAAAAGCCAAAACCTTTGGGAGTCATTTCTTTATAAAAAGCAACTGTTTTAGTTATAAAATCCTCATAATCAGATGATTTTGTAGTGTAGCAATAAATATCAAAAAGTGTATTTAATAACGCAACTTTTGAAATTTCGTCCGATTTCCAATTGTTAATTTCAATTCCGGGTTGGCTGTTAATCGATATTATATGTCCGTAAATAAAACCGGTTTGCCTAATGTGTTTGTAAAAAGATAAACTATCAATAATTAAATTGTCAAACAATGGTTTTTGTTCAACAAAATATTTATCAATCCAGCCGTTTGCTGATGGGTTTATCATAACTTCAATTTGAGATACAAATTTATGTAAATTGAATTTAATTATAGAATTTATTAATCTGGATTAGCCATAATTCTAAAAAGTTCCGCATTAGAAGTCAAATATCTATTTTCTAACGCAATTTTTGAAAGTTGTGAACTTACCAAATTATTTTCTCTCGAATTTATCAAAAACATTGAACTTTCACCAAATGAAAAAAGCCGTTCTTCGGACGTTAACATAACTGAATAATCAGAAACCAAATTAGTGATTAGTTTGCGTTGTCGTTCTAATGATTTGATTTCGTTTTGTTGTGCGTTGATTTTATTACTTAGTTGTAAACGTTCTAAGTTTAAATCGAATTGTGTGTCTTGAATTTTGAATTCAGCCAATTTTAAACTACCGCGTTCTTTTCTTAAAAATAGTGGAAAATAGACATTCATTCCTATTTTATAATTATTGAAATTGGTTGTGTTTAAATAATTTGGCTCTGATAAATAATGATAGCCAACATCAATTTTTGGTAGTAATGAATTGGCTTTTAGTTTTCGCTCAACATTTAAAATATCTATTTTACTTTGCAATGAATTGATTTTTGGATGGTTCTCAATTGATGGATTTTCTTGTAATAATTCGTTGGTTTTTAACGTTTCTTGAATGGTTAATTCTAATTTATCTTCTGGAATTATGTCATCTTGTAATTCCATTGGAATGGTGTTTTCTAACCAAAGAAAATTAGAAAGTTCAAGTTTGGCTTTAATTAATTTTAACTTAGAATCTTCTAAACTCAGTTCACGATTGCGCACATTTATGCCAGCTTCAACCGAGTCTATTGCTGGTTTATCGCCATTTGCAATCAAACTTTGAATTCCTTTAAATCGAATGGAAGCATTGTTGAAATAGTTTTCATATAATTTCACTTCGCTGTAATTTCGTTTCCAGTTAAAATAGGCTACCGATGCATCGTACACTACTTGAATGGCTTGTAATTTTTGTTCAGCTCGACTTAATTTAATTTGTATTTTGGCTTTTCTAACGTCTGCCATTCTTTGATTTATTAGTAATCCTTGTCCTAATGGAACAGTTATTCCCAAAGAAGTTAATCCTTTATTTGGCAACGTGTTTTCTGGATTAATATAAATTCCTTCGCTGTTGTCAAAACCAGCTTTTACTTCGATTCCGTACCAAGTTGGGATTTTGAAACTACTGTTTAAAATAGAATAATATTCTTTGTCTTTGAATTGTTTTTTGTCAAAATCGACTTCAATTTTTGGATCAAATCCGCCACGAGCCATCATTAAATTAGCTTGAGCACTACTTATTTCTAAATTAGCGCTTTTCACCATTGGATGAAACTTTTTTACATAACCCAAATACTCATTGAATGTAAGTTCTTTGTTCGTATTGGTTTGTGCTGAAATGATGCACGTAAATAGTAAAAGTAAAATTGGTATTGATTTCATTTTTTTTGTGCCTTTAGTTTGAGTTTTAACCCTGATTTAAGGGAAAAGCCTCGCTTCTTTAGCGAGCTTTGGAAAGAAAGCAGGAACATGGATTGTTGAAATGCCCAAGCCATTCGTTCCTACTTTTTATCTTTAGTTGTTTTGGCTTTTTGTTGATAATAATTTGGAGGAAATCCGTTTAGCGTTCGCCAGATTTCAAACCAAACCGGAACGTTATCCAACAACGCAAGTGTTTGCGCTCCAGAACCCATACTGACTTGTTTTGGCCATTTTGCTTCGGTCTCATCGGGTGCAATTAGCACTCTAAATTTGCCATTTTCGCTAATAAAATTTTCAACAGCGACTATTTTACCACCAAAAGTTCCGTAACTCATGTTAGGCCAGCCAGAAAATACAATTGTTGGCCAACCATCGAACCAAACGCGCACTTTTTCACCTTTGTGAACCAGCGGTAAATCATTCGGATTGACATAAGTTTCAACAGCAATATCATATTTAGATGGCATGATACCAACAATTTGAGTTCCTTCTTTGATAGTTTCTCCAATTCCAGATTGTAAAGCACGGTTTATATAGCCACTTTGAGGTGCTTTTATGTAATACATTCCGTTTCGTATTTTGTAATTGCTGTATTGATTTTCTAACTTATTTACTTGAGCTTTAGTGTCATATTGATTGCTCAAAGCAGTATATTGATCACTTCTTGCTTTAGAATCTTTCTCGGCATATTCTGCAGAAATTCTATTTACTTCTACTTTAGCATTTATTAATTCGTTTTGACTTGAGATGTATTTATTTTCTTGAGTTATAATTTTAGCTTCAACATCTTGTAATTTTAATTTTTTTTCTTCTACATCAGTCAATGGTTTTAAACCTTCTTTGTTTAAAGTAATTGCACGATTGAATTGTGTTGTGGCGATTTTAACTTGGGTTCTAACGGCAATTAAATCGATGCTATCACTTTTTACTTTTAAAATGGCTTGTCGAATTTTGTTTTTTGCCTGTTGTAATTTCAAATTCTTTTCGTTTTCAATTGCTGTAATTTGTGCCGAAAGCGAAGTTACTTTTCCGCCATAGGATTCTTGAGCTAATTTTTTAGCATCAACTTGATTTTTTGTATTGGTAACTAAATTCGGGTCGAGATAATCTTCTTTAACTTCAGAAATGAATAAAATGGTATCACCTTTTTTAACATAATCTCCTTCTTTTACATACCATTTTTCAATTCGACCAGCGATTGCAGAATGAATAGTTTGTGGTCTTTGATCAGGTTTTAAAGTAGTTACAGCTCCAGAACCAGAAATACTTTGTGTCCAAGGCAGAAATAAGATAATGATTCCGATAATAGATACTCCAAGAATTATTTTGTTTAAAATTTTGTAATGTGGTCGATTACTCAAATTTTTTACAGCACTAAATTGTTCTATATTTTCGGTAATCGGATTTTTTTTCGATATATTAAGCATAGCAATTAGTTTTTAGAATCTGAAATTAATGTACCCTCTTTTAGTGTTATAATTCGGGTACTTTTTTGTTTCCAATAGTCATTTTTAGAAGACACAATAACGGTCCATTTATTATTTGGATTCATAATAAAATCTATAATTTCTTTGGAAGCTTCTTCATCCATTTTATCAAGTGGATCTTCATAAAATAAAATTTTAGGTTTGTTGATGATGCTTCGTGCTAAAACTATTTTTTGTGCATTAGATGATGATAATTGTCTGCCTTCTGGAAATATTTTGGTATCCAATCCGTTTGGTAAAGATTTAATGAATGAGCCTAAGTTGACACTATCAATTGCCCATTTCAAATCTTCGTGATTTACATGCTGATTATTGAATGTAATGTTTTCTAAAATAGTTCCTTCAAATGGCATTTCTCCTTGAATTATTGTGCCAATGTGTGAACGATATTGATTCAAATCTATTTTTCGATACGTATCATCATTAATAAAAAAGGAACCCGAAGTTGGATCAAGTAAACCTGATAAAATGCGCATTAATGTAGTTTTACCCGAACCATTTGATCCATTTAGAACAATTTTTTCTGAAGGTTCAATTTTCAAATTTATTTTTTCGAGTATGTTATCTGTGGCATCTGGAAATTTGAATTTTATATTTTCAGTTTCTAAACTTATATTGGTGAAGCAATATGTTGCCTCGGCTGATGTAGTTTCTTCGGTTTTTAAATCGGTAATTAATCCAATTTTTTCAATTGAAGTTAATACATCGTAAAAGGTTTCTAAACCTACAATTATTTTTTCTACAGAATTGATTACTAATAATATAATGATTTCTGCGGCTACGAATTGTCCGATGTTCATTTGCTGATTTAAGACTAAAAATCCACCTATTAATAACAAACTAGTTGTAATTATTACTTTAAAAACTATTAATTGAATGAATTGTCTTTTTATGATACTAAAATGCTTTTCTCTGTTTTCTAAATACCCATTTACCAAATCATTATTTTTAGATAAAGCAAATTCAAAATTTTCTTTTTTGCGAAAACTCATATTATTTCTTGCCATTTCTTGAAGCCAGCTCACCACTTTGTATTTGTATTTCGATTCTTTTAAGCTTGTAGCTAATCCTGAATTGTAAGAAAATCTGAAGATTGAATACAACAAAATCAACAATAAGATTCCGAAAACTATAAAAAATGGATGGTATAATGACAGTAATAGAATTCCGAAAATTATCTGTAATAATGCTGTTGAAAAATCTACTAGCAATTTAGAAGTTCCTTTTTGGATAGTTAATGTGTCAAAAAATCGATTGGCTAATTCAGGTGGATATTGGTTGTACAATTCTTCAAATTTAATTTTTGGTAGACGATAACTAAATTCAAATGAGGAACGAACAAATATCTTTTGTTGTAAGTTTTCTGTAATTCGCAATTGCATTAAAGATAATATTCCAACTAAAGCAACTCCAATAACTACAACCACAACGAGAACAATCCAAGAAACACTGACTCTTCCAGATTGAATTAAATTGATAATTGCTTGAATTCCTAACGGTAATGATAGACTTACTAAACCTGCAAAAATGGCATAGAAAAAAATTTGAGAAATATCTTTTCTATCTAGTTTTAATAAATTGTAAAAGCGTTGTAATGGCGTTTGATTCATAATTTATTTAGTTTAGTATTTTTTCAATCATATTGATGTAAAAATCAGATGGAGAATTATTTTCATTACAATTAGTAATTGTTTTTAAATGATTTTTTAGAAAATGTTGGTGTAAAGCTCCTTCAACAATTGATGATGCAAGACTTTTTGCAAATGCATAATCAGGATTTACTTCATTTATAATGGCTATTATTCTATTAATTACTCGTTTATAGACTAAGAAATAACCAATTTTATTTTCTTCATCAACTTCTTTAGTATGCAAGGTTTTAGTAAATTCAGAAACTATAATTTTGTATAAAATGGCTTCATTAACGTGTAAAGTATCTGAATCGTCAATAACTTCTTCTGTAACTAATTTTATTGCAATTTTAAGTTTTTCAAGAGGATTTGTAATGTTATTAGTATCAAAAACAAGTCGGTATTCCATCCAACCCCAATACCATGAAGATAAGTATAAAAGTAATTTATGTTTACTTTCAAAATACCTGTATAATGAACTTTCATTTGAACCAATACGTTCACCTAATTTTTTGAAAGTAAAATTCTCAAAACCAATAGCGTCAATTAAGAGAATACTGTTTTCAATAATTTTTTTTCCTAATTCAGAGGATTCAGGATTCTTAACGTAAAGTTTTTCGTTAACAGGAATGATTATATTAGAAAGTATATTTTGCATAAGTAATAATATTTTATGCAAATATAATAGTAATACTATTAATTATGAAATTTTAACTTTTATTTATGATGTTTAAAATCATAAGTAAAAACCAATAAATTATAGTAAATTATTGATTAATAGTGTTTTGTTTTAAAAAAAAAAGTCAATGTCTAGTCTTGATGTTTTGTTCACAAAGGCGAATGATTTCTGCAATTCTACTAGTTCTTGTTTCCTCACGTTTGGCTTGATTTAACCAATACAAATAGCTTTTTCTATAATGAAAACTGAATTTTTGGTAGTTCTCGAATGCCATTTTATTAGTTTCAAACTGGATTTGTAAATCAGTTGGAATTTCTAGATTTTCAACATTATCAAGCAATTCCCAAGAACCATTTTGTTTAGCAATTTCTATACTTCGCAAACCACTTTGGTGCATTAAATTAGTCGCAATTAAAGTGTCTATATAGTTCTTGTTTATTTTACTCCAACCACTTTTTTCTTTTCTTGGACCAAACATCTGCTTGCGGCGTTCATCATCTACTTTTCTAACTGTTGAATCAATCCATCCGTAACACAAAGCTACTCGAACAGCTTCTTCCCAACGCATACTTTCAAAACCACTATTTACTCGATAAAAAATTAAATATATGCCTTTGGACGAATTGTGATTTTCATGCAACCATTCTCGCCATTCTTGATCATTTTTAAAATATAAATGTAGTTTTTCTTCCATATTAAATACAAAAAACACAAAAACAAGTTAATTAAACAAATTTTTGTGTCTTAAATTATGATTTAAAAAATCTATTTTATTATTGCTGAACACGCAACTCTTCCGCCTGCATTTCCGGTTGGTTGTGTTGTATAATCATCTGGATTTGCATGAACAATTAATCCTTTTCCAAGAATATCTTTGTTTACATCACCACAACCAATGCACCATTCATCGGTTTTTAAAGTTACCGTTGCATTTCCATCGGTATCGGCTGTAAAGTTTCCGATATCACCTTTATGATGTTCTGCATCCGACCATTTTCCGTGTTTTACATGTGTAGGATTCCAATGTCCACCAGCAGAAGCAGCGTCTGCGGCTGAGCAATCTGATTTTTCATGAATATGAATTCCGTGAACACCAGGTTTTAATCCTGATAATTTAGCTTCAAATGAAACAACACCATTTTTCTCTTTAAAAGTTGCGGTTCCAGTTACATTACTACCACTTTTTGGTTCTAAATTAATAGTTAAAACATTTGTTTTAGAATCAGTTCCCGATTTGCATGCAACAACAATTGCTAAAACTAATGTAGATAAAATTATTGTTTTTTTCATAAATTTTCTTTTTATCAAAGTTAATAAGATTTGTAACGACAAGCGTTAAATTTAGCTTAAAGATTGATTAATTATTTAAAATTTTCTTGATGTTATTGTATTTTAATTTTTTTGGATTATAAATATGTATTGATTGCCCGACTAATTTCCATTGATTATTTATTTTTTCAAGTAGTCTTATTTCATACGAAAAAGTTTTAACTCCTAAATTATCTGTTGAAAGTTCTTCGTGGCTTACCCATGCATCATTTTTATTAATTTTAAAATTGAAATTGGTTTGTGTTGCATTTCCGCCATTTCCCATTTTAGTTTTTGGATCTGTCATTGCTGTTGGTGGAACATCAATTGTTGTACCATCAGCTAGAGAGACTATTATTTTACTGTATGGTTGAATTTGCCAGCAGTCTGAATGACCTTTAAAATTTCCGTTTCGCCATGTTTGTGCTTCTTTTTTCAGTAATTCTTTAATTGCATTCTCTTCTTGTTTTTTAGATTGGCAACTTATTAAAGTCAATCCAACGACTAAAATTAATAAAAAAATTGATTTTTTTTTCATTTCAAATTATTTTATTGCTAATGTATTAAATATAATCAATAAAAAAACCATCCGAATTAACGAATGGCTTTCCTAACATTTAACTTAACTAAAAATTAAAAACAATAACTATTTTCAGCAACTAACTTACTTGTGATAGTTTCTCTTAAACCAACAATATTAGGCATGTTGGTGTATTTTGTAAAACGGCGTAAACCCATTAACATCATGCGTTGTTCATCGCCTTCTGCGAATGAAATAATACTTTCTTTTCCTCTAGCAGCAACGATATCAACAGCTTTATATAGGTATAATTTTGCCATTGCAATTTGCTCTTGAACTTTGGCTTCGCCTTCTTTTTTGGCTAATTTCTCAGTTCTTAAAATGGTGCTTTCTGCCATGTATATTTCAATTAACATATCAGCTGCAGCCATTAATAATTGTTGGTGTGCGTCTAAATCCATTCCGAATTTTTGAACTGCTGCACCAGCAACCATTAAGAATGCTTTTTTCAATTTGCCAACCATTTCTTTTTCTTCTGAAAATAATTCAGAATAATCAGGTGTGTCAAATGATGGAATTCCCATTAAATCTTCTTGTACTTTCATTGCTGGCCCAAGTAAATCAACGTGACCTTTCATCGCTTTTTTGATTAACATTCCAACCGATAACATTCTGTTTATTTCGTTTGTACCTTCATAAATACGAGCAATACGAGCATCACGCCAAGCACTTTCCATTGGAGTATCTTCTGAAAATCCCATTCCGCCATAAATTTGAATTCCTTCATCGGCACAATTTTGAACATCTTCTGAAACAGCAACTTTCAAAATTGAACATTCAATCGCAAATTCTTCAACACCTTTTAATTCGGCTTCTTGATGACTTGCACCTTCGGCTTCACGCGCTTTGATTCTATCTTCGATATCTTTTGCTGCACGATACGTAGCACTTTCACCTGCATAAGTTGAAGTTGCCATTTCGGCTAATTTATAACGAATTGCTCCAAAAGATGAAATTGGTGTGTTGAACTGAACTCTTTCGTTAGCATAATTTACTGCATTTGAAGTAACACGACGTTGTGCGTCCAAACAAGCAGCAGCCAATTTGATACGACCAACATTTAGTGAATTCATTGCAATTTTAAATCCGTTTCCTCTTTCAGACAACATATTTCCTACTGGAACTTTGGTTTCATTAAAGAAAACTTGACGTGTAGAAGAAGCACGAATTCCTAATTTATGCTCTTCTTCATTCATTGAAATTCCGTTGCTTGGATCATTTTCGACAATAAATCCTGTGATATTTTTATCATCTTCAATTCGAGCAAAAACTATGAATACCGAACAAAAACCGGCGTTTGAAATCCACATTTTTTGTCCTGTAATTTTATAATGCGTTCCATCTTCTGAAAGAACGGCTTTTGTTTTTCCTGAATTAGCATCTGAACCTGCGCCTGGTTCTGTTAAGCAATACGCACCAAACCATTCGCCAGAAGCTAATTTTGGAACGTATTTTTGTTTTTGTTCTTCAGTTCCGTACAATGTAATTGGCATTGTTCCAATTCCGGTATGCGCTCCAAAAGCTGTTGAAAACGAACCTGTTGCACCCGAAATATAATCGCAAACTAGACAAGTATCTACAAATCCCATTCCCATTCCGCCATAATTTTCAGGAACGGCAACGCTCAGAAAGCCCATTTCACCTGCTTTGCGCATTGTTTCTTCTGTGAAAGCATAATCTTTACTTTCAAAACGGTTTTTGTTTGGCCATATTTCTTTGTCGACGAATTCTTTTACAGAATCTCGCATCATTAATTGCTCTTCTGAGAAATCTTCGGGTGTAAAGACATTTTCACATTTGGTTTCTTTAACGAGGAATTGTCCTCCTCTGGTTATATCGCTCATTTCTTTATTTTTTTATAGTTGGTTGATTATAGTAATTCATATATTCCCGCGGAACCTTGACCTGTTCCAACACACATACTTACAATACCGTATTTAGATTTTCTCAATCGCATTTCGTCAAATAATTGTACCGATAATTTTGCTCCTGTACAACCTAGTGGATGGCCAAGTGCAATCGCACCACCATTTACGTTTACGATATCTGGATTCAATCCCAATTCTCTAGTAACTGCTAATGCTTGAGAGGCAAAAGCTTCGTTTAATTCAATTAAATCAATATCATTTAAAGTTAAACCTGCTTGTTTTAATGCTTTCGGAATGGCTTTTACTGGACCAATTCCCATGATTCTTGGTTCAACTCCAGCTGATGCAAAATTTACCAATCGTGCAATAGGAGTTACACCTAGTTCTTTTACCAATTCTTCACTCATAATTAGTACAAATGCTGCACCATCACTCATTTGAGAAGAATTTCCTGCAGTAACCGAACCATCGGCAGCAAAAACTGGTTTCAATTTTCCTAAAGCTGCGATATTAGTATCTGCTCTTGGACCTTCATCTTTAGAAACAGTATAAGATTTAGTTTCTTTTTTACCATTTTCATTGATAAAAGTTTGCTCAACAGTAATCGGAACTATTTGTTTGTCAAATTTACCTTCGGCTTGTGCTTTCAATGCTTTTTGATGTGAATTGTAAGCAAACTCATCTTGATCTTCACGAGAAACGTTGAATTGTTTGGCAACTGCTTCTGCTGTTAAACCCATTCCCCAATAGTAATCTTCGTTTCCTTCTTTTGCGACAGCGTAATCTGGAGTTGGTTTATAGCCACCCATTGGTATAAAACTCATGCTTTCTGCACCACCGGCAATGATACAATCTGCCATTCCGCTTTGAATTTTGGCTGTTGCCATTCCGATTGTTTCTAATCCTGATGCGCAATATCTATTCACGGTTACACCTGGAACGTCGGTTACTTTTAATCCCATTAAGGAAATTAAACGTCCAACGTTTAATCCTTGTTCGGCTTCTGGCATTGCGTTTCCAACCATTACGTCGTCGATACGTTTTTTGTCAAAATCAGGAAACTGAGCCATCATGTGTTCGATGGTTTCTGCTGCTAATTCGTCAGGACGTTTGAAACGGAAAACTCCTTTTGGCGCTTTTCCAACGGCTGTTCTGAAGCCTGATACTATATATGCTGTTTTCATTTTTTTATAGATAATAGAGGAAAGAAGAAGGAGAAAAGACTTAAAAATCTTGCTTCTTGCTTCTTGCCTCTTGGTTCTTTTTTCTAATTTCTCAACGGTTTTCCTTTGGTCAACATAAACTGAATTCTCTCCAACGTTTTTCTTTCTGTACAAAGTGATAAGAAAGCCTCACGTTCGATGTCTAATAAATATTGTTCACTTACTAACGTTGGTTCTGATAAATCGCCACCTGCCATTACAAAAGCCAATTTATTTGCAATTTTTAAATCGTGTTCTGAGATGTATTTTCCTGCTACCATTTGGTTTGTTCCTACTAAGAACATTCCAAGAGCTTGTTTTCCAAGAACTTTAATATCCGTTCGTTTTACTGGTTGTGTGTAGCCTTGATCTGCCATTTGTAACGCCACTTGTTTAGCAACAGCTATTTGTCTGTCTCTGTTTACCACAACAATGTCTTTTCCTTTTTGTAAAATTCCTAAATCGAAAGCTTCATAAGCAGATGTTGCTACTTTTGCCATTCCTATTGTTAGGAAGTTTTCTTGAAGTACGTTTAATTCTACGTCATTTTTACGGAATAAATCGGCTGCACGAACCGCCATTTCTTTAGAACCACCGCCACCTGGAATTACACCAACTCCAAATTCTACTAAACCAATATAGGTTTCTGCGGCAGCAACAACTCTGTCGGCGTGCATACTCATTTCGCATCCGCCACCAAGTGTCATACCGTGTGGCGCGACAATTACTGGAATAGAAGAGTAGCGCACACGCATCATTGTGTCTTGGAACATTTTGATTGCCATATTCAATTCGTCGTATTCTTGCTCGACTGCCATCATGAAAATCATTCCGATATTAGCTCCAACAGAGAAATTCGTTCCTTGATTTCCAATTACTAATCCTTTGTATTCTTTTTCGGCTAAATCGATTGCTTTATTGATTGCGGTTAATACGCCACCACCAATGGTATTCATTTTGGAATGGAATTCTAAATTTATAATTCCGTCACCTAAATCGATAATTGACGCATCAGAATTACCCCAAACTTTATGACTTTCTCTAATATTATCTAAAATAATAAACGCATCTTGACCTGGTTTTTCGTCTTGCGATTTTGATGGAATGTTGTAAAAACACGTTTTACCATTTTTAACGGAATAAAACGATTTGTTTCCTGAAATTAACATATCGGTTACCCATGCTGCTGGTTTGTAGCCTTCAGCTTCCATCATTGCGATGGCTTTTTCTACACCAATAGCATCCCAAATTTCAAACGGACCATTTTCCCAACCGAAACCTGCTTTCATTGCGTCGTCGATTTTGTAAAATTCGCTTGTGATTTCTGGAACTCTATTAGAACAATAAGCAAACATCGCCGAGAAATTTTTTCTATAAAAATCACCTGCTTTGTCTTTTCCTTTAACTAAAACTTTAAATCTATCGATTGGTTTATCAATGGTTTTGGTTAATTCTAAAGTTGCAAATGATGCTTTTTTTGCTGCTCTATATTCTAAAGTATTTAAATCTAATGATAAGATTTCTTTACCTTCTTTTTTGTAAAATCCTTGCCCGGTTTTGCTTCCCAACCATTTGTTTTCCATCATTTTGTTGATGAAAGTTGGTAGTTTGAACAATTCATGTGCTTCGTCATTTGGACAATTGTCGTAAATTCCGTTTGCTACGTGAACTAAAGTATCTAAACCAACTACGTCAACAGTTCTGAAAGTAGCCGATTTTGGACGACCGATAACTGGACCTGTTAATTTATCAACTTCTTCAATAGTCAATCCCATTTCTTTTACTTGGTGGAATAGGCTTTGGATTCCGAAGATTCCGATTCTGTTTCCAATAAAAGCTGGAGTATCTTTAGCTACAACCGAAGTTTTCCCTAAGAATTTTGAACCATAATCAAATAGGAAATCCAATACTTCTTGCGATGTTTTTGGTCCCGGAATGATTTCGAATAATTTCAAATAGCGCGCAGGATTGAAGAAATGCGTTCCGCAGAAATGTGCTTGAAAATCATCGCTTCTTCCTTCACTCATAAAGTTAATTGGAATACCTGAGGTATTAGAAGTTACCAAAGTTCCGGGTTTACGGAATTTGTCGATTTGTTCAAAAACCAATTTCTTGATGTCTAAACGTTCTACTACAACTTCTATAATCCAATCGCAAGTTGCAATTTTAGACATGTCGTCAGTGGTGTTTCCAGTTGTAATTCGGCTAGCAAATTTCTGACTGTAAATAGGCGATGGATTACTTTTTAGAGCATTTGCCAAATGATCATTTACAATTCGGTTGCGAACGATTTTACTTTCGAGAGTTAATCCTTTTTTACTTTCGATTTCGGTAAGTTCGTTTGGAGCAATATCCAATAGCAAAACTTCTAATCCGATGTTAGCAAAATGACAAGCAATTCCAGAACCCATAATTCCAGATCCTACTACAGCCACTTTTTTGATTATTCTTTTCATTTTTTTTTAATAATTATGTCAGTCTAAGCCTGTTGAAGACCTTTTTAGTGTGAAAGCACTTCGACAAGCTCAGTGTGACAATTGTTTATTTAATTGTATTTATTTAAAATATTTTTTTCTCTGTTATCAAATCATTTATTACATCGGCTACTTCCATAAAAACTGCAATTTTTTCTTGTGATATATTTTTATGAACGGATTCATTAAATTTTAATACGGTTTCTTTTGATTGCGCGCGCATTTCTTTACCAAAATCGGTTAGGTAAATTAAAACACCACGACCATCTTCGGGATTTTTTTTTCGGGTAATTAGTCCTTTTTCTTCTAAAGTTTTTAATGTTCGTGTTAATGAAGTTGGTTCCATTCCCATTCGATTACTTATGTATGTTGATGGTGTTCCATCTTCTTTATCAATACTTAATAATGCAAATCCTATAGCCATAGATCCGTCAAACTTTGAAGCTTCTTCATTATACATTCTTGAAACTGCCTGCCAAGTTGCACGTAGAACATAATCTATAGTTTTGTCTTTCATATAGTAGATAATTTATATTTGTATATAAATTTTTTTAAATAATTTCGCTATAACGTTTTAGTTGCGATTACAAATATAATAAAATTTTATTATGCACGCATAGTATTTTTATTTTTTTTCAAATTTAGTGTTAAATCCAGTATCAATGTTTTTCAAATAAAAAAAGCGACCTTAAGTTAAAGTCGCTTTAGTAATTATTTTTGTTAAAGATTTAAATACGAAAACCTCCAGAAACTTCTATTCTTTGCGCATTAATCCACTTTGAATCATCCGAACATAAAAAGGCAACAACAGTACCGATATCGTCTGGTAAACCAACTCTTCCTAAAGAAGTTTGCGAAGAAATCATAGTGTTATAATCTGCATTATCACGAACTGCACCACCACCAAAATCAGTTTCAATTGCGCCTGGAGCAACCGAGTTTACTCTGATTTTTCTGTTTCCTAATTCTAATGCTTGGTATCTTGTTAACGAATCAATTGCAGCTTTCATGGCGCCATAGGCCGAATATCCTGCAAATGAAAAACGCGCTAATCCAGATGAAGTATTTACGATACTACTTCCATCATTTAAAATCGATAGTAATTTTTGAGTTAAGAAAAACGGACCTTTAAAATGTATGTTTGTCATAGCATCCAGAATTTCTTCAGATGTTTCTTCAAACGATGCGTTCATTCCGATTCCTGCGTTATTAACCAATGCATCTAGTTTTCTACCATTAAAATTCACCTCTAAAATAGAAATTACTTCATTTTTAAAAGTTTCAAATCCGCTGGTTGAAGTAATGTCTAATTGTAGTGCGAATGCTTTTTGACCAAGTGTATTGATTTCGGCAACAACTTGTTCGGCATCTTCTTTTTTAGATTGATACGTAATGATTAAATCGAATCCTTTTTTTGCTAATTGTAAAGCCGAATCTTTACCAAGACCACGACTTCCGCCTGTTATTAAGGCAATTTTGTTTGAATTATTTGACATTGTTATGAGTTTTAAAATTACAATGCAAAGTTGCAATGAGTTTCAGTAAATACAGTTGCAATAATCAAATCAATACTTGCGAAAATCAAATAACTACTCTCTAAATACCAAAGGCGATTGATTGGTATGCTTTTTAAAGAAATTAGAAAAATGCGCTACTTCTTCAAAGCCAAGTGAATAAGCAATCTCCGAGACGTTCCAATTGGTTTGCTTGAGTAATATTTTGGCTTCTTGATTGATTCTACTGGCAACAATTTCACTTGTAGTTCTGCCAATAGTTTCTTTCAAAACTTTGTTCAAATGATTAACGTGCACATTCAACGCATCTGCGTAATCTTTAGGCGTTTTTAATAGTAAAAGTTGTGTGATATTCTCAATTGGAAATTGTCGTTCAAGTAATTCAATAAACAACGATGTGATTCGTGAAGCTGCAGTTTTGCCAGTTTCTGTTGGAATTATGGGCTTTAATTTTTGTCCGTAATGAATAAGTTCCATTAAATAATTACGGATTAAATCGTATTTGAATTCATAATCGGAATCAATTTCAAGGTGCATTTTTTCAAAAACCGAATTAATTTCGTGGTATTGATTTTCAGATATTTGATAAATAAAATCACTCTGATTCGAGAAAATAGGCAAACTATCAATATCAAAACCTGTTTTAGAAAACGGTACAAAATCTTTAGTGAAAACACAAAAATGTCCAGCTTGTTCAGTTGTAATAGGCGTATAGCGGTACGGAATTTTTGGTGTTGCAAACAAAACTCCATACTCTTTTATTTCAATGGTTCTATCGGCATATTCCACATGATTTTCGCCTGCAATCAAACTTACTTTGTAATAAGTACGTTTGTTGTAAGGCATTTCGGGTTTTGTTTTGCAATTGCCATACATATTTTTGATATTGAACACATTAAAGTGACCAATATTTTTATGAATGTTATCGCTTAAAAGTTGTTCTAGATCGGGACAAGAACCACCAAAAGTGTCTTGGTAAAATTCTTTTATTGTTATTGTATCCATAAGTTTGTAAAATTCAAATATAGGAATACTTTATTTGCAAACAAGAAATTATATTGATTTGTGATTTGGTAGTAGATTAATTTTAATCTAGATTGATTACTAGCTCGTTCGATAAAAGGTCTATTTTGTCGAAGTGCTTGCGAACCAACTACGAACAAAACCCCTATAAAATAGCTGTGAACCATTCAAAAGGTTTCATTTGATATCAAAACCTTTCAAAACCTTTCAAATTTTTTATAGCTTATTTCAATTGTTTTTAGTGTTTGATTAAGTTTTAGATGTGTTAACAAGCAGCTATGAACAAGCCCATCCAAAAGCTAATTCTTCGTCATTATCTGGACTTTGGGTTAGATGACCTATTCCTGCATCGCCAAACATATACGGTATAAATTCACTTTCGCCAAGTTGGTAAAACAACTCCATTTGAGCTTCTGTTTTGCGATCGTATGGATATTCTTCGGATTGAATCCAATAAGGCCAGCCAAATAATTTATCTGCCGAAATAGTTAGTCCGTAATCTCGTTCTTCCAAGAGTTCATAAACGTCATGTGCTTGGTCATCAATTCCAAGTAAAGCATATTCTTCAAAATGCGGATAATCGTCTTTTGGAATCCAATCTGTTATTAATCGCTCTTCAAAAATTTCTAAAGCATTGGGCTGAATTTCTGCCGAAGGTTTTTCAATTTCAATTTTTCGACAAGCAGATGCTTTTGAAAAAGGGAAAAAAGATTCCAATTCGCCTTCACAATCCTCATTATGATTAGTACAATAAAAAAGTTGAATTAATCCGTTATCTTTTTTTGTAGGTAATTCATTTAAGTTTAATTGCAAAAATAAAGGCATATGTTTTTTACAATTTTCACATACTGGCCAATCGTTTTCATTTCTTAAATAAGGATAGCCACCATATTTTGAATGGGTTGAAAATGATTTAGCAACATCTTTTAAAACAGGCAAATAAGCTGTTCTTTTATGTTTTTCTAATTCTGCTATAACTTCCTTATATATTTGTTCTAAATTTAGTGGTGCTGCTTCTTCTTTAGAAGTTTTATCTTCTTTTTTATTTGAAAACCAATTGAAAAATCCCATAATTATGCAGTTTTAGGTTTTGATTTAGCTAATATAAACAAATAGTATTGTATTATTCTTTTTGTTGCAATTTTACATTGTATCGCTCCAAACTCTTTTCCAAAATTCCTTTCATTCGGTTGCGCAAATTTTCCGGGCTTATTACTTCTAAGCCATTTCCGAAACCCAATAGCAGTCGTTCCATTTCATAATTTACAATTAGTAGAAGATGGATGATGACGCTACCATCGTCGTTGGTTTTTATTAAGCGTTGGGTTTGATGCAACGGTTTTGTAAGTACATAAGGTGCGTTAGTTCGGTCTATCCAAAGTTCTATTTTTCTTGGTTGTAAACCTGAATTCACAGTTACACCAACTACGTTTTTATAGAACTTTTCGGCATCAAAATCTTCTTCAATGTAAGGTGTTTGAAAATCATAATCTAGCGCAATAATTCGGTCTAATGCTAAATTGGAAATAGGTGCCGTTTTGCGTTTTCTTCCAACCAAAAACCAACGATTATTGAATTCTTTTAAAATAAATGCGTGAAACAAAAACGTGTTTTCATCACGTGAAGTGAACGATTTGTAAGTGATTTTTAATACTACTTTCTTGAAAATCGCTTGATACAATTGGTCTAAGAAATGCAATCCTTTTAAATTTTCGTTTTTATCCAAATGAATAACTGGTTGTGTATGAGATTTTTCGGCATAGATTTTATCTTCCAAACGTTGTAAAATATCGGAAACATCATTGAATAAAGAAAAATCTTTGAATTGCTTCAACATCGAGACAGTTTCTGTCAAAACATTGATATCGGTTTCTGTTAGTGGAATGTCAGTTATAGTAAACTCTTCATCTTCATAACGATAATATTTTTTATCGTAAACTTCAATTGGCGCATTGTAACCCAATTTTTCACTGCGCATCATTTGAATGTCCATTTGAATCGTACGCTTGCTAATAGACGTTTCGCGTCCTTCAAACTCATACAATGCATCCGAACACATTTCTATTAAATCGTCCAAAGTCCAAGCTCGGTAACGATTTTGCAAACATTTGTCGATTGTTTTGTATCGAATTAAAGCGTTTTTGTTTTGAGACATTTTTTAAAGTTGTTTCACAATGTTTCACAAAGGCACACTATGAGTACTGATTAATTTTCTATAATTAAATCAAAAATAGATTTTATTTTTTACTACGCAAAATAATTGCGCACTAGATAATCAATCTTTGTACATCAAAATAATCAACCTGATGTAATCATCGGAATTGCATCAGGTTCACAAAAGAAAAAATGTTATGAACACACCAATCAATGGAAACGATTTAGTCGCAATAGGTTATGCTCAAGGCAAAATTATCGGAATTGCTTTAAAAATTAACAGAAGAAGAATTGGTTTCAATCGCGACCAAATGATGACTTTTTTTAAACAAGTTCTGGAATCACCTGAATTGTATATCGACCATATTATCTTTAGTACTCTTGCTATTGCTTTAATCGAAAAAGCCAACGAAAAACCAGAAGATTTTATTCAATTAAATCCCAATCCAGACGCTTTTTCGGCTTACGGAATCGAACATATTGAAGATGGTGCAAAAAAACAAATGGAAGTTGCCATGCAATTACCAGTAACGGTTGCCGGCGCTTTAATGCCAGATGCGCATCAAGGTTACGGATTGCCAATTGGTGGTGTTTTGGCTACCAAAAATGCTATCATTCCGTATGGTGTTGGTGTAGATATTGGTTGTCGAATGGCATTATCGGTTTATGACATTACGGAGGATTTTTATTATGCCAACGAAAATAAATTCAAGCGAGAATTAATTGCACATACCAAATTTGGTGCAGGTCACGGATTTACAGGTCAGTACAAGTCAAATCACGCCGTTTTGGATAGTCCTGTTTTTGAATCGAATGCTTTTATCAAGAATTTGAAAGACAAAGCTTGGTCGCAATTGGGTTCGTCTGGTGGTGGAAATCACTTTGTAGAATTCGGAATTATGGAATTTGAAAAAGCCGATGCTGTTTTAGGAATTCCGAAAGGAAAGTATGTGGCTTTATTGACGCATTCGGGTTCGCGTGGTTTTGGTGCAACGGCTGCAGGTTATTACACTAAAATGGCGAAAGAAGTTTGCAAGTTACCCGAAATTGCTAGAAACTTGGCGTATTTAGATATGAATACCGAATTGGGTCACGATTATTGGGTGGCAATGAATTTGGCTGGCGATTATGCTTCGGCGTGTCACGAAGTGATTCACGATAAAATGGAAAAAGCATTGGGCGCAACGATTTTGGCGAAAGTAGAAAACCACCACAACTTTGCTTGGAAAGAAGTTTGGAATGGCGAAGAAGTTATTGTACACCGAAAAGGCGCAACGCCAGCAGGAAAAGGCGTAATGGGAATTATTCCAGGAAGTATGACCGCACCAGGATTTTTAGTTCGTGGAAAAGGTGAAGAGAACGCAATCAACTCGGCATCACACGGAGCAGGACGACAAATGAGTAGAACGCAAGCCATCAAAAGCATTACCAAAACCGAAATGCAAACCATCTTAAAAGACCACGGCGTTACGTTGATTGGCGCAGGTTTAGACGAAGCTCCAATGGCGTACAAAGATATTAATTTGGTGATGAAAGCCCAAGAAGAATTGGTTGATGTTGTGGCAAAGTTCACGCCCAAAATGGTTCGAATGGCTGATGATGGTAGTCGTGAGGATTAGGGTTTAGTTTTCAGTCTCAGTTTTCAGTTTCAGTTTTCAGTGGGTTGTTGGAAAGTTATGTAATTCGGAAGTCGCAGGTTCAAATCATGCTACGCAAACAAAGTAAGTCGTATAGTTTAGTTGGGAAAACAGCAGGATATTTTAGAAACTATTTGATTGAAAATACATTTCCTGACAGGTTTTTTTTAACCTGTTAGGTATTTGTAGTTAATAAAAAATTATAATCACGTAGTTTTACGTGTATCGCTTTAAGAAATTATTTGTTAAATTTGAGAAATGTTAATTACAGCATTCCTAACTTACGAATTTTTGCATAAGTTGGTGTTTTATCATTAAAAGGCTAGTGGTTTGTGAATTGGAGAGAAAATTGCAAATGAATTGGATGGGTTTTTATTAATTTGATTAGATAAAGATATGAAAGGTTATAACATAGTTGAAAATTATAAAATTGACACAAACATAACTTTTATAAGAATAGATCCAACAGATATAAAACTTACTCTAAAAGAAGTGTTTCAATCATTATCGGATTTAAGTTGGTTAAGTAAATTCGATGGGAGTTATATTTTAGAAAGTTTTAATGAAAGAGCAAACAGTACTATAAAACATATAGCAGATAATATAATTAAATCAAATGACAGTAGCATTACGAGTAGCTCAGCTGAATATGTTGTTTCTGAATTGGCACGTAAAGCCATCGTAAATGAACTTAAATATTTAGATATTCCTTTAGCCGAATTGATAAAGAAGCAAAAAATTGGAAATCCTGGATTTGATTTTTACTCAGAAAATCTTTCAAATATTCTTCTTTTTGGAGAAGCTAAATTTTTAACGAGTAAAAATGCATATGGCAAAGCATTTGAGCAAATAATTAAATTTGAAAAAAATAAAAGTGATATAGAAGATTTAATTGACTTTGACAGATTTTGTAGTAAAGATTCATTGGAAAAGTTTAATAAAAAAGAAAAAGGATTTATTGCGGCTTTCTCTTCAAAAAGCACAAAAACAGATGTCTTGTTAAAAAATATATCTAAGAATTTACACTTTATAGAAATGAAAAAATTTAGTGAAATAATTTGCATTGCGGTAAATTTATGAAAGATGTTATTAAAAATATTATTGCAAGTAAAAACGTTGAAAAAATTTTTTCATATGTTTTGGATAGACTTTTTAAAAATGGCCCAGTAAGTATTACAGATATGGAAATATTGTCATATTTGTTTATTTATCAAAGAGATAAGTTTGAATTGCATAAAAATTCGATATTAAACTTCATGAGCGTTTTTTACAAAAATGTACCTAGAGAAACTTTGAGAGAGGCTGTTTTTGGTCAATATAAAAGATTTTTACATGATAAGTATCAAAAATACCTTAATGATAATGAATACTTAACACCGGTACAGGCAGATATTTTGAAAGGTATAGATAGTAATAATTGCTTCAGCTTTTCAGCTCCGACGAGTACAGGAAAATCATTTGTATTTATGAAAAAAATTATTGAATGCAAAAATGATGTTGTCGTTGTTGTTCCGTCTAGAGCACTAATTAACGAATATTATATAAAATTATGTAATAGTATTGAAGACAAAACAATAAATATCTTAACATTTATTGATAAAATAAATACGAAGAGGTCAAAAAAAAATGTTTTTATCGTTACGCCAGAAAGGTGCAGGGAATTATTTAAATATAAAGATAAGGAAGAATTCGTGATAGATTTATTTCTTTTCGATGAAGCTCAATTAAGTAACCAAAATGATAAAAGGGGATTATATTATGATAGTATAGTTAGAAGAGCATATAAAAAATATCCAGATGCGAAATTTGTATTTGCACATCCATTTGTTTCAAATCCAGAATCGCAAATAATAAAAAATAAATTAGATAGAAATAAGTCTGATGATAGGCCATATGAACAAAAAAATGTTGGGCAAATTTTTATTATAAAACAAGGAAATGATTTTTTCCATTTTGGAATTGACAAAGACATAATGGGAACTAGTAAGGTGAAATGTGAATTTCACCCAATAAAAAAAGTTTTAAAAGAAGGAGGAAGTGTTTTATTTTATGTTCCTAAGCAAAAAATTTATGATAGAAGAATAATTACTGATTTTAAAGAATATATTGATTCTTGTAAGGAAATTGAAAGCGAAAGGATTGATTATTATATTGACGAACTAATAAAAATTACTGGTGGAAATACTGTAGAAGGTGAAAATTATTATTCACAAATGATTTCACTTTTGAAAAAAGGTATCGTAATACATCATGGATCTATGCCATTGCAGACCAGAATATTAATTGAAGAATTTACAAAAGAAGGACTTTGTAAAATATGTTTTGCTACATCTACTCTTGAGCAAGGGATTAATATGCCTTTTGATATTGTATTTGTTGATAGATTAGAAGTAAAAGAATCGCTAGCTTTAAAAAACTTAATTGGTAGAGCTGGAAGATCATCAATTGATAATAAGTTTGATTACGGTACTGTTATTATTAGAACGAACATGAGTGGCTTTAGAAAAGTTATGTTGACTTCAAACGTATTAGATGAGGTATCCAGTTTAGATAAAATTGAAGATAAAGATGATGATTATAATGATTTCAAAGAATCAATAATTGATGGAAGTTTTGATGATGAATATAATTTGACACCAAAGGAAATTGAAAACATAAATAAACCTAATACTCAAAATATTATTATAAAAATATTAAACTCAGTATTTTTAAACAATGAATTAATTCCATTGGATAAAATTAGTAATGATATTGATTTTAAACTAGAACTATATTCAAATTTCAGGAAGTTGTATGAAACATTTCTGGATAGAAATTTAAGTGACGCTGAAGCGGATGTTTTAAATACGGCAATAAAAATTATGTTATGGAGAGTTTATGGTAAAACTTTCAAACAGATTTGTTGGTATAGATATTCTCATGCTATTAATTCTCATTCAAGAAGCAATGAAAATTCTGCTGCAAATTACACAACTGGATTTCACGAAATTCCTAATAAGAATTTAAGGCGGTTTCCTTTATATGGAGCTTATAACTTAGCAAAAGATGTTGATTACGATAGAATAATATTTGATACATATGACTATATTGATAAATTAATAGGATTTAAACTAAATGATAAATTTTATGCTTCATTTATAAAATATTATGAAAGTTCTAGTGATCAAAAAGCAATAAAGCTAGCAAATTATATAAAGTTTGGAACTGATAATAAAAAAGAAATTTGGATGCTAAGATATGGCTTAACATTTGAAGATATTGAAATTTTAAATGATTACATTGAAAAAATAGACTCTGAAGAAATTATTTTTAAAAAGACAATAACTAATGTTCCTGAGATGTATAGACAATCTATAAATCGTTTTATTGACTAATGACCATCAGACCTTAAAATCCCAAAACCTAATCATATTCAAAGTAATCTCAGGAAGTAAATCCTTTGGGATAGACATTCCAAAGGCTTCCTTACCAGAAACTCCAAATATTGAAAAGGTATTGAAAGTATTGATTGAAACCACCCAAAACTTGCCCATTTAAAAAAATAAACTACTTTTGCCCACGAAATGAAAAACATACAAAAACATACACGCGTACTATTAATTCAAGCTAATGATTGTTCACTAGGAAATTTTCCTGTGGCGCAATTAGGACGTGGTGTGTATTTTGGTAAGTTGAATTGATGGGTTAGAATCAAACAAACGATATAAAATATACAAAAGCGTCCTCCAAAAGAGGACGTTTTTTTGTTTTAAAAGATAATTATAACAGTAAAAATGAAAGAAATAATTAAAAATGAGATGCTGAAACAAGTTCAGCATAAAAAAAAATAAAAAAATGTTTGATGCAATTTAAAAATATAACAAAATAAAGCTTGAAAAGTAACCAAATGAGAGACAGTCATTTGACACTGAAAAGAAATCTACAGCATTAGTGGACAGGATTTTCTATGACTAAAAATAATTATAAGTAATTGATAATCAATAAAATAAATTAAAAATAAATTTGGAAGTTCCTTTTTTTTGACTTTATCTTTGCATCGGAAAATTAGAAAGCAGGTTTCAGGTTTTAGAATTCAGATTTCAGGTTTTAGTTTTAAGAAAAAAAATATACATATACAATAAAAAAAATAAAAATGAAAAATCGCTTACAAAATATACTACTTAATCAAACTCCGAGTGTAGACTTTGGGTTTAAAAATAAGATGGTGCAAAAATACAGGCAAGTGGAGTAGTAGTATTCCGATGTTATGATATGAAGCACCTTTAACGAGGTGTTTTTTTTTGCTTATAAATTTGATTCCATAGCTCAATTGGATAGAGCAATTGCCTACGAAGCACTAGATAAAGGTTCGAGTCCTTTTGGGATCACAAAAGATTTTGTAGCTCAACAGTAGAGCGGTGGTTTGTTAAGCCAAAGGTTGAAGGTTCGAATCCTTCCAGAATCGCAGGTTTTAGAAAGGAACCTAACTCAAAGAATGGTAGTTGTTTTTGACTGTCTCTCAAATTACAATACCAACTACTTTGAGTTACCTCTGAGAAGATAACGGTGGTTGTTTACTCGCCTTGGACGCGAGAGGTCGCAAGTTCGAATCTTGCTTCTCAGACAAATAATTTGGAAGTACGTCAACGTTGGAGAGTTGAGGCAGACTGTAAATCTGTTGCTTTTGCTGAGTAGGCTCGAATCCTACTACTTCCACTAAATTGATTTATGATGTAATTGGTTAGCATAAGAGTCTTTGAAGCTCTCTGTTCAGGTTCGAGTCCTGATGAATCAACAACAAATGCAGGAATGGCGGAATGGTATACGCGTCAGATTTAGAATCTGAATTTTGAAGGTTCGAAATGCTTTGCATTCGTGAACACATTTAAAAAACAATCAAAAAGGATGTGAACAATCCTTCTTTCTGTACAAAAAACGAAAATAGTAAATAACTTTTAAAAACAAAAAACATGTTAGTATATAACAGAATCGCGTTAGTTGGTATTGAATTAGATGAGTATCAAGTTATAAAATCGAATTATAATGGTCACATTATTTGGCATCAATCTATTCCTAAGATTGTTGTAAAAGATGGCGTTTTATTTATGGAAAAGGAAAACGGAATCGGTATGCTTCCTGTTGACAAAGTTATCTATTATGGTATTTATGATGCTGATTTTGATTTCATTACTGGTTTAGCTTTGTGGAATGGACCTTGTTTTCCTAATCCAATTGGCATGATGGATTGTCGATTAAAAATTCCGTGTTTGGTTAAGGCGTTACAATTTACCAATTTTGGTTCTGCAAGAGGATTTATTTCGGCAGATGCGGAAATGAATGTTCAAAATGATACTGTAGCAAAATGGGGTAATTGGCATTGTGGTGAAAACAAACACCGTTTTACTGGTAATTGGAAAAGTGAATTTGCAGCTACAATTGAACCTTATTTTCAAGGTGAAGCTGTTCGTATTATGATTATTGGCAATCACATTTGGCAAATAAAATTAGAAGGTACAACTTGGTTGAAGTCAATACATCCCGATTCAGCTTGTTTTATGGAAGTCGATCAAGATTTATTGAAAGATACTCAACATATAATGAAGCATATGAACATGGACATGATTGGAACAGATTATATTGTTTGTAGTGATGGTTCGAAACAACTTTTAGAAGTTAATCACATACCAAATGTTACACGTTTTGAAGAAATTAGATTGGCTTATCTAGAAACTATAATTAAGTGGATTTCTGAATAATAGTTACTACGCAGAATAATTGCGTAGTGGTTTTGAAATCTTTGTTCAAGAAATAAAAACGTTCATTGATTTATAATAATATCAAACGAGTCTTGTTGGGTGTTTCTGTATAGCACTATTGTAGTATTCTTTTCGCTTTGGCGAATGATGTGGTACTGTTCAACTTGATTTGGAGGTTTTGATTGTTTTCCAAAAAATGATCTCCACTATGGGTCGTGGGTTCGAATCCCACTTTCGAGTAATCGGAATAGTTCAGTTAGGTTAGAACAATAGTAATTTGGATACGTAGGTTCGAATCCTACTCGCAATTCGATGCGATTGACAGCGGTTGTCACCTTTTTAGACTCAAAATCTAAAACGCCAGAGTTGCATTCGCTCTTAAAATGAATGTACCAAAAAAAAGAAACAGGTTTGTCTTTGTCGGCAAAGGAGAAAAAAAGTGTTCAAATGATGCACTCAAGATACGACCTGAAAATGAAATGGTTTTATTGGAATTTATATTGCTTTAAGATTTGATTACAAATAAAGATTGCGTACAGTTTTGAATTTGTAAAATAGAATGGCAAACCAACGTAAAGGAAGAACAAACACTTTGTTTTCCGTCGGTATCTGAGGATGAGGACAAACAGGTTTTCTTATAATAAAAGAAAATAGAGTAAAGAGTAAAGAAAAAAGAGAAAGGATAGATTAAAGATTAGAACCTTATGCTATCAAATTAATAATACATGACGAAACTAAAACCCTTTGTGGCTTAGTGTCTTAGTGGCTAAACAAATAGAAATAATGATTAAAAAAATTAAAATTAATGCCTACCAAGTGGGTTTGGTATTTGAGAACAGAAAATTAGTGCAAGTGTTGCAAGAAGGTGCTTTTTGGATTTTTGGTGATAAAAACATAATGATTTATGAAATGAATCAGTCGTTTGTAGCACCAATTGAGTTGAATATTTTATTACAAAATGAGCAGTTGGCTTCGATGTTGGAAGTAGTTGAGGTTGCCGATAACGAAATTGTTTTGTTCACTAGCAACGGCATTTTTAAAGAAATCTTGTCTACTGGAAGATTTGCTTTTTGGAAAAACTACAACAAAAATGAATTTGTAAAAGTAGATTTATCTAAAGTGAATATCACCGAGCAAATTCCGGTAACTTTATTAGAAAATATGAAGTTGCGTACTTTTGTGAGAAAATTTCAAGTAGCAAACTTTGAAAAAGGTTTATTGTTTGTAAACGGAGTTTTTGTAAAAGAATTAATTGCCGGAACTTACTACTTTTGGAACAACGCCATTTTGGTTGAGGTTAAAAATGTAGATATCAGACAGCAACAAATGGAAATTTCAGGTCAAGAATTGTTGACTAAAGACAAAGCGGCTTTGCGTATCAATTTTTATATGAGATACCAAGTGGTTGATGCCTTGAAAGCTTTGGTAAACAACAAAGATTTTGAAAAACAAGTGTATGTTGTGATGCAATTGGCTTTAAGAGCTTTTGTTGGAAACTATACTTTGGACGAATTGTTGAGCAGAAAAGAAACTATTTCAAAAGAAATTTTGGAACAAGTAGCGGATAAAATCAACGATTTGGGATTGGCAGTTTCTGATGCTGGTATTAGAGATGTAATTTTGCCTGGTGATATGAAAGAAATCATGAATCAGGTTTTGGTTGCCGAGAAAAAAGCGCAAGCCAACAGCATAATGAGACGTGAGGAAACTGCCGCAATGCGAAGCATGTTGAACACTGCCAAATTGATGGAAGAAAACGAAATGTTGTGGAAATTGAAAGAGATGGAATACGTTGAAAAAATCGCAGATAAAATTGGTGAAATCACCATTTCAGGAAGCGGAAACGTCATCGGTCAATTGAAAGAGATTTTCGTAAAATAAAGAAAAACCGCGAGTTATTGCTCGTGGTTTTTGTGTTTAATAAAATAATTATTTTGATTTTAAGTTTATTTTTTTGAAGTAAAATTACTTTATAAATGGAATACTATTAATTTTCTAGTTCTTTGTATTCTAATTTTTTTACATTTTAAAAATACGCTTGAATTGGATTATTGTTTTCAATTACAACTATTTTAATTATAAATTATTCGCACTAAATAAGGATTGTAATTATAAGTTAGTAGCATTTAAATTTTAATTACTATTTTTGAAATATTCGTCTAGAATACTATCAAATAAACTATGAGTTTTATAAATTGTTATCAATATTTAAAGAAGTTAAGTCCTCAATCACTATCGCAATTGGATTCGGAAACGATAGTGCGATATGAAAAGTTATTGAAGACCGAAGTGCGTATTGATAACTCCAAATTCAACACCAACGATGTTGAGCGTTTTCTAGAAGCACTGCGAAATAATAGTCCAATATTACAGTTTTTGCCAGCCAATGAAGAATTGTATTCGTTGCTTTTTGAACGTTTTGATTTCTTCAAAAATTATGGTATTCCAAATTTTGATAATTACGATTATAGCGTTTTAAAACAAGAAATATCGGTTAATTTATCTAATGAAATAAATCAATTTATAATCACTCGATTAGAACAACAAGACTTTACAGCGCTGAAAGTATTGTTGAAATACAAAGAAATTCTTCCCAATGAAGTTTTAGATTTATTAACCTATCGATTAGAATTTAAATTGGATGGCTACATAAATCAAATGACTAGTATTGGAAAATTGAAAAATGAAGGCGAGTATAAAAAAGTCGCTGAATTGGTTAGTCTTTTTCCGGTTGAAGTTTTGGTTAAAAAAGAAGCTAAAGTAAAAAGCTTGATAGCTCAAGAAATGTTGGAATTGATTAATCATATTGACAAGCCAGGAATTGTGTTATTTTTTGAAACCATGTTTAAGGGTTTGCACTATATGTTTTATATTCCAAATGATCCTTATGAATTGAAGATTCGGAATAGGGTTATGGGTGATTTTAAATTTATGTTAGGTCTTTTGGGTATTGTTATTTTGGTAATTGCAGTCGGAATTATGTATTTTAAAAAAGAGGAACCTTCTAATCAATCGGATTTTAAGTCTAACGGATTTTACGAAAGTTTTTCAAACCCATTGCAAAATAATATCAAGTTCATTGGTAATTATTCAGATACTTTGAAGACAGGTTTTGATTTTATAAGTGCTACGTATATAAATGCTAAATCTAAGGAAGTCGTGACCATTGAAAACAAAACAGATTATGATTTAATAGTTTTCTCCGATTTTGAAATTGTAAAAGAATACACGAAGCAATTTAGGAATAATAATTATGAAGGTCGTTATTTTTATATTAAAAGCAAAGAGTCATTCACTTTTGACCAGGTTTTTTATCCTATGCATTTTTATTTTGGTCAAACTTTGTTTAGTACAAAAACTCCGTTTCAACATCCAACAAATTTGCCACGTTTTTTTCATGCTCATGCTAACACTGCTAATTTGATTGAAAAAGCATTTGAATTGAAAAATTCTAAAATTACTTTTGAAGGCGATAGAACATTAATTACTTTACATTCAGATAAGACTATATTCGTAAACGGTATATCAACAACTTATATTAAATTATAGCATTGTAATACAAGTCATTATTTAGTAAAAAAAGCACCTTCAAAAAAGGTGCTTTCGTGTTAAACTGTATCGTATATTTTATGAAACAAATTAATGTATTTTTCCATAACTACTTTTCGTTTGAGTTTCATGGTTGGTGTTAAATGTCCGGCTGGAATTGTCCATAAATCTGGAGTTAATTCAAACTTTTTAATTTTTTCCCAGTTGCCAAATTTCTCGTTTAGTGTGTCAACTTCTTGTTGAATTCTATCAATTACTTGTTGGTTTGTAATAATTTCTTCGTTTGTTGTTCCAATAGTTATATTGTGAATTTTTGCCCATTCTTTTACAAATTCAAAATTAGGCTGAATGAAGGCTGCAGGCATTTTTTGATCGGCACCAATAACCATAATTTGCTCAATAAAACGCGATTGTTTCATTGTGTTTTCTATAAGTTGTGGTGCAATGTATTTTCCGCCACTGGTTTTGAACATTTCTTTTTTCCTATCGGTAATTTTCAAGAATCCATCAGCATCAACTTCGCCAATATCACCAGTATGAAAATAGCCGTCAACAATAGCTTCTTTGGTCAAAACTTCGTCTTTGTAATAACCCATCATTACGTTTGGACCTTTGCAAAGAATTTCGCCATCGGCAGCAATTTTAACTTCTACATTATCAATTATTCGTCCAGCAGTTCCAATTTTAAAACCATGATTTCGTTGATCATTTACAGATATTACTGGCGATGTTTCCGATAAACCGTAACCTTCCATCACAGGAATTTCTGCAGCTGCAAATATTCGTGCTAATCTTGGTTGTAAAGCTGCGCTTCCGTTAACAATTAGGTCTAATTTTCCACCTAAACCAGCTTTCCATTTGCTAAAAATTAGCTTTCTTGCAATTTTTAATTGAAAATCATACCAAAAACCGTTGGAATTGTCTGGTTCATATTTTAATCCGATTTCTACTGCCCAAAAGAATAATTTCTTTTTTATTCCTGTTAATTCGGAACCTTTTGCAATAATTTTTTCATACACTTTTTCAATAAGTCGTGGCACGCCAGTCATTACATTAGGTTGCACTTCTTTTACATTATCAGAAATTTTTTCGATTGATTCGCCAAAATAAATTGAAACTCCATAATATTGATAAATGTAAGTTACCATTCGTTCGTAAATATGGCAAATTGGCAAGAAACTCAAGGCACGACTTTTTCCTGCATCAAACGGAATTCTATTTGCAGAATCCAACACATTAGATACAATATTATTATGCGAAAGCATAACACCTTTAGGCTTTCCAGTAGTTCCAGATGTGTAAATTATAGTAGCAAGTTCAAGAGATTTTACATTGTTTTTTCTTTCTTCAACTTCATTTTGATTGCTGTTGTCTTTTCCTAATTCGAGTAATTCTTTCCAGTTTTTACAACCTTCGATTTCATTAAATGAATAGACTTCTTTTAGGTTTGGAACATTACTTTTTATAACATTTACTTTATGTAAAACTTCTTCATCCGAGACAAAGCAGTACATTGCTTCAGAATGATTTAAAATATATTCGTAGTCAGTTTCAGATATTGTTGGATAAATTGGCACTGTTTGCGCACCAGTTTGTAAGGTTCCAATATCCATAATATGCCATTCGGTTCTATTATTAGAAGAAATTATAGCAATTTTATCATTTTTTTGAATGCCTAAACGCAACAATGCTCTAGAAATAGTATTGGCTTTATCAATATATTCTTGGGTTGAAGTTTTAATCCATTGTCCGTTTTGCTTGGTTACTAATGCATCCGGAATATTATATTTATCTAATTGATGGTAAGGAAAATCAAATAGTCTAGTAATTGAGGTCATTGTGGTTAAATTTGATGCAAATTAATTAATAATATAATCATTCACAATATTTATTTAAAATTTATAATAGTGACTACTAAATATGTAATTTTGTAACACAATAAAAGCAAATTCTCAATGAAGTATTTTCCGAGATTAAACGAGTATAAAATTCTGATATATAGAATTATAATAGCTTACGTGTTTTATTTTATTGCAAGATTATTGTTTTTTATTTATAATTTCAAATTAGTAAAAATCGAATCAATAGCTGATTTTGTGTCATTATCTTATCACGGATTGGCATTTGATACCACAACTTTAATTTATTGCAATTCATTATTTATAGTTTTATCGTTGCTTCCGTTGGTAATTAATACTAAAAAAGCCTTTCAAAAAGTCTTATTTTATTTATATTTTAGTACCAATTTATTTTTTTACGCAACCAACTTTATTGATTTTATTTATTACCGATATACTTTTAATAGAAGTACACGAGCATCGCTAGATACTTTAGAAAATGAAAGTAATAAAAGTGCTTTGTTTTTTAATTTTATTTTAGAATATTGGCACGTATTTTTACTGTTTTTTCTTTGTGCATTTCTTTGGATTTATCTTTACAAAAAAATACAATATAGTTCTGTTGAACAAAAACCATCTGTTTACTATTTTGGTTCTTCTATTTTATTTTTCCTATTATTCGCCACACTATCTATTGGCGGAATTCGAGGCGATTTCAAGAAAAGTACGCGACCAATTAATTTACTAGATGCAAGCCGATTTGTAACTGATGCTTCTCAAGCTGATTTTGTATTGAATACACCATTTGCTATAATAAGAACTTGGAATACCAACACATTTAAAAAGGTAAATTTAGTTGATAAAGCCACAATAGATTCGTTGTTAGTTCCTGTAAAAGAGTACCATAACAACCCAAAAACAAAACCCAATATTGTAATTTTAATTTTAGAAAGTTACGGTAGAGAATACATAAGTTCGTTCAATAAAGGCATTAAAGATCCTAAATACAGAGGTTATTCTCCGTTTGTAGATTCGCTAGCACAACACAGTTTGATTTTTACAAATGCGTATGCCAACGGATATAAATCCATACACGGAATGTCGTCTGTAATTGCAGGAATACCATCGTTTAAGGATGCTTTTACATCATCACCTTATCCAAAACAAAAAATACAATCATTGGTTTCTATTTTAAAAAGCCAAGGTTATGATACTTCTTTTTTTCATGGCGCACCCAATGGTTCAATGGGCTTTTTGGGCTTCGGAAATATCTTAGGATTTGATCATTATTACGGCAAAAACGAATACAATAACGATGCTGATTTTGATGGTTCTTGGGGAATTTGGGACGAGCCTTTCATGCAGTATTTCAACAAGACGCTTACGCAAAAGAAAACGCCTTTTATGGCAACATTATTTTCGGTTTCTTCACATGAACCTTATGTTGTGCCTGATAAATACAAAGGTAAGTTTCCTAAAGGTGACAATCCTATTCATCAATGTATTGGCTATACCGATTATTCATTAAAACAATTTTTTAAAGCCGCTAAAAAGCAATCTTGGTACAATAATACTATTTTTGTATTGGTTGCCGATCATGATAATTTAATCTATTATGATGATTATTATAAAGATCAAAATTTGCATACGGTTCCGATTTTATTTTACACACCAAATGAAAAATATGTTGGAGTTAACAATGATTGGGCACAACAAATAGACATTTATCCAACACTTTTAGACATGATTGGTTACGAAAAACCGTTTAGAAGTTGGGGTAGAAGTTTGATTAGTAAAGATAAAGTTACTCCTTTTGTAATGCGTTATTCATCTGATAAGTATCAAATTATGAGTGGCAATTATATTTGTACCTTTGACGGAGAAAAAGCAGTTGGATTTTACTATAAAGAAGACAAAGATTTAAAAATCAATTTAATTGGTCAACGAAATGCCGAAATGAATCTGTTAGAAAAACGTTGCAAAGCCTTTTTACAAGATTATATGGAGCGAATTATTGATAAAAAACTAGATAAATAAGATGAGTTTAAAAAAGAAAATTTTAGTTGTTGTACTTGTTCTAGTGTTAGGAGTAACAGGAAAGTACATTTATGACCGACACATCAATCACAATTTTATGACTATTACTGATGGTAAAGTTTATAAAAGTGGCGTAATTCCGCCAGATGAAATTGCCGATTATGTAAAAAAATATCATATTAAATCAATTGTAGATTTGCGTTTTCCTGGAACTGGAGATGATGTTAACAATCCAGAAATTCCGGCTGAATTGACTGCTGAAAAAGATGCCGTTGCTAAAATTCCAGGTGTGAATTATTTTAACAATGGTTCAGATCAAGTTCCAAAACAAGAAAATTTGAATTCTTTTTTCAAAATCATGGATAACAAAGCCAATTATCCTGTTTTAATACATTGTTATCACGGAATTGGAAGAGCGCAAATGTATTCAGCTATTTATCGAATTGAATATGAAGGATTTTCAAATGAAGATGCGCGTCATCAAGCAGCATTTCCTTTCATGTTCAGCTCTTTTGACGATGGAAAGCCTAAAGGTGAATATTTAAAAGCTTATAAAAGTAGAAAGCAAATTGCTACCGAAAAGAAATAAAATAAAAATTTACAACTATTAACAAAAAAAGCACTTTGAATAAAAGTGCTTTTTTTAATTTTTAAAATAATTTAACACTACGATTTTTTTCTTTAAATAAAATTTTTTACCTTTTATTTTTTAGTTCAATTTATTGAAATTGAATACTTTACTATTATTTTTCTTCTTTGTATAGTTTTAATCGTTCTCCTTGAATATACATTTTCATGCTTTTAAAATGTACTGATAACTCTACAGAAATCCATTCAACATTTTCGTCATCTGTATATTTATACCATAAAGTATAAGCAGAATAGTCAAAACCTTTTATAAATTTAGGACCGCCACTTTCAGAACATTCAACTCCCCAAACAATTGGCCTTTTTAATTGGTCGTGTAATTGATAATATCCTGTTCCATTTTCAAGTAATTCTACAATTGGTTCGGCTCCTTTAAATTGATATAACCCAGTTATGGGGTAACCTATTACATTGCAAATAAAATGATTGGTTTCTTTTGCAGTAATTTCTGTAATAGTAATTTGCGCAAATCCACTTGATACAAACAATAAAATAATTAGTAAAGCGACTTTCTTAAAATTCATTTTTTATTTTTTTAGATCTTCAATCCATAATCGTGCATTCACAAAAGCCTCAATCCAAGGCGAAACGTCATCTTTCCTATGATTTGGATAATACGCCCAATTCCAAGGAAAAGTAGAACGTTCAATATGTGGCATCATAACTAAATGGCGTCCGGTTTTATCACAAAGCATCGCTGTGTTATAGTCGGAACCATTCGGATTTGCAGGATAACCTTCGTATGCATATTTTGCAACAATATTGTACTGATTTTCTACATTAGGCAAGTTGAATTTTCCTTCGCCATGCGAAACCCAAACTCCCAAAGTTGCACCAGCTAATGTGTTTAACATTACTGAATGATTTTCCTGAACCGTTACCGATGTAAAAATACTTTCGTGTTTTTTAGAATCGTTGTGTAGCATTTTACCGTGAATTTCGTGTTCCGGATTGATTAGTTCCAATTCCATAAACAACTGACAACCATTACAAATTCCAACAGAAAGTGTGTCTTCTCTTTCAAAGAATTTTTTCAATGCAATGTTTGCTTTTTCGTTGTATTTAAAGGCTCCAGCCCAACCTTTAGCCGAACCCAAAACATCCGAATTTGAGAATCCACCAACAGCACCTATAAACTGAATATCTTCAAGAGTTTCTCTTCCCGAAATCAAATCGGTCATGTGAACGTCTTTTACATCAAATCCTGCTAAATACATTGCATTCGCCATTTCACGCTCTGAATTACTTCCTTTTTCACGAATAATGGCTGCTTTAGGTCTGTCATTGCGAGGCATTTTCGCCGAAGCACTCTCTTCAATTACTGGTTTTAATCCTGTAAATTGTTTTGGAAATTTATATTCCAAAACTTGCTTACCTAAATTATCAAAACGCTCTTGTGCTTTATTATTTTTGGTTTGTTTTTGATCTAATAAATAAGAGGTTTCAAACCATTTTTTTCTGAAACTTGAAACTTGAAATTTTAAACTATCAATTTCTAAATAATCAGAATTTTCAACAGTTCCAATTTTGAAAATTTCTAATCCTTCAAATGCTTTTTCAAATATCTTATCATCTTTGGCTTGAAGTACAATTCCAATATTTTCAGAAAATAAAATCTTAACTAAATCTTTTTCTGCGAAAGCATCAAACGAAATTTTAGCACCCAAATTCACATCAGCAAAACACATTTCCAATAAAGTTGTAATTAATCCACCACTTCCAATGTCATGACCAGCAACAATTTGTCTGTCTTTTATTAAATTTTGAATAGCATTAAATGCTTTTTTGAAAAATTTAGAATTTTTAATGGTTGGTGTTTCCGAACCAATTTTATTTAAGGTTTGAGCAAACGAACTTCCGCCTAATTTAAAATCGTCTTGCGATAAATTGATGTAGTAAATAGAACCAACTGTCGTTCCATCGCTATGGAATCTCAAAACAGGTTCCACTACTTTGGTAATATTCGAACAATTTCCAGCCGCCGAAATAATAACAGTTCCAGGTGCAATCACTTCATCATTTGGATATTTTTGCTTCATAGAAAGCGAATCTTTTCCTGTTGGAATATTGATTCCCAATTCGATGGCAAATTCTGAACAGGCTTCAACGGCTTCATACAATCGAGCATCTTCACCTTCATTTTTACAAGCCCACATCCAATTGGCAGAAAGTGAAACCGATTTCAAATTATCTTTTAAAGGTGCAAAAACGATATTCGATAACGCTTCACCAATAGCATTTCTAGTTCCAGCTTTTGGGTCAATCAATGCCGAAATCGGTGAGTGCCCAATTGAAGTTGCAATTCCTTCTTTTCCGTTATAATCTAATGCCATTACACCAACATTATTCAATGGTAATTGTAATGGTCCAACACATTGTTGTTTGGCAACTTTTCCACCAACACAACGGTCGACTTTATTGGTTAGCCAGTCTTTACAAGCGACAGCTTCAAGTTGAAATAATTGCTCGATATACATCGGAATTTTATCTTGAGAATATTCTAAATCACTATAATTTCTAGCAATAGTTTTGTCGGTCATGATGCTCTTTGGCGAACTTCCAAAAAAATCTTCCAAGGCATAATCCATTGGTTTTGCTCCAGTAGTTTTTGACTCAAAAGTAAATCTGTGGTCGTTAGTAACATCTCCAACTTGATACATTGGCGAACGTTCTCTGTCTGCAATTTTTTGAAGAATGTCGATGTCTTTTTCACCAATAACTAATCCCATTCGTTCTTGTGATTCGTTACCGATAATTTCTTTAGCAGAAAGCGTTGGATCGCCAATTGGTAACTTATCTAAATCTATTAATCCGCCAGTTTCTTCTACAAGTTCCGAAAGACAATTCAAATGTCCACCAGCACCATGATCGTGAATAGAAACTATAGGATTGTTGTCACTTTCTACCAATCCACGAATGGCATTGGCAGCGCGTTTTTGCATTTCAGGATTGGAACGTTGGATTGCGTTTAATTCAATTCCAGAGCCAAAAGCTCCGGTATCAGCAGACGAAACTGCAGCGCCACCCATTCCGATTCTATAATTTTCACCACCAAGAATTACAATTTTATCGCCTTCTTGTGGTTTCTTTTTTATGGCTTGATTTAATTTTCCGTAGCCAATTCCGCCAGCTTGCATGATGACTTTATCATAGCCTAACTTTCTTGCTTGCGCTGAGCTTGTCGAAGCGTCGAAGTGCTCGTTATGTTCAAAAGTCAAAACCGAACCAGTAATTAGTGGTTGTCCAAATTTATTTCCAAAATCGGATGCTCCGTTGGATGCTTTTATCAAAATATCCATTGGTGTTTGGTACAACCACGGACGTTCAGCCATTGCTTCTTCATATTTTCGATTATCAGTTAATCTTGAATACGAAGTCATGTAAACCGCAGTTCCAGCTAATGGCAACGAACCTTGTCCACCAGCTAATCTATCTCTAATTTCTCCACCCGAACCAGTTGCTGCTCCATTAAATGGTTCAACTGTTGTTGGAAAATTGTGGGTTTCTGCTTTTAATGATAGTACGGATTCAAATTCTTTTTCTTCGTAAAAGTCAGGTTTGTCAGCACTTTTTGGAGCAAACTGCGTTACTTTAGGACCTTTTACAAAAGCCACATTATCTTTATAAGCGGAAATAATATCGTTCGGATTTTCAGAAGATGTTTTCTTAATTAATTTGAAAAGCGAAGTTTCTTTTTCAACGCCATCAATAATAAATGTTCCATTAAATATTTTATGACGGCAATGTTCAGAATTGGCTTGAGAAAATGCAAAGATTTCTGAATCTGTTAGTTTTCGGTTTATTTTTTTAGCTAAATTGTTTAAGTAGTCAACTTCTTCGTCGTTTAGTGCTAAACCTTCTTGTTTGTTGTAAGCCGCAATAGCATCAATTTCAAGAATTGGTTCGGGTTGGATATTTATTGTGAAAATTTCTTGATTTAGTTCCGTATATTTTTGCGAAAGCATTGGGTCAAAATCTGAAAATGATTCAGAAACTATTTGAAATTCTTCAATTCTGATGACGCCTTCGATTCCCATATTTTGAGTAATTTCTACAGCATTCGTACTCCAAGGCGTAACCATTGCGGCACGTGGTCCAACAAAAAAATCCGCGAGAACGGATTTATTTATTTTATGAGCGTCGCCAAAAAGCCAGTTTAATTTTGAGATAGTTTCTGCCGACAATTCGTTGTGTGATTGCACAGCAAATACAGTAGTAGTTTCGTTTCCGAAAAAATGAATCATTGTGTTGTGTTTTGTAGTTGTGCAAATTTAGTTTAAAAAGCGCAACTGACAAAATGAGTTTTCAATAGTTTTTAACGAGTTTTTGACAATATTATTTTATAAAAAAGGTTTCAATTAGTATAACTGAAACCTTTCCTATTTAAAATTAAAGTTTTTAAGGAACAAATTGGTAAGCACCCAAAGCAACTGTTCCTGTAGCTCTTGAATTACCAACAATATCATTAAAATTGCTATAAGTAGCATCATTTGTCATTGCAACATTCCAAGCTTCGTTCAACCAAAGTTTGTTAGCATTTACATTCTTAAATTTTGGATTAAAAACTGTAGAACTTGTTGCAACATAAGGCGAATCATAATTCGAACCTGCACTTGTATCGGTGAAATTATACAATCCGGTATTTGCTAAAGAGGTGCTATTAAATTTAATCAAACAATGGTTGAATTTATAATTAAATGCCGCATTACCTTCTGTTTTTTTATCTAATAATAATTCGGTTTGATTGCTTCCATAAATAATACAATTATTGAAATTTGTGGTGGTCAAATCACTGACATAAATAGCAGTATCAGTTTCTAAATAATTACTCAATAAAACTGCAACCTGTTTAGAACTGTTCCAATTGTTATTAAAAGTACAATGTGCAAAGTTATAAGTTCCGCCAAAAGTTCCAGCAAAACTAGCTTGACCACAAGCATTAATTACTAAATTTTGTCCTGAAACAATTGCTTTTCTAGCCAGAATTCCAACATTTGAACAATTATAAATTTGAGAATTAGTAATAGTAACTTGAGGTTTATCAGTATCTGTTAACAGGGCTAAATTTTGCATTAACAATCCAACAGTTGCATTTTTAAGAGTTAAATGATTTAAAGTATTATCTGTTCTTGTTGAATAAAATAAAATCGTTCCCCATTGTCCTGGAACTTCTGAAAAACTTGGTTCCAATCGGTCGCCTTCAAAAACAACTTCGTTAGTACTATTTTCAGGATTGTTGTCGGTAGGCGCGATTCCGTTAATTTTTAAAGTAGCATTTTTAGCTACAATCAAACCTGAATTTGCATGAAAATGAACTCGTGCGCCAGCATCAACAATTAGCGTTTCATTATTTGGAACCAACGCATAACCATAAACTACATAAGGTTTTAAATTACTCCAATGGTATTCGTCACCATTGTTAGGATGACTATGATCTAAAGTATGACCAACGGTTACAACTTGTTGATTGGTATCATCAACACCAAGATTAATTTCTTCATAGTTGTAGACGTTTGGCGTAACTTCAGTTCTATTCGGACGAATAAAATAGGCATCTTGAATCAAAGTAACCAATTCTACTGTTTGCGGTGCACCAGAAACATTAGAAAACTGAATTTGGTCAGTGTACAGAAAATCAGTTGGATTGGCACTTGCAACGTCACTGGTTACTTCAATAAAAATGAACAAACTATCTTTAGCTAAAAGTTCTACATTACTAAATATTTTTCCTTGTGCGCCTGCATCGCCTGTCATTCCGTCAACTGTAATTCGGTATTTTGAGCTAGTTCCTTTGCCCAATTGAACTTTCGGAATAGAAATGTCTTTATTACTTCTGTTGTAAACTTTCAATCGGTACGTACTTGAACCAATATTGGTAAAAACAGTATCTAAATAAACTGTGTCTTTTGAAAATTCTAAACCGCCTGTACTTGGCTCAAAAGAAAAATCGTTTCTACAAGAAGTTAATGTTATGGCAATTCCAGCTAGTAATAAAAATAGTAATTTACGCATTGTTGAATCTAATTTTTGTAAATATAAGTATTAATTTGAAAATTCAAAAGTAGGATTTATTCAAAAACAGATAACGTAAAAAAAATCTTTTTAGTCTGTATAAATTATCAACCAGCCAATTTCAACTAAAATATTCACTAATTTTGTAAAAAAAAAGTTATGTCTTTCGATAAAGAAAAAATGCTGAAATTGTGTAACGAGTGGTCTAAAAACACATTAATGGAGACGCTCGAAATTGAATATACTGATGCTGGAGAAGATTTTTTGGTTGCAACAATGCCAGTAAATTCAAGAGTTCATCAACCAATGGGATTACTTCACGGCGGTGCATCGGTAGCTTTAGCCGAAAGTGTTGGCAGTGCCGCATCAATAATGTTTGTTAATCCAGAAAAACAAGAAGTTCGTGGTATTGAAATTTCGGCAAACCATGTAAGAAGCAAACGTGAAGGAATAGTAACTGCAACTGCCAAAATCATTCATAAAGGTGCAAGCATTCATTTATGGGAAATTAAAATTGTTGATGAAAATGAAAAGTTGATTTCGTTATGCAAATTGACCAATATGATTTTACCAAGCAAAGGACGATGAGTATTTTATTTGATACACTAAAAGTACATTTTAAAAAACAACTTCCGTTTGTGTGTTATTGCAAGCCTAATTCTGAAAAAATTATAGCTTTATTTCAAAAGAATGATAAATTATTTGAATTAAATAATGCTGATTCTGGTTTTGCTTTTGTTTCTTTTGATAATGAAAAAAGGTTTTTAATCCCAGAGTCGCAATCGGATATTTATTTTGAAAATGTTGAAACATACGATTTTGTTTTTTCAAATGATAAACAATTTCCAACAGATTTAGTTGCTAAAACGAATCACGAAAAACTTGTTGAAAAAGCTGTTCAAGAAATCGAAAACGGAACTTTTCAAAAAGTAGTTTTGTCACGAACCGAAACTATTGATGTTGTAGATTTCGATTTAGAAGTAGTTTTCAATAAATTGATTTTTCAGTACCAAAACGCTTTTAAATATGTTTTTTTCCATCCAAAAGTAGGTTTGTGGATGGGAGCAACGCCAGAACAATTTTTGAAAATAGATAAAAATAAAATTCAAACTGTTTCTTTAGCTGGAACTATATTAAATACTGGTTCAGAAATGGTTATGTGGTCTAATAAAGAAATTAATGAACAACAGATTGTTACAGATTACATTGTTGAATATTTAAAAAAATATGCCAAAAATGTTTCTTTTTCAAAACCGTACGATTTTAAAGCAGGTTCCTTAATTCATATAAAAACAGACATTGAAGCTACATTTGAAAACCAATCTGATTTAGAAAATAGCATTCAACTTTTGCATCCAACTCCAGCAGTTTGTGGATTTCCAAAAGATGCAGCAAAAGAATTTATATTGAAAAATGAAGCGTATAATAGAGAATTTTACGCAGGGTTTTTAGGCGAATGGAATAAAGATTTTTTGACTTATAAAGAAAATTGTTCCGATTTATTTGTGAATTTACGCTGTATGAAAATAGAAAATGAGCAAGCTCGATTGTATGTTGGTGGCGGAATTAATAAAGGTAGTAATCCTGAGAAAGAATATATTGAAACGGTTAACAAATCGCAAACAATGAAAAAGGTTTTATAAACAAGTTTGATACTGATTTTTAGTATTTCAATGAAGTATTAGAGAATCTCAGATTGAAAATGTAGTTATAATTGAAATTAGTTTTTATTCAAAAATGTGCTTTTAATGTATTTTAGTTAATTGCAATTATTAGTTTTAATACATTAATTAATAATAACTTTACAAAATAAATTAGAAATATGAAATTAAATATATTAGCATTTGGTGCACATCCAGACGATGTTGAATTGGGTTGTGGCGGAACGCTTGCAAAAGAAATAAGCTTGGGTAAAAAAGTTGGAATTATTGATTTAACTCGTGGCGAATTGGGAACTCGCGGTTCGGTTGAAATTCGAAATGCAGAATCGGAGAAAGCATCTAAAATTTTGGGTGTAACCGTGAGAGAAAATTTGGATATGCGCGATGGTTTTTTTGTCAATGATGAAGCACATCAAATGAAAATTATTCAAATGATACGAAAATACCAACCAGAAATTGTGCTTTGCAATGCTGTTGATGACCGACATATTGATCATGGAAAAGGAAGTAAATTAGTTTCTGATGCTTGTTTTTTATCAGGTTTAAGAATGATTGAAACTAATTTGAATGGAGAAAATCAAGTAGCTTGGCGTCCAAAAGTGGTTTATCATTACATTCAATGGAAGAATTTAGAACCTGATTTTGTGGTTGATATATCTGAATTTATTGATGTTAAAACTGAAGCCATTTTAGCCTATAGCTCTCAGTTTTATGACCCGAATTCTAAAGAACCTGAATCGCCAATTAGTTCAAAAAACTTTTTGGATAGTGTAAAATATAGAGCACAAGACTTAGGCAGAATCACAGGAACGAGTTACGCTGAAGGATTTACTGCAGAAAGATATTTGGCAGTCAATAGTTTAGAAAATTTGATATAATTTTTTCAAATTTTCTTTGTGAGAATAAAAGTTTTGCAATATATTTGCACTCGTTAAAATGGTGGTTGTAGCTCAGCTGGTTAGAGCGCTGGTTTGTGGTGCCGGAAGTCGCCGGTTCGAACCCGGTCATCCACCCTTAATTAAAAAGCCTTGAAGAAATTCAAGGCTTTTTTTGTTTTTATAGATTTTGAATAGTTATTCAGTTGCCATTCTCTTAAGAATTGCCCATTGTTTTAATGCAGTTCTAGCTTCAACTGCTGGATAACCTAACATTGTTTTTCCAGCTGGTACATCAGCAGCTACGCCTGAACCAGCTCCAATCATGGCGCCGTCACCAAGTGTTAAATGGTCTTTTATAGAAGCGCTTCCGCCAATGATTACTCCGTTTCCTAGTGTAACTGAACCAGCTAATCCGCTATTTCCAGCCATTATACAAAACTTTCCTAGTTTACTATTGTGTCCAATTTGTACTAAATTATCTATTTTGCAACCATCACCTAATACAGTTGAACTAAATTTTCCTCTATCAACTGATGAATTGGCACCAATTTCTACATTATTTCCTATGATTACATTTCCGATTTGAGGAATTTTTGCCAATCCGCGTTCTGGACAAGGTCGAAATCCGAATCCGTCGGCACCAATAGTACAATTTGGATGTAAAATGCAATATGCACCTACATGACAACGTTCACGAACGACTGCACCTGACCAAATCGTGGTATTTTTACCAATTATACATTCGTCTAGTATTGTTACATTTGGATATAATGTTACATTTTCGCCTAAAACTACGTTTGGACCAACATAACAATTTGCGCCAATTCGAGTTCCATTTCCGATTTTTGCAGTTGTATCAATAACGGCAGTTGGATGAATTTCATGACTGAATTGTGGTGGAGCAGGAGCGAAGAGTTCTAGTACTTGCGACATTGCTAAATCGGCATTTTTAACTTTGATGAATACTTTATTTTCGCCTGGTTCGATTGAAATATCTTCATTTACTATAGCTGCGCATGCTTTTGATGATTCCCATAGTTTTTCATATTTTCTGCTTCCTATAAAAGAGATTTCAGTTTCAGAAGCGATTTCTAATTGCTCTGGAGCTGATACAGAATGTGAAGTGGTTCCGACAATTTCACCATTTAATACAGCATTAATTTCTTGGATGGTTAAATTTTTCATTAATTTGGTTTGTTAATAGTTCTCAAATTAAGTAAATAGTTTTCGTTTTTGCTAATTTTTGGTTAAATCCATTGTCAATTTTAATTTATTCTTAATTTTGTTTTATTATTTTGATGTAATGAAAAAACTTTTGTTTTTATTTTTATTTCCTATTTTGGTTCAAGCTCAATTTGAAAAATCAATCAAATTGAAAGTTGCAGTAATGCAAAATTTTGTAAAAATGGGCGAACAAGGCGAAACTGCTTTTTGGCAAACTAAAGGTAAAATCACTTATGGAATCGTTAACTACACTGAAGAACAGAATCCTATATTTAAAGAATTATTTATCAATCAATACAAAGAATTATTGGTATTATTTAATAAAATGAATGCAACCGAAGATGAAAAGGATACGGCTTTGTATATTAAAACGTTGATTCGTCAAGAAGACGACTACAGAAATTTACTAACCAAAACCCAATTAAAGTTGTATTTAGATAAATTAGCCGATTTTGAAAAAAACAACCAGCAGGCTAATGAATCGTATTCTTCCTTATTCTTCTCTGAAAAGTTGTTGGAGGAATATAAGAAGCGGTTTTAGATTAGAAGTTCGTAAATTTATAAGTTAGCAGCAATTTATGAAAAACAAAATCATAATATCATTTTTATTAATTCTCATGATTTCTAAAATTGGATTTTCACAAGAGAATAAAATATATTTAGGAAATATTATTTGCGATTCAACTTCTATTCAAAATGAAGAAAAGAATGTATGGAGAAATCATTTTTCTTCAATATTTGAATCTAAAAATAAAATTGAAATTAGAATTTTCATTATGAGATCTAAGCAGTATATATCACTTTCATATGACAGCTCATGGAAACTTACAAAATACAAATACAATGAGCAAAATGAAAAATATGATGTTTTAAAAATAACCGATTCAGTAAAACTTGATAAAATTTTCAAAACTTTAGTCAATAATAATATTTTTTCTTTGCCTGATAGTCAAAAAGTAGAATTAGGAAAATACTATTATGATTTAGATTTAAACGAAATATCAGGTGCAGGAATAGGATATAGTCATCCTTTTGAGGACTCTATAGAATTTAAAGTTGGTGAAAAATATAGATGTTACTCATATTATGAAACTAAAGAAGTAAGTGACTTTTATCCACAAAATATAGAATTTAAGCAATTTTTAAATATTCTTAACTGCTTAAACGAAATAGATTAAACTTCTGCTAACACAGGTTTCACGAGATTGCGGGTAAATTGCTAAAAATTATGTTTATCTTTCGCAAGAAATTTAGTAGTAACAGAAAATACTCGGTTCCGAAGTCCGCAACCTCGTGAAGCCTGGAAACGTTAACAGCTATTGTAGCTCAGAAAATGCTAAAAATGAATAAAATTAAGGTAACTCCATTATTTTTAGTTTTAGTTCCTTTGGAAATAATTCTAATATTTTGCACACTATATTATTTATTAATTGACAATAAAGGAGGAATGGCTCTTGCTGGTTTGATTTCCTTAATTGCAGCAATATTTAATGGAACCTTAATTGTAATTGAACGTTTGGTTATTAACGTTAAAGGAATGAATAACAAATGGATTTGGACAATCGAATTGATCATAATCGCTTGTGCAATAATTTTTATAATCCAAAATGGTATTTCTTTTGGTTAAAAAACAACAGATGTTAACAGCTGCTTTATGCTATTGCGAGAAAAGTGCAAAATTCACGTTTATCTTTCGCAAGAAGTTGTATTTTAGCTGAAAACACATAATCTCTTATCTGTCAATAAAATAAGGGAGAAACATATCATGCAAAATTAAATATAAAAACCTTATTTCCCATCTTTATCAACCACAATTCTAGCATCACGGTTAGCTATTTCCCAAGCAATTGAAAATCCTAATTGCGCTCTTTTAGTTAAAGCATCAAATTCAATTTTATCAACTTCATCACTTGCTTTGTGGTAATCGGCGTGAACTCCGTTGAATAAAAATACTACTGGGATTCCGTGTTTTGCAAAATTATAATGATCTGAACGGTAATAAAATCGGTTTGGATCTTTTCTATCATTAAATTTATAATCAATGTTTAAGTGTGTGTATTTCGTATTAACTGCTTCACAAATATTAAATAAGTCAGTTGAAAGATAATCTGAGCCAATTAAATAAATGTAATTATTACTGTCTTTATGCGCATCATCACGGCGACCAATCATGTCAATATTTACATCGGCAACCGTATTTTTTAATGGAAATAGTGGATTTTGAGAATAATAACTCGAACCATATAAGCCATGCTCTTCACCAGTCATGTGCAAAATTAAAATGGAACGTTTTGGACCGTGTCCTTCTTTCTTAGCTTTTTCGAATGCTTGAGCGATTTCTAAAAGTGCTACGGTTCCAGAACCATCATCATCGGCACCATTATAAACTTCTCCATTTTTCATCCCAACATGATCGTAATGTGCTGAAACTACTACAATTTCTTCAGGTTTTTCTGTTCCTTCAATAAATGCCCAGATGTTTTCTGAATCAGGTAAGTTTTCATTGTATTGTTTGTTCATGAAAGCTGCAGGAACAGTTTGATAATAACTTGTAGCGCCTTTTGGAAAAGGAATTCCAGCTTTTTTATATTGTTCGATTAAGTAACGTCCGGCTTTTTTTTGACCTTCACTTCCTGTTTCTCGACCTTGCATTTCATCGGATGCAACTATGTCTAAATGTGTTTTTAATTCGCTTGAAGTAATAGTATTAATGTAGCTGTTTACATCAATTGGAGTGTTTACTTTATTGACTGTTGTGGGTTGGCTTCCTGAACAACCAATTATTAGTAATGATAAGGTCCCAAATGAGAGTATTTTTTTCATGATTAGTGTATGTTTATAAAAGTGTAAACTACAAAAAGTAGTAATACGATTGATATTAATATGATATTTATTAATAGTAATCCCATGCTCTTAAAGAAAGATATCGTTCTACTTTCTCCATAAAAGCGATGATGCGCAGGAAAGAAGTAGTAAAACATCCAAAGATATCCCACAAAATTTATTAAAGATTTCACTACTTTGATAACTATAAAGTGATCGAAATAGCCAAGCAATTTATTTGTCAAAAATAGAATTAAAACTACTAACAATAAAAACGAGAAATAATGTAAAGTAAAAATGCCATGGTCAAAATAATACCACCTCTTTTTGTTGTGAAATAACCATAACACAAATGCAAATAGCGGCATGTAAATAAATAGTGTTTTCGGAAAATTATGCTTTGCTTCTTCTGTAAATTTTTCCCAAAGTTCACTATTAGTGTATTTATCATTTAACGGAATAGTTTTTTTTGCCAACCAATATTCTATATCATCAATTTCATCGGGATTTACTTTTCTAATAGAGTCCATTTGAGCAATCGACTTATATCCTGAATTGAAAAGACTATTTGCTTTTTCAATATCTTTATCTTTTTTGGCTAATTGAATAAACTTCTTCAACGAGTCGGCTTCAACAGGTTTTAGAATTCCCTTGTTTTTTAACTCTTCAATTTTTAACTCTTCACTACTTGGTTTAGATTTATGAATGGAATCTAAAGCCAATGAATCTTTAATTTCTTCTTGTTTTACTTCATCTTCATAATTGTAATATTCATTTTTTGCTTTTCCATTTGATTTATCGTTGATTTGTATAAAGTCAGATTTTTTGTCATTTGGAAAGATAGCAATTAAAAGAAAGGTAACGAAACTAATAAAAATATACAATCGAACAGGAGCCAAATAGGAAAGTCTCTTTCCAGATAAATACTCTTTTGTAAGCGATGCAGGACGTAATAATAGATTTTTTATTGTTTTCCAAAAAGCATTTTCATAATGCGTTAAATCTTCAAAAAAATGGACAAATAAATGAAAAAAAGTTTTTCTAGTATCTGAATTCTCTTGACCACAATTAGAACAAAAACGATTTTCTACTACATAATTGCAGTTCAAACAAGTTTTGTCTTTGCGTAACTGATTTTTGTGTGCCATATATAATTATCAAAAAATATTCGAATGTAAATCTATTAAAAATATTTATTATTACTTTTATTTACTTCAATTAGTGACTAAATTTTATATTTGTTACAAATTAACTCCAACTTATGCAATCTAAAGCTACAACACCCGATCAATACATAGACGAATTACCTGAAGATAGAAAAGCAGCAATGCAAAAACTTCGTGATGTTGTCAATCGAAATCTGCCTAAAGGATTAGAAGAAGTTATGAGTTATGGCATGTTGGGTTATGTTGTACCACATTCAATTTATCCGAAAGGATATCATTGTGATCCTAAATTGCCATTAGGTTTTTTTAATATTGCTTCTCAAAAGAATTCTATTAATATTTATCACATGGTTCTTTATGCCAACAAAAATCTTCATGATTGGTTTGTTGCAGAATATCCTAAACATTGCAAATCTAAATTAGATATGGGAAAAAGTTGTGTTCGATTTAAAAAATTAGACGATATTCCTTATGATTTAATTGGCGAATTGATGACAAAAGTAAGTGTTGAAAAATATATTGAAATGTATGAAAAACTATTAGAAAAATAAATGGAAGTCAATCATATTATTGGAAATATACTTGCTGTTTTTGTTGGAATTACTTTAGGGCTAATTGGTAGTGGTGGTTCAATTCTATCAGTTCCTATTTTAGTTTATGTCATGAGTGTTGAGCCGACTTTGGCAACTGCCTATTCGCTTTTTATCGTTGGAACCACGGCATTATTTGGTGGAATTCAAAAGGCAAATCAAAAATTAGTTGATTTTAAAAAAGTAATTTTATTTGGTATTCCAACAATTTTGGCTGTATTTATTACTCGCAAAGTTATTGTGCCAAATATTCCTGATGTTATATTTTCGACTTCATCATTTACATTGAATAAATCGGTTTTAATTATGATTGTATTTGCAATTGTAATGATTTCAGCATCAATAAGAATGATAAAACCTGTGAAAGAGAATAATGTTATTGATGATTTTAAACTTAATTATTTTGCCATTTTTATTCAAGGATTATTTATAGGTTTAGTAGCAGGATTTGTTGGTTCAGGTGGCGGATTTCTTATTATTCCGGCGTTGTTATTTTTAGCTAAAACTCCAATGAAAATGGCTGTTGGAACTTCACTTTTTATTGTTTCAGCACAATCATTAATAGGATTTATTGGTGACATTCGTCCAGATCAAAGCATTGATTGGAATTTAATTTTAATATTCACTGCTTGTTCAATAGTTGGTGTTTTTATTGGTAATTATTTTTCTAAAAAATTTTTGGGCGAAAAATTAAAAGTTGGTTTTGGTTGGTTTGTTCTAGCTATGGGAATTTATATTATTATTAAAGAACTTTTTCTTACTTAATATTGAATAATTAAAACTTTTTAATATGTTCCAATGAATTCATTTTTCATTTAATTAATAGATTTGAATAGTATTATTTTGTTAAATTTGTAACAAAGGTTATTTCAAATTATAAGGAACGTAGTAATTTTACATAATTAATTTTAGGTATGAAAATCGAACAAATATATACAGGTTGTTTAGCACAAGGCGCTTATTACATTGAAAGTAATGGTGAAGTTGCTATTATCGACCCATTAAGAGAAGTGCAACAATATATTGACAAAGCAAATACTGCTAATGCAAAAATTAAATTCATTTTTGAAACTCATTTTCATGCTGATTTTGTTAGTGGTCATGTAACTTTAGCCCAAAAAACTGGAGCTCCTATTATTTATGGTCCAAAAGCAAATCCGAGTTTTGAAGCACATATAGCCAAAGATGGAGAAGTTTTTCAGTTAGGCGAAATTACAATCACTTGTCTGCACACGCCTGGACATACTATGGAAAGTTCGTGTTATTTATTGAAAGATAAAACCGGTCAAGATTATGCCTTATTTAGCGGAGACACTTTGTTTTTGGGCGATGTTGGTCGACCAGATTTAGCGCAAAAAGCAGCTGATATTACTCAAGAACAATTAGCAGAAATTTTATATGATAGTTTACGTTCTAAAGTTATGACATTGGCAGATAATGTGATTGTTTATCCGGCTCACGGTGCTGGAAGTGCTTGTGGTAAAAATTTAAGTAAAGAAACTATCGGAAGTATTGGCGACCAAAAAGCAACCAATTATGCGTTGCGAGCCGATATGACAAAAGCAGAATTTGTTACTGAGGTTACCGACGGATTATTGCCGCCACCAGCATATTTTCCTATGAATGTGAAGTTGAATAAAGAAGGTTATGATGATGTTCAAAATGTAATTAATAGCGTTAAATCATTTGATGCTAAAACTTTTGAAGCTGTAGCAAATGAAACGAATGCTTTAATTTTAGATGTTCGTCATGAAAGTGATTTTGAAAAAGGACACATTCCAAATTCAATTTTTATTGGTATTCACGGACAATTTGCGCCTTGGGTTGGAGCTTTAATACTAGATAATAAGCAACCAATTCTTTTAGTTACACCTTATGGTAAAGAAGAAGAAACTATAAAACGTTTGGCTAGAGTAGGCTATGACGCTACTTTAGGATATTTGAACGGCGGATTTGAAAGTTGGATAAATGCTGGATATGAATTTGATACCGTAACATCAGTTACCGCTCAAGATTTAGAAACTATCGTTAACGAAAAAACTGATGATAAAAATGTTTTAATTTTTGATGTAAGAAAACCCGGTGAATATGCAGCAGAACACATTTTAGATGTTCCTTCAACACCATTAGATTTCTTAAATGAGCATTTATCAGAATTTCCAAAAGAAGAAAATTTCTATTTGCATTGCGCAGGCGGTTATCGTTCAATGATTGCAGCGTCAATTTTAAAATCTCGTGGTTATCATAATGTTATAAATGTATTAGGTGGATTTTCTGCAATTAAAAACACCGAAATTAAAACATCAAGTTATGTTTGTCCATCAACTTTAAAATAAATACAATTAAGATAAAATTAAGAGCTAAAAATAAATAAATTTATATATTTGAATTATATATTAAAATTAAATAATTAAAAACAATAAAAAAATGAAAAAAGTAGTTTCAATGTTAGCAGTAGTTGCATTCTTATTTTCAATGAATGTAAATGCACAAGAAGTGGCAAAAGACAAAAAAGATAAAAAAGCAAAAACAGAAAAAACCTGTTCTAAAGATAAAAAAGGTTCTTGTTGTGCAGGAAAAAAAATGGAAGAGAAAAAATCTTAATTTTGATTTAAGTTTTATAATTAAAAAGTGTTTGAGAAATCAAACACTTTTTTTAATTTAAAATACTAAAAAACCCTTCTCAAGAAATTGAGAAGGGTTTTTTAGTAAACAGAATATAACAACTATTCAATAATAATTTTTTTGGTTGAAGTTTTACCGTCAGAAGAAATATTTAATAAATAAACTCCTTTTTGAAGTGAACCAAAATCAACTTCTTGATTAAATATTGGATTTGAATTTTTATAGATGTTAGAAAAACATTTTCGACCTCTAATATCAAATAAATCCATTTTAACATCATCTGAACTAGACAATTGAACTGTAATTAATCCATTACTTGGGTTTGGTGAGATGTTAAATAAACTAAATGCATTTTGTTGATTAGATAAAACAAATGATCCAGTTACTACAAAGTTATCAATAAGAACTCCTTCATTTTGAACTCCAGGATCAGAATTAAAATTAAATCTAAAAACAATATTAGATTGTGGTGTAGTTCCACCATAACCAAAGTCGGGCATACTCCACATGTACTGTGTTTTTGTAGCATTTGTTCCTGTCCATTGTGCACCAACACAACTTTCACAGTTAGTAGCATTTGGTACATTAGCACTATTGTACCATGTTGTTGTGGTACTAGAATTACCTAAAATATTCCATGTTGTTCCTCCATTTGTAGTATATTCTACATTAATGTAATCATAGTCTGCTTCTAGATCATAAGCCATATCAAATTTTATAATCGGATTTTGATATTGAGATAAATCATAACATTGTGAAACTAAATAAGATGTAGTACTATCGGGATATAAACCTGAAAGATTTGTGCCGTAAACTTTAGAATTTCCAGCAGCAACATTGTCTAAAATTGTTCCAGCTGCATTTCCTCTTTGCCACAGTAAATTAGTGTTACTTTTTTCAATAGAAATTAAATTATCAGAAGTTGCTTCAAAGGTATTGATTGTATTTACAACTCCGTTATCATTTACCAATAGCAAACTAGTTTTGGTATTGTTAGCACTATTACCATCACTTGTAGTATTTATGTTGAATGTAATTGTATGCGTTCCTCTTGAAAGCGCTCCAATAGTGAGCGGATAATCAAATGTTTGACATGCACTAATATTTCCTGTCCAATTAAAGTTTGTTGCAGCACCACCATCAATACTATAAGAAATTGTAGCTGAAGTAATAGCATTAGTACCAGTATTTTCTAGAGTAAGTGTTGGATTATTAGAAGCTCCACAGGCTACAATCATTGGTTGAATAACTTTTTTCAAAGCAATATCGGTAGCGTATCCAACATATTGATTTCCAACATTAACGGCATACCAGGCGTTAGTGACAGCAATAACTTCGGCACTTGAACCACAATACAAGCTATTGGCTACTTCAAGAGTTGCATTTCTCATATCTAAATAAGTTGCATTTGGAGTTAGATAATCTCTTTCAGCATAATAAGTAATTTGTGCCGATTTGGTCATTCCAATTCCAGTAACCGAATAAGTATATGGAGTTGGTGCATTGTTAGTTCCTGATTTTCCGACTGTAAGAATGTAAAACCAATGATTTAAAACACCACTATTATTGTGAACTCCACATTGATCGTTAGTAGAAGACGGAGTACATGTACCTTCGTCACCAGTTGTTGTCCAGTAAGTTCCTAAATAAGTATCTGGATTTCCATAAGTATTAGGACTACTCATACTTCTAAAAGGTGAACTTCCTAAATCTTCAGCAATTTTCCACACTCCAGTTCCAAACGTACCAGTTAATGAACCGGTTCGTCCGTAATGCTCTATACAAGCACCCCAAACATCTGAAAGGCCTTCATTTATTGCTCCTGATTGATTTTGATAAGCTAGATTTGCAGTTGTAGAACAAATTCCATGACCAATTTCGTGACCACAAACATCAATTGATGTTAAAATTGATACTGAAGTATTTCCGTCTCCATACGACATTACAGATCCATTCCAAAAAGCATTGACCAAGCTTGTATTTGCAACTTTACGGTAGTGAACATAACTTTTTAAAGCACTTCCATTACCATCGTAACTATCTCTATTGAAATTGTTTTTCCAAAAATCATAAGTCATTTCAGCACCCCAATGAGCATCTAAAGCTCCAATATCTTTGTTAGCATTATTAAATTCTGCAGTTGTCCAATTGTTATCAATATCTGAAAAATTTGTTGTTGGATAACCAGTAGTTCTAGCACTATTAAAAGTCTGAACACCACCACCACGAGTATCATCTTGTAATACATATTTACCAGTAGTAGTTAACAAAGTGGTTTTTATTGGACGAACACCACTGTATTTTGTTGTATTTGCTGAACCAGTAACTGATGCTGCAACTACAACCGCTTGTGTAGTTTCATTAGTATTCGAGACTCTATCGTTGGCATGCTTTATAATAGGATTACTATAAATAATTGCTCCAGAATGTGCATCAACATATATTTCATCTCTTGCTAATGGTTCTGTAGTATATATATCAAACTTGTATGCTAATTTTACTTCTCCAGTTTTTACTAAGGGTAAAATAACCAATTCACCTGTAGGTTTTTCATAATTTAATGCTGCTGCATCTTCTTTAGAATCCCAAAGATATGTAGCTCCATTTTTAGAATTTAAAATAACATTTAATGCTTGATTATTAGTTAAAGTTGGAGCGATAGACAAACCATTTGTGTTATATGCTTCTCCATTAATCATGTACACTTCATTATTTTGACTGTGTGTTATGATTACACCAAACTCTACTTTTAATCCTTTATAAAATTGTTGCAGGTGTTGGTGCGTTCTACCTGATTCATCGGTATTGGAATAAGTAGGAGCATAGTTAGTTGCTTTTTCTAATTTATTTTTAGATTTAAATTTTGCTATAGCTTCCGATGTAGATAAAGGAAATTCAAATCGAACTACAGTTTGTATAGGTTCTTTATCATTTATTTTTTTGTTAGTTTGACCAACAACTGGTTGTAAAAATAATAAAGAAAAACAAGCAGAAAGTGTAGTAATTCTCATAATAGGTATTTTTTGGTTTATTAAGCAAATATAAACAAATTAGAATGTTCTCAAAATAGATGGTATTATTTTAAGAATTATTTGCAATATTACGTAAGGTTATAGTAAGTTTAAATTTGTTTTTTCTTAAAATCTTCAATTTTTTTTAATTGATGTTTATAGACTACAACAGTGTTTCCTGAAAAGTCAGAAATACTTCTTTTTCTGGAATTTGTTAGAAAAAGTATCAGACTTGTGAATAAAAAAATGTAGGTTAAACCCAATTGACTGTAAAACATTTTCGGATTCAGACTGCTAATATAATTAGATTGTTCCATAAATTTTGCGCTATTATAAAAATCTGCATCTGCACGAGTAACAGCAATTACATTAGTAACTAAAGCAGTTAAAGCTAGAACTAATGAAGGCAAATTTCTTAAAAATGCATCTTTATAATTAATTGCTGTTCCGTCAATTTTGAGTATTTGCATATTCATTAGTAATTTTCCTGGAGTTGCACCATATTTTACAGGTAAATAAATGTAATAAAACAATGAAATTAAGTTAGTTAAAGGAAGTGTTATGTAAAAATTAGTGAGATTGACACTATTTAATATTGCTGAAATCACTATCAAAGGTGTTAAGAATAATCCGTCTAGGAGTAGTGCGGCAAAGCGATGGCCAAAGCTTCCATAAAGGTTTTTAAAAGATTCGTTAAATGGTGTTGGTAAAGGTTCGTTCATTTTGGTTTTAATTTATTATTGTAATGTCTTTTTCTCGTTTAATTATGAATTCTGGTTTTCCTTTGTACATTTTTACAGTTGCAGTTACACAAATTGTTTTTCCGAGTAGAAACTGCATTGGATTGTAACTAAAATTTTTCAAATGTTTTTCTTTAATTATAATAGTAAATTTATTATCAGGATACGCTTTTTCACCAAAATTTAAAAATGTAATATAGTTGTGGTGCGATTTGAATGTTGTAGTAACTCTTTCACAAATGGTTATTTCTTGTCCTTCATATTTTGCTATACTGTCAAGAATTATTTTTTCTTGCGAGTAGGTTAGTGGTGATAATAACAGAAATAAAAACCATTTTTTCATTTAGTAAAGTTATTAAACTTATTTGTAAAATCAAGACTTTAGAAATTTTCATCTAATTTTTAATGGTTGTATATTATTGATACTCAAATTTATTGTTTTATTAATTAGAATTAAAAAAATAAACCACATAAAACTATGTAATATGTGGTTTAAAATTAGCTATTTATTAAAATTAACTTAGAATAACTTTTTTATAAAGTAGTCATGTCAATTACAAAACGGTATTTAACATCGCTGTTTATCATTCGTTCATACGCTTCGTTAATATCTTGCATTTTGATGATTTCAATTTCAGATACAATATTGTTTGCACCACAAAAATCTAACATTTCTTGGGTTTCTGCAATTCCGCCAATTAATGATCCAGCAACTGATTTTCTGCCTAGAATCATAGGAACAGAATTTAAAAACGGATCTAACGGACCTAAATAACCAACTAAAACTAATGTTCCGCTAACTGCTAATGCAGCTACATACGGATTAATGTCATGAATAGTTGGAACGGTATCAATGATTAAATCAAATTTTCCTGAAACGGTTGCCATTTGGTTTTCGTCTGTTGAAATAATTACAGTATCTGCACCTAAATCTTTAGCATCTTGAACTTTATCTAAAGTTCTAGAAAACAAAGTTACTTCGGCACCCAACCCTTTAGCTAGTTTTATAGCCATGTGTCCTAAACCACCCAAACCTACAACGGCAACTTTACTGCCTTTTCCAACATTCCAATGTTTTAATGGCGACCAAGTTGTTATTCCGGCACAAAGTAACGGAGCAACAGCAGCTAAATTTAAATTAGTTGGTATTGTTAACACAAAATGTTCGTCAACAACAATTTTTTCAGAATAACCTCCAAATGTGTGACCACCTATATATTGATCGGCACCATTATAGGTTCCAACCCAACCATTAGAACAATATTGCTCTAAATCGTTCTTGCAACTGTCGCAAGTGCTGCATGAGCCAACCAAGCACCCAACACCAGCTAAATCACCAACTTTTAGTTTGGTTACTTCGCTTCCTATTTTGGTAACTCTTCCTACAATTTCATGACCAGGCACAGATGGATATAATGTTCCGCCCCAATCATTGCGTGCAGTATGCAAATCAGAATGACAAACGCCACAATACAAAATTTCAATTTCAATATCGGTTGCAGTAACTTCACGTCGGTTGATATTTAATTCTTTTAAATCGGCAGTAGCTGCTTCTGTGCCGAATGCTTTCACTAGAGTTGTGTTCATAATTTGTTATTTTTCAGAGTATTAAATATTTTTTTTGAAAGTTTTAAAATAATTTTTAATCCTAAAACTGACGATATAAAGTTAATCAAAGATTGTTATTTGTTACCTAAGTTTAATTATTTAACTTTTATTTAATTTGACCGTACTTTTATGTTTATTATTGTATCAAAATATCTTTTTCATCTTTTATTATAATTTCTGGCATTCCTTTATAAATAATGACTGTGCCAGTAACACAAACTGTTTTTCCTTTTAAAAAGATACTTGGTTCGTAACTAAAATTAACCAAATCTTTCTCGAAAATGGTAATTATAAATGTCTGATTCGGATAAGGTTTTCCAAAATTCAGCATAGTTGTTTTACTGTTTTTTGATAAAAAAGTGCTTTGTACTTTCTCACAAATTGTAACAATTTTACCTTCATATTGATCAATTTTGTTTAAGCTTACTTTTTCTTGAGAAAAGCTTGATGTAAATGTAAAAAGTAGTAGTAAGAGATTGATTTTTTTCATTTTAAAAAATTAATTAAAATTTTATTATGCAATTATTTAACAAAATTGAATAGTATCAAATGTAAATATTTTTTATAATATAAATTTGAATCAAATGTTAATAATATTATCATTCTTCTTCATCGTCATCCAAAAAATCGTCCATATCAAAATCATCCATATCAAAATCATTGTATTCGCCTTCAATTGGTGGAACTGCTCCAATTGGATTAAATAGACCCCATTCATCCCAAATATGATTATTAGAATCAAAATTTGCAACCCAGTCAATAAACAACAATCTAAATGCATCTAATTCTTCACGAATGAGTTTTACATATTCTTGATCTTTGTAGTTCTTCTGAAAACGAAAACTTCCTACATGAACATACAAGTGCATTGCATGGTCACGTATTATTGCAGCATTTTGCATTCTAATACTGTATAAATCGCCACCTTCGGCTCCAGCTATTTTGGCAGTAATTATCATAGCATCTTCAAGCATCAAATGTTTTGTACCTTGAATATATTCATCATCTTCGGGTAATGATGCTAACAAACTTTGAACTAGTTGAAAAATTAATTCAGCTTTTTTATAAATAGGCAGATTGTTTGTTTTATCTTTTCTTGGCATAGTTAAGGTTTGATATTGATATGATTAATCAGAATTTTTAAGGTTTATTTTTAGATTAGTATTTTTATAAAAATAGATAAAAATAAATTAAATATCGAAAGTATTAAACAATAAAAAAACCGATTAGTTCCCTAATCGGTTTTAATTCAGCGGAGAAAGAGGGATTCGAACCCCCGGACCTGTTACAGTCAACAGTTTTCAAGACTGCCGCATTCGACCGCTCTGCCATTTCTCCAGTTTGAGCGTGCGCAATTCGTTATTGCGAGTGCAAATATAAGAACCTTTTTTAGTTTACCAAATAGATTTTAAATAAAAAAACGATTAATTTTTAATATAAAAAGTAATCGTTTCATTTTCTAGATATTAGGAGTTGAAAAATCAACTATTCTTTCTTAATATCTTACATATTCTGTGATTTCTAATCCATAGCCAATCATTCCAACTCGTTTGGTTTGCTCAGTATTGGATACTAATCTTATTTTAGAAATGTCAATGTCATGCAAAATTTGTGCACCAATTCCGAAATCTTTAGAATCGATAATTATTTTTGGTGCCTTCATTACGCCTTGACTTTGTAATGATTTTAATTCGATAATTCGATTTAATAAACTCACCGATTGCATGTCTTGATTGATGAAAATTACCGCGCCTTTTCCTTCTTCGTTTATAACTTTAAACATGTCATCAAGCTGTTGGTCTGCATTGTTAGTTAATGTTCCCAATAAATCATTGTTTACTTGTGATGAATTTATTCGTGTTAAAATTGGTTCATCAGAATTCCAAGTTCCTTTAGTTAATGCAATATGCACTTGTTTGTTGGTTGTTTGAACGTAAGCTCTCAAGCGAAACGTTCCAAAACGCGTTTCTATGTCAAAATCTTCTTTCTTAACAATTAAGCTATCGTGTTGCATTCTGTAAGCAACTAAATCTTCAATAGAAACTAATTTCAAATCGAATTTTTTGGCAACATCAACAAGTTGAGGTAAACGCGCCATTGTACCATCTTCATTCATGATTTCCACAATTACACCAGCTGATTTTAATCCGGCAAGTCTAGCAAAATCAATAGCAGCTTCGGTATGACCAGTTCGTCTTAAGACACCACCTTGTTTAGCAACTAACGGAAAAATGTGACCAGGACGCGCTAAATCATGTGGTTTGGTAGTTTCATCTACTAATGATAAAATGGTTTTGGCTCTATCGGCAGCAGAAATTCCTGTTGTGACTCCGTTTCCTTTTAAATCTACCGAAACCGTGAAAGCAGTTTCCATATGATCGGTATTATTGCTTACCATTGCATGAAGTCCTAATTCTTTGCAACGACTTTCGGTAAGTGGCGCGCATATTAATCCGCGTCCGTGAGTAGCCATGAAGTTAATCATTTCGGGAGTTACTTTTTCGGCAGCAGCCAAAAAATCGCCTTCATTTTCTCTATCTTCGTCATCAACTACTATAATTATTTTGCCTTGACGAATATCTTCAATGGCTTCTTCAATAGTGTTGAGTTGTATGTTATCTGACATCTGTAAAATGTTTTTGTAAAGTAGTTATTTATTTAATATCAATTTCTTGAAGCACTTTTTTATTGTATAAGTAAATCAAAATATAAAAAGGAAAAGCAATTAATAGTGAAATTAGTAACCCCGGTTCAATATTTTTTCCAGTTTTTGCTGCAATTTCATCAATATTTTGTTGTGTTTTGTAAGTAAAATATAGAAAAAATAACAAACTAATTGCCGTAAAAGTTAGGATTAAATTAGTATGTAAAAATAGTAAAGTCAAACTTAAAAGTACTGTAATTCCGTAAAGCAATAATGTGATTTTAAGTTGTTTATGATAATCAATAATATTTTCAATCGGATTTATATAGTCGTTTTTTTTCAATTCATCTGTAGTAATTGGTATAATTACTTCAGATTTTTTCACATTCAAAAGTTTTTTTATAGGCTCTAGTATAGCATCAAAACTTATCATTCCGCCAATATCATTTATAGCTCTGTAAGTTAGTAAAATGGCTAATGGCGTGAGTATCATCGATGACATCCAAACGCCAAGAAATGCTGGCATTTGATTTTCTTGAGCAACTCTTTTTCCGAAAGTATTTATAAAGTGAAATACTATAAATATAGCTACAGCAAATACGATTGGCATTCCTAATCCGCCTTTTCGTATGATTGAACCAAGAGGCGCTCCAATAAAAAACATTAAAAGACACGAAAAAGCAATCATGAATTTATCATAAAGTGCTATCCAATGGCTATTGATGTTTTTTTCTTTCGATTCCATTTCAAATTTAGAACTATCAATTGAAAATCCAGTGTTTTCAATATTGTTTAAAGCAATTTTGAAAATTTCTTTTTTCTGACTTTCGTTCAAATTTTGTAATAAATCTAAACCTATAAATTTTTTTGTTGGAATTGCTGACGTTGAATTATAAAAAGTATTTGCAACACCAGTTCTTAGATAAATATTTTCGGCATACGACTTGATGTCTTTTTTATAATTTTTATTAAGTGAATCAATTGTAAATCGCAATTCATTGATGTTTAGCATTGTAGTAGTATTAGATACATCAACATTTTGCATATTGTCTTGATTTAATTTCGATAAATCGATATTGATTACATCTCGTTTAAATGTACCTTTTGCAAACGGAATTTTATTGCGTTCTTCATAACGCTTTGGGATAATGTCTTCGTAATAATTTCCGTTAGTTAGCACTAGTTTTAAAGTATTTGAAGATTCACTGCTAACTAATTCTCCTTTTTCAGCCTTGATTACAGTTGTGCTTCCTTCACCATTATCTAGTTTACGATGAATTGTTACACCTTTTAGTAAATTTCCTTTTTCACCTAATTTCTTTTCAACTTTGATAGTGTAATTTCCAACTTCACTAAATTGTCCTTCGGCAATAGCCATTGCAGGCTTGACTTGTGCAATATTTCGTCTAAAATTAATGAATTTATACTCGGCATACGGAATTACATTATTTGCAAAGAAAAATGATAAAATACTCAATAATAGAATAAATACCGTTATACTTTGCATTGATCTTTGAAATGAAATTCCAGATGATTTCATCGCTGCAAATTCATAATTTTCTGCTAAGCTACCAAACGTCATGATTGAAGAAAGCAATACCGAAAGCGGTAGTACTAAAGGAACTATTCGTGGCATTGAAAACAAAAGAAATTTTAATACCAATATAAAATCTAAATCTTTACCAGCAAGTTCCGAAATGAATAACCAAACAGTTTGTAGTATGAATATAAAAAACAAGATTACAAATACCGTAGTAAATGTAATCAAGAATGTTTTTAATAAGTATTTATCGAGGATTTTCACTTCAAATTAATCTAATTTATTGATGTAGTAGTTTGGATATTTACTAGCTACAAAGGTAAATTGATTTTTTGACAATGGCTGATTGGTTTTGAAAGAATTAACAGTCAAAGTTGTTTTTGTTCCGTTTTTTCCAATCTCGATTAAATTGTAAATAGTTTTTGTTTGCACATCAATTCCAAGAAGAATTTCTTTACGTTGGTCTTTAGAATTTGTTGGAGTTAACTTAATGTACTGAATTTTACGACCTTTAATATCTTGAAGAATATCCCAAGTAAATTTGTAACCACTATTAAAAAAAGTCAACATTTTAGATGGTGTAATCGCTTTTTCATCTGAATCATTTACACTTGAAATGGTAACTTCTTCATCTTCGGGTACAATTGTGTAGGTTTTTTTACCATCATAAATTTTGGTAACACCCATAAAATTTAAAACATATTTATTTCCTTCAAGAACAACATTTCCTTTACTGTCTTGATTTATATTTTCTTTAGCGTTATTTAAAGTATATTTAAAATCAATAGTTATGTTTTTATAACTTTTAATTTTAGCAGTAACTTCGTCTAAAAGTACTTTTGCTTTTTTGTCTTGCGCATTAGTGGTTAAACCAATAAATAATAATAAGGCAATTGACAGAAATTTGTTCATTTTACTATTTGTTTTGTTCATTACTTAAAAATTGATCGAGAGCAACTAAATCAGAAATGTTTACACTTCTGGCTTTGCTGCCTTCAAATGGACCTACAATTCCTGCTGCTTCCAATTGATCAATCAATCTTCCTGCACGGTTGTAACCCAGTTTTAGTTTTCTTTGCAATAATGATGCCGAACCTTGTTGTGCAGTAACAATTATTTCGGCAGCTTCTCTAAACATAACATCTCTTTCAGAAATATCGATGTCTAATTTCACACTACTTTCTTCACCAACATATTCTGGCAACATGAATGCCGTTGCGTATGCTTTTTGTGAACCAATATAATCTACAATTTTTTCAACTTCGGGTGTGTCAACGAAGGCACATTGCACACGAACTAAGTCATTTCCGTTAGAAAAAAGTAAATCTCCACGACCAATTAATTGATCTGCACCGCCTGAATCTAAAATAGTTCTTGAATCGATTTTAGAAGTAACTCTAAAGGCAATACGCGCCGGAAAATTCGCTTTAATCATACCAGTAATTACGTTTACTGACGGACGTTGTGTTGCAATAATCAAGTGAATTCCGATGGCACGGGCCAGTTGTGCTAAACGTGCGATTGGAATTTCAACTTCTTTTCCAGCGGTCATAATTAAATCGGCAAACTCATCAACAACCAAAACGATATAAGGTAGAAATTGGTGTCCGTGTTCAGGATTTAATTTACGTGCTTTAAATTTCTCGTTGTATTCTTTTATATTACGAACCATCGCATCTTTTAATAAAGAATAACGGTTGTCCATTTCGATACAAAGAGAATTTAATGTATTGATTACTTTACTGTTATCAGTGATGATTGCATCTTCTGAATCAGGTAATTTTGCTAAATAATGTCTTTCGATTTTATTAAACAAAGTTAATTCTACTTTCTTTGGATCTACTAAAACAAACTTCACTTCGGCAGGATGTTTTTTGTACAATAAAGAAGTTAAAACAGCATTCAATCCAACCGATTTTCCTTGTCCGGTTGCGCCAGCCATTAATAGGTGAGGCATTTTGGCTAAATCGAATACAAAAGTTTCGTTCGAAATTGTTTTTCCTAATGCGATTGGTAATTCCATTTCGGCTTCTTGAAATTTAGCAGAAGAAATAACCGTTTTCATCGGAACCATTGTTGGGTTTTTATTCGGAACTTCAATACCAATAGTACCTTTTCCAGGAATTGGTGCAATAATACGAATTCCTAATGCCGAAAGTGAAAGCGCAATATCGTCTTCCAAACTTTTAATCTTAGAAATACGAATTCCAGCTTCGGGAACAATTTCATATAATGTTACCGATGGTCCAACAGTAGCTTTAATTTGTGCAATATCAATTTTGTAGTTGCGAAGTGTTTCTACAATTCGATTTTTATTTTCTTCTAATTCTTCTTGATTGATTGTGATTCCAACGCTTGCATATTCTTTTAACAAATCAATTGTCGGAAATTTGTAATTTGACAATTCTAAAGTTGGATCAAATAAACCAAAATCGGCTACAAGTCTTGCGGCTAAATTATCTTCTACAATATCTTCATCTTGAGGTTTTTCGATGATAAATTCTTCTTCAACAGTTGAAACAACTTCTTGTGGTGTAATTTCTAAAGTTGGAGTAGGAGTAAGCGGAATATTTTTGGGTTCATTTTTTAAAGTTGGCTCCAATTCAATTTCAGAATAACTTGATATTGTTGGTTTTAACGCTTCTTTATTAACTTCAAATTGTGTAGTCGGTTTGATGTATGGTTCTTCAATAACAGCATCCAAGTTGTCTTTAGATTCTTCAACGGCATATTCTTCTAAATTATAAGCTCCAGAATCGCCATCTGCAATTGAACCTTTCATTTCGGCTAATTCATCTGATGCTTCCTTGTGTTTCTTTTCAAAAAACGTTTTGATTGTATCTGGAGAAATTTTGATTTTGAAAATTAAATAAATAATTACTCCAAAAACCAATACTAATAATGTGCCAATTTTACCTATGTAATCTTGAAAAAACAAGTTCATTTCATAGCCAATTATTCCGCCAAGTTCAGGAATTGAATTAGCAAAAAATCCGAATAAAATGGATAAAATAATTATGGCAAATAAATCCCAAAACCAAGTTGATTTTAATTTTTTTAAAGGTAAATCTAAAACTAAAAAAGCACCAGTAACAAAAAATAATTTTACGAATAAAAATGATGCTGCTCCAAAACCTCTGTAAACAAAGAAATCAGCTAAATATGCACCAAATTTTCCTAACCAATTGTTGGTAGTTTCGTTTCTGTTTGCCAACGCATCAACAGCACTTTGATCTTCTTGACCGTGCATGAAGAACGAAATAAATGCCGCCAACAACCCAACAGATAAAAGTACCAAAAGGCAACCCAAAATTACTTTGTATTGCCTTTTCATTTTCCAAGGAAGTTTTTCGCCTAATTCCTCTGTTGATTTTTTAGTTTCTTTTTTTACTGTTTTTGCCATTCGAGATTAAATAGATGCTATAAAAATAGAAATTTTTAGTGTTATAAATTACAAATATGTGGAATATAAATAATACATCCAATTGCAATTGCTGTCATTGCTGCAAAGAAAACGGCTCCTGCGGCAATATCTTTAATAAATCCGATGCGTTCGTGGTATTCTGGATGGATAAAATCGGCTACTTTTTCGACAGCGGTATTCAAACCTTCAATTCCAAGAACTAAGCCAATTGCGAGTGTTTGAACCAACCATTCTTCATGCGAAATATGGAAGTAAAAACCAGCAATTATCATTAAAATTCCAATACTACTTTGCACCATAACGCTGTGTTCGGTAGTGATGAGTTTGATAGCACCTTTCAATGCAAATCCCATACTCTTGAAGCGTCCGGTTAAAAAAGTTTTATCTCTTTCGAATTCCATAAAAGGTATATTATAGTGCTGCTAATGCCGCTTCGTAATTAGGTTCGTTAGCAATTTCTGCAACTTGTTCTTCATATTTTACAACGCCATTTTCATCCAAAACGATTACAACTCTTGAGTGTAAACCTGCAAATGCGCTATCAACTAATTCTAAACCATAGTCTTTTCCGAAACTTCCTGTTTTAAAATCAGATAAACTGATTACATTTTCCAAACCTTCTGCACCACAAAAACGATTTTGAGCAAATGGTAAATCTCTTGAAATACACAATACTTTAGTGTTTTCTAATGTACTTGCTTTTGCGTTAAATGCTCTTACAGACGCCGCGCAAGTTCCAGTATCAACACTTGGAAATATGTTCAAAACCAATTTGCTTCCAGCAAAATCTGCTAATGAAACCACTGATAAATCGGTTTTTACTAATTGAAATTGAGGTGCATTTGAACCTGTTTTTGGTAATTCACCATTTGTGTTTACTGGGTTTCCACCTAATGTTATTTGAGCCATTTTTTTTGATTTTTTAGAAGCTTCAAAAGTATGAAATTATTTCGGAATAGTGAAACTTATCCTTTGCATTACTTTGAATTCGACTTTTTAGTTTTTTTGTAGGTTTTAATTTGATTAAAATCTTTTAAACTTGGATGATTTTTAGTTCCGATTTTTAAAATTGAATCGTTTAATTCAATAATGATTAAATCTAAATATTGTCCTTTAAAACGAACTTTTATTATATATTCCCATTCATTTTTCCCACTATTGTAATCATTTGTAATCTTGTATTTTGAAGTATTAATTTCTTTGAAACACTTGGTGCCAAAACTTGAGTAGGTTATGTTTTTATAAATGCTGTCTTTGAATTGCAGCGTTTCTTTTTTTTCGCAATCTGCATAGTGTTCTAAATTGAGTTTGTTTTTTCCATCATAATAAAATTCATATAATTGCCAATCTCCAATAATTTTTTGGAAATCGTTTTTTGGAGTAGTTTTTATAAACGAAATCAATATCAGAAAATAAATCAAAGTAATTTTCATAGCTCAGAAAATAAGTCAGTTTTAAAACATTTAAAATTAAATAATATTGTCTTTATAAATAAATTTGGATTGTATTATTATATTATCGTAATATTGCAATATAAAAATAACTATTACCAAATGGGAGTTTCTAAAACAGAATCATTTTCGGATAAACACAACGAGTTATCAATACTTTTTAAAGCGCTTTCGCATCCGGCAAGAGTTGCTATAATTGAATATTTATTAAAAGTAGATAAATGTATTTGTGGTGATATTGTGAACGAATTACCATTGGCACAACCAACAATTTCACAGCATTTAAAAGAATTAAAAAATGCAAATATTATTAAAGGAACAATTGATGGAACAGCTATTTGTTATTGTTTGAATTCAGATACAATGACAAAAATCGAACTGTATTTCAGCGGAATTTCTAAAGAATTAATGAGTAAATGTTGTTAAATAGTAAAAATATAAAGTTCTAATTTCTAAAATTTAAAAAATGAAACTATCAGAAATTAAAAATGAATTGAATAAGTTATCAAAAATCGCATTTCAATTGCCAAACGGAGATTTTGTACCCAATCATTTTCATGTAACCGAAGTTGGTAAAATCACTAAAAATTTTATCGATTGTGGCGGAAAAGTTAGGCTAGAAGAAGTGGCTAATTTTCAGCTTTGGGAAGCCAATGATTATGATCATCAATTGCATCCAGAAAAATTGGTTCACATTATTGAATTATCCGAAAAACAATTGCAAATTTCATCCGATTTAGAAATTGAGGTCGAATATCAAATGAAGGAAACAATTGGAAAATTTAATTTAGATTTTGATGGAACTAATTTTCTGTTAACTTCAAAATTAACCGATTGTTTGGCTAAAGATAATTGTGGAATTCCAGCAGAAAAAGAAAAAATTAAAATTGGCGAGTGGAAAGAAAAAGTCACTAGTTGTAATCCAAATTCAGGTTGTTGTTAGGTATGAAAGCATTTTTAATAAAATATAAAAAGCCAATTGTAATTACTGTTTCCATTACTATTTTACAATTAATTTGGGGTTTCGATCCTAAGTTTTGTATCATAAATATTGTATGGTTATTTGTGTAAACATGGAAAATAAAAAGCAACATTGGGAGCAAGTTTTTGCAACAAAATTAGAAAATGAAGTTAGTTGGTACCAACAAAAACCACAAACATCAATTAATTTTTTTATCGAAAATGATATTCCAAAAAGTGCTAAAATCATAGATATTGGCGGCGGTGATAGCTATTTAATTGATTCGCTTTTAGTTATGGGTTACACCAATTTATGGTTATTAGATATTTCACAAAATGCTATTGAACGCATCAAAAGTAGGTTAGGAGCAAAAGCCGAAAATGTGACTTTTATAGTTTCGGATGTTATTGATTTTCAACCTATAACTTTATTCGATGTTTGGCATGACAGAGCAAGTTTTCATTTTTTAACTTCTGAAATGGAGATAGAAAGTTATCGAAATTTGGTTTCAAATTCTATAAATTCTAATGGATTTTTATTCTTGGGAACTTTTTCTGAAAACGGACCTTTAAAATGCAGTGGCTTGGAAATAACTCAATATTCTGAAACAAAATTTGACACTATTTTTGGTGAAAAATTTCAGAAAATAAAGTGCTTCACCGAAAATCATTCAACACCGTTTAACACCATTCAAAATTTTATTTTTTGCAGTTTTAAAAAGAAATAATTATGATAAATATTTTAGTACTTTGTACCGGTAATAGTTGCCGAAGTCAAATAGCACATGGCTATTTAGAGCATTTTACAAATCAAAATTCAGTTAAAATTTATTCGGCTGGAGTTGAAACACACGGAGTAAATCCGAAGGCAATTTCAATAATGAATGAAGACGGAATTGATATTTCAAGTTATACTTCAAATAATGTTGATGAATATTTTGATATTGAGTTTAGTTATGTAATTACAGTTTGTGATAATGCTAAAGAACGATGTCCGTTTTTTCCAACTAAAGCAGTTAAATTACATTATAATTTTCCAGATCCAGCCAAAGCAATTGGAACGGACGAAGAAGTTTCAGAACAATTTCGCTCAGTAAGAAAAATGATAAAAGAGTATTGTAAAGATTTTGTAGAAAAAAATAAATTATAAAAAAACCGCCTCAAATTTTACTGTTGGGGCGGTTTCTTGTTTAATTATAATTACTTAAAAGTTTTATTTTAAATCATAACGATCTAATTCCATTACTTTCGACCAAACTTTGATAAAATCATGAACAAATTTTTCTTTGTTATCGTCTTGTGCATAAACTTCGGCGTAAGCTCTCAAAACTGAATTTGAACCAAATACTAAATCAACTCTGGTTGCTGTCCATTTAGTAACTCCAGTTTTGCGGTCAACAATATTGTATGAGTTTTCACCAACAGATTTCCAACTGTAATTCATATCGGTTAAATTCACAAAGAAATCGTTTGTTAAAATTCCTTCATTGTTCGTAAATACACCATTTTTAGTTCCGTTATAGTTCGTTCCAAGCGCTCGCATTCCTCCAACTAAAACAGTCATTTCGGTTGCAGTTAAACCTAAAAGTTGCGCTTTATCTAGCATTAATTCTTCAGGTTTTACCAAATATTCTTGTTTCATGAAGTTTCTGAAAGCATCATTTGTTGGTTCTAAATCTTCGAATGATTCTGCATCGGTCATTTCTTGAGTTGCATCGCCTCTTCCAGCATGAAAAGGAACTTTGACATTGAAACCAGCGTCATGAGCAGCTTTTTCAACGGCTGCACTTCCGCCAAGAACAATTAAATCAGCAATGCTTACTTTTTTACTTAAACCCGATTGGATTTCGGTTAATTTATTTAATACTTTTTGAAGTCTTTCTGGTTCGTTTCCAATCCAATCTTTTTGTGGCGCTAAACGAATTCTTGAACCATTTGCACCACCTCTAAAATCGGAACCTCTAAAAGTTCTTGCGCTATCCCAAGCAGTATTTATTAATTCGGTTCTAGTTAAACCGCTGTTTAATAATTTTACTTTCAATTCTTCAATTTCAGAATCAGATAAAGTGTAATCTACAGTCGGAATTGGATCTTGCCAAATTAAATCTTCTGTTGGAGCATCGGCACCTAAATATCTATTTTTTGGACCTAAATCTCTGTGCGTTAATTTGAACCAAGCTCTAGCAAAAACGTCACTAAAGTAGTCTTGATCTTTATGAAAACGCTCCGAAATTTCTCTATAAATAGGATCAACTTTCATAGCCATATCAGCATCCGTCATAATCGGATTTCTTCTTACTGATGGATTGTGAGCATCAAATGGTTTGTCTTCTTCTTTGATATTAATCGGTTCCCATTGGTTTGCTCCAGCCGGACTTTTTGTTAATTGCCAATCATGATTTAATAATAAATTGAAATATTCGTTATCCCAACGTGTCGGATTTGTTGTCCAAGAACCTTCTAAACCACTGGTTATCGCATTTGCGCCATTTCCACTCGGATTTATCCATCCAAAACCTTGATTTTCAATTTCTGCTGCTTCTGGTTCTCTTCCTAATTTTGAAGCGTCACCATTTCCGTGTGCTTTTCCAACTGTGTGACCACCTGCCGTTAAAGCTACAGTTTCTTCGTCATTCATTGCCATTCGTTGGAAAGTTACTCTAACGTCGTGAGCAGTTTTTAATGGATTTGATTGTCCGTCAACTCCTTCAGGATTTACATAAATTAATCCCATCATTACCGCTGCCAAAGGATTTTCTAAATCTCTTTCGCCCGAATATCTTGAGCCTTCACTTCCTGATTTTGCCAACCATTCTTTTTCTGCACCCCAATAAATATCTTTTTCAGGATGCCAAATGTCTTCACGTCCACCAGCAAATCCAAAAGTTTTGAATCCCATTGATTCGTAAGCCATGTTTCCTGCCAAAATCATTAAATCGGCCCAAGAGATTTTGTTTCCGTATTTTTTCTTAATTGGCCAAAGTAATCTTCTAGCTTTATCTAAATTTCCGTTATCTGGCCAGCTATTTAATGGAGCAAAACGTAAATTTCCAGTTCCAGAGCCACCACGACCATCAGAAATTCGGTATGTTCCAGCTGAGTGCCAAGCCATACGAATCATTAAACCACCATAATGACCCCAATCGGCAGGCCACCAATCTTGACTTTCGGTCATTAAATTTTTTAAATCCGTTTTTACAGCTTCTAAATCTAATTTTTTGAATTCTTCGGCATAATTAAAATTTTCTCCTAACGGATTGGTTTTAGCATCGTGCTGGTGAAGAATATCCAAATTAAGTGATTTTGGCCACCAATCATGAGTTGTTGTTGGAGGTTTTACTTGATTTTCTTTTTGATGAAAAGGACATTTAGTAATGTCATTAGAATGTTCCATAAATTTATATTGTTTGTTTATTTTTTTATTTGAATAAATAATTCATTTTAGAATTTAAAATTGAATCCATGCAAATTTACACATTTTAACTGTCGAACTATAGATAAGTAATGAATAGTTTTTATGTTTTAATAGATATTTGTTATAGTATATGGAGCAGTCACTTTTGTAAATCATAATGAAATTATGTTATATTTGTTTTTACTAAATTACCAAAAATATTATCAATTATATATGAATTTTTCAAAATTATTCAGAAAGAAAACCGTTCAAGATATTCTTAATCAAGTTGCTAAAAATGAAGCAGATGGTCATCAAGCATTAGGAAAACATTTAACTGCAAGAGATTTAACTGCCTTTGGAATTGCCGCTATCATTGGTGCTGGAATTTTCAGCACAATTGGAAAAGCAAGTGCCGATGGTGGTCCAGCCGTTATATTTTTATTTATTTTTACAGCTGTTGCTTGTAGTTTTGCGGCTTTTGCTTACGCAGAATTTGCTTCGATGGTTCCAGTTTCGGGTAGCGCATATACATATTCGTATGTTGCATTTGGAGAAATTATTGCATGGATTATTGGTTGGGCTTTAATTATGGAATACGCCATCGGAAACATAACCGTTGCAATTTCCTGGAGCGATTATTTTACAGGATTACTCGACGGAATTGTAACCACTTTAAACTCAAAATACAATTGGCATTTAAGTTATTTAGCCGATTGGGTTCAAATGGATTATCTAACTGCGTCTAACGGATTTAAAGAAGCCACAGCCTTAATGCAAGGCGGAAAGACTTTTGGAAATTTATCAGAAAGTTTGCAAGCGGCTTACACAGCATATACAACATCGCCAACACTTGGTTCGCTTCATATTATAGCCGATTTACCAGCATTATTGATTATTGTTTTAATTACTTGGTTGGTTTATCGCGGCATGAAAGAATCTCGCAACGCTAGTAATATGATGGTTGTAGTAAAACTGTGTATTATTTTATTAGTAATTGCAGTCGGAATTTTCTATGTTGATACAGCTAATTGGCATCCATTTGCACCTAATGGAGTTAGCGGAATTTTAAAAGGAGTTTCAGCAGTTTTCTTTGCTTACATAGGTTTTGATGCTATTTCAACTACTGCCGAAGAATGTAAAGATCCACAACGTGATTTGCCTCGTGGAATGATGTGGGCGATTATAATTTGTACCGTTTTATATGTAATTATTGCTTTGGTTTTAACCGGAATGGTAAACTATTCCGATTTGAATGTTGGCGATCCATTAGCCTTTGTATTTGATAAATTAAATCTAAAATGGATGTCTGGAATTATCGCTGTTAGTGCAGTAATTGCAATGGCTAGCGTATTATTAGTTTTCCAAATGGGACAACCTCGTATTTGGATGAGTATGAGTCGCGACGGATTGTTGCCAAAACGTTTTTCTAAAGTGCATCCAAAATACCAAACGCCATCGTATGCAACAATTGTAACCGGATTTGTTGTAGCAATTCCAGCATTGTTTTTAAACTTAACAATGGTAACTGATTTGTGTAGTATCGGAACTTTATTTGCTTTCGTATTGGTATGTGCAGGAGTTTTAGTGTTGCAAAACAAACCTAATATTCCCAGAGGAAAATTTAAAACACCTTATGTGAATTCTAAATTTGTATTTCCAGTTTTGATTTTGATAGGATTGGTTTTTGGTTTTACAAAATTCAAATCGGATTCAATACACTTTATTACCAATGAAAAACAGATAAAAAATCCAACGGAATTAATAACTTCAATAGGAGAAGACGGAACAAAAAAGGTTTTTAGCTTTTTATTAGAATCAAATAAAAGCAAAGAACGTCCAACCGATTTGGAGCAATTGTTGAGTAAATATTATGAAAATGAAGCGCAATATAAAACTGTAGTTGATTCATTACCAGTTGATAATTCGTTAAAATATGAAAGCGGATTTAGTTTGTTCAAACACAAAATTCCGATGTGGATTTTCTTAATTTCGTTAGTAGGATTTGTAGTTTGGTCTTGGAAACAAAACCTTTCATTAATTCCGTTATTAGGATTAATAAGTTGCCTTTATATGATGGCGCAATTGAGCATTTGGAATTGGATTTACTTCACTTGCTGGTTGTTAATTGGGCTTGTAATTTACTTTGGGTTTAGCCATAAGAATAGTAAGTTGAATAGGATTGTGGAGTAATTTCTTACATGTATAAAGTACAAGAAAGGTAAAAAAAAATCGGAGAATACTACAACAAATAATATGTATCAAATTAATACTTCAACAAATAGAATTAAAGGATTAAAGAAAATTAAGTTTTCTGAACACGGAATCAAAGAACGCCAACATTTACAAGAATGGCTTGCTAATGAACCTAAAGTATTTGGAGGTGAAGATTTGTTAATTATTCAAAAAGAATTTAGCGGATTTAATGACACTAACGAAAGGTTAGATTTATTAGCTCTTGACAAATTTGGAAATATAGTTATAATCGAAAATAAATTAGACGATACAGGAAAAAATGTCACTTGGCAAGCTCTTAAATACGCTTCTTATTGTGCGACCCTCAAAAAAGAAAATATTAAATCTATATTTCAAGATTATCTTAATAAACAGAGTGAAAATGAGATTGCAGAAAACGTGTTAGCAGAATTCTACGATTTGGAATATGACGAAATATTACATTTAAATCAAGGTAACACCCAAAGAATAATATTTGTAGCCAATGAATATAGGAAAGAAGTAACATCAACTGTTTTTTGGCTTTTAAACTATAAAGTTAAGATACAATGTTTTAAAGTGACGCCATTTGCTCTTGACGAGCAGTTGTTTTTGACTATGGAACAAATAATCCCACAAAAAGATTCTGAAGATTATATAATTAAAATGGCTGACAAAAATTATGAAGAAATTGCTACCCAAGAAGGTTTAAAGGATAGACATCTTGGGAGATTAGAATTTTGGAATAAAATTTTACCAATGTTAAAAGGGAAAACTACAATATTTCAGAACATTAGTCCAACTAAAGATTATTGGTTACATTCAACTGTATTAGGTGTAAAATATACCTTGGTAATTACAAAATCATATTGTAGTGTATTAGTTGAATTTACTAAACCAAACAAAGAAGAAAATAAAAAAATGTTTGATGAAATATTTAAATTTAAAGAAGAGATTGAGAGAAATTTTGGTAACGAGTTAAATTGGAATAGGTCAGACAATAAAATTAGCAGTCAAATAGGATTTTATCTAATGGATGTAGATATTTTTAATAAACAAGATTGGGATAAAATGTTGCGATTTCTATCAAATAATATAATAAAACTCGAAGAAGCGACAAGGAATCCACTTGCTAAAATTAGAAAAGAAATGTAAAAAAAAACCTTCTGGTAAAAACTGTTTGCAAGAATGACGAGTAAAATCTTCTTCTCAAATTTGTTTTTTAGTAATCATAATTTACGTTATTTGAAAATGAGACAAGTTGATTTCAACAAAAACTCTTTTTAGAAAAGTAAATAAAATCATAAAAATATTTATCTTAGCACAATGAATTTAAAAGATTCCATAAATAGTAATTCGAAAGAGTTTTTATCATTATGCCAAAGTCATGATGTTAAAACTTTGTATGCTTTTGGTTCATCAACTAATGATCAATTCGACGAAATAACAAGTGATATTGATTTATTAGTTGAGCTTGATACAAAAGATCCAATTAAACGCGGAGAAAACTTAATTGATTTGTGGGATAAATTCGAAAAAATATTTCAACGTAAAGTTGACTTACTTACAAATTCCTCAATCAAAAATCCTATTCTTAGAAAAAGTATCGAATCATCAAAAATTTTAATCTATGACGGAAAAGTGCGAAAAGTATCTTTCTGATATTTTGATGGCAATTGATTTAATCGAAGAATTTCTTTTGGAAATGGATTTCACTTCTTACGAAAAAGACCGAAAAACTCAAAGTGCTGTTGAGAGACAATTTTCTATTATTGGAGAAGCGTTAAATCAATTTAAAAAAATAGAAAATTCAATAAGTATTGAAAATGACAAACAAATTGTTGCTTTCAGAAATCGTTTAGTTCATGCTTATGATAGTTTAGATAATTCAATTATTTGGGCAATTGTACATAGAAATATAAAACCTTTAAAAGCTGAAATAGAAAATTTATTAAAAAAATAAAAACTTTCATTTAACAGTGAATGTTACAATTAAATCCGCTAAAGAAAACTCTCAAGCGGATTTTTTTCTAAAATCACAACTCTACAAAACGCCTAATTCCAACATACATTCCTTCATCATTTGATACGTACGTTCAATATCATTATCTAAACCGATTGAAAAACGAATTAATCCATCGGTTAAACCCATTTCAATTTGTTCTTCCAACGGAATTTCCGATGAAGTAGAAGTTCCTGGAGCAGAAAATAAGGTTTTGTAAAATCCTAAACTCACTGCTAAATAGCCTAAATTTCTATCTTGCATCAATTCCATTAATTCGTTGGCTTTGTCAATTGTACCAACATCAACGGTCATCATTCCGCCAAAACCATATTCGTGATTAATCATAGAATTGTACAATTTATGACTCGGATGACTTGCTAATCCTGGATATACGACTTTCAATCCGTCGTTTTCAAATTTTGTAGCCAAGTGCATTGCGTTAAAGCTGTGTTGTTTCATTCGGATATGTAATGTTCTCAAATTTTTCATTACCGAAGCACTACGCAAACTATCCATTGTTGGTCCGAGTAGCATGCTTGCACCCGAATTTACATCTTTCAAACTGTTTATGAATTCTCTTGTTCCACAAACAACGCCGCCAACTGTATCGCTACTTCCGTTAATGTATTTGGTTAAAGAATGAATTACAACATCGGCACCCATTTTAGCTGGAGCAACTGATAAAGGCGAAAAAGTATTATCAACAACTAATTTCAAATTGTGTTTGATTGCCAATTTTGCCAAACCAGTAATATCGGCGACTTCCAATAGCGGATTACTTACCGTTTCACAATACAAAACTTTGGTATTTGGAGTTATAGCAGCCTCGACAACGTCTAATTTTGTGATGTCAACAAATGTGGTTTTGATTCCAAATCGAGGTGTAAAATTTTTAAGAAAAGCATACGTTCCGCCATAGATTGTTCTACTAGAAACTATATGATCACCATTGCCACACAATTGCAAAAGAGTAGGCGTGATTGCACCCATTCCAGATGCCGAAACATTGGCAGCTTCAGTTCCTTCCATTGCAGCGATAGCTTTGTCTAGATATAAATTACTTGGAGAAGAATGTCTAGAATATAAATAACAACCTTCGACATTTCCTTCAAAAGTATCAAACATAGTTTTGGCAGAAAGAAACGTGTAAGTTGAAGAATCAGAAATTGATGGATTCACACCACCAAATTCTCCGAAGTATTGTAAGTCTTGTATTTTATCAGCTGGATTGAAGTTGTTCATTGTTTTTATTTTAGTTTGTTCAAAATTCGTTAATCAGAATTTTATCATTCAAAATAATAAAATATTAATCTTAATTTCAATAGTTTAGACATAATTTAGATTTAAAAACTATTTTAATTTACATTTGTAGTTTATTTTATTAAAAATGATATTAATATCAGATTTATTCCAAAAATAAAAAAGTAACAAGGAATTTTGAAGAGTTTAAATACAAAGAAAATATGGACACAACCGACAAAAAACTTCTAGAATTACTACAAAACGATACCAAGAAAACTACGAAAGAACTTTCCTTGAAATTAAATCTTTCGGTAACTGCTGTTTACGAACGTATTAAGAAATTGGAGCGTGAAGGAATTATTGAAAAATATGTAGTTTTATTAAACAGAAACAAAATCAATAAAGGATTTGTGGTATTTTGTCATTTGAAGTTATTGCAACACACTAGAGAATTCATCAATCAATTTGAAAAAGAAGTGGTTCGATTAACCGAAGTTTTAGAATGTTTTCACGTAAGTGGCGACTATGATTATATTTTGAAAATCTGTGTAAAAGACATGGAAGAATACCGTGAATTTATGGTAACTAAGCTGACTACTTTGCAACATATTGGTAGTACCCACAGTACTTTTATGATTGGAGAAGTTAAGAACACTACTGCTTTTATGGTTTAAATTTGGTATGATTTTTTGAATACGGATTTGAGAAGTTAAAGAAATGTGATAATCTTTTATTTTTTCTAATTTCTAAAACCAGTGTCATAAATATCAAATTATTATCAAAATTGACTATACGTTTTACTATTGTCATTATAATTTAATTCGTAAATTTGCATTGCAAAAAAAATAAACACACATAAAAAAAATATAAACATGAGTTCATTTGACGTAGTCATTATAGGTTCTGGTCCAGGCGGATATGTTTCGGCAATTCGTTGTGCACAATTAGGTTTCAAAACCGCAATTATAGAAAAATATTCAACTCTTGGTGGAACTTGTCTTAATGTTGGTTGCATTCCATCCAAAGCGTTGTTGGCATCATCACATCATTATGAAGAATTACAACATTTTGCTGATCACGGAATTGAAGTTTCGGGCGAAGTAAAAGTAAATCTTGAAAAAATGATTGCGCGCAAACAAGCGGTTGTTGACCAAACATCTGGTGGCGTTAAGTTTTTAATGGATAAAAATAAAATTACCGTTTTTGAAGGATTAGGTTCATTTGTAGATGCGACTCATGTTGCTGTTGCAAAACCCGATGGTACTTCGGAAACTATTGAAGCTAAAAATATTATTATTGCAACAGGTTCTAAACCATCTTCGTTGCCATTTATCAAATTAGATAAAGAAAGAATAATCACATCAACCGAAGCATTAAAATTACCAGAAGTTCCTAAACATTTAGTAATTATTGGTGGTGGCGTTATCGGAATTGAATTAGGTCAAGTCTATTTACGTCTAGGTGCAGAAGTTTCAGTTGTGGAATATTTAGACCGAATTATTCCCGGAATGGATGCAGGTTTGTCTAAAGAATTGACCAAAGTTTTGAAAAAACAAGGCATGAAATTCTATACTTCTCACAAAGTGAAATCGGTAGAACGAAAAGGAAAAACAGTTACCGTTCAAGCCGATAATGCTAAAGGAGAAACAATTTCGTTAGAAGGCGATTATTGTTTGGTTGCCGTTGGTCGTCGTCCGTACACAGACGGATTGAGCGCAGACAAAGCAGGAGTGAAGCTAACCGATAGAGGAATGGTGGAAGTAAACGATCATTTGCAAACTAACGTTTCAAACATATACGCAATTGGTGATGTAGTTCGTGGCGCAATGTTAGCGCACAAAGCCGAAGAAGAAGGAACTATGGTTGCTGAAATTTTAGCAGGTCAAAAACCACATATTGATTATAATTTAATTCCAGGTGTAGTGTATACTTGGCCCGAAGTTGCCGCTGTTGGAAAAACCGAAGAGCAATTAAAAGCTGATGGAGTTGCATACAAAGCAGGAAGTTTTCCATTCAAAGCATTAGGAAGAGCAAGAGCGAGTAGTGATACCGATGGATTTGTAAAAATCTTAGCCGATGCCAAAACCGATGAAGTTTTAGGTGTACACATGATTGGTGCACGTTGTGCCGATTTAATTGCCGAAGCTGTTACCGCAATGGAATTTAGAGCAAGTGCCGAAGATATTTCGAGAATGAGCCATGCACATCCAACATTTGCAGAAGCTATTAAAGAAGCAGCTTTGGCAGCTACTGATAATAGAGCGTTGCACGTGTAATTGATAAATAAAAAATTTTAAATCCCAAATTCCATTTAGTAATGGAGTTTGGGATTTTTTAGTTTTTTTATTGAAAATTTGAATTTTATGTTGTTTCTCTCCATTTATTCAAACTGCTTTTAGTTGCTTTCTTGACTATTTATAAGAGCTTTTGCAATTATTTCTTTTAAAATAGTAAGATCAATATCCTCTAGTTTGTTTATACATAGACATCCTTTTCCGGTTTTGTGTTTACCTAATTTATTTAAAAGTAGTTATTCTTTTTCAACTGTTCCAGAAATATAAAAAGCAAAGTTTTGCTTTCGTGGAGAAAATCCCACGATAAACCAATCCAATTCACGATCACTTTCATATTTCAAAACACTATCACCAAAACCTATAATTGCTGTACCCCACATTTTAGCTTTTGCATTTGTGGCTTTTTCCATCATATCAATAATTACTGTAGCGTATTTTTGTTTAAATTCTTCTGCAATATTATTCATAAAATCAGTAATACTTAGCTCAGTTTTTTTTTGTTTTTAATTCAGCCATTAAAAAAAAATAGATTAGGTGGTTTATTTAGTTAACTTATTTTAAGATGATATATTTGTTATTCTCATACGTAACTTTCCGTCACTTTTAATCAGTTGCTAACCTCATTAATCGCATATTTTCTATTAGAAATACTATTTCTTTCGAATGATAACTGTGAATTTAGCGATTTCTTGTAATTTATTTAAAGGGCTGTTAGCGATAGTTTTTATTTTTCACTTAAATACATTATTAAAATAAAACAAAACAAAACTGAAATTACTGTTAAAATTGAGGTTCCGCTTGTTTTCGCTATGTATTTTTTTTTCAATATTTCGTCACTATCAAATTTTGTCAAAGCTTCATTTATTTTTTTCTTTGCATGTTTTATATAAATCCAATTGCCAAAAAAACCGACAAAAAAACAAAGTGTGATATTAATTGAAAATTGAATTAATTTATTTAATTCTATGGAATAATTTAGCTTCAAAAATAATATTTGTTGAGCAGTAGTGAAGATTAATATTATTCCAAATATTAGTAATGATTGCTTATACATTTTCCTATATAAAATCCAAAATATTCCAAATAAAAAAGCAGGTAAATTAAAACTTATTCTTTTTCCCTTTTCAAATTTTTCCACTTTGTCTATGTAATATTCAATAGACTTTTTAAAAAATATTTCAAAGTATAATTTTTCCATAGATGATTTTAGCTTTTGTTGTTTGGTTCAATTTTGAAGTTATAAAATGTCACTCAACGTTTCGCGCCTTCATGAATTGGCGAACATCGTGACGGCTATATTTTCTACTAAGATACTATTTTTTGCGAAAGAAATACATCAATTTATCAGTAGCTTTTGTTTTCAAAAAATGTAATTTTCTTCTTTACAGTTTCTTTAAGGACATTTTCTAAAATCTTGAATTTCGTTAAATGACTTTCACTTTTTTCTTTAATAAACAAGAAATCAAACTTATTAAATGATTTAGTCGATTTTTTGTATTCTGTATATTCAACTAACTTGTTTTCTATTGTATATTTTTTTTCTATTAGAAAAACATTTAAGTAAGTTAATTCTAAATTGTTTTCACTTATTTCAATACTTTTTAAATATTTTTTTTGCTCAAATATTAAATCTGTAAGCCAAAGCAAACCTAAAATAAAATACGTTCGATAACTAATTTTTTTATCAAGTAAAAAATAACTAAGAATTGATAATCCTCCAAAAATTAGAATATAAGAATAATAATTGTCAAATAATATTCGAAACTTCATTTGATGTCTTTTTTTTTTAAAAGTTACTACTTATGTTACGCTGTTTGGAGCAGTGGCGAACTTCGTAACCGCATATTTTCCACTAAGATACTATTTCTTGCGAAAGAAATACATCAATTTTAGCACATTTATAGCCATTTCTTGAAACCGTTGTTATATGCAGCTTTTCTTATTCTAATTTATCATAAATCAACTTCCATTTTTTCGCTTTCTGATTGTATTTAAAAATCCTTCTATTCTTTTGATATGCGTTTGCATGAAGAAAAGTTGTAATTGTTTTCTTTGTTGAATTGATTTCGATTGGGAAAAATTCTACCGTATTGCTTAAATATAAACTTTCATAAAATTTTTTGTCTTTAGCTTGTAGAAAGTAAGCATACAAAGGTCCACCGTTTCCACCAACATCACGTTTAATCGCCAAATCTTCCATTCCGTCAAAATTAAAATCGGCAACTATAAAGTTTCCAGAGTCGTTTTCGTCACCTGTTGGCAATTCGCTATTTATTTTAGTACTGTATGATTTAACATTTTTGCAATCATTGAAAGAATCTATATAAAGTCCTTCAGTTTCTATTTTTAAAGCTTGAATTTTTTGAGACACTTTGTTTGTAATCTTAATTAAAACTTGAATAGAATCGAGTTTTTTCGAATTTAATGTAATTGTAAAATCAAATTCTTTTGAAAGCTTTTTGTATGAACAAGTTTGACTTACAGCTTTAAAGGAAATCAAAGTTATTAAAAAAATTAGTTTCAAAACGTTCATTTTCAACGATTTGTTGTTTTAAAGTTGTATATAACTCTCAAATAAGCTATACCTCATTCAAGTTTATCAAATGTAATAACTTCCTACAAATAATTGAACCAATACAATAATAACTTATCAATAAACTACTTAAAAGCATTTATAACTCAATAAGATAAGCAGTTTTTTATCGTTCTGTTTCCCATTCTTGTTCAAAATGATCTACATAATTAGTGTATTGTGAATTAGGTTGCGCAAATTTTCTTAGTAAAACTGCCCATTCTTCAAATTTTACTTTGTTTTTTTGCATGTAATAATAAGTCACCAAATTAATTAACATTTCGCTATTAAGTTGGTTGTCTTTTGACATTTTTAAACCTTGTTTGTAAAGCGCTTCTGCTTCATCTAACTTAAGTAAATTTAAGTAAGCAAAAGCGAATTCTCTATACAAATAAGCATCTGTAGGAGTTTTGCTAGTAGCTTTGTTTAACACTTCAATAGCTTTTTCGTATTGCTTTAAGGCGTTGTAAGCTACTCCAATTTCAAGTGCTAATCCTTTGTAATTTGCGTTCGTTTTATATAATTTTAATAAATAGTCAAGTGCTTTTTGGTGCGCTCCAATTTCATTTAAAGCTTTTCCAGTTTTGACTAAATTAGCTGAAATAGTTTTCGGATTTTTATAATTAGTAAACCACAAAGGCATAATCGGTAGCACTAATTCTTTTCTTTTTTGTTGATTAAGTAATGCTACTTTTGGAGTATTTTGCAATAATAATTGTTTGGTAGTGTTTTTATCATTCTTTTTTAAAACAACCCATTTGCCTAATTTATCAATATAAAATTTTAACTCCGTATTGAATGTAAATCCAGTTTTCAAATCCAAATAAACAAAACCAGCAGAGTAAATCGAATCTTTTTCTTGCTTCGGAAAAACAATCCATTTGTCTAAAGCATCATAATAATTGGTGTCAAACTTTAATTCAGCAGTTTTAGTATCATTTTGAGCAATACAATTTAAAGTGAAAAAAGGGAATAAAAGATAAAAAAATAGTCTTTTCATGTTTAAAATTTGAATTCAAATATAATAAAAAAATACCACTAGTTTCCCAGTGGTATTTATTGATTTGTTTATGAAATTATGCTGTAAATAATTGTTTGTAGCTACTCCAATTAACATAAATTAAAAATAGATTTCCTAAAAACAAAGCTGCTGCAATTGGAATTCCTTCGGGCATCATGAACACATTAATTAATAAAATATTCAAAGTTACTGGAACTAAAACAACTGCTCCAATTTTCATAAATTTTCCAGATATAATGGTTAATCCGCAAATAAGTTCAACACTTTTTGCTAACGGTAAAATATATTTTGAAGCCATAAATCCATCCATCAATGTTTTCATGACTCCAACAGGTGCAGGTTGTTCTCCAAATTTAAAAAAGTAGGATAATGAAGCAAAAAGCATTAAAGCTCCAACAAGTAAACGAACAATAATAGTTGCAATTTTCATAAGTATTAAAATTTATTGGTTAGTCTAACAAAGTTAAATACTAATCGCAATAAAAAAACCACTGCAAATGAGTGGTTTATCAACAAAGTTTTCAATAATTATTTTTTCAAAAACTTCTTATAACCAAGAAATCCTAAAAATCCAAGTAATGCGAAAGGCCAAAGCAACACTACAAACGAAATAATATTTTCGAGTACAAACCAACCAGTTTTTATAGAATCCCAAACTTGTAAACCAATATTTGGTCGGTAGGCATTAATACTTTTTTGATTGGCAATCATTTCTTGTTTTACTGTTTCATCTTGATAAATTTGCAAGGTTAATGTGCTAAAATTCACTTGATCATTTAACGATAAATTTTCTAATGTTTTGGAATCATTAGCTTCTTTTTTGGCTGCTAAATTTTCTTCGGCATCTAGAACTTGATTTAATTTTTTTCCTTTAGAATCTATATCATTGGCAATTCTATTTTCGGTTGAAGTGCTTCTTTTTTGAGCCATTTTGTTGGAAAGCATTTGTAAAGTCACGTCATCTGCTTTGATCACTCGGTAATTTAAAAAACCAATTTGATGTGCAATTGTTTTTACAACGGTGTCTAATTGTGTATTTGGAACACGAATTGTAATGTTGTTTTGAACCGTATATTTTGTAGAAACCAAAGTACTATCGGGACTTATTTTAGTTTTATCTTCATCAGAAATGGGGCTTTGTAGGTTGGTGTAAGTTACAAATCCACCAAATTTATTGGTAGCGTCTTCTACAATTCCAGTTGATTTATAGACATTTTTGACCTTGAATTTAATGTCGGCTGTTCGTACGAATTTCCGATTGCTTTTCTTGGGTTGTACCACTGCCGATGAAGAAATTACCGCTGTACTATCGGCAGCTGAAACTTCGGTTTTGTCTAATGTTGCTTCAGCGTTTTCACTTTGCGCTTGTTTGCAAGAAATTGCGATGCCTATTAAAAGCAAAGCCACTACGAATTTAGTGTTTTTTTTCATAAAGAATCATTTTAAAGTTATTATTGAGATAATTGTATTTAACTAATAGATATAAGTAGTTTTGTTATCAATAATAAAAATGATTTTTTAAGTGAATAATAAGTTAATTTGCTTAGTATAAAAATCGTGCCAAAAAATGAGAAACTTAATTTTAGCTTAAGATTTTTTTAAACACTTAAAGACATAGTTTTTTTAAATCTTATAAACCGTTTCACTTTTTAGAGAAAAGCATAGTTATGTGAACCAAAAATTTGGCTATCAACTTTTTTTGATCTATGTTTCTATGTGTTTTAATTTTTTAAACACATAGCGACATAGTTTTTTAAAATTTTAAAAGGCGTTTCACTTTTTAGAGAAAAGTATAGTTATGTGAACTAAAATTTTGGCTATCAACTTCTTTTAATCTATGTTTCTATGAGTTTTAATTTACTTTTACTTGTTTTGTAATTACATCAAATAGTCTTTAGCTTAAAAATAAATTGTTGTATTTTTGAAACTTAAATTTGAAGTTGTTGAGAACTAGTAGTACCAAGTCTGTTGAAAATCCAAATGAATTAAAATCGCAATTGCTTTTGTGGTCAGCACAATTTAGAGAAGTGGTTGCTTTGGATTCTAATAAGTATCAACAAGATTATTCTAATTATGATTTTGTGCTTGCTGTCGAAGCTTTCACAGCTATCAAAACCGATTTTCAAAATGCTTTTGAAGATTTGCAACAATACCAAAGTAAAACTAAAGATTGGTTGTTTGGTTGCCTTTCCTATGATTTAAAAAACAATGTAGAAGACTTAAAATCCAATAATTATGACGGATTAGAATTTCCAGATTTGTTCTTTTTTCAACCTAAAAAGTTATTTTTATTGAAAGGAAATCAATTAGAAATTCAGTATTTACGAATGTGTGATGATGAAATTGATCATGATTTTGATGAAATTATAAACCAAAAAACAAATAATTTATCGGATGATGTCACACTGAGTGCAGTCGAGGTGCTTCAACGTATTTCTAAAGAAAGTTATTTAGAAAAAACATCCAAAATGCTAGAATACATTCATCGTGGCGACATTTATGAAGCTAACTTTTGTATGGAATTCTATGCAGAAAATGCGCTTATAAATCCATTAGAAACTTATCTAAAGTTGAATAAAATTTCGGAACCACCATTTGCAGTTTATTTTAAAAATAACCATCAGTATTTAATGTGTGCTTCGCCAGAACGTTATTTGAAAAAGGAAAATGAAAAAATAATTTCACAACCAATAAAAGGAACTTCTAAACGATTTGAAGATTCAGAATTAGATGAGCAATCAAAATTAGAATTATCAACTAACCCAAAAGAACGTTCCGAAAACATTATGATTGTTGATTTGGTGCGCAATGATTTGTCTAAATCAGCAATTAAAGGAAGCGTAAAAGTGGAAGAATTGTGTCAAATATATTCGTTCAAACAAGTGCATCAAATGATTTCGACAATAGTTTCTGAGGTCGAAAATACAACTTCGCCAGTAGCAATTATCCAATCAACATTTCCGATGGGAAGTATGACTGGTGCACCTAAAATTTCGGCGATGACTATTATTGAAGAGTTGGAAGAAACCCAACGCGGACTATACAGCGGCGCAGTTGGATATTTTACACCCAACGGCGATTTTGATTTTAATGTAGTAATCCGCAGTATTTTGTACAATTCTCAAAATCAATATCTTTCGTTTTCGGTTGGAAGTGCAATTACATCAGAAGCAATTCCTGAAAATGAATACGAAGAATGTATGTTGAAAGCCAAAGCAATGTTTGAAGTTTTGAGTTAATTTTTATTATTTAAGTAACCTGTTGGGTGCAATTATTAAAAAACAAAAAAGATAAAATTAAACACATAGAAACATAGAAAAAAGTAGTCTATAGACCAATTCTTGGTTTTGCATAGCTATATTTTACCTCTGAAAAGTGAAACACCTTAAAAAAAAGAAACAAAATCTATGTTTCTATGTGTTTAAAAAGAATAAAAATTAATTACACCTATCGGGTTATTTGAGTACTATAACTTTTGTGACTTTTGTGACTTTTGTGTTGAATAAATGTAAATTTTTCGAGTTAAATTAAAATCCGTATTTTTGGAAATGCTTAAGAAATTCCTCAACCATCTCAATTCAAATTTTTCTTTCTTGAAAGGTAAATATTTGTTTATTGCTACGAGTGGCGGAATAGACAGTATGGTTTTGGTACATTTATTTCAGAATCTTGACTACAATTTCGGTATGCTTCACTGCAATTTTAATTTGAGAGGAAAAGAAAGCGATGGCGATATGAAATTTGTTCAAGATTATGGAGACAAGTATTTGATTCCATGGTCGGTTGGACATTTTGATACTAAAGGTTATGCTAAAGAAAATAAAGTTTCCATTCAAGTTGCGGCTCGTGAGATGCGTTATGATTGGTTTTTGGAGCAATTAGAGGAGAAACAATTTGATTACGTTTTGACAGCGCATCATTTAGACGACAATTTAGAAACCTTTATAATTAATTTATCTCGTGGAACTGGACTTGATGGTTTGACAGGCATTCCAGCTATAAATGACAAAATATTAAGACCATTACTACCTTTTTCTCGTGAAGAAATAGAAATTTATGCCAAAGAAAATAGTTTAAAATGGCGCGAAGATTCTAGTAATGAATCGGATAAATATTTACGCAATAAAATACGTCATCACATTGTTCCAATTTTGAAGGAAATTAATCCGAATTTTTTAGATTCATTTCAAAAAACTCAAAATTATTTAAGTCAATCGCAATCAATTGTAAAAGATGGAGAATATATAATTTTTAACGAAGTTGCATCCGAAAAGGTTGATGGAACTATTCAATTTGATTTGAAAAAGTTACTTCAAATGCCAAATTATCAAGCCTATTTGTACCAATTTTTGCATCAATTTGGGTTCACAGCTTGGAATGATATTTATGATTTGGTTCATGCACAATCGGGAAAACAAGTATTTTCAGAAAAATTCACTTTATTAAAAAACAGGTATTTTCTAATCCTTTATCCAACAGAAAACGTAAATAAAAACGAATACTATTTGATTGAAAAAAATCAAAAAGACGTTAAAGTTCCCTTAAATCTTGCTTTTTGCAATGTAAGTGACATTTCAAATCCTAATTCGAATTGTATCTTTGTAGACGAAGAATTATTGCAATTTCCGCTAGTAATTCGAAAATGGAATGAAGGTGATTCTTTTTATCCATTAGGAATGAAAGGCAAAAAGAAAGTCAGTAAATATTTCAAAGACGAAAAACTATCATTAATTGATAAATCAAATCAATGGATTTTATGTTCTGATAATCAGATTGTATGGATTATTGGAAAACGTCAAGACGAACGATTTAAAATAACAACAAACACAACTAGAATTTTACAAATTACGCTTCAATGAAAAAAATAATCTTAATATTGCTTGCTTTTTTTGCTTTAACAACGGTTTCTGCACAAATCAAAAAACCAGTAAAATGGACGGCTAAAACTGAAAAAATATCGGATACAGAATTCAATTTAGTAATGAATGCTACAATTGAAGAAGGTTGGCACATGTATTCACAATTCACGCCAGACGATGGACCGCTGCCTATAACGTTGAAATTTAAAAATCAAAAAGGTAATTTTGAATTAATTGGAAAAGCCAAAGAAAGTCCGTATCAAAAACAGTTCAATAAAGATTTTGCGGTTGATGAATATTTCTTTGAAAACAAAGCGACTTTAACTCAAAAGGTTAAAATTACCAATCCGAAAACAGCTAAAATTGATGTAAATATTGATTTTCAGGCTTGTCAAAATGCTTGTATTAATGATAATAAAGATTTGACATTTGAAATTCCTGTAACTTCTAAAACTGAAACTGCTTTACCAACAACTGTTGATACTTCCAAAGCACAAATTAAAGAAGTTGATACAGCAAAAGCAGAAGTTAAAGCTGTTTCAACTGAACCAATTACTTCATCTCCAAAAGAAGAGAAAAAAGGTTTGTGGACGATTTTCTTTTTAGCATTTCTTGGCGGATTTGCAGCATTGCTAACGCCATGTGTATTTCCGATGATTCCGATGACCGTAAGTTTTTTTACAAAACAAAGTAAAACTCCAGCGCAAGGAAAACGAAATGCAATTTTATACGGAATTTCGATTATTGCTATTTATGTAATTTTAGGTTTAACTATTAATGCCATTTTTGGTGCAAAAGCATTGAACGCGCTTTCTACAAATGTTTGGTTTAATATTATATTTTTCATTTTATTGATAGTTTTTGCTGCTTCATTTTTGGGAGCTTTCGAAATTATGTTGCCTAATTCATGGGCAAATAAAGTGGATAGACAAGCCGATAGAGGAGGAGTTATTGGAATTTTCTTCATGGCGTTGGCATTAGCAATTGTATCATTTTCATGCACCGGACCAATTGTAGGTACATTATTAGTAGAATCGGCGTCCAAAGGCGGAATCGCTCCAGTTATTGGAATGTTAGGATTTTCATCAGCAATTGCGTTGCCATTTATGTTGTTTGCATTGTTTCCAGCTTGGATGAATTCGTTACCAAAATCAGGCGGTTGGTTGAATACAGTTAAAGTTTCACTAGGATTTTTAGAACTTGCTTTTGCTTTCAAATTTTTATCAAATGCCGATTTGGTTTTACAATTGCATTATTTTGAAAGAGAAACATTTTTAGCCATTTGGATTGCTATTTTTGGAACTTGGGGAATTTATTTGTTAGGAAAAATAACATTGCCACACGATTCACCATTAACTCATATTTCAGTAGGAAGATTAACACTAGCTTTATTAGTTTTATCGTTTACTTTTTACATGATTCCGGGTCTTTTTGGAGCACCATTAAAAATAATTAGTGCGTTTACACCGCCACAAACATATAGTGAAAGTCCGAGAGGATTTATTGGTTCGTCAAATTCAACTGAAAAACTACCAGACGGTGCAGAGTTTGGACCAAATGGATTAATGATTTTCACGAGTTATGATGTAGGTATTGCTTATGCAAAAGAAGTAAAAAAACCAGTTTTGCTTGACTTTACAGGCCATGCTTGTTCTAATTGTAGAAAAATGGAAAATAATGTTTGGACCGATGAAAATGTGTCTAAAATATTAAAAAATGAAGTGGTAATCATTTCATTATTTGCAGACGATAAACGTGATTTACCTAAAAACGAGCAATTTATATCAAAATCAACAGGCTCAGAAATTGTAACAATTGGTGATAAATGGACTGATTTTATGATTACTAAATACAATACCAATACACAACCGTTATACGTTTTAGTTGATACCGATGGAACTAATTTGAATCCAGAAAAACCAACTACAAGTTACAATCCAGATGTTAAATTGTATGAAAATTGGTTGAAACAAGGAATAAAGAATTTTAAAAAGTAAAAAAAATCCGTTAGAAATTTCTAACGGATTTTTTTTAATCTGTTTCTTCCAAAGTGAAAATTTCTTGAACTGGTTTATCAAAAAAACGTGCTAATTTTAAAGCTAAAACTGTTGACGGAACATACTTTCCTTTTTCCATAGCGTTAATTGTTTGCCGACTTACCTCAATTTTTTTTGCTAATTCTTCTTGTGAAACATTTGCAATGGCTCGTAAAACTTTTAAATTATTCGTCATAACTTGATGATTTATTTAGTTTGTAAATCATGTAATGAAATCGGATCATAAAGAAAATTAAAACGGTGTAAACGTTATATACAATTACATTCAAAAAAGGCATTCCGTACAGAAATAATGTGAAAAATAAAATTAGTGCATAATTAAAATAAGTTGCCCAAACTAAACTTTCATATCGTATTTTAGTAATTAATTCATCTTCATTTTTAAGTTTTGAAAAGCAAATTAGTAATCCTCCAATAATTATAAAAATGGTTAATAATTCATAACTAAAACTATCTTGAATTATTTTAAAAAAGCCAGATTTTTCTCCAATTGATTGTTCATAAATTGCAAATACTTTAATATTAAAATATTTGTCAAGATCAATTGAAAAAATAGAAGAAATTATAAAAATAAATAAACTCGGAGTGAACAAAATCCAACCTAAAGTTTTGTACTTGTTCGGAAATAAAAAGTGTGTTTTCATAATGAATGATTTTAAATTCATTACAAATGTAAAGTATATTTTACATATAGACAAATAAAAATGACAAAAAGTTTATTTTACTTTACATTTTTTTATTTACTCAAATAAATTTTAAAAATACTTCCTTCATTTAGAATTGATTGTACTTCAATTTTGCCATTTAAGTTTGTGACAATTTTTTTGACAGTTGATAATCCAATACCAGTGCCGTATTTTCCGAATCGGTCTTTAATGTTTAATATTTTGAAAGAATCATAAATTACATCAAATTTATCTTTACTTATTCCGATACCATTATCAGATATTTTGATGCAATAATATTCTGAATCTTCTGAAAAATTTACAGAAAGTTCGATAATTTCTTTATCATTATATTTTATTCCATTTGATAAAAGATTTAAAAGAATTTGAATTAAACCATATTTATTGCAATTTATATATTCATAATCTGTAGTATATTTCAAATTAAAATTTGAATCTATATTAAGCATTAATTTAGTTTCTTCGATTATTTTTCTAATTGATATTACTTCTTTATCATATAAATTAATGGTATCAGCTCTGTAGTAATTTAATAATCCATCAATATAATATTTTAGTTGCATTGATGCTTCCTCAATGTGATTTATAAGTTCGAAACTTTCTTCAGAAATTATATTTTCGCTGTCTCTTTTAATGATATGAATTAGCGAAATAATATTATTTATTGGCGATTTTATATCGTGCGAAACTACACTTGCAAATTGCTCTAATTCAATATATTTTAAATTTAAACTTTCGTTGATTTTAGATACCGATTTGTATCTTTTACGAAGTTCTAATAATTTAGAAGTTTGTTCGGCAAGAATTTCTAATGAAGATATTTGGGCTTCTGTTAGCTTTTTGTTTTCATAATCAATTACACAAAGAGTACCAATTATATAGCCAGTTGATCTATCTTTTATTGGTACACCAGCATAAAATCCAGAATTTGTTAGTCCGTTTAACAATCCTATTTTTTTAAAATCCTCGTCTTCCATTAATCGCTCAATGACAATTGTTTTAGATGATTTTTCAATTGCTAATGAACAAAAAGAGCTTTCTCTTGGGCTTTCTGTATGATTTAATCCAATTTTAGATTTGAACCATTGTCGGTATTTATCAACAAGAGTTATTGTTGATATTGGAGTATTACATAAAGTCGAGGCCAAAAAAGTTATATTATCAAATTCTATTTCAGGTATCGAATCTAAAACTTCAAAACTATATAATGCATCAATACGCTTTTCTTCCTCAGTCATATTTAGTTAGGTTTAGGATTTTTAATTTACGAAATTAATTGTCAATTAGTTTTATTATTTTAATATATTTGCATTTGTATAAGCCATTTAATTAAATATATAAGCCATGTTAGTAAAAGTCTATGGAAGCGCCGTCTTTGGCGTTGAAGCAACAAATATTACTGTAGAAGTAAATATTGATAAAGGTGTTGGGTACCATCTTGTAGGTTTACCTGATAATGCCATAAAAGAGAGTAGTTACCGAATTGCGGCAGCACTCAAAAATAACGGATACCAACTTCCGGTAAAGAAAATCACTATAAATTTAGCTCCTGCCGATTTACGAAAAGAAGGTTCAGCTTACGATTTGACATTAGCAATTGGAATTTTAGTTGCTTCCGGGCAAATAAAAGCCGATGAAGTTGACAAATATATAATTATGGGCGAATTATCACTCGATGGTGGATTACAGCCAATCAAAGGTGCTCTTTCTATTGCAATTAAAGCTCGTGAAGAAGGATTTAAAGGGTTTTTTCTACCAAAACAAAACGTCAAAGAAGCCGCAGTAGTTGACGGTTTAGACGTTTACGGAATCGAAAATGTAACCGAAGTAATCGATTTTTTTGAAGGAAAAGGTACTTTAGAACCAACAATAATTAACACAAGAGAAGAGTTTTATAAAGAATTGGATTTTCCAGAATTCGATTTCTCAGATGTCAAAGGTCAAGAAAGTATTAAAAGATGTATGGAAATTGCTGCTGCTGGCGGACATAATATTATTTTAATTGGTCCACCAGGTTCAGGAAAAACTATGTTAGCCAAGCGATTGCCAAGTATTTTGCCACCAATGACATTGAAAGAAGCATTAGAAACTACAAAAATCCACAGTGTTGCCGGAAAAATAAAAGACGCTGGATTGATGAGTCAACGACCATTTCGTGCGCCGCATCATACTGCTTCAAGTGTTTCATTAGTAGGTGGCGGAAGTTATCCGCAACCAGGAGAAATTTCATTGTCACATAATGGTGTTTTATTTTTAGATGAATTACCCGAATTTAAACGAGAAGTTTTAGAAGTAATGCGTCAACCGCTTGAAGATAGAGAAGTTACTATTTCGAGAGCTAAATTCACGATAACTTATCCGTCTTCGTTTATGTTGGTTGCTAGTATGAATCCGAGTCCGAGTGGTTATTTTAACGATCCAGGTTCGCCACAAAGTTCATCACCACAAGAAATGCAACGTTATTTAAGTAAAATTTCGGGACCACTTTTAGACCGAATTGACATTCATATTGAAGTAACTCCAGTTCCATTTGACAAACTTACCGAAACTAGAAAAGCTGAAAGCAGTTCAGAAATAAGAAAACGAGTTACAGCTGCAAGAGAAATTCAAACCAAACGTTTTGAGGCTTCCGATTCGATTCATTATAATGCTCAAATGAGTTCTAAACAAATTCGTGAGTATTGCGCATTAGGTGAAACTTCATTAAATTTGTTGAAAACAGCCATGGAAAAATTGAATCTTTCGGCAAGAGCATTCGATAGAATTCTAAAAGTTGCGAGAACAATTGCCGATTTGGAAAGTGCAGAAGTTGTAGTTTCCAATCATATTGCAGAAGCAATTCAGTATCGAAGTTTGGATAGAGACGGTTGGTTGGGTTGATTTTTTTTGATGCAAATAAAAATATAACACAAATTACACAAATTTTCACAAATTAAAGAAAAGGTAAAATTTCACTAATAGTAATTGTTTGTGTTAGATTTGTGTAATTAAAGTTAATCTTTTTTGTGTAAATTAGTGAAATTCGTGTAAAAAAAACTAACATAATTTGGGATCAATTTCCTTAAGGTTCAGATTAAAACAAAGGAGTTATGAAAAATTTTATTCAATTGGGATTTTTATTTCTTACTCAAATTATTTTTTCGCAGGAAATACCTAAAGTAGTTTCGGTAAAAATTGAGCGATTAGAGAATTTTAAATCAAAATATGTCACATCACGAAATGTAGATGTTTGGTTGCCAGAAAATTATTCGGATTCTAAAAAATATGCAGTTTTGTATATGAATGACGGACAAGCTTTATTTGATTCAGAAACTACTTGGAACAAACAAGCTTGGGAAGTTGATGACGTTCTATCAAAATTGATTAAAGAAAATAAAATTCAAGACGTAATTGTAGTCGGAATTTGGAATGGTGGTTTAACGCGGCACATTGATTATTTTCCGCAGAAACCTTTTGAAAGTTTGAATAAACAGCAACAAGATTCAATTTACAATGCGAATAGAAGCAATGGTCAAAGTGTGTTTAATAGTCAAAAAATCAATTCTGATAATTATTTGAAATTTATTGTAAAAGAATTGAAACCTTTAATTGATGAAAAGTATGCTGTTTACACTGACCAAAAGCATACTTTTATAGCCGGCAGCAGCATGGGCGGATTAATTTCGATGTATGCTATTTGTGAATATCCTAAAATATTTGGTGGAGCAGTTTGTATGTCAACTCATTGGCCTGGTATTTTTACTTTAGAAAAGAATCCAATTCCGAATGCTTTTTTTAATTATTTGAAAAAGCATTTACCAAATCCGAAGAATCATAAATTTTATTTTGATTACGGAACCGCAACATTAGATGCTTTGTATCAAACGCTACAACCTAAAGTTGATGAAATCATGAAAGAAAAAGGATTTAATTCTACTAATTGTAAAACCCAAAAATTTGATGGTGATGACCATAGCGAAAAATCGTGGAGCAAACGGTTTTATATTCCTATGGAGTTTATTTTGAAGAATTAGGTAGGATTGGATTCAGCTATTTTTATTTTTTAAATAAAAATTAATATTTATTATCAAATCGAATTCGAGTAATTCTAAAAACACTTTCACCATATTGCTCAACAAATTCATATTTATGTCGGCCAGGTTGCTTGAAATCAATAATTCGTTCTCCAGAAATTTCGTAGTACATTTTACTTCCTTCAAACATAAATCGGTTACCATTATTTCTATAAGCTGAGCGAATTAAATCGAATTCAGATAAATTCCATGTAGTTAAATTGGCATCCAAGTCATCATAATCTGAAAACAAACCTTCTGTGATTTCAGTTTTGCAACCGTAATATTTTTGGATGGTTTCGAAGAATGCAACGAGATTACTATTTAGTTGTTCAGAATTCATTTGATAAAAATAAATAAAAAATTCCAAATTCTAATTGATATTATTGGAATTTGGAATTTTAATTTTTGAAATTTTATTGAATTATATCTTAATTCCTGGAGGCAATAAATCTCTATAAGTAGTATTTTTTCTAAAAAACAAAGCAATTTTTGGCAAAATTGGAACTACTTTTAATTTGCGTTCATAAGCAATTTCCATAATATTTTTTAATAAATCATTGATAAAGTCTTCATTATCAAACCCATCAAAAGTATTGATTCGAGTTAAGAAAATCTTTTTCTCTTGAAACGAATACTCAACAGAAACTAGTTTTCCATCAAACAAAGTTTCAAACTGTCGTGCAAAGGTATTGTCCTTAATTTCCATTTTTTCTAGAATTAACTCTGAGTTCATAAATAAGTGGGATAAATAAATTAATTTTATGCAAATTTCGGAATAAATAATGAATAAAACCAAGATGTTAAGTTAAAGTTATGAGCAAGATACCAGTTTATTTTATGCCAGGATTAGCAGCAAGTTCAACGATATTTGAACGAATTGAGTTGCCTAAAGATACTTTTGAAATTCATTTATTAGAATGGTTTTTACCTGAAAAGCAAGAAACTCTAGAAAATTATGCCAAACGAATGGCTGAAAAAGTGACTCATGAAAATGCAGTTTTAGTTGGAGTTTCCTTTGGTGGAATTTTGGTTCAAGAAATGGCACAATTTTTAACTCTAAAAAAAATAATTATTATTTCAAGTGTTAAATCGTATGCCGAATTACCACGCAGAATGAAAATTGCAAAAACCACTAAAGCTTATAAGTTACTGCCAACTGGTTTGCTAGAAAATGTTGAATCGCTTGTAAAATATGCTTTTGGCGATGTTTTAAAACAAAAATTAAAACTATATGAAAAATTTTTACACATGCGCAATAAAGATTATTTAGATTGGGCAATAGAACAAGTAATTTGTTGGGATAGAAAAATTATTGACACGAAAGTAATTCATATTCATGGCGATGCAGACGAGGTTTTTCCATCTAAATACATCAATGGATTTATAAATGTAAAAGGTGGAACTCATGCTATGATTTTGAATCGTTTTCGTTGGTTTAATCAACATTTACCTGAAATCATTTTAGAAAATAAAATCTAGTTTTCGGCTCGATTTTTGTAGTTTTGCAGTGAAATAAATAAGTGAAGATGAAAAAGGTTAGTGTTTTAGGAATTGTTTTATTAGTTCTTTTTGCAAGTGGTTTATTTGTATTTGCACTTTCGGGTGATGATAAAAAGAAATCTTTACACGAAGGAACATCTCAATATTTTCCAACTACAGTTGATTTTGCTGGTGAAAAAGCACCTTTGCAAATAGCAGATGTTAAAGAACGCTTTGACAGAGAATTATTGGTAAATGCCAATCTTCATTCGTCAACTATTTTAATTATTAAACGTGCTAATCGTGTATTTCCTATCATTGAACCTATTTTAAAACAATATGGAGTACCGGATGATTTTAAATATTTAGCAGTAATTGAAAGTGCTTTGACTAATGCAGTTTCGGCTTCTGGAGCAAAAGGCGTTTGGCAATTTATGCCCGAAACAGCTAAAGAAAAAGGAATGGAAGTTAATGACGGAGTTGACGAACGCTATCATTTGCAAAAATCTACCGAAGCAGCTTGTAAATATTTATTGGTTGCCAAGCAAAAATTTGGGAATTGGACTTTAGCAGCAGCATCTTACAATGGCGGAATGAATGGCGTAAATACCAAAATATCAGAACAACAAGTTTCAGATTATTATGACTTATTGTTAACCGATGAAACGTCAAGATATGTATTTAGAATTTTAGCTTTAAAAGAAATCATGCAGCATCCAAATTTATATGGCTTTGATGTTTCCAAACAAGAAATGTATGAAAATATTCCAACTAAAACACTTGAAATTGATAGTTCTATAACAGATTTAGCCACTTTTGCAAAAGCACAAGGAATCAATTATAAGATATTAAAAATTCATAATCCGTGGTTACGAGATAAAAAATTATCGAATCCAACTAAGAAAAAATATTTAATTGAAATTCCTACTGAAGGATATTAGTAGGCAGATTTTAGATTAAATATATTTTGCTTGTTTAAGTAACTCTTATTATGAATTTATTTGCTTTATCATTTTTATTAGTTCTTATTCCAGTTATCTCACAAGTCACTCTAGGTACTTATGTTTTATATAATCAAATTAAATTGTCTTTTGGAAAAATAACTATATTTAATACGATTTTATTATTTGTAATGATATTTAGTGGATTAGATACAATTAATAAAGACTTAATAAATCAAAATGTAAAATGCGGAATGCCTAGTGCTTCTTTTTTCTTTTTGTGTTTTGTAATATTTCTTCTTTTTCTATTAATACTTTTTTTTCAATTACTATTTAAAAAGAGAATCCAACGAAATTTAACAAAATAAAAAACACTTTCAATTTAAACTGAAAGTGTTTTTTTATTTTAGTAATACCTGCAAACTGAAATCTAAATTTTCTTCATCTGCTCTTTCATCATTGCAATTTGGTCTTTCAGCATACCTTGTTTGTCAAGCTTTTTAACTTCTGCAATTAGTGTTGTTGCTTCCAGTTTTCTTCTTCTAGACATCGCTACACCTGCAAGATTTAGTTTTGCAACGGCTAAGTCCATATCCATATTTAATCCCAATTGAATTGCTTTTTTGAAGTATTTTTCTGCCTGAATCAAATTGGTTTGAGACAGCATTAAACCTTGCAGATAGTTGTAATATCCTTGTTGTTTTTGCACTAAAGCCGTTTCAGGATTAGTGATTTTAGCCAACCATTTTTTAGCGCCCTCAAAGTTTTGTTTGCGCAATTGTAAGAAAGCTAGTAAAATAAATTCATTTCTAAAGTAAAGAAAAATCGGAATTAGCGTTAATAGAATAAGAAAAATTCCATTTCCAATGTTACTTTCTGTAAATTGCCATACTGCTGTGGCTAAGATTAAACCTGCAATTACAAGTTTGATATTTCTATGAAACATAATAAAAAATTTTAGATTGCAAAGGTAATAAAAGGTTTTTAAAATATTTTTAAAAAACTACTTGCAAGTAATAAAAACCTTTGTATATTTGCACTCGGTTTTAAAAACACATCAAAACGATTATTACACGATTTTAAAGATAAAAAGCAATGAGCAAAAGAACGTTTCAACCATCGAAAAGAAAAAGAAGAAATAAACACGGATTTATGGACAGAATGGCTTCTGCAAATGGAAGAAAAGTCCTTGCGCGTCGTAGAGCTAAAGGAAGACACAAATTAACTGTTTCATCTGAACCAAGACACAAAAAATAATGATTAGTTTCTAGTCAATATCAAGCCGTTACTTTTATTAGTAGCGGCTTTTTTTTGAATCTGTTTATAAAATTTAATAAGTTTTAGAAGCTATTTTTTTCATTTCAAAGCAAACAGATTATTTTTGAACACATAACAATACAACTAACTACACAATAACTACAATGCCAAAAGACAATTCAATAAAATCGGTTTTAATTATAGGTTCAGGTCCAATCGTTATTGGGCAAGCATGCGAATTTGATTACGCAGGTTCACAATCAGCGCGTTCTATTCGCGAAGAAGGAATTGAAGTAATTTTAATCAATTCCAATCCAGCAACAATTATGACCGATCCAAGTATGGCAGATCATATTTATTTATTGCCATTAACTACCAAATCAATAATTCAAATTCTAAAAGAACACCCACAAATTGATGCTGTTCTTCCCACAATGGGCGGACAAACAGCATTAAATTTATGTCTTGAAGCCGATGAAAAAGGAATTTGGGAAGATTTTGGTGTAAAAATGATTGGTGTTGATGTAAATGCAATCAATATTACCGAAGATAGAGAACAATTTAAACAATTATTACACCGAATTAATGTACCAACTGCACCAGCAGAAACAGCAACATCGTTCTTAAAAGGAAAAGAAATTGCTCAAAAGTTCGGATTTCCATTGGTAATTCGTCCGTCATTTACACTTGGCGGAACTGGAGCAGCATTTGTACACAGCAAAGAGGAGTTTGACGAAAAACTAACCTACGGATTAGAAATGTCACCCATTCATGAAGTGCTTATTGATAAAGCATTAATTGGTTGGAAAGAATACGAATTAGAACTTTTAAGAGATAAAAACGACAATGTTGTAATCATTTGTTCTATCGAAAATATGGATCCAATGGGAATTCATACCGGAGATTCAATTACGGTCGCACCAGCAATGACCTTATCAGATACTACTTTTCAGAAAATGCGTGATATGGCCATTTTGATGATGCGTTCTATCGGAAATTTTGCAGGCGGTTGTAATGTACAATTCGCAGTTTCACCAGACGAAAAAGAAGATATTGTTGCCATTGAAATCAATCCGAGAGTTTCTCGTTCATCAGCATTAGCATCAAAAGCAACTGGTTATCCAATTGCAAAAGTAGCTTCAAAATTGGCTTTAGGATATCATTTAGATGAATTACCAAATCAAATTACCAAACTAACTTCAGCATTATTCGAACCAACTTTAGATTATGTTATCGTAAAAATTCCAAGATGGAACTTCGATAAATTTGAAGGTGCCGACCGAACTTTAGGACTTCAAATGAAATCAGTTGGCGAAGTTATGGGAATTGGTCGTTCGTTTCAAGAAGCACTTCATAAAGCAACACAATCGCTTGAAATTAAGCGAAATGGGTTAGGAGCAGACGGAAAAGGATACAAAAACTACGAACAAATCATTGAGAAATTAACGTTTGCAAGTTGGGATAGAGTTTTTGTTATATATGATGCGATTGCCATGGGAATTCCGCTTTCGAGAATCCACGAAATCACCAAAATTGATATGTGGTTTTTGAAACAGTATGAAGAATTATATTCACTAGAAAGAGAAATTTCGACATATAAATTAGAAAATTTACCAAAAGAATTATTATTAGAAGCCAAACAAAAAGGCTATGGCGACCGTCAAATTGCTCACATGTTGGGTTGTTTGGAAAGTCAGGTTTATAAATTGCGTGATGAAATGAATATCAAGCGCGTTTATAAATTAGTAGATACTTGTGCTGCCGAATTTAAAGCACAAACGCCTTATTATTACTCAACTTTTGAAGCTGAAATTCAAACAGCAAATGGCGAAAGATACGTTCACAACGAAAGTATAGTTTCTGATAAAAAGAAAGTTGTTGTTTTGGGTTCGGGTCCAAATAGAATTGGGCAAGGAATTGAATTTGACTATTCTTGCGTTCACGGAGTTTTGGCTGCCAAAGAATGTGGTTATGAAACGATTATGATTAATTGTAATCCTGAAACAGTTTCTACCGATTTTGATACAGCCGATAAATTGTATTTTGAACCTGTTTTTTGGGAACATATTTACGACATCATTCGCCACGAAAAACCCGAAGGCGTAATCGTTCAATTAGGCGGACAAACGGCTTTAAAATTAGCAGAAAAATTATCTAAATACGGAATCAAAATATTAGGAACTTCGTTTGATGCTTTAGATTTAGCCGAAGATAGAGGTCGTTTTTCAGATTTATTAACCGAACTTAAAATTCCATTTCCACAATTCGGAATTGCAGAAAATGCAGATCAAGCAAGTGCTTTGGCCGATGTTTTAGATTTTCCTTTATTGGTTCGTCCATCGTATGTATTAGGCGGACAAGGAATGAAAATTGTAATTAACAAACAAGAATTAGAAGAACATGTAATTGATTTATTGAAAAATATTCCAGGAAATAAATTGCTTTTGGATCATTATTTGGATGGTGCAATTGAAGCCGAAGCTGATGCCATTTGCGACGGTGAAAATGTGTATATCATTGGAGTTATGGAACATATTGAACCATGCGGAATTCATTCGGGTGATTCAAATGCTACTTTACCACCATTTAATTTGGGTGAATTTGTGATGCAACAAATAAAAGATCATACTAAAAAAATTGCTTTAGCACTGCGAACAGTTGGTTTAATCAACATTCAATTTGCTATAAAAGACGATACGGTGTATATCATTGAAGCCAATCCGAGAGCTTCTAGAACGGTTCCTTTTATTGCAAAAGCATATGGCGAACCTTATGTGAACTATGCTACCAAAGTAATGCTGGGCGAAAATAAAGTGACCGATTTCACATTTAATCCGCAATTAAAAGGTTATGCTATAAAACAACCCGTTTTTTCTTTTAGTAAATTTAAAGATGTAAATAAAGCACTTGGTCCCGAAATGAAATCTACAGGTGAAAGTATTTTGTTTATTGATGACTTAAAAGATGATCAGTTTTATGAATTGTATTCTAGACGAAAAATGTATTTGAGTAAATAAAAATTTAATCCCGAGTAACATCGGGATTTTTTTTACTGCTTTATTTTCAATTTTTGTCGACTAAATGCACTGCTGTTGTGGTTTGAAGAGTATTTTCTCCTTTGAACGATTTTCGAATGTTTATAGAATCAATCTTTATAAATTTGATATATAATTACTAAAGATTAGTTATTCGCTATGAATGATATTTTTAATCCGATATATAGACAAGATTATTTAGAAGGCTATTCTAATGGTTTGAATCCGCAGTTTCAAATGAATGAGACAGTTGATAACCTTGCATTTATCAGTGGATTTAATTCTGGAAGATTCGATTATGAGAGTTGGAATGGAAGTATTTCAAATGGAATTCCAAAGCGAATTATCACCAAAGAGATTTTGGAAGATTTTCTTCTTTCGGGATTATTAGGATTGAATATAGACACTAATGATTATACAATTTTTCAATTGAATATACTTTCAAAATGGTACCAAAGCGGCACAGAAAAGTATGAGCCAAACCATAGTTTGTATCTTTTTTCAATTTTAGAAAAGAATTCTATTCAAATTAAAAATGAGACTTTTTATTTGTAGATAATTATTATATTTTATTAAATATCCAATTTTTAATTAGTTGAAAACTTTTATAATAATTATTTAATTTTAAATAAGAACTTAGATTTTATCATGTTTTTTTAAAAATTACAAACTTTATTAATTTTGTTTTTAAGCACAGTTCTTTGTTGGCAGATGCCTTATTTATTTTAGTGATTTCCATATTTTTTTATAAACAATTTATACGTTTTATATAAAATGAATAATGAAAGAGGAATTGTTATAATTAAGGAAAAAACAAGTGCACCTATTGGCATATATGTATGTTTTTGAATTGGTTCAGTTAATTTCGAATAAGTTGTAATACAAAAATATAAACTAAAAAAAGTAACAAAACTTGCTGTTATTGTAATAAAAAGAGCTAAAATAAAAGTTGCTAATTTTTCCATAATTATTTTTCAAGGTTTCTGTCAACGTTTCGTAGCTTCACAAAGTGGCGAACTTCGTAACCGCATATTTTCCACTAAGATACTATTTCTTGCGAAAGAAATGCATCAATTTATCACATTTCTCGCCATTTCTTGAAACCGATGTTAATAGCTGTACTTCTTTTTACTCTATATTTTCTATTATAGAAAGTATTGTATTATTCAATTTTATGGATAACTCTTTGATTTTATTTTGATTACTTAAATTATTTAATTTGTATTTTTCAAGACTTTGTTCAAATTTTTCACCTTTTCTATGAGCTGCTCCAGTTGAACGAATTGTTTGGATTGCTTGTAAAACATCTATTATTAAAACAACATTCTCTGTATTAATTCCAATTTCGTCCAAAGTTACATACAATAGAGAAATAGACCCTTTTATTGTTTTCCCATCGATTTTTTTTAGTGAAATCTTTTCTAATAATTTCACATTTATTGAATCACAAAATATTTTTGCTAAAGCCTGAATTTGTTCATCAAATTCTTTCCATTCTTCTGTAAGAGGAATTCGTATTATTTTTAGAATATGTTTATCGTTTTCAGTTAATTCAATAAATAATTCTTCTTCGTACTTTTCTTTAAATATTGTGTTGATTTTTTCATATGATATTAAAAGGTGTGCTATTGGAGATTGTTCAACACTTGGAGAAGAAAATTTTGCTTCAAAATCAGTTTCAAATCTGTAATTTGAAATTGTTCCTCTTGGCGGAACATTATATTGTTTCCAATGTAATTGATCATTTTTTGGCAAACTACCTAAATCACCTAACCATACTTGGACTAAATCCTCTGATGTAATATCCAAATCAATACCCCATAGGTTTAAGCAAGTAAATCTATGTGAAGAAACTGTATATTTTTTTGGTTCTGAATAATATTTTAATAGTACAGATTTATTGAAGTAAACAGGAGTTAAAAAATTTGGTGCTCCTGTATCTTTGAAATAACTACTCAATAACTTTTTATTACAAGAGAATTCAATATTCTGTCCATTCTCATTAACTTCATATATAAATTCAATGAAGTCACTTTCTGTTTTCTTAAAACTATCTCTTGAAATTGGATTTTCGTATGGTCTAATAATATCTTTTCCTAAAAGTCTTGAATAACTTTTGAATCCCTTTACAAAATTTTCATTATAAACTTCAATGCTATATGAGCTATCAGTGTTTTTATATGAAGCATCTTTACTATCAAAAGGCATTTCCTTTTCAAATTTTCTTCTGTAGTCGTGAAATCTTACAAGACATGATTTTGTTAATGTCAAATAATTTCGTAAATATTTAGTATTTATGTATATAACTTCAAAATCTTCATCTTTTTTTAAATGTTTTGCGATTATATTTATATCACCATTAATTTCAATAGTATGAAACTCTTGTTTCTCCTCAACCCAAAATGCTTGATGATATAATATAAAATGTTGTATTAATTCAAATCTATTTGGAATATAAGAATGAAAATGTCTTTGAATTACAAAAGGTTTTAAAGTTATCCCTTTAATCTTATACTTTATATTCTCTTCAAAATCCCAATCATTATCTACATTACCATCTATATATGGAATACCAAATTCAGAACCAATTTCCCAATCACCTCTTTCAAATAATACCTTTGTAGTTTTTTCATTTATAGGTTTGGCAAAACATGAAATAGTTGTTAAATCTTCATTTTTCTTTTGATGATCAATTTTTGCTATTAATGTCCAGTCATTATTGAGATAATCCTTTTCAGAAATCCAATCTTCAAACGCTAAATAAGCATAACCTTCTATCGTTTCGTCTTTTTTAGGTTTGACAAAATCTTTAATCACTTTCGGTATTCGGTTATCCATTTTTGATTTTGTTTTGTTATAATTATTACGATTTTTCAGAGTATAGCTACTAACGTTTTGTGACTTCAAGAAGTGTCGAACTTCGTAACCGCATATTTTCCACTAAGATAAAATTTCTTGCGAAAGATAAGCGTCAATTTTGCACTTATCTCGCAATAGCGCAAAGCATCTATGTAAAAGCATAACTTTGAGTTCTCTAAAAACAACAATTATGCAATTACAAGATGCCTTAACTAATCCAAAGATATTCATTGGTTTAGACATTCACAAAAAAAGTTGGACTGTT
>NZ_JAPQNT010000020.1 GCF_028867965.1 Flavobacterium sp. SUN046
AAGATTGACCGCTAAAGGTTACGGAGAATCACAATTAGTAAACAATTGTGGCTGCGAACCAACCAATAAATCCGATTGTTCAGAAGAACAACACCAAGCTAATAGAAGATCAGAATTTATTATTACTAAGTTGTAATAGTAACTACTTAAAACTAAAAAATCCACCAATTGGTGGATTTTTTAGTTTTATATAAATTAAGAGAATTAATCTTCAGTTCCTTCTCCAGCTTTTCTATAAATGAAGTTGCCATAAATATGACGTTTTGCAAATCTGTTAGGAGATTCAGCATTAACCATTTTTACATAAGTATTTCTTGGAACACCAATGTATTCATAAGAAACTCCGTTTACATGAGTAATGATTAAAGTTTGTTTTTCATAATGATAATCAACAATGTTATGATTCTTTACAGTGTCGTCGTATTCTGGTTTATTTTTTTCTACAGTTTCATTAGAAATACTAACCAAGAAATGATAAGCAGTAATTATACTTTTACTTGTTTCTTCCGCAGCAAGTTTTCCAGCTTCATCATCTACAAATTTATCGGGATGACTATCTTTCATCGCATTTCTGTAAATGGTTTTCAATTCTTTTAAAGTTACATTCTTGTCAACTTCAAGTAATTTTCTGTACTCAACTATTCTTTTCATATTCTAAAATTTCTAATAATAAAAAAACCATCATTTCAGATGGTTTAAATTTAGTAGCGGGAACAGGACTCGAACCTGTGACCTTCGGGTTATGAGCCCGACGAGCTGCCTACTGCTCTATCCCGCGATGTTTCGAGTGCAAATATACAACGAATATTGACACTCGCAACAAAAAAATTAAAAAATATTTTATTTCTTCTATCCACTTGATATGACTACCTTTGCGCCAAATTAAATTAAAATAAATGTCGCATAAAGCCGGTTTTGTAAATATTATAGGTAACCCAAACGTTGGAAAATCAACACTTATGAATGCTTTTGTAGGTGAAAGATTGTCAATTATCACTTCTAAAGCACAAACAACTCGTCATAGAATTCTTGGAATTGTAAACGGCGATGATTTTCAAGTAATACTTTCTGACACACCAGGAATTATCAAACCAGCTTATGAAATGCAAAAATCAATGATGGATTTCGTGAAATCTGCCTTTGAAGATGCTGATGTTTTAATTTATATGGTCGAAATAGGTGAACAAGAACTTAAAGACGAAGCATTTTTCAATAAGATTATTCATGCCAAAATTCCGGTTTTACTGCTTTTAAACAAAATTGACAAGTCCGATCAAATACAATTAGAAGAACAAATCGATCTTTGGAAAGGAAAAGTTCCAAATGCCGAAATCTATCCAATATCAGCTCTTGAAAATTTTAATGTTAAAGAAGTTTTTGCTCGAATTTTAGAATTATTGCCAGAATCGCCACCGTATTATCCAAAAGATGCGTTGACAGATAAACCAGAACGATTCTTTGTAAACGAAACCATTCGTGAAAAAATCCTTATCAATTACGACAAAGAAATTCCTTACGCAGTAGAAATCGAAACCGAAGAATTCATCGAAGACGAAAAAATCATCCGAATTCGTTCTGTAATTATGGTAGAACGAGATACGCAAAAAGGAATAATAATCGGTCACAAAGGTTCAGCGTTAAAAAGAGTAGGAGTGCAATCTCGTGAAGAATTAGAAAAATTCTTCGGAAAACAAATACACATAGAATTATACGTAAAAGTAAATAAAGATTGGAGAAGCAATGCGTTTCAGTTGAGACGATTTGGTTACAATCAAAAGTAGTACCTTTGCAAAAAATAAAAAATGTTAAACAATAACATTTAAAATGATTTTTAAACAAATAGAAATATAGATTATTCAATTAAATAATAAGGTAATAGAAATTCATTTTTCACATAGCCTATGAAATCTATGTAAAGCGAAGCTCTTTAATGCATTTTATTTTCTATGTTTCATTGTGTTTAAAAATTAAATATTGGTTTAGTGCCAAGTCAAAGCTAAGAATTAAAAAAAGAATAATGAGTAATATTGTTGCGATAGTAGGAAGACCTAATGTAGGGAAATCAACCCTTTTCAATAGGCTGATACAAAGAAGAGAAGCTATTGTAGATTCAGTTTCGGGAGTAACTCGAGACAGAAACTATGGTAAAAGCGAATGGAACGGAAAAGAGTTTTCCGTAATTGATACCGGTGGATACATTCGCGGAAGCGATGATGTTTTTGAAGCCGAAATCCGAAAACAAGTTGAACTTGCTATAGATGAAGCCGACGTAATTATTTTCGTCGTAGATGTCGAAGAAGGAATTACTCCAATGGATGATGCTGTTGCAAAATTACTACGTAAAGTAACAAAACCAGTTTTATTAGCCGTAAATAAAGTAGATAATTCAATGCGTGAGAAAGATGCAGTCGAATTTTATAACCTGGGATTAGGCGAATATTTCACGTTTGCAAGTATTTCAGGAAGCGGAACAGGCGATTTATTAGATGCATTAATTGATGCTTTTCCAATAAAACCAGAACCAACTCAAGAAGAAATTGTATTGCCACGTTTTTGTGTAGTAGGTCGTCCAAATGCTGGGAAATCAAGTTTCATCAACGCTTTAATTGGCGAAGAACGCTACATTGTTACCGATATTGCAGGAACAACTCGTGATGCAATCGATACAAAATTCGACCGTTTCGGATTTGAATTCAACCTAGTTGATACCGCCGGAATCCGAAGAAAAACCAAAGTTAAAGAAGATTTAGAATTCTATTCGGTAATGCGCTCAGTGCGTGCTATCGAACATTCCGATGTTTGTATTTTGATTATTGATGCCACTCGTGGATTTGAAGGTCAAGATCAATCCATCTTTTGGTTAGCTGAAAAAAACAGAAAAGGCGTTGTAATTTTAGTAAACAAATGGGATTTGGTCGAAAAAGATACCATGTCAACTCGCGATTACGAAAACAAAATCCGTGAACAATTAATGCCTTTTGTTGATGTGCCGATTATTTTCGTTTCTGCATTAACAAAACAGCGTTTGTTAAAAGCATTGGAAGCAACCGTAAAAGTGTACGAAAATAGAAGACAACGAATTTCGACTTCTAAGTTCAATGACCACATGTTAAAAATCATCGAAAATCATCCGCCACCAGCATTGAAAGGGAAGTATGTAAAGATTAAATATTGCATGCAATTGCCAACGCCAACGCCACAATTTGCATTTTTTGCCAATTTGCCACAATATGTAAAAGAAGCTTACAAACGCTACCTGGAAAATAAAATCCGTGAAAACTGGGATTTTTCTGGAGTGCCGATTGATATTTATATGAGAGAAAAATAAGAAGCGAATGGCTCGGGTTTTATCAGTAATGGTAATTCCTGCTGCCTTTCCAAATCTCGCAAAAAAGCGAGGATTTTCCCTTGCATCAGGGCTAAAAAGTTTTTCATTTTAGTATTTGTTTAGTATATTAAACAAAACAATAGTAAAATTGAAATCATCAGTTTCAAAATGAATAAAATTTTTTAGAAAAAGAAAACCCTTAATAAGCTAAACTTTCTTAATCGTTTAGAAAAAAAACTTAGTGACTTAGCGCCTTCGTGGCAAAATAACAAAAATGCTAAAAAAAGAATCACAAATAGCAGTAGATAAAGGCGAAATGCTACCTTTAATGGAAGAATTCTACACCATTCAAGGCGAAGGATTTCATACTGGAACAGCAGCTTACTTCATCAGAATCGGTGGTTGCGATGTAGGTTGCCATTGGTGTGACGTGAAAGAAAGTTGGAACGCCGAGTTACATCCGCCAACAGCAATTGATTTTATTGTTTCCAATGCCAAAAAACATGCCGATACAGTTGTAATAACTGGTGGCGAACCATTAACTTGGAATATGAATCCGCTTACCGAGAAATTAAAAGAACAAAATTTAAAAGTTCACATTGAAACATCAGGTTGCTACGATGTAACAGGAACTTGGGATTGGTTTTGTCTTTCTCCAAAGAAAAACAAATTACCAGTTGAAAGTGCTTATGCAATTGCAAACGAACTAAAAGTAATCATTTACAACAAACACGATTTTATTTTTGCAGAAGAGCAAGCCGAAAAAGTGAATCCGAATGCTATTCTTTTTTTACAACCTGAGTGGAGCAAAAAAGAAGAAATGACACCACTAATAGTTGATTATGTAATGAACAATCCAAAATGGAGAGTTTCGTTGCAGACGCATAAATTTTTGAATATTCCTTAACTATGAAAAATACTTTTTTTCTATTATTATTTTTAATTTCATTTTCTAGTTTTTCTCAAATTCAAGGCGAAGATGAAGTATATTTAACTGGTGATAGAATTGAGCCAAAATTCAATGGTGGAGGTTTAGATAAATTTTATGAATATGTAAATAAAAATTTTGATTTTTCTAAAGTTACAAAACCTGGTAGAATGATAACTTCATTTACTATAAATGAGTTTGGAGAAATTAAAAATATTAAAGTTATTCAGTTTCTAGATGTTGAGTCAGCATCAGAAATAATAAGAGTTTTAAGAAATTGTCCAAAATGGGAGCCAGCATTACGTGGAGGAAAGAGCATTAGTGTTGAGATAAAATTTCCATTAGATTTTAAATTTTCAAAAAAATAAAAAATTAAACTCACTTTTTTGTAACTTTTAGTCTAATAAAACAACTAATTAATTTATAGAATTATTCAAATTTATTTTGGCACAATAATTGAAAATTATATATTTATAAAAAATTTAAAACCTAAACTTAAAATGAAAAAAGTAATTTTAACATTAGCTATTCTTGCTGTAACTCAAGTTGGATTGGCTCAAGCTAAAAAAGCAACACCAAAGACTGCACCAGCAACTACTGCTGCACCAGCAGCTCCAGCAGCAGCGTCAACCGACGAAGCGTTTAAAAAAGATGTAATGAAAGTTATTGAAAGAGGTGAAATGGGCGGTCAAATGGCGCAAGTAAAAAAACAAATATTAGGAATGATTCCAGAAGATAAGCAAGCAGCTTTCTTGTTAGAATTTGATGTAATCATTGCTAAAGTGTATGACGGAACTGCAAAAATCTACATGGAAGAATATACTAAAGAAGATATTAAAGCGATGTTGGCATTTTATGAAAGTCCTATTGGTAAAAAAATGGCTGAAAAAGCAGAAGTTGTAATGAAAAAATCTCAAGACTCAATGATGGATCTTCAAGGTGAAGTTCAAACATTGATGGGAAAATACATGCAATAGTATTTTTTAAATTATATAATCAAATCCCAATCATTTATGATTGGGATTTTTTATTTTTACCAAAATTATAATTTTATGAAGTCTCAATTTCTTTTAGATAACAATCTTACATTTTTAAATCATGGTTCATTTGGTGCTTGCCCAAAACCAATTTTTGAAGAATACCAACGTTTTCAATTGGAATTAGAAACCGATCCTGTAAATTTTATACAAAAGAAATTACCAATTTATTTAAAAGAGGCAAAAACTCCGTTAGCTAAATTTGTTGGATGCGATGTTGAAGATTTCTTTTTTACACCCAATCCAACAGTTGCTATAAATACAGTTATGCGAAGTTTAAAACTTCAGGCTGGTGATGAAATATTATCTACTAATCACGAATATGGCGCAATGGATAGAACTTGGAATTTCTTCTGTAAAAAATATGGTGCAAAATATATTCGTCAAGAAATTTCACTTCCAATTGTATCCAAAGAACAAATTATTGAGGAATTTTGGAAAGGTTACAATTCAAATACCAAAATTATTTTCTTAAATCATATGTCAAGCGCAACGGCGTTGATTTTTCCAGTAAAAGAAATTTGCGACAAAGCGCAACAACTCGGATTGATAACAATTATTGATGGTGCACACGTTCCAGGTCATATTGATTTGAATATTTCCGATTTAAACCCTGATTTTTACACAGGAACATTGCATAAATGGATGTTGGCTCCCAAAGGAAGTGCGTTTTTGTATGTCAAAAAAGAATTTCAAGCTGATATTGATCCGTTAATTGTAAGTTGGGGTTATGAGAGTTTGTCACCAAGTGAAAGTCAGTTTTTAGATTACCATGAATATCAAGGCACGCAGGATGTTTCTCAGTATTTATGTACACCGAAAGTGATTGAATTTTTAGAAGAAAATAACTGGAAACAAGTTTCTAAAGATTGTAAAAAGATTGTTTTAGAGAATTACAAACGTTTTTGTGATTTACTGAATACTGAACCGATTTGTCCGATTTCGGATGAATTTTTAGGTCAAATGGCAAGCGTTCCTGTAAAAACCGATAAACCAGTTGAGTTAAAAGAACTTCTATATGAAAAATATAAAATTCAAATTCCGATCATGCCATTAGATGGGAAAATTTATATGAGATATTCAATTAACGTATATAATTCTATTGAAGATTTAGATATTTTGTATCATGCAATTACTGATATTATTGAAACTACCAATTTGATTTTAGTTTAAATAAAAAGCCGATTACCAATTCTGATAATCGACTTTTTGAAAAAAAACTACTATTTACTTACTTTTATCTTTTGATCATTTTAAACAATTTTGAATTATTGTCGCTGTCATTGAATTTTACTAAATAAATTCCTGAACTGTATCTTGATAAATCAAAAGAAGTTGTTCCAATATTTAATTTTTCTATTCGAATTGTTTTACCAACAGCATCATAAATTGTGATTGTTCCTTCAATTGTATTTTTAATTGCGAATGAAGTGTCAAACGGATTTGGAGTAGCCAAAATCGAATTATTAAAATCAAATTGATTAGTTGCCAAAACAGTTATCGTCTGACAACCTGAAGTTACAGAACAAGTTCCATTTGAAACCACAACTGCGTAACTTCCACTTGCTGATGGAGTAAACGTTTGATTGGTTTCGCCAACAATAGCAGAATTACTATTGTTACAGTCAATCCATTGGTAAGTTGCTCCAGTTTGATTTGCAGATAATGTTGTACCGTTATTAGTAACAGTATTATCAATTGGAGATAAAATGGTTAATGCTAAAATTTGTTCATCGCAACCATCAACAACAGTATACGTTCCACTTTCAGTATAAGTTGTGCCATTTACTGCCCAAATATACGAATCACAAGCCGAAGCAGTTGTAGAATTTGTAGTACTTGGTGTAATTGTCAATACCAATTCTTCAGTACCACAACTGGAAACAGCAGTATACGTTCCACTTGTTGAATATGTTGTTCCATTTACCGACCAAGTATACGAATCACAAGCCGAAGCAGTAGTTGTATTAGTAGTATTTGGCGTAATAGTCAACACTAATTCTTCAGTTGCACAACCAGTAGTAGAAGTATACGTTCCACTTGTTGAATATGTTGTTCCATTTACTGACCAAGTATAACTTCCACAAGCCGAAGCAGTTGTAGAATTTGTAGTACTTGGCGTGATAGTTAAATTTAATGACTTAATAGAACAACCAGAACCTGAAGTATACGTTCCTGAAGTTGTATAGGTTTGTTCTGATTCAATCCAAAAATAACTTCCGCAAGCTGATTCTGTTAATGATGTTGAAGTGTCAGGTGTAATTGTTAAAGCTAATTGCTCTGTAGTACAACCTGAAACAGAAGTATAGGTTCCGCTAGTAAAATAGGTTGTTCCATTTACAGACCAAGTATAACTTCCACAAGCTGATGCAGTAGTTGTATTAGTAGTGCTTGGCGTGATTGTTAACACTAATTCTTCAGTAGCACAACCAGAAGTTGAAGTATAAGTTCCACTAGTTGTATACGTTGTACTATTTACTGCCCAAATATACGAATCACAAGCCGAAGCAGTTGTAGAATTTGTAGTACTTGGTGTAATTGTCAATACCAATTCTTCGGTAGCACAACCAGTAGTAGAAGTATAGGTTCCACTAGTAGTATAGGTTGTTCCATTTACAGACCAAGTATACGAATCACAAGCCGAAGCAGTAGTTGTATTAGTAGTATTTGGCGTAATAGTCAACACTAATTCTTCAGTTGCGCAACCAGTAGTAGAAGTATATGTTCCACTTGTTGAATATGTTGTTCCATTTACCGACCAAGTATACGAACCACAAGCCGAAGCAGTTGTAGAATTTGTAGTACTTGGCGTAATAGTTAAATTTAATGTTTTAATAGAACAACCAGAACCTGAAGTATATGTTCCAGAAGTTGTATAGGTTTGTTCTGATTCAATCCAAAAATAACTTCCACATGAAGCAACGGTTGATGTAGTTGAAGTATCAGGAGTAATGGTTAAAATTAATGTTTTTGTACCACAACTTACATAAGTATAAGTTCCACTTGTAGTATAGGTTGTGCCATTTACAGCCCAAGTATATATACCACAAGCAGATTCAATAGTTGTTGTATCTGAATTTGGTGTAATAGTAACAACAACATCGGTTGTTGGACTTTCGCAATTTCCGTCAGTTTGCGAAACATAATAAGTTCCAGAAGTTGAAATAGCAGTTGTTGATGCTAGTAGACTTCCAGTAGAATTATACCAATTTAAAGTATTTCCAGTTGAACTAGTTGCAACTAATGATGCTACAGTTGTGCTACCACAAAATGATTGTGCACTTGCAATTGGAGCTGATAAATTAGTTACAGTAACCATAGAACTAGCTCTTGGACCTTCCATTGTTCCATTAATCTGCGCAGCATAATAAGTGCCAGAAGTTGTAATTGGTGTTGAAGATGCTAAAGCTGTTCCGCCAGTTGCAGTTGCATACCATACCGTACCGTTACCATTAAAAGTAATAGCATCTAATGAACCTACTGTTGTGTTACCACAAAATGATTGCTCGTAAGTTATTGGTGCACTTGGTGTTGTTGATAAGGTAACCGTCATACCTGTTCTTGGACTTTCGCAACCATTTACAATTTGAGAAATATAATAGGTTGTTCCGCTTACCAATGGTGTTTCAATGTCAGTAATATAACTACCGCTTACAGCTGTAAGTGAATCATACCAGCCATAAGTAGCTCCAGAAACTAAATTATCTGTATAAAATGTAAAATCATCAATTATACTACCAGGAAGCAAATTTATTGCAGAAGCCAGAACTCCTAAAGCTGGTGGTATTGGATTTATTATTACAGCAACACTTGTTCTTGTACTTTCGCAAGTTCCAATTGATTGCGAAACATAATAAGTTCCTGAAGTAGTAATAGCTGTAGAAGAAGCTAAAGCTGTTCCACCAGTAGCAGCTGAATACCAATTTAAAGTATAACCAGATGTTGCAGTCGCAGCTAATGAAGCCACAGTTGTGCTACCACAAAATGATTGCGCATTTGCTGTTGGTTGCGTAGGTGGTGTTCCTGTTACTTCCCAAGCACAAATATCGTTATTGAATGTAGCTGTTTGATAACATGCTAATGTTGGTTGTGCAGGTTGTGTTCCTGTTATAGTCCATTCACAAAATGTTGTGTTTAGAACAGCTGTTTGATAACATGCTAATCCTATTGGTTGTTCAGGTTGCATAGTAATGGTTAAAAGTAACGTTTTTAGGTTACAACCAAATCCAGAAGTATAAATCCCTGAAACATTATATGTTTGCTCCGATTCCATCCAAAAATAAGTTCCACAAGCTACAGCTGTTGATGTAGTTGTATTGTTTGGAGATATAGTAATCGCAACACTTGTTCTTGTACTTTCATTTGTACCATCAGATTGCGATACATAATAAGTTCCAGAAGCTGTAATAGCTGTAGAAGAAGCCAAAGCTGTTCCGCCAGTTGCTACATTATACCAAATTAAAGTATTTCCTGTAGCACCAGTTGCCTCTAAAGAAGCTACTGTTGTACTGCCACAAAAAGTTTGTGCGTTGGCAGTTGGAGCAGTAATTGCAGCATTTACGGTAATTGACATATAAGCTTCTAAGGCACATGTATAAGCGGCACTTGGTGTAAAAGTATAAATTGTTGTTGCCGTATTGTTTAATGCTGGTGTCCATGTACCTGGAATTCCATTTAATGATGTAGTTGGCAAAGGGCTTAATGTAGCACCACTAGTAATAGCAGCTACTTGATCAAATGTTGGATTTATTAGTCCACCATCTGTCTGTGTAATTGTTAATGAATAATTTCCTTGAGCAGTAGCTGATGCACTTTCTACAACTACATATACAAAAGCTTTTTCTGAAATATCAAGACTTGTTACTGTGCCTCTAGGAAAACCATCCTCATTAGTACAATATTCACTAGGATTTAAAACAGTAGTACCATCAGTATCATAAACGACAATAGTTGAATCAAAATCAGTACCAGTACATGTATTAGCAGATAAACCACCTTTACATATTTGTCTATTTACTTTGTACCAAACTTCTCTACCAAGATCTCCAACAGCATTAATAAAACAATTTGAAGCTAAATTGTTACCTGTTGTAGTATAATCAGATGAATTTACTTCAATTGCTGTAGCTTGTGTTTGCCCAGCTGGTGGAGTAATTGTTAAATGAAGTTCTTGATAAGCACAGGTTGGCGATGAAGGATAAGTCCCACTTGCGGTATAAGTTGTTGCGTTTGCAGGCCAAGTATAACTGCCACAAGCACTTGCTGTTGTAATGTTTGGAATAATTGCATTTGTAGTAGTCGCTGTTGTTGCCATAGCAACAGACCAACCTTTGAAGTCGCTTCCGGAGTCTATGTCACCATCAGAATACATATCACCACCAGCATAAGTAGTTCCAGCTGTTGTGTTTCCAAAATTAACCCCACCTGAAAGTCCAAAATGACTATCAATAGAATCTGTAATTTGAAATTCCCAAACATATGATGTGCCACTTATTAAAGTTGAATTACTACAACTAAAATCTGCAACTAAGGTTGAATTAGGATATATTTGGTTAGTAAAGTTAAATCCGTTTGCAAATATTCCTTCTCCAATAACTTCACCAGTTATAGCATTTTTAATCTTTAGAAAGACACCTGATTGTGTATAATTTCTAAAATCACTACAAGTAGCATCAAAATTAAAAGTAATGGTGTTAATTTTTGCGGTACAACTTGGTGTAAAGCTTTGCGCAAAAAACAGATAACCAATAGCGGGTACCAAAGGTGTTCGGTTAGGCGCAGTTGCGGGCACACCAAATGTGCATTGCGCTTGTACATTTTGTAATGCCAATAGCGATAGCATTACGGTTAAAATTACCGAGAGTAATTTGTTTTTAAATAGTTTTTTAGTCATATTAATTTAATTTAGTTAGTAAATTAGAGTTTTAGTTTATAAAATGATTTGCTTTTCATCTTGTAAGGATTTATGTTTTAATCCTTTTTTATGTTTTAAAATATTTATTACATGCGTAATGTTTTCATCGGTAAGCGGCATGTCGTTTTTTAAACAAAATATGATTGCTTCATCTTCTGTGACAGAAAATACTTTTAGTATATAATTAAGTCTTTTTAAAAAGTTCATTTCTTTATAAAGTAATTTTATGGTTTTACTCTTTTGAGTATTTTCGTTATACTCTTTTTATTGTTTTATAAAAATTCACATTTATTTTACAAATGTATAGCGTTAAATTATCTCAAAAAATAAGTGTTAGCCCTTATTTTAAGGTATTGATTTTATAAGGGTTGACCCTTATATTTTTGTTATTCACTTCCTTTTTTTTTGACAATTTGAAAAGAAAAAGTATATTTGTTTTGAGGCAGTCCTAAAAGCTCTTTTCCTACGTTAATTTAGATGTTTCGTTATTTTAGTTATTTATAAAAAGTAGACTTTTAGAGATGCCCATTAGTTAAATCCATCAATTATGCAGAAATGTTCTAGACATTTTTTTTGTTTTTTTATTATTTTGATAGTTACTATATCTTGTAAAAAAAGTGAAGTCAAATTAGTTCAAAACCCTGTCTTATCAAAAGAAGTAAATTGGTTTAAGCAAGACAGTAATTATAAAAATCCTAAATTATATCAAGATAAATTTACAGCTACCTACACGGCTTGTATAAAAAACAAACAATACGAACAAGCTAAATTGTTGTTGTTCTATTATGGTGATCTTGTTTCAAAAATGTATGTAGGTGATAGTGTTTATGAGCAATTCACAAAAGATTTTTTAAACAAAAAGTATCCAGTTAAAAAGGATAGCACTTTTGTGAGATTGTATTATTTAATAGGCTCACTAACAAATAACAAAAACCAAATAAAAGAGTCCATTTTGTGGTGTGAAAAAGCACTAGAATACAACAAAATTTGTAAGTCAAACAAGCTTGATTTAGAAACTAAAAATTTATTGGGACTTAATTATGTGTATTCTAACAATCCCAAAAAAGGCTTGCGTTACTATTTGGAAATTATTCCAGTGTTAGAAAAGGATAAAAAGTATAGAGAAATTGGCATCATTTATAACAACATTTGTGATGCCTATGATATGTTACATGCCTATGACGATTGGAAAAAATTTCATAAAAAAGCATCAATAAACTTATGGAAAGGCAAAGATTTTAGCAATTATTTTTCTTTGCAAGGTACCTTTGCCATAAATAACTTTGAACACGAAAAAGATACTCTTAATACAATTCGGTTTATCGATTCTGTTATTACCATTTTTAAGGACTACAAAAAGCCAACGGAATATGATTCTATTAGTATAAATGATATTATAGCTTTAAAAAAATATTTAAAAAAAGACTATGATGCTGCAAAATATTACAACCAAAAAAATATAGATTATTATAAAAAAAACCAAAATATCTTATTATTAAGATTTTGCGAAATGTTTGATGCAAAAATTTATTTTCAAAAAAATAAAAAAATAGAAGATGAAAATAAAATAAAATTAATTGCTGACGAACTTTTACAAAACGAGAGTTATTTTGAAAGTCAAGAATTGTTTAATCTGTTGTATGAGAATGCCAAATTAAAAAATGATTATAAAAAGGCTTTAGAATATAGAAATCTGGAAATGGCACTCAAAGATTCCACATTAAACCAAAATATTCAAGGGCAACTATTTGAATTGGATAAAAAATATGAATCAGAAAAAAAAGAAAAAAAAATTGCCCAACAAAATACGGTTATTTCAACCAATAAGTTTTATATTACATTATTGATAGGTACTTTGTTAATGCTTGTGTTAGGTACAATAATTTACTTTTTCAGAAAAAATAAATTAGAAGCTCAAGCCGAAATAAAACGGCAAGAACAATTTACGTTTCAATTATTACAGAATACAGAAGAAGAACGAAGCAGAATTTCTGGAGAACTTCACGATAGCGTAAATCATAATTTGTTAAACATAAAAAATAATTTAATAAAAGGCAATGCTGTTAGGATTGACGATGTTGCTTCTATAATTGAAGAAGTTCGCAACATTAGTAGAAACTTGCATCCTGCGATTCTAGAAAATATAGGATTGGAAGCAAGTATTGAAAGTTTATGTGAAAGAGTATCAGAGATTGGACTTTTTACTACTTGCGATATTAATTATACTACTTCATTGGCTAAAAGCAAAGAATTGCAATTGTATCGTATCATTCAAGAAGCATTAAACAATACATTAAAGCACGGAAAAGCAAATGCAGCTAAAGTAATTTTAACGTCACAAAATAATTATTTGCATTTAGAAGTAAAAGACAATGGTAAAGGATTTGATGTTGCGCATCAATTAAAAAATCCAAAATCATTCGGACTACAAAGTATTATGCAACGTGCCAAAGCTATTGCGGCTAAAATAAACATTAATTCATCCGACAAGGGAACCATAATTCTCTTAAAAATACCGATTTAAAAATGAAGACAATACTAATAGCAGATGACCACCCAATTACTTTAAATGGCATCAAGCAGTATGTGGAAAATATAGGTTATCAAGTAATTTGCACTTGTCAAAATGGTAACGAGGCTTTTGAAAATATTAAAAACCTAAATCCTGATTATGTGATTTTAGATTTGAATATGCCAGGGATGAATGGTTTGGAAGTTTTAGAAAAAGTAAGAGTAGATGATCAAACAACTAAAATAGTTTTATACACGATGTATCATGAGAAATCGTTCTTAACAAAAGCAACAAAATTAGGCGTAAATGGCTATTTGCTTAAAGATTTTGCATTAGAAGAATTGTCTTCCTGTTTGGAGAAAGTTAGCGTAAATGAAAATTGGTTTAGTCCAAAATTAGATGAAGCTTTAATAATAAACAAACATGATTCTGAAGTAGAAAAAATATTAACATTAACAGCTTCTGAAAAGAAAATTTTATCACTTATTGCAAAAGACCATAGCACAAAAATGATAGCTGAAATGTTGTTTGTTTCTGAAAAAACAGTTGAAAAACACAGAAGTAATATTGTTAAAAAATTAGGATTGCCTAATGAACGTAATATTTTACAACGATTTGCACTTCAAAATAATATTCCAGAATAGTTTTGTTTTAGTATTCATTTTTAAAACTCACCAACCATTTTTCAGTACATTACCGAAAAAAATTATAAAGTCAATCGAGCCAAATAGTCAAAATGTTCGCCTTCTTCGATTAATTCGCATTGTAAACCATTAGCAATTACTGCATTTTGTAATGTATTGTAATCGAGATACAACCACGGAAAAGGTTCTTCGGTTTGGTTTTTATATGAAATTATGAATGTCAATTCACCATAATAATTATCGGCTGGAACTAAAAATGAACCATCTTCATTTTCATTAAACATATAAATAATATCGGAAGAATCAATTAAAATTTGTCCGTTAGGCGTTAATATACTTTTCAGTTTTTGCAGATATTTAGCAGTTTCCGAAAGGGTTCCAAAAATTCCTGTGCCATTCATAAGTAGCAAAATTGTATCAAATTTCTCGTTTTCAATTTCCAATACATCTTGAACTTTAGCATTTTTCAACCCACGAAGTTGGCAAGCATTAATAGCATTTTCTGAAATATCAATAGAAGTTACCTCAAATCCTTTTTCTTGTAAGTACAAACTATGACTTCCAGCACCGCAACCTAAATCAAGAATTTTACCTTTTGAAAGTTGTAACGCTTTTTGTTCCAATTTTGGCATTTCATTGTAAGTCCGAAAAAGATAAGCAACATCCATATCATCAGCTTCAGAAATATTGGTTTCAGTGATGATGTTTTCTGGATTATTTTTGATTTGGAAATCTAGTATGGCTTTGCCGAATAAATCTTTCATATAGTCATTGCGAGGAACGAAGCAATCTCATCCTCTTTTTATTAATTTGTTAATATGATTTCATTAGTTTTGTATTTGAAAATATTTAAAATGCTCAAACCACAATTAAACGAACTCGGAAAACTTGCCAAAGATAAGCATATCGAAAACAAAAAGTATTTCGATAAGCTGAAAAAGAAAACTCCTAAGAATTTAGATTATGTAATGCAAGATTTACACGATGCCGAATTCAAAAAAACCAATTGTTTAGATTGTGCGAATTGCTGTAAAACTACTGGACCATTATTTACTTTGGCAGATATTGAGCGAATTTCAAAGCATTTCAAGCAAAAACCACAACAATTTATTGAGCAATATTTACGGATTGATGAAGATAAAGATTATGTGTTGCAAACTGTTCCATGTACTTTTTTAGAATCAGATAATAAATGCTTTATTTACGATGTACGTCCAAAAGCATGTCGTGAATTTCCGCATACAGATAGAAAAAAGTTCCAACAAATTGCTGATTTAACGTTGAAGAATGTTGCGGTTTGTCCTGCTGCTTATAATATTGTTGAGGAAATGAAGAAAAAAATTGTTTTGTAAAACACAGATTTCACAGATTAGCACAGAAATAAATTCGTGTAATTTGTGAAATCTGTGTTTAATTTTTAATGTAAAATGTCTTTTCTCTTCTAGTAAATCAAATACTTCTTCCGCATAACTTTAAACTCCTCCAAGCCTTTCTCCCAAGATTTTCGAATGTCACTTTCAGAAACTCCAGCTTCAATTTGTTGCCGCAATTTTTTAGTTCCAGCCAATTTAGTAAAGAAATCATTAAAAAATTTCGATTTATCCGAAGTCGAATTATAGGCTTTTATCAACCATTTCAACTCCAATTTGTCAATTTTCGGAATAGTCGTTAAATCTTCGCCAAAACACAATTGGTCTTTATAAACAGGTTCTTTCGCTCCAAAATTTGGAATAGGAGTAAAGCTAAAATCACTTTTAGGTAAAAATGGTGAGCCATAAATTTGAAATTGTTTTTCTGTTCCACGACCAACACTTACATTTGTTCCTTCAAATAAACACAAACTCGGATACAAATTCACAGCTTGGTCATTCGGTAAATTCGGCGATGGTTTTACGGGTAAACTATAACTCATTTCTCGTTTGTAATTCAAACAATGAATCACTTTTAAATCGCATTGAATTCCGTTTTTCAACCATTTTTCTCCATTAATCATTCGAGCATATTCTCCAATTGTCATTCCATGAAGCAACGGAATTGGGTGCATTCCAACAAAACTAGTGTTTTCTTTTTCAAGAATCGGTCCATCTACAATGCTTCCATTCGGATTTGGACGATCAAAAACAAGTAGTTGAATATTGTTTTCAGCACAAGCTTCCATAATGTAATGTAAGGAAGAGATATAAGTATAAAACCTAGCGCCAACATCTTGCAAATCAAAAATCATTACATCAATTCCAGCTAATTGCTCTGATTTTGGTTTTTTATTGTTTCCATAAAGTGAGATTATTGGCAAACCAGTTTTAGTGTCTTTTCCATCAACAACATGTTCACCGGCGTCAGCTGTTCCACGAAATCCATGTTCTGGCGCGAAAATTTTCTGAACATTTATTTTCTGCTCTAATAAATAATCTACTAAATTAACAAGACTAACACTCGTTCCGCTTCCGTAAGTTTTATTTGTTACAACAGGTTTATATATGTTTAATATTCCAGTTTGATTTGTCACTATTCCAACTTTTTTGTCTTTTAATAAAGACAAATAGGCTTGTTTATTTTCTGCACCAGTTATTATATTTGAAAATGAGGTAATAGTATTAACTTGTTTTGATTCCTCATTTCCTATTTTCTTTTGATTAATTTGACTTTTACAAGAAGTAACCATCAAAAACAACAATCCAATAATAATTATATTTTTCATAAATTTTCAAAATTAACTTTCTGTCTTTGCGCCTTTGTGGCAAAAAAAAATATCTTTGCTTTAATTATAAATATAAAATTTGAAACTAGAATATTTCATAGCCAAACGCCTAATTACTGCTAAAGACCATAAAAGTAGTATATCTGCACCAATTATAAAAATTGCAATTACCGCAATAGCTTTGGGTATGATAATGATGATAGTTTCAATTGCAACCGGAATTGGATTACAACAAAAAATACGCCAAAAAGTTTCGGCTTTCAACGGACACATAATAATCTCCAACTTCAACGGAAATCAATCCGATGTTAGCACCGAACCAATTTCAATTCATCAAAAATTCTATCCAAAATTTAAAAATATTCAAGGAATAAGTCATGTTCAAGCCGTTGCCACCAAAGCTGGAATGATTAGAACAGAAACAGCTTTCGAAGGAATCATATATAAAGGAGTAGGAACCGATTACAATTGGGATAATATAAAGGAGTATTTAATTTCGGGCAGGATCCCAAATCTTAAATCAAATCTTAACAACGAAATAGTAATTTCTGAGTTCCTAGCCAATCGACTAAATCTAAATCTAGGAAACAGTTTCAATACCTTTTTCATGAAAGAAGACGGAAACGGTTTGCCAAACAGCCGAAGATTCAAAATAGTAGGTATTTATAATTCAGGATTACAAGAATTCGACTCAGCATATATAATAGGTGATATCCGTCACATACAAAAAATTAACAAATGGAATCCAGATCAAGTAGGCTCATTCGAAGTTTTCGTAGATGATTTCACCAAAATAAAAGAAAAAGGAGAAGAAGTCTATGCTGAAACATCTTCAATACTAAACACCCAAACCATTGTAGAAAAATTCAATTACATATTCGATTGGCTAAAATTATTCGACACCAACATCTTAATTATACTAATAGTTATGATTGTAGTTTCCACAATTAACATGGTTGTAGCACTATTAGTCCTAATTTTAGAACGAACCCAAATGATAGGAATTCTAAAATCAATGGGCGCCAACAACTGGACCGTCCGAAAAATATTTCTATACAACGCATCTTATTTAATAGCAAGAGGACTCTTTTGGGGCAACCTAATCGGAATCGGAATGTTATTAATTCAAAAACAATTCGGAATGATCAAGTTAAATCCTGAAAGTTACTACGTAAATGTAGCACCAGTCGACATTAATTTATTCTATATTTTACTCCTAAATATAGGAACAGTTTTAATTTGTCTACTCGTTTTATTAATTCCGTCCTACATAATAACAAAAATATCACCTGCCAAAACAATACGTTTCGATTAATTCATGAGCGAACGGCTCGGGCATTTCAATAAACCCTTTACCCGCTTTCCTTCCAAAACTTCGCAAAGAGCGAAGGTTTTTCCTTCCAATCGGGGCTATAGAGCCAACTAATTACATAAACTCAAAGTTATTATTATGTATATTGGTTAAAACCCAAATCAACTCCTTCAAGTTAATTTGCGAAGATTTGTGTAATTTGTGGTAAACATAATGAATCTTGAATATCTTAATGGT
>NZ_JAPQNT010000021.1 GCF_028867965.1 Flavobacterium sp. SUN046
AATAGCTCCAAAGTCATTCATTCGATACTTGTTCCAGTAGTTCGATTTGATGGAAAAAAAACAGCTACAAAGTCATTCATTCGATACTTGTTCCTGTATTTCGATTTAATGGAACTGGAACAGTTCCAAAGTCATTCATTTGATATTTGTTGCTGTAGTTCGATTTGATGGAACTGGAACAGATCCAAAGTTATTCATTCGATATTTGTTCCAGTAGTTCGATTTGATGGAACAAGAACAGTTCCAAAGTCATTCATTTGATATTTGTTGCTGTAGTTCGATTTGATGGAACTGAAACAGATCCAAAGTTATTCATTCGATATTTGTTCCAGTATTAGTTCGATTTGTTAAGTTTTAAAAATGGATTTAGTTTAAATAGATTTTAAACTTTAATTAAATTACCTTTAAAAATATCTAATTTTGTAAAAAAATGGAAGTTTCGTTTTTAAAAATAGGAAATTTCGTTTTTGCGATTATACATTTACAACAAAATCAATACTTCATGAAACTTTCACCATCAAAAATGAATACTTTTTTACTGCTAAAACTTCCATCGGCTTTTATGTGTGGAGTGCGTGTAAAAGAAATATCTGAAGATAAATGTGTTGCAACAGTAAAGCACCGTTGGCTGAATCAAAATCCGTTTAATTCTATGTATTTTGCAGTTCAAGCAATGGCAGCCGAATTAACAACAGGTGCATTAGTAATGTTGCAGATTAGACAAAGTAAAAAAAATATTTCTATGTTGGTAGCAAACAACAAAGGTAATTTCACTAAAAAAGCCACTGGTAGAATTACATTTACGTGCAATGAAGGATATTTAATTAAAGAAGCTATTGAAAAAACAATTGCTACTGGTGAAGGTCAAACAATATGGTTAAAGTCAATTGGAATAAATGAAAATGGTGATCAAGTTTCAGAAATGGATTTTGAATGGAGCATCAGAATTAAACAATAAGTTAATTTTAATAGTTTAAAACATCCTTTTTTATAAATTTGGTCTCAAATAAAATAATAATGAAAAAATATATATTTCTAATTGCACTTGTGCTAACAGCAACAACAGTCTTTTCACAAAAAAAAGAAAAAGTAAAAGGTTCTAAAATTGTAACTATTGAACAAAAGAAAATTGAAAATTTTTCTTCTTTAGAAGTTGCCGATAATATTGAATTATTTTTAGTTAAAGGAAAAGAATGTGGCGTTGAAATTGAAGCCGATGATAACTTACACGATGCAATTGAAATTGTAGTTACCGGAAGCACATTGCGTTTATCAACTTTAAAAAGTGCTTTTGGCTATAAAAAACTCAGCATTAGAGTTACCTACACAGACGATTTTAAAATGATTACTGCAAAGAATGAATCTAATATTTCTGCATTAGCCGAAATGGAGCTTGACGATATTACCATTAAAAGCTACGATTATTCTAAAGTATTTATTAATGCTAAAACTAAAAATTTTACTTTAATTGCCGATGACAAATCTAAATCGGAGTTAAACTTAAAAACTGAAAAAACTACAATTTCTTTAAGTAAAAATTCAGAAACCAAAGCTTTGATTACTTCAAATGAATTAGTTTTCGATATGTATCAAAAATCAGATGCTTCAGTTGAAGGAACAATTAAAGAACTAAAATTGAGATTGGACAACAACTCTAAATTTGCAGGTAAAAATTTGGATGCTTTAAATGCTCAAATAACTTGTGAAGCATATACTAATACTGCAGTTTCTGTGCGCGGAATTGCAACAATAGATGCATCGGGTAAATCTGAAATTCAATTGTATGGTGATCAAAAAATTGAAATGAAACGATTTGTTGATAGTGCAGTTTTAATGAAAAAGCCAACAAAATAATATTCAAAACCGAGTTCAGCTCGGTTTTTTTTTATACTTGATAAATAGTTGCTAAAAATAAAAAAGTCTTTCCAAATGAATGAAAAGACTTTTTGGTCGGGGTGGCAGGATTCGAACCTGCGACCTCCTGCTCCCAAAGCAGGCGCGATAACCGGGCTACGCTACACCCCGAAAGCGAGTGCAAAGATAAAATTTAATTTTGGTTCTCAAAATGTTTTCTAACAATAATTAAAATTTATATAAAAATAGCTTTTTGTAAGGTAGTTTACATAAAACTATTTTAATAAAAACTTACCTTTGTAATTCTAAAAAATAAACAAGTTATGTCAGATTCAATTGAAAAAATAAAATGTCTTATTATAGGTTCTGGTCCAGCAGGTTATACTGCAGCAATTTATGCAGCTAGAGCAAATATGAATCCTGTTTTATACCAAGGAACTCAACCTGGTGGACAATTAACCACTACTAACGAAGTAGAAAATTGGCCAGGAAATCCAGAAGGAATAACTGGACCGCAAATGATGATTGGAATTGAAGAGCAAGCAAAACGTTTTGGTACTGATGTTCGTGATGGTTGGGCAACTAAAGTAGATTTCTCTGGAGATATTCACAAAGTGTGGATTAATGACGAAAAAGAATTGCATTGTGAAACTGTTATTATTTCGACAGGAGCAACTGCTAAATATTTAGGTTTGCCATCTGAGCAACATTATTTGAATATGGGTGGCGGCGTTTCTGCTTGTGCAGTTTGCGACGGATTTTTCTACAGAAATCAAGAAGTTGTAATTGTTGGTGCTGGTGATTCTGCTTGTGAAGAAGCACATTACTTATCTAAATTGTGCAAAAAAGTTACCATGTTAGTTAGAAGTGAAAAATTTAGAGCTTCTAAAATAATGGAACAACGTGTAAGAAATACTGAAAATATCACCATTTTAATGAACCACGACACTGTTGAAGTTTTAGGTGACGGACAAGTTGTGACTGGTGTAAAAGCAAAAAATAAAACTACAAACGAAGAATTTGAAATTCCAGCAACTGGATTTTTTGTAGCAATTGGCCACAAACCTAACACAGATATTTTCAAAGATTATTTAACACTAGATGAAACTGGTTATATCATAAATACTCCAGGAACTGCTAAAACTAATGTAGCTGGCGTATTTGTTGGCGGCGATGCTGCCGATCACGTTTACAGACAAGCTATTACTGCGGCTGGTACTGGTTGTATGGCTGCTTTGGATGCTGAAAGATATTTGGCTGCTAAGGAGTAATTTTTTGCCACGAAGACGCTAAGAATCAAAGTTTTTAAACTCAGATTACATAAATTTTTACAAACTACAAAAGCTGTTCCTTTATTGGAATGGCTTTTTTCATAGAAAAAATATCTTTTGAAAACTGAATTAATGTTTAAAGATTACTATCTAGCCCTGATTGGAATGGAAATCCTTTATTACACCTGACAGATTTTTGAAACCTGTCTGGTGTAATAAAGATTGGGAATGGAAAGCAGGAAAATGGAAAGCCAAGAATGCCCAAACCATTAGCTCTAAAACAAAAAAACCGAACATTGCTGCTCGGTTATATTGAATTGAATAATTAAATTAATCATTCATAGAAATCAAAAATTCTTCGTTATTTCGAGTTTTCTTGATTTTATCATTAATCGTATCCATTGCTTCTACTGGGTTCATATCGGCAAGGAATTTTCTTAAAATCCACATGCGTTTCAACGTGTTTTGATCTAACAATAAATCGTCACGACGCGTACTTGATGACGTCAAATCGATAGCTGGGAAAATTCTACGGTTGGCAATTTTTCTATCCAATTGCAATTCCATGTTACCAGTTCCTTTAAATTCCTCGAAAATTACTTCGTCCATTTTAGAACCAGTTTCGGTTAAAGCCGTTGCGATAATACTCAACGAACCGCCGTTTTCAACATTACGAGCCGCTCCGAAGAAACGTTTTGGTTTTTGAAGCGCATTGGCATCAACTCCACCCGAAAGCACTTTTCCAGATGCTGGTTGCACGGTATTGTAAGCTCTCGCCAAACGTGTAATTGAATCTAATAAAATCACAACATCATGACCACATTCTACCAAACGTTTTGCTTTTTCAAGAACAATATTGGCAATTTTTACGTGCTCCATTGGTTCTCTATCAAATGTTGAGGCGATAACTTCACCACGAACACTGCGTTGCATATCGGTAACTTCTTCTGGACGTTCGTCAATCAATAAAACGATTAAATAAACTTCAGGATGATTGGCAGCAATGGCATTGGCAATGTCTTTTAACAACATTGTTTTACCGGTTTTTGGTTGCGCAACAATCATTCCACGTTGTCCTTTTCCAATAGGAGAAAACAAATCAATAATTCTTGTTGAAGTACTTGCTTGTTTGTCGGCAATATTGAATTTTTCTTGCGGAAATATTGGTGTTAAATGTTCAAATGAAACTCTATCACGAACGACTTGCGGATCATGTCCATTAATTTTTAAAACTCTAACTAACGGAAAAAACTTCTCGCCTTCTTTTGGCGGACGCACCACTCCTTTTACGGTATCGCCAGTTTTTAATCCGAACAAACGAATTTGTGAAGTTGACAAATAAATATCATCTGGTGAAGCCAAATAGTTATAATCTGACGAACGTAAAAACCCATATCCATCAGGCATCATTTCTAAAACGCCTTCACTTTCTATGATTCCGTCAAATTCATAATCGGCATCGCGGAAGTTGGGTTTGTTTTTATTCTTGAAATTAGGATTTTGGTTTGGATTCTGATTTGGGTTTTGGTTTGGATTCTGATTTGGGTTTTGGTTTGGATTCTGATTAGGATTTCCGTTTTGATTCGGATTTTGGTTTTTATGCTTCTGATTTGGATTCTGATTTTTAGGTTTTTCTACTTGATTTTCAGAATTTTCTTCGTTGGGATTTACTTGCTCTGCAGCAACATTAAGAGTATCTTCGGAAGTTGTATCACTTTCTACTTGTGGTTTGACCGCTTTAATGAATTTAGCTTTCTTTTGAAATTTTTCAATTTGAGATGGCTTTTCAGTAGCTTCTATTGGCTCTGAAACTGCTTCTAAAACCGGACTACTTTGGGTTGTATCTTCAGAAAATAAATTTTGAGAAGCCTTTGTAACTTTAGGTTTTGTTTCTGGAGCAATTCTGGCTCTTTTCACTTTATCCTCTTTTGGCGCCTCATTCTTTAGAGATGAATCATTAGCAGTACTTGCCTGATGCTTAAGAATTTCTTCAATTAAGATTTCTTTTTTTACGCCGTTAAATTTTATGGTTTTGGCCAATTTGGCAATTTCTTGAAGTTCAGGTAACTTCATTCCTTTTAATGCAGAACTATCAAACATAAATGTTTATATATATTTTTAGTGGATTGAATAACAATATAAATTGCGTAGTGATTTTTTTCTAATGAACCTCCGTGTTTTTGAAGTACTTACGGATTTGTTATGCAATAATACGAATTATTTTCGTTCAAGCAATAGTTTTTTTAAAAAAGAAAATATATTTTTGCTTTTCAAATAACAAAAAATGTTACAAAGAATTCAAACCATTTATTTAACTGTAGTTTTTATTGCTGTTGCGGTTTTGCCTTACGTTTTTTCATTGTGGAAAATTGATGGTAAAGAGTATATGTTCAATAAAAATATGATTTATGTAGTTTTATTTGGCTTGAGTACAGCATTGACCGTGATTAGTATTATTTCATTTAAAAAAAGACAACATCAATTTGTATTAAACAGATTGAATATGATTTTAAATTTAATTTTATTAGGATTATTTGTATATCGTTCACTAAATTTATCTGGAGAAACTCCTGTAGTTTCTGAGAAAGGTATTGGGATGTTTCTTCCTATTGTTTCTATCGTTTTTTTAGTTTTGGCCAACAAAGCTATCAAGAAAGATGAAGATCTCGTAAAATCTGTTGATCGATTGAGGTAAACCTATAAACTTAGTTTATTAGTGCGAAGAAAATCCTGGATGAAAGTCTGGGATTTTTTTGTTTTAATGGTAGCCACAGCTTCACAGATTTTTTTATTTTAGAAATTAAAATTCTTACTAAAAAAATATCTGAGATTTCTCTAGAATGGCAAACTAAACGAATAATTTCTGAAATCTGAAACCTAAAATCTGCTATCCAAAAACCTACTTCTTCCCTATCTCAACAATCTCCAAACTCTGAATTTTATTGCCGTCAATTTCAAATCGTAACATCGTTCGAACTTGATGAAATCCATAAATTCCGCATGCGCCTGGATTCATATGAAGCAAATTTAAAGCCTTATCAAATTGTACTTTTAAAATATGTGAATGTCCGCAGATGAATAATTTAGGCGGATTTATACGAATTTCATCACGAATTGCCTGATTGTACTTTCCCGGATAACCACCAATATGTGTAATCCAAACATCAACACCTTCGCACATAAATCTATTGTTTAGTGGAAATTCCATTCGTGCTTTGTCGTCATCAATATTTCCGTAAACAGCTCGAAGTGGTTTTAGTTTTTTAATGGTATCGGTCACAACCAAATCGCCAATATCTCCAGCATGCCAAACCTCATCCGCTTGATTGACATATTTTAAAATCGTGTCATCAATATGACTGTGAGTATCTGAAAGTAAGAGGATTTTTTTCATATAATTTGCCGCAAAGGCACTAAGTCACAAAGTTAATTATTTAGGTAAACTTTAAACATTTTATCAATTAAAATCTTTGTAAATTTGCAATTAATTAGATTTGATTACGATTTTTCATATCTAATATTTAAAATCTAATATTTAAAATTACTTTTGAGATACTTCATAGAATTTGCATACAAAGGAACGAACTACCACGGATGGCAATATCAGCCAAACGCAACTTCTGTTCAGGAAACTTTGACTAAAGCACTTTCAACAATTTTAAAAACCGAAATTGAATTAGTTGGTGCTGGCAGAACTGATGCTGGTGTTCATGCCAAGCAAATGTTTGCTCACTTTGATTATGATTTAGAAATTGATGTCAAACATTTAATTCACAAAATCAATTCGTTTTTACCAAAAGACATTTCAGTTTTAGATTTTCATAAAGTTCATAACGATGCGCATGCGAGATTTGATGCAACAAAACGAACCTATGAATATCATATTCACACTAAAAAAGATGCTTTTGAAAGTGACAATTCTTGGTATTATCAAAATGATTTGAATATTGAAAAAATGAATGAAGCTTGTAAAATTCTATTCAATCATATTGATTTTGAGTGTTTTTCTAAAGTCAATACTGATGTCAATACCTTCAATTGTAAAATTTATGAAGCACACTGGAAACAAATTGATAACCGATTAATTTTTACAATTTCGGCCGATAGATTTTTACGAAATATGGTTAGAGCAATTGTTGGAACAATGGTAAATATAGGATTAGAAAAAGTATCTTTGACTGATTTTACTAAAATTATTGAAAGTAAAGATCGAAATAAAGCCGGTTTTTCAGTACCAGCACATGGATTATTTTTAACTAAAGTAGTTTATCCATATTTAGAAATTAGCGGATAGAAAATAGACATCATTTTTGAATTTAAAAATTTGACAGCCTAAATCTTATAGTATATAAATGAAAGCAAAAGCATTTGACATATCATTATTTAAACGTATTTTAAAATACACAAAACCCTATAAAATTTTATTTTACGGAGTTATTATTGCTGCGGTTTTACTTGCTGTTTTTGCTGCTATTCGTCCTTATTTATTGAAGTTAACGGTAGATACTTACATCAAACCTAAAGATCAAAACGGACTATTATTGTACATTTCATTCATGGGAGTTGTATTGCTTTTAGAAGGAATATCACAATTCTTTTTTGTTTTCTGGGCCAATCTTTTAGGTCAAAATATCATCAAAGACATTCGAACTAAACTTTTCAAACACTTGTTGAGTTTTAGAATGAAATACTATGATAATGCACCAGTTGGTCAATTAGTTACGCGTTCCGTTTCTGATATTGAGCAAATTGCTCGAATTTTCAGTCAAGGTTTGTTTATGATTATTAGCGACTTACTTAAAATGGTAGCCTGCTTAGTAATCATGTTTTATATGAATTGGAAATTAACTTGGATTGTTGTGGCCGCAATGCCAGTTTTAGTTTATATCACGCGAATTTTCCAACGAAAAATGCAGGTTGCCTTTGAAGAAGTTCGAACTCAAGTTGCCAATTTGAATACTTTTGTTCAAGAGCGCGTCACCGGAATGAAAATCGTACAACTTTTTAATAGAGAAGCAATCGAGCTAGAAAAATTTAAAGAAATCAATCAAAAACACAATGTTGCTTGGATTAAAACTATTTTATACAACTCTATTTTCTTTCCTATTGCCGATATTATTTCGTCATTAACATTAGGATTTGTAGTTCTTTACGGAGGTTTTCATATTTTAGATGGCGACAAATTCACTTCATTTGGAGATTTATTTTCTTATACCATGTTCATCGGAATGTTGTTCAATCCGTTGCGACAAATTGCAGATAAATTTAATGAAATGCAAATGGGAATGATTGCTGCCAACAGAGTTTTTGATATTATAGACACGCAAGAAGAAGTACAAAAAAGTGGTACAATTGTAGCAAATCATTTTCACGGAAACATACAATTTGATAAAGTTCGTTTTAGTTATATTAAAGATGAAGAAGTTTTAAAAGGCATTTCATTAGAAGTAAAATCAGGTGAAACTATTGCAATTGTTGGTTCAACCGGCGCAGGAAAATCAACTATTATTAATTTGCTAAATCGATTTTACGAAATCAATTCTGGCTCCATTTACATTGACAGTCAGAATATTAATGAATTCACTTTAGAAAGTTTACGAAGTCAAATTGCAGTAGTTTTACAAGATGTCTTTTTGTTTGCAGATACAATTTATAACAACATTACGCTAAACAATCCTAGCATATCGCTAGAGGAAGTTATTCAATCGGCAAAGAAAATTGGAGTTCACAATTTCATCATGAGTTTACCTGAAAATTATGATTTTAATGTAAAAGAACGTGGTGTAATGTTGTCATCTGGTCAACGTCAATTGATTGCATTTTTAAGAGCTTATGTTAGTAATCCGAGTATTTTAATTTTAGACGAAGCGACATCATCAATTGATACCTATTCAGAAGAATTAATTCAAAAAGCAACCGAAACTATTACCAAAGGAAGAACTTCCATTGTAATTGCGCATCGACTGGCAACTATTGTAAATGCTGACAAAATCATTGTTATGGATAAAGGTCAAATTGTAGAATCAGGAACACACCAAGAGTTGGTTACTAAAGAAAGTGGCTATTATAAAAACCTATATAATTCTCAATTTTCAGTTGAAATTTAATTTTGAAACTAATGAACTACGACAAAATAAAATCTAAAATTGAAACCTATCACAACGAAGGTAAAACGATTGAAGCGGCGGAATGGTTGCTAAAAAAATTTGACATACAAGACAGCAATTTAAAGGAATTTGCTTTACGAGAAAAAGCAGATCCAAGCTATATTTTACTCACTACTGAAGGAGATTTTGGAGAAGAACAAGTAATACGAATGCCCGAAAATGTATTCCAATTTCCGTTGCCTTTAATACTTACACTACTTACGCATGAAATGGTTCATGTGCGTCAAAAATCTCGTGAACCTTATGTTTTAGACCGATTGGAACGTGAATGGCAAGCCTATTATGAAATGCTTTTTCATACTATTTTTCCAAATTTTTTAGAAGTTTCTAATTATCACAAAAAATTCTTTGCTGAAAAAGCATTTAGTTATTATGAAAGAATGGGTGAAGGCTCAGAACTACAAGCAAAATATGCTAATCAAAAAAAAGAAATTGAAAATCTAATCAATTCATTATATTAGTTTTACAATTTTACAACACACTATTAAGCATTTCTTTAGACAGTACAATGCTAACTATAATATTAGTGTTGCCGCATTTATTAGAATTTAAGTAAACGTTTTACACTACTTTTTAAAGTTTTTAAAAGTAAAAAATATAAATTTTTAAATAAAAAATTAACATGATATCACATATTCAAAACGATTGTTAGTTATGAAAAAAACAGTCATCATTTTTTGGTCATTACTTTTCTTTACAAATTCAAATGCTCAAAATAAAACGGTTACTACTAGTGGAAATATTTTAGAAGTAACACTACCGGTAGCAGCGCTTGTTTCAACATTTATTTGGAATGATGATCATACAAAACCTACATGGCAATTTGTTAAAGCTTATGCAAGTGCAACTATTTTAGAACAAGCCTTGAAACACATTGTACAAAAACCAAGACCTGATGGATCTGATAATTATTCATTTCCGTCAGGACACACTACAAGTGCGTTTTCTGGTGCTTCTTTTATCCAAAGACGTTACGGTTGGAAATATGGAATTCCATCTTATATTTTGGCTTCTTACGTTGGTTATACCAGAATTCAAGCAAAAAAACATGATGGTTGGGATGTTTTAGCTGGAGCAACTATCGGAATTGGAACTTCCTATTTGTTTACAAAACCTTATCAAAAAACCAAAGTTGATGTTACTTTAAATAAAATTAGTGGCGGATATTTAGTTGGATTTAATTATACATTCTAAAAGTAAAACTTTTTAAAATAATTGCTTAAATTCGCAACTTCAATTAATTTAGAAAAATTACACAATGAAATACGATATTATTGTTTTAGGAAGTGGTCCAGGCGGTTATGTTACAGCAATCCGTGCTTCACAATTGGGCTTTAAAGTAGCCGTTATTGAAAAAGAAAACTTAGGTGGAATTTGCCTAAACTGGGGTTGTATTCCAACAAAAGCACTTTTAAAATCGGCACAAGTTTTTGATTATTTAAAGCATGCTTCCGATTACGGATTAACAATTAAAGAATTTGATAAAGATTTTTCTGCAGTAGTAAAACGTTCAAGAGACGTAGCTGACGGAATGAGCAAAGGTGTTCAATTCTTGATGAAAAAAAATAAAATCGACGTTATTGATGGTTTTGGTAAAATAAAACCAGGAAAGAAAGTTGATGTTACTGATAAAGACAAAAAAGTTACCGAATATTCGGCAGATCATATTATTATTGCAACAGGTGCACGTTCAAGAGAATTACCCAATCTTCCGCAAGATGGCGTAAAAGTTATTGGATACCGCCAAGCAATGACGTTGCCAACACAACCAAAGAAAATGATTGTCGTTGGTTCTGGAGCAATCGGAGTTGAATTTGCACACTTTTACAACGCAATGGGAACCGAAGTTACTATTGTAGAATTCATGCCAAATATTGTTCCTGTTGAAGACGAAGATATTTCGAAACAAATGGAACGTTCGATGAAAAAAGCTGGCGTTACTATTATGACAAATGCTTCTGTAGAAAAAATTGATACCTCTGGAAGCGGCGTTAAAGCATTTGTAAAAACAGCAAAAGGCGAAGAAATTCTTGAAGCAGATATTTTACTTTCGGCAGTTGGAATCAAAACTAATATTGAAAATATCGGTCTTGAAGAAGTTGGAATTGCTACTGATAAAGACAAAATTTTAGTAAACGCGTATTCTCAAACAAATGTTCCAGGATATTACGCTATTGGCGATGTTACGCCAGGTCAAGCCTTAGCGCACGTTGCATCGGCAGAAGGAATTAATTGTGTTGAAAAAATTGCAGGTTTACACGTAGAACCAATTGATTACGGAAACGTTCCGGGTTGTACTTATGCAACACCAGAAATCGCTTCGGTAGGTTTGACCGAAAAACAAGCTAAAGAAAAAGGATACGAATTAAAAATTGGTAAATTCCCATTTTCTGCATCCGGAAAAGCAAAAGCTTCTGGAACACCAGACGGATTTGTGAAAGTTATTTTCGATGCTAAATATGGCGAATGGTTAGGCTGTCACATGATTGGCGCTGGCGTAACCGATATGATTGCCGAAGCAGTTGTAGCAAGAAAATTAGAAACTACAGGTCACGAAATTTTAAAAGCAATACATCCGCATCCAACAATGAGCGAAGCTGTAATGGAAGCTGTTGCTGATGCTTATGGAGAAGTAATCCACTTATAATTAGATTTTTAAATTATATTTTAAATCCGTTTTGTTAATTCAAAGCGGATTTTTTTTATATATTTGAACTTTAATATAAGCCAAAATGAATAACCTAAACGAACTACACTTCCAATTTGGAAAACATAATGCAAGCAATGTAATTTTTATACAATTTGAAAAAAATTACGCATTAAGCAATCAAATAAAAGCACTTGTTGGTGCAAAATGGAGCAACAGCAAAAGAATGTGGTATGTTCCAGATGTTTTAGAGTACAGAAAACAATTCGGAATAGAAACCAAAAATTCGATAAGTGAAAAAACTTATTCTAAAATTTCACCAGTAAATCACTCCGAAATCAAACTTTTCACCGAGCAAATTCAGCTCATGGGTTATAGCCCAAATACATTAAGAACTTACACCGTTGAATTCAATCAATTTTTAAATTATTTAAACGATAATTCGGCTAGAACTTGTACTTCATTTCAAGTTAGAAACTACTTATTGTTTTGTATGAACGATTTAAAATTATCAGAAAGCAGTATTCATAGCAGAATAAACGCTATTAAATTTTATTATGAAAAAGTACTATTTCGAGATAAAATATTTGTAGAAATTCCAAGGCCAAAAAAACCTTTACAACTACCCAAAGCGTTAAATGTAAATGAAATAAAGAAAATATTTGAAGCCACAACCAATTTAAAACACAACACAATGCTCAAAATGTGTTACGGAATGGGATTGCGACTTTCAGAAATTATTAATTTAAAAATTTCACATATAGATAGCAAAACCATGCAAGTTTTAGTAGCGCGCGCCAAAGGAAAAAAAGACCGATATGTCAACTTACCAGAAAGTATTTTAGACCAACTTCGCTCCTATTACTTAGAATATAAGCCAAAAGAATACCTATTCGAAGGACAATACGGAGGACAATATTCGGCAAGAGCAGTACAATTGGTATTTAAAAATTCTTTACACAAATCTAACGTAAACAAGAAAGTTGGCATACACAGTTTGCGACATAGTTTTGCCACACATTTACTAGAAAATGGCACCGACATAAGGTTTATACAAGATTTATTAGGTCATAACGATATAAAAACAACATTCATTTACACTCATGTAACCGACAAATCATTACGTAAAATTATCAGTCCATTAGACAACTTGTACTAATTTTTTATATATTTGATAAATTGTTTAAAAGTTCAAAAAGATATTTAAAAAACGAAAGTTTTTTTCAAATATTAAATTCATAATAAAATGATAAACAATTAATTAAAAAAATAAACTTGTTTTTATACTTCGTATATTTATGAGTTAGGTGCTAGTGTACGAGAACGCCCAGCATAAAAGACAACGAAAGCAAAATGTGATAATGGAAAATCAACCAAAAAAAGATATTGATTTAAAAATAAATGCAGACACAATTTTATTTTTTGACATGGACGGAACATTGGTAGACACAGATTTTGCAAACTTCTTATCGTATAAAAATGCGATACAATCAGTAATTCAAACTGACAAAGATATTCCGTACAACCCAAATGAAAGATTCAATCGAGCTTCACTAAAAAAAGTAGTGCCAAATTTAACGGAAACAGATTATGAAAAAATAATCCAACAAAAAGAGGAAAACTATAAAGAGCATTTATCTCAAACAAAACTGAATAAATCTGTAGCAGACATTCTAATACAATATTCTAAAACAAATAAAACTGTATTAGTTACAAATTGCCGTGAAGACAGAGCATTAATGACATTAAACTATCATAATCTTACTGACAAATTCAGCAATATTTTTTTTCGACAAATTTCTGATGATACAAACCGAATAAACAAATACAAAAATGCTTTAACAAGTTTGAGCCTATCGGCTCAAACTGTTATAGTTTTTGAAAATGAGAAACCTGAAATTGAAGATGCTATATTTGCAGGGATTTCAATTAATAATATTTTAAGCCTGTAGATTATGACACCTTTTACAATACAACGAAACAACTTTTTAACACAAAACATTCAAGGGTTTTATCATACTGATTTTGGTGGTGTTGAGCTACCAAACAACCCGAATTTTTTATATAAGTTAAAAAATGACCCACACCATAATTGGTCTGCACTTCGCATACAACAAGCCCAACAGGAATTTCGGAATGCACTTATTATTGACCTTCCAGCTATACTAGCTCAAGTCAATAAAAACTCTATAACGGTTTGCGTTGTTCCTAGAGCTAAAGCCGAAAATACATATCGTGCAAATCAGTTACTTTTTAAATCGACAATCAAATTAGTTGTTGAAACTCTTGCTGGCTTCAATGATGGAACCAATTACATTCAAAGACACACCAATACAAAAACAACACACATTAGACAACCAGTTGAAGGATTTAACAATGATGGTTTACTACCATATGTTGGAATTACAAATGCTACTTGTCATATTTCTGATGACGTTATTGGCAAGGATATTCTATTAATTGACGATATTTACACAAGAAACGTGAATATTGACGAAGATGCAATTCAAGCATTACTGACTAAAGGCGCAAGTTCAGTCACTTTTTATGCAATTGGAAATACCGTTTTAAGACATTAAAAAATTGAAAAATGAAATATACAGATAACTCAATTAATATAATAACAGCCAAAACCTATAAAGGTATTGGCAGAGCTTGGATAATTAAAAATCTAAAAGGCAATGAAAGTGTTGAGAAAATTGTATCATTATTGAACAATAACTCAAAACAAGATGAGTTAATCACAATTGATGATTTTGAATTCGACAAGAATAAAGTCATAAAACAAATAGAAGCTTTTGGAGAAAGTTGTGATGGAATTGTTGCTATTGGCGACAAGAATTTTCCAAAGTATAGAGGAAATGTAAAAGAAAGTGAACAGCCTATATTTCTTTTTTACAAAGGAGATATTAGTTTATTAGATATTGAAAATAGTAACATTACTGTTATTGGGCTACTTAATCCGGACGAATCAATCGAAATTAGAGAACAAAAAATAGTTGCTGAAATTGTAAAAAGAGATGTGATAATTGTTAGCGGTTTAGCATTTGGATGCGATAGTATTGCTCATAAACAAGCACTTATTGGTGGTAAAACTGTTGCTGTTTTACCTAGTCCACTAAACAATATTATGCCAGCAAAAAATAAAAGTTTAGCATTTGAGATAGTTGAAGAAGGCGGACTTTTAATAACTGAATATTATGACGAGTTTAAATCTTCAATGGAGTTAAGCAGTCGATACAAAGAACGTGATAGATTACAAGCATTATTTTGTGATACAGTTATTTTAGCGGCTAGTTATGCTCAAGATTCTGCAAATCGTTGGAAAATATTCGACCAAAAACTAGATAGTGGCGCAAGGTTAGCAATGGGATATGCAAAAGATTACAATATACCACAAGCTGTAATGTACGACCAAAATATGGATATTGACAATCCAATGTTTGATTTAAATAGACAATTAATAGCTGAACAAAAAGACATTACTATTTTAACGCAGAAAAATTTAGACGAAATTATTAATAAAATCAAATCCAATAAAGCGAACATTAATAACCGAAGTGCTTTTCAGGGAAATTTATTTGGTTAAATATTAAAATGGAAAATTACCATAACGAATAACACCAGCACCTAACAGCCGTTCCTATGTAAAGCACCATTAAGTTATTAACAACTTTTGAATAAGGTTTATATGTTTTTTTTAATTGAGTTCAATTATCCGTACAACGGCTTGTTGGAAAAGTTGGCAACTAACT
>NZ_JAPQNT010000022.1 GCF_028867965.1 Flavobacterium sp. SUN046
AAGTAGGAGCGAGCTATCCGTCAGGAGTTTACAATGTAATTGTTACTCAAGGTGAGAATACCAAAACACTACGTGTTATAAAAAGATAGTTTTAAATAAAAACTAAATAATTAAACCCTTCTCGAGAAATTGAGAAGGGTTTTTTAGTAAAATTATGTAGTGTAAGCATCTTATTAATATTTTTTTATTTTTATTTGTAACATAAATTATTTTAACTACAAATTTTCACTACTTGATGTCGATTTTGAAAAATAAATTTTTAACTTATGAGTAAGAAAATATATGTATTGTTATTTTGTTTTTATTGCACTTTAGTTTTTTCACAAGACAATAAGTATCTTAATATAGGTATTAATTTTTATGATAAATCTGAAATTGATAGCTCGCTTTTTTATTTAATAAAATATAAAAAAGAGAAAAAACATCAAGACGATTCTTCAAATGCATTATTGAATTTATATTTAGGGAAGTCCTACAAAATAAAGCAGGATTTTCAAAAATCTTTTGAAAGCTTTGTTGTAGCTCAAGAACTATTTAAAAAAACAAAAAACTATGATAAACTAGCAGATACTTACGTCTCTATTGCTGAGTTTTTTAGAGCTAAACACGACATTGGTTATTCTGATAGATATTTAAAATTAGCAAAAGCATTAATCGATACTAAAAAAATTTCAGATCAAGTGACTGCTTATTATTGGAACAGGAAAGCGTCAATATGCATTAGTATAAATGATGACTATTTAGGATCTATTGAATGCTCTAAAAAAGTAATTAACATTGCTCAAAAAATTAAAAATAAAGATCTTGAAGCTTCATCATTGAATGAAATTGGATATGCTTACGAAAACTTAAAAGATTCAATTGCAGAAAAATACTATAAAGAATCTTTAAGAATTTATACTTCAATAAATGATAAAGTTTACAGTGTTAATGTAATAAATAATATCGTTAGATTATATGCAAAAAAAAATCAAATTGAAAAAGCAAAAAATTACATTGATATAGGATATAAAATGGCAGTAGAAAATAAACTAAATACAAATTTTAGAGATTTTTATCAAGCTTATTATCTTTATTACGAAAAAATTGGCAACTATAAAAAAGCACTTTTTTATCATATTGAATCACGCAAACTTGAAAAAGAAGAATTTATAAATAATTGGAATAAACAAATTATTGATTCGGAACGTAAGTATGAATCAAGTAAAAAAAATAAACAAATAGAATTTGATAGAATAAGTTTGTTAAACCAAAAAAATCAATTAAAAAAATCAAAACAATTAATTTTAGCATCAACTATACTATTGTTAATTTTATTAATTTCAATTTTAGTTATTATTTATTTTTATAGAAAGACAAATAAAACCAATGAAAAACTTAAATTTTTATCAGAACAAAATGAGTTTTTATTAAGCGAAGCAAATCATCGAATTAATAATAATTTGCAATTAGTTGTCATACTTATTTCAAATCAATTGCGAAAACTTCCTGAAAATGAAAGTCAAGAAATAAAAAAAATACTTACTAAAGTTAATTCAATTGCAACATTACACAAACATTTATATCAATCAAAAGACAAAAGAAACATTGACAGTTATAAATATTTGAATGATATTAAAATTAGTTTTTTTGATTTATTCAATGAAAACAAAATTGTGACTAACTTTGCTATTGAATCAATTGAAATACCAACAGATGCCGCAATGTATTTAGGGCTTTTGTTGACTGAATTATGCATAAATTCACTTAAATATGCTTTCAAAAATCAAGAACATAAAGAGATTAATTTTAGTTTGAAATTAGAAAATGAACTGCTATGTTTTAGTTACACAGATAATGGAACTGTAATTTTAGACAAACAAATTAAACCTAAACTAATAGATAAATTGTGTCGACAACTTAAAATAAAGTATGTCATTAATGTTGATAAAGGATTTTCTTTTTCTTTTAAAAAACAATTTAATCAATTAATAATTAAACATTAAATGAATTTTAACCCTAAGATTTTAATTGTTGAAGACGAAGTTTTAATTGCTGAATACATTAAAGAGTTATTGCAGGATTATAATTTTAATGAAGTCGAAATGACTCATACTAATGAAGATGCAATTGATGCTATGAATCAATTTAATCCTGATGTTATTTTAATGGACATCAATTTGAATGGTATAAATTCCGGAATTGAATTGTCCAGTCAAAAAAATAAAAATGGCTCAATAATATTTTTAACTGGCCAGTATGATGCTGTTTTAATGAGTAAAGCTATAGAAACTAATCCGCAATCTTATCTAACAAAACCCATCAAGCAAAACGATTTGTTTGCCGCAATACAATTAGCAATTTTAAAAACCCAAGTAAAATCAATCACAATTCAAGATGGTTACGAATCGATTAAACTAATGCTAGATACTATTTTGTATATAAAAAGTGATAGCAACTATATTGATATTTATACTACAACTAAAAAGTACAGTATCCGTATGTCTTTAGATACTTTTCTTAATGAAAGTAAAGATCCAAATTTCATTAGAGTACACAAATCTTATATTATTAATAAATCAAAAATTACTAAAATTAATACCACAACTGCTTTTATAGATTTAGAAGAAATACCTATTTCTAGAAATTTAAAGTTTAAAATTTAAGGAACTACTATCATTCTTAAGAAATACATTTCTTATTCTTTTGACATATTTTTTTTAGCTTTTATCAAAATTAGTTAAAGTATAAATGTCATTTAATTTCTACGTATAAAACCTATTTTTTTTAACAAAAAGCGCACTTAATCGGATAAATTTACCGTTCACATACAAAAAACTGCAATTCACACCTTTTTTTTTAACAAATCAATGTGCAGAAGTAATTTCGTTTCATAAACAACTAAAATTCCAAATTTTATGAAACTAAAATTTTACTTTATTATTCTATTTGTATTTTATCATGTCCTGTCTTTTGGACAAGCTGGAACAAATTTGGATTTTGATGGCGTCAATGATGCGGTATTAGTAAACAGCAGTTCTGTTTCAACTAGTTTAACAAATTCAACTCTTTTAACTGTAGAAGCCTGGGTAAAACCAAATGCAAATACAGGTTCAAGAAGTATTGTGTCGAATCATCAAGGTGGTACTCAATTTTGTTTAAAAGCTGTTAATGATACTTATCAAATATTTATTGGCTTTGGATCTTTTTCAGTTCAATCACCAGCCAACTCCTTAGTTGTTGGTACTTGGCAGCATGTTGCTGGAGTATTTAATGGTAGCAGTTTAAGTATATATATAAATGGAGTTTTAGCAGGTACTGCTGCTGCTTCTTATGTTTTGCCTAGTTCTACAAATCCTATTATGATTGGTTATAATGGTTTTGGAGAATATTTTAATGGAAGTATAGATGAGGTTAGAGTATGGAAAGCAGTATTGACAGCCGACGATATTTCAAGAAGAAGATTTTGTGAATTAAACGGAAATGAATCTGGGTTATTAGCATATTACAAATTCAATCAAGGAGTTAATGCAGCTAACAATAGTGGTGTAACTTCTTTACCAAATAGTACAGCAACTTCGGGTTTAAATGGAACTCTAAGTAATTTTGCGTTAACTGGATCAACATCAAACTGGTTATCAGGTTCACCTGTAGCAACAGGAAGTATAGTACCATCAGCACCAACGGCAACAGCTCAATCACTTTGTTCAGGTACAACGGTTTCCAATTTAACAGCAACTGGAACTGGTGGAACACTAAAATGGTACAATGTTTCAACTGGCGGCGCGTCTTTAGTTTCAACAACGGCTTTAACAACAGGAACGTATTATGTTTCTGAAACTAATGCTAATGGTTGTGAGAGTACAAGAACATCTGCAGCAATTACTATTAATTCACTTCCAACTGCTCCAACTGCATCGGCACAATCCTTTTGCGGAAGTGCGACAGTTGCCAATTTAACAGCAACTGGAACTGGCGGAACAATAAAATGGTACAATGTTTCAACTGGCGGAACAGCTTTAGTTTCAACAACGGTTTTAGCAACCGCAACTTATTACGTTACTGAAACTAATGGTAATGGTTGCGAGAGTACAAGAAGATTTGTGGCAGTTACAATTAATTCAATTCCAACTGCACCAACAGCAACAACTACTATTTCTTATGCACAAGGAGCAACAGCAGTTGCTTTAACAGCTTCTGGAACTAATTTATTGTGGTATACAACAGCAACTGGAGGAACAGGAAATGCAACAGCGCCAACTCCAAGTACAGCAACTCTAGGAACTACTTCTTATTGGGTCTCACAAACAGTTACAAGTTGTGAAAGTACAAGAACTCAAATTAATGTAGTTACAGCATTGCCAGCAACACATTTAAATTTTGATGGAGTTAATGATGTCATAAATATTCCAGCAACTACAATAAATAATTTATCACAAGGAACTATTGAAACATGGATTTATTTGAATTCTGCGAACGAAGAAGTGATCTGTGCTAAACAACACGATGGAGTAAATTCATTTGCAGTTTTTTCTGTTGGATGTTTTGCGTCAAATGGTGGAACATTTACATCAGGTGTAGCTGGGAAATTGTATTTTCATGTTAAAAATGGAATCACAAATTTGCAAAGCAACACTAATTTATCGACCGGACAATGGTATCATGTAGCAGTAACATTTAGTACTACTCAAGCAATAATGTATATTGATGGCGTATTGCAAAACACGTACGCAGGAGATTATAGCATGCCAAATGATTTAGCAGTTACATCAACAACTTTAGGTGGTTGGCCAGGTAGTGGTGGCGGAAGATACCTAAATGGAGCTATCGAAGATTTTAGAATTTGGAATACAGCTTTAAATAATACAGATATATCAAGTAGAAGATTTTGTGAATTAAATGGAAATGAGTCAGGATTATTTGCTTACTATAAGTTCAATCAAGGATTAAATGCTGTTGATAACACTAGTGTAACTTCTTTAATAAACAGCACGGCTACATCAGGTTTAAACGGAACGTTAGCGAATTTTACATTAACAGGAACAACATCCAACTGGTTATCTGGTTCGCCTGTAACAACAGGAAGTTTTGTGCCAGCAGCTCCAATAGCATCCGCACAATCATTTTGTGGAAGCACAACAGTTGCCAACTTAATTGCAACAGGAACTGGCGGAACAATAAAATGGTACAATGTTTCAACCGGCGGAACAGCTTTAGTTACAACAACGACTTTAGCAACAGGAACTTATTATGTTACACAAACTAATGCAAGTGGTTGTGAAAGCTCAAGAACATCAGTTGCAGTTACTATTAATGCAATCCCATCAGCACCAACAGCATCGGCACAATCATTTTGCGGAAGCGCAACAGTTGCTAATTTAACCGCAACAGGATCTGGCGGAACAATAAAATGGTACAATGTGTCAACTGGCGGAACAGCTTTAGTTGCAACAACAGCTTTAGCAACAGCAACTTATTATGTTTCAGAAACTACTGCAAGTAATTGCGAAAGTACAAGAACGTCAGTTGCAGTTACAATTAATGCAATTCCAACTTCTCCAACAGCATCAGCACAAGCATTTTGCGGAAGTGCAACAGTTGCTAATTTAACCGCAACAGGAACTAGCGGAACAATAAAATGGTACAATGTGTCAACTGGCGGAACAGCTTTAGTTTCAACAACAGCTCTAGCAACAGGAACTTATTATGTTACAGAAACTAGTGCAAGTAGTTGTGAAAGTACAAGAAGATCTGTAGCAGTTACAGTTAATACAATTCCAACTGCTCCAACAGCATCAGCACAATCATTTTGCGGAAGTACAACAGTTGCTAACTTAACTGCAACAGGAACTGGCGGAACAATAAAATGGTACAACGTTGCAACTGGCGGAACAGCTTTAGTTTCAACAACAGCCTTATTAACAGGAACTTATTATGTTACAGAAACTAATGCTAGTAGTTGTGAAAGTACAAGAAGATCTGTAGCAGTTACAATTAATACAATACCAACTGCTCCAACTGCAACAACTACAATTTCTTATGCGCAAGGTGCAACTGCAACTGCTTTAACTGCTTCAGGAAGTAATTTATTGTGGTACACAACAGCAACTGGAGGAACAGGAACTTCAACTGCTCCAACTCCAAGTACTGCAACTATAGGAACTACTTCGTATTGGGTTTCACAAACAGTTACCAATTGTGAAAGTGCAAGAACTCAAATTAATGTAGTTGTAGCATTACCAGCAACTCATTTAAATTTTGATGGTTCAGATGATTATGCTTCAAGCACTATATCTAATCTGCCATTTGGAAATTCTCCAAGAACTATAGAAACTTGGGTTAAAACAAATACTAATTCTGGTGGAACTATTGTAAATTATGGTAATCAAACTTTCAATCAAAGATTTGGAATTTTAAATGTAAGTTCGGGACTTTACATAGTAGGAGAAAATAATGATTTTGATACAGGATATACAATTAATGATAACAATTGGCATCATATAGCAGTAACATTTGATGGATCAAATTTATTAGTCTATGTTGATGGTGTAGTTGTTGCAACTACAACAAAATCATACAATACAACAGGTTCACTTTTTAGTGTTGGTGGTACATTTAGAAGTTCTTTTTGGGGTGAATTTTATCAAGGAAATTTAGATGATGTTAGAATTTGGAATGTCGCTAGAACAGCAACACAAATCAATGCTAGTAAAAATTGTGAATTACAAGGCAACGAAACAGGTTTAGTCGCCTATTACAAATTCAACCAAGGAGTAAATGCTGTAAATAATTCAGGTGTTACAACCTTAAACGGAGCAACAGCTACACCAAATAACGCCACATTAACCAATTTTGCTTTAACAGGAGCAACATCTAACTGGTTAGCTGGATCACCAATTATAACAGGAATAGCCGTGCCTTCTGCACCAACAGCTTCTGCGCAAGCATTTTGTGGAAGTGTAACAGTTTCCAGTTTAACTGCAACAGGAACTGGCGGAACAATAAAATGGTACAATGTAGCAACAGCTGGAACGGCTTTAGTTTCAACAACTGCATTAGCAACAGGAACGTATTATGTTACTGAAACCAATGCTAATGGTTGTGAGAGTACAAGAACATCAGTAGGAGTTACAATAAATGCAATTCCATCAGCACCAACAGCATCGGCACAAGCATTTTGTGGAAGTGCAACAGTTGCTAATTTAACAGCAACAGGAACTGGAGGTTCAATAAAATGGTATAATGTTGCAACTGGTGGAACAGCTTTAGTTGCAACAACTGCATTAGCATCTGGAACTTATTATGTTTCACAAACTAGCGTTGCTAATTGCGAAAGTACAAGAACATCAGTTGTGGTTACTATCAATTCAATTCCAACAGCACCAACTTCATCAGCACAATCATTTTGCGGAAGTGCAACAGTTGCTAACTTAACAGCAACAGGAACTGGCGGAACAATAAAATGGTACAATGTGTCAACAGGTGGAACGGCTTTAGTTGCAACAACTGTATTAGCATCTGGAACGTATTATGTTTCACAAACTAGTGTTGCTAATTGCGAAAGTAATAGAACATCAGTAGCAATTACAATTAACACAATTCCATCAGCACCAACAGCATCAGCACAATCATTTTGCGGAAGCGCAACAGTTGCTAACTTAACAGCAACAGGAACTGGCGGAACAATAAAATGGTATAATGTGTCAACAGGAGGAACGGCTTTAGTTTCAACAACTGTATTAGCAACTGGAACTTATTATGTTTCACAAACTAGTGTAGCTAATTGCGAAAGCACGAGAACATCAGTAGCAATTACAATTAATTCAATTCCAACTGCTCCAACAGCATCAGCACAATCATTTTGTGGAAGCTCAACAGTTGCCAATTTAACTGCTACAGGAACAGGCGGAACAATAAAATGGTACAATGTGTCAACTGGTGGAACAGCTTTGATTTCAACAACTGCATTAGCAACAGGAACGTATTATGTTTCAGAAACACTTAATGGATGTGAAGGACCAAGAACGTCAGTTGTTGTAACAGTAACTCCATTACCAATTGTAGTTGTTAGTGCTAATCAAGTAGTTTGTAACAATTTGTCTACAACTGCAACCCAATTTACAACTACAGCTTCAGGAATAGTATGTGCCACGGCACCTGAAAATGATTATCTGGTTTTAACTGCACCAGCAGGTAAGGTTTTTACATCAGTTCTATTTGCTAGTTATGGAACTCCAAACGGAGTTTGTAATAACTATACTTTTGGTGATTGTCATGCTTCAAATAGTTTAGCAATTGTTTCAGGATTAATTATTGGCCAAAACAGTGTTCCTATTCTGGCAACGAATGATACTTTCGGTGATCCTTGTGGTGGAACTGTAAAGCGTTTGTACGTTGAAGCAGCTTATGGCAATACCGGTACAATTAACTGGACAAATGATACACCATCTATTGGTTTAGCAGCAAGCGGAACGGGAAATATTCCTTCTTTTACTGCTGTAAATAATGGTACAACGCCTATTGTAGCAACATTATCAGTTACTTTTACGTCAAATGATTGTACCAGTTTGCCTGTTCCTTACACCATAACTGTTAATCCAACATCAACAACAAACGAAATAGTAACAGCTTGTGATTCATATACATGGTTAGAAAATGGAATGGTTTATACAACAAGCGGTGTTTACACCAATACAACGACAAATTCTTTTGATTGTTCCAATGTGGCTACGTTGAATTTAACTATCAACAACAGTTCTACAACAAACGAAACAGTAACAGCTTGTGATTCGTACACATGGTTAGAAAACGGAGCAGTTTATACAACAAGCGGTGTTTACACAAATACAACTACGAATGCATCGGGTTGTCCAAATGTAGCTATATTGAATTTGACTATCAACAACAGTTCTACAACAAACGAAACAGTAACAGCTTGTGATTTGTACACATGGTTAGAAAACGGAGCAGTTTATACAACAAGCGGTGTTTATACAAACACAACTACGAATGCTTCGGGTTGTCCAAATGTAGCTACGTTAAATTTAACTATCAATAACAGTTCTACAACTTCTGAAACAGTTACAGCTTGTGATTCGTTCACATGGTTAGAAAATGGAGTAGTTTATACAACAAGCGGTGTTTACACAAATACAACTACGAATGCTTCGGGTTGTTCCAATACTGCAACTTTAGTTTTAACAATCAATAACAGCACTTCATCAGCAATGTCGATTACAGCTTGTGATTCTTATACTTGGTCTGCTAACGGAACTACTTATGCAGAAAGTGGAGTTTACACCAATATTACATTCAATGCTGCAGGTTGTACAGATACGGCAACTTTAGTTTTAACAATCAACAACAGTACAACATCATCAATGTCAGTTACTGCTTGTGATTCTTATACTTGGTCTGCTAACGGAACTACTTATGCAGAAAGTGGAGTTTACACCAATATTACATCAAATGCATCAGGTTGTACAGATACTGCAACTTTAGTTTTAACAATCAACAACAGTACGTCTTCATCAATGTCAGTTACTGCATGTGATTCTTATACTTGGTCTGCTAATGGAACTACTTATACAGAAAGCGGAGTTTACACCAATGTTACATCAAATGGTGCAGGATGTTCAGATACTGCTACTTTATTTTTAACAATCAACAATAGTACGTCTTCATCAATGTCAGTTACTGCTTGTGATTCTTATACTTGGTCTGCTAACGGAACTACTTATACAGAAAGCGGAGTTTACACCAATGTTACATCAAATGGTGCAGGATGTTCAGATACTGCTACTTTATTTTTAACGATCAACAATAGTACGTCTTCATCAATGTCAGTTACTGCTTGTGATTCTTATACTTGGTCTGCTAACGGAACTACTTATACAGAAAGCGGAGTTTACACCAATGTTACATCAAATGGTGCAGGATGTTCAGATACTGCTACTTTATTTTTAACAATCAACAATAGTACAACATCATCAATGTCAGTTACAGCTTGTGATTCTTATACTTGGTCTGCCAATGGAACTACATATACTCAAAGTGGAGTTTACACCAATATTACATCAAATGGATCAGGTTGTACAGATACGGCAACTTTAGTTTTAACAATCAACAACAGTACAACATCATCAATGTCGGTTATTGCTTGTGATTCTTATACTTGGTCTGCTAACGGAACTAATTATACAGAAAGTGGAGTTTACACCAATATTACATCAAATGGATCAGGTTGTACAGATACGGCAACTTTAGTTTTAACAATCAACAACAGTACAACATCATCAATGTCGGTTATTGCTTGTGATTCTTATACTTGGTCTGCTAACGGAACTAATTATACAGAAAGTGGAGTTTACACCAATATTACATCAAATGCATCAGGTTGTACAGATACGGCAACTTTAGTTTTAACAATCAACAACAGTACAACATCATCAATGTCGGTTATTGCTTGTAATTCTTATACTTGGTATGTAAACGGAACTACATATACTCAAAGTGGGACTTATATAATTACAATAGGTTGTAATATTAGAATATTGAACTTAACCATTCAACCTTTCGTAGCTTTCTATGCTGATGCTGACGGAGATTTATTTGGTAGTCCTTCCTTTTTTCAATTGGCTTGTTCAGCACCTGTTGGGTTTGTTACTAACAGTTTAGATTGTAACGATAACCAATTGCAATATGCAGATTTAGATGCCGATGGATTTGGTTCAACAACTTTAGTAGCTTGTGGAGGTGTTACAAATAACACTGATTGCAATGACAATCAAGTACGTTATTTAGATGCAGATGGCGATGGTTATGGTAGCGTAGCTATGATTAAAGTAGCATGTGGT
>NZ_JAPQNT010000023.1 GCF_028867965.1 Flavobacterium sp. SUN046
CAACCACAGTTTTGATACCAATTCAATAGTAGTGTACCACCAACAAAATGATGTTGTGGTCAACACTGGAGTTGCAACAATGGCAACGGTACGAATCTTTGATATTAGAGGAAGATTGTTGGTTGAGAAAAAAGCAATCAACGCATCAGAAACAAGAATCAATGTTGGTACTACGAATCAAGTACTGTTAGTTCAAGTAACTACTACTGATGGTTTGGTTGGTCTTAAAAAAGTGATTAATTAATCATTAGTACTTCATAAAAAGTTTTGACTCACTAAAAACTTTGCATTCGATAATAAAAAGCAAAACCCTTTCGGTAACGAAAGGGTTTTTTGTACTTTATATTTTACATATAAAAACTTTGCTTAGTATTAATTCGTATGTGTGTTTAATACAAAATCGATTGAGTATTTAAATATTCGATTGAACACTCTTAATTTGGATGCTAAAAATCAAATTTATGTAGTTTCATAATAATTAATGAAAGTTTTTAACTCGTTAGTTATCTTAAAATGACGTTATAACGAGAATAAAAGCTTTTAATCAGAAAATTTTGTTTGTAGAAATACTTCGACATTAATTTGAATGATAATTATACAAAGATTAAATTAGAATTTTATGAAAAGAAAAATTACACATTCAGTTTTAAATATTAAAAACGATATTTTTTTAAAATTCAAATTTATATTGCTAGCAGTAATTCTTTTTGCATTTAGTCAAGCCAACAGTCAAGTGGCTGGTAATTATGCTTTTTCTACAAATGCAACGGCTTCTTTGGCATTAGATAGTAACTCAAATACAATCGACATGACTGCTGGAACCACAAGTTTAGTAGCTGCATCATCTGATGATACTGTTTCAGCTTTAACTGGTTTTAATTTAGGTTCTGGTGCGAGTTTTAATTTTAATTTTTGTGGTGTTTCTTATACTAATTTTGGTGTTACAGACAATGGAATAATAACATTAGGAGTTGTTCCAGTAAATACAGTTTATGCGCTTCCTAACGCTACGACACCAACGATTTCAGCTTTTGCAAACGATACACGAGTTGGAACTAATGGCTCAGTTGTCGCTAAAATTGTTGGCACTGCACCCAACAGAACTTTAGTATTGCAATGGACCAATGTCATGATTCGATATTTGGCTACAGCAGCATCAGGTACAGCGACTTATCAAGTTCGTTTGTATGAGACCACTAATTCAATTGAGTTTGTGTACGGAACAATGACTACTAATGCAGCAACTCCAGCAAATTATTTTGTTGGAATATCGTCTAATACTACGGCTACTAATTTAAATACAGTTAATACTTCGACTAATGTAAATAATACCACTGCCACTCCATCTGCCAATACTTATACCACTAGTTCTACAATAACTGCTTTAAACTCTGCAGCCAACGGAAGCAGAAGATTGTACCGTTTTACACCACCAGTTTGTACAACGCCATCTGCACCAACAGCTCTTAATTTGACTGCAGTTACTGGAGGTGGTTCTATAACAGGTACTTTTACAGCGCCAGGAACAATTCCGACAGGATACTTAGTAATTAGAACCACAACATCCACAGCTCCAACGACACCTGTCAGTGGAGTTACTTATACACCTGGAACCACTGCATTAGGTGGATACATAGTTTCAACAAATACTACAACAGGTCTTTCAGATAGTGGCTTGTCTCCTTCAACGCCTTACTGGTACTGGGTTTATTCTTATAATAATACAGCATGTAGTGGCGGTCCGTTATACTCAAGTTCTTTGTCTGGTACTAGAACTACTTTAACCTGTACAACTGCAACTAACAATTTTATAGGAACAGTTGTTAATGGGACAGTTGTTTCATTAAACACACCGTCAAGTTGGTCATTAGGACATTTTCCAACTTCTTGCGAAAACGTGACCATAACAGTTTCTGATGCGACAGGAAATGGCGGAGGAACAAAGACTTATTATTTAGATTTGACCTCTGGCGCTTTAACATGCAATAACTTAACAATAACATTTACTGGTTCAGGAAATGCTACTAATATTAAAACTCTTTTTATATTTAATGAAACTTATCCAATTACTGTTTTAGGGAATTTAATAGTTTCAAATACTTCTGCAGGAGCAGGAGATCATCCTGTATTTTTTGTAAATGGTATTGGTTCAGTTTTAGTAAACGGTACATCAACTATCAGCAAAACAGGTGAAACCGATCAAGTTTCAATTGGAGGAGGAGATTTAACAGGTAGTGGATCATGGACTTTTAAGGGTGATGTTACTTTTGGACCTAATGGTACAATTAATTATCAAAGACCTTTTGTTTTTGATGCAAATGGCACGCAAACTTTAACCAACAATACGACTTTCACGGCAGGTGCAACTGACTATGGTTCCTTTAAAGTTGGTGATACCAATACAACTTCTTTAACACTAGCTGGAACTGCAGTAACAATTAATAGAATTGATGGTGCAGTTGCAAACGGCACTGGTGATGGTAGCTTAACAGTTTCTGGTGGTTCTTCATTAATTTTACCAGCTACTTTTACATTAAATCAAGTTACAGCAGCAGCTTCGTCTTTTAATTTACAAAGTAACGCTACATTAAAATTAGCTGGAATTTCAGGAGGACAAACAGGTAGTAATTTCCCATTGAATTTTGGCACAGTAACCCTAAACTCTACAAGTACTGTTGAATACAATGGAGCTGCCCAAACCGTATATAATATCCCAATTTATGGAAATGTGACGATTTCAACAAGTGGTATAAAAACTGCCGCTGGGAATTTAACAATTGCCGGTAATGTCTTAATCAATGCTCCTGCAACATTTGCTGGTAGTACTTTTTCTCATTCAGTAGCCGGAAATTGGACCAATGCTGGTACTTATACTCCTAGCACTGGAACCGTTTCTTTTTCTAAAGCAACAGGTACACAAACAGTAGACAATGGGACTTCTACGTTTAATAATCTTTCACACACTGGACTTGGTATTTTACAATTGGTGGCAAATAACCTAACGGTATCAAATATTCTAACCCTTAATGGTGGAACTGTTGATGCCCGAACAAATGCCAAATCAGTTATATTGAGTAATACTCTTTCAAGTGCATTAGTTTTTTCTGCTGGTTTTGTAGATGGAAACATGCAGCGCGCCGTTAATACAGCCGCTACTTCTTATTTATGGCCTGTTGGATTTTCATCAAATTATACACCTGCAACTTTTAGTTTTACCAATTTAACTGCAGGAAATCTTACCGTGATTTCTAATTCAGGAGACGAATCGAATTTGGCAACTTCATCGCTAGATGCCTCAAAAAGTGTTAATTCCTATTGGGGACTTTCAGGAACCTTGGCTTCAACAAATTATTCGGGAACTTTTTCCTATCCATCAACTTTGAATGACGACACTGCTGTAGTTGGATCCTATAAGTTAGGTAAAAATAATTCAGGATGGACTTATCCTAGTATTAATGGTACTCCAACTTCAACAAGTTTATCATTTTCTACAGCAAGTGGTTTAGGTACTATGGCTATTGCAAAATGTAAAACACCAGATACTTCAAGTGCAGGTGTCACTCAAACTATATGCAGTACCACGAGCTCGGTAACTTTATCCGCAAATAATCCAGTTGTTGGAGTAGGGACATGGTCTGTAATAAGTGGACCAAGTTTATTAGCAACTCAATTTGCTAACGTGAATACAAGCAATACTATTTTTACTCCTTCTGGAGGTGCTGGAACTTATGTGTTACAATGGTCTATTGATTTAGCAACACCTTCATCTTGTTCTAATCCGCAAACCAGTACTGTTCAAATCATAGTAAATCCAAATTTACCAGCGAGTGTAAGTATCGCAGCGAGTGCTACAACCATTTGTGCTGGAACCAGTGTCACTTTTACTACAACTCCAACTAACGGCGGAACAACACCAGCGTACCAGTGGAAAGTAAACGGAACGAATGCTGGAACTAACAGTGCTACTTTTACAACTACAACCTTAGCTAATAATGATTTAGTTACGGTAGTAATGACATCTAATGCGACTCCTTGTTTGACTGGTTCACCAGCGACATCGAATACGATTACCATGACGGTAAATCCAAATTTACCAGCGAGTGTAAGTATCGCAGCGAGTGCTACAACCATTTGTGCTGGAACGAGTGTAACGTTTACCGCAACTCCAACTAACGGTGGAACAACTCCAGCCTACCAGTGGAAAGTAAATGGAACTAACGCTGGAACTAACAGTGCTACTTTTACCACTACAACATTAGCTAATAATGATTCAGTTACGGTTGTCATGACATCTAATGCGACTCCTTGTTTGACTGGTTCACCAGCAACTTCGAATACGATTACCATGACGGTAAATCCAAATTTGCCAGCAAGTGTAAGTATTGCAGCTAGTGCTACAACCATTTGTGCTGGAACCAGTGTCACTTTTACCGCAACTCCAACTAACGGTGGAACAACTCCAGCTTACCAGTGGAAAGTAAACGGAACGAATGCTGGAACTAACAGTGCGACTTTTACAACTACAACATTAGCTAATACTGATGCGGTAACCGTTGTAATGACATCTAATGCGACTCCTTGTTTGACTGGTTCACCAGCAACATCGAATACAATAACCATGACGGTTAATCCAAATTTACCAGCGAGTGTAAGTATCGCAGCGAGTGCTACAACCATTTGTGCTGTAACCAGTGTCACTTTTACTGCAACTCCAACTAACGGCGGAACAACACCAGCGTACCAGTGGAAAGTAAACGGAACGAATGCTGGAACTAACAGTGCGACTTTTACAACTACAACATTAGCTAATACTGATGCGGTAACCGTTGTAATGACTTCGAATGCTACTCCTTGTTTGACTGGTTCACCAGCGACATCGAATACAATAACCATGACGGTAAATCCAAATTTACCAGCAAGCGTGAGTATCGCAGCTAGTGCTACAACCATTTGTGCTGGAACGAGTGTCACGTTTACTGCAACTCCAACTAACGGCGGAACCACACCAGCGTACCAGTGGAAAGTAAATGGAACGAATGCTGGAACTAACAGTGCTACTTTTACAACTACAACATTAGCTAATAACGATTTAGTAACCGTTGTACTTACTTCGAATGCTACTCCTTGTTTGACTGGTTCACCAGCGACATCGAATACAATAACCATGACGGTTAATCCAAATTTACCAGCGAGTGTAAGTATTGCAGCGAGTGCTACAACTATCTGTACTGGAACGAGTGTCACGTTTACTGCAACTCCAACTAACGGCGGAACAACTCCAGCGTATCAGTGGAAAGTAAACGGAACGAATGCTGGAACTAACAGTGCTACATTCAGTACAACAACATTAGCTAATAACGATTCAGTTACGGTTGTCTTGACTTCAAATGCAACTCCTTGTTTGACTGGTTCACCAGCAACATCAAATGCTATAAGCATTACAGTTAATCCAACGTTGGTTGCTAGTGTAAGCATTAGTGCTTCTGCTACGACTATCTGTGCTGGAACCAGTGTCACTTTTACTGCTACACCAACAAACGGTGGTACACCAACTTACCAGTGGCAAGTAAACGGAACGGATGTTTCAGGTCAAACGGCTTCAACATTTACAACTACAACCTTAGCTAATAATGATTCAGTTACGGTTGTAATGACATCAAATGCAACTCCTTGTTTGACTGGTTCACCAGCAACCTCGAATGCGATAAGCATCACAGTTAATCCAACGTTGGTTGCTAGTGTAAGCATCAGTGCTTCTGCTACAACCATCTGTACTGGAACTAGCGTAACTTTTACAGCTACACCAACAAACGGTGGTACACCAACTTACCAATGG
>NZ_JAPQNT010000024.1 GCF_028867965.1 Flavobacterium sp. SUN046
AAAGAAATAATGATACGTTCATAGACATATTGAATTGACAGCCGTTTTTAAGAGAGATTTTAAAAACAAACAAAAAAGAAAGTAAGGCAAATCGAAAGATGTTAGAGAATTCATCTAAAATATTAAAATATACGATGAAGAGTTTGATCCTGGCTCAGGATGAACGCTAGCGGCAGGCTTAACACATGCAAGTCGAGGGGTAGTTTTCTTCGGAGAATGAGACCGGCGCACGGGTGCGTAACGCGTATGCAATCTACCTTTTACAGGGGAATAGCCCAGAGAAATTTGGATTAATGCCCCATGGTGTTATAGAGTGGCATCACTTTATAACTAAAGTTCCAACGGTAAAAGATGAGCATGCGTCCCATTAGTTAGTTGGTAAGGTAACGGCTTACCAAGACGATGATGGGTAGGGGTCCTGAGAGGGAGATCCCCCACACTGGTACTGAGACACGGACCAGACTCCTACGGGAGGCAGCAGTGAGGAATATTGGACAATGGGCGCAAGCCTGATCCAGCCATGCCGCGTGCAGGAAGAAGCATCTATGGTGTGTAAACTGCTTTTGTACAGGAAGAAACACTCCCTCGTGAGGGAGCTTGACGGTACTGTAAGAATAAGGACCGGCTAACTCCGTGCCAGCAGCCGCGGTAATACGGAGGGTCCGAGCGTTATCCGGAATCATTGGGTTTAAAGGGTCCGTAGGCGGTTTAATAAGTCAGTGGTGAAATCTGGTCGCTCAACGATCAAACGGCCATTGATACTGTTAGACTTGAATTATAAGGAAGTAACTAGAATATGTAGTGTAGCGGTGAAATGCTTAGATATTACATGGAATACCAATTGCGAAGGCAGGTTACTACTTATGGATTGACGCTGATGGACGAAAGCGTGGGGAGCGAACAGGATTAGATACCCTGGTAGTCCACGCCGTAAACGATGGATACTAGCTGTTCGGAGCAATCTGAGTGGCTAAGCGAAAGTGATAAGTATCCCACCTGGGGAGTACGTTCGCAAGAATGAAACTCAAAGGAATTGACGGGGGCCCGCACAAGCGGTGGAGCATGTGGTTTAATTCGATGATACGCGAGGAACCTTACCAAGGCTTAAATGTAGATTGACAGGACTGGAAACAGTTTTTTCTTCGGACAATTTACAAGGTGCTGCATGGTTGTCGTCAGCTCGTGCCGTGAGGTGTCAGGTTAAGTCCTATAACGAGCGCAACCCCTGTTGTTAGTTGCCAGCGAGTCAAGTCGGGAACTCTAACAAGACTGCCAGTGTAAACTGTGAGGAAGGTGGGGATGACGTCAAATCATCACGGCCCTTACGCCTTGGGCTACACACGTGCTACAATGGACGGTACAGAGAGCAGCCACTGCGCAAGCAGGAGCGAATCTACAAAACCGTTCTCAGTTCGGATCGGAGTCTGCAACTCGACTCCGTGAAGCTGGAATCGCTAGTAATCGGATATCAGCCATGATCCGGTGAATACGTTCCCGGGCCTTGTACACACCGCCCGTCAAGCCATGGAAGCTGGGGGTGCCTGAAGTCGGTGACCGCAAGGAGCTGCCTAGGGTAAAACTGGTAACTAGGGCTAAGTCGTAACAAGGTAGCCGTACCGGAAGGTGCGGCTGGAACACCTCCTTTCTAGAGAATGATGATAATTTAGTATCTATGAGGTAAGTTTTACTTTCTGCTGTTAATTCAAATAATACAAATAAGTTAAGAAACAGAGTCTCGTAGCTCAGCTGGTTAGAGTACAACACTGATAATGTTGGGGTCCCCAGTTCGAGTCTGGGCGGGACTACTATTTTAATAACTTATAAAGGAAATTTTAGAGGTTGAGTGAACCGTTTGAAGTACTGTTAACTGAAAACTGTTAACTGGCTACTAAAAAATTGGGGGATTAGCTCAGCTGGCTAGAGCGCCTGCCTTGCACGCAGGAGGTCAACGGTTCGACTCCGTTATTCTCCACAAAAAAACAGTAATCAGAAAGCAGATTACAGAAAGTAGTCTAACTGCCAACTGAAATCTGAATACTGCAGACTGAAATCGTTCATTGACATATTGAGATAAGAAAATAATAAAAAGTAGAAAGTACAGTAGGTACGTGATTAATCACGTATTTATTTAAGTCCATATTATTAAATTAGTATGGCGGCACATAAGCAAAATAAGGGCGTATGGGGGATGCCTTGGCTCTCAGAGGCGATGAAAGGCGTGATAAGCTGCGAAAAGCTACGGGGATTGGCACACACGAATTGATCCGTAGATACCTGAATGGGGCAACCCACTATCTTGAAGAGATAGTACACCGATAGGTGGGCAAACCCGCTGAACTGAAACATCTAAGTAGGCGGAGGAGAAGAAAACAAAAGTGATTCCGTAAGTAGTGGCGAGCGAACGCGGATTAGCCCAAACCAGGGATGTTACGGCATTTTTGGGGTTGTAGGACCACGATATTTGTTGCGGATTGAATTAGAATAACCTGGAAAGGTTAACCATAGAGGGTGATAGTCCCGTATAAGTAAGAGAAGATAACGATAGTGGTATCCTGAGTAGGGCGGGGCACGTGAAACCCTGTCTGAATTTGGCGGGACCATCCGCTAAGGCTAAATACTCCTGAGAGACCGATAGTGAACCAGTACCGTGAGGGAAAGGTGAAAAGAACCGTGAATAACGGAGTGAAATAGATCCTGAAACCATACGCTTACAAGCGGTCGGAGCCCTTTCGTGGGGTGACGGCGTGCCTTTTGCATAATGAGCCTACGAGTTAACGTTGCTGGCAAGGTTAAGTGATTAAGTCACGGATCCGTAGCGAAAGCGAGTCTGAATAGGGCGCTTTAGTCAGTAGTGTTAGACGCGAAACCGTGTGATCTACCCATGGGCAGGATGAAGCTGTGGTAACACATAGTGGAGGTCCGAACCGGTTGACGTTGAAAAGTCTTCGGATGACCTGTGGGTAGGGGTGAAAGGCCAATCAAACTCGGAAATAGCTCGTACTCCCCGAAATGCATTTAGGTGCAGCGTTGGTTATAAAGTTATATAGAGGTAGAGCTACTGATTGGATGCGGGGGCTTCACCGCCTACCAATTCCTGACAAACTCCGAATGCTATATAATGTTCACTAACAGTGAGGGCTTGGGTGCTAAGGTCCAAGTCCGAGAGGGAAAGAACCCAGACCATCAGCTAAGGTCCCCAAATATATGCTAAGTTGAAAAAACGAGGTTTGTCTGCCCAGACAGCTAGGATGTTGGCTTGGAAGCAGCCATTCATTTAAAGAGTGCGTAACAGCTCACTAGTCGAGCGGACGAGCATGGATAATAATCGGGCATAAGCATATTACCGAAGCTATGGATTTATACGTAAGTATAAGTGGTAGGGGAGCATTCTAACAGGGTTGAAGGTGTATCGTAAGGTATGCTGGACTGGTTAGAAAAGAAAATGTAGGCATAAGTAACGATAATGCGGGCGAGAAACCCGCACACCGAAAGACTAAGGTTTCCTCAGCTATGCTAATCAGCTGAGGGTTAGTCGGGTCCTAAGGCGAACCCGAAAGGGACAGTCGATGGCCAACGGGTTAATATTCCCGTACTTCTTATAATTGTGATGGGGTGACGGAGTGATGAAAGCGCCGCGAACTGACGGAATAGTTCGTTAAAGTACCTACCTATAAGACCCGCAGGCAAATCCACGGGTTTTGGGGAAATACGATAGTACACGGAGTCTTCGGACAAAGTGATAGTGCGCCTAAGGGCTTCCAAGAAAAACCTCTAAACTTAGATTATAAGAACCCGTACCGTAAACCGACACAGGTAGTCGAGGAGAGAATCCTAAGGTGCTCGAGAGATTCATGGCTAAGGAATTAGGCAAAATAGACCTGTAACTTCGGGAGAAAGGTCGCCAGCAGCAATGCTGGCCGCAGTGAAAAGGTCCAGGCGACTGTTTATCAAAAACACAGGGCTCTGCAAAATCGCAAGATGAAGTATAGGGCCTGACACCTGCCCGGTGCTGGAAGGTTAAGAGGAGATGTTATCTTCGGAGAAGCATTGAATTGAAGCCCCAGTAAACGGCGGCCGTAACTATAACGGTCCTAAGGTAGCGAAATTCCTTGTCGGGTAAGTTCCGACCTGCACGAATGGTGTAACGATCTGGACACTGTCTCAGCCATGAGCTCGGTGAAATTGTAGTATCGGTGAAGATGCCGATTACCCGCAGTGGGACGAAAAGACCCTGTGCACCTTTACTATAGCTTAGTATTGGTCTTGGATAAGTGATGTGTAGGATAGGTGGGAGACTATGAAGTGGCGTCGCTAGGCGTTGTGGAGTCATTGTTGAAATACCACCCTTTGCTTATCTGAGATCTAACCCCGATTCGGGGGACATTGCTTGGTGGGTAGTTTGACTGGGGTGGTCGCCTCCAAAAGAGTAACGGAGGCTTCTAAAGGTTCCCTCAGCACGCTTGGTAACCGTGCGTAGAGTGCAATGGCATAAGGGAGCTTGACTGAGAGACATACAGGTCGATCAGGTACGAAAGTAGAGCATAGTGATCCGGTGGTTCCGCATGGAAGGGCCATCGCTCAAAGGATAAAAGGTACGCCGGGGATAACAGGCTGATCTCCCCCAAGAGCTCATATCGACGGGGGGGTTTGGCACCTCGATGTCGGCTCGTCACATCCTGGGGCTGGAGAAGGTCCCAAGGGTTGGGCTGTTCGCCCATTAAAGTGGCACGCGAGCTGGGTTCAGAACGTCGTGAGACAGTTCGGTCTCTATCTACTGTGGGCGCAAGAAATTTGAGTGGATCTGATTCTAGTACGAGAGGACCGAATTGGACTAACCTCTGGTGTATCTGTTGTTCCGCCAGGAGCACCGCAGAGTAGCTACGTTGGGAAGGGATAAGCGCTGAAAGCATATAAGCGCGAAACCCACCACAAGATGAGATTTCTTTTAAGGGTCGTTGGAGATGACAACGTTGATAGGCTATAGATGTAAAGGCAGTAATGTCATAGTCGAGTAGTACTAATAACCCGTAAGTTTATGTGAATCATTCCTGCCGAGTAATCGGCAGGAAGAACCTTTCTTTTAATAATTTTTTCTTTATCTCAGTATGTTAAGATATTATGTATTGTTGATTGATTTAAATCAATCACCCTTGCAAGACCTCTTAAGGTGGTTATTGCGTCGGGGCTCACCTCTTCCCATTCCGAACAGAGAAGTTAAGCCCGATTGCGCAGATGGTACTGCATTACTGTGGGAGAGTATGTCGCCGCCTTTTTTATAAAACCCTCATCATTTATTTGGTGAGGGTTTTTTCGTTT
>NZ_JAPQNT010000025.1 GCF_028867965.1 Flavobacterium sp. SUN046
TAAATCAGCCGAAATAGTATTCTCAACTGTTGGCCCGATTCTATCGTTTACAAAGCTAAGTCCAACTCCTAAATTACTGTTCTCAATAGGTGAATTGATAGAAAAAGCATTCGTTACCGGAGCGCCATCTAATCCAACCCATTGCGTTCTATGAAGTCCGAAGATACTCATCACGCCACGCGAACCAGCATAAGCAGGATTCACATTTATCGTGTTGTACATGTATTGTGTATACTGAGCATCTTGCTGTGAATAACTCACAAAGCCCATTAACATCAAAGCGAAAATTAAAATTCTTGTTCTCATTTATTTGGGTTTTAAATAAACAACAGAGGATAAGGAACTATCCTCTGTTATAAATTATCTTGATAAATATAAATAGCCTGTTTTAGTGTTGGTATTTCCTTCTGAACCTTTATATTTTAATATATAGAAGTAAGTTCCGGTTGGTAATTCATCAGATTGTTTAATCGTAGTTCTGCCTTCAGATTCACCTCTAAATACTCTTGACTTATTATCATAATTTGTAGTATCATATACTTTGATTCCCCAACGGTTATAGATTTCAACTGTATTTTCAGGATAACAAACTGTATCATCTATGTTTTCAATATAGAAATAATCATTAATCGCATCTCCGTTTGGAGTTAACGCATTGTGTACAATTATAGATGCACATGGAAAAGGTACACAAGAATCATCCACAGGAATGGAAACATTAACTGTACTTGGGCAAGATGGATCATTATTTTGATAAGTTACTATATAATTTCCTACTGGTACACCAAATGGAGTAAATATTCCTGTTGTAGGATCAAATCCTATAGTAGACGGACTTATACTCCAAGTTCCTATAGAAGTTATTGCTCCTGGCAATTGATTGTTAATTAAATTTTCAACATTTACTGATAAGCTAATATCACCATTACATTGCGATACCACAGCTAAAGATTCTGAAAAATTAGTAATTGTAACATTAATAGTTTGTGTTACAATATTTGGATTTCCACAAGCATCTGTTGCTATCCATGTTCTAGTAATTACATAAGTTCCTGATGTAGTAACAATTGATGTGGTTTCATTAAAAACAACTGTGATTGGTGTACTAGAACAATCATCTGTAAATTGTAATTGTGGTGCAATTGGTATCAAATTACAAGTCACATTAACCACTGCAGTGTATGCAGTTATTAGAACTGGCGCTGTTGTATCTTGAACGTTAATGGTTTGAGAGGCATTTGATGTGTTGCCACAAGCGTCTGTTGCTGTCCAGGTTCTAGTTACTGAATAACTTCCTGCGCATGCGCCGTTTGTTGTAACATCGTTAAATGTTAATGTAAAGGTACTTCCACAAGCATCTGTTGCAGTAGCTGTAGCAAATACTGGAGTTGTACCGCAAGCGATTGTTGCCGCCTCTGGTAAAGCTGCAATTACTGGCGCTGTGGTATCTTGAACGTTGATCGTTTGAGAGGCATTTGAGGTGTTGCCACAAGCGTCTGTTGCTGTCCATGTTCTAGTTACTGAATAACTTCCTGCACATGCGCCGTTTGTGGTAACATCGTTATATGTTAATGTAAAGGCGCTTCCACAAGCATCTGTTGCAGTAGCTGTAGCGAATACTGGAGTTGTACTACAAGCGATTGTTGTCGCCGCTGGTAAAGCTGCAATTACTGGCGCTGTGGTATCTTGAACGTTGATGGTTTGTGATGCTGTTGAGGTGTTACCACAAGTATCTGTCGCTGTCCAGGTTCTAGTTACTGAATAACTTCCTGCGCATGCTCCGTTTGTGGTAACATCGTTAAATGTTAGTGTAAAGGCGCTTCCACAAGCATCTGTTGCAGTAGCTGTAGCAAATACTGGAGTCGTTCCACAAGCGATTGTTGTAGCTGCTGGTAATGATGAGATTACTGGAGCTGTGGTATCTTGAACATTGATAGTTTGAGAGGCATTTGAGGTGTTACCACAAGCATCTGTTGCTGTCCAGGTTCTGGTTACTGAATAACTTCCTGCGCATGCGCCGTTTGTTGTTACATCGTTGAATGTTAATGTAAAGGCGCTTCCACAAGCATCTGTTGCAGTAGCTGTAGCAAATACTGGAGTCGTTCCGCAAGCGATTGTTGTCGCCGCTGGTAAAGCTGCAATTACTGGCGCTGTGGTATCTTGAACGTTGATAGTTTGTGATGCTGTTGAGGTGTTACCACAAGCGTCTGTTGCACTCCATGTTCTAGTTACTGAATAACTTCCTGCGCATGCGCCGTTTGTTGTAACATCGTTGAATGTTAATGTAAAGGCGCTTCCACAAGCATCTGTTGCAGTAGCTGTAGCAAATACTGGAGTCGTTCCGCAAGCGATTGTTGTAGCCGCTGGTAATGGTGAGATTACTGGCGCTGTTGTATCTTGAACGTTGATGGTTTGAGAGGCATTTGAGGTGTTGCCACAAGCATCTGTTGCACTCCATGTTCTGGTTACTGAATAACTTCCTGCGCATGCTCCGTTTGTTGTTACATCGTTAAATGTTAGTGTAAAGGCGCTTCCACAAGCGTCTGTTGCAGTAGCAGAAGCAAATACTGGAGTCGTTCCACAAGCGATTGTTGTAGCCGCTGGTAATGGTGAGATTACTGGCGCTGTTGTATCTTGAACGTTGATGGTTTGAGAGGCATTTGAGGTGTTACCACAAGTATCTGTTGCTGTCCATGTTCTAGTTACTGAATAACTTCCTGCACATGCGCCGTTTGTGGTAACATCGTTAAATGTTAATGTAAAGGCGCTTCCACAAGCATCTGTTGCAGTAGCTGTAGCGAATGCTGGTGTAGTTCCACAAGCGATTGTTGTCGCCGCTGGTAAAGCTGCAATTACTGGCGCTGTGGTATCTTGAACGTTGATGGTTTGTGATGCTGTTGAGGTGTTGCCACAAGCATCTGTTGCACTCCATGTTCTGGTTACTGAATAACTTCCTGCGCATGCGCCGTTTGTGGTAACATCGTTAAATGTTAATGTAAAGGCGCTTCCACAAGCATCTGTTGCGGTAGCTGTAGCAAATACTGGTGTAGTTCCACAAGCGATTGTTGTAGCCTCTGGTAAAGCTGCAATTACTGGCGCTGTTGTATCTTGAACGTTGATCGTTTGAGAGGCATTTGAGGTGTTGCCACAAGCATCCGTTGCTGTCCATGTTCTAGTTACTGAATAACTTCCTGCACATGCGCCGTTTGTGGTAACATCGTTAAATGTTAATGTAAAGGCGCTTCCACAAGCATCTGTTGCGCTAGCTGTAGCGAATACTGGAGTCGTACCACAAGCGATTGTTGTAGCCTCTGGTAAAGCTGCAATTACTGGCGCTGTTGTATCTTGAACGTTGATGGTTTGAGAGGCATTTGAGGTGTTACCACAAGTATCTGTTGCTGTCCATGTTCTAGTTACTGAATAACTTCCTGCGCATGCGCCGTTTGTTGTAACATCGTTGAATGTTAATGTAAAGGCGCTTCCACAAGCATCTGTTGCAGTAGCTGTAGCGAATGCTGGAGTCGTTCCGCAAGCGATTGTTGTCGCCGCTGGTAAAGCTGCAATTACTGGCGCTGTGGTATCTTGAACGTTGATGGTTTGTGATGCTGTTGAGGTGTTACCACAAGCGTCTGTTGCACTCCAGGTTCTAGTTACTGAATAACTTCCTGCGCATGCTCCGTTTGTTGTTACATCGTTGAATGTTAATGTAAAGGTACTTCCACAAGCGTCTGTTGCGGTAGCTGTAGCGAATACTGGAGTCGTTCCGCAAGCGATTGTTGTCGCCGCTGGTAAAGCTGCA
>NZ_JAPQNT010000026.1 GCF_028867965.1 Flavobacterium sp. SUN046
CCACAATTATCTGTTGCAGTTAATACCGCAGCAGCAGGAACAGTAGAACATTCTACAGTTACATTATTTGGAAGCGTTTCCACAAATGTTGGAGCCGTTGTATCTTGAACAGTTACTACTTGAACATAAGGCGTTGCGTTTCCACAAGCATCCGTTGCTGTCCAAGTTCTTGTTAAAGTATAAGCACCAGGACAAGTTCCAGCGGTAGTTACTTCGTTGAAAGTTACTGTTGCAGTTCCACAATTATCGGTTGCCGTTAGAACAGCAGCAGTTGGCACAGTAGAACATTCTACAGTTACATTATTTGGAAGCGTTTCCACAAATGTTGGAGCCGTTGTATCTTGAACAGTTACTACTTGAGTGTACGGAGTTGCGTTTCCACAAGCATCCGTTGCCATCCAAGTTCTAGTTAAAGTATAAGCACCAGGACAAGTTCCAGCGGTCGTTACTTCGTTGAAAGTTACCGTTGCAGTTCCACAATTATCGGTTGCCGTTAGAACAGCAGCAGTTGGTACAGTAGAACATTCTACAGTTACGTTATTTGGAAGCGTTTCCACAAATGTTGGAGCCGTTGTATCTTGAACAGTTACTACTTGAGTGTACGGAGTTGCGTTTCCACAAGCATCCGTTGCCGTCCAAGTTCTAGTTAAAGTATAAGCACCAGGACAAGTTCCAGTGGTAGTTACTTCGTTGAAAGTTACTGTTGCAGTTCCACAATTATCTGTTGCCGTTAGAACAGCAGCAGTTGGCACAGTAGAACATTCTACAGTTACGTTATTTGGAAGTGTTCCTACGAATGTTGGAGCCGTTGTATCTTGAACAGTTACTACTTGAGTGTACGGAGTTGCGTTTCCACAAGCATCCGTTGCCGTCCAAGTTCTAGTTAAAGTATAAGCACCAGGACAAGTTCCAGCGGTAGTTACTTCGTTGAAAGTTACTGTTGCAGTTCCACAATTATCTGTTGCCGTTAGAACAGCAGCAGTTGGCACAGTAGAACATTCTACAGTTACGTTATTTGGAAGCGTTTCCACAAATGTTGGAGCCGTTGTATCTTGAACAGTTACTACTTGAGTGTACGGAGTTGCGTTTCCACAAGCATCCGTTGCAGTCCAAGTTCTAGTTAAAGTATAAGCACCAGGACAAGTTCCAGCGGTAGTTACTTCGTTGAAAGTTACTGTTGTAGTTCCACAATTATCTGTTGCAGTTAATACCGCAGCAGCAGGAACAGTAGAACATTCTACAGTTACATTATTTGGAAGCGTTTCCACAAATGTTGGAGCCGTTGTATCTTGAACAGTTACTACTTGAGTGTACGGAGTTGCGTTTCCACAAGCATCCGTTGCAGTCCAAGTTCTTGTTAAAGTATAAGCACCAGGACAAGTTCCAGTGGTAGTTACTTCGTTGAAAGTTACTGTTGCAGTTCCACAATTATCTGTTGCCGTTAGAACAGCAGCAGTTGGCACAGTAGAACATTCTACAGTTACGTTATTTGGAAGTGTTCCTACGAATGTTGGAGCCGTTGTATCTTGAACAGTTACCACTTGAACATAAGGCGTTGCGTTTCCACAAGCATCAGTTGCCATCCAAGTTCTAGTTAAAGTATAAGCACCAGGACAAGTTCCAGCGGTAGTTACTTCGTTGAAAGTTACCGTTGCAGTTCCACAATTATCCGTTGCAGTTAATACTGCAGCAGCAGGAACAGTAGAACATTCTACAGTTACATTATTTGGAAGCGTTTCCACAAATGTTGGAGCCGTTGTATCTTGAACAGTTACTACTTGAACATAAGGCGTTGCGTTTCCACAAGCATCAGTTGCAGTCCAAGTTCTAGTTAAAGTATAAGCACCAGGACAAGTTCCAGCGGTAGTTACTTCGTTGAAAGTTACTGTTGCAGTTCCACAATTATTGGTTGCCGTTAGAACAGCAGCAGTTGGCACAGTAGAACATTCTACAGTTACATTAGCAGGAAGTGTTTCCACAAATGTTGGAGCCGTTGTATCTTGAACAGTTACTACTTGAGTGTACGGAGTTGCGTTTCCACAAGCATCCGTTGCCGTCCAAGTTCTAGTTAAAGTATAAGCACCAGGACAAGTTCCAGGGGTAGTTACTTCGTTGAAAGTTACCGTTGCAGTTCCACAATTATCGGTTGCAGTTAATACTGCAGCAGCAGGAACAGTAGAACATTCTACAGTTACATTAGCAGGAAGTGTTTCCACAAATGTTGGAGCCGTTGTATCTTGAACAGTTACTACTTGAGTGTACGGAGTTGCGTTTCCACAAGCATCCGTTGCCGTCCAAGTTCTAGTTAAAGTATAAGCACCAGGACAAGTTCCAGGGGTAGTTACTTCGTTGAAAGTTACCGTTGCAGTTCCACAATTATCGGTTGCCGTTAGAACAGCAGCAGTTGGCACAGTAGAACATTCTACAGTTACATTAGCAGGAAGTGTTTCCACAAATATTGGAGCCGTTGTATCTTGAACAGTTACTACTTGAGTGTACGGAGTTGCGTTTCCACAAGCATCAGTTGCAGTCCAAGTTCTAGTTAAAGTATAAGCACCAGGACAAGTTCCAGCAGTAGTTACTTCGTTGAAAGTTACCGTTGCAGTTCCACAATTATCTGTTGCAGTTAATACCGCAGCAGTTGGCACAGTAGAACATTCTACAGTTACGTTATTTGGAAGTGTTCCTACGAATGTTGGAGCCGTTGTATCTTGAACAGTTACTGTTTGAACATAAGTTATACTATTATTTGAAGCATCCGTTAAAGTCCAAGTTCTAATTATTGTATAATTTCCAATACAACTACCATTATTTATTTGTTCATTATATGTTACTGTAGGAGTACTACATGTATCAGAACCCGTTAATGTTGGAGCAGTTGGAACATTAGAACATTCAACTGTTGTATCTGTTGGCAAACTTGATGTCCAAACTGGATTAGTTGTATCCACAACATTGATAGTTACAGTCGCTTGATCACAAATGTTCGGAATTAAAGCACTACAAATTTGATAAGTAAATGTATAAGCACCAGTACTAATTCCACTAGATAAATTAATATTACCATTACTATCAATTGTAATGTTTGGATAATTTCCAGATAGAATAGTTAAATTAACTTGACTTGCAGGAGTTGTGTTAACTGGCGTTGTACCTATTAAATCGTTACTTAAAATGTTACCAGTTACACTTGTTATATCACAAGCTACATTAGTATAAATATCATTAATTGCATTAATAATAGGTGTTTGCGTACAAGTAGTACAAGGCGGATTGCTCGGACAAGTAGTACAAGGCGTTGGATCAGTAGAAGTTCCAGTTACCGGAGGTCCAGAAGGCGGTGTTCCAGTAGCAAGAGCTTGGTTGTAAACCACACCAGCATCGATATCACTTTGAGTAATTACGTGAACAGCCGTGAATGTTGTTGAGTCTGAAGCACCAACAGCTAGAGTAGCTAAAGGTCCACCAGTTACCGTTGCATTCGGGTCAGTTACAGTTATGTTAGTAAGGGTTACGTTTCCAGTATTAGTTACAACAAAAGCATACGTAATAGTATCACCAACATTAGTTACACCAAATGGCGCAGTTGTGTCTTGATACGTTCCGTCTTTAGTAATTGCAATACTTGGAGTTGGCGTAAGTGGTGTTTGCGTACAAGTAGTACAAGGCGGATTGATCGGACAA
>NZ_JAPQNT010000027.1 GCF_028867965.1 Flavobacterium sp. SUN046
CAACAAGCCGTTGTACGGATAATTGAACTCAATTAAAAAAAACATATAAACCTTATTCAAAAGTTGTTAATAACTTAATGGTGCTTTACATAGGAACGGCTGTTGTAGGCAGTTTTTTATTTTTTTCTTCTTTTCATATATAGAAACGCAAATATAATTAATAGAATTGTAATTATTCCAATAATCCATTTCAAGTAATTATTTTCAGTTTCTTGTTTGTAAATTCTTCTATTTAGATTTGAATTTTCTTTCCATAATTCAGACTTAATATTTTCGTTAGCAAGTTCAATTCTCGGAATTATAATTTTTTCAGTATTTCCATATTCGATTGCTTTTTTGTAAATTTCAATTGCTTCATAATTGTTATTATTTAAAACCGCAAGATTCCCAAGTTCAAATAATAATTTTCCAATAATATTGTCTTTAGGTTTGATAAAAGTAACTCTTTCATTAAGTTGATAGTACAATGCATTCATTAGTTTTAGTCTTTCAGTCTTTGTAAAGTTTGATTTTGGTATTGTGTCATTACCAAAATCTGCATTTATTAAGAATGTTGAATTTATATTTTCTTGATTATTAATTTTTGCCTCTAGTATTTTAATGTGTAACCATTCAGATTCTTTGTGTGATTTTGAATTAATTTTAATTGCTTTTTTTATCCATTCAAGAGCTTTTATATTTTCTCCTGTTAATTCATAAATTGTACCAATATTTGAAGCAGTTGAATATCTATTAGGTTCTTTTTTTTCAATTTCAAAATAAATTTCAAGAGCTTCTTTGTATTTTTTTTGAATTGTTAAAACATAACCAACATCAGATAAATAATCTAAATCTTTAGTTTTCTTGTATAGATTTTGTAATTCAAGAATTAATTTAGAGTAATTTTCTACGTAAAAAGAATGACCATTTGGAATAAAATCGTCATCATCCTCATAAACAAAGAATCCGTTTTTCAATGTTTTAGTTTCTCCATTTAAACAAGCAAATGAGTTAGATGAGATTACAAATAAAAGTATTAAAGTTAAAGTTAATTTATTCATATTCTGTTTTTTACGTAATTTTCTGGTAAAATTGCCTACAACGTTTGGCGGCTTGCAGGAAGTGGCGGACTTCGTGACGGCTCAATTGTCCACTAAGATAAAACATTAAAACGAAAAACCAAATTTCCGGCGAAGATTTAACCCGCCATTTCTGCAAACCGCTTGTTGTTGGCAGGAACCATTTTGCGTTTTATTTTCACGAATTATCAGAAAAAAAATTTTAATTTTGCGTATTAAAAATCTGCAATACAAATAATTACGATTGCGTCACGAATTCTTGCCCACAACGTTTCGCGGCTTCAAGAAGTGGCGAACTTCGTAACCGCATATTTTCCACTAAGATAGTATTTCTTGCGAAAGAAATACATCAATTTTGCACATTTCTCGCCATTTCTTGAAACCGCCTTAAGTTTGTTTTTAATATATTTATATATAAATCAGAAAGAACAAAAGAGAGGAAAAAGGTTCACGATAACCGCAGGAACTATAGATTCCGTCAACAGTGATAATCACCTCTCTTTTCTACTTTTATTTCGTACAGTTCTATGAGACCAAGATCTCGATTTCAAGGTGATGAAACACAAGTAGATTGCTCTTTCCTAAATCATATTATTATGGATAAAAGTACTAAATTTTTTGGAATTGACATCAGTAAAAACACTTTTGATGTTATGGATAGTTCAGGTAATTATTCAAAGTTTGACAATAATACAAAAGGATTTGTTCAATTTTTGAAGTTATTAGACCCTGCTAGTCATTGTGTTATGGAAGCAACAGGTTATTATCATTATCAATTGGCTTATTTTTTAGTTGATAATTCGATTTTAGTTTCCGTTGAAAATCCTTTATCGATAAAACGATTTATTCAGATGAAACTCAGTAGAATAAAAACCGATAAATCTGATGCAAAAATGATTTGCTGGTATGCTCAAGAGCAACCACTTAAAGCTTGGGTTGGATATTCAAAAAATCAGATGGAATCTTTACAACTCATACGATTGTTAGATACTTATACAAAGCAAAGTACCGCTTTGCAAAACAAGGTTCAAGCTGAGCAAACACTGGGAAATCCATCAAAAGTAGTTGTTTCATCTTTAAAAAGAAGTTTAAAAAATAATTTAAAAGAAGCCAATTTAGTTGAACAAAAATTATTAGAATTAGTAAAAATTGATTACCAAGAAGTCTTAACAAAGCTAGAGAGTATTCCAGGAATTGGAAGAAAAACGGCTATGATGTTGGTTGTTTTAACAGATGGATTTAATCGTTTTGAAAGTAGTAGTCAATTGTGTTCTTTTTGTGGATTAACACCTGTAATCAGGCAATCGGGCAGTAGTGTTAAAGGTCGTGTTAGGATTAGTAAAATAGGCAATTCTAAACTTCGAAATCTACTTTTTATGTGCAGTTTTACAGCTTGTAAATGTAATCCAGGATGTGCTGCAATTTATAATCGAATAACCCAAAAAGGAAAAAGTAAAAAGTTAGCATTAATAGCAGTTTGTAATAAACTTTTAAGACAATCTTTTGCAATAGCAAAATCTGGAGTAGAATTTAATAAAGAATACAAAAGCGCTATGCCTAAATTTATTTAAAAATAATTCATTTTTTATTTGTTTTTAAGCACAGTTCTTTGTTGGCAGAAGTATTTTTTTCTACGAAATCCAAGTTTGTTCCATTTTTATAATTTTCCATTTATTCTTTATTTTTCTGATGAAAATTTTGTTTCCATATCCACATTCGTGTCCACAAGTAAAACCAACATCCAAAATTCCATTTACCTTTTTTTTGTCAAATTTTATTCCTGATACTCTTAATATTCCTGAAAAATTAAACTTATATTTTCTTTCAAAAATATTTTCTTTATCAAATTCATTTATGTTTTTCAGTTTGAATTTACCATTCAATTTGATATTTTTATAATTAAGAATATACTCTTTAGTTTTGTCTTCTTTTATTTTAAGTAAAGTATCTTTTGGAAAATTTTTAACTACTATTTTTTCATATTCTTTTTCATAAGGCAAAATTTTCGAGTCAAAAGCAATAATTACTTTAGATGTGTCTTTTTTAATATCAGTAACTTGTTGCTTCCATTCTTTTAAATTTTTAATTTCTTCTGGAGTTGCTATAGTGGAATCGGTTCTAACATAATGTCCTTCTTTGTTAAAAATTAATTTTCCATACCTAGGTGGTGGATTTGAAAATATTCTTGTGTCAACACAGGTTGAATCTACAATAATTGGCAAAATTTCAGCTAATACATTTCTGTTAAATTCAATATTATTTTCATTCTTTTTACAACTCGCAAAAAGTAGAATTATAAAAATAAATGTTGTTTTTTGTAGTTTCGTCATAATATTTCTGCCAACGTTTCGCCGCTTTGCGTCTGTTGCGAGCTTCGGAACGGCGTATTTTCTACTAAAGTACAACTTCTAGCGAAAGATAAACGTGAATTTTGCACTTTTCTCGCAATAGCGCAAAGCATCTATGTAAAAGCATAACTTTGAGTTCTCTAAAAACAACAATTATGCAATTACAAGATGCCTTAACTAATCCAAAGATATTCATTGGTTTAGACATTCACAAA
>NZ_JAPQNT010000028.1 GCF_028867965.1 Flavobacterium sp. SUN046
CCGCCCCAACAATCACCCAACCAACAAATTATGTAGTTTGTGATGATAACAATGATGGTGTTTCATGTTTGTTTGATTTATCGACAAAAGATGCTGAGATTTCTACTCAAGCAGGAATTCAGATTACGTATCATTTGACATTAACGGATTCACAGACAAATTCTAATGCATTATCAAAAACGACACCTTACTGTAATATCACTAATCCTCAAACAATTTATGTTCGTGTATTTAATCCATCAGCACCAGCTTGTTCGTCGTTTACTACCTTTCAACTGATTGTCAATCCGAAGCCAGTGGCTAATTTGCCTCAAGATTATCACTTGTGTGCTCCAACTTTTGGTGCCACTAGCGCTGTGTTTAATTTAACTTCGGTTGTTACACCACAGGTTTTAGGAAGCACTTTACCAGCGGCTAATTATACCGTTACGTATTACGAGTCGTTATCAGATGCTCAAGCGCCTATAAATGCTATTACTCCGGCTTCAGCTTACCCATCAGGAACTAAAAAACTTTGGATTAGAGTTCAAAATAATGCCACCGGATGTTTTGATATAATTACCGTACAATTAGTACTGGATCCATTACCAACAGTATTGTCATTTTATGCGCAATACGAACTTTGTGAGACTACTGCTCCAATAGGAAAAGAGTTTTTCAATTTGGATTCTAAAGTGAATTATATTTTACAATCTCAACTGGGAATGCAAGTTACGTTCTATCCAACATTAGCACAAGCACAAGCTGGAACAGGAGCAATAACAAATACATCGGCGTATGAGAATGTTCCACTATATGTTCAAACTATCGGAATTAGAGTAACAAATACTACTACAGGATGTTATTCAATATCCACAATGGACTTAGTTGTAAATCCAAAACCACAACCAATTCCACAAGCGCAACCGTATACTGTTTGTGATACTGATCAAGACGGTAAAGCGTGTTTCGATTTGAATACACTAACACCAAATATTACCTTCCAAACGGCAGGTGTGTATACTATTACTTACCATCCAACACTAAGTGATGCTCAGAATAATTTAAACCCAATTAGCACAGCAACACCGTATTGTAACACTACACCATTTATACAATTCTTATGGATACGCGCAGAGAATCCAACAACTGGATGCTACAACACGATGCAAATTGAGCTGAATGTTGATCCAGCACCAGTGGCACCAACTAATCTTGCAACCATTGCTAAATGTGATCAAGATGCTAATCCACAAGATGGTTGTACATCATTTAATTTGACCGCACAAAATCCGGCAATACTAGCTCAAGAGCCACTTGCAGGATCGAATTATACGATAAGTTATTACACCACACAAGGCGCTGCATCATCAAATCCAGCAGGTGCAGCTATTGTACCAGCTACTAATTATACTTCGTGCGTGCCAAGTGCTACAATTTGGGTTAGGGTTCAAAATAATGCCACAGGATGCTACTCTGTAGGATCGTTTGATATCCAAGTTAATACACCAATTGTACTTACAACACCAACTTTGTATAGTGTTTGTGACAATGATTCGCAACCTAATAACTTGTACACCACGTTTAATTTAACAACATTCATCGGAAATATTGCGGGTCATACAATAGCATTTTATAAAGATGCTGCTCACACGCAACTTATTACAAATCCATCAGCATTTGTAAATACGATAGCAGCTACACAAACCATATTCTTGGTGGTAACTAATACCACAACAGGATGTAAAAGCTATAGAACATTAACACTTCAAGTGCTTCCAATTCCTGTTCCCAATACTAATTTAAGTGCGCCACAATATTTACTTGAAGCTTGCGATAATAATTACACCACAACTCCAAACGATGGATATGAAGTATTTAATTTAACAACCAATGCAGCTTATATCAGCAATGGCGATACTAATGTAACCTTGCATTATTATCCGAGTTATGCTGATGCTACAGCCTTGCCTCCAACTAACGAAATCACTATGCCAACTAGTGCTAGTGTGAATGGAAATGTATGGATTAGAGTAGAGAGCAATAACTTTATTGGTTCAGACAGCGTACGTTGTTATGTACTAGTGGAGCAACCAGTAAAGGTGAATCCGTTACCACTTATCACACCAAATGTTGTTTATCAAGAGTGTGATAATGATACCGATGGATTTACACAATTCAATTTGAATTCACAAGCAGCAGCATTGCTATCAACCAATCCGGCGCCATTGTCTAATTACAGTTTAACGTTTTATGCAACGCCGCCACCAAGTGCAGCGATTTCAAATCCGGGTTCGTATACCAATACCAATACTACAGGAAATACCCAAACAATTTATGTAATTGCCACTAATAATACCACAGGATGTAAGAGTCCAGTTGGACAGTTTACTATTATGGTAAATCCAAAACCAGTACTAAACAAACCAGCAGATTTTGCACATTGTGATGACGAAGTAGGAGATAATGATGGGTATTATGCTTATGATTTGAATTTGTTAGTTCCTGCCATTTTAGGTGCGACACAACCACAGACCGATTATACTGTAAATTTCTATGACACGCAGTACAATCCGCCATTATTAACACCAACGGCGATTCCGGCAGCAAGTTGGGGCAGTTACCAAGCTTATACGCATACGCTTTGGGTAAGTGTTACTAACAACAACACTGGATGTGAACGTATAGACAGCTTCAATATTTTAATTGAGCAACCACCAACGCCAGTAATTACAGCCGATAGTAATGTTATTTGTGTAGATTTCAACACGCATCAAGTGGTTCGCGATTTAGTATTAACGGCAGACAATCAAACGGTATATTTAGCTGGAAGTACAATTCCAACTTACACTTATCAGTGGTTTGATGCAGCTGGAGTAGCAGTTCCGGGTGCAACAGCAATGACCTATACAGTAGCCAGTACTTTACCAAATGATATCAGTACAACGTACACTGTTGTGATGACCAGTACAACATTAGGATGTCCGGCAGAGTCACCAGATTTTACAGTATTACAATCAGGACAAGCTGTTGCTGCACCAGCAGGCACATCAGGATACACGGTAACCAACGCTTTTTCTGAAAACCAAACCATTACAGTAACCGTTGATGGTTACGGAAGCTACCAATTCAGTCTAGATGACGGACCACGACAAAACAGTAATGTGTTTGAAAATGTTTCGCTAGGGCAACACAACATTACTGTTTGGGATACCGAAGGTGGCTTGGGAAGCAGTTGTGATCCGCTTGTGTTGACTGGAGTACTAAGTATCGATTATCCGCATTACTTTACACCAAATGGTGATGGAATTAATGATTATTGGAATATTGTGGGATT
>NZ_JAPQNT010000029.1 GCF_028867965.1 Flavobacterium sp. SUN046
TTAGTTGCCAACTTTTCCAACAAGCCGTTGTACGGATAATTGAACTCAATTAAAAAAAACATATAAACCTTATTCAAAAGTTGTTAATAACTTAATGGTGCTTTACATAGGAACGGCTGTTAGCAGATGTGGCTTAATTTATTTTCTTCAATTCACTTTCTAAAGTATACTTTCCACGACATGCTTTCCACAACATACTTTCCACAATATACTTTCTTTAGTTTATTCTCTTCAGTTTATTTTCTACATAAAAATACATTGTAACAATTCCAATTCCAAAAAGTGTTAGAAGCAAAATTTCTCCATCATACTTTATGTAATTAAAGATTAACGATACACCCAAAATTAATGAGTAAACTACAATCATATAATTTGAAGCATATCTATTTGCAATCTTCCAATGTTCATCACTTTTTTTAGCACTTCCTAATTGATAACCAAAAAAATAATTTGGTTTTTTCGGAGTAAATATTCTGAGGATAATTGCAAAAACTAATAAAATTAAAATTATTGGTATCATGTTTTCAATTTGTTTTTTTTCTTTTACGCAAAATTTTTCTGGCCATTTCTGCTAACGTTTCGCGGCTTCAAGAAGTGGCGAACTTCGTAACCGCATATTTTCCACTAAGATACTATTTCTTGCGAAAGAAATACATCAATTTTGCACATTTCTCGCCATTTCTTGAAACCGCTGTTGTGCGATCGGCTTTATTTTTTTACGAGAATTTTTTCTTTAGGAATTCTTTTTACGATATTCTTTTTAGATTTTCTACTTGCAATAAATTCGCTAATTTCTTTTCTGTCTTGTTCTGTTAATGGCGGACTTTGGATTATAAAATCTACACCTTTTGGTTCTTTTATTAAATTCATATTTTTATGATTTAAAATATTTTGTTACTAACTTTTTTGCTGATTCAGTTTCAATAATCATTCGTTGATTTTTGAAATGATATGCACCTAAATTCTCTTCGTAATGTTTTATTAAGTTTGTTTTAGCGGTAAATGCGACAAATCCTTCAAAACCTTTTTGGAAAGAAACTTTACAAGCATAAGCGACTAAATTTCCTGCTACACCTTCATAAAGTTTGTCTTTGCCAATATTAAATGGAGAACTTTCTAACAAGTTCATATAAATATGGTCTTGTTCGACAGTTATACTTAAAAGTCCTTGAATTATAGATGAATTATTTATAATTGTAAGTTTATAAACTTCTTTTTGCAAATCTTTAAATTCCACTTTCCAATCAAAATTCCATTTATTTTTTTTACTGACATTTTTCAAATCAACACTTGATAATCTACTAACTTCAGTTTGAAAACTATCGCCCGAAATAGTATTCAGAATAGAATCTGTTAACTTATCAATTATGAAATTTTGTTCTATTTGAATTTTGTTTGCCATAATTCAAAAATACAAAAATATTTTTATCAAAAGAAATATATTTTAAGTTCAATTTTTGAGCGCTCCGAGTAGCTGTCGCACAACGTTTGGCGGCTTGCAGGAAGTGGCGGACTTCGTGACGGCTCAATTGTCCACTAAGATAAAACATAAAAACGAAAAACCAAATTTCCGGCGAAGATTATACCCGCTATTTCTGCAAACCGCTTGTTGTGCGACGGTTTTTTGATAGATTTTTTTATTTTAAATTTTTTTAAAATTAGCAGAATATTTCATTTTCAGATGATTTTTTTTTCAGTAAAACTCTCAAGTAATACATACATTAAGTGAGTTACCCTGCGTCACGTCAACTGTTGCACAACGTTCCCGCGCTTTGCGAGGTTGCGAGCTTCGTAACCGAGTATTTTCTGTTACTACTAAATTTCTTGCGAGAGATAAACGTGAATTTACCACATAATTCGCAATCTCGCAAAACGTGTGTTGGCAGAAGTGCTTTATTTTGGTAGATTTGGTAATCCGATTCTTTTCAACACATCGTTTGCTTTCGCTAACTTTTCAGGAAACAAAACTATATTTTTATACTTTTCCAACGATTTGTCAATTACTACAATCGGTGTTTTTCTTTTATTTAATTCTTCAATTGTCATAATATTTTATTTTAAACGTTTTTTCTTCTAACTACGAACCCTTCAAAATCTGTGCCTTTGTCAAATATACACCAATTATTTCCTAATTCGCCATAAATTTCAAAGTCATTTTCCACTTCATTTAAGTATTTATTAATTCCCATTCTGTATAATCTTGTTCTTGCTTCTGTACTTCCTGTTGCATAAACCCAAGCTTCTGGATTTATGTCAGTAAAAGCATAGACAGCAGAAACAACAGTTGCTAACACTTTTTCTGTATCATTATTATTTGTAACAATTGTATCATTAATTTTTCCCGTTTCTTCATCTTTATCGCCAAAAGCTAAATTGTAAAATCCTTTTAAATTGGTTTCTTTTATTTCAATTAGTTTTGGAATTCTGCCTTTTGGTCCTTCACTAATGAAATTGAAAACAGTTAAATCTTGTTCTGCTTTTAATTGATATTTAGGATTATTCATATTTTCATTTTGTTACTTTACAAAAGTACAAAATTTGTCTTTATAAATTCAAATTGTCTTTTTTTTGCGATTTTTTCTCGCATTTCTGCCAACGTTTGGCGGCTTGCAGGAAGTGGCGGACTTCGTGACGGCTCAATTGTCCACTAAGATAAAACATAAAAACGAAAAACCAAATTTCCGGCGAAGATTATACCCGCTATTTCTGCAAACCGCTTGTTGTGCGACGGTTTTTTGATAGATTTTTTTATTTTAAATTTTTTTAAAATTAGCAGAATATTTCATTTTCAGATGATTTTTTTTTCAGTAAAACTCTCAAGTAATACATACATTAAGTGAGTTACCCTGCGTCACGTCAACTGTTGCACAACGTTCCGCCGCTTGGCGAGGTTGCGAGCTTCGGAACCGTTTATTTTCCACTAAAGATAAAATTTCTTGCGGAACGCAAACGTGAATTTACCACAAAATTCGCAATCTTGCCAAGCATCTATGTAAAAGCATAACTTTGAGTTCTCTAAAAACAACAATTATGCAATTACAAGATGCCTTAACTAATCCAAAGATATTCATTGGTTTAGACATTCACAAAAAAAGTTGGACTGTT
>NZ_JAPQNT010000003.1:0-309731 GCF_028867965.1 Flavobacterium sp. SUN046
AACACCAAATACTAATACATTTTCAGGATTAACTCCAGATACATGTTATAATTTGTATGTTAGAGCCGTATGTTCTCCTACAGATAGTAGTGCTTGGTCAACTGCAGCAAGTATAACAACACAAGTTGCACCACCAGTATGTGGCGGAACATTTACAGATCCAGGTGGAGCTACAGCAGATTATGCAAATAGTGCGAATGTAACTACAACCATCTGTCCAATTAATGGTACTGATTTGGTGACAGTTAGTTTTACAGCATTTAATCTAGAAAATAATTTTGACTTTTTGAAAGTTTATTCAGGTATTGGTACTGGAGGTACTTTACTAGGAAATTATACAGGTGCTACTATTCCACCAGATGTTTCATCAACTGCTCCTGGAACTTGTTTGACGTTTGTATTTACATCAGACGGAAGTGTTACTTTGCCTGGTTTTATTGCTAATGTTACTTGTGCTCCAGCACCTACATGTCCTAAACCAACTACGCCATTAACATCATCGGTGACTTCAAATTCGGGAACATTAAGTTGGACTAATAATAGTACAGCTACCCAATTCGAAGTTTTAGCATTACCATGTACTTCACCACCTCCAACAGCAACTTCAACAGGTACAATAATTACACCAACTACACCAAATACATACACGTTTACAGGTTTAACACCTGATACTTGTTATACTTTATATGTGAGAGCAGTATGTTCACCTACAGATAGTAGTACTTGGTCTACAGGAGTAAATATCCAAACACAAATTGCACCTCCTGTTTGTGGAGGAACTTTTACCGATTTAGGTGGAGCTTCTGCAAATTATGCTAATGGCACTGATAATACAGTTACAATTTGTCCAACAATAACAGGACAACAAGTTACAGTAACTTTTACAGAGTTCTTTACAGAAGCAACTTGGGATGGTTTATATGTTTTTGATGGAAATTCTATTGGCGCACCTATACTAGCAAGTAATAATCCTGGCGGTAATGTTCCAGGTAATGTTCCAGGTTCATATTGGGGTCAGCTTACAGGTATAAATCTTCCAGGTCCATTTACATCTTCTAGTGTTGATGGTTGTTTAACTTTTAGATTTAGAAGTGACGGATCAGTAAATGATCCAGGATGGGTTGCTAATGTAACTTGTGCTCCACCACCAACATGTCCAAAACCAACGGCATTGGTAACTTCTAATATAACTCAAAATTCAATGACTGTTTCTTGGACAGAAATTGGATCTGCAACTTCATGGGAAGTTATTGTTCAACCAGCAGGAAATCCACCTCCAACAGCTTCTTCAACAGGAGTGATTGTTTCAACAAATACTTATACTATTAATACTCTAAGTCCAGGCACGCAATATGTAATTTATATTAGATCTTTATGTAGTGCTTCTGACATTAGTTTATGGTCTACACCAAAATTATTTACTACATTAATAGCTAATGATGAATGTGCAAATGCGACTGTTGCGCCAGTAAATACATCAACAACTTGTACTCAAACCGTTTCTGGAACTGTTATTGGAGCAACTGCTTCAACTGAACCAAATGGTTGTTTTGGCACATCCGATGATGATGTTTGGTTTCAATTTACTGCGACAAGCACAACACATACAATTAGCTTTTTAAATATAACAGGAAGCACAACTGATTTATTTCATGTGTTATATTCTGGAACATGTGGTGCATTAACACAAATATATTGTAGCGATCCTAATTCTAGTACCGCTAATAACCTTGTGGTTGGTCAAACTTATTATATTAGAGTTTATACTTATTCTGCGACTGCTAATCAAACTTCGGCTTTTGACTTATGTATAGGAACTCCAACACCACCTCCTAGTTGTATCAATAATACACCAGCAGGAAATACTTGTTCAGTAGCTACTCCAATTTGTAACTTAAATGGATATTGCGGAAACACGTCTGCTTCATATACTGCAGACTCATGGCCACAATTAAGTACAGCGTTCTGTGGTTCAATAGAAAACAATTCGTTTTTAACTTTTGTAGCCTCTTCAACTACTATTTCATTTGATGTATGGGTTACAAGTTCTCAATTTAATAATGGTATTCAAATAATGGTTTTTAGTGCTGCTACATGTGGTTCTGGGCCAGTTACGAGTTTAACTTGTTGGAGTACTGGTACAGTTGCTGTTGGCTCAGTTAATGTATCTGCATCAGGTTTAACCATAGGAAATACCTATTATATAATGATTGATGGATTTGCAGGAGACGTTTGTAGTTATGTAATTGCAAGTAGTTCTGGAATTACAGCTCCAGTATTAATTACTCCAGCTACTACAACTACTACAAACACTATTTGTTTAGGTCAATCAGCAACATTAAATGCTTCGGGTGGAAATGGCACATACAATTGGTCTCCAGCTTCTAATTTAAATTCTACTACTGGATCATCTGTGATTTTTTCTCCAACAGCTGTAGGAACATATAATATTACAGCAACTTCAACCGATTCAAATCCGTTATGTCCTCAATCTGCATCTAGTACTCAAACTATTACTGTTGTTGATATAGTGGCTCCAATATTTAATCAAATTCCTTCTTTCTGTGAAGGTGCTACTGCTCCAGTTTTACCAACTACCTCTACTAATAATATTACTGGTTCTTGGTCTCCTAATACAGTTAGTAACACAGCTGGTATTACAACATATACTTTTACACCAGATATTACACAATGTGCTACACCTACAACAATGGACATTACTGTAAATTCTGGAGTAACGCCAACTTTTTTAACACCGGCACCAATTTGTTCGGGTTCACCAGCACCAGTCTTGCCAACAACTTCAACTAATGGAGTAACTGGTTCTTGGTCACCATCTCCAGTTAGTAATACAGCTTCGGGAACTTACACTTTTACGCCAGATCCAGGTCAATGTGCAAGTTCAACTACACTGAATATAACAGTAAATACAAATTGTTCATTCGGAAGTTTTGCAAGTGCTGTTTGGTTGACAAATTGTTCTACTTCTGACTTTTTTAATACTGTGGGAACAGGAACTGATATTATAGGTCCTGCAACTAATGTATTTCCTAATTCTAATTTAGGGACTTATGTTCAAAATTCAAATTCTCTAATATTAAGAGGTGCAGAAGTAAAAACGTTTAAAAATGCATCTTCAAATGTTTGTAGTGCAAGATTAAATTATAGAATTTATCCACAATCAGGAACTCCAGGAGCTTTTCAAATTATGGATTTACCATTTTTCGATAATTGTGGTGGTACTTCATTTCCTTCTGGTGGACCATGTAATACTGGTGATCAAAAATGGCAAAGAGTAGTAGCAGATGGAACTACAATTCCATATTCTCCTATCAATTTAACTGCATATCCTCCAGGTAACTATGTGCTTGAAATTTATTATGACTTGTCAGGAAGCGCTTCATCAACTTCTTTATGTAATGAAAATGTACTAATTGATAACAATGGAGCAAATTATATTGCAAATTATACTATCCAATCACAGCCAAATTATGTAAGTACTAATCCTACTACTTGTGGTGGATCTGAAGGAACTATTACAATTTCTGGTTTAGCACCAGGCACAAATTATACTTTAACTTATAATGATGATTCAACAGTAGTTGGACCAACAACTATAACATCTAATGGATCGGGAGAGATTACTTTGATTGGATTAAATTCTGGAAGTTACTCTAATTTCTTGTTGCAAATTAATGGATGTTCTTATGCTTATTCAACACCAATAGTTTTGGTTGATCCAAGTACTCCAACCGTTACTTTAAATAGTGTAACAGTTTGTGAAGGAACTCCGGCTACTTTAACAGCAACTCCAGGAACCGCTAGTTCGTACAGTTATGTTTGGACAGTTCCATCTGGGGCTGTAAATCCAGGTAACGTAGCTAGTTTTGACGCTACAATTTCTGGGACATACTCTGTTGTAATTACTAATGCTTCATCAGGATGTTCAAGTACAAGTGCATCAGGAACAGTTTTAATTAACCCAAGTCCTATAGTTACAGTTAATAGCCCAACAGTTTGTTCTGGAACACCAGCAACAGTTACAGCTACTCCATCAACACCGGGCACTTATACTTACACATGGACAGTTCCAGCAGGAGCAAGTAACCCAGGTGATGTAGCTTCATTTGATGCAACAGTAGCAGGAAATTATTCGCTAATAGTTACTAATACTAGTACTGGATGTTCAAGTGCATCTATAACAAGTGTGGTTACAATCAACCCAACACCATCAGTTACAGTTAATAATCCTGTTGTTTGTCAAGGCGATTCTGCAACAGTTACAGCAACTACTAATCTAACAGGAAATTACACTTATTCTTGGACGGTTCCATCTGGAGCTACTAATCCAGGTAACGTTGCTACTTTCAATACAACTGTAGCTGGTTCATATAGTGTTGTTGTTGCGTTACCAAATAATTTTTGTAATTCAGGATTTGAAGCACCATGTGGTGTTCCTCCTGGAGGAATGAGTTTTGTTAATCAAACTAATTTTTCATGTTGGAATACAACCGCATCAGATGGAATTATCGAGGTTTGGTCAAGCGGAAATGAAGGTGTGACATCCTATTCAGGAACTCAGTTTATTGAACTTAATGCTAATGAGGTTTCTACACTTTATCAAAACTTCTCTGCAATTCCAGGTACATTAATAAACCTTTCATTTGCACATAGAGGTAGATTCTCTGGAACAGACATTCTTGAAGTTCAGGTAGGACCAGTAGGTGGACCTTATGTTAGTTTAGGACAATATTCTGCTCAACCAAGTGCTTGGGTATTTAATACTATAAATTATACAATTCCAAGTGGAACTAATACAAATTACACAATTCGATTTGTTTCTATAAGTTCAGGATCAGGGAATAACACCGTTGGGAATTTCTTAGATGATATTACTTTGGTAGCAAGTACTTGTTCATCTAATCAGGCAACAGGTATTGTTACAGTTAATCCAACAGTTACGCCATTATTTAATACAATTGCACCAATTTGTTTAGGAGAATCAGCACCAGTTTTACAAACTACTTCTAACAATTTAGTAACCGGTTCTTGGAGTCCAACAACAATAGATACATCAATTGCAGGAACTACTCCTTATGTGTTTACACCAGATGGTGGTCAATGTTCAGCTCCAGTTACAATAAATGTTGTAATTAATTCAGTTGCAACACCAACGGCTGTAGTAATAACACCAACCACTTGTGCAACACCAACAGGAACTGTTCAAATAACATCTCCAACATCTGGATTAGCAACAGTTGCAACAGATTTATTTATTTCAGAATTAACAGATTCTAATGCAGGTTCACTATCTTATGTTGAATTATATAATGGAACAGGCGCTACAATTAATTTAGCTAATTATTCTATAAAAACAGCATCAAACGGATCTTCAACCTATTCATTTACTCTGCCGTTAAATAATGTTAATTTAGCTTCGGGTAGTACTTATGTAATTGCATTAGGAAATGATAATTATTGTCCTTCAACTCCGGGAGCTGATGGTTCACTAGCAGCTCAAAGTAATGGATCGGGTTCAGTTAATTTTTCAAGTAATGGAAATGATCATATTGCTCTTTTCAATGGTTTAACCAAAATTGATAGTTGGGGAGTTTACCAAAATAATAATTGGGCACCAGCTTCAATTGGTAATGAAGGAGCTGATTTTAGAAGAAAAAATAGTGTAGTTTCACCAAATATCTCTTATAGTAATAGCGATTGGGATGCACTTGATTATTCAGGAAGCGGAACTACTAATTGTTCAAATAATGATTATTCTAATATTGGAGTCTACGCACCAGCAACTCCATCATCATATCAATACAATGTAGATGGAGGAACTTATCAGTCTAATCCAATTTTTACAGGATTAACACCAGGAAGTCACACATTTACTGTTCAAGATTCAACAACAGGTTGTATTTCTTCTAGTGTAGTTGTTGTGTTAGACCCAATAGTGTATCCTACAGTTACCGTTAATAGTCCTACAGTTTGTGCTGGTTCTCCAGCTACAGTAACTGCAACACCTGGAACAGTTGGGGTATATACTTATTCATGGACCGTTCCAGCTGGAGCAACAAATCCTGGTAATGTTGATAGTTTTACAACAACAACAGCCGGAACTTATTCAGTAGTAGCAACAAATGTTACAACTGGTTGTTCAACAGCAAGTACATCTGGAGTTGTAACATTAAATGCTATTCCTACAGTAACTGTAAACAGTCCAACAGTGTGTGCGGGTTCTTCAGCTACAGTAATAGCTACACCAGGAACATCTGCTACATATAGTTATTCATGGACAGTTCCGGCTGGAGCCACTAATCCTGGTGATGTTGATACATTCAGCACATCAGTTGCAGGAGCCTATTCAGTAATAATTACTAATACTACTACAGGTTGTACAAGCTCAAGTACATCGGGTGTTGTAACTATTAATTCTAATCCTACGGTTAGTGTAAATAGTCCTGCAGTTTGTGCTGGTACTTTAGCTACAGTAACCGCAACTCCGGGAATTCCAGGAACCTACAGTTATTCATGGACAGTTCCAGCTGGAGCTACTAATCCTGGTAATAATTCAAGTTTTACAACTTTAGTTGGTGGTACTTATTCTGTTGTAATTACCAATACTGCTACAACTTGTGTAAGCACTAGCGCATCTGGAATTGTAACTATTAGTGCAAGCCCAACAGTTGCTGTTGTTGGTGATACAGTTTGTATAGGTTCGTTAGCAACAATAAGTGCTAATCCATCGCCTTCAGGAACTTACACTTATGCATGGACCGTTCCAACAGGTGGTACTAATCCTGGAGATGTTAGTACATTTGATACTTCTGTAGCAGGAACTTATTCAGTTGTAATAACTAATGCTTCTGGATGTTCAAGCACTAGTCAATCTGGAATTGCAGCATTTGTACCATCATTTGATTTTACAATTAGTGACGGTTGCGTTAATAATAATTTTATCTTAGAAGTTATTCCTTCTGCAAGTTCATTTGATACAAATACTTCTACATTTGCTTGGGAGTTAGTCTCATCTACTGGAACTATTGCAGTTGGTTCAAATAATTCTACCTTTGACGTTACAGCTTATTTGAATTCTACAGTAGTTAATGAAAATTTACCAATAACTTTTGGAGTTACAGTTACCTATAATGGTTGTCAACAGTATCACACAATTGTTCTAACAAGAGTATATTGTGAAATTCAAAGAGGTATTTCTCCAAACGGTGATGGACTTAATGAATTTTTCGATTTGCAAACATTAGGAGTTCAAAAGTTGAATATTTTCAATAGATATGGTACTAAGGTTTATTCAAGAAACGATTATACTAATCAATGGTTTGGTCAAGCTGATAGCGGAAATGAACTTCCTGACGGAACCTATTATTATGTAATAGAATTTAAATCTAATCAACCAAGTAAAACAGGTTGGATATATATAAACAGAGAAACAAAATAACAGACTAACTATAAAATAATAAATTTCAAGACGATGAAAAAATTATATTTCTTAACTGCGTTTGCTTTGATGACATTTATTGATGTCAGTGCACAACAAGATCCACATTACACTCAGTATATGTATAACATGAGTGTTATGAACCCAGCCTATGCCGGTTCAAAAGAAAATTTAACCGGAGGTTTACTTTATAGAAAACAATGGATAGATATTGAAGACGCTCCATCAACAGGAACCTTTTTTATCAATAGTCCGGTCGGTAAAAATGTTGGACTTGGTTTGTCGGCTATTAATGATAAAATTGGTCCGGTTGAGGAAACGAATTTATATGCCGATTTCTCTTATACTTTAAATCTTGGCGGTGAAAGTAGACTTGCATTTGGATTAAAAGGTGGAGCTACTTTTCATAAAGTTGGATTGTTTTCAGAAATTGGAAACGGTAATGTGCCCGATTTGAATGACCCAGCTTTTGAAAAGAATTCAAGTAAATCGTTTTTGAATATTGGTTCAGGTGTTTTTTACTACACTAATAAATATTATGTTGCCTTTTCAGTTCCAAATATGTTGAAATCTTCTTATTTAGATTATAACGGAAGACGTTTTGGAACAGAAACGCTTCACTACTTTTTAACTGGTGGTTATGTATTTGAATTAAATCCAAATTTGAAATTTAAGCCTTCTACAATGATTAAATCGGCATTCAATGCACCAACTTCTATTGATTTATCTGCAAATTTCCTTTTCAATGATAAATTTGAAGTTGGTGGAACTTACAGAAATCAAGATTCGTTTGGAGCGATGGTAAATTATGCTATTACTCCTGGTTTGAAAATTGGTTATGCTTATGATCACATTATTTCAGATTTGAAAGTAACAACTCCATCGTCTCACGAGGTTATGATTTTATTCGATTTGAATTTCCCGAAAAAAGTATCACAATCTCCAAGATATTTCTAACATAAAACAACAGTAAAAAATGAAAAATCTATATATAGTATTAAGTTTTGTTGCAATAAGTAGTTCTATTATTGCTCAAAATAAAGACACAAAAGCAGCAGACAAATTATACAACAGATATGAATATGTTTCGGCTGCTAAGGAATATCAAAAATTAGTTGATAACGGTAAAGCAGATGGTTATGTTTATAAACAACTTGCTGATACTTATTACAATATGTTCAATACTGCAGAAGCTTCAACTTGGTATGCCAAAGCAACTGAAACAACGCAAGATGCTGAAACTTATTTCAGATATGCTCAAATGCTAAAAGCTAGCGGAAAATATGAGGAAGCTAACAAGCAAATGTCAAAATTTGCCGCAATGGCTCCAAATGATTTAAGAGCTAAATCATTTAAGGAAAATCCAAATTATGTTCCTAAAATTCTTAGCAAAGAAGCTAGATATACCGTAAATTCATTGCCTGTTAGTTCAGATAAATCAGATTTTGGAGCAGTAATGTATGACAACATACTTTATTTTACTAGTGCTAGAAACGCTGCAAGAAAAGATTACGGATGGAATAAAGAACCCTTTTTAGATATTTATAAAGCTACATTAGGCGATTCAGGTACTTTTTCAGATGCAACAACTGTATCTGAATTGAATTCTAAATATCATGATGGACCAGTAACAATTAGTACTGATGGAAATACAATGTATTTTTCTAGTGATAGTTTTAGAGAAGGATTGTTTCAAAAAGACAAAGTAAACAAACTTAAATTAGGAAAAAACAATCTTTATAAAGCTACTAAAAATGGTGAAACTTGGAGTAACATTACACCACTTCCGTTTAATAGTAAAGAGTTTTCATTAAGCAACCCAAGTTTAAGTAGAGACGGAAAAACACTATATTTTTCTTCTAATATGCCAGGAAGTTTAGGCGGTGTTGATATTTGGAAAGTTGCTATTAATGGTGATTCTTATGGAACTCCAGAAAATTTAGGAAATAAAGTTAACACTGAAGGAAACGAAAGTTTTCCATTTATTGCAGATGATAATTCAACTTTATATTTTGCTTCAAGCGGAAAACAAGGTTTAGGCGGTTATGATATTTATCAAATAGATTTATCTAAAGGAACCGATGCATCTAATATGGGTAAACCAATTAACACTGAAAAAGACGATTTCTCTTTTACTTTTAATAAAGCTAAAAATATGGGATTTCTTTCTAGTAACAGAAACGGTAATGACGATATCTTTAGCGCATTGCCAATTTGTGCTGTAGATTTATTAGTTCATGTAACTAACGCTAAAACAGGAGAGATTTTATCAAATGCTAAAGTTTCTATTCTAGATGAAAAGAAAAATATTATTACAACTGAAACTTCTGATACTAAAGGCGATGTAAACTTTAGAGTTGAATGCGACAAACCTTATACTATTCAAGCATCTAAAGACGGTTTTGAAGGAAATGCGTTTGCAGTAGCTAAAAGCAAAGGGCCAACTGCTACTATAGATGCTGCATTACAACCAATTGATGTTATTGTTACCGAAACTGAAATAGTTTTAAAACCAATTTATTTTGAGTTTGATAAAAGTAACATTACGCAAGAAGGCGCATTTGAGTTAGATAAATTAGTTCAAGTTATGAGAAATAATGACAAACTAGTTATTTTTGCTAAATCACACACAGATAGCAGAGGAAGCGATGATTATAACTTATCATTATCAGACAGAAGAGCTAAATCAACAGTTCAATATATAATTTCTAAAGGCATTCCTGCTGAACGTATTTCAGGTAAAGGATTTGGTGAAACAGAACCTAAAGTTCAATGCGGACCATGTACTGAAGAACAATATTCTTTAAATAGACGTTCTGAATTCTTAATAGTAAAATAATAATTTTACCAATTTTATTAAAAAAGCCTTATTGTAAAAAATAAGGCTTTTTTATTTGCTCTATTTTTTGAGAATTTTACATATAACAACTACAAATCTTAGAATCGTTTTTTGTTGCTTAAAACTTAAATAAAGAGCACTATTAGATATGTTTTTGCTATTTGTCTTAAGTCAACTTGTTTTTACTTTCAGAAATTTTACTTTAAGTATTCATTTTTTATTAGTATAGCTGAAATTTATGAAGTGTAATGTTATAATAAATTTCATTTTTAATATTCAAATAACTTTGAAGAAAGAATAGTTTATTTATAAGAACATATAAATCCAATAAACTAGAACTTTTTTAAAACTAATGCTATTCACATAATGATATTAATAACTGTTGTCAACCATTAATTTTTATTAAACGGTTAGATATTTTTAATTGAACTTTTAAAATCTAATAAAGAGAAAATTATATAAGGTTTAAATCAAACTAATACTTTACAGCGTTAATGTTTTTTAAATCAAAGCTCTGTTTTATGTAATAAAAAAAAGCTGTCTCAATCGAGACAGCTTTTTATATTTTTAGTTTTAAAGAAAACTAGTTTCCAGTAATCTTCACATTGTCAATCTCCCAAGTAGAGGCAGCAGATGAAGTTGAAGTATATTTAATAGCGACATGTACATTACTATTACCAGATCCAGTGAACGAAGTAATATTTAAAGCACCAGAATTAGCATAAACATAGTTACCTGTAGAAAGCGTTGCGCCTGTTAAAGTAGTCCATGTTGCAGCAGTTGGATCACCACTTGTATAATTATTAGATATTTTAATTTCTATTGGATTTCCTGTAAATTTATAAGCATTATCAAGTGATAAAGTTGCAGATGTTAAGAAAGATAAATCTTGAGCAGGAGAAATCAACCAGTCTTCATTAGCATTATTTACTGTTGAAAACCCAGACATTTTCATCATTCCACCAGGATTTCCAAAAGTAGAACTGTAAGTCCATAATTGAGCACCAGTAACACTATATTGAGTCCAAGCACCAATACCTGAATTAAAACCTTCATTTAATAAAGGTGTAAATCTTGGGTTAGTTAATTTGATATCACCTTCACTTCTTACCATAAATTGAAAACCACTACCGTATTTAGTTAGAACACCTCTAACTTTTCCGCTTCCTGTAGCAACAGCTTTAGCAGCAAAATTTGCATAAGCACTTGTACGGAAAACAATAGAATTTCCGTTTAAATCAATAAGAGCTCTATTAGTTGCTCCACCTAAATCATTATTCAAGTCATAATAAGTTGAGGTAATATCAGCACTAGAAAATTCAACATTATCAAATTCAATTAATCTATTTAAATAAGCATCAGATGTAGTAACTTGAGTAATAGTTACTGGAGTTGCAGGTAATAAAGCATCTTCATTAACAATAGTACAAGAACGTTGTACTGAATTTCTAAAATCAGATTCAGGTAATCTACCAACTTCGGCTCCACCAGATGAATTAGCATATAAACCACCAATTCTTTTACCTTGAGCTGCAGTTTGAGCTGGATAAGTAGGATTGTCTGTGTACAAACCATCCATTTTAATTAAAACTTTTCTTCCTGGTTCATAGTTGATGAATAATGAAGTTGCATCAACCGGAATACTAAATGCTTTAGAACCATCTAAAGTTTGTAATGAAATAGATTTAAAGAAATTACCACCAATATCACTAGAAGTAACATAAGCTTCGATTACGTCAGATACACCAGGCGTAATATTTTGGTGTTGAGCAACTGTACCACTAAAAAGAATATCAGCAACTTCTCTGTTTTTTACTAAAGTAGTTTCAGTACATCCGTTTAATTCTGGTGTTGAATAGTTATCGTCTTTAACACAGCTGGAAAACATTCCAGCAGTAAGAACCATCAAAAAAGCTGATTTTAAAAAATTTGTTTTCATATTATATTTTTTTGTTTTTTAGAAATTAAGGTAAAGGTTTAAAAAGTAAGTTCTTCCGTAACCATAGAAATACTTTGGTCCGAAAGCTGGAGTTCCACTAGAGACATCTTGATTTAATTGTCTGTAATTAGAATTTCTAGCTTGCTCATAACCTCCTGTTTTGTAACTTTGATTGAACACATTATTAATACTTGCAAAGAAACCTAATGTTTGGCTTCCAAATTTCCAAGATTTTCCTCCAGTTACATTTACCAAAGCAAAGTTATCGAATTTTTCTTGTTTTAGCAATTCGTCACCTCTAGCTTGAGTCGCCTCTGGAAAGGCACTTCCGTTAACACTAGCTGGATCAATATAGAAACGATCTGTTCTTGTTATAGGAGCAATGTCAATATAGCTATTTGCTAAATAATTTGCATTAGCACCAATCCACCAAAATTTTGGATCTCTGTATTCTAAACCAATAGAACCAGCAGCTTGTGGAGTACCTGATTGTTTGTAATTTTTTAAATGCGCAACACCATAGTCAAATGTAGGATTTGTATTGGTTGGAGAAGCTAATCTATCTACACTGATTGATACATTTGGATTGTTGTCATAAATGTATTGTCCGTAAGAAGCAGCAGCTGTTACTTTAAGTGTTGATGTAATAGGATATTCAGCACCAAACTCTAAACCAATGTTCTTTTTATTTAATCCTGTAACTGTTTCGGCAACAAATGTATTACTTTCGTTAGTATCAGTTGTTGGATCATCTATACCAGCACCATCACCAAAGAAGAATGAAGTTTCTGTTTGATTAGAAATTTTAGAGAAGAAAGCAGTAAGTCTAGCTTTAAACTTAGGAGAATTAATAATATAACTTGCATCAGCACTTGCAATTGTTTCACTAGTAACGCCATTAGTAACATTATTATTGACACGACCATTACTGAAAACATTTCTTAAAGTTGGTGCTTTTGACATATAAACACCGTTAAATGTCAAAAATTGTCTTCCAGTGATTTTATATGTTACACCACCTTTAAAACCAAAATTATCAAATGATTTTGTAGCACTATATCCATAAGAATTAGTTGAATAATATCCGTTTTTGTACAATCCTTCTCTTTGGTATTCGCTACGAGAGAACGTTTGTCCTAAATAGAAATCAACTTTTTTGTAAGTAAACTTGAATTGCGTAAAAATATCATATTTAGTTGCATACAAGTTATAATTGTACCCATATATATCACCTTTTTGAATGGTTCTATTAGGATTGTTCAAGTCAGATTGTTGTTGTTCACCAGCACCAAAAAGATTCAAATCATTGTAGAAATTTGCACCTAATAAATCCAACATGTTTTTAAAATTGTGGGATTTTGATTTTGTAAAAGTTCCACCAGCATTCAATGCAATATTATCGGCTAGTTGAGAACTCAAAACAGTATTTGCAGTCCATTTTTTCTCATCTGTACGATCTTCATACAATACATATTTAGCACCATCACCTGCATTATTTGCAGCTGCATTAGCTTGATACATACTTGTCCAATTTAATTGACGGTTGTTGTTGAAATTTGCATTATTTGCACCAATTGTAGCAGGATTCGTAGGATCGTTAGGATCATATTCTAAAACTCCGCCCAATCCACCAGGTTGATAAGCTGCAGGATTTTCTGTTAAAACAGTTGCAGGATCAGATTCATACAATGAAGTGTAGTAACTTGGCATGTTTCTGTAATAAGTAGGATCAGGATTGTTAACTCCTTGATAATCTATTCTACTGTTTCCAATTTTTCCAAATTGATAAGAAACACTTGTAGTCAAATTAGTTTTTGAAGTTACTTTCCAATAATCACTTAGCATAAAAATTGGTTCTTCAATTTCTTTGATTCTTGAATTTCTTTTATCTCCATTTTGCCAACCCCAATATGAATTGTATTTTTCACCAGCAAAATTGGTAACTTCTTGTGTGTTAGGAGAATTTTTTCCTCTTCGGTTTTGAGCAAAAATGGTGGTTAAATTCAAAGAGTTATTTGAAGTTATTTTTCTTTCTAAACTTGAAAAAAACGAGTTAGCATTGTAAGTTGTACCTTCAAAATATCCTTCTTGAGCAAAACGTCTAGAAGCAGAAAGTACATAAGCCCAACCATCATTTCTCATTCCAGAAGCAACAGTTCCCATTAATCTTCCAGTATAGTTAGTATTAGTTCCTGCAAGAGAAACTCTATTTCCTTTTCTATATAATGAAGCTCTAGTATTTATTTCATTAGTTCCTAAGATATTTCCAAAAGTATAATCTGATGGTGCAGATCCACTAGTGAATTCTTGGTTTCTTGTAGCATCATTTAATCCGCCCCAATTACTATATTGTGGTCTTCCATCGTAAATTTTGTTCATTGTGATACCATTTATCATAGTAACACCATATTCACTATCTAATCCACGCATTCTAAAACGAGCTTGACCCCAATTGAAAGCAGCATTTTGTTGAAACACATCTCTTGAAGCTTGCAATAATCCTGCAGTACTCTCTGAACCACTATTGTCGTCACCCAAATCATTATCTGTAATGGTAACTAAACTAAGTTGTTGCTCTTGAGTAATGTCTTCGGTCATTACAATAACTCCCAAATCTAAAATCTTTCCTTTAACAACGTCAATAGAAAGTAGTTGGTCTTTGTAACCAACCGTTTTAACAAGTAACAATTGACTACCAACAGGTACATTTTTAAATGTAAATTTACCTTCGGCGTCTGTAACTTCTGTTAAACTAAGATTTTGAACAGTCGCTACTACATTTTGTAATGGCTTTTGTGTTTTTGTATCTACTATCTTTCCAGAAAACCCAGTTCCTGATTGAGCAAAAACAAAAACAACTTGCATTACAAATAAAATACTAAAAACAAGTTTTTTCATAAATAAATAAAGTTAATTTTCAATCGTTAAGTCTTAATGAAAACTTAACAGCCGACAAATGTACATCTTTTAATAATATTATTTACTTTTGGCGCAATGTTTGTAATAAACTTGACATTAAATTAATATACCAATTTATGAAAATTAAAAATCTAATTGCCATTTCTGTTGTGTTATTCGCAATAAATAGCGCAAATGCACAGGCAAAAAAATACATTATTCATACTGTAGCCTTCTACAACTTTGAAAATTTGTTCGATACAATTAACGGACCAAATAATGATGAAGAATGGTTGCCGAATGGAATTCAAAACTGGACAGGAAAAAAATATAAACAAAAATTAGAAAACCTTTCAAGAGTACTTTCTGAAATTGGAACAGGAGAAAATCCTAATTCTCCTACATTTATTGGCGGTGCCGAGATAGAAAACAGAGGCGTTTTAGAAGATTTAATTAAACAACCAAAATTAATTAATTTAGATTACGGAATTGTTCATTTTGATTCTCCTGATAAAAGAGGTATAGATGTCGCTTTATTATATCAAAAAAAACACTTTAAACCAACTAGTTACGTAAATATTCCTTTGATAATTTATAAAAAACAGGAAGCTAAAGTTACTAAAAAAGAAAAAGATGAAGAAACAGATGATAAAGTAGTAGCTGAAAACGCATCTGAAAGAGTTTATACAAGAGACCAATTATTAGTAACTGGTTTTCTTGATGGTGATGAAGTAAATATAATTGTAAACCACTGGCCATCACGTTCAGGCGGTGAAAAGAAAAGTTCTCCATTTAGAGAAGCTGCTGGTGCTTTAAACAGAAAAATCATTGATTCTTTAGTTAAAATTAACCCAAATGCTAAGATTATTACCATGGGAGATTTAAACGATGGTTCTTACAATAGAAGTGTTAAAGTTGCGCTTGGTGCTAAATTAAAAAAAGAAGAATTAAAAACTGCTGGAGATATTTACAATCCATTTGAGCAAATGGCTAAAGATGGTAATGCAACTCTTTTTTACAGAGATGCAGGAGATATTTTTGATCAAATTATGGTTTCTGAAGAATTTGTGAAAAAAGACTATTCTTCTTTTAGATATTGGAAAGCCGGAATTTGGAACAAACCTTATATGATTCAAACAACAGGACAATACAAAGGCTATCCACTTCGACATTCTATGAACGAAATTGGTTTTAGTGATCACTTTCCTGCATACATTTACTTGATAAAGGAAATAAAATAGAGAATAAGGTTAGTTTTAATAAGCTAACCTTTTTTATTTTCAATAACTTTACATTAAAAATTAAATTATGGCAATAGCAAAACCATTCAACCTCAATAAATGGATTGAAGAAAACAGATCGTTATTAAAACCACCAGTTGGAAATAAAAACATTTACATAGATTCTGGTGATTATATAGTTATGGTTGTGGCTGGACCAAATGCAAGAAAAGACTATCATTACAACGAAACCGAGGAATTATTTTATCAGTTAGAAGGAGAAATAGCAGTTTACATTCAAGAAGACGGAAAAAAGAAAGCAATGAAGCTAAACGCTGGCGATATGTATCTTCATCCAGCTAAGGTACCACATTCGCCCAACAGAACAGAAAACTCAATAGGATTAGTGATCGAAAGAAAACGTGCTGGTAAAGGTTTCACCGACGGTTTACTTTGGTTTTGTGATAACTGCAATCATAAACTTCATGATACTTATTTCGAATTGCACGATATTGAGAAAGATTTTCTACCACATTTCAAACATTTTTATAATTCTAAAGATTTAAGAACTTGCAAGCAATGTGGAACTGTTATGGAAACCAATCCAAAATATTCTGATGAAAAGGAAAGTTTTTAGAAAAACAACAAGATAACTTTATAAAAAATTCAACACAGATTTCACAAATTTGCACGAAATAACAAGATTCAATTTAATATTGAATCCTTGTTTCGTGAAATTATATAAGAGATACTTAATTTGTGCTAATTAGTGAAATTTGTGTAAAAATTTGACTTAACAGAAACCAACTTTTTGCTAATAATTCAAAACAAACTACTATTTTTGTATAAAATTTAAAAAATCAAACAAAAGAACATACAATGTCAACAATTGCTCAACAATTCGGTATGACCGAAGCATTAGAAATATTAGGTGTAAAAGCCATTAATGAAGGAACTTCAACTGGAAATAATCATTTTTCTAACGGAGAAATTATCGAAAGTTATTCGCCAGTAGACGGTCAGCTTATCGGAAAAGTAAAAACTACTACCGCAGCTGATTATGAAAAAGTAATGCAAACTGCAACTGCTGCTTTCCTGACTTTTAGAGCAATGCCAGCTCCACAACGTGGTGAAATTGTTCGTCAGTTTGGAAATAAATTAAGAGAATTAAAAGAACCATTAGGAAAATTGGTTTCCTACGAAATGGGAAAATCATTACAAGAAGGTTACGGTGAAGTTCAAGAAATGATTGACATTTGCGATTTTGCAGTTGGACTTTCACGTCAGTTAAACGGACAAACAATTCCGTCTGAGCGTCCAGGTCACGTAATGCGTGAACAATGGCATTCTATTGGAGTTGTCGGAATTATTTCTGCGTTCAACTTTCCAGTAGCGGTTTGGGCTTGGAATACCGCTTTAGCATGGATTTGTGGTGATGTATGTGTATGGAAAGCTTCAGAAAAAGCACCATTATGTTCTATCGCTTGTCAAAATATTATTGCTGGAGTTTTAAAAGAAAATAATTTACCAGAAGGTATTTCTTGTATCATCAACGGCGATTACAAAGTAGGTGAAATGATGACTACTGACGCACGAATTCCTTTAATTTCTGCAACAGGTTCTACTAGAATGGGAAGAATTGTTGGTGCAACAGTAGCGCAACGTTTCGGAAAATCATTATTAGAATTAGGAGGAAACAACGCAATCATAATTACACCAACTGCCGATTTAAAAGTGGTTGTTCCTGGTGCTGTTTTTGGTGCTGTTGGAACTGCAGGACAACGTTGTACTTCAACCAGACGTTTAATTATTCACGAATCGGTTTATGATAAAGTAAGAGACGCTATTGTTGGTGCTTATGGTCAATTAACTATTGGAAATCCGTTAGATCAAAAAAACCATATCGGTCCATTAATTGATACCGATGCTGTTAAAACCTATTTAGCCGCTATTGTAAAAGCAAAAGCCGAAGGCGGAAAAGTATTAGTAGACGGTGGTGTTCTTTCTGGTGAAGGATACGAATCAGGTTGTTATGTAAAACCAGCCATTATTGAAGCCGAAAATCATTTTGAAATTGTGCAACATGAAACTTTTGCACCAGTTTTATATTTAATGAAATATTCTGGTGAAGTTGAAAATGCTATCGAATTACAAAATGGCGTTGTGCAAGGTTTATCATCGGCAATTATGACAAATGAACTGAAAGAAGCTGAAAAATTCTTATCATTTGCAGGTTCCGATTGTGGAATTGCAAACGTAAATATCGGAACTTCTGGTGCTGAAATTGGTGGTGCTTTTGGTGGTGAAAAAGAAACTGGTGGCGGAAGAGAATCAGGTTCAGATGCTTGGAAAGTATACATGAGAAGACAAACCAATACAGTTAATTATTCGGACCAATTGCCTTTAGCTCAAGGAATTAAATTTGACTTGTAATTTTTATTGAACCATATAAGGAATTTAAGTTCATTTAAGACATAATTAAAAAGGCGTTCAGAATTTTCTGAACGCCTTTTTCTGTAAAATAAAAAGCTTATATTTTCTTAAATGACTTAAATGGTTTTCTTAAATCCTACTTAGTCTTCTTAACATATTGCGTTAAAATAAAAATACTTTGGTTTTCAACGCGTCCTTCAATAAGGTTAGCATCATCCCAAACTAATTTTATATTGTGAACAGCAGCACCACGTTTTGCAGTGAAAGTTGCACCTTTTACATCTAAATCTTTCACTAAAACAACCGAATCACCATCTTTTAAGATATTTCCGTTGCTGTCTTTGTGAGTTATTTTGCCTTCGTCATCATCGGCTTCTCCAGTGGCTTTTGCCCATTCTAAAGCATCTTCATCAAGATACATCATGTCTAACATATCATTGTTTTTCAATCGAGCATGCATTCGCCAAGAAACAATTTGAACCGGAAGATTTTCATTCCACATGCTATCGCTTAAACCACGCCAATCGTTGGCAGATGTAGTTTCAGGATTTTCTATTTGATCTTTTAATGATTTGGTAATTAAGATACAATTTTCTGGAATATTTTCTGTTTTTGGTTCAACCAAATAAACAACTAAATCTTCTTCACTTCCAGAAATTTCACATTTAGAATTGCTTCTATCTTTTAATCTTTTTTCGGTAACAACGCTCATTTTTATATTTTATAAATTGAACGAAGCTCCAAATTGAAAAACAAACTGATTATTAAAGCGCTCATATCCAACAGAATCTGGATTGTATTTGGCTAGAGGAATTCCAGCCTCTGAATAAATTCCAAAACCGTTAGTGAAGAAATATCTAGCACCTATATGCGCACCAAAATTTCTTGTTCCTAAATCTAAACCAGGATATAAGTCAAACTTGTCGCTAATGTTTAAAACATTTCCCAAATTAGCATTGAATCTAGCTTTTGCATCAGCTCTATCTCCAAATTTTGGTGTTCCAGCAGCTGTTGTAGTATTTAATAAATAACCAACTGTAAATCCGTAAGATAAATTTTCGCCAAAACCAAAATCGGCACCACTAACAATTCCAGTTCCATATTCTTGAAACGTTGCTCCAACTTGAAATTTAATATCGCCTTTTCCTTTAAAAGCTTGCGCATTTGCAAAACTTGCAGTTAAAACAAGTATAAGTATTGTAATTTTTTTCATTTTATCTAATTTTAATGTACAAATATAATGGTTTATAGTCTAATTTCTTCCTTTTTCATCAAAGTACAAATTGTGTAATGGTTCGCTTTGCCAGAATTCCTTAGTAGCGACGTCTAAAATTGTTAACGGACCTTTGAAAGCCGCACCAGTATCAATATTCCAAACACAAGCTTTTTGAATCGGAATCATTTTTTCAATATGAGTTACAGGCGTGTGACCAATGTAAATTTCTTTATATAATTTAAATCGTTTTGGATAAAAACGGCTTGATGGTTTTATGTTTTCATCTAGTGCTAATGCGGTTTCCCAAAGCGTTCTATCCCAATAAAATAATTTCGGAAAATATTCATAGGCAACACCATTCATATTGGTAAATCCAGCATGAATAAAAAGGCGGTTTTGATCGTCTAAGTAATAATTTTGTAATGATTTTAAAAAAGCAATGTGAGTATTTTTCTTTTCTTCTAAAACTTTGGCATAAGCAGTAATTGTTGCTTCTCCACCATGCTTGAACCACATTAATTCATCAAAATTCTTAGTATTTCCAGTTAGCCAGTCTAGCAGCAATTCATCGTGATTGCCGCGAATAAAAACGCAAGTTTGTTTTGTGCTCAGTGCAATAAGATAATCAATTACTTCGGGCGATTGGCTCCAACCATCAACATAATCACCAAGAAATATTAAAGTATCGTCTGTAGTTACGTTGGCGCGTTCCATTATTTGGTGTAATGCACGCAAACCACCGTGAATGTCGCCTATTACTAATGTTCTATTCATTTTATATAAAAAATTCAATTGCAAAAGTAATGCAAATTTTAACATTTTTTACACTTTTAACGTAAAGCCACTTCTTTCAATCAAGGTAGGTTTGTGATGTAATAGTACTAACACAAAGAATTTTATAAAAAATAAACCAAAAATCGTAACACATTATTATTAATGTGATTGCACACTAAATCATTGTCTTATTTAAAACTAATATTTATGAAAACAACTCTTAACTTTCACTCATTTTTAGCACTAAAAGCATTTAATAAAACACATGTTTTATTTTTAGTAGCCATTGTAACAACTTCACTTTTAGTTTCTTGTACGGCAGACGAAATAGAAGTACAGCCAAAAAATACCATTAAAAAAGAGCTTAACCTTCAACGAACAGATACTATTTTTAATGCTCCAAATACGACGAATACTACTAACACTACTACAAATAGTGGAGAGATAAATCCAATAAAGACTCCACCACCACCATCAAATCCTTAATCCTAATTTTTTCGTAGATTTGAAAAAAATAAATATTTTGAAGAACTTAATAATTTTACTATTCGTTAGTGTTTTCTTTTTTAGTTGTAAAAAAGAAAACACTAACGATTTTAATACTAAAAACAATATAGATATTTTATTAACTAAAGCTAGCCAATCTTTAAATCCAGACTCTAAATTAAATATTGCAAATAAAGCTTCTAAGGAATTAGAGAATTATGGTTTAGATTCCATTTCTAGAAAACAAAATATTGAACTTGCAAGGATATATTACTCGTTAGATAATAAAAAATACGTTAATATTTGTAAACGGTTACTAGGTAATCAAAATAATCAAAATAATGATGAAATTTCATTTTGTAATTTTTTATTAGGGAATTTTTACTATAATCAAGCAAAATATGATGAATCGTATACATATTACTCTAATGCCGAAAAAGCTTTTTTAAAGAAAAACAATTTAGATTACGTTTCATTTTCATTAGCTTTCAAAGCTAATATTCTAATTTATAAAAAAGATTTTGTTGGAGCAGAAGTATTGGCGATAAAAGCAATCAAAATAGCTATTCAAAAAAAAAACAATGAATTAATTTATAATTGCTACTTGACATTAGGTAATTCGTCTCTAGGCTTATCAAATTTTAATAAAGCCATTGAATATTTTAATAAAGCTATATCCACATGTCAAAATTTAGAGACAAGTTCCAATTATTTAGCTTTTTCAATTCAACCATTAAATTATATTTCTATTGTTTACCAAAAACAAGAAAAATATAATAAATCTATTCATTATGCAGAAAAGGCTTTAAATTTTGCAGGAATTAAAAACAAGGAAATTCTAATATATGCTTATCTAACAAATAATGTTGCTTACTCTAAATTCAAATTAGGTGATAAATCATCAATAAAACAATTTCAAGAAACTTTAAAAATTGGAGATAGTATTCAAAGTATTCCAATTCAAATCACTTCCAAAACCTATTTAGGTGAATACTATTTAGCCCAAAAAGATACTGTTAAATCTAATTTTTATTTAAAATCAGCCCAAAATCAAGCGCATAAAAACAATATTTTTGAAGATGAGTTAAAAATTTTGCAACTTTTAGCACAAGCCAATCCTAACGATAAGTCATTTTATTCAAATAGATATATTACTCTAAATGATAGTCTTCAAAATGTTGAACGAGCTACTCGTGATAAATTTGCTCGAATAGAATTTGAAACCGACGAAATCACCAATCAAAACCAGTTAGTCTCTAAAGAAAATGATTCACTATACAAAGGTATTTGGATAGTTTTAGGATTTGGTATTTTGAGTTTGATGGTTATTATGTTGTGGTATACCAATAAATTACAAAATGCCAAAAATAGAGAATTGCTATTAAAACAAGAACAACAAAAAGCCAACGAAGAAATTTATCAATTAATCTTAGACCAACAACAACAAATTGAAGAAGGAAAGAATATTGAAAAGCAACGAATTTCGTTAGAACTTCATGATGGTGTTATGGGAAAATTATCGGCAGTGCGGTTAAATTTATATGCTGCATTATACAAAGCTAATTTGATAGAAGACGAATTATTTGCAAAACAAATAGACGAAATCCAAACCGTAGAACAAGAAATTAGAACCATTGCACACGACTTAAATTCTAATTTATTTTCAGACAATGCTAACTTTATTGGAATTGTTAAAGAACTTTTTACCAAAATTGAAAGCCATTCTTCAATACAATTTACGCTTCAAGTAAGCGATGCTGTAAATTGGGATCTGGTCAATAATGTTGTCAAAATTAATTTATATCGAATAGTACAAGAAGCACTTCAAAATATTGAAAAGTATGCCCAAGCTAGCAATGTTTTTGTAGTTATGACCAAAATTGAAAGTAATGAATTGCAAATAGAAATTTCTGATGACGGAAAAGGATTTGATACTACTCTAAAAAAGGACGGAATTGGACTTAATAACATGAAAAAAAGAGTAGCCGAACTAAACGGAAAAATCAGCATTAAATCAACCTTAAAAAAAGGAACAAAAATAAATTTGATTATTCCATATTAGTTTATTACTTTCACGTAAGATATAACTTGTTATTTTATGGTGATAAGAATTTTAATGATTGACGATCATTCAAGTATGATTGAAGGCTACAAAGCAATGTTGACACTAAACAAAGCGCAGCATATAATTGAAACTGAAGAAGCCTATAGTTGTGAAGAAGCCTATACTATTATTATTGATCCTCAAAAAAGCACTACTTTTGACCTTGTTTTTTTAGATTACTCTATACTAGGATTTCCAGAACAAAAAATATACAACGGTGAAGACTTAGGTGTTTTAATTAGAAAACACATGCCAAATACCAAAATCATAATGCTAACTTCACATTTTGATGCCATTAGATTATACAATGTTGTAAAAAAAATCCAACCCAACGGATTATTAGTAAAAAGTGATTACAAACCACCTCATTTATTGGACGCTTTTGAAAAAGTATTAGCAGGCGAAACTTATTTTACTCCAGTAGCAATTGAAAAAACTAAAGAACCATTGTTTACCAAAGGTTTATTAGATAGTGTTGATAGAGAAATAATAACATTATTGGCTGAAGGATTTGTAATAAAAACGATTGCCAATAAAATGAATGTTTCTGAAGATACTATCAAAAAAAGAAAAAGTAAAATAAAAGATTTACTTGGCATAGAGAAAGGTGGCGATGAAGACATTCTTAAAGAGTGTAGAGCATTAGGATTACTTTAGTTCTATTTAAATAAATAAAGTTTTAACGTTTTTTACACTTTTAGTGTAATACCATATTTTAAGGTTATAGTAGTTTTGACATAACAAATTACTCGAGAATTATTTGTCAAACTAATATCAAAAATCTAGAAAGGTTCTAGATTTAAAACTTTAAAATTTTATTTATTATGAAAAAATTATTATTTGGCTTAATTGCCACAGTTATGTTTGGTTTTGTTGGGAATGCTCAAAAAACTACTAAAGAAGATGTAAGATACAGTTTATCTGAAGGAATGGCTTCTATTGTTCAAGCTTTAAAACCTGCTTATAAAAGCGGTATTACTTTTGAAACATTTGAAAAAACAGTCACAGGAAATAGTAGAAATACTGAACAAGGAAGAAAATTACTTGTTAAAGTATTTGAATATGAAGCCCAAGGAACTTCAAGAGATCAAATTTTAAAAGAGTATTCAGGTTCAGAAATGGCAGAAGCGTGTCTTTTTGTAAACGATGTTTATAAAAACAATCCTAAATCAGATGGTAGAGAGTTATTTGGTGGTACTACTGGAGATTTTAATCCTTATCCAGCTACAATTCAAGGGAAAGGAGCGCCTTGTAGATGGTGGCAATTAGGATGTTGGTTAAATCAAATTTTCGGTGAATCTGGAGGTAATGCTATTATTTCTGCAATAGTAGATTTTGTAATTGGTCTTATCATACCTTAAGTTTATTTTTAATTAAAACCATCAAATAAATTATATTTGATGGTTTTTAAATTATTCTTTATGAAAAATTTTATCTACATTATTATTTGTTTTTTTGTTTTAATTTCTTGTACATCAACAAAGGTAAATCTAGCTTTAAAGGTAATTGGTGCTTACAATGACAAAATAAAGTTGGAAAAAATGTCTAAATCAAATAAAGAAGTAGTATTCTTTCCGATGATACATATTGGTACAGAACCTTTCTATGAAGATGTAAAAAACAAAATAGATTCTTTAGAGAACTTGGGTTTTATAACCTATTATGAAAAGGTTAATTCTAGCCCAACTGACACCTTAGATTTAATGAAATTAAGAAAACTGCTTGGTTTTCCGGTTCCTAAAAGAGGTAAAGGATACATGAGCGTTTTCGATTCATTATATAAATTCAAGCTTAAGAAAAAATTAATAAGCCAGCCCTCTAATAAAAACTTGGGCGTAGATTCTTTGAAAGGAAGAAATGTAGATTTAACTTTAAAACAAGTTATTACTGAATATGAAAGAAGATTTGGTGAACTTAAGTTAAACGATTGTGATTTTCAAACATTTTATGATCAGAAATCAATTTGTAATGATAAACCAATTTCTAAAGAATCAAGAAATGAGATAATTTTAGATTTTAGAAATAAAAATGTTGTAAATGAGATAATATCAGATCAACATCAAAAGATTATTATTGTTTATGGAAAGCAACATTTTATTGGTATAAAAAAAGAATTACAAGATTTAGGATTTACGGTTAAGTAATTTTTGATAATGTTGTGTGATTTTAAAATTAAAAATTGTGAAAAGATAATTTTAATACTGCCATTGTTTTTGGGAATTAATATTATATGATTTACAAAAATGAAACAAAGTAAAACCCTCACTTAATTCAAAATAAAAAAACGACAGCCAACAACTGTCGTTTTTTTATGCTATAAAATTAAATATTAACATTTTTTACACTTTTAGTGTAAAATCAGCCATAATCTTCAAAGTAATTTTACAACATTAAATCAACAGTAATTAATTATAAAAATCATGATAAAAACAGCAATATCAATAGCCACATTTCTAATTTCATTAGTTGCTTCATCACAAAATTTTGGTAAAGAAGCTCAAGGTGAATTTAATGGAAAAATTTGCGACATCGGAAGAGGACTTTGTACGATAACACCACCCAACACGAATAATAAATCTACAACAATGAAAAATTACACTACCTACAAACAATCTGAAAATACAATGATAATTGAACTTGACACTAATAATTTATCAGTTGAAGATCAAAAAAAGTTTTTTGGAAAAGAATATTCTAAAATAACTAGCAATGAAGAATTAACCTTTGTTCAGGATGCAGATTACGTTTTTTCTGTAGATATGCTTCTTTATTTAGGATTTGATTTATCCTATAAAAATCTAAAAAAAGGCACTTATCCTTTAGCAATAATCAAAGACAAAGTGCTTATAACACTCACTCTTTCTAAAGATTAATGAAAAAAAATTAGTAAAACTTAAACAATTAAGATTATGAAATCACCATTAACAACAAGTTTGCTTACGCCAACAACAAGTAGTAGAATGGCGATACCATATATGGCTGTTAAAAAATTAAATTTTACATATATGAAAAATCTTAAATATCTATTTTTTCTTTTATTTCTCTTTGCAAATAATGTAACGTTCGCAACTAACGAAGGTGACAATCCAAATGAAGTTGTTGCAAAACTAATTGAGGAAATTAAAGCTGTTACTGCAAAATATGACTTGCTTCTTGATGTAAAACAATGCGAGTTAGAACGAATAAATAAAGCACTTTTAATTGCTTACAGTACAGAACAAAAAGTTGATTTATTAGTAGAAAAAGATAAACTAAAGAGCGAAATTCTAGAATTAAAAGCCGAAGGAACTGGAGAAATTTCTAAAATAAGATACCTAAAAGGACTTCAAATTATTAAGATTTTGTACGAGAAAATATTGAGTTTAGACCATCATTTTGCATCAGTAAGAACGCTTAATGAAATTAATAAAATTTCAAATCCCAATCAATATCCAGAGTATGAAAAACTTAAAGATTTAGTTGCTTCCAAAAAGGATAAAAAATCAGGTTTCGATTTGACTTCTGTTCTAGGAACTAATACAATTGTATCTGTCGTTCAAACATTTACAAACATGTTAGGTTCGTCATTAACTAAGGACGAAAAAGAGAAAGAACTCGCTAATGTAGATTGTATTCTTGATTTTACGTTACGAATGCAAAATGATTTGAATACCATTTATTTTGAAACTGCATTTTTACAAAAAAGCAACGATAAAATGAAATTAGATATTGAGTTATTGTTCAAAGATTACACCAAACCCATAGGATATGTTGCCACTTTAGAAAACTGTAGAACCAATGATGATTGGGAAACAGTAACTCAAAAAATGGAAGAATATCTTGCCAAATTAAAAACTACAACAGGAACTTCACAATATAAAATGCAAGTAAATTTAGAGTTTCCAATTGATAGATTATTGCAATTTATCACGCAATACAACAACTTTATAGACCAAGGCGGAAAGTTTTATGAAAAGTTTAAAATCATACTCAACAGCTATGAAAATGAAAAACAATGCGAAACCAAATTACCAATGGAATATAAAAAACTAAAAGCAGATATTGATGTTGCAATTGATAAATTCAACATTGCCTACAAACCAGTTGAGGTAAACGGCACAAAAATGAAAGAGATACTTTACGGATTAAATGAATTTGATTAAAGATAGTTATTAAGTTAAAAATTGGGTTAATTTTTTTTAAAACAATAGCAGAAATGAAGTAGTTTTTTTATACTGAATTTATTTTATCATCTGAATCGTTTCATCATCTAAAGCAAAAAAATTAACATTATTTACGTTTTTTCCGTAAAACCATCATAACCATAAAAACTATTTTTGAAGTATCAAATTACTCGAGAATATTTGAAGTATAACAAATAAATTATTAATTTTATAAAACTATTAAAAATGAAAAAAATTCTATTCGGCTTAATTGCCACGATATTAATATCAATAAATTCAAATGCTCAAAAAATTGGTGTAAATCAGGAGGATAAATATATCATTACTGATGATTTAAGTTTTTTGAAGGAGAAGTGGAATCAAATATTAAAAGATCAAAAAATTAATGATCAAATTAATAATTTTAAAATTGAATCTGGAGAATATGATGATGGCGATAAAAAAATAAAATATTATGCCATTATTGGAACTACATTAAATTCGAATCTTCAAATGGCTGAGGTTATAGAGTTAACTCAAAATGGCGAGTTTTATTATAATAAACTTTTAGCTGACTCTGGTCACACGGTTTCGTGTAGTGGATGTATGGCGGGTTGTTCTCCAAAAAAAATGAAATTTGGTTGGGTGTGTACAGCGGGATGTGAAGCGTGTAGTAAAACGGAGACAGTATCTGGCAGATAGAACTATAATGTTATTTTAAGTAACATTTGTATAAATAGCGTGAGTTATATTTTATTTAAATATTTTGGTGCAAATATCTAGAACTGTCTCAAATTATTAGTATAAATTTAAAAAAAGATTTTAAATTTATAAAACTTGTTTACCAAATTTAAATCAATCGTATCAAAGTTTTTTTTTATTTTTAACTCATGTTTCTGATACTATTTTTTTAGTAAATCATAAATAGATATTTTAGATAATATCTCCAAAGTGGTTGTTGCTATTTTAATAATTAATTAGTCGTAAAAATTTTAAAATGAAGTACTTAACTCTAGTTGTATTATTTTCTTTTTTATCTTGTAATAAATCTTTATACAAGAATCAAATAGGTGTGAAAACCAAAGATAGATTTGAAGTTTCAATTGACACAAATAAATTAAAGATAGATTGGAATAATATATTAGCAGAAAATAATATAGAAGGTAAAATATCTGATTTTGTTATTAAAAGTGGTATTGATGATAAAAACAATAAAAAATACTATTATTTATTCTCTAAATCTAAAGATAATAAAATAAAAATGGTTTCAAAAATCATAAAAAAAGGAAATCTTTTTTTTATTGATTCTATTGATCAGAGGTATATAATATGTCATAATTGTAGTGATTCTTATCCAAAAATATATGATAATTTATGGGCTTGTGAAACGGAAAATTTCTTTGAATGTAAAAAAACTGAGGTAATAAAATTTTAATACTGATAGTATTTTTTACTTATTTTTTCACGAAATTAATATTTAAATAGGTGCAAAAATGATTTGTTGTAATGTATTGTTTTTTATTTTCCATTATATTTCATTTTCCTCAAAACACGCATTACTTCTTTAAAATTGACATAAACTTCTTTGTTTTTGTATTGTTTTAAAAGTGGTTTTGCATCAATTAATTTTTGTTTCGCATCAACAAATCCGTTAAGATAACAAATCATAAAAGTAGATGGAACGCTTTGCAAATCTAATTCTTCACGTTCAGATAATTCTTGTGATTTTTGCAATTTAGTCAGCAAAGATAGTGTAGAATTATAAATATGAAACAATACTTTTCGATTGTATTGTGGTGGTTCAAACAACATTTCGGTTTCAATTTTGTAATAGCCATTATCATAAAACGAAATTTTTTGCTGTTCCAAAGGATAATAACTCGTTTTATCATTCAATCCTAACGGAACATATTCAGTTATTGTAAAAGTATCTTCGTCAAATTCGATAGAAACATCATCTTGAGCCGAATAAAAAAGTTTAATTTGTTCGTTAACTAATTCAATATCAACTCTTGAAAAATAAGTTTTATCACGAATTTTTTTTGGAATTCCAGCCCAACAAATCACAAATAACTCCTTGAAAACTTTATATTTAGATGGAATGTCTTTGTGACGATTGTTCACAAAATCAATTACGCCATCAAGTGTATTCGCAATGCTATTTCGGGAACTATTTTCAATGCTGATTACTGTTTCAATATTAAGTTTAGAATACGGAATTTTTTCTTCAGTTGGAATAGAATTACTGCCACGACGAACAAAAACAGTATTGGCAAGAATCGTATGAATGTTTTTTTTGAAACAAGAAGTTTTCGATTTGGGTTTGATCGTTACCAATCCAACTACTTTGTCTTTCGGTAAATTCGGAAAAGGCACATTTTCATATAGAATTTTCGGCGGATTTTCCAAATAAGCATTTACTAAATTCTGAATTCGAGAATCGTCAAAAAAATCGTCACCAGTAATCTCATTATCCTGATCTTCAACACCAACTACAATATAAGAATTGTTAGAAGGATTAGAATTCGATAACGCACAAATGTGTTTCAAAAACTTGGCTTTTCCTTCTTTAGTATGTAAATTTAACTGCCTTTTTTTATCATAAAAACTACTCTCATCATTGTGAGCAAGAAGGTTTTTGATAAGTAAACGCTTGTTAATCATGGCTTAATTATTGAATATTCAATGTTCAGCGTTCAATTACTGTCAACTGAAAACTGAAAACTGCCAACTATTTTAAGGTACTCTATTCCCCATACTTTCCGTCCAAATTGCAAACCAATCTTCTTGTTCAAGTTGCAACTCGACCGCTTTCATTAATTGTTGAATTCTAGCAATATTAACTGTTCCAGCAACAGGAAGCACTTTTGAAGGATGTTTTAAAACCCAAGAAAGTAAAATAGTATCAGAACCAACTCCATATTTTTCAACTAATTGTGCGAGAAGTTTTTTTAATCTACGTGTTTGCTCAATATCTTCACGAAAAACAGTTCCAAGCGGATTCCAACTCATCGGAATGATGTCATGAACTTGCATATAATCCAAGCTTCCGTCCAACATTGGTTCATGATGTGTTGCCGAAAACTGAATTTGATTGTAACTAATTTCAGTTTTTTGCAAAATTAATTCCGTTTGTGATGCCGTAAAATTCGACAAACCAAAATCAATAATTTTTCCATCCGATTTTAATTTTTCTACTGCTTCTGCAATTTCATCAGCAACCATCAACGGACTCGGACGATGCAAAAGAAATACATTTAAATAATCAGTTTGAAGATTTTTTAATGAATTTTCAACACTCCAAATAATGTATTCTTTCGAGTAATTGTAATGTTTAATTTTATTGGTTCTATTTCCTTCAAGTTGAATGCCACATTTTGAAATTAGTTGCAATTTATCTCTCGAAATAGTGCTTTCGCCAAATGCTTTTCCAAATTGAGCTTCAGTAGTATAACCACCATATATATCAGCATGGTCGAAAGTGGTAATTTTATTTTCGATGCAAATGTTTATCAAATGCACCATTTCGGATGTAGTGAGATTTTTATCCCAAATTCCCCAATTCATCGTTCCTGCAATAATTGGAGACAGTTTTGTTTTTGCCATAATTTCTTTAAAAAGTTTAAAATTAGTAAAACAAAATCATAAATCATCCTTAAAAACCAGATTTAGCAAGAAGTTTTAACGCATTGTTAACATTCTATTAGTGTTAAAATCTTCAATTTTGAAATGTTAAAATTTTGAACCTCAAGAATACTATAAAAATAGAATTTATGGAAGATAATGTTGCCGCTTTAGACATTAGAGCAATTAATGAAAAAATTGAAAGAGAAAGTGCTTTTATTGATTTACTAACAATGGAAATGAACAAAGTCATTGTAGGTCAAAAGCACATGGTAGAACGTTTGTTGATTGGACTTTTAGGTCAAGGTCACATACTTTTAGAAGGTGTTCCAGGTTTGGCAAAAACATTAGCAATTAATACTTTGGCGCAAGCTGTTGAAGGAAGTTTTAGCCGAATTCAGTTCACGCCCGATTTATTGCCAGCCGATGTGGTTGGAACCATGATTTACAACATTAAAGCCAATGAATTCTCCATAAAAAAAGGACCAATTTTTGCAAATTTTGTTCTAGCTGATGAGATTAATCGTGCACCAGCCAAAGTGCAATCGGCTTTGTTGGAAGCGATGCAAGAAAAGCAAGTTACCATTGGTGATACAACTTTTAAATTAGAACGACCTTTTTTAGTTCTAGCAACTCAAAATCCAATTGAACAAGAAGGAACATATCCTTTGCCAGAAGCGCAAGTGGATAGATTTATGCTAAAAACCGTTATCGATTATCCTAAAATGGATGAAGAACGTTTGGTAATTCGTCAGAATCTTAAAGGCGCTTACGAAAAAGTAAATGCAGTTGTTTCTATAAATCAAATTATTCGCGCACAAGAAGCGGTTCGCGAAGTTTATATGGACGAAAAAATTGAAAAATATATTCTAGATATCATTTTTGCAACACGTTTTCCAGAAAAGTATAAATTAGAAAGCCTAAAACCATTAATTGGATTTGGAGCTTCACCTCGTGGAAGTATTAATTTGGCTACAGCAGCTAAATGTTATGCGTTCATAAAACGTCGCGGTTACGTAATTCCAGAAGACGTTCGTGCCGTTGTTCACGATGTATTACGCCATAGAATCGGAGTCACTTATGAAGCCGAAGCCGAAAATGTAACTTCTGTTGACATTATCAATAAAATTGTGAACGAAATAGAGGTTCCTTAATCTTTTTTCTTTAAAAACTTAGTGCCTTTGCGCCTTTGTGGCAAAAACATGGAAACAAAAGACTTACTAAAAAAAGTTCGTAAAATAGAAATCAAAACCCGACGATTGAGTGATCATATCTTTTCGGGTGAATACCACACATCGTTTAAAGGACGCGGAATGACTTTTTCTGAAGTGCGTCAATACCAATATGGCGATGATATTCGTGCCATTGATTGGAATGTTACTGCACGATATAACGAACCTTATATTAAAGTTTTTGAAGAAGATCGCGAATTAACCATGATGTTGATGGTTGATATTTCTGGTTCTGAAAGTTTTGGCACACAAAATCAATTAAAAAGTGAAATCGTTACCGAAATTGCTGCAACCATGGCATTTTCGGCAACTCAAAATAATGATAAAATTGGTTTGATTTTATTTTCTGATGCAATCGAATTATACATTCCACCAAAAAAAGGAAAATCACACGTTTTGAGAATCATTAGAGAATTAATCGAATTTCAACCTAAAAGTAAAAAAACCGATTTATCTCAAGCACTAAAATTTTTATCATCAACACAAAAAAAGAAAGCAATTGTATTTTTGATTTCCGATTTTATGGTGGACGATGATTATGAGAAAACATTAAAAATAGCAAGTAAAAAACATGATATCACTGGCGTTAGAGTATATGATATTCGCGAAGAAAAAATGCCAAACATTGGAATCGTTGAAATGGAAGATGCCGAATCGGGAGAAATAATGGTTGTTGATACGAGTTCCAAATCAGTACGATTGAATTACGAAAAAAACTATCAAAATAAGATAATTTTTTTCAAAGAAATTTTTTCAAAATGCGGTTCAGGAACCGTAAATACTCGTGTCGACGAAAGTTATGTCAAGAAATTATTGGGTTATTTTAAATCTAGATAAATGTTTAACCGCAAAGCACGCTAAGAATACGCCAAGAACGCAAAGCTTTGTATTCAAAATTTATCCTTGTGAACTTTGCGAAAAACTTTGCGCTCTTTGCGGTTAAGAAAATAAAAAATGAAACTTAAATTATACATATTATTACTATTCACCACAACGCTTTTTGCACAAAAAGTAACGACTTCTATTGATACAACTAAGAACAAGATTGGTGCTGAATTCAAATTAACATTAAAAGCATCCGTTAATAAAACAGATAAAGTTGTTTTTCCTAAAAGTAAAAGTTTTGGCGCGCTAGAAGTTATCGAATCGTATAAGGTTGACACTATAAAATCAAATGACAAATACGAATTAATAAAAAAATATGGATTAACACAATTCGATTCAGGAAAATATACAATTCCAAGAATTCTGGTTTTAATTAATGGTAAACCCAATTTTTCAGACAGTTTAAAAGTTGAGGTAAACGATGTAAAAGTCGATACTTTAAAACAAAAAATGTACGACATTAAAGATGTTGCAAAAGCTGAATCATCAAGCAATTGGTGGAAATATCTTGTAGCTATTTTGCTTGTAATTGGAATTGGATTTTTAGTGTTTTGGTTAATTAAAAAATATCAAAAACGTGAAATAATTGAAGAAATTATTTATACATCTCCAATTGAAAAAGCCACTTCTTTATTGCAACAATTAGAACAAAAAGAGTTTTTACAACGCGGTGAAGTGAAATTATACTACTCAGAATTAACAGATATTGCCCGAAATTACATCGAAGAAGAAATCAAAATTCCTGCAATGGAAAGCACGACTTCTGAACTTCTTTTTGCTTTAAGAAAAGTGGCAAATCAACAAAAATTAAAACTTTCTAAAGAAGCATTAATCAATTTAGAAAAAGTATTACAACAAGCCGATTTAGTAAAATTTGCCAAAGTAACGCCGCTAGATTTTGAAATTGAAGAAGATAAAAAACGCATCACAAGCACCATTGTAACCATTCACAAAGCCATTCCGGAAATTGTTGAAGACGATGACGAATTACAAGCGTGGAACGAACAACAAAAAGAATTAGCCCGAATTCAGAAGTTGAAAAAACAAAAACAAGCACGAATTGTTTCAACAGTCGGAATTGTTTTAGGTGTGTTTGTAATCGCTTTATTGACTTTAATTTACATCAAAGGATTTGATTATGTAAAAGACAATGTTATGGGCAATCCAACCAAAGAATTGTCAGAAGGCGAATGGATTTTGAGCCAATACGGAAATCCTGGAGTCACAATTGAAACTCCAAAAGTTCTAAAAAGAATTGATGCAAGCAAAGTGCTTCCAAAAAATGCTTTTGCGGTTTTAAAAGACATGCAAATGTTTAGTTTTGGAAGTTTGATTGAACCATTTTACATTGAAGTTTCTACTAATAAATACAAACAAAATACAGAAGTAAAATTTGAAACTGTTTTAGAAGGAATTACTAAAATTTGGGAAACTCAAGGCGCAACAAATATTCTTTTCAAACAAGAAGATTTTAATACCGATAAAGGAATTACAGGCGTAAAAGCTTATGGAACAATGACTGTTTTAGATAAAGTTAACAACGAAAGTCAGAAAATGTATTATGAGATTTTATTGTTCAAACAAGACGGCGGATTGCAACAAATTATAGTTTCATATAAAGATGGAGACGAAAATGGCAAGAAGATTTTAGAACGAATTATCAACTCAGTTGAACTTAAAATCGAGCAATAGTAATGGAAAAAATATCGTTTTTAAATCCGCAATTTTTATGGTTGTTATTGTTAATTCCAATAGCCGCTGTTTGGTTTTTTTGGAAACAAAATCAGCAAACACCAACATTAAAAATAAGTTCTGTTAAAGGTTTTAAAGCGTCAAATTCGCTTTTAGCAAAGTTAAAACCATATCTAAATGTGCTTCGACTTTTAGCCTTAAGTTTCTTGATTATCGCTTTGGCACGACCAAGATCTGTAAATATAAGTGATGAAACTAAAACAACTAAAGGAATTGATATTGTAATGGCAATAGATCTTTCGAGCAGTATGTTGGCGCGAGATTTAACTCCGAGTCGAATGGAAGCTTTGAAAAAAGTGGCTGTAAACTTTGTTGACGGACGACCAAATGACAGAATTGGGATTGTAGTTTACGCAGGCGAAGCCTATACCAAAACACCTGTTACAAGCGATAAAGCAATAGTTAAAGAGGCTATCAATGACATTAAATTTGACAATGTACTTCAAGACGGAACCGGAATAGGAATGGGATTGACAACAGCCGTAAACCGATTGAAAGATAGTAAAGCCAAAAGTAAAGTTATCATTTTGTTGACCGATGGCGTGAACAATGCAGGATTTATTGAGCCAGAAACAGCTGCCGAAATCGCACATGAATACGGAATCAAAGTGTACACAATTGGTTTAGGAACCAACGGAATGGCCGATTTTCCGTATGCTTATGCGCCAAACGGAATTGATTTTTTATATAAAAAACTTCCGGTAGAAATTGATGAAAAATTAATGAGAAGTATTGCTCAAAAGACTGGCGGAAAATATTTTAGAGCCAACAGCAACTCTAAATTAGAGGAAATTTATAGCGAAATCAATAAATTAGAAACAACCGAAATTGAAGAATTGAAGTTCTATGATTACGACGAATTATTTAGACCGTTCGTGTGGATTGCAGGAATTCTATTGTTGTTGGAAATAGCATTGAGAAATACGTTATTTAAAAGTTTTATTTAAAAAAGTAGTGCAAATAGAATTTAGCTAAAGTCTAAAATCAAAAATCTGATATTTAATGTTTGAATTAGAAGAAAAAAATTATTTATATTTAATGCTCATCATTCCGATTTTGGTGCTGCTTTTTCTTTATGTTCAGTATTGGAAAAGAAAAAAGCAGCTGGAATTTGGAGATTTAGATTTGATTAAAAAATTGAGTCCAGAAAAATCTGTTTTTAAACCAGTTTTGAAATTTATTTTTGTTCTTTTAGGATTAACTTGTTTGATAATTGCATTGGTGAATCCCAAAATGGGAACCAAAATAGAAAAAGTAAAACGTCAAGGAATTGATATTGTTTTTGCAATTGATGTTTCTAAAAGTATGCTTGCAGAAGATGTAGCGCCCAACAGATTAGAAAAAAGTAAACAGATAGTTTCTCAGATTATCAATCAATTAGGTGGCGATAAAATTGGAATTATTGCATATTCAGGCAGTGCATTTCCAGTTTTACCAATGACATCAGATTATGCTGTTGGAAAAATGTTTTTGCAATCAATGAACCCAGGAATGATATCGTCTCAAGGAACTTCTATTGATCAAGCAATTGATTTGGCATCAACTAATTTTTTCAATAAAAAAGATAAAACTAATAAATTATTAATCATCATTTCAGATGGTGAAGATCATTCTGATAATGCAGAATCAGCAGCAGAAGAAGCCCAAAAATTGGGTTTGAAAATTATTACAATTGGTGTCGGAACCGAAAAAGGCGGTGTTATTCCGTTTAGAAAAAATGGAGTAATTGAAGCTTATCAAAAAGACAAAGACGGACAAACTGTTGTTACCAAAAGGAATGCAACCGTTTTGGCTGCAATTGCTAAAGCGAGTAAAGGCGGTTATGTTGACGGAAATTCTACTAAAACAGTAATTGACTACATCAAAAAAAGATTAGATAATACTCAAAAATCAGAATTTGAAGGAACAATGATGGCCGATTTAAAATCACAATTTCAATGGTTTTTAGGCTTCGGATTCTTTTTCTTGTTTGTAGATGTTTTCATGCTAGAAAAGAGAACAAAATGGGTTAGAAAAATGAATTTGTTTAACGAAGAAAAAGAATAGATTACAAAAAATCAGAGAATTAAATGAAAATTAAATTCCTAAAAATTTGTGCAATTCGAGTAAAAATGAAAAAAATAATAACTTTACTAATACTACTAATTTCTTTTGCAATAAAGGCGCAAGAGAAAGACAAGTATTTGCCACAAGGAAACGAAAGTTTTGCAACAAAAAACTATTCAGATGCTGAGGTGAATTATAGAATTTCACAATCTAAATTTAAAAAGAAATCAATTTCATCTTACAATTTAGGAACGTCAATTTACAAACAAAACCAACCATTAGAAGCCAAATATCAGTTTGAAAAAGCCGTAAAAGATGCCAAAACAAAATCAGAAAAACACCAGGCATTTCATAATCTTGGTAACACATTAATGAAAGAAAAAGAGTATTCTAATGCTGTTGAAGCCTATAAAAATGCGTTACGAAATAATCCTTCTGATGAAGAAACGCGATACAATTATGCTTTGGCTAAAAAAATGCTGAAAGAAAATCCGCCACCAAAAAACGACGACAAAGGAAAAGACAATAAAAAAGATAACAAGAAAGACGATAAAAAGGACGATAAAAAAGACCAAAATAAAGACAAGGATAAAGACAAAAAAGACGATAAAAAGAAAGACGGAAACGATAAAAAAGACAATCAAGACAAAGGCAATCAGCCACCGCCACAGCCACAACCAACTGGAGCTTCTAAACAAAGAATTCAGAACCTTTTAGACGCGGTAAATAATGAAGAAAAGAAAGTTCAAGAAAAAGTAAAAGGTAAAAAGGTAGAAGGAAATCCTCAAAAACCTGAAAAAGATTGGTAAATAAAATGAAATGTTTTCAATTACTTATTGTTATTATTTTTTCCCAGAGTTTATTTGCTCAGGTAGAATTCAAATGCGTTGTTGAAGCTAAAAATATTGCGCCAAATGATTATTTTGCTGTTGATTTTATTCTTAATAAAGAAAGCGAGGATTTTACACCGCCAGATTTTAAAAAGTTAGGATTGGAACTCATTTATGGTCCAACAAATAGCACAGATCAAACAACTATCAACAACAGTACTACTTTAACTATTAAACGTGGTTACATTGTAAAAGCATCTAAAAAAGGAACGTATACAATTGAAAGTGCAACCGCTAAAATTGACGGAGAAACATATAAATCTAATACACTAGAGGTTGAAATTCAAAATACAAAAATCGATTCCGATTTATTTAATGACTATTATTTAGTTGCAGAAGTTGACAAAGGCGATTACTGTTATTACAATACTGAGCCAATCATGTTGAGCTATAAAATTTATTTTAATAAAGACTTGCATATTGCTTCTTATCAGTTTTTAAACCAACCTAATTATAATGATTTAGTTACTAAAGAGTATCTTTATGATAAGCCACAAGGTTATAACGAAATGTATTTAGGAAAATCGTATTATTCAAGTGTGTTGAAAAAAGTAATTATTTATCCTAACGAAATAGGTGAATTCGAGTTTGATTCTTTAGCAGTAACTATCAGAATCAAAAAATTTGACAAAAAAATTAAAGGAAAAAAACAAACATTCAAGATAATTACTAAGAATGTATTTTCCAACAAGCCTAAAGTAAATATTTGCGATTTACTTCCTAGAAATCAACCTGATAGCTATTCGGGCGGATACGGAAAATTTACAATTAAAGTAGTAAAACCTACTAAAGAACTAATTGTAAATAAACCATTTGATGTAAAAATTGAAATTTCTGGAGATGGAAACTTTGACGGATTTGTCTTTCCAGAATTGAATTTAATTCCTAGTGTTGTTGAAAGTGATTACGATTTAAAAATAATCAAAACCAACATCACAATTGACAGTCAAGAACAAAGTAATTCAAAATTTGGAATTCTTGCAAAACAAACCAAAACAGTTACACTAAAATCAGCAGTTAAAGGAGAACAAATAATTGCACCAATAAATTTTAGTTTCTTTAATCCAGAAACTAACGCTTACGAAACTTTAAAAACAAAAGAAATTGTTTTAGACATAAAATAGATTATCAATAAAATGAAAAGAGTACTTATCTTTTTTACTTTACTTTTATTAAATTCTATGATGGCGCAACAAGTAAAATTTGAAGCCTCAACAGATAGAACTACTTATGCATTAAACGAAACCATCGAAATCACTTTCTCGATGAATGTTGATGCAGATAACTTTGAGTTACCACCAATTAGCGATTTTAGAATTCAAGGGCCATTTATTTCAGTTCAAGAATACAATTTTAATGGGCGTCGCGGATTTGAAAAAAGCTATAAATATTATCTAGTTCCTAAAAAAATAGGAGTTTTTACCATCAAAGAATCCCAAATCGAATTCAACGGAAGATTATATAAAAGTAATCCGTTAAAGATAAAAATCATTAAAGCTATTCAGCAACAAAATGATCCTTATCAAAACGGCGGTGGAGTTCGTCTTGACGATAATTTGTATTTAATTACAGAAATTCCTAAAACTAATCCGTATGTAAATGAACCAATTACAATCGTTTACAAACTTTATTTTAGTTATAATATCGGAATTACTAATTCACGTGAATTAAACAAACCCAAATACAACGATTTCTGGAGTCAAAACATTGAAATTAAACAACCTGTAGCTCAAGAAGGAATTTTTAAAGGGCAAAATTACCGTTACATAATTCTTAAAAAAGTAGTTCTTTATCCGCAAAAATCTGGAAATTTAGTTATTGAGCCTTTGTCTATGGATATTGATTGCCAAGTTCCTAAAGGCCAACCCGATTTTTTTGGCCAAATAGAGGTAGTTAATGCAACTAAAAGAGTTTCAACCGGAAACAAGATTATCAATGTTAAACCGTTACCCGAAAATGGCAAACCTAAAAGTTTTTCTGGTGCAGTTGGGCGCTTTACATTTGACGTAACACCATCAAGAACTACTTTAAAAAGCGGTGAATCTCTAGATTTGAATATTAGCGTATCGGGAATAGGAAATTTAAAATTGTTTACTTTACCAAAACCAGAATTGCCAGCTTCTCTAGAGATGTATGATCCGCAACATACTGAAAATGTAACCACGCCATTAAATGGAATGAGCGGAACAATTTCTGATAGATACACTATAATTCCGCAAGAAAAAGGAGATTTTACGATAAAGCCAATTCAGTTTTCTTATTTTGACTTGAATTCAAATACGTATAAAACAATTACATCCAAAGAAATCCATTTGAATGTTTTACAAGGCTCAGAAGTTGCAAAATCTAATGTTACAAATGATACTGAAAAAACGGAAGCAAAAGCTAAAAAGACCTTTGCTTTTATCAAACTAAAAACTACTCTTAAACCAATAGAATCGGATGACTTTTTAGGTTCCAATTTGTTTTACGGATTACTAATTGTACCTTTTTTAGCCATTCCGGCATTAGTGCTATTTAGAAAAAGAAAAGAAGCTGAGGATGCTGATATTATTGGAAACAAGAAGAAAAAATCGAACGCATTAGCTAAAAAATATTTATCGGAAGCTAAAAAACAAATTAATAACAAAGAGCCTTTTTACATCGCACTCGAAAAAGCAATGCACAATTTCTTGAAGGCCAAATTAAACATTGAAACATCTGAAATGAGTAAAGATAAAATTACCGAATTATTGCTTTCGCGAAATGCCAATTCAGAAACCGTAAATGAGTTTATTGTTTTGACAGAAAGTTGTGAATTAGCTCGATATGCACCATCAACAAACTCATTAATCAACCAAGATTATGAAAAAGCTGTAGAGATTATATCCAATTTAGAAAAACAAATTTCATAACCACAAAGCATAAAAACTTAATGATTCTTACTATCTTAATGGTTAAAGAAAAAATGAAGAAAATACTATACATAATTGTCCTAATAACTCAATTTTCATTTGCACAAGATGCATTTGAAAAAGGAAATCAATACTATCAAAAAGGAAATTTTCAACAAGCAATTAGCAACTATGAAAGTGTTTTGGTTTCGGGTAATCAATCTGCGGAGTTATACTTTAATCTAGGAAATTGCTATTATAAATTGCATAAAGTAGCACCAGCGATTTACAATTTTGAAAAAGCATTACAACTAAATCCGAATGACCAAGAAATTCAAACCAATTTAGATTTTGCCAAAAGAATGACCGTTGATGATATTAAAGAAATTCCTCAAGTTGGTTTTAATAAATTACTTCAAAATCTTGTTTCAATTTTTAATTATGATACTTGGGCTTCGATTGCAGTTATATTTGCATTCCTATTTTTACTAAGTTTTGTTGGATATTATTTTTCACCATCAGCAGTTAAAAAGCGAATTTTCTTTACATCAATGTTTGTAATTTTTATTGGAATACTTGTCAGTGTTTCGTCAGCAATTTCAGAGAAAAGCCGAATTTCGAACGAAAAAGCAGCCATAGTTTTTGCCGAAAAAGCATCGGTGAAATCAGAACCTAAATTGTCTGCAACAGAAACTATTTTGCTTCATGAAGGAACAAAAGTATTCATTTTAGAAAGTATCGCCAATTGGAAAAAAGTACAACTCACCGATGAAACAACCGGTTGGATAAGTGATGAAGCGATTAAAGAGCTTTAGTTGGCAGATTTAGTCTCAGTCTCAGTTTTCAGTCTTATTAGTTTCTCGACAACGTTTGTCACATTCCTTAGGAGTCTTATTTTATTTGAAAGAATACTTATGCTTTATTTAAATCCAACAATCATATTTTGATAAGCTGATACAAAAGCTATTATATGTATTATTACAATTATAAAAAAGATTTTTTTTGAGTTTTTACTTTTGTCTACTATATAGCCATAAATTGGAAATTGAAGAAATAAGATAATTATAAATATATATAATGAATCATAGTAATTTAAAACTAATCCAGCGTAAGGGAAGCAAAAATAAAGTAATTCGAAATGGTTATATCCTAAAGCGAGATATGAAAAATTGATAATTATTAGCAATATTTCAATAATTGACATTTTTGAAATCCATGTTAGTTTTTTTATCATATTTAAATATATTTTGAAGTCTGATTTCTTAAAACCGTGACTGAAAACTAAACTTTCTTCTTCAAATCAACAAACCAATCTGATAAAACAGGCATCAAAAACTCCGAAGTTTTCAAAATTGGATTAAAAAACAACGAACTTTTCTGAGTTTCTTTAGAGATTAAAGCATCATTTATATTCACTTTTTGAAACAAACTCAAAACAACACCAAGAATTAAAGCCGTTTTTAATCCGCCAAAAACAGCGCCACCAATCCGATTAATTAATCCTAAAAACAAAGCGCTTGCAATTTTAGAAAACACTTTGGCAAGCAAATGAATTCCTATAACAACCAAAATAAATGTTAGTACAAATGCTAAAACTTTTGCCGATTTAGATTCGCCAATAAAACTTCCAACAACAGACGAAAATTTCACTGCAATATAAATCCCAACAAAAAAAGAAATCAACGAAGCTAATTCAACAATTAATCCATTTTTGATTCCTTTGAAAATTCCGTAACCCAATAAAACACCCAAAAATATATCTATAAAACTCATAATTCTTCTAAAATAAAAGCAAATATAACAGAATATAGAACATAGAAAATAGAGAAAAGACTCGAAATGTAATTATATTTGCAAATATCAAATTTTGAAGGTGAGAAGTCTATTTTCTTTTCTCTTTCATCTATTTTCTAAAAACAAAAAATGTCAAGAGATACACAACTAAAAGACCGTTGGGATAAAGTCGTAGAAATCCTTTCCAATCAGTTTGCTGAAGGAGAAATTCTAGATTTAGACGCCATAATATATTTAATCGGAGTACAAGAATTGGGTAATTTTAAGAAGAATTTCCATAAAGACGAAAAGGTAAATTTGATGCACATTGCTATTTGCAAACTTCTTGAGCCTTATGGTTACTACGAATTCGAGTTTTTCGACAAAGACGGTTGGCCACATTATAAAGTTAAAGAAGAATTGCCGCCACTAAAAGCAGGAGAACAAACCATTTTAATGAAAGATGCAATTGTAACTTATTTTCTAGAAAAAGAACTTATTGATTAGTTTTCAGTCGCAGTCGCAGTTTTCAGAATATTCTGAACTGAAAACTGCGACTGCGACTGTTTACTTTGAAAAAAAACCCTAAATTTGCACCCACAAAGAAAGACCGATGATAGATAAGATTAAACAACACATAGAAGAAGCCAGAGCATTCAATGACAAAAATAAAGATGCATTGGAAGCTTTTCGTATAAAATATTTAGGAAGTAAAGGATTGTTGAAAGAACTTTTTACAGAGTTTAAAAATATCCCTAACGACCAAAAGAAAGATTTCGGACAAGTAATAAATACCCTTAAAGCTGTTGCTGAAGAACGCGTAAAAACCATTCAGGAAGAACTTGAAAGCAAAGAAGAAATTAAAGGAATTTATGGCGATTTATCTCGTCCGGGCGAGCCATTGGTTATCGGTTCGCGTCATCCAATTTCAATTGTAAAAAATCAAATTATCGATATTTTTTCAACCATCGGATTCAATGTTTCTGAAGGTCCAGAAATTGAAGACGATTGGCACAATTTTACCGCATTAAATCTTCCAGAATATCATCCGGCAAGAGATATGCAAGACACGTTTTTCATCCAAACCAATCCAGATGTTTTGTTGCGTACGCATACTTCGTCTGTGCAAGTGCGTTATATGGAAAACAACAAGCCGCCAATTCGTACTATTTCTCCTGGAAGAGTTTTCCGTAACGAAGCTATTTCGTCGCGTTCACATTGTATTTTCCACCAAGTAGAAGGATTATATATTGATAAAGATGTTTCGTTTGCCGATTTAAAACAAACGCTTTTATATTTCACCAAAGAAATGTTCGGAAAATCTAAAATCCGTTTGCGACCATCTTATTTTCCGTTTACTGAACCAAGTGCCGAAATTGATATTTATTGGGGTTTAAAAACCGAAACCGATTACAGAATTACAAAAGGAACCGGTTGGTTAGAAATTGGCGGTTGTGGAATGGTAGATCCAAACGTTTTGAAAAATTGTGGTATCAATCCTGATGAATTCTCAGGTTTCGCTTTCGGAATGGGAATCGAACGTATCGCAATGTTATTGCACCAAATTGGCGATATTAGAATGTTCTTTGAAAACGATGTGCGTTTCTTGGAGCAGTTTAAAGCATCAATTTAGTCATTGCGAGGTACAAAGTAATCTCATAATCTAAATTATTTGAAGCTATTTCCAGCTATCCACTATATTTTTTGTTCTGAACACCAGAACAAAAAGATGTCGTTACTATCTGGGCTAGGGCTAATCGTTCAAAATTCAAAATTCGTTAATCGATATTCAACATTTTATTAACTATTATCTTAAACCTACAAGATACTGAAAAAAGTTTAGCATATATGAAATCAGACATCACCATCCCAGAAGTAGAAAACGTTTTCCTAGCAGCCGTTCAAGAATGGAGCGATGACTTCATGGAAAAAGTTTGGTATGCCTATTTAGTAAACGATTCTGACTACGATTTAGATGGAGTAATGGTAGTTTCCAAAGCATTTGGAACTATTGATGGCGAAATGAAAAAAACGTCGCTTTTGCGTCATGCTTTTCCAAATGTTCCTGCTGTTTCAGTAGTAAAAATAGAATTATTAGAAACCAGCGTTCTTCGATTGAATAATGAATTTATGGTAACTTATTTCATCGGAGATAAATTATACGACAAGAAATTCATCTTTCGCGCACAAACCATAACTCCAGACTATGTAGAAGAAGTGCCTATTTTATTTGTTGATGGTGTGATTGTGAGGTAATTTTTAACCTTTTCTTTGTCATTTCGGCCTTTTGGGAAAAATGATAAAAAAACTTACTATTTATTTGAGTTTTCTGTTTTCTCTTTTGACTTCCAATTAAAATATCCCAATACCAAAACACCAACCAAAGTATAAACTACCAATCTTAAATAAAAAGTTGATGAAGTTAATTGTTCGTATAATGACTTTTCTTTAATCTCGACTAAAACATTCAAAGCAGTCATAAAAATTCCCCAAAATCCACCAATTTTTAATTGATATTTCCATCTTTCACTCATATTAATCCAATTTATCGGTTAGTTTTTTAAATACCGATTTGGCATCTTTTCCTTCATATAAAATTTGATAAACGGCATCAATAATTGGTGTATTTGCTTTGTATTCTTGGTTTAATTTATAAGCACTTTTTACAGCATAATAACCTTCGGCAACCATACTCATTTCCATCATAGCTGATTTTACGGTGTAGCCTTTTCCAATCATGTTTCCGAACATTCTATTTCTAGAAAACACCGAATATCCAGTAACTAATAAATCGCCTAAATAAGCCGAATTATTAATATTTCGTTTCATTTTATGCACTTTGCGAATGAATTTTTTCATTTCACGAATGGCGTTACTCATAATTACCGATTGAAAATTATCGCCATAACCCAATCCATGAGCAATTCCAGCTGCGATTGCGTAAATATTTTTCAACATTGCTGCATATTCGGTGCCGATAATGTCATCAGAAATTTTAGTTTTAATGTAATTTCCAGCAAGAATTTTTGCCACAACTTTAGCTTTAGCCGAATCGCCACAAGCAATTGTTAAATATGAAAGTCGCTCCAAAGCCACTTCTTCCGCATGACACGGACCAGTAATTACACCAATATTTTCAAAAGGAATATCGAATTTTTTATTAAAATGTTCTCCAACTATTAAGAAAGTTTCGGGCACAATTCCTTTAATGGCAGAGAAAATGACTTTATCTTGTAAACTAACGTTCAGTTTTTCCAACTCACTACTCAAGAAAGCAGATGGAATTGCAAAAATGATATAATCAGCATAAGCTACTGCTTCGTTGATATCAGAAGTTAATTTTAACTTATTGGTGTCAAATTCAACAGAACTTAAATAATTTGGATTGTGTTTAAAGGCTTTAATATGATCAATTGCAGATTGATTTCTCATGTACCATGCAATTTCGTCTAGATTAACACATAGCATTTTTGCAATTGCAGTAGCCCAACTTCCTCCACCAATTACTGCAAATTTTGGATTTTGATTCATTATTTGTTTGTTTGATAAACCAAAAATACTCATTTTTATTTAATGCTAAATAATTGTTCTAATGCTTCACTAAATTAATTTGAATAAATTTAACTTATTATTATGATTTTCAGCATAATAACAATGTTTATTGTGCGTTATATAAGTAAGATTTATGTTAGATAAATTTATAAGTTTAGTTAGTTAAGATTTTGTTTTGGGGTTGAAGAAAGGCGTTCAGGATATTAAATCTTGAACGCCTTTTGAATTTTACACTGAACTTGTTTTAGTATCTTATGAAGTTAATGATTTATTCTAATCACTATTTACTTTTCACTTTTCACTAAAATTAATAACTCAATTCTACAATTTCATGAACTTTGTCAGGTGTAATATTTTGTTTTTCGCCTAAAGCTTTCCAACCTCTTTCCTCAAAACGATTTACTATAAAATTAGCGGTTTCTTGATAGTTTTCTGTATTTTCCGAAAGTTTAGTTTTCATTCCCATAGTATGGAAAAATTCAACTGTTTTTTCGATCGCTTTATTCGCTTTTTCTTCAATGGAATTTCCCGAAACGTTCCAAACTCTTTCGCCATATTGCGCCAATTTTTCTTTCTTGGTTTCAAACATTACTTTGTATAAATTTGGGCCAATAATTGCCAAGGTTCTTGCGTGGTCAATGTTGTACAAAGCAGTTAATTCGTGACCAATCATATGTGTCGCCCAATCGCTCGGAACTCCTTTTTGAATCAAGCCATTTAACGCCATTGTTGCACACCAAACAAAGTTAGAAGCTAGTTTATAATCAGATGGATTTTCAACGACACTTGGACCTACTTCAATTAATGTTTTTAAGATGCTTTCTGAAAATCTATCTTGTAAATAAGCATCGTGTGGAAATGTTAAATATTGTTCCATTACGTGTGTAAAAGCATCAATAACACCATTTTGCAATTGACGTTTTGGTAATGAAATAATTACAGTTGGATCAACAATTGAGAATTTCGGAAATAAAGCACTTCCGCCAAGAGTTAGTTTTTCCTGAGTTGTAGCAATAGTTACAACAGCACCAGAATTCATTTCAGATCCAGTTGCTGGCAAAGTTAAAACAGTTCCAAACGGAATCACATTCGAACCTTCTTTAAACAGAATTCTTTTTCTTAAAATATCAGCTGTATCGCCATCAAAATGAACGGCAGCCGAAATAAATTTTACACCATCAATAACGCTTCCGCCACCAACAGCAAGGATAAAATCGATTTTTTGTACGCGGATAATTTCCACAGCTTTCATTAATGTTTCAAAATGTGGATTGGGTTCAATACCACCAAATTCAATAATTTCGAAACCTTTTAAAGCTTTAATAACCTGTTCGTGAACGCCATTTTTAAAAATGCTTCCGCCACCATAAGCCAATAAAATTTTGGAATTTGCAGGAACTAAATCAGTTAATTTTTGGATTTGATCTTTACCAAAAATGTAGTTTGTTGGATTATATAATTCGAAGTTTGTCATAACAATTTGTATTTAGAAGTACAAAGTTACAAAATGGTTGAACGAACAAGTGGTAAAGGAATGTTAAGTTATTTCAACAAGCTTATTTAGTATAAAACAAATTATGATCTAAATATTCCCAAACTTTATATGGCAACATTGGAGCAACATTTTTTTTATTTTTGATGCTTTCTCGAATAAAAGTGGACGAAAGTTCTATAATTGGAGAATCGATTTTGTGAATTTTAGGATGATTTACAAATTGATTTTCTATTGTTCCAGAATTCAATCTTGGATATACATAAATATCATGATTTGCTAAAATGTACTCGTAGTTTTTCCATTTATGAAGCGAATTCAAATTGTCTTCACCCATAATCAAACTAAACTCATGTTGCGGATATTTGTCTTGTAAATGTGCTAAAGTATTGACGGTATAATTGGGTTGTGGTAATTTGAACTCGATATCCGAAGCTTTAATTTTAGTATAATCTTCGGTTGCCAAATTTACTAAGTGCAAACGTTGGTAATCGTCCAATAAAGTATTTTTTTGTTTGTGTGGATTGTGTGGCGTAACAACCATCCAAATTTGATTCAAATCGGAATTTTCTGCCATGTGATTGGCAATAATCATGTGTCCAACGTGAATTGGGTTGAAGGTTCCGAAATATAATCCTATTTTCATTGTTTTGTTTTGGTAGAGACGCGATTAATCGCGTCTGATATTTTGTTAATCAATTTAAGACGCGATTAATCGCGTCTGATATTTTGTTAATCAATTTAAGATGCGATTAATCGCGTCTCTACATGAAAATTATTTATTTATGAAATTTTTTACCAATTCATACGCTTCTGCTTTCGCCACATCCAAATCATAATTTTTTATAATTGTATCAAATTGTGGTGCGGTTGCCAATTCAACGTGAGCTTTTGCTATACGCATATTGATTTTTTCATCCGTTTCAGTAGAACGTTCTTTTAATCGTCGCTTAAGTTCGTCAACGCTTGGTGGTTTTACAAAAACAGCTAATGTTTCCGTTTGAAATTTCGATTTAATTCGCAATCCGCCAGCCACATCAATATCAAATATTACGTTTTTACCTTTTGCCCAAATGCGTTCGACTTCACTTTTTAAAGTTCCGTAAAAATTATCACGATAGACTTCTTCCCATTCGATAAAATCATCGGCTTTGATGTGTTTTTTGAAATCAGCAATCGACATGAAATAATAGTCTTTTCCGTCGACTTCTTCACCACGAGGCTCACGAGTTGCAGCAGAAATTGAAAATTCTAAATTCAAATCGTCTTGTGCTAATAAATGCCTTACAATAGTTGTTTTTCCTGAACCTGATGGCGCTGAGAATACGAGTAGTTTTCCTTTTTGCATTATTTTATTGAATTGCGATTAGTTCTAAAATTATAAACTATTAAAAATAAAAAAAAGAGAGTTAAAGTAGCTATTCCTACAATATTTGTCATTACCCAAATATCAACATTTTGAGATTCTTGAAATATAAAAGCGACTATTTCTGTTGAGAAAATAAAGAAAATGGAAATAGAAATAATCCAAAGCAAAAAATATATAATTAAGTTTCGAGTCATAATTACAAAACATTCAAAACCTGCTCCTTAATCTTCTCCAACTCATCTTTCATCATCACAACCAATTTTTGCATTTCGGTATGATTCGATTTTGAACCCATAGTATTGATTTCTCTTCCCATTTCTTGCGTAATAAAACCTAATTTTCTTCCGTTAGCTTCCGTTCCAGCTAGTGTTTCTATAAAATAATTTAGATGATTTTCTAAACGCACTTTTTCTTCAGTAATGTCGTATTTTTCTAGATAAAAAATCAATTCTTGTTCAAAACGATTTTCGTCAACGGTTACTTTTATTTCGTCAATTGCCGTTCTTAGTCTCGTTTTAATAGTTTCAATACGTTCTTTATCATAAGCAACTGCATTGTTCATCAATGTCATGATATTTGCAATTCTGTGCAAGAATTCTTTTTCTAATGAAACACCTTCGTCTTTACGAAATTGCGCCATGTTTTCTAACGCTTGATCGATTACTTTTTGGATTTCTTTCCATTCGTTTTCGTCAATTTCGTCGCGGTCTGTTTTTAGTGCATCCGGCATTCTTACTGCCATTTTCATCAATTCTGTTTCATCTGCTTTTGGAATTACAGCTTTCATTTGATTGATGTAACCTTTTACAATCGGCACATTTATTTTAGAAGTAGTTTCTTCGCCAGTAACTTCAACATATAACGAAAAATCTATTTTGCCGCGTTCCAATCGTTGCGAAATTTGGTTGCGCAAACCCAATTCCATTTCACGAAAAACAGATGGCATTCTTGTATTTAAATCTAAACCTTTAGAGTTTAGTGATTTTATTTCTACGGTAATTTTTTTGGTTGGTAATTGCAAAGAAGCTTTACCAAAACCAGTCATTGATTGTATCATATTATATTTTAAAATATTTTCAAAGATAATGAAATCAAAGTTAAACACGAATTTCGTGAAATTTATTTAACTTCCATTCAATCATGCTAATTAGTGAAATTAGTGTAAAATTATTTCTTCTCTATTTTCATCGTAACGAGATAAACGCCAATAAATATTAAAATTGCGGATAGTAATTTCACCCAACTCAATTCGTCTTTTCCTAAACTCACGGCAAATATTGTTGCAAAAAGCGGTTGTAAATAAATAAAAACGGCAACTGTTGTTGGTTTTAATTCGCGCATCGAAAGCAAATTTAATAAATAAGTAAAAAATGTTGAAAACAGAATTACAAAACCAATTTTCCAGAAAATATCTATTGGAATTAATGTCCAATTTATCGCATGAAATTCATTCCATCCAAAAGGTAAAACCATCAGAAAACCAAACGTGTAAATCCATTTTACGAAGGTAAAAGCATTGTATTTATCCATTAATTTTTTTACAACTATTAGATAAAAACCATACGAAACGGCGTTGATAAAAACCAGTAAATTTCCTAAAGTAGCATTTGGAGCATTAATCATTGATTTTCCATAAAGAATTAGAGAAGTTGTTCCAGCTAAACCTAAAATAATTCCGAAAACCTTTCTTTTTTTCATGCGTTCTTTCATGATTATTGCTGAAAGAACTAGCACAATCATTGGTGTTGTAACCATTAAAACCGCACTCATAATTGGCGAAGTATAACTCAATCCTTTGAAAAAAGTTAGCATATTTAAAGCTACTCCAAAAAATGCAGCGGCAATTATTCTTGGGAAATCTTCTTTTGCTATTTTGTCATTGCGAACTTCTTTTTGGAAGTTTAGCAATCTAACGAAAAAAGAAACCAACCAAAACAAAACCGTTGCACCAAAAACCCGAATTACAATAAATCCAAAAGGTTCAATGTAGCGCGGCATCACGTCTTTGGCAATTGTAAAAGTCAATCCGTAAATTATGGAAACAAATGTTGCGGCAAGTAATGCCCAAGTTCTTTTAGACATTTTCTAGAGCTTTCATTACTTGTAACATGTTTTGTTGCGTGTTTCCTATGTAAATTTTGTCTTGAATAATAAAAACAGGACGACTTATAAAAGTGTAATGTTCTAAAATGTATTTTTTATAATCGTCTTCCGTCAAATTTTTATTTTTCAAATCCATCGATTTATACAATTGCGCTTTTTTGCTAAATAAAGATTCATAACTTCCTGAAAGCGAATGCATATATTCTAATTCAGTAACCGTAATTGGATCTTGTTTTATGTCGTGATATGCCAAATTTGCAGTTTTTGGTAATGATTTTATAATTTTTCTGCACGTGTCGCAAGAGGCTAAATAGTAGATTGTATCAGTCATGGAATTTCTTTTTGCAAAAGTAAGATTTTGAATTCATTTATAGATTTTAAACCATTAAGATATTAAGAAAATTAAGTTTTTCAATTTTTCTTAATGAACTTAACTTTCTTAATGGTTTAATGAAACAAAAAAGGCTGTATTTTTGTAAAAAAAATATAATCAATGAGCACATTTACTAAAGAAATTAATATTCGTTGGTCTGATTTAGATCCAAATTTTCATGTACGTCATTCCGCTTATTACGATTTTGGCGCACAACATCGTGTTGAAATTTTAGAACAATTAGGCATGACCGTTCGACTAATGCAAGAACAACATTTTGGCCCGATTTTATTTCGTGAAGAATGTGTTTTCAGAAAAGAAATGCGAATGAATCAAACGGTTTTTATCTCAACAAAAGTTGGTAAAATAAAAGAAGACGCATCTCGTTGGACATTAATTCACGAATTTAAAAACGAAAATAACGAACTCATGGCAACAATTACTGTTGATGGCGCTTGGATGGATACAAAACTTCGAAAAATTGCCAATCCAACACCGCAAATTGCAGTTGACGTGATGAATAAAATGCCAAAATCAGACGATTTCACACAATTGTAAAACAATAAAATGGAAGCAACATTCAAAATTTGGGAAACCAGCAGAAACATTTATTTAAAAATTATCGAAAACTATTCGTTGGAACAATTGAACACAATTCCAGATGGTTTTAGCAATAATTTGGTTTGGAATTTAGGTCATATTATCGTTTCCCAACAAGGATTGGTTTACCGACTTTCGGGTTTACCAATGAATATTTCGACCGGAATGATGGAAAAGTATAAAAATGGTTCAAAGCCAACAGCAACAACGCAAGAGGAAGTTGATGAACTGAAAGGTTTGTTATTTTCATTATTAAATCAAACCAAAGATGATTACGCCAACGGAAAATTTGTTACCTATAATGAGTACACAACTGGAACCGGATTTCATTTGGCTTCGACCAAAGATGCGATGGAATTCAACAATTATCATGAAGGAATTCATCTTGGATTTATGATGAATATTAGAAAATTCATTTAACAACCTGTTGGGTGCAATTTTAAAAAAACAAAAGATAAAATTAAACACATAGAAACATAGAAAAAAGTAGGCTCTAGACCAATTCTTGGTTTTACATAGCTATACTTTACCTCTGAAAAGTGAAACGCCTTTAAAAAAGGAACAAAATCTATGTTTCTATGTGTTTAAAAAAATAAAAATTAATTATACCTAACGGATTCATTTAACATTCTTTGTGATTTTTGATACAAACAACAATTTGAAACTTATTACCTTTGCAAAAAATAATTACATAACAAATGAAATTCAACACTAAAGTTATACATGGTGGTCAACACCATGATCCAAGTACTGGAGCCGTAATGCCACCAGTTTATCAAACATCAACATTTGTACAAAATAGTCCTGGGCAACCAGTTAATCCAGATTATGAGTATTCTCGTGCAGCAAATCCAACACGTTCAGCCTTAGAAAATGCTTTAGCAAGTATCGAAAATGGAGCGCGCGGATTGGCTTTTTCATCAGGTTTAGCCGCAACTGATTGCTTATTGCGATTGTTTAAAGCAGGCGATGAAATCATTGCAATGGACGATCTTTATGGCGGAACGTATAGATTATTTACAAGATTATATAAAGATTCGGGTATCAAATTTCATTTTGTTGACATGAATGATTTGGAGAAATTCCAATCGTTAATCAATGAAAACACGAAATTGGTTTGGGTTGAAACACCAACTAATCCGTTAATGAAAATTGCTGATATTGCCGAAATTGCTAAAATCACTAAAGCTAAAAAAATACTTTTTGCTGTTGATAATACTTTTGCTACACCTTATTTGCAAAAACCACTAGATTTAGGAGCTGATATTGTAATGCATTCGGCTACAAAATATCTTGGCGGACATTCTGATGTTATTGCTGGAGCATTGATTATGAAAGATGCAGCACTAGGCGATGAATTACATTTCAAGCAATTCGCAACTGGCGCAACTCTTGGTCCAATGGACAGTTTCTTAGTTTTAAGAGGAATTAAAACCTTGCATTTACGAGTGCAAAGACATTGTGAAAACGGAATGAAAGTTGCCGAATTTTTACAAAATCATCCATTGGTTGAAAAAGTATATTATCCAGGTTTGCCAAATCATCCTTTTCATGAAATTGCTAAAAAGCAAATGAGTGGTTTTGGCGGAATGGTTTCTTTTACGTTCAAATCGGGTTCAAAAGAAGATGCAATTAAGTTTTTAGAAAAAGTAAAAGTATTTACACTTGCCGAATCTCTTGGTGGAGTTGAATCATTAGCAAATCATCCAGCTTTAATGACACACGCTTCAATTCCAGAAGATAAACGATTAGAAGTTGGAATCACCGATGATTTAGTACGATTAAGTACCGGTGTTGAAGATATTGAAGATTTACTTGCTGATTTAGAACAGGCTTTTAGATAAAAACAAAATCCCGATTCAAATTAAAATGAATCGGGATTTTTTTATATTATTTGATAACTATTATTGTAAGTAATAAATATATCCAAAATTAAAGAAAACATTCCAATCGTTAGCTCTGTTTTCAAGATATACTTTTGGGTCTGGACTTAAACCATCTACCCAGTTTGAGAAATAATATTGAAATCTTAAATCAACCATTAAATCAGATAAAGGACTTAATTTATATCGAGTTCCAACACTTGATACTACAGACCATGTTGTTCCGCCTTTCACATCAAATGCACCTATATATTTTATTGGAGTTACCGTTGGTAATTGACCTAAACCCGGACCTAATTCTGAATAAGCAGTTGGTTTAAAGAAACTAAATTGACCACCAAGACTTATAAAAGGAGCCCAACTTCCTTCGGTTGCGGTAAAATCTCTTATACTAAAAGGGAAAAATTCTAATTGCATTCCAATATTGGTAACAGCAGTGCTTCCTCTCATAGCTCTTAATTGATTTGCAATTAATGAGGTTTTGTTAGGAGCAACATATTGTCCAAAATGTTGAAGTTCAGTTTTATTGTATGACAATTCACTTCTTAATTTAAAGTGATCATTAAAATAAGTTTCAGGAGTATAACAGCTACATTCAGCTTTGTAAGAAAAGTTTAGATAATGGATAATTCCAATACCATAACCAGTATTTCCTGCATTAGTAGAAAAATCATGTCTTTCACCATAATCAGACTGAAATGCAACAGGTCCAACAATAGCGCCAATTTCATGTGAAAAACCGAACTGAGCGATAGCTTTGTCGGAAATGCCAAACAAAAGCAGAAAAGTTACTATAAAATACTTAGTCATCTGATTATGGATTAATTCAATTCTCGACAAATATATAAAAACATCATTCACTTATAAAATAAAATAAAAAAATACTTATATATATACGAAAAAAAGCAGAAATAGTTTTAAAATAGAGCTATAATTTCAATTATCAACAAAAAACCTTAAGATAAACATAAAAATTATGAGAATTTAAAAAAAATTGTGCCATTATTTTAATAAAATGTATATTTGTCGGATATAACGAAAACGTTTTCTTAAACATTAATATAATAATTTATGTCACAAAGTATTAACGCATTTATTGATTTAGTTGCACAAAGAAACGGCAACGAACCAGAATTTATGCAAGCAGTTAAGGAAGTTGCTGAAACAGTAATTCCTTTTATTGAAGAAAATAAAAAATACCAAAACAAAATGCTTTTGGAAAGAATGGTTGAGCCTGAAAGAGTAATCATGTTCAGAGTTGTGTGGGTTGATGATTCTGGAAAAACTCATGTAAATAGAGGTTACAGAATTCAAATGAACTCAGCAATAGGGCCTTACAAAGGAGGAATTCGTTTTCATCCAACCGTAAATTTAAGTATTTTAAAGTTTTTGGCGTTCGAACAAACTTTTAAAAATAGCTTAACTACATTGCCAATGGGCGGTGGAAAAGGTGGAGCAGATTTTGATCCAAAAGGTAAATCAGATAATGAAATTATGAAATTTTGTCAATCTTTTATGACAGAATTATCTAAACATATTGGTGCCGATACTGATGTCCCAGCTGGAGATATTGGAGTTGGAGGAAGAGAAGTTGGCTACATGTTTGGTCAATATAAAAGATTAAGAAATGAATTTACTGGAGTTTTAACAGGAAAAGGTATCTCTTTTGGAGGTTCATTAATTCGTCCAGAAGCTACAGGATACGGCGATGTATATTTTGCTCAAAGTATGTTAGCAACTAAAGGCGATAGTTTCTCTGGAAAAACTGTAGTTGTTTCAGGTTCAGGAAATGTGGCGCAATATGCAACAGAAAAAGCTACGCAATTAGGTGGAAAAGTAGTAACAATGTCAGATTCATCAGGATATATCTATGATGCAGATGGAATTACTGCCGAAAAATTAGCGTATGTAATGGAAATCAAAAACGTAAACTACGGAAGAATTTCAGATTATGTAACTAAATTTCCAAATGCAAAGTTTGTAGCAGGAAAACGTCCATGGGAAGTTAAATGTGATGTAGCATTACCATGCGCAACTCAAAATGAATTGAACGAAGAAGAAGCTAAAACATTAGTAGCAAACGGATGTATTTGTGTAGCTGAAGGTGCTAACATGCCTTCAACGCCAGAAGCTGTTACGGTTTTCTTAAATGCTAAAATATTATTTGCTCCAGGAAAAGCGTCTAATGCTGGTGGTGTTGCAACTTCTGGATTAGAAATGTCACAAAATTCATTGCGTTTAAGCTGGACTTCTGAAGAAGTTGATAACAGATTAAAAACAATTATGTCAGACATTCACGCAGCATGTGTGAAATATGGTACCGATGCTAACGGACACGTTGATTATGTAAAAGGTGCTAATATTGCTGGTTTCGTGAAAGTAGCCGATGCAATGTTAGGACAAGGAATTGTGTAAACAAACAAACTATTTCTATAGAAACCTTCTTTTAAATTTTAAAAGAAGGTTTTTTTATGAATGTATATTAAAATCTAAATAATTGCGTTTTGTACTATATTTGTAATATCATTAAAAGTTGCAATGCGTAAAATATTTTTAACCTTACTATTATTTTTTTCTCTTGCAGTTGGTTTTGCACAAAGCAATCAATTGTGGAAAGGATATTTTTCGTTTAGTCAAATTACCGACTTAAGTGAATCTTCTCAAAATATCTATGCCTCATCAGAAAACGCTTTTTTCTCTAAAAATCTTTCTACAAATGATATTAAGACTACAACTTCAGTTGATGGCTTAAAGGCAGAAACAATAACGTCATTATATCATAGCGATACCGTTAATAAAACATTTGTTGGCAACCAAAACGGTTTATTATTAGTTGTAAACCAAGACGGTTCAATATTGTACAAGACTGGAATTTTAGATGAAGTTCCAGTTTCTCCAGTAATAAAAAGAATTAATCATTTTTTAGAATTTAATAATAAGCTGTACATTTCTTGTGATTACGGAATAACAGTCTTTGATTTAATTACGTATGAATTTGGCGATACTTACTACATTGGAAATGGTGGACAACAAGTAAAAATTTATCAAACAACAATTTTAAATAACGAAATTTATGCTGCTACCGAAACTAACGGTATAAAAAAAGCATTATTGTCTAACCCAAACTTGGTAGATTACAATCAATGGCAAGTATTTGATAATGGCAATTGGAATGGTATTACAACTATTCAAAATAAATTAATAGCGCTAAACACTAATGGTAGAGTTTACAAGCATAACGGAGTTTCATTTGATGAAATTTTAAACTTATCACAATCTGGTTTAGATATTAGAACAAGTAACGATTATTTAATAGTTACTTCATTAAATAATGTTTACCTACTTAATTCAAGTTTTCAACAAGTTGCTCATGTTACTACAAGTCAAGTTACAACTATTCCGGTTACTTTTTCTTGTGCAACACTCATTAATGGAATAATTTATATTGGTACAAACGAGAATGGTGTGCTTTCTTCAAGTTTATCGAATCCGACAAATTTTGAATTTATAATGCCCGATGGACCGCTAAAAAATAAGATTTTCAGAGTAAAAACTTCAAGTTCAATGTTACTAGCTTTGTACGGTAGATACAGCGGAGATTATAATCCGTATGACATACCAAACGGATTAGGTCAATATCCAATAAGCAAATATACGTCAGAAAACGGTTGGGATTTAATTCCGTATTCTTCTTTATTTGGAGCTAAATCATTATCAAACATTACATTTAATCCAAAAAACGAAAAACAATTCTACGTAAGTTCTTATTTTTCGGGACTTCTAAAAGTAGATAATGAAGTGCCAACTATTTTATATAATTCAACCAATACTGGTACCGATGGACTTCAATCGTTAACTCTTTCTCCGCCAAATCCAACCTATGTTGATATAAGAATTAATGGACCATTATTCGACAAAAACGGAAATGTTTGGGTGACAAATAATTATTTAACCAAACCATTAAAGGTATTAAGAGCAAGTGGTCAATGGCAATCCTTTGATCTTACATCAGGAATTGCAGCTTCCGATTTGACTAATTTGAGTTATGCGGTTCCAACAATAGATAAAAACAGCACAAAATGGTTACCAACAGATAAAAATGGCTTGATTGGATTTAATGAAAATTATAGTAATAAAATTATAGTTATTAAAACAGGAACTAACGGAAATCTCCCAGATTTAGACGTAAGATGCGTTGCTGTTGACAATAAAAATCAACTTTGGATTGGAACCAATAAAGGCTTAAGAATAATTCCTTCTGTTGATTCTTTCATTTCTGAAACCGAAATTCAAACCAAAGCCATCATCATTCTTGAAAATGATTTAGCACAAGAATTATTTTATGATCAATTTATTCTAGACATTGCCGTTGATGGAGCCAACAGAAAATGGGTTTCGATAAGTGATTCAGGAGTTTATTTAGTTTCATCCAATGGTCAAGAAACGATTTATCATTTTACTAAAGACAATTCACCACTTCCAAGCAACATTATAAATGACATTGAAATAGATGGCGTAACAGGTGAAGTTTTCTTCGCAACCGATAAAGGTTTAGTTTCTTTTAAAGGAACATCAACAAAGCCAAGTGATGATTTAAGTGGTGTTTATGTTTACCCAAATCCGATGCGCCCAGAATACAACGGAACCGTTAAAATATCTGCATTGACTAATAAAGCTGTTGTGAAAATTACAGATATTGAAGGAAATTTAGTTTACGAAACCACTTCCGAAGGCGGAACAATTGAATGGGATACCACTGCTTTTGGAAAATATAAAGTCGCTTCTGGTGTGTATATGATTTTAGTTTCAGCCCAAGATGGTATTGATACAATTGTAAAAAAAGTGATGATTATAAGATAGCTACTTCTTTCATAAGACTTCGTAGTTTGTATTTCACACTTCAACCTTTTATTTATGTTGGTAAAAACCAAAGCCATAGTAATTTCATCATTAAAATACCAAGAAAAAAGCTTGATTGTAAAGTGCTTTACCGAAAGTGACGGACTAAAAAGTTACTTCGTGCAAAGCGCTTTTTCAAATAAAAAATCTTCTCATAAAATTGCTTATTTTCAACCATTAACTATTCTTGAAATAGAAGCCAATCACAAGAATAAAGGAACTTTAGAACACTTTAAAGAAATTAAATTAGCGACAGCTTATCAAACCATAAACACCGATATTTTTAAAAGCACAATAGTAATTTTTCTTTCAGAAATGTTGCATCATAGTATTCACGAAGAAGAAAAAAATCAAGATTTATTCACGTTTCTCGAAACCGCATTACTTTGGTTGGATGCACATGAAGAAACGTCTAATTTTCATTTAATTTTACTTTTAGAAATCACAAAATTCCTCGGGTTTTATCCTGATATTTCAGAAATTGACTTCAATTTTTTTGATATAAACGAAGGTTTTTTTACGCCGTTTCAAGGTTTGAATTGCCTTTCTGAACACGAAACGCATTTATTCAAAAAATTAATCGATTTAAAATTTGATTCCAATCAAAAAATCTTCGCCGGAATTGAACGTCAAATTATCCTTAAAATTCTTTTAGATTACTATTCCATTCACCTTGTTGGATTTAAAAAACCTAAATCTTTAGATGTTTTAAAAGAAGTTTTTAGTTAAATTACCAATAAAAAATCAAATTCACGATCAAACCCAACAAATAATAATTCGTTTCTTAACTTATTAGATATTTTCATTATATTTACTTTCTTTTGGATGTTTGTTATAATTCTATAACCAATTAAAAAAATAATACAATGAAAACAAAATTATATTTAGGAATTACACTTTTATTTTTAAGTGTATTTGGTTATAGCCAAGTTAGTATTCCAGATGCAAACTTTAAAGCAAAGTTGTTACAAGCCAGTACGGGAATTCAAATTGCTAAAAATATTGCGGGTCAATGGTTTAAAATTGATGCTAATAGTGATGGACAAATTCAAACTACCGAAGCGCAACAAGTTAGTGCATTATATGTTAATTTTTCAAACATTAGCAACATGACAGGAATTGCTAGTTTTACTAATTTAAAAGTGTTGAGCTGTTTTAATAATTCAGTAACTAGTTTGAATGTTTCTACTTTATCAATTTTACAAGAGCTATATTGCTATAATAATAGTTTAACAAGTTTAATAGTTGCAGGAACTGCTTTAAAACGGTTGGATTGTTTTAATAATCCATTAACCGCTTTAAATTTAACAGGATTAAATACGTTACAATATTTAGACTCCACTTTTACTAAAATAGCAAATATAAACACTTCAAATTTAACTAATTTAGAAAGTTTATATTTCGGAGGAGGAATACAAAGTGTTTGGTACTTGGAAAACTTAAATGTTTCTGGCTGTACAAGTTTGGTAAATATTACGGGATTTATAGAAGAAATTAGTTTACAAACCGCTAATTTTTCAAATTGTACTGGATTGCAATCCATTAATTTGAATAATTGTTTTGGTTTAAATACCTTAAATGTTTTAGGATGTACTAATTTACAAGCTCTATACGTAAACAGAACCTCACTGACAAGTTTAAATGTTTCTGGTTTGACTAATTTAACCTCTTTAACCTGTACAGAAAGTCAATTAACATCGCTAAATGTTGTAGGTTTAAACAATTTATCCACTTTAAATTGTTCAATAAACCAATTACCTGCTTTAAATTTAACAGGGTTAATTAATCTTACTAGTGTTACTTGCTCAGAAAATCAATTATTATCACTCAATTTATCAGGATTGAGTAATTTAAATTCATTAAATTGTAGAAATAATCAATTACTTTCTCTAGATGTTTCTGAATGTTATAATATAGGTAGTGTTGATTGTCAAAACAATCAATTACTTTCCATATTTATGAAAAATGGTAAATTAGAAGGAATAAATTCAGGAAATAATTCTGCTTTTAATTTCAACAATAATCCAATCCTGCTTTATATATGTACAGATGAAGGAGAAATGAATGCTGTCCAAAACTATGTTAGTCAGCTAGGTTATTCTAATTGTCAAGTAAATACCTATTGCTCGTTTGTTCCTGGCGGATTTGTTTACCTTATTGAAGGAGCATCAAAATTAGATGCCAATGCAAACGGATGTGACCCATCAGATTTGAACTATTCTCATTTAAAATATGATGTTACAAACGGAACAATATCTGGAAGTATAATTGCAGATACTACGGGAACCTATTCAATACCGGTTACTGTTGGAACCCATACTGTAACTCCAGTTTTAGAAAACCCGACCTATTTTAATGTTTCGCCATCTAATGTTCAGGTTTCCTTTCCAGCAACTGCAACTCCGTTTACTCAAAACTTTTGCATAACACCAAATGGCGCTCATCCTGATCTAGAAATAACAATTGTACCTATTAATACAGCAATTCCTGGGTTTAATGTCAACTATAAATTAGTTTTCAAAAATAAAGGGAATACAGTTATAAGCGGACTAATAACTTTGTCATTTGATGATGCTTTAATGGATTTTATTTCTGCAAATCCAATAATTACAAACCAAATAACCAATTTGTTAACTTGGAATTATACTAATTTAGAGCCTTTTGAAACAAGAAACATAGTTTTCAATATGAATCTTAATGCTCCAACAGATACACCGCCTTTAAATGCAAACGATATATTAAATTTTACAGCAATTATTAACCCTGTTGGCAACGATGAAACGCCTTCTGACAATCAATTTGATTTTCCTCAATATGTGTTTAATTCTTTAGATCCAAATGATAAGATATGTTTAGAAGGAACAACCATAAATCCATCTATGATCGGAAAATATATTCATTACAAAATTCGTTTTGAAAACACAGGAAATTTTCCAGCTCAAAATATCGTCGTAAAAGATATTATAGATACTACAATGTTTGATATTACTAGCATACAAATTACAGATTCTTCGCATTCTTGTGTTACAAAAATTACTAATGATAATAAAGTCGAATTCATCTTTGAAAACATTAATCTTCCTATTGACGATGCTAATAATGATGGATATGTTGTTTTTAAGATTAAAACCAAACCAACAGTCGTTTTAAATGATATTCTTACAAATCAAGCCAATATTTATTTTGATTATAATTTCCCTGTAACAACTAATCAAGCTCAAACAATTGTTCAAACATTAAACAACCAACAATTTAATAATTTTAATATTAAAGTATATCCAAATCCAGTTAAAGATATTTTAACTATCCAAAGTCAAGAAAGTATTAATAAAGTTGATGTATATGATGCTAACGGAAGATTATTAATGAGCTCACAATTAAGCAATAATCAAACCGATTTAAGCACTCTTTCTTCTGGATTTTATTTCGTTAAAATAGTGTCAAACGATAAAGTAACAGTTATTAAAATAACTAAAGAATAAGATTTAAAATAATCATTTAATAGAAAAAAGAAATCTCTCTTAATAAACATTTTCCTTAAATTTTTAATTAATGAGAAAAGTGGGTAGTAGTTTCGCTACTCACTTTTTTTGTTTCCAACACATGCGTTTGAGCATATAAATAAAGAGTTTTGTCACTTTCGATATTGATAAAACTTTTGACTTTTGACATTATGACTTTCGACTTAATTTACTACTTTCGCAAATTGATTTTAGAAAACGATAAAATGAGCACAAAATTTACTGAATACAAAGGACTTGACTTGCCAACAGTTGCATCAGAAGTTCTTGAATTTTGGAAAAAAAACAACATCTTTGAACAATCGGTAACTTCGCGTGAAGGAAACCAACCATTCGTATTTTTTGAAGGTCCGCCATCTGCAAATGGTTTACCTGGAATTCACCACGTAATGGCGCGTGCTATTAAAGATATTTTTTGTCGTTACAAAACCCAAAAAGGATTTCAAGTTAAGCGTAAAGCAGGTTGGGATACACACGGTTTGCCAGTAGAATTGGGAACTGAGAAAGAATTAGGAATTACAAAAGAAGACATCGGGAAAACAATTTCCATCGAAGAATACAACGAAGCGTGTAAAAAAACCGTAATGCGTTACACCGATGTTTGGAACGATTTAACCGAAAAAATGGGTTATTGGGTTGATATGGAAGATCCGTATGTGACTTACAAATCCAAATACATGGAATCGGTTTGGTGGTTGCTGAAACAAATTTATAACAAAGATTTATTATACAAAGGTTACACAATTCAACCGTATTCTCCCAAAGCTGGAACCGGTTTGTCTTCGCACGAAGTAAACCAACCCGGAAGCTACCGAGATGTTACGGATACAACGGTTGTAGCACAATTTAAAGCTTTACCAGAAACTTTACCAGACTTTTTGCAAGGTTTTGGAGAAGTTCATATTCTAGCTTGGACAACAACGCCTTGGACGTTGCCGTCGAATGCCGCATTGACCGTTGGGCCAAAAATTGATTACGTTTTGGTACAAACTTTTAATCAATATACATTTCTTCCTGCAAAAGTTATTTTGGCTAAAAATTTGGTCTCAAAACAATTCGGAAAAGGATTTGTTTCAAGTGAAGAAGCATCAGATTTTGAAAATTTTAAAGCTGGAGATAAAACTATTCCATTTAAAGTTTTAACCGAATTTAAAGGAAAAGACTTAGTCGGAATTCGTTACGAACAATTAATGAAATTGGTGTTACCATATCAAAATGCAGAAAATGCTTTCCGAGTAATTTCTGGAGATTTTGTTACCACAGAAGATGGAACTGGAATTGTACACACAGCGCCAACTTTTGGTGCCGATGATGCTAAAGTTGCTAAAGAAGCAAAACCAGAAGTTCCGCCAATGTTGGTTTTAGATGCCAACGGAAATCCGGTGCCTTTGGTAGATTTACAAGGTAAATTCATTCAAGGTTTGGGTGATTTATCTGGAAAATATGTCAAAAATGAATATTATGATGCCGATAAAGCACCAGAACGTTCTGCCGATGTTGAAATTGCAATCCAATTAAAAGAAGAAAACAAAGCCTTCAAAGTAGAAAAATACGTTCACAGTTATCCGCACAGTTGGAGAACCGATGAACCATTATTATATTATCCGTTAGATTCTTGGTTTATAAAAGTAACTGAAATCAAGGATAGAATGTTCGATTTAAACGAAACCATCAACTGGAAACCAAAAGCAACTGGCGAAGGTCGTTTTGGAAATTGGTTGAAAAACGCCAACGATTGGAATTTATCACGTTCAAGGTATTGGGGAATTCCATTGCCAATTTGGAGAACTGAAGACGGAACCGAAGAAGTTTTAATCGGTTCAGTAGAAGAATTATATTCAGAAATTGAAAAATCTATCGCAGCTGGTTTTCAATCAGAAAATCCGTTCAAAGGTTTTGAAGTTGGAAACATGAGCGAAGAAAACTACGATTTGGTTGATTTACACAAAAATGTAGTCGATGCAATTACATTAGTTTCTGTTTCTGGAAAACCAATGAAACGTGAAAGTGATTTGATTGACGTTTGGTTTGATTCAGGCGCAATGCCTTATGCACAATGGCATTATCCGTTTGAAAACAAAGATAAAATTGACGAAAATAAAGATTTTCCAGCCGATTTTATTGCAGAAGGTGTCGATCAAACTCGTGGTTGGTTTTATACTTTGCACGCTATTGGAACATTAGTTTTTGATAAAGTTGCCTATAAAAATGTAGTTTCAAACGGTTTGGTTTTAGACAAAAACGGACAAAAAATGTCGAAACGTTTAGGAAATGCAACAGATCCATTTGAAACTATTACAGAATATGGTCCAGATGCGACGCGTTGGTACATGGTTTCAAACGCCAATCCGTGGGATAATTTAAAATTTGATATTGAAGGAATTGCTGAGGTTCGTAGAAAATTCTTCGGAACACTTTACAACACGTATTCGTTCTTCACTTTATACGCAAATATTGATGGTTTTAAATACGCTGAAGCGGAAATTCCGTTAAACGAAAGACCCGAAATTGACCGTTGGATTTTATCAGAATTACACACGTTGATAAAAAATGTGGATGAATATTATGCTGATTACGAACCAACAAAAGCAGCAAGAGCAATTTCAGATTTCGTTCAAGAAAATTTAAGTAATTGGTACGTTCGTTTGTGCAGAAGAAGATTCTGGAAAGGCGAATATGGAACAGATAAAATTGCGGCTTATCAAACGCTTTATACATGTTTGATAAATGTTGCAAAACTTTCGGCACCAATAGCTCCATTTTTTATGGACAAGTTATATCAAGATTTAGTTAACGCAACTCAAACAGAGGATTTTCCTAGTGTTCACTTGGCTTTCTTCCCGGTTTCGGTTGAAAACTTTGTTGATAAATCGTTGGAAAGCAGAATGATGAAAGCACAGACTGTTTCATCGTTAGTTTTATCACTTCGAAAAAAGGAAATGATAAAAGTGCGTCAACCGTTGCAAAAGGTTATGATTCCTATACTTGACGAAAATCAACGTGCTGAAATCGAGGCAGTTTCCGACCTAATAAAAGCCGAAGTAAACGTTAAAGAAGTACAACTTTTAGACGATGCATCGGGCGTTTTAGTGAAGCAAATTAAACCAAATTTCAAAGCACTTGGACCACGATTTGGTAAAGATATGAATTTGATTTCCAAAGAGATACAGTCATTAACTGCGGATCAAATTAATGAATTGGACACCAAAGGAACGTTATCGCTTGTTATTTCGGGAAATAGTATAATTTTAACATCCGAAGATGTAGAAATAACATCACAGGATATTCCGGGTTGGTTAGTGGCTAATTCTAACGGTATTACAGTAGCATTAGACATTACAATTTCGGAAGAATTAAAACAAGAAGGAATTGCAAGAGAATTAGTAAATCGAATTCAAAACATCAGAAAAGATTCAGGATTTGAAGTAACTGATAAAATTAAAGTAGAGTTGCAAAGAAGTGGCGAATTGGAAGAAGCCGTAAGTAATAATAAAAACTATATCATGTCTGAAACGTTAACAGAAAACTTAATTTTAGTAGATAACGTAAATAATGGTACAGAAATTGAGTTTGACGATATTAAAACAATGATATTAATTTCAAAATAATATATAAGATGGTAGATGAAAAATTGAGATACTCAGAAGCTGATTTAGCAGAGTTCAAAGAAATTATCCTTAACAAAATAGAAAAAGCACAATCTGATTTAGAGTTGATAAAAAGCGCTTATATGAATGATTTGAATAATGGTACAGATGATACTTCACCAACATTCAAAGCATTTGAAGAAGGAAGCGAAACTATGAGTAAGGAAGCAAACTCGCAATTGGCTATTCGTCAAGAGAAATTTATTAGAGATTTAAAAAACGCACTTTTTCGTGTAGAAAATAAAACTTATGGCGTTTGCAAAGTAACAGGAAAACTTATAGGTAAAGAAAGACTAAAAATTGTTCCTCATGCAACAATGAGTATCGAGGCTAAAAATATGCAACGATAATTACAACTTTGTAATTCAATATAAAACGCTCCAAAAAGGAGCGTTTTTTTTAGAAAAATATTACTATTTTTGCAACATAAAACTTACAAAATGAAACTTAGACACGCCACACTCATAATACTTTTAGTACTAATTATAGATCAATTTTCTAAAGTTTACATAAAGACTAATTTCTTTTATGAAGAAAGTTATAGAGTATTAAGTTGGTTCAATTTAACCTTTATTGAAAACGAAGGTATGGCTTGGGGAACAAAGATTCCTGGAGATTATGGCAAATTAGTCTTAACAATCTTTAGAATAATTGCTGTGGGCGGAATTGGTTATTGGTTGTGGGATTCAATTGAAAAAGAAAAATCTAGTTTTTTAATTACTGCTATTTCATTAATTTTTGCTGGAGCATTGGGTAATATTTTTGATTCAGTTTTTTACGGTGTCTTTTTTGAAGAAAGTACTAGATATCATTTGGCAGGAATATTTACTGAAAATAATTATGGCACATGGTTCCATGGTAAAGTTGTAGATATGTTTGAATTTCCAATTTGGAGCGGAAAATTACCTTCTTGGATTCCGTTTTGGGGCGGAGAAGATTTCAGATTCTTTAATGCTATTTTTAATCTGGCAGATTTATCAATTTCTACTGGAGTTGGAATTTTAATTTTCTTTAACAAAAGAGCTTTTGCGCCTGTTAAGTCACATCCGAATGTAAAGTTTTCTAAATTTTTAGATGACGACGACGATTTAATTTAAAAACGATAATTTTTTTCAGGAGTTACACAATAATTTAATTGAATATCACTTTCATAAATTGATTCAATAATTGGTTCAGCTTCAAAGAAGGACAATCCAATTTTTATTGTTTCATTATTGCATTCAGATAAAAAGTTATCATAAAATCCTTTGCCGTAACCAACCCGATTTCCTTTTAAATCAAAAGCTAAAAGCGGCACAAAAACCACATCAATTTTTGATACAGGAACTTCCAAACCATCAATTGGCTCTGGAATATTATGCTGATTTTTCTTGAATTTGGTGTTGTCTGTAAGTAAATAATGTGTCATTTGGTACGAATTAAAATCACTTTTTGAAATTACTATTTCTTTATCTTTTCCATGAAGTATTTGAAGGATAAACTCGGTATTAATTTCGTTTTGTTCTTCAATTGTCAAGAATAAATGATAATAGGTCTTGTTCCAAATATCCATTTGCAGAAGCTGATTAGCAATTGCCAAACTTTTTTCTTCAATTTCTTTTTCAGAAAGATTTTTTCGTAATTCTTTATACTTTTTTCGTAGTTCAGGTTTATTCATCTTGTAAAAGTAGAAAAATTAGTAGTTGTTTTGTGTTGAATTTAAGGTTAAATTTGTTTGAAATAAATCAAAAAAATAATAAGTTAAAATTTTTAGATCTGACTTCAAATTAAAAATCAACTAAAAATCAATCAGATTCCTTCGTATTGACAAACGTTGCGAATAAAACTGGCAACTCACAACCTACAACAAAAAATGAACAATCCATCACTCGAACTTCAAATACAAACGCTACCCGATAATCCCGGAGTATATCAGTATTACGATAAAGATGGAAAAATTCTATACGTAGGAAAAGCCAAAAATCTTAAAAAACGAGTTTCATCCTATTTCAATAAAGTTCATGATAATGCAAAAACTAATGTATTAGTCCGCAAAATTGTCGAAATAAAACACATTGTAGTTTCATCTGAACAAGATGCACTTTTGTTGGAAAATAATTTGATTAAAAAACTCCAACCACGTTATAATGTGCTGTTACGTGACGACAAAACCTATCCTTGGATTTGTATTAAAAAAGAGCCATTTTCTCGAATATTTCCAACCCGAAGAATGATAAAAGATGGTTCTGAATATTTTGGACCATACACCAATTTCAAAACCGTGAATACCATTTTGGATATGATTAAAGAATTGTATCCGCTACGAACTTGCAACTACGACTTAACCGAAAAAAACATAGCATCTGGAAAATTCAAAGTGTGTTTAGAATTTCACATCGGCAATTGCAAAGGCGGTTGTGAAGGCTATGAATTGGCTGAAAATTATCAAATTCAAGTCAATGCCATTCGAGAAATATTGAAAGGAAATTTCAAAGAAAGTTTAAAAGATTTCAAAATTAAAATGCAGCAATTAGCACAAGAAATGCATTTTGAAGAAGCACAAAAAATTAAAGAAAAAATCGAAGTTCTTGAAAATTACCAATCGCGATCCACCATTTTAAACCCAAAAATTTCTAATATTGATGTGTTTTCAATTATTTCTGATGAAGCTGTAGCGTATGTAAATTTCTTGCAAATTGCACACGGAGCAATCATTCGTTCGCACACATTAGAACTAAAAAAGAAATTAGACGAAACCAACGAAGAACTTCTAGAACTAGCAGTAGTCGAACTTCGAGAGCGATTTGCATTAACCTCTCGTGAAATTATTTTGCCTTTTCCATTAGATTTTGGAGATAAAATTAAAGTCACCGTTCCGCAACTAGGCGATAAAAAGCAAATTTTAGATTTATCAGAACGTAACGCCAAATATTATCGTTTAGATCAACTGAAACAAATTCAAATTGTAGATCCAGAACGACACACCAATCGAATTATGGCACAAATGCAAAAAGATTTACGCCTTTCAGTTGAGCCACGACATATTGAATGTTTTGATAACTCAAATATTCAAGGAACCAATCCTGTGGCGGCTTGCGTAGTTTTTAAAGATGGAAAACCGAGTAAAAAAGACTACCGACATTTTAATATTAAAACCGTTGAAGGCCCAAATGATTTCGCTTCAATGGAAGAAGTCGTTTACCGAAGATACAAACGAATGTTAGACGAAAACCAACCATTGCCGCAACTTATAATTATTGACGGCGGAAAAGGGCAACTTTCATCGGCATTAAAAAGTATCGATGATTTGGGTTTGCGCGGAAAAATTGCCATTATCGGAATTGCAAAACGATTGGAAGAACTATTTTATCCTGGCGATTCGGCACCATTATATTTGGATAAAAAATCAGAAACATTAAAAGTAATTCAGTTTTTACGCAACGAAGCACACCGATTCGGAATCACTTTTCACCGCGACAAACGCAGTAAATCGGCATTAAATTCTTCAGTCGAAACCATTCCAGGAATTGGCGAAAAAACAATGTTGACTTTAATAAAACATTTCAAAAGTGTTAAAAGATTAAAATTAGCTACCGAAAAAGAAATTTCTGAGGTTGTTGGTGTGTCGAAATCCAAAAAAATTGTCGAATTTTACCATAAAATCGATAATTAATATTTGAAGCGAATGTTTCAGGCTTACTTGCAAACCATTTTCCCGCTATCCATTTCAATCTTTTTCTTTCAAAAAAAGAAAGAAAAAGGATTTTCATTACTATCGGGGCTAAGTTGTTTTCGTCTTTTCTTCTTCTTCTTTATTTTCTATTTTCTATTCTCTCAAAAAAGCTATTCTCAAGATTCTATTAAACGACCAAAAATAGGATTGGTTTTAACTGGTGGTGGCGCCAAAGGTTTTGCTCACATTGGCGTTTTAAAAGTTTTAGAAAAAGCAGGAATAAAAATCGATTACATTGGCGGAACTAGCATGGGCGCAGTCGTTGGCGGTTTATATGCAACTGGTTACAATGCCACTCAAATAGATTCTATCTTTCATAATACCAATTTTGACGAACTTCTGCAAGATTATATTCCACGAACTTCTAAAAGTTTTTACGAAAAAAGAAACGATGAGTTGTATGCCATGTCATTACCATTCAATAATTTTAGTGTTGGCGTACCAATTGCTTTGTCTAAAGGCATGTATAATTACAATTTACTTACTAAATTAACACATTCTGTTCGGCATATTAGAGATTTTGACAAACTTCCTATTCCGTTTGTATGCATTGCTACCAATATTGAAACTGGCGAACAACTCGTGATTAGAAGTGGTTATTTGCCACAAGCATTACTTGCAAGTTCGGCGTTTCCGACACTTTTTTCACCAGTTGAAATTGACGGAAAATTGTTAATAGATGGCGGTGTAACCAATAATTATCCTATTGATGAAGTAAAAAAAATGGGCGCTGATATTATAATTGGCGTTGATGTTCAAGATGGTTTAAAAGACCGGAATTCACTTAAAGAAGCTACTCGAATTTTAGTTCAAATTTCCAATCTAGAAATGATTGAAGATATGAAACAAAAAGTAAAAAAAACAGATATTTATATAAAACCAGACATCACAGATTTTTCGGTAATATCATTTGATAAAGGAAAAGAAATTATAAAAAAAGGTGAAGAAGCTGCGATGTTAGTTTTCAACGATTTGAAGAAATTAGCAGTAAAAAACAATGAGTATGAAATCAATAACTTAAAATGTAAAGCCGACAGTATTCAAATAGATAGAATAAGTATTAACGATGTAAAAAATTACACTCGAGCTTATGTTATTGGTAAACTTGGTTTCAAGCAAGGATCAAAAATAAGTTATGACCAACTAAAAAAAGGAATTAATGCACTAAATACAACAGGAAATTTTAGCTCATTAAGTTACCAAATAAACGATTTAAAACCAGGTGACGAATTAAATTTAATTTTAACTGAGAGTAAAAATAAAACTTTTTTAAAATTCGGATTACACTATGACGGTTTGTATAAAAGTGCTGCTTTAATAAACATAACCCAAAAGAAATCAATTTTTAGAAACGATGTTATTTCACTAGATTTAGGACTTGGAGATAATTTTAGATACAATTTGGATTATTATATTGACAACGGATTTTACTTTAGTTTTGGTTTCAAATCACGTTTTAATCAATTCAACCGAAATATTACAACTGATTTTAATAATGGCGCGTTGTTTTCTCAATTCAACATCAATAGTATTAATGTAGATTATTCAGATTTGACAAATCAAGCCTATCTTCAAACAATTTTTGCGCAAAAATTTCTTCTTGGTGGCGGTGTAGAATTAAAACATCTCAAAATTAAATCTAAAACGCTTCAAAACACTAACCCAATATTTGAAAATAGTGATTATGCCAGTGCATTCGGCTATATTAAATATGATTCATTTGATAATAAATATTTTCCTAAAAAAGGATGGTTTTTTAATGGAGATATTCAAACTTATTTATATTCAACTAATTACACTAATAATTTTAGTCGATTTTCTATCTTAAAAGGTGAATTCGGAATAACAAGAACTTTTTACAAAGTAATCAACCTAAAATTTCAATCAGAAGCAGGTTTGTCTTTTGGACAAGACAGCGTGCATTTTTTAGATTTTGTTCTTGGCGGTTACGGATTTAATACAGTAAATAATTTCAAACCCTTTTATGGCTACGATTTTGTTTCCGTAGCTTCAGATAGTTACATTAAATCGTTGGCTACCTTAGATATTGAATTTTACAAAAAAAACCATTTTAACTTTTCAGCAAATATTGCTAATGCTGAAGACAAATTATTTAGTTCAGGAAATTGGCTAGCAACACCAAAATATACTGGTTATGCAGTAGGTTATGGATTAGAAACTGTTCTTGGGCCATTAGAAATAAAATATTCATGGTCGCCAGAATTACCAAAAGGTTTTTTCTGGTTTAACATAGGTTTTTGGTTTTAAAACAAGAGAATATTGCTATTTATTTAGAAATATTAAACAAAAAAAGTATATTTGAACACAATAAACTAAAAAAGATAAATTATGTCTATTTGGAAGAAAAAACCTTTACAATTATTATTATCCGAAGCTTCAGATTCTGAAAAAGGAATGAAAAGAACACTAACGGCTTGGTCGTTGGTAGCATTAGGAATAGGAGCAATTATTGGCGCTGGACTTTTTGTAAGAACTGCAACTGCTGCTGCTCAAAACGCTGGACCATCTGTAACAATCGGATTTATTGTTGCAGCTATTGGTTGTGCTTTAGCAGGATTATGCTATGCTGAATTATCTTCTTCAATTCCAATTTCAGGTAGCGCTTACACCTATACCTATGCAACAATGGGCGAACTATTGGCCTGGATAATTGGTTGGGATTTAATTTTAGAATATGCAGTTGGAGCCGCAACAGTTGGAATTGCATGGAGTGAATATCTCAATAATTTACTGGTCTCCGTTTTAGGAGTCAAGCCAATTCCGTATGAATTTTGTCATTCGCCGTTCCAGAAAGTAATAGATCCAGCAACACATCAAGTTATTGAGCATGGAATTATTAATTTACCTGCATTTTTTATTGTAGCAATTATTAGTTTGCTTTTGATAAAAGGAACTCAAGAATCAGCATTTGTAAACGGATTAATTGTAATTACCAAAGTTTCAATTGTAATTATGATAATTGTTTTTGGTTGGCATTTTATTAATCCGGTAAATCACGAAAATTATATTCCTAAAGCAACAACTTATATTGATGAACATGGTTTGAAATATGATTTTGGAGGATTTTGGGGAATAATTGGCGCAGCTGGAACTGTTTTCTTTGCCTTTATAGGATTTGATGCAGTAAGTACAGCAGCTCAAGAAACTAAAAATCCTAAAAGAGATATGCCAATAGGAATTCTTGGTTCATTGGCAATTTGTACTGTTTTATACATACTTTTTGCTCATGTATTAACCGGACTTGCACCAGTAGAATTTTTTAGAACAACCGGTAAAGAAGCATCGGTAGCTCATGCAATTGAAGCATTCATGCCTGGATATGGCTGGTTAGCTCAATTTGTAACAGTTGCAATTTTATTCGGATTTACATCTGTTATTTTAGTAATGCTTTTAGGTCAATCTCGCGTTTTTTATTCAATGGGTAAAGACGGATTGTTGCCAAAATCTTTTAGTGATTTACATCCAAAATTTAAAACACCTTACAAAGCTAATTTAGCAATTCTTGTAATTGTTGGATTGTTTGCCGCATTTATTCCTGGCGACATTGTTGGTGATATGACTAGTATTGGAACTTTATTTGCTTTTATTTTAGTTTGTATTTCTGTTATTGTTTTAAGAAAAACTGAGCCAAACATGAAACGTGAATTTAAAACACCATTGGTGCCATTTGTTCCAATAGCTGGTGCTTTAGTTTGTTTCTTAATGATTTTAGGTTTAGGATGGGCAAACTGGTTACGACTTTTCGTTTGGTTGGCAATAGGTCTTATAATTTATTTTGCATACAGCAAGAAAAATAGTAAACTGAATAATCCAGACAAACAAGATTAAAAATAATAAATAATTATTAAAAGGCATTAGTTATTGATGATTCAGTTACTAATGCCTTTTTGTTTTGATAAATTTTTCAAGAAAAGTAATTTCAAAAAATATTTTTAACGATATTTGTTACATGAAAAAATGGGACAACTTACTAATCCATTTAAAATTCCTCATCAAGAGAAATCCTGAGTGAGTTTCTATTTAGTTTTACAAAATCTAATATTTAATATCGTAAATCTAATATTTAAAAAATGCCAATTTATCATAAACTTGGAAATTTTCCACAAAAACGCCATACACAGTTTGAAAAACCTAACGGCGGATTATACTATGAACAACTGTTTGGAACTGAAGGTTTTCACGGACATTCTGCATTATTGTATCACGTTCACCGACCAACACAAGTTAAAGAAATTCTAAAATCATATTCGGTTGAACCAAAAATTGCAATCGATAAAAACATCAAATCGTTATTGTTAAAAGGATTTGAACTACAACCAAAAGATGATTTTCTAGAAAGCAGAACACCAATGTTAGTCAATAAAGACTGCACAATTGGACTTGCTGCTCCAAAAAAATCATTAACGGAATATTTCTATAAAAATGCCGATGCCGACGAATTAATTTTCATCCACAAAGGAAGCGGAAAATTAAGAACAATGATGGGAAATATCGATTTTGAATATGGAGATTATCTAATTATTCCACGTGGAATGATTTACCAAATTCAATTCGATACCGAAGAAAATAGATTGTTTTATGTGGAAAGTTTTTCGCCTTTTTATACGCCAAAACGATATAAAAACGAATCAGGTCAACATTTAGAACATTCACCATTTTGCGAACGCGATTTTAAATTGCCTACTGAATTAGAAACCCATGACGAAAAAGGTGATTTCCTAATCAAAATCAAAAAAGAAGGAATGATGCACGAATTCGTTTATGCAACACATCCGTTTGACGTAGTGGGTTGGGATGGCTATAATTTTCCGTACGGATTTTCAATTCATAATTTTGAACCAATAACCGGACGCGTACACCAACCGCCACCAGTGCATCAAACATTTGAAACAGCAACTTTTGTAGTATGTTCATTTTGTCCGAGATTATATGATTATCATCCAAAATCAATTCCGGCACCATATAATCATAGCAATATTGATTCGGATGAGGTTTTGTATTATGTAGATGGCGATTTTATGTCGAGAAACAATATCGAACAAGGACACATCACATTACATCCAAAAGGGATTCCACACGGACCAGCACCAGGTGCAATGGAACGCAGTATTGGTAAAACAATAACCGAAGAACTTGCTGTAATGGTTGATACTTTTAGACCTTTAATGGTTACTGAAGCCGCCATGGGAATTGATGACGGAAAATATTACAAGAGTTGGTTAGAATAAAATTTAAATTATTAAAAAATAATAGATGTATAATAAACTATCAGCAGATCCAGGTTCTTTGATACTCGGTATACTAAGTTTAATGATAATTTTTTTGGGCTGTTGCTGTGGCATTTTCGCTGTAATTTCACTTGTTTTATCAATTATTGGATTGGTAATAGCTAATAAAAGTTTGAATGAATTTTACTTAAACTCTGAAAACTATTCTTTGCAGAGTAAATCTAATGTAAATATTGGACGAATACTTTGTATAATTGGAGTAGTGTTTAGTTCATTATTTATTATTATCTATTGTGCTTTTTTAATATTTGCCCAACAAGATATTACCAAAGAGTTTTTAAAAAAATATTACGAAACTAAAACCACTCAACATACTATTGTTAGAGATACCGTTGAAAAAAACACGATTTCAAAGGATACAATAGCAATAGATTCAATAAATGTTGAGTAGTTAAAAATAAAAAGAAATGTCAAAAGAAGTAAAATCAGTCGAATACGGCTTAGAAAAAATATTTGAAGGAGCACAAGATTTCCTTCCGCTTTTAGGAACAGATTATGTTGAGTTTTATGTAGGAAACGCAAAACAATCTGCTCATTATTACAAAACTGCTTTTGGTTATCAATCATTAGCTTATGCAGGTTTAGAAACTGGTGTAAAAGACAAAGCAAGTTATGTTTTAAAGCAAGACAAAATCAGAATTGTACTTACAACTCCATTAACGCAAGACTCACCAATTCATGCACATCTTCAAAAACATGGAGATGGTGTAAAAGTAGCTGCGCTTTGGGTTGAAGACGCCACATCTGCCTATGAAGAAACCATGAAACGAGGCGCACGTTCTTTTATGGAACCAACTGTTGAAAAAGATGAACACGGAGAAGTCGTACGTTCTGGAATTTATACCTATGGAGAAACCGTGCATATATTTGTAGAACGAAAAAACTACAACGGAATATTCTTACCAGGTTACAAAGAATGGAAATCCGATTATAATCCAACTACCACGGGTTTAAAATACATAGATCACATGGTTGGAAATGTAGGCTGGAACGAAATGAATACGTGGGTGAAATTCTATGAAGAAGTTATGGGATTTGTAAATTTTCTCTCTTTTGATGATAAACAAATCAATACTGAATACTCGGCTTTAATGAGTAAAGTCATGAGTAATGGCAACGGAAGAATTAAATTTCCAATAAACGAACCAGCCGAAGGAAAGAAAAAATCGCAAATAGAAGAATATTTAGATTTTTATGGCGGACCAGGAATTCAGCACATTGCCATTGCAACTGATGATATTATAAAAACTGTTTCCGAATTACGTTCACGTGGAGTCGATTTTCTTTCTGCACCACCACATACCTATTATCAGGCAATTCCAGAGCGATTAGGCGTTCACATGGACATGATGAAAGAGGATATTAATGAAATAGAAAAACTAGCCATAATGGTTGATGCTGATGAAGATGGTTATCTTTTACAAATATTTACCAAGCCAGTTCAAGACCGACCAACATTATTTTTTGAAATAATTCAACGAATGGGCGCCAAAGGTTTTGGAGCGGGTAACTTTAAAGCACTTTTTGAGTCGATTGAACGTGAGCAAGCTTTAAGAGGAACGTTATAATTTTCACATTTTATTAAACAATTATCAAAATACAACGTTGTAGTGTCGACATTTTTAATAAATATATGTTAAAGTCAAATTTTTATTGCGAATAAATCAAAAACACTAGTATCTTTGTACCAACAAAAAGAGAAGGAGTGGTTTCCTTCAATTTTTATATAAATTTTCATAATTTATAGTTTTTGGTTGGTTAATAGCATAAAAACTCCGTCATTATTTGACGGAGTTTTTTTGTTTTAATACATTTGGAACAAAAATTGTATTACAGTTATAAAATTAATTAATAAAGTCATAAAATGAAAAAGATAATTATTCTAGCATTGCTTTTTTTAACTGTAAGTTTTGATACGCAAAGACAATCTGCGTTTGATGTTGGTGAATGGTTTAAATTTAGAATTCACTACGGTTTAGTAACCGCTGGTTATGCAACTCTTGAAGTCAAAGAAGCGACTAAAAACAATAAAAAAGTATATCACGCCATTGGAAGAGGATATACCACCGGAATGTCAAAATGGTTTTTTAAAGTAGAAGATAACTATGAGTCTTATTTTGATAAAGTTACAGGAAAACCGTATCAATATGTTAGAAAAATTGATGAAGGCGGCTATACTAAAAATCAAGAAGGTTTCTTCAATCAAGATAAAAATACTATCTTAGTAAAAGATTACAAAAACGATACTTCTAAAAATTTTACAACTTCTGAAAACGTTCAAGATATAATTTCAACATTTTATTATCTTAGAAATCATCCAACAGTTGATAAATTAAAGGTAGGAGAATCTATTGCTGTTGATATGTTTTTTGATGACGAAAGCACAAAATTTAAGTTAAAGTTCATAGGTCGTGAAGATTTAGACACTAAATTTGGAACCGTTCCGTGCATGATATTTCGTCCATTAGTGCAATCAGGAAGGGTTTTTAAAGAAGAAGAAAGTTTAACGGTTTGGATATCAGACGATGAAAATAAAATTCCTTTAAGAATAAAAGCAAGTTTAGCAGTAGGTTCTATTAAAGCAGATTTAGAATCTTTCAAAGGATTAGCAAATCCTTTTACAATAAAAGTAAAATAATGAATTTAGAAACAACTCATTTAATTGAAGAATTAGATAAAAAATTTGATGAAATAAATCAAAAAACCGAAACACATCTTGAAGGTTTACTTTGGTCAAAACCAATTACCTATTGGGATTATATTCAAACCGATGCATTGTTAAATTTGCAAACTCAAAGAACAACTTTGCCAGATGAAATGGTTTTTATAATGTATCATCAAGTAAATGAATTGTTATTCAAGATGATTTTGTGGGAAATTAAACAAGTTTGCCACACTGAAAAACCTAATACTAGTTTTTTTGCCGAAAGATTAATGCGAATCAGTCGCTATTTTGATATGCTAACTACATCTTTCGATATTATGGGTAATGGCATGGAAGTGGAACAATACATGAAATTCAGAAACACATTAACTCCAGCAAGTGGTTTTCAAAGTGCTCAGTATAGATTAATTGAATTTTCATCTACAGATTTAATTAATTTAATAGATTATCGCTTTAGAGCAACAATTGATAGAGACACACCTTATTCTCATGCGTTTGAACATTTGTATTGGCAAGCAGCAGGAAAAGACTATAAAACAGGCGAAAAGTCTTATTTGATTCTTGAATTTGAGAGAAAATATAAAGACGTTTTTTTGCGATATATGCAAGAATACAACACGATAAACATTTGGCAAAAATTCAAAGAATTACCTCTTGAAGATCAACAAAATGAAACTTTAGTTGCAGCAATGCGCCATTATGACAAAACGGTAAATATTACTTGGGTAATGGGTCATTTAAATACAGCAAAAAAATATATTGAAAGTGGTCAAGGCTCAGGTGAAGCAACCGGCGGAAGTGATTGGAAGAAATACATGCATCCAAAATACCAACGAAGAATATTTTTTCCTGAACTTTGGAGCGAAGAAGAATTGAAAAATTGGGGTGAAGATTGTTAAAGATTAAAAAAAGCATATTGAAAAAAATCGCCATTATTTTATTGGTTTTAATTTCTATATATTCTTGTAAAAAAGCACAAGAAGAATATGTTATTGAAGCTAGTGAACCTCAAAAGCCAATAGTCGATTTTGGTTTTCACTATGATGATTTTAATGTACATTACGACACTATTCAAAGTCAAGATACTTTTGAAAGAATACTGAAAAAACAAAATCTTAACGGCAAGAAAGCCTCTGAAATAATTAAAATAATTAAAGATTCTTTTCCAACAAGTGTACGATTTAAAAGGCCTTACATTTGCCTTCGTTCTAAAGATAAATACAATAAACTTCAATATTTAATATACCAACCCAATCGATTAGATTATTATTTAGTTGATTTAACAGATTCTATTGTTGGATTTAAAAAATCACGTCCGTTAACGTTTAAAGTGAGAACTGTTGCAGGAGAATTAACAGGTTCGCTTACGCAAACATTACGCAGTTTAAAAATTGAGCCAACATTGTCAGGACGATTGACAAAAGTATTTGCATGGTCAATTGACTTTTTCAAATCACGAAAAGGCGATAAATTTGCTTTGAGCTTTACCGAAAGATACATTAACGATACTATTTATGATGGAGTAGATAGTTTGCGTGCCGCTTATTTTGAATATAAAGGAGAAAAGATTTATGCTTTTCCATTCGTGCAAGAACGAAATGGAAAAGTAGACTATTATGATGAAAACGGAAAAGCATTGAAAAACTTTTTCCTGAAAGCGCCTTTAAAATTTGTAAATATTACTTCCCGATTTTCAAAAAGTAGATTTCATCCGGTACAATTAAAATGGAAAGCCCATAACGGAACCGATTATGCCGCACCAACAGGAACTCCAATTATGACAACCGCTGCCGGAGTTGTAGAACAAGCAGGTTACACCGCAGGAAACGGAAATTTTGTAAAAGTAAAACACGATAAAACTTATTCGACACAATATTTACACATGTCTAAAATTCTTGTTCGCCGTGGTCAACGTGTAAAACAAGGCGAAATAATCGGAAAAGTTGGAAGTACTGGTTTGGCAACCGGGCCACACGTGTGCTATCGTTTTTGGAAAAATGGCGTTCAAATGGATGCTCTAAAACTAAAACTTCCTAATTCTCAAGTTATGGAAGGACGAAATTTACCAAGATTTAAAGAGCAAACACGTTCTTTAAAACGTGAATTAGACAGCGTTTCCGAAATTAAATTTAAAACGTAATTTAACTTTTTACGCTACTACAACGTTTTCAGAGAGTGTTATCCGATAATTTTTATAAGCGTGTTGTTTTTTCTACAATCTTTTATCTAATTTTGACATTCAAAATTTTATAAAATGGCCTTACAAGATACAAATCCAACTTCTACTAATTCATGGCAGAATTTGAAAAATCACTTTTCAAAAATGCAAAACAATTCAATTAAAGAAATGTTTGAAAATGATGCAGATAGAGCGGCAAAATTTCACATACAATGGAATGATTTTTTAATAGATTATTCTAAAAACAATATCAATCAAGAAACTATAAATTTGCTTTTAAAACTTACAGATGAAGTTAATTTAAAAGACGCAATTTCTAAATATTTTGATGGTGATATAATCAATCAAACAGAAAATCGTGCGGTGCTTCACACTGCTTTGCGTGCTCCAGAATCTGCAAATGTTTTAGTTGATGGTAAAAATGTAATTCCTGAAATTTATGCAGTAAAAAGAAGTATTGAAAAATTTACCAATGAGATTGTTTCTGGTGAAAGAAAAGGATTTACAGGAAAACCATTTACTGATGTAGTTAATATTGGAATTGGCGGTTCAGATTTGGGACCAGCAATGGTTGTAGAAGCGCTTCAATATTATAAAAATCAACTAAATGTGCATTTTGTATCTAATGTTGACGGTGATCATGTTAACGAAATAATCAAAAAAATAAATCCAGAAACAACATTGTTTGTTATCGTTTCTAAAACATTTACAACTCAAGAAACACTTACCAATTCAGAAACTATTAGAAGTTGGTTTTTGAAATCAGCTAAACAAGAAGATGTTGCAAAGCATTTTGTTGCCGTTTCTACAAATATTCAAGAGGTTACTGAATTCGGAATCGATTCCAATAACATTTTTCCAATGTGGGATTGGGTTGGTGGACGATTCTCGCTTTGGAGTGCCGTTGGATTATCAATTAGTTTAGCTGTTGGATTTGATAATTTTGACAAATTATTGAAAGGCGCCAATCAAATGGATGAACATTTTAAAAACGAATCTTTCGATAAAAATATTCCTGTAATTTTAGCTTTGTTAAGTGTTTGGTACAATAATTTCTTTGGTGCCGAAAGTGAAGCCTTGATTCCGTACACACAATATTTGCAAAAGTTAGCACCATACTTACAGCAAGGAATTATGGAAAGCAACGGAAAAAGTATTGGTCGTGACGGAAAACCAGTAAACTACCAAACAGGAACTATTATTTGGGGTGAACCTGGAACCAATTCACAACACGCCTTTTTTCAATTAATTCATCAAGGAACAAAATTAATTCCGACAGATTTTATTGGATATGTAAAACCTTTATACGGAAATAAAGACCATCATGACAAGCTAATGTCTAACTTTTTTGCACAAACCGAAGCTTTGTTAAACGGAAAAACTGAAGAGCAAGTTCAAGCGGAATTTGATAAACAGGGTATTGAAAAATCTAAAGCTGCTTACTTAAAACCTTTTAAAGTTTTCACAGGAAATAAACCTACAAACACCATTTTAATTGATAAACTTACTCCAGAATCTTTAGGTTCACTTGTAGCTTTGTATGAACACAAAATTTTTGTTCAAGGAATTATCTGGAACATTTTTAGTTATGATCAATGGGGTGTTGAACTTGGTAAACAATTAGCCAATTCTATTTTAGACGAAATCAACTCTAAAGAAGTTAAAAATCATGATAGTTCTACTGAATTTTTATTGAAATATTTTCTTAAAGGATAACTAAATATCAAAAATAAACTACTTAACCTCATTCTTTTTAAAGTTTGAGGTTTTTTTATTTTTTTTACTAAAACGTTGTATATAATTTAATAAAAATGCACAATAGTCTAAATTGTAAAGAATAACGCAATAAAAAACACTTTATTAACATTCGCTTAACATTTATAAGATATAAAAGTTGGAATTTTGCCAAAACAATTTTTAAAAACAAAAACAAGATGAAAAAAGTTAGTATTAATTTATTTTCAATAGTATTTTTACTGATGACAACAGCAATGTTTTCTCAAGGAAAAATAAAAGGAACTGTAATAGACAATGAACTAAACGGAAGTTTGCCTGGAGTAAACATTGTAGTTAAAGGTGCCGCAACTGGAGCTTCTACAGACATTGACGGAAAATTCATTTTAAACACAACCGCTACTTCAGGTCAAGTAGTTGTATCTTATATTGGTTACAAAACACTAACAATTAATTTCACAGTTAAAAGTGGTGAAACAGTTGACTTGGGAACTATTAAACTTGCTTCAGATTCAAATCAACTGGATGAAGTAGTTGTTAAAAGTTCAGTAATTGATGTTGCAAAAGATAGAAAAACTCCAGTAGCAGTTTCAACTATCAAAGCATCAGAAATTCAACAGAAATTAGGAAATCAAGAGTTTCCAGAAATTCTTAAAAATACACCTTCAGTATATGCGTCTAAAGCTGGTGGTGGTTTTGGAGATTCAAGAGTTACTATTCGTGGTTTCTCTCAAGAAAATATTGCTGTAATGATTAATGGTGTTCCTGTTAATGATATGGAAAACAGTCGTGTTTTTTGGAGCAATTGGGCTGGATTGTCTGATGTTACTTCTGCAATGCAAGTGCAAAGAGGTTTGGGTTCTTCTAAATTAGCAATTTCTTCTGTTGGAGGAACTATTAATGTAATCACTAGAACTTCTGACATGAAAGAAGGCGGAGTAGTTTCTGTTGGAACTGCAAACAATAATTACCTTAAAACACAAACATCTTATTCAACTGGTAAGATGAAAAACGGTTTGTCTGCTTCTATTTTATTAAGTCAAACAAGAGGTGATGGTTATGTTGATGGAACTAAATTTGAAGGTGCTAATTACTTCATCGCTCTAGGTTATGAAATTAATCCTAAACATGATATTCAATTTACATTTACTGGTGCGCCGCAATGGCACAATCAAAGAGGTACAGCAATTACAGTTGCCGATTACTTAAAATATGGTCAAAATGGTGAGCCAAATATTAAATACAATGCCGATTGGGGATTGTTGAACGGTGTTGAAAATAACTTTAGAGTTAATTACTACCATAAACCAGTAATGTCTTTAAATTGGGACTATAAAATCTCTGAAAAAACTAAACTATCAACCGTAGTTTATGGCTCTTGGGGTCGAGGTGGCGGAACTAATGGTGCTGGAAGAATTAGAGGATTAAACTACAATGCAAGCAACTTTAGAAGACCAGACGGATCAATTAATTTTGACTTAATTTACGGTTATAATTCAGGTCAAACAGTAAATATTCCTGGTTTAACACCAACAAGTTCTACAAGAACATTAACTAACGGAAACTATTTGAGTAGTACAGCTACAGCTAATAATTTAGCTAATGGTATTTCTAAAATATCTTCTATCAATTCACACAATTGGTATGGTGGAGTTGCTAGTTTAAACACTAAATTAACAGACAAATTGACTTTAGATTTTGGAGTTGATTTAAGAACTTACAAAGGAATTCACTACCAAAATGTAAGTGACTTATTGGGTTCATCGGCATTCTTAGACAACACAACCGTTGCTAACGGAGTTGCATCTAACGGAAATATTAATGATCCAAACAGAGTTTTATACCAAGTTTATGAATCATCACCAAGTATCAATCCGTTTTTTAATGTTGATCACCAACAAAAAGTTTCTTACAACAATGATGGAAATGTAAATTGGTTAGGCGGATTCACTCAATTAGAATATACTACAGAAAAACTTACAGCTTACATTCAAGCAGCAGTTTCTCAACAAGGATTTAAAAGAGTTGATTATTTCAAATATTTAGCTTCTAATGATCTTGCTTCAACACCTTACAAAAACATTCTTGGTGGAGACGTAAAAGGAGGAATTAACTACAACATTAACAGAAAACATAATGTTTTTGTAAATGCAGGTTATTATTCTAAACAACCATTTTTTAATGCCGTTTATCCAAATAATGCTTCTTTAGTTAACGGAAATTTAACTAACGAAAAAATTACCGGATTTGAAGCTGGATATGGATTTAGATCTTCAAGATTCAATGCTAACATAAATTTATACAATACTACTTGGAAAGATAGATACCAACGTTCTAATGATGTTGCTGCAGATAATCCGGGCGGATATTATGATTTCTCAGGAATTACCGAAGTGCACTCAGGAGTTGAAGTTGACATGAATGCTAAAGTTACCGATAAATTTAAGGTAAACGGAATGTTCTCATTAGGTAGCTGGGATTACAAAGGAAATAGTGTAAGTAATAGATATGATGTTACTAACAATCCGATTGCTGGTGGAACTGCTACAACTTTATATTTAGATAAAGTAAAAGTTGGAAACTCTGCTCAATTAACTGCTTCAATTGGTGGTGCTTATGAAATTGTAAAACGAGTAACATTAGATGCAAATTACTTGTACACCGATAAATTATATGCTAATATTTCTCCTGCAAATTTTGCTACAGAAACCAATAGAGGTTCATTAAAATTGCCAGCTTTTGGTCTAGTTGATGCTGGATTCTCTTATAAAATGTTGGTCGGAAAAAATAAAGGTGAATCAGTAAACTTTAGAGCTAACGTAAACAATTTATTAGATAAAATTTTCATTGCTGAATCAAGTTCAAATAATCATGTTAAAACTAGAAGTGAATTCACAACAGATGCATTATATCAAACTTATTTAGATACAAAAACATACAATGGTGTTGACACAAGTAACACAGTTTTCTATGGTTTTGGTAGAACTTGGAATTTCTCGATGAGCTATAATTTCTAAGAAATAAACAATTTATAATTATTCCTTAAACCTCATTCTTTAGCGAATGAGGTTTTTTTTATTCTTTTTTTTCTATATATTTGTTAAATCAAAAACTAAAACTTCATGTATCATTTTATTCAAAAATTCCATTCAGGTTGGGCTTATCTAGCACTTTTATTGTTATTTGTTGCATCAATTAATTCATTAGTAGGATATTTAAAGAAAAAAGAGTTTACACCAAAAGATAGAAAAATAGCTTTATTTGCTTTGATTGCAATGCACATTCAATTGGTAGTTGGATTAATTTTATATTTTGTTTCTCCTTACGGAAAAGAAAGTTTTGGTTTAATGCATGATGCCGATTTAAGATTAACATCACTAGAACATCCGTTAGTAAATATAATAGCAATTGTTTTTATAACTATAGGATGGTCAAGACATAAAAAAGCCGCTACAAGCGAAGCCAAATTCAAAGCATTGTATTTACCCTATATTATCGGACTACTTTTAGTGCTTTCTAGAATACCATGGAAATTATGGTTTTAATAAATTAAAGTCCTAATTAGGACTTTTTTAGCTTTGTAAAACTAATTCTACAAACCTTAATTTCTAAAAGGCATTACTTTTGTTAAATCAATTTCAAATTAAAAAAAATGAAAAGAAGTGTATCAATATTGGTTTTTGTTTTAATAGCACTTTTAGCTGGAACTACATTTGTAGCACAAACAGTAAATGCAGAAAAACAAGATTCAAAGAAAAGAAGCAAAGACACAATTTTAAAGACTAAAAAAGAAATACAAGAAATTACTATTACCGATACAATTGTTGAATACAAAGGAAAATTTAAACCTTTTAAAAAAAGTGCTCACGCCTCTTACTATGCCGATAAATTTCACGGTAGAAGAACTGCAAGCGGTAAACTTTATGATAAAACTAAATTAACAGCAGCTCACAAAACATTGCCTTTTGGAACTAAAATTAGAGTTACTAATGAATCCAACGGAAAATCAGTTGTAGTTGAGATTACCGATCGAGGTCCATTTGTAAGAGGAAGAGAAATTGATTTATCTAGGAAAGCTTTTTTTAACATTGCATCAAGTAGTGGCGCAGGATACATAAAAGTTACCTTAGAGATTTTGCAAAAATAATCACCAATTTTTAAACGGATTTAAACTAATATAAGAATTATAATAACGTTGATCACCAGTAACTTCTTTCCCTAACCAAGTAGGTTTTTCAATAGTTTCATGTTCGTTTTTAAGTTCAATTTCGGCCATAAATAAGCCTTCGTTTTCGCCGTGAAATTCATCAATTTCAATTACATGATTTCCTGATTTTACTTCATAACGTGTTTTTTCAATCACACCTTTTTCACATAGTGCTAGTAATTTTTTAGCATCTTCAAGTGCAATTTCTTGTTCCCATTCTAATCGTGAAGTGCCACTTTCATTACCAATTCCTTTAATTGTTAAATAGCCTTTATCGCCTTTTATTCTTATTCTAACAGTTCGTTCAGGATTAGAATTAAGATAGCCTTGAGCTATATGATTTTGTGCAAAAGCTTCTTTCTTAAAATCTAAAGAAGTTACTAAATATTTTCGTTCAATTTCTATCATTTGTAAAGTCATTACGATGTTCTAGAAAATCGTATTAATGAAAACAAAAATACTTTAATTTAAGTCAAATTAATAAAATCCTGTTTAAATTTGTGTTGTGTCAAACGAAATTAAATTGCGAAAAATTATTCATGTAGATATGGATGCCTTTTACGCTTCTGTCGAGCAAATGGATAATCCCGAACTCAAAGGAAAACCATTAGCTGTAGGCGGAAGTGAAGTGCGTGGCGTAGTTTCGGCAGCAAGTTATGAAGCCAGAAAATTCGGTGTAAGAAGCGCTATGAGTGGCGTTCAGGCTAAAAGAAATTGCCCTGATTTAATTTTTGTTCGACCAAGATTTGACCGTTATAAAGAGATTTCCAATAAAATAAGGAAAATATTTTATGATTATACCGATTTGGTCGAACCACTTTCGCTTGACGAAGCTTATTTGGATGTTACGCAAAACAAAAAAGGAAATCCCAGTGCATCATTACTAGCCCAAGAAATTAGAAAACGAATTTTTGATGAAGTCGGATTAACAGCTTCTGCAGGAATTTCAGTAAATAAATTTGTTGCCAAAATAGCAAGCGATTACAATAAACCTAACGGACAAAAAACGGTAAATCCAGATGAAGTTGTGCTTTTTTTAGAACAATTAGACATTAAAAAATTCTACGGAATTGGAAAAGTTACCACCGAAAAAATGTACCAACACGGAATTTTCACTGGTAAAGATTTAAAAACTAAAACCAAAGAATATTTAGAACAACATTTTGGTAAAAGTGGCGGATTTTATTATAACATAGTTCGTGGCATTCACAATAGCGAAGTAAAACCCAATCGAATTTCTAAATCGGTTGCTGCCGAGCACACATTTAATGAAAATTTAACTTCTGAAATTTACATGCAAGAACGATTAGAACAAATTGCTGCTGAACTTGAAAAACGATTAAAAAAATACAATATTTCGGGCAAAACAGTAACATTAAAAATAAAATACAGCGATTTTACAACCCAAACAAGAAGTAAAACATTACCTTATTTTATTTCTGATAAAGGATTGCTTTATGAAACAGCAAAAGAATTATTGTACCAAGAACGCATGAAAGATTCTGTGCGATTACTCGGAATTTCATTAAATAATTTAAATACCGAAATAAAAAAAACGGTTGTTGTACAGTTGCGATTTGATTTTTAAAGAAGTTCAACAAAAGTTAATTTTACTTTTAAACATTCTCACAATCTAATTTCCGATTATATTTGAAGCAAATTAGCACTAAAGTTATGGAATTAAGAGAATATGAAACCACGCTAGCGAAACATTATAAAGAACAAAAAATCAAATCGTTACCTTTGATTTCTTGGGATTTTTATAGTATTTTTTTCAATCAAACAAGAGATTCATTTAGTGATTCTAATTTGTTGACTAAAATAATTTCTCAAAACAAAGCCGAAACTAATTGGTCATTCTCAGATGAATTGCAACACAATACGGTAATTGTTGTAACAGATACTAATCTTGAAATAGTATTTGCTTCTAAAAACATGATTTTAATGAATGGTTATAAACCTGAAGAAGTTGTTGGAAAAACACCAAGAATGTTTCAAGGTGAATTAACAGATACAACTATTTCTAAAGAAATTGGATCAGCAATTAAAAATAAACAGCCTTTTGAGAAAACGGTTATAAATTATTGCAAAGATGGTGCAATTTACAAATGCCATATTAAAGGATTTCCAATTTTTAATAAAGATGGTGAACTGACTAATTTTATAGCTTTTGAAAAAATTGCCGCTTAAACTTTAGCTCATTTTACCGTTTATTTATTTGAAGAAAATAAATTTGAAGAAATAAACAAATCATACAACCTTTTTTCTACTTTTGCCGTGAAATTTACATTCAGTTAACACAATAAATTCTATTTATTTCTGTTACTCAGATTAGACCGTTTCGGCAAACATTTTATCCTTTAAAGTTCAATGAACAATAGTAGAAAAGTCATTATCTTAATTTTAGTAGTTACTATTATTCAGTTGACATTATCTGTATTTTCTAAAGAATTTATAGACTATTATCCGTATTTTAAAAATGTAAATTTACTTTCGGATATTCTTGTTAAAGAAAAATCTAAAAATACTTCTTCCAAAAAAAATAAAAAAGCAGGAATAACTGTAGTTGATGGTGTTGTTGTAAATGATTTTGATGCTTTTGTAAAAAAAGGCACATTAATTCGTTTTAATGCGGATACTTTGCAACCTGCATTAACAAAATTTAATGAAAAACTTATCGCATTATCTGAAGGCAAAAATGTAAAAATTAGAATTGCATGGTTTGGAGATAGCCAAATAGAAGGTGATTTTATTACTCAAGATATTAGAGAAATGCTTCAAAACTATTTTGGCGAACAAAAAGGTGTTGGTTATGTTCCAATAACAAGTATTTCAGCCGATTTTAGAAAAACAGCAAAATTGGTAGCTACCGGAACTGTTGAAGCCGATAATTTCAAAAAATCCAATTCTAATTCGCAACTTTTCTTCTCAGGATATTCTTTTTTTAGTGATGATTTAGATATTAATTTTAGTGATAATAGTCGTAAAAATCCAAATCAAGTTACTCAAAAATGGTTGCTTTATGGCAAAGGCGATTCTATTTCGGTAACTATTCAAGATTCTATCAGAAAATATCCAGCCAATAAAAACTTTAACCGAATTTTAGTAGGTAGTTCAACCTCAAGTAAAGCTAAATTATCGGTCGCGTCTAATAAAACTCCAATTTACGGTATTAGTTCTGAACCACAATCAGGAATTGTATTGGATAATTTTTCTTTTAGAGGAATTACCGGTGTTGAATTGAAGAAAGTAAACAGCGATTTATTAGCCGAAATCAACAAATCAGGATATTATGATTTAATTGTTTTTCAATATGGCGTAAATTTAATGTTCAAGCCTGATGATACCGATTATGAGTATTACTATCGCGCAATGCGACCAGTATTGAAGAAATTTAAAAACAACATGCCCAATACTGAGTTTTTATTATTTAGTTGTTCAGATAGAGCATTTAATTATGATGGCGAATGGAAAACCGCAGTTGGTATTGATTCATTAATTCATACCCAAGCAAGATTGGCTTATGATAATGATATTCCGTTTTATAATTTCTATAATTCAATTGGAGGAAAAGGAACAGTTGTAAAATGGGCAGATAGCACGCTTCAATTAGCTAATAAAGATTATATTCATTTTAATTTTAGAGGTGCTAAAGTGGCTGCCAAAATCATTTTTAAAGCAATTATTCATGATTATGAGAAAGCTGTAAAATGGAAAAAAGAAAATAAACCATTTACTGAACCCAAACTAGTTACTCCAAAATTAAATGAGACTAAACCAGTAGTAAAAGAAGTAGTTATTCCTAAAACTACAACCGCTAAAAAGGATTCATCAAAATCTAGTGAACCTAAAGAAATAGTTCCAAACCAAGTCACTAAAAAAGTTGATTCTTTATGATAAATATTGATTGGAATAGTGTTCAAAATCAGCTTTTATATGATGCTCACAGTCCTTTATTGTTCAATAATGGTTTTTTTGTATATTTCTTAGTGGCATTTATTTTGTTTTATTATTTGTTCCGAAAAAATTACATGCATCGAGCAATTGTGTTGACCTTGTTTTCGTTGTATTTTTTCTATAAAGCCAGCGGAAGTTTTGTTGGAATAGTAATTCTATCAGCATTTTTTAATTACGGTATTTCCAATTTGATTTTTAAAGCCAAAAAGAAATCACTCAAACAATTCTTTCTTTTTTGGAGTGTTATTTTCAATCTCGGATTATTATTTTACTTCAAGTACACGAATTTTTTTATTGATTTAATTACCAATTTCACAACATTAAAATTTGATTTAATTCATATTTTATTGCCTATCGGAATTTCATTTTTTACTTTTGAAAATCTTAGTTACACTATTGATGTTTATCGTGGCGAAATTGAACCCGAAAAGAAAATTGTAAATTATTTATTGTTTTTATCGTTTTTTCCTAAATTGGTAATGGGTCCAATTGTTAGAGCGTCTGATTTTATTCCGCAATTAAAAAAAGAATATTTTGTTAGCGATTCTGACTTTTCAAGAGGATTTTACTTAATTGTAACCGGATTGATTAAGAAGTTAATTATCTCCGATTATATATCGGTCAATTTAGTCAACTATGTTTTTGACGGTCCAAATTTGCATAACGGATTTGAGTGTTTGATAGCATTATACGGTTATGCAATTGTAATTTATTGCGATTTTAGCGGTTACAGTGATGTTGCAATCGGAATTTCTAAATGGATGGGAATTACAATTCCTCCTAACTTTTTATCGCCTTATCAAAGTAAATCAGTGAGTGAATTTTGGCGAAGATGGCACATTTCGTTATCAAGTTGGCTTCGTGATTATCTTTATATTTCGATGGGTGGAAACCGAAAAGGAAAATTCAGAACCAATTTAAACTTGTTTTTAACCATGTTAATTGGAGGTTTTTGGCATGGAGCTAGCTGGAATTTTATTATTTGGGGTGCACTACACGGAATAGGATTAGCAATAAACAAACTTTGGACAACTCTTTTCGGGAAGTTTAGAATTTTGCCAAAAGCAATATCCAATTTTATTTTTGCTTTAATTACCTTTCACTTTGTATGTTTTTGTTGGATTTTCTTTAAAGCAAGTAACTTAGAAACGGCTATGCAATTCATTCATCAAATTGTGTATCAATTTACATTTGACGGTGCTTATGAATATTTTGAAAACTACAAATTTGTAATAATAATGATTTCTATCGGATTCTTAATTCACTTAATTCCAGATAGTTTTCCCGAAAAAATAATTGAAAAACAAAAACGTTTTCCGTTAGTTTATTATGTAGTTGTTATGATGCTTTTCATTGCTTTGTACTCATTTTTCAAAAGCGCAGAACCTGTAATGCCAATATATTTGCAGTTTTAAAACTAAATAGAGTTGCAGAATTAAATTAAAATTTGTTGAAAATTATACATTAATTTTCTTAAGATTTAAAATAGCATAGTATGATATGTACGCTGTAAAATCTTGATGTAAGCTGTAAAATAAGAAACCTAAATGATTTAGAAAAAAGCCAATTTGTTTAATAAATGAAGACTTAATAGTGATATTTATAATAGGTTCACTGTGAAAAACAAACCTTAATTTTTATTCAAAAAATCATTCCAAACTTTAACAAAAGCATTTACAAATAAATCACCTTGAAGTACATAACCTTCTTTAGAAAAATGCACCAAATCACCACTGCGTAAAAGTTGCGTAGCTTTCCAAATTTTCGCACCTTCTGAACCACGACTTGCATTAAATAAATCCCAACAAACAACATTATTCTCGTTAGAAAACTGAATTAAAGCATCGGTAATAATCTCTAAAGATTGATTGGGTCTTAATTTTTTAAAGTAAGAAACAGGCGGAGTGGTTAAAATTATACAAGCATTTGGCGAAATTAATCGCAGTTTATTAACCATTACATTTACACCATCTAGAAAATCTTCAGCTTTTAAATTTGGATCTTGCGCTTCATTAGTACCCAACGAAATGATGTAACAATCAGCGTTCAAATTTTTAAGTTGTTTCCAGAATTTTGATGTTTTATTGTAATCAGAATATTTTGCACCATTGGCACCAATACTATGATAAATTACTCCAGAAGTTTCTTTTTTCTCTAATGAAGCACCATAAAATTGAATTGTATCTGTAGTTGGAAAAGACAATTTGAATCCTGAAGATGGGTATTTTAAACTAAATTCAGCATAGTTAGGAGCAATTTGATAACAGATGTTTTCAGTTTGATTATCGTTGTATTCAAAAGCCAATTCAGAAATGTTGCCGTCCATAAATAACCGCACTTTATCAAAACTATCTTTAGTACCGTTTATATTACGAAGTTCTAAATTAAATTCAGGATTTACACTTTGTGATTCGATACCAAAAGCTGAAATTCCACAGGAAATTAGTGTGTCAACTCGTGCTATACGATTGTTTTTCCAGCTACTTTTTGAACTAGAATTTATATCAAAAGGCGCATTAGTTTTAGCTACTTGATACGGAAAAACCAAACCTCTACCAGCGTTTCCAAAGTAATTTTGCAATTCATTTCTAATTACCGAAGTTTCAATATCAGCTTGAATATGAGAATCACCAATGTGAACAAATACAGCACTTTCTTTGCTAAAATGTTTTATTTTATACAATTTTGCTAAAAGAGAATTCATTGAATTGGTATTAATAAAAACATTTCTAGAATAATCTGCTTTGAGTGATGCGGCAGTATCGGTTGCTTTAATGTTCCAATTTTCCATTTGTTGCGCACTTAGTTGCACCGCCAAAAGCAATGTAAAAGTAAATGCAAAAAGTGTTTTTTTAGAAAACATTAAAAGTGTTTTTTTATTTATCAAACAAAGATTAGGCCTTTTTAGACCAATTTTATTAAGGATTGCAAAGATAGTTTTTTCATACAATTTAAACTAAACAAAAAAGCCATCCTATGTAACGGATGGCTTTGAAATATATTTTATAAAAATTATTTTCTGCTCATCAAAATTCTTAAAATATACCAAAACAACAACATTACCGATGCAAATAACTGCAAAGCAGCGCCAACGTATTGCTCAGTTCCAAATTGATTTTTAATTTGATTTGTTTGATAAAGAATACTTGCCGAAGCCAAAACTACCATTCCTACAGAAAACCATAATCCGAGATTAAATCCAAAAATTGCACCAACAACAATAGTTCCTAACGAAACAAATCCGCCAATAATAATTGCAGTTCTTAAAAAAGAGAAATCTGTTTTGGTAAAGAAAACAACCGCTGTTAATCCGGTAAACATAAATAGAGTTATAACTGCTGCTTGGGTAATCATTTCACCACCAGAATAGGCTGCTGCAATATAAATCATTGGTAAAAATATTACGGCTTCAAGAATTACATATAACCCTAACCCAAGATATTGCTTCTCTCTTGAAGGATTAAAAGCTAGGTTGTTAGACAAGGTACTTCCAAGCCAAAATAATCCAATAATAAACAGCCATATAAACTTACCACTAAACATCCATAAAATTACTTCTGCAGGCACTGTTTTTAATAAGACAGCTTCTAGTAAAATAAATGCTAATATAGCAATTGCTACATGCTGGTAAGTTTTTTTATAAAATGCTCCTCTTTCAACATCGGTTGCATTTGAAACTAAAACGTTTTGATTATCCATAATAATTTAATTTTTTGTTCATCAAATATACTTTTTCTTTTGAAATCAAAAAAGGATTACTAAAATATTTAACTATTTTAGTAATCCTTTAAATTTATTATAAAGAAATAATTATTCTATTTCAGAAATTCTCAACGTATTCACCATTCCTTTATCAACTACAGGCATTGCGGCAAGATTAATAAGAATGTCACCTTTTTTAACATAACCATTTTCTTTAGCAATTACATTAATGTCTTCAACGGTATCATCAGTACTTACAAATTTATCATAGAAAAATGCGTTCACACCCCAAAGCAAATTCAATTGCGTTAAAATTCTTCTATTAGAAGTGTAAACCAAAATATGTGCCGATGGTCGCCATGCTGAAATTTGAAAAGCAGTATAACCACTATTTGTCAAAGTTGAAATAGCTTTTGCTTTAATATCATTCGCCATTGTTGCTGCGTGATAACAAATCGATTTTGTAATAAAACGTTTAGTTCTTACGTGAGGCGGATTTTGTGGAACAGTAATTAGCGGAGAATCTTCAACAGCTTCGATAATTTGAGTCATTTTTTCAATAACTTGAACTGGATAATTTCCAACAGACGTTTCTCCAGAAAGCATTACTGCGTCAGCACCATCCATTACTGAATTGGCAACGTCATTTACTTCGGCACGAGTTGGTGTTAAGCTAGTAATCATCGTTTCCATCATTTGTGTTGCCACAATTACAGGAATACGAGCTGTTTTAGCTCTGTGAATTAATTTCTTTTGAATTAACGGAACTTCGTGTGCTGGAATTTCAACTCCAAGATCACCACGAGCAACCATTAATCCGTCGCAAAACGCAACAATTTTATCAATGTTTTCAACCGCTTCTGGTTTTTCAATTTTAGCTACTATCGGAATTTTATGATCAGAATGTTTTGCAATTAATTCTTGCAATTCAATTAAATCTTCAGGCGTTCTAACGAAAGAAAGTGCTATCCAATCTACATCTTGCTCAATAGCAAATAGTGCATCTTTAATGTCTTTAGTTGTTAGTGCAGGAAGCGAAACTTTAGTATTAGGTAAGTTTACACCTTTTTTAGATTTCAATGGTCCACCTTGAATTACTTTACAAACCACTTCTGTAGTTCCGTTAGTTTCAATGGCTTCAAACATTAATTTTCCATCGTCAAGTAATATTTTTTCGCCTGGTTTTACATCTCTAGGAAACTCTTTATAGTTCATGTAAACACGTTCTTTAGTTCCAGGAACGTCTTCGGCAGTTTGAAATGTAATAATATCTCCAGGATTTACAACAACATCTTCTTTCATTACACCTACGCGTAATTTTGGACCTTGTAAATCAGCTAGAATTGCAGTAGTATAACCATTTTCGTGGTTCAATTCTCTGATAATGTCGATTCTCTCTTTTACATCGGCATAATCAGCATGAGAAAAATTGATTCGGAATACATTCACTCCAGCATCAATCATGTCTTTAATTACTTCTTTAGAACTACAAGCTGGACCCAGTGTGGCTACAATTTTAGTCTTTTTTCTTGTTGACATTTTTATTAAAAAATTAAATTATTTTTCGATTTTATTTTATTTTTATCAACATTGTACGTCATTGATACATTGTCAATTTTGCTTATTTTTGAAACTATCTCAAGAATGTTGATTTCGTTTTTTGCATTTTCTATTTTCAAAAAAAAATCCACTTTTTTATATTCAGGCAATAAATAAGCTGCCGATGAAAATGTGTTTTTTGTATTTGAAAATAGATCTTCAGAAGCACTCTTTTCTACTCCTTCAATTTCATTTTTATTTTGAACTAAATCCCAATTAATGAATTTCTCTTCATCACTAAAAGAAAATCTAGCAAAAGAAGTCGTTCCTTCTTTAACTTTAGATTGAATATCAAGTCCATTTTTAGATAAACGAATTTCAAGATTGCGATTTAAAAAGTAGGCTAAACGATAATCTTCTAGTGAAGTATGAATAGCGATTATATGATAATCTTCTTCTTCAAACTCTTCAATATACAATTTGTGAACAGCCATTTCTTGACAAAATAAGTTGTAAATATAGTGTTTCTATTCTTTCGATTTACTCAACTCAGATTACATTAACGTTATTTTATAAACGAAAACGTTGTAGTTTTTGAGAATTTCAATTATTTTTTGTTAATTTTTTCTTGAAATGCAAAATAGGCTCGCTTTGCTGCTATTTCTTCTGCCTTCTTTTTAGAAGTAGCTCTAGATTTAGCAATTACTTTATCATCAATGCTCAATTTTACTCCAAAATACTTCTGACCATCATTTCCATTATCATCAAAAATATCAAAGAAAAATTGTTTTTTTTCTTTTTGACACCATTCAATAACTAAGCTTTTATAACTAATTACTTTGCCTTCTAGTTTAGCAATATCAACATAAGGAATGATTACTTTTTTTCGTATAAAATCTTCACAACCAATGTAGCCTTTATCTAAAAAAATCGCGCCAACTAAAGCCTCAAAGATATTGCCATGAATGTTTTCGCCAAAATGTGAAGAAGGCACTTTACTTTCAACATAATCTATAAGGTTTAAATCTCGTCCCAATTCATTAAGGTGCTCTCTACTTACAATTTTAGAACGCATTTTAGTTAAATAACCTTCGTCTCCAAGCGGAGCTTCTTTATATAAATATGCCGCAATTACCGAGCTTAGCATTGAATCACCAAGAAATTCTAAACGTTCATAATTTAAAGGATTTCCATCAACATCAGTTTTATTAGAAGAGCGATGTGTAAATGCTTTTTCATAATATTTGATGTTGATTGGTTTAAAACCTGTAATTTTTTGAACAGCAACAAAAAAATTCCCGCCTTCGATTGGACGGGAATTTTTAGAAAATATTTTTTTTAGAATTCGCATGAAAAATTAGTCTACTAATTTTTTGAATAAAACACATGCATTGTGACCACCAAAGCCAAAAGTGTTACTCATTGCAACATTAATTTCTCTTTTTTGTGGTTTGTTTAATGTTAAATTCAATAAAGGGTCAATGTTTTCATCAACAACGGTATGATTTATTGTTGGAGGAACAATGCCGTGTTGCATTGCTAAAATCACAGCAATAGCTTCAATAGCACCAGCAGCTCCAAGTAAATGCCCGGTCATTGATTTTGTTGAATTGATATTAATGTTTTTAGCATGACTTCCAAAAACGTGGCTAATTGCTTTTAATTCTGCAACATCACCAAGTGGCGTTGACGTTCCGTGAGTATTGATATGATCAACCATTTCGGGAGTCATTCCTGAATCACGTAATGTATTTTCCATTACGGCAATTACACCAATTCCTTCTGGATGTGGAGCGGTTAAGTGATAAGCATCAGACGACATTCCGCCACCACCAATTTCACAATATATTTTGGCACCACGCGCTTTGGCATGTTCATATTCTTCTAATACAATAGCGCCCGAACCTTCGCCAAGAACAAATCCGTCACGTGTCGCATCAAACGGACGCGAAGCTGTTTCTGGACTTTCGTTTCGAGTAGAAAGTGCGTGCATTGAATTAAATCCGCCCATTCCTGCAATAGTTACAGCTGCTTCAGATCCACCTGTAATGATGACATCACACATTCCTAAACGAATGTAGTTGAAAGCATCAATCATAGCATTAGCTGAAGAAGCACAAGCAGAAACGGTTGTATAATTCGGACCCATATACCCATTTCTCATCGAAATATGAGCTGGAGCAATATCGGCAATCATTTTTGGAATAAAAAACGGATTGAATTTTGGAGTTCCATCGCCTTTGGCATAATACATTACTTCTTCTTGAAAAGTTTCTAATCCGCCAATTCCGGCACCCCAAATAACTCCTACACGGTTTTTCTTTACATTATCATCTGTTAAACCAGCATCTTTTATAGCTTCATCACTCGATGCAATTGCATAATGTGAGAATTTATCCAATCTACGTGATTCTTTTCGATCCATGTAGTCTTCAATATTGAAGTTTTTTACTTCGCAAGCAAATTTAGTTTTATGCTTTTCAGTATCGTAATAAGTTATTGGAGCAGCACCGCTTTTTCCATTAATCAAACCATCCCAATATTCTTGAATGGAATTTCCAATAGGAGTTAATGCTCCAAGACCAGTTACAACAACACGCTTTAATTGCATATAATTTTTTTTAATAGTATTTTAAACAAATAATACCCTGTTTTCTTTATGTTTTGAGATTAAAGAGACAAGGGTATTTCAATATAGTGTGATTGAAATTCAATCAAAAATAGTTTAATTTTTAAAATAATAAAAACCCGTACGCAAATAAATGTGTACGGGAAATTTATTTATTATTTTTTTGCTTCTTCGATGTAAGAAATAGCTTGACCTACAGTAGCAATGTTTTCTGCTTGGTCGTCTGGAATTTGAATATCAAATTCTTTTTCGAACTCCATAATAAGCTCAACAGTGTCTAATGAATCGGCTCCTAAATCGTTAGTGAAGCTTGCTTCTGTTACAACTTCATTCTCGTCAACGCCTAATTTGTCTACGATAATCGCTTTAACTCTTGATGCAATGTCTGACATAATCTTTAATTTTAAAATTTAAATTGTTGGCAAAAATAAAAAACTTTATCTTAAAACCACCTTTTAGTTAATAAATGTGACCACGAAATTAAAAAAATTATTTCACAAAGAGCTCATTTATATTATTTATTATCATTTATTATTCTTTTTTTTGCGTAATATTAATTACAGGATAAATGAAAAAAATAGTAATATTCGCTTCTGGATCGGGTTCTAACGCCGAAAAAATCATATTACATTTCAATAAAACTACTCTTGCTAACGTGGTTGCAATATTTACTAACAATGCAAATGCCAAAGTATTAGATAGAGCAAAAAATTTTAATATTCCGACCGAAGTTTTTTCAAAATTAGAACTTAATGAAGGTCAAGTACTTTTAAAGTTAAACCAAATTCAACCTGATTTAATTGTTTTAGCTGGATTTTTATGGAAATTCCCTGAACATATTATCAAGGAATATTTTAATAAAGTTATAAATATTCATCCTGCGTTGTTACCAAATTATGGCGGAAAAGGAATGTACGGAATGAATGTACACCAAGCCGTTTTAGATAATAAGGAAAAAGAAACCGGAATCACAATTCATTATGTAAACGAACATTATGATGAAGGTGAATTTATTTTTCAAAAATCTGTAAACATAGAAAATTGCAAAACAGCAGAAGAAATAGCGGATAAAATTCATATTTTAGAACATGAATATTTTCCTGAAGTAATTGAAAAACTTCTAACAGCTAACTTTTAAATGTCACATCAAGTTCACATCTACACCGATGGCGCAGCCAAAGGAAATCCCGGAAACGGCGGTTATGGCGTAGTTATGGAATTAGTTGGCACACCACACAAAAAAGAATTTTACGAAGGTTTTCGACATACCACCAACAATAGAATGGAACTTCTAGCTGTAATTGTAGGTTTAGAAAAACTCAAAAATCCAAATATGACTGTTTTGGTGGTTTCCGATTCTAAATATGTTATTGATTCTGTTCTAAAAGGTTGGGTTTTCGGTTGGGAAAAAAAAGGTTTCGCTGGAAAGAAAAATCCCGATTTATGGAAACGCTTCCTTAAAATTTACAGAAAACACAAAGTAGATTTCAAATGGATAAAAGGACATAACAATCATCCGCAAAACGAACGTTGCGATGAATTGGCGGTTTATGCCTCGGGTTTGCCTAATTTATCTGTTGATGCTTTTTATGAAGGTGAAGATGTGAAATTGCTCTAAAAAAATCAATTCTCAAACCATTTTAAACTTTTAAACTAAAAATGTATCTTTGCACCTTCTAATTTGAGATTGCTTCAAAATCTCGCAAATACAATTTAATGAACAAACTTTTAATAGTAGGAACGGTTGCTTTTGATGCTATCGAAACTCCTTTTGGAAAAACAGATAAAATATTAGGTGGCGCTGGAACTTTTATTGGTTTAGCAGCTTCACATTTTAAATTACAATCCGCTATTGTTTCGGTTGTTGGTGATGATTTTCCTCAAGAATATTTAGATTTATTAACGGCTAGAAACATCGATATTTCTGGTTTAGAAATCGTTAAAGGCGGAAAAACCTTCTTTTGGAGTGGTCGTTATCACAATGATATGAACTCAAGAGACACTTTGGCTACCGAATTAAATGTTTTGGCAGATTTCAATCCAATCGTACCCGAAAATTTCAAAAATGCCGATGTGGTTATGTTAGGAAACTTGCATCCAATTGTTCAAACAAGTGTTTTAAATCAAATGACAACCAAACCAAAATTAGTAGTTTTAGACACTATGAACTTTTGGATGGATTGCGCTTTACCAGAATTATTAGACGTTGTTAAACGTGTTGATGTAATAACAATCAACGACGAAGAAGCACGTCAATTATCGGGTGAATATTCTTTAGTGAAAGCTGCGGCTAAAATCCACACAATGGGTCCAAAATATGTAGTAATCAAAAAAGGAGAACACGGAGCATTGATTTTCCATGAAAAAGATATTTTCTTTGCACCAGCTTTACCATTAGCTGATGTTTTTGATCCAACTGGAGCAGGAGACACTTTTGCAGGTGGATTTGCAGGATTCATAACGCAACAAGGCGACATTTCATTTGAAACCATGAAAACCGCAATTATTCAAGGTTCAAATTTAGCTTCTTTTTGTGTGGAAAAATTCGGAACCGAAAGAATGTTAGAACTAAAACAAGACGAAGTAAAAAGCCGCTTGAAACAATTTAAAGCTTTAACACAATTTGAAATAGAATTATCATAAATTTATGCCTCGAAATTTTCGGGGCATTTTTATTTAAAAAGAATAAAGCCACTGATTCACAGATTTTATATCTGCTTTTTTAAATCTGTGAATCAGTGGCTAAAAAACAACACAACTAAACTACAATACAATGAGCGACGCAATCAAACACGAATGTGGAATTGCACTTTTACGACTAAAGAAACCGTTAGAATTCTACAAAGAAAAATACGGTTCGGCTTTCTACGGAATACAAAAAATGTATTTACTAATGGAAAAGCAACACAACCGTGGTCAAGACGGAGCAGGATTTGCTTCAATTAAATTAGATGTCGAACCAGGTGAAAGATACATTAGTCGCGTGCGTTCCAACGATGCACAAGCAATTCAAGATGTTTTTAAGCAAATCAACGAACGCGTAAACGAAGAACTGACGTTGCATCCAGAATATGCGGATAATGTGGCACTTCAAAAAGCTAATATTCCTTATATTGGTGAATTATTTTTAGGTCACGTTCGTTATGGAACTTTTGGGAAAAACAGTATCGAAAGTGTTCATCCATTTTTACGTCAAAACAATTGGATGCACCGAAATCTGATTGTTGCCGGAAATTTCAACATGACTAATGTTAAAGAACTTTTCAATAGTTTGGTAGAATTAGGACAGCATCCAAAAGAAATGGCGGATACCGTTACCGTAATGGAAAAAATTGGACATTTTCTAGATGATGAAGTAACCGATTTGTACCAAGAATGTAAAAATAACGGATTATCCAAAAGAGAAGCTTCTCCAGTTATAGCCGAAAAACTTCCAGTTGCCAAAATATTAAAACGCGCTTCCAAAGGTTGGGATGGCGGTTATGCGATGGCAGGATTATTCGGTCACGGCGACGCTTTCGTTTTTAGAGATCCAGCGGGAATTCGTCCAGCCTATTTTTATGAAGATGATGAAATTGTTGTAGTTGCTTCTGAACGACCAGTGATTCAAACGGTTTTCAATGTGCCATTTGATAAAGTACAAGAACTACAACCAGGAAATGCTTTAATTATAAAGAAAAACGGTACTGTAACTGAAGAAGAAATTATTGTCCCAACAGTAAAAAAAGCCTGTTCGTTTGAAAGAATCTATTTTTCAAGAGGAAGCGATTCCGAAATTTATCAAGAACGTAAAGAGTTAGGAAAATTAATTCTTCCAGCAGTTTTAGAGGCAATTGAAGATGATACTGATAATACCGTTTTTTCATACATTCCTAATACGGCAGAAACTTCATTTTACGGAATGGTGGAAGCCGCAAATGATTTCTTGAATCAAAGAAAAAACAAGTTCATTCTAGACAACAGAAAAAAATTAACCAAAGATTCATTAGAAGAACTATTAGCAGTAAAAATTAGAACAGAAAAAATTGCTATAAAAGATGCCAAACTAAGAACTTTCATAACCGATGATGCTAATCGTGATGATTTGGTTGCGCATGTTTATGATGTAACTTATGGTGTGATTCAACCAACCGACAATTTAGTAATTATTGACGATAGTATTGTTCGTGGAACAACACTAAAAATGTCTATTATTAAAATGATGGATCGATTGAATCCAAAACGAATTGTTGTCGTGTCATCGGCACCACAAATTCGTTATCCAGATTGCTACGGAATCGATATGGCAAAGCTTGAAGGATTAGTTGCTTTTCAAGCAGCAATAGAACTATTAAAAGAAAGAAATCAATACCATATTGTTGATGATGTTTATCAAAAATGTAAAACGCAAGAGCACTTAAAAGACTCAGAAGTAGTTAATTACGTTACTGAAATATATTCGCCATTTAGCGATATGGAAATATCAAATAAAATAGCACAATTACTAACTTCTAGTGATATAAATGCTGAGGTAAAAATCATTTTTCAAACTGTAGAAAGTCTTCATGAAGCTTGCCCGAAAAATTTAGGCGATTGGTACTTCACAGGCGACTATCCAACTCCAGGAGGAAACCGAGTTGTAAACCGTGCTTTTATGAATTTTTATGAAGGTAAAAACGCAAGAGCATATTAAAAACATACAAAATAGTGCAGTTTGTCGATTATTATTGTAATTCGTCAGCATTATTTTGTTACAAAATAGTTACACGCATATCTTTGATGGACCATAGCATTAGTAGGTTAAGTTTATGGTAGATTTGGGGCAAAAAAGGTGAAAGAAATTTCACCTTTTTTATTTTATATAAATTCCACTTTCAAAAGGTAAGTTCTACTCTCATTTGCCTATCATTCCAATTTATTTAGAACATTTTAATATTAATATAGTTGCATTCATAGTATGTTTGCGTTACCATAGAATTAGTAGGTTAAGTTTATGGTAGATTTGGGGCAAAAAGGCATCCGCGCCTGCGGATGTCTTTTTAAAAATTCACACAAAAAAACCCGGTTGCACACACAACCGGGTTTTGAATTTTATAAAATGAATTAATTATTTTGCAGCAGTATATCTTCTAGCAACTTCATCCCAATTGATTACATTAAAAAACGCTTCAATATAATCAGGACGACGGTTTTGATAATTTAAATAGTATGCATGTTCCCAAACATCCATTGCAAGAATTGGCGTTCCGCCACAACCTACACCAGGCATTAAGGTATTGTCTTGATTTGGAGTTCCGCAAACTTCCAATTTTCCATCTTTTACACAAAGCCAAGCCCAACCTGAACCAAATTGTGTCGCTCCAGCTTTTGCGAAAGCAGCTTTAAATTCGTCAAACGAACCCAAATCTTTTTCAATTGCAGCGGCTAAATCACCAGTTGGTAATCCGCCACCATTTGGCGACATAACTGTCCAAAATAAATTATGATTAAAAAATCCGCCACCATTATTTCTAACAGCCGCTTTGGTCATATCCAAATTTTTCAGAATTTCTTCAATAGATTTTCCTTCCAAATCTGTTCCTGCAATTGCTGCATTTAAGTTGGTTGTGTAAGCATTATGATGTTTAGAATGGTGAATTTCCATTGTTCGTGCATCAATATGTGGTTCTAACGCGTCGTAAGCGTAAGGTAATTGTGGTAATTCGAATGCCATAATATTTTTATTTTAGTTAGTATTAAATCGAATTCAAATTTATACATTTAACTTCGTAAAAGGAAATACTATTTTTATATTAACAAATAATTAAAATTGATAAAATCATCTAACAATGAAATTTGACTTGCAACCTTTAAATCTTTTTAATGAATACGTAACTTTAATTCCGTTACAAGAAACTGATTTTGAAGAATTATATTCTGTTGCTAACGACGAACTACTTTGGGAACAACATCCAAATAAGTTGCGCTACCAAAAGCCAATTTTTCAAAATTTCTTTCAAGGCGCAATGGAATCTCAAGGTGCATTTTTCATTCGTGATACCAAATCAGGCAAACCCATTGGCAGCAGTCGATTTTATGATTATAACGAAAAAGAAAATTCCATATTAATTGGATATACATTTATAGGAAGAGATTTTTGGGGAAATGGCTACAACAAAGCCTTGAAAAAAGTGATGATGGATTATGCGTTTCAATATGTTGATACAATTTATTTTCACATTGGTGCAACCAATTTTCGTTCACAAAAAGCTCTAGAAAAAATTGGCGGAATAAAAGTCGATGAATTTGAAGTAGAATATTATGGGGAAGATTCTAAATTGAATTATATTTATAGAATAACTTCCGATATTTGTCATTCCGACGAAGGAGGAATCTCATAATCTAAATTACTATATGTGATTTCTCCTTCGTCGAAATGACAAAACAATAAAAAATGAATTTTAGATAGCACAACAATTAATAATCTGTGAATCAGTGGCAAAAAAAACATGCAAAAAAAATCCTTCACATTATACGACGCATCAGCAGGTTCGGGAAAAACCTATACATTAGTCAAAGAATACCTAAAAATCATTCTAGTTTCTAAAAAACCTGATGCTTATAAAAACATTCTAGCCATTACGTTTACCAACAAAGCGGTACACGAAATGAAAAGTCGCGTCGTAGAAAGTTTGTCCGAATTTGCTAAAGACAAACCATCCGAGAAAGCATTACAATTGATGCAAAATATCAATATTGAAACAGGTTTAAGTCTGCAAAATATTCAAAACAAAGCCAAAAGCATCATCAAAAATATCATTCACAATTATGCTGCTTTTGATATTTCTACGATTGATAAATTCACACACAAAGTCATTCGTGCTTTTGCACACGATTTGAATTTGCCGATTACTTTTGAAGTTTCTCTCGATACCGAAAATCTATTAACAGAAGCCGTTGACGCTATAATTGCACAAGCTGGCGAAGACAAAGAACTAACCAATTTATTAGTCGATTATACGTTAGAAAAAACCAACGATGATAAATCTTGGGACGTTTCGCGTGAAATTATGGAAACTGGGCGATTGATTTTGAACGAAAATAACCGTGAAGAAATCACACATTTTAATACCAAAACTATTGCTGAATTTGTCGAAATCAAAAACAAACTTGAAGAACTTTGTAAAGAAATTGAAGCCGAAACTGTTACATTAGCAACTGAAGCTTTAGCGTTAATTGAAAAAAATGGAATCGATTTAAAATCTTTTTCTGGAGGTTATTTCCCGAAACATTTGGTTAGTATTCAAGAAGGAAAATTCAATCCAAATAATAAAACCTATCACGAATTTGACGACATAAAAATCAATAAAACGGCTAAAGATGGCGCAATTATAGAATCAATTATTCCGCAACTTTTAGCGTTTTTAAAATCCATTTATATCCAATTTGAAAAGAAGAATTTCTACGAAGCTTTTCTTAAAAATATTACGCCACTTTCATTGTTGAATACCGTTAGCAATGAGTTGGCAAAAATTCAAAAGGAACAAGGCATACTTTCGATTTCGGAATTTAATAAACTGATTTACGAGCAAATTCAAAACCAACCAGCGCCATTTATTTACGAACGATTGGGCGAAAAATACCGTCATTTTTTTATTGATGAGTTTCAAGATACGTCTGAAATGCAATGGCAAAACTTGATTCCGCTGATTGATAATGCTACATCTAGTATGATTGATGACGAAAAAGGAACGTTGATGTTGGTTGGCGATCCAAAACAATCCATTTACCGTTGGCGTGGAGGAAAAGCCGAACAATTTATCGATTTGAGTAAAGGAAATAATCCGTTTAATAATCCTGATTTTGGATTGGAACATTTAGACACCAATTGGAGAAGTTACTCGGAAGTGATTGATTTTAACAACAATTTCTTTCATTTTTTGTCAAAAGAATTTTCAAATGTCGATTACAAAGACTTGTATGAAAACCACAGTCATCAAAAAAACAATTCCAAAATAGGCGGATTTGTAACGATTTCTTTTATTCCAAAAATTGAAAAAGAAGAAGTTTTCGGAGAAGATTTAGAAGACAATCCAGACAAAAATGAATTGTATTTGCAAGCCACACTTCAAAAGATTATAACTGTAAAATCAAGCGGTTTTAAAAACAAAGACATTGTTATTTTAACTCGAAAAAAATCACAAGGAACCGCTATTGCAAATTATTTAACCGAGAACGGAATTCCGATTTTATCTTCCGAAAGTTTGTTGATTAGCGTATCTTCCGAAGTGCAATGTATTATTCATATATTGCGATATTTAAAAAACAATAATGATTTAGAATCGAAAGCTAATTTCTTGTATTATTTAGCTAATAACAATCAAGATGAATTGCCAATTCACGATTTTATTGCAGCCGGAATGGAACAGAAAAATGAATTTGATTTTCAAATTTGGTTGCAAAGTTTTGGTTTGGAATTCTCGTTTGAAAACAGTCGTAAAAAATCATTGTATGAAGCAACAGAAATTATAATTTCAAAAGTAATTCCGATTACAAAACGAACAGCATATATTCAATATTTCTTGGATATTGTTTTAGAACGTGATATTAGAAACCAAGCCGGAATTTCAGATTTTCTGAATTATTGGGAGAAAAATGGTGAAAAATTAAGCATTCCATCGCCCGAAGGAAACGATGCAGTTCGAATTATGACGATTCATAAATCTAAAGGTTTGGAGTTTCCAGTGGTGATTTTTCCTTTTGCCGAAGAAGATTTTAGTCACAGTCCGAAGCAAAAAATGTGGCTAAACGCAGATGAAGAAACTATTGGTTTGCCAAAAGCATTAGTTGATAAAAGCAGTAAAGTAGAAGGTTACGGCGAAGAAGCATCACAAGTTTATTTGCAGAAAAAGCAAGAAGATTTGCTGGATACTATTAACGTTTTGTATGTTGCGTTGACGCGCGCCGAAGAACAATTGCACGTAATTTCATCGATGAATATCAAGAAAGACGGAAGTTTGCCCAATAATTTATCGTCATTTTTTATAGAATTTTTAGAAAATGAAGGATTTGAAGAAAGTAAATTGGAATATCAATTTGGAAATTCAATAAAACTTTCAACGGACGATAAAATTGAAAAAGACACACAAATTATTCCGCAAATTTCGGCAACATTAAATCCGAAAAGCATCAAAATTGCGCAACGCGAAAGCATTATGTGGAACACCAAACAGCAAAACGCCATTGAATACGGAAATACGATTCACGAGATTTTGTCATTTGTAAAAACAGCATCCGATATTGATTTGGCACTAACCAGAGCCATAGAAAACGGATTGATTGTTCATAACCAAAAAGACGAAGTGCTAAAAACCATAAACGAAATTGTAAATCATCAAGATTTGATTGATTATTTTTCAAATAACACAAGAGTTTTGAATGAGCAAACCATCATTCAAAAAGAAGGAAATTTAGTAAAACCTGATAGAATGGTACTGAATTCCAACAACGAAATCTATTTATTAGATTATAAAACAGGTTCGCATTTGCCAAAATACAAGTTGCAATTAGAGAATTATCAAAGCGCCATTGAAAGCATGGGATTTAAAGTGATAAAAAAAGCGTTGGTTTATGTGGGAGAAGAAATTGAAATTGTAAATTTGTAGCATTAGAAAATAGAGCAAAGAAAATAGATTATAGACTTTACAATGATTCGTGAAATTTGTGTAAGAAGAAAAACTTAGTGACTTCGAGTCTTTGTGGCAAATAAACAAACTAAAATAAAATGTACGGAAAAATTCAACAACACTTACAAAACGAACTAAATACCATCGAACAAAATGGTATTTTCAAAAAAGAACGCATTATTACTTCACCACAAGGGGCTGAAATTACAGTTAATGGTGAAACGGTTTTAAACTTTTGTGCCAACAATTATTTAGGATTATCATCGCATCCAGAAGTAATTCAAGCCGCTAAAGATGCTTTAGATTCGCATGGTTTCGGAATGTCGTCTGTGCGTTTCATTTGCGGAACTCAAGATATTCACAAAACATTAGAACAAAAAATCGCCAATTTCTACGGAACAGAAGACACTATATTATATGCAGCAGCTTTTGATGCTAATGGTGGTGTTTTCGAACCATTATTAGGCGAAGAAGATTGTATCATTTCGGATAGTTTGAACCACGCTTCTATTATTGATGGCGTTCGTTTGTGCAAAGCAGCACGTTACCGTTACGAAAATTCCAATATGGAAGATTTGGAAAATCAATTAAAGAAAGCAGTTGAAGCTGGGCATCGTTTCAAATTAATTGTAACTGACGGAGTTTTCTCAATGGATGGATTGGTTGCGCCATTAGATAAAATTTGTGATTTAGCAGATAAATATGATGCACTTGTTATGGTCGACGAATGTCACGCAGCAGGATTCATTGGTGCAACCGGAAAAGGAACGCTTGAAGCAAAAGGTGTAATGGGTAGAGTTGACATCATTACTGGTACACTAGGAAAAGCACTTGGTGGCGCGATGGGCGGATACACAACAGCTAAAAAAGAAGTAATTGAAATTTTGCGTCAGCGTTCAAGACCTTATTTATTTTCCAATTCGTTGGCACCAGCAATTGTCGGTGCATCAATTAAGGTATTTGAACTTTTAGAAAAAGACACAACTTTGCGTGATAAACTAGAATGGAATACTAATTATTTTAAGCAAGGTTTAAGAAATGCTGGAATTGACTTTATTAATGGTGATTCTGCAATAGTTCCAGTAATGTTATATGATGCAAAATTATCCCAAATAATGGCAGATGAATTACTTAAAAAAGGAATTTATGTAATAGGATTCTTTTATCCAGTGGTTCCTAAAGATAAAGCCAGAATAAGAGTCCAGCTTTCAGCGGCACATACTAAAGAGCATTTGGATAAGGCTATAGAAGCATTCACAGAAGTTGCAAAAGCATTAAAAGTCATTTAATTATGGTTTTTTTGTAGAATTTTTTTGATTTTGTTACATAATTCCCACATTTTAACATTTTGATTTTGTTATTACATTTATTCGTTTTACTTTTGCACTATTATATTATTATAATCTAACAAAATTAAGTATGAAACATCTTAACAAATTATTCGCTTTATTATTGCTTTTGGGACTAAGTTCTCAAGCACAAGATAGCGACAACAAATGGGCTATTTCGTTTGGTGCAAACGCAGTAGACGGTGCTAGAGTAAGCGCTGCAGAAAGTGTAAAAAATCAATTTTCTCAGTATTTTGATGCAAAAAAATATTGGAGTATTATTCCTTCAGTATCTACAATCAGTGTATCGAGATATGTTGGTGACAACTTTACTTTCGGTGTAACTGGATCTGTGAACAAAATCACGAAATTGGTTGCTGACAGACAAGAAATTAATTACCAAAGTGTGTACAATGTTACTAATCCTGGTGACTTAATGTACTACGCTGTTGATGGAACTGTAAAATACAGCTTCATGAGCTTAATTAAATCTAAAGTAATTGATCCTTCTGCTCATGTAGGTGGTGGTTACACTTGGTTTGGTGATGCTTCTGCAGGTACAATCAACGGTGGTCTTGGTTTAACTTTTTGGTTATCTAAACAAGTTGGTTTGACTTTTACATCTACTTACAAACACTCATTTGATGATACAAGAGTAGCTAATGTTGACGTTCCAACTCACATGCAACATTTTGCAGGTTTGACTTTCAAATTTGGTGCTAAAGATACTGATGGAGACGGAATCTATGACAAATATGATGCTTGTCCAGAAGTTGCAGGTCCAAAAGAATTCAACGGTTGTCCTGATACTGACGGTGACAAAATTATCGATAAAGATGATGCTTGTCCAGATACTCCAGGTTTAGCTCAATTCCAAGGTTGTCCTGATACTGACGGTGACGGTGTTGCTGATAAAGATGATGCTTGTCCAGACGAAGCTGGTGTAGTTGCATTAGGTGGATGTCCAGATAAAGACGGAGACGGAATTGCTGACAAATCTGATAAATGTCCAGATGTTAAAGGTCCAAAAGAAAATGGTGGATGCCCTTGGCCAGATAGAGATGGTGACAAAGTTCTTGATAAAGATGACAAATGTCCAGATGTTGCTGGAACTGTAGCTAATCAAGGATGTCCAGAAGTTACTGAAGAAGCTATCAAAAGATTGAATGATTATGCTAAAACTATATTGTTTGATACAGCTAAATCTTCATTCCAAAAACAAACTTACCCAGTATTAGAGGCTATTACTTCAATCTTGAAAGAGTACCCATATTCTAACTTCTCAATTGAAGGTCATACTGATTCTGACGGTAAAGATGCTGCTAACCAAACTTTGTCTGAAAACAGAGCTACAGCAGTAAAAGATTACTTAGTTGAGCACGGTATTGCTGCTTCAAGATTAACTTCAGCTGGTTATGGTGAAACTAAACCAATTGATACTAATAAAACTAAAGCTGGTAAAGCTAACAACAGAAGAGTTGAAGTGAAATTAGTAAAATAATTTCTATCAAAATATTTTTAAGAAAACGCTCCGAATATCGGAGCGTTTTTTTTATTTTTATAAAATGGTAAATGCAACGTTTCTTCAAAAAATAGCTCAAGTTATTCTTAATGATTACTCAAATAAATTATCAGATACTATAATTGTTCTTCCCAACAGAAGAGCTAAAGTGTTTTTAATTGACGCTTTAAAAAAACAAGCAGAAAAAACCATTTTTGCACCAGAAATAATAAGTATAGAAGACTTTGTTCAAGACATTGCAGGAATTCGTTCTATTGATAGTATCGAACTTTTGTTTGAATTTTATACAGTCTATTTAGAAATTACAGATAAAGATACCGAACCATTTGAAAGCTTCGCTAATTGGGCAAAAACACTACTTCAAGATTTTAATGAAATTGATAGGTACTTATTAGAACCAGACAAAGTTTTAAAATATCTAGAAAATATAAAAGAAGTCGAACATTGGGCAGTTGATATTGATAAACGCACCGATTTAATTGAAAACTATTTAATTTTCTGGAAAAAACTTCCACTATATTATCATTCGTTATATCAATATTTACTAAAAAAAGGAATTGGTTATCAGGGCTTAATTTATAGAGAAGCCGTTAATAATCTAAACCATTTTTCAGAAACTACTAAAGATAAAAACTACATTTTTGCTGGTTTTAACGCACTAAATCAAGCCGAAGAAAAAATAGTGCAACATTTATTATCTGTTGGTCAAGCCAAAATTTATTGGGATATTGATGAAACTTTTCTAAACGATACTTTTCACGATACCGGATTATTCCAACGAAGATTCAAATCAGATTGGCCGTATTATAAATCGCATCCTTACGAATGGATTTCTACTGATTATCAACAAGAAAAAAACATCCAAGTCATTGGAACACCAAAATCTATTGGTCAAGCCAAAATTGTTGGTGATATTATCGAGAAACACAGCAATGAAAATAATGGTGAACTCCAAAATGTAGCTGTTGTTCTTGGCGAAGAAAGTTTGTTGTTGCCTATTTTGTATTCATTACCAAGTAATGTTGATGCACTTAATATCACCATGGGATTTTCTAGCAAGAACAATCCAGCACAATTACTGGTTGCTAAATTGTTCAAAATGCACACCAATGCGTTGTCTAGAAACGCTACTAGTTATGTTTTGTATTACAAAGACGTTTTAGATATTCTAACGCATCCATTAATTGAACCTTTTGTGAATGCTCGTGAGTTGGTCAATCGTATAAATCAGAATAATTACACCTTTATAATTCACAAAAAAATTGAAGAACTTCATCCTAACGGAAACGAATTGTTTCAATTATTATTTCAAAAATGGGATACCAATTCAGTTGAAGTTTTAGAACGATTATCGAAAATTTTACTCATTATAAAATCCAATTTGAGTAAAGATGATCAAGAAGAAAAAATTACAAATGCTTTTGTTTACTCGATTTTTAAAGTAATCAATCAGTTGATTTCTTATTTTTCATCACACGAAAATATTGACAATACAGACACACTTTATGCTATTTACAAACAGGTAATCGATGTTGCCGAGGTTTCTTTTGAAGGCGAACCATTAAAAGGATTACAAATTATGGGTGTTCTTGAAAGTCGTGTTTTAGATTTTGAAACCGTAATCATAACTTCCGTAAACGAAGGCAAATTTCCTGCAGGAAAAAGTATGAATTCGTTTATTCCGTATGATGTAAAACGTGAATTAGGTTTGCCAACTTTCAAAGAGAAAGATGCTATTTATACCTATCACTTTTATCATTTGCTGCAACGTGCTAAAAACGTCTATCTGCTTTACAATTCTGATAGTGAAGGTTTGGATGCTGGCGAAAAAAGCAGATTCATAACCCAATTGGAAGTCGAAAAACAACCAAAACACAATTTAAATTTTCAAATATATAATGCCGATGTACCCGAAATTGCACATCAACCCTTAGTGGTACCAAAATCGGAAAAGGTAATGGATCGTTTGAAAGAAATTGCCGATAAAGGATTTTCTCCTTCGTCATTAACAACGTATATTCGAAATCCGATGCAGTTTTATTTTCAGCGAATTTTGCGCATTTCTGAAACTGATGAAGTCGAAGAAAATATTGCATTAAATACACTTGGAACTATTATTCACGGAACTTTAGAAGAATTATACAAACCATTGATTGGTAAAATTTTAATTGAAAATGACATCAATATTTGCATAAAAAACATTGATGATGAGGTGTTGAAACAATTCAAATTAATTTATAAAGAAGGTGAAATCAAAAAAGGAAGAAACCTGTTAGCCTTTGAAGTAGCCAAAAGAAATGTTTTAAATTTCTTGAATTTAGAATTACAAGAAATTAAAGAAGGTGCGCAAATTCAAATTATTGCACTAGAAGAACATTTGGAACGTGAATTTGTACATCCAAAATTACCTTTTCCAGTGAAAATTGCAGGAAATGTTGATAGAATTGAAAACCGAAATGGAAAAATCAGAATCATCGATTACAAAACAGGAAAAGTTGACAAACCAAGTGTTACGCTGAAATCATGGAATGGCTTAACCGAAGACATTAAAAACGATAAAATTATTCAGATTTTGGCCTACGCATTCATGTACGAACCACTGGCTAAAGGTTTACAAATAGAAGCTGGAATAATCTCATTCAAGAATTTAAAATCAGGTTTTTTACCATTTAATTTTAAAATTGATAAAGAAGTTATTGAAGTAATTTTATCGGATATTATGGATAATTATCTGGACGAAATCGCTGTTTTATTGAGTGAGATTTTGAATTCTGAGATTCCATTTGAAGAGAAAGTTTAACCGCAAAGTCCGCAAGGTTTATCGCTAAGTCCGCAAATTTTAATTTCAACAAAGCTTTGCGACCATTGCGCATTCATAGCGTGCTTTGCGGTTAAGTTTTAAATCTTCTTCAAAAACTCCAACAACACTTTCTGCAATTTCACTTTATTTTCAATATGACTCATGTGTCCGTCAGGAAAAGTGGTCAATTGCACTTTAGTTCCTTCAATTTGGGCACTATTGTCGTCATAAAGTAGAACACCATCTTTTTTACCCAAAATCAACAGAATCGGATAAGATGCAAAATGCAAAATCACTTCACGATCTTTTCTAATTTTCATACCTTCTAAAGCGGCAACAATTCCTTGCAAAGGTGTTTTTAAAGCTTCAAGTTTTACTTTTTCAATTGCATCAACTAGTCGTTCTCTGTTGTCTTCACTAAATAAATTGGCAATACTCATGCGCACAAATGCGGTATAATTTTGTTTCACAGCAACAATTGCTCTATCTCGATTAATTTTGCGCTCGTCACTATCAGCGCGAGAAGTTGAGTTCAAAAGCACAATTCCTTTTACACTATCGGCATACAATTCGGCGAAAGCCAATGCTACATAACCACCCATTGAATGCCCAATCAATACAGATTTTCTTATTTTTAATTCATGCAAAACATGCTGCACCATATCGGCTTGATCTTCCATAGAATGCACATAACCCAAACATTCAGTTTCGCCATGACCTAATAAATCGATAGTAATCACCCGATTTTTTTTAGACAATTCAGGAACCAAAGCATTCCACATTGTTTGATTTTCTAAAAAACCGTGCAATAACACCACAGCTGTGCCTTTTCCAGTTTCGGAATAGGAGATTTTTGTGTTTTTGTAAATGGTGGTTTTCATTGGTACAAAAGTAGAATTTTTTAAGCGTGAATTCATAATTTACTTTGAACACAAATTTTAAAAATTTCTTGAGTAGTTGAATAAAAACACAAAAAAACGGTTCACTTTTGCAAACCGCCTTTTAAACTTTTAAACCAATAAACTCCTAAACCATTTTTAAGAATTCATAATCGATTCAATTTCCTCCACTTCAATAGGAATATTGCGCATCAAGTTGAATGCTTCACCTTTTTCTTGAATCACCATATCGTCTTCAATACGAATCCCAAAACCTTCTGCCGGAATGTAAATTCCTGGTTCAACCGTGAACACCATATTCGCCTGCATTGGTTCGTGTAATAATCCGTAATCATGCGTGTCTAATCCCATGTGGTGAGACGTTCCGTGCATGAAATATTTTTTATAAGCTGGCCAATCTGGATTTTCGTTTTGAACATCAGCTTTGTCAATTAATCCTAAACCTAACAATTCTGAAGTCATAATTTTACCAACTTCTACGTGGTATTGTTTCCACAAAGTTCCTGGAACCAGCATTTTGGTAGCTTCATTTTTTACACGTAAAACCGCATTGTAAACTTCTTTTTGTCTGTCGTTAAATCGTCCTGAAACTGGAACCATTCTTGTCATATCACTCGAATAATTAGCATATTCGGCACCTACATCAAGTAAAATTAAATCACCTTCTTTACATTGTTGGTTATTTTCAATATAATGCAACACATTGGCATTATTTCCCGAAGCAATAATTGGCGTGTAAGCAAAACCTTTAGAACGATTTCTTAGGAATTCATGAGCAAATTCGGCTTCAATTTCGTATTCCATTACGTTTGGTTTCACGAAATTCAATATTCTGCGATACCCTTTTTCAGTAATATCACACGCTTGTTGAATCAAATCTAATTCTTCACTTTCTTTTATTGAACGAATGCGTTGCAAAATAGGATTTGATTTTTCTACTTTATGCGCAGGATAATTTTCTTTCCACCATTTTATAAAACGTGCCTCACGAGTTTCAGTTTCAATTGTGGCGCGATAATGTTCGTTAGTATTGATGTAAATTGTATCGGAATAGGTCATCACTTCTTTCAAAGTTTTATGAAAATCTTGCAGCCAAATCACACTTTTTATACCTGAAACTTCAAAAGCTCTATCTTTAGTTAGTTTTTCGCCTTCCCAAATAGCAATGTGTTCGTTGGTTTCTTTTAAAAATAAAATTTGCTTTAAATGTTCGTAAGGCGCATCAGGAAACAACAACAAAATGCTTTCTTCTTGGTCAACTCCAGATAAATATAAGATATCGCGATGTTGAGCAAAAGGCAAAGTAGAATCGGCAGAAACCGGATAAATATCATTCGAATTAAAAATTGCAACACTGTTTGGTTTCATTTGTGCCGTGAATTTTGCTCTGTTTTTCACATACAAATCGCGGTCTATTTGATGGTATTTCATGATAAAAATTATTTATTGATTCAAAAATAGAAAGAATATGTAGAAATGAAGTTAATAGCGTTATAAATTTTAATAAAATCTCAAATAATTACTATTTTTATAAAAATTTTAAAAGATGAAAAAGCAAATTACCCTCTTTATTTTTTTGTTTTCTCTAGTGATTTCTGCTCAAGACAAAAAATCCTACCAACTTTTCGATAAAAACGGAAAGAAAGTTAGTTACACTAAACTTTTAAAATCTGCCATAGAAACGCAAGTTATTTTGTTTGGCGAATACCACAACAACCCAATCTGCCATTGGTTAGAATTGGAATTGACAAAAGATATTGCACAAAACAAAACAATTGTACAAGGTGCCGAAATGCTCGAGGCAGACAATCAAAAGCAATTAAATCAATACCTAAATGATGAAATCAATCAGAAAAAGTTAGACTCAACGGCACGACTTTGGCCTAATTTCAATACCGATTATAAACCTTTAGTTGATTTTGCTAAAGACAATAAAAATCCATTTTTAGCAACCAATATTCCGAGAAGATTTGCTTCAATGGTTTCTAAAAAAGGATTTGAAGCTTTGAATGAATTATCTATCGAAGAAAAATCTTGGATAGCGCCACAACCAATTCCTTATGATGCTAATTTACCTGGTTATCTAGAAATGATGAAGATGATGGGCGAACATACGAGCGCCAATATGCCAAAAGCGCAAGCTAGTAAAGACGCCACAATGGCTTATTTTATTAATAAAAATCTAAAAGAAAATTCGATATTTATTCATTACAACGGCAGCTATCATTCCGATAATTTTGAAGGTATTAGTTGGTATTTAAAAACCTACAATCCTAACATTCAAATCATCACTATTTCAACCGTTGAGCAAAAAGATATTTCGAAATTAGAAAAAGAAAATTACAATAAAGCCGACTTTATTCTCGTTATAGATGAAGATGTAACAAAAACCTATTAAATTCGTCTAAGTAATTTGGAGCGAAACTTTTAGTACTTTTGTAAACCATATTCCTGCTCTACGTTATACACGGTATCACTTCGATCAGGGCTAAAACCGAAACCATAGTATGAAAAAACTAATTTTACTAGTAATTTTATTTTCAGCGAGTTTGTTTTTTCATTCTTGTTCAGATATTGATGATACTGCTGCCGAACCTAAATTAATAATTAAGTTCAAGTTCGATCCCAATCAAGTTCGATTAAATAATTTAGGTCAAGTTTCTTATGTTCCTTTTGGTCATGCGGCTCAATCGCCAATATTTAAGGCAATTTCTTCTCATTTTATTGAGTTTGCACCAAATGAAAATACGCAATTAGGCGACGGACAAATTGTGTATCACGGTGCTGAAACCGATTTAGGCGGAGCAAATGCTATCGATTTTAGCCAAGCCAAAATTGTAGCCGAAGGTGAAGCTTTTTTAGAAATACCATTAAAATCACTAGCCATTGGAAGTTATGAATGGATTCGTGCCTCAATATCGTATCAAAATTATCAAATAAAAATAAGAAAACCCAGCTCTAGCATTGAATATGACGGAACTTTATCCAGCTTTGTTGGTTTTAATACTTATATCGGAACGCATGCTATAGGAAATACTTTTTTTCAAGTAGACGGAAACAAACCTCAAGGTTATTGGGCATTTGCACTTAATGATTTTCCGTATTCATCATCTGGGCAAGCGCCTGCCGGTGCAACAACAGTTCCTAATCCAATTGCAGCTACTTCTCCAATTCCGCTTAATTCATGTGTTGTTACCGGAAAATTTAATACGCCATTAGTGATTTCTGGAATTGAAAAGAAGGATGTCGTTATCACACTTTCATTATCAACTAATAATAGTTTTGAATGGATTGATTCTAATAATAACGGAAAATACGATCCGTCGCAAGGTGAAAATGTTGTTGATATGGGATTAAGAGGATTAATTCCGAGTTACACAAAATAATTTTGTTTAATAAAAGCATCAATTTTATTATATATAAGCGCTTGAAAATCAACAAGTGTTAAACTCACTTTAAATTCATTATAAATTACACCGAAAAGGTTGTAGTTGTTTTCAAATTGCTGTATTTTTGTCATATTTTTAAACAAAAAGGTACAACACTTATGGCAAAATCTGCAGTATTGAAATCGTCAATAGCAAAAAAAGTTGCTATGGCACTTTCGGGAATATTTTTAATTTCTTTTTTATCACTTCACGTTTCCTTAAATTTGGTTTCTGTTTTTAGTAAAGATGCTTTCAATGAAGCTTCTCAATTTATGGGTTACAATCCTGTAATTCAATTTGTTATGCAGCCTATTTTAGCATTAGGTGTTTTATTTCACTTTATAATGGGCTTTGTTCTTGAATATAAAAATAATAAAGCAAGACCTATAGCTTATGCAAAATACAATGGTGCTGCAGGCGCATCTTGGGCATCAAGAAATATGATTGTTTCTGGATTAGTAATTTTAGCTTTCTTTGGTTTGCACTTTTATGATTTTTGGTTTGCAGAAATTAGTTATAAATATATTGAAGGAAATGCTATAGATGCAACACGATATTATCCTGAACTAGTTGAAAAATTTCATAGCCCAATTCGTACTGGTCTTTATTGTATTGCATTCTTATTATTATCAATCCACTTATGGCATGGTTTTAATTCTTCTTTTCAATCGGTAGGATTCAACAATAAATTTTCTAAATCATTACACAAGTTAGGATACGCTTTTGCAATACTTGTCCCATTCGGATTCATTTTCATTGCATTATTTCATCATTTCAATAATTAATTTCAAATTATAATGGCATTAGATTCTAAAATACCAGAGGGTCATATTTCACAAAAATGGACTGACTATAAAGATCATTTAAAATTAGTCGCTCCAAATAACAGACCAAAAATTGATATTATTGTAGTAGGAACAGGTTTAGCAGGCGCTTCTGCCGCAGCTTCTCTTGCAGAAATGGGCTACAATGTAAAAGCATTTTGTTACCAAGATTCACCACGTCGTGCGCACTCAATTGCAGCACAAGGCGGAATAAATGCAGCAAAAAATTACCAAAATGATGGCGATAGTATTTTCAGATTGTTCTATGATACTATTAAAGGTGGCGATTACAGAGCTCGTGAAGCTAACGTACATCGTTTAGCCGAAGTTTCAGGAAATATTATTGACCAATGTGTAGCTCAAGGTGTTCCTTTTGCTCGTGATTATGGCGGATTATTAGATAACCGTTCGTTTGGTGGAACTCAAGTTCAAAGAACTTTTTATGCCGCTGGACAAACCGGACAACAATTATTATTAGGAGCATATTCTTCTTTATCTAGACAAATCGGGTTAGGACGCGTTCAAATGTTCAACCGTCATGAAATGTTAGATTTAGTGAAAGTTGACGGAAAAGCTCGCGGAATAATAGCTCGAAATTTAATTACTGGTGAATTAGAACGTCATGCAGCTCATGCTGTTGTTATCGCTTCTGGAGGATATGGAAATGTATATTTCTTGTCAACTAACGCAATGGGAAGTAACGTTTCTGCTGGATGGAAAATTCACAAAAGAGGTGCTTTATTCGCAAATCCTTGTTTTGTTCAAATTCACCCAACTTGTATTCCAGTACACGGAGTTAATCAATCCAAATTGACTTTAATGTCGGAATCGTTAAGAAATTCTGGACGTATTTGGGTTCCAAATAAAAAAGAAGATGCAGAAGCAATTCGTGCAGGAAAATTAAAACCAACACAAATTGCAGAAGAAGATAGAGATTATTTCTTAGAAAGAAGATATCCAGCTTTTGGAAACCTTGTGCCACGTGATGTTGCTTCAAGAGCAGCAAAAGAGCGTTGCGACGAAGGTCACGGAATAGAAGCAAATGATACTAACGAAGGCGTTTACTTAGATTTCTCTACAGAAGTTCAAACTAAAGGTCGTCAAGCTGCTTATGGAAAAGGAAATCACAATCCAACACCAGAAGAAGTGACTACTTTAGGAAAACAATGGTTGGAAGAAAAATATGGTAACTTGTTCACAATGTACCAAAAAATTACTGATGAAAATCCGTATGAAACTCCAATGAAAATATATCCAGCCGTGCATTATACAATGGGTGGTGTTTGGGTTGATTATAATTTACAATCTACAATTCCAGGTTGTTTTGTAGCTGGTGAAGCTAATTTTTCTGATCACGGTGCTAATAGACTTGGAGCTTCGGCTTTAATGCAAGGTTTAGCAGATGGTTATTTTGTGTTACCATACACAATTTCAAACTATTTAGCAGATGAAATTAGAACTGGAAAAATCTCAACAGAATCTCCAGAATTTGCGGAAGCAGAAAACGCAGTTAAAACCTCAATTGATAAATTTTTAAATAATAAAGGTTCTAAATCAGTTGATTATTTCCACAAACGATTAGGTTTAATTATGTGGAATAAAGTTGGAATGGCGCGTAACGAACAAGGATTGAAAACAGCTATTTCTGAAATCTCAGCATTGAAAGAAGAATTTTATGCAGACGTTTACGTTCCTGGAACAGCAGATGAGTTAAATCCAGAATTAGAAAAAGCACTTCGCGTTGCTGATTTTATAGATTTAGGTCAACTAATGGCAATGGATGCTTTGCAACGTAATGAATCTTGTGGTGGTCACTTTCGTGAAGAATATCAAGATGCCGAAGGAGAAACGCTTCGTGATGACGAAAACTTCTCATTCGTTGGTGCATGGGAATACATGGGATTTGATGTTACCAAAGAAAATCTTCACAAAGAAGAATTAAAATACGAGTTTATCAAAATTGCAGCTAGAAATTATAAATAATATACAGTATGTCTTCAGCAAAAAATATCAATATAAACCTTAAAATTTGGCGTCAGAAAAACGCTAAAGCTAAAGGTAGCATGGAAACTTATAAATTAGATAATGTTTCTACTGCAAGTTCGTTTTTAGAAATGATGGATCAATTGAACGAACAATTAATCAACGAACAAAAAGAACCAGTAGCATTCGACCACGATTGTCGTGAAGGAATTTGCGGAATGTGTTCAATGTTTATAAACGGTCGTGCTCACGGACCAGAAACAGGAACAACAACATGTCAATTGCACATGAGAAAGTTCAACGATGGCGATACAATTTTTGTTGAACCATGGAGAAGTAAAGCCTTTCCTGTTGTAAAAGACTTGGTTGTTGACAGAAGTTCTTTTGACAGAATTCAGCAAGCTGGTGGTTTCGTTTCAGTTAATACTTCTGGAAATACTATCGATGCGAATGCAACTCCAATTAATAAAGACAATGCAGACAAAGCTTTTGAAGCCGCGGCATGTATTGGATGCGGTGCTTGTGTTGCAACATGTAAAAATGGTTCAGCGATGTTATTTGTTGGAGCTAAAGTGTCACAATACGCATTATTACCACAAGGAAAAGTTGAAGCAACAAGCCGTGTTTTAAATATGGTTCGTCAAATGGACGAAGAAGGTTTCGGAAATTGTACTAATACCGGAGCATGTGAAGTTGAATGCCCTAAAGGAATTTCATTAGAAAACATAGCTCGTATGAATAGAGAATATCTTTCAGCAAGTTTAAAATAATACAAGATGATAAAAAAAGTTTTCCTTTCACTAATAGTAGTTACTACAATTTTGTCTTGTAGCTCAAGTGACAGTACAGATAATAGTAACGGTAGCGGAACTGGAACCGAAACAACAGTTGCAATGGTAACTAGAATCGACAATGTTGTGTATGATACGCCACCGCAAAACGGAGGAAATTTAGCCGAAAATTCAGGAGGAACTTCTTTCGGAGGAACTTCATATTATCTTTTAAAAGGATATAAAAATTTTGGTTCAAGTAAAATTATTGCCAAAATAGGTAGTAAAGTAATCAACATTTACTTAGCAATTCCAAAAAACGATTTGTCAGTGGGAACTCATAGTTTTTCATCTACTTTTATTTCTGGAGATTATTATGCTGATATTGATATCTCTGGGGTTGTTCCTTCAGAAAATGCTAATACTACAAGCGGATTCATAAAAATAACTAATTATGATAGCACTACTAAATTGTTAAAAGGTAATTTTAATTTCACAACTAATGATGGTGTAGATGTCGCTGTTACATCTCACACACTTATTGGATCGTTTACTTACAAACTTCCATAAATAATTAAAAAAAATATTTATTAAAACGCATTCATTAATTTGAATGCGTTTTTTTTATCTTTGGTTTAACAAACAAACAACAAGATGAAAAAACGTCTTTTCTTAGGATTTTTATTGTTTTCAATTTCAATCTTTGCGCAAAACTATAACCAATACGTCAACCCAATGATTGGAACTGGCGGACACGGACATACTTATCCCGGCGCAACAGTTCCGTTTGGAATGGTACAACTTTCACCAGATACCAGAATTGACGGTTCTTGGGATGGATGTTCGGGTTATCATCACGACGATTCAGTTATTTATGGATTTTCACACACACATTTAAACGGAACTGGGTGCACTGATTATGGTGATATTATGTTAATGCCTACAATGGGTGAACCTAGTTTTAATCCAAAAGAATACGGTTCTAAATTTTCACATTCTAATGAAAAAGCAACTGCTGGATTTTATTCAGTAAAGCTTGACAAAAACAATATTGATGTCAATTTAACAGCATCTACACGTGTTGGTTTTCATCAATATACCTTTAATAATGCTGGTCAAGCTACTATTATTCTTGATTTAAACCATAGAGATAAATTGCTATATGGCGATGTTAAAATTATTGACAATAAAACCATTCAAATTCTAAGACGTAGTGAAGCTTGGGCAAAAGATCAATATGTTTATGCTCAAATTGAGTTTAGTGTTCCGATGAAAATTTCTAAAGTTGAAGCCAATCAAGATAATAAAAGTGATTTTTATTCAGGAACGATTTTAAAAATAGCTTTTTCAAAAGAAGTTAAAAAAGGTGAAAAAATTTCGGTTAAAGTAGCACTTTCTCCAACAAGTTATGAAGGTGCAAAATTAAATAGTTCTGAAATAAAAGGTTGGGATTTTAATAAAGTTAAAAAGGAAGCCGAACAACTTTGGAACAAACAATTATCCAAAATTGAAATTACAGAATCAGATAAAAATAAATTAGCCATTTTTTACACCGCTTTATATCACACAATGGTGCAACCCAATATTGCACAAGATATTGATGGAAAATATCGTGGTAGAGATAACAAAATCCATCAAGCAGAAGGCTTTGATTATTATTCCGTTTTCTCGCTCTGGGATACATTTCGAGCCGCACATCCATTATATACTTTAATCGAAAAGAAACGCACTGCCGATTTTATAAATACATTTCTAAAACAATACGAACAAGGCGGAAGATTGCCAGTATGGGAATTAGCATCCAATGAAACCGATTGTATGATTGGTTATCACTCGGTTTCGGTAATGGCAGATGCAATGGCAAAAGGAATCACAGGTTTTGATTACGAAAAAGCATTTGAAGCTGCCAAACATTCAGCAATGTTAGATCATTTAGGTTTGGATGCTTATAAAAAACAAGGATTTATCTCAATGGATGACGAGCATGAAAGCGTTTCAAAAACATTAGAATATGCTTACGACGATTGGTGTATAGCTCAAATGGCACAGATTTTAAACAAAAAATCAGACTATGATTATTTCATGAAACGTTCTCAAAATTGGAAGAATGTTTTCGATTGGAATACAGGTTTTATGCGACCAAAGAAAAACGGTGGTTGGGAGAAACCATTTGATGCCAAAGAAATCAATAATAATTTCACTGAAGGAAATTCATGGCAATATTCGTTTTTTGTACCACAAGATATTGAAGGAATGATTCAAGCGTATGGCGGAAACGAAAAATTTGAAGCCAAACTCGATGAAATGTTTAACGCCGAAAGTAAAACTACTGGTCGTGAACAAGCTGATGTTACAGGTTTGATTGGACAATACGCACACGGAAACGAACCAAGTCATCACATGGCGTATTTGTATAATTATGTTGGAAAGCCCGAAAAAACTGCTCAGAAAGTACATTACATACTTGATAATTTTTACAAAAACACACCTGATGGATTAATAGGTAACGAAGATTGTGGACAAATGAGTGCATGGTATGTGTTGAGTTCCATAGGGATTTATGATATTACACCAGCTGGCGAGCATTGGGATTTAGTAAAACCTCATTTTGAAAAAGTGACGATTAAAAATCAAATTGATGTTTCAACAACAAGTACTATTTTTTTGAATCTACTTTTAGATTCTTTTGATAAATTTATACCAATAAGAAGTTTTAATGGAAGAAACTATATAACGCAAAAAGAAAAGGAATTAGATTTATTAAAAAGAAACACAAAATTTATCCCAATTATTCCTGTTCCAGTTATTGTAGCAGAAAGCAAATCATTCAAAGACAACATGAAAGTTTCGTTTAATTCCTATAATAAAACGACAACTTATTTTTATAGTGTTAACAATCAAAAGTTTCAGAAGTTTGATAAAGAATTGACATTAAATGAAACTTCAACCATTAAGTTTTATTCAGATAACGAAAATGGTGGAGTAAGTGATACAATTTCATCCCAATTCTTCAAAAAACCAAACAATTACACAATAAATATTAAATCAAAATACAATCCGCAATATCACGCTGGTGGACCAGACGGTTTATTAGACGGAATTAATGGCACCGAAAACTGGCGAAAAGGCGATTGGCAAGGCTATCAAAGTCAAGATTTTGAAGCGGTTGTTGATTTGCAAAACGAACAATCGGTAAATGAGTTTCATGCCACTTTTTTGCAAGATTCACGTTCTTGGATTTTAATGCCAACCAAAGTTGACTATTATGTTTCAAATGATAATATAAATTTCACTTTAGCAGGCACTGTGCCAAACGATATTGATCCCAAAGAATCTGAGAATAAGATTAAAGATTTTAGTTTAAAATCTGATAAATCTTTAACAGCTCGTTATGTAAAAGTAATTGCCTACAATTTTGGAAAACTTCCTGAATGGCATCAAGGTGCTGGTGGCGATGCGTTTATTTTTATTGATGAGATTTCATTTGAGTCAAAAATTAAAAAAGTAAAACAAATTTGTGAATATGAAATTAATTTTGGAGTTTCAACTATTATTTTTTTTGAGAAAAATAAAAATAACATAGATGATTCTTCAGAAAATGTTTTGATAGAATGGGCGGAAATTTTAAAGAAGTATCCAACAATGAAATTTGAAATTCGTTCGCACTGTGATTCAAATGAAAAGAATAAAGAAAATTTATCTCTACAAAGAGGACAAGTAATTTTTAATTATTTGGTTAATAATGGCATTAATAAAAATAGATTAAGTATAAAAAGTAATTCAGATTCTCAATTAATATTCGATTGTAAAACTAAAGAATGTACCAAAGAGCAGCATCAACAAAACAGAAGATGTGAAATTATAATAACAGAATTATAATTAATCAGTGCAAATCTGTAAAATCCGTTTAATCTGTGGCAAAAAATATAAAGATGAATCTAAAAATAGCCTTAATCCAAACCGAATTATCCTGGGAAAATCCCAATGAAAACATAGCTTTATTGCAAGAAAAAATAAATGCTATTTCGCAATATGTCGATATAATTGTTTTGCCAGAAATGTTCACATCAGGTTTTACAATGAACCCGAAAAATGTAGCTCAAACAATGCAAGGCGAAGCTGTTTCTTGGCTAAAAGAAACGGCAAAGTCTAAAGATTGCGCAATCACAGGAAGTTTAGTAATTGAAGAAAATGGCAACTATTTCAATCGACTACTTTTTGTTTTTCCAAATGGTGAGATTCAATATTATGATAAACGCCATTTGTTCACTTTAGCTGGTGAAGACAAAGTTTACAATGCTGGAACTAATAAATTAATTGTTGATTACAAAGGTTTCAAAATTTGTCCGCTAATATGTTACGATTTACGCTTTCCGGTTTTTTCAAGAAATGTTCAAGAATATGATGTGTTAATTTATGTTGCCAATTGGCCCAAACCACGTGTAAATGCTTGGGATATTTTGCTAAAAGCACGTGCTGTAGAAAACATGAGTTATGTAATTGGAGTCAACAGAGTAGCATTTGACGGAAATAATCATGAATATGTTGGACATTCACAAGCAGTTGATTTTCTCGGAAATTATTTGTTAGAACCACAAGAAAACGAAGCTGTTTTTTTAGTAACATTAAACAAACAGCAACTTCTTGAAACGAGAACTAAATTGAATTTCTTGAATGATCAAGATAAGTTTAATATAATCTAATTTTTTACTCTGCACTTGCATCAAATGGCTGCTCGACATCCCAATTGGCGCGAACATCAATTTCTTTCGGAAAATAAATCACTTCTTCGCTTTGGCGTTGCTCTAAGAAATTGCCTGGCGTCCACATTTTATCATTATTATCGTCATAAATTAGTCGCAAAGTATATTTTTTAGGTTCTATTAAATCGAATGTTATGTTCAAACTTTTATCAGAATATCCAGTTGCTAAAACGTCGCCTTTGTCATTAGTGAGTTGCACAATTACAGGAAAACGCTTGACATGTTCTAAAGTGACTCTCAAATTTCCATATTCTGAATAATTGTTGGTCGAAAATTGATACAACAAGGTGTCGTTTACTTTTTCATTGTAATTGGTTACAGCTCCGGGCAAAAATTTCAAAACATACTTTTCTAAAGGTTCTTTTTTGAAATCTAAAACCAATTTTTGATTAAAAGCGTCATATCTAGTTATGAATTTTACTTCTGCCGAATCTTTATTGATTAATTTTATTTTAGAATTATCCCATTTTGTTAATGCTACATTTGAATTTAATGCAATTGTATCTCTAAAATTTAATGTACCAACGCCGTCACAAGTAAAAGAAACAGAATCTTTTTTCTGCTCTTTAATTTTAAGCGAAAACATCTTTTTGAATTTGTTTTTAGAAACATCTATGCTTAAAGAATCGCCTTTTATTGCTTGAAAGTACACTTGTAACGAGTCTTTTTTAGGCAATTTCGAAACTACAAATGGAATTTCTTCAGCACCTTTTTTTATTGCAATTTTTACATCTTTCGGATTTCCTTGATAACCCATTGTAAATCGATTTCCAGAAGCTTGTGACACATTTAATGCTTTAAACGGCTGTTCTTCTTTAAATAATTCCAATTCATACAAAGTGTCATTCGGAATAGTAACAAAGTCTTTTTGAAATCCTATTTTGTCTGTTTTAGGATCATATTTATTGTTGCCGTTGGCATCTTTTAAAGCAATTAATCGGTATTTTCCTTGTTTCAAATTTTCAAATTTTACCAATTTCAAACTGTCTAAAGTATTGGTGACATATCGTGGTACTTCTTTAAAAATAATCGAGTCATTGTATTTTTCATTCACTTCATACAACATCAAGGAAACATAATTATCGACTTTTCTTTCTAAAGCATCTTTTACTTTTCCGCCAAGAACCAACGAATCAATGTAACTTCCTGTAGAAAAGACATATTTGAATTGCTGGTACGGATTGCCTTCATTGTTATCTTGAATGCTTTTTCCGAAATTGAAACTATAAGTTGTGTTGGGCAATAAAGTATCTTTGATTCTAATGGTTATGAATTTACTAGCCGTGTAAGGTAAAATTTCAGGCTGACTTTTCATTGGAGGCGAAATAATTAGCTGTTTGTTGATGTCTTTTAACTTAACATATTCATCAAAACTGATTTTAATTTCTTTGCCATTAAAGCCTGTAGCAAAATTTTTGGGCACGCTACCAATAATTTTTGGAGCAATAGTATCTTTTAAACCGCCAGTAATAGTGCCTCTTTTAGCACAACTAACAATTGCAATTGCTAAAAATAGAAAGATATATTTTAAAAAACCTTTTTGCATCAATTAATTATTTTCTTAAGGCAAAATAACAATTATATTTAGAGGAAACGAAATGTTTTTATTTATTATTAACTAAAATCATTATTGTGTCATTGCCATACAAACAATACTCAACTTTGCGCCAGGAATTTTGAGCAATTCTCGACCACAAGATTCAAGTGTGGAGCCAGTTGTAATGATGTCATCAATTAAAATAAAATGTTTGTTGTGAAAATTTTCATCATTAGTTATCCCAAAAATACTTTCAACAGTTTCACTTCTTCCTAATAGAGTTTTTTTAGTTTGTGTTTTAGAATACACATTTCGTACTAAAAGTGATTCGTTGTAAGGAACATTGAGGTTTGTAGCTAAAGTTTTGCCAAAGGTTGTAACTTGGTTGTAACCTCTATTTTTTAAACGTTTTTTGTGTAACGGAACCGGAATTATATAATCGGCATTCTGAAGTTGTGCAATTGATTTTAAATCCTCAGAATACCAATCGCCAATGACGCTACCAATTTCTTGATGACCTTTGTACTTCAATTTGTGCATCATTTCTTGAACAATTCCTTTTTTGTGAAAATAGAACAATGATGTTGCAAATTCAATAGGAATTCGTCCATAAAATTTGACAAAAGCTTCGTTATTTAGTATCTTGTGATGATTTGTAAGCGGAATTTCATGTCTGCAACTTGTACATATTACAATTTCATTTTCCAATAAAAATGAATTACAACCTGCGCAGGCTTTAGGAAAAAATAGGTTTATTAGGTTCGAAATCATAACTATAACGCATATTATTTGCTAAAAATATAAAAATCTACGAATCAACAACAATTTATATCATATTTTAATTTCACTTTTATATTTTTGCACCACTATGGCAAAACAAGAAGATTTATTTAAGAATGTAGTTTCGCATGCAAAAGAGTACGGATTTATTTTTCCGTCAAGCGAAATATACGATGGTTTGAGTGCAGTTTATGATTATGCACAAAACGGAGTTGAATTAAAGAAAAACATCCGCGAATATTGGTGGAAAGCAATGGTGCAAATGCACGAAAACATTGTTGGGCTTGACGCAGCGATTTTGATGCATCCAACCACTTGGAAAGCTTCAGGTCACGTCGACGCTTTCAATGATCCATTAATTGATAACAAAGATTCCAAAAAAAGATATAGAGCCGACGTTTTAATTGAGGATTATGCCGAAAAATTAAACCTGAAAGCCAAAAAAGAAATCGAAAAAGCGAAAGTGCGTTTTGGAGACGCCTTCAACGAGCAAGAATTCATCACAACCAATACAAGAGTTGTTGAATATTTGGCTAAAGAAAGAGAAATTCTGGAACGAATGGGAAAATCTTTAGGAAACGGCGATTTAGAAGACGTAAAAGCATTAATCGAAGAATTAGAAATTGCCGATCCTGAAACTGGTTCTAGAAATTGGACCGAAGTGCGTCAGTTTAACTTAATGTTCGGAACAAAATTGGGTGCTTCTGCCGAAAGTGCTATGGATTTGTATTTACGTCCAGAAACTGCTCAAGGTATTTTCGTAAATTTCTTGAATGTCCAAAAAACTGGTCGAATGAAAATTCCGTTTGGAATTGCGCAAACCGGTAAAGCCTTTAGAAATGAGATTGTTGCAAGACAATTTATCTTCCGTATGCGTGAATTTGAACAAATGGAAATGCAGTTTTTTGTAAAACCAGGAGAAGAAATGAGATGGTACGAATACTGGAAAGAAAACCGTTTAAAATGGCATTTATCTTTAGGATTAGGAAAAGAAAATTACCGTTTTCACGACCACGAAAAATTGGCTCATTATGCTAATGCAGCTGCCGATATTGAATTTAATTTCCCATTTGGATTTAAAGAATTAGAAGGAATTCACTCAAGAACAGACTTCGATTTGAAAGCTCACGAACAATATTCTGGTAAAAAATTACAGTATTTTGATACCGAAACCAATTCAAACTATGTTCCTTATGTAGTGGAAACATCAGTTGGATTGGATAGAATGTTTTTGTCAGTTTTTGCAACATCATTACAAGAGGAAACTTTAGAAGACGGTTCAACTCGTACTGTTTTGCGTTTGCCAAGCGTTTTAGCACCAACTAAAGCAGCAGTTTTACCATTAGTAAAAAAAGATGGCTTACCAGAAGTGGCTCAAAGCATAATTGAAGACTTAAAATGGGATTTTAACGTAGCTTACGACGAAAAAGATGCTGTTGGAAGACGTTACAGAAGACAAGATGCACTAGGAACGCCATTTTGTATTACGGTTGATCATCAAACATTAGAAGATAAAACGGTTACTATTCGTCACAGAGATTCTATGAAACAAGATAGAGTTGCTATTTCTGAATTAAGAGGAATTATCAACGATGAAGTTTCTATGAGAAATTGGTTGATGCGAACGGTTTAATTCTTTTATAGACATAAAAAAAGCCCGATTTCAATTGAAATCGGGCTTTTTTTTAGTTTAGTATTTTTTAAAACCTATAACCAACAGTAATACCGAATTTTCCTGTAATTCTAGAATAATCGGTGTCGGGAACATTTGATGAAATAGACAGATTTCTGCCAATACCAGCACTAATTTCAAACATTACATTACGTTTGGTGTACCATTTTCCACCCAAACCAATTCCTAAAGCAAAAGCACTTACCTTTTCTTCATAATCCTTTCGTGTTGAGTAACCCAGTGTTGGATCGTAAGTGTAATAAGTAGTATTACGATTTACTTTTTGATACAATGAAAATCCTTCCATAAAAAATCCTGAAACTGGTTTTCCGCCAAAGTAGAATCTGTAATAAGGTGATATTGCAAAAGCGGTGTTAATATCGCCTTCTTTATCTAATAAAAAAGTAACCGATGAACCAACACTTGACTCTTCGTTAATAGCTCTTTCATAAGTTGCATCAAATGCACCTAATATTAAATACAAGGCATTGACTTTGATTTCATTCTTTTTAAAATCTTGAATCTCTTTTTTTTCATTTTGACTAAATCCATTTAAGCAAACGGTCAATAGTAAAGCAATAGCGATTTTTTTCATTTTTTATGTTTTAAATTTAGTTAATTAAAATCTGTAACCTGCCGAAATTCCGATTCTTGCGTTATATCGTGTATAGTTTCTAAAATATTGAACGTTGGATTCTATTGAGACATTTCTGCCAAATCCACCATTTATTTCAAATACTATATTTTTACTGGTGTACCATTTACCACCAAGTCCAATACCAAGTCCATAAATGGTAACTTTTTCTTTGTACAAATTGGTTTCTCCAGATTCAGGACTATAATAATAATGTTCGTTTTTATCTTTCAATTTCTCATAAACAGCAAATCCTTCCATAAATAATCCAGAAACTGGCTTCTTGCCAAAATAAAACCTGTAATGTGGAGTAAATGCAATTGCATTTTTAATGTCATTTTGGTTATCAATACTAAAACCAATTGATGTACCTATGGCAGAGGATTCATTTAAACTTCTTTCATAAGTTGATTCAAATGCACCAAAAACTAAATATAATGCATTGATTTTTACTTCATTTTGTTTAAAAGTTTGAGACTCTTTTTTTTCATTTTGACTAAATCCATTGAAACAAAACGTCAGTAGCAAAGCAATAGTAATTTTTTTCATTTTTTAGGTTTATTAAAATCGATAGCCCACAGTTAATCCACCACGACCAACAAAAGTGTGACCAAAATAATCATTTTTCTCTGAATTCAGTAAATTACGACCAATGCCGCCATTAACTTCCAAAATAACGCCTCTTTTTGAAATCCATTTTGCACCTACACCAAACCCCAATGCAAAATCGATATAACTATCGCCTTTATAAAACATATAAGTAGTAGCACCGGTAGAATAATTGTAGTAAACAGCTGTTTCATCTTCGATTTTTAGAGAATTTAACATTGCAAATCCTTCTACAAATAAGCCGGCAGCAGGCTTTTTTCCAAAATAAAAACGATAAAAAGGGGTTAAACTAAATTTAGTTTCAAATGCTTTATCTATTGCAAAATTTACAGAAACACCAATACCCGATTCTTTTTCTAAAATGCGTTCGTAAGTGATTTCCGGTTGTCCAATAATCAAGAACAATGCGTTTCCCTTAAATTCATTTTGTTTAAAATCAACTGTAGCTTTCTCTTGAGAGTAAGCTAATTGGAAAAAGATAAAGCATAGTAAAACTACTGTTCTTTTCATAAGAAAATATTTATAAGCTGTTCAAAAATAAAAATTTTTCTTACATATCAATAAATTTTAACATTTGTTTCTTTATTCTTCTTTAGGTCTATTAATGTCACTAAGTACAAATCCTTTCACTTTTTCCCAAGTAACCAAGTTCAATGTATAGTAAATGTTATTGCCTTTGGTTTTTCCTTTAATGAGTTTTACGCGTTTTAGTTCTGAGAGGTGTTTGGATACTGTAGATTGTGCTAAAGGCAAAACTTGAATCATATCGCCGCACGAAGACGATGGTGCATCCATTAAAAACTGAATAATTTTTAATCTAGCAGGATTTCCCAATGCTTTTAATATATCTGCCATTTCGTTGATTTTAAAGGCAAATCCAAAGGTTTTTGTTATTCCCATATCGCTATATTTAGTTGATATATTTAGTTTTGTAATTAGCTATTATTGATCCTTGTTAATTAAAGATTTTTCAAATTTATGACTATTATTTTAATTTTTAAGCCCTAAAGAGTTTCATTCATATTGTTAATAACCATTCTTGTAGGCTATAATTATTAAAAAAGATTCAAATTCCTTAATTTGAGGCGATTTCACTTACATATTTAATTTGCAGTTATTTATTATTTTGAAAATAAAATTTTCATGGAAATTTATTAAATTCAATAAATACAAAGCCTAGCAATGTATTATATAGACTATATATCGCTATATTATAATATTATTTTGGTTTTAAATTATAATTTTCATCATCTTATTAAAAGTAAGAAAAAACACATCTTTTATGGTTGTTAATCGAGTATTTATTCCTTTAAACTAAAATATGCTGATTGTTAAAAAATCGTAAACACAAATGATTCAGATGTGTAGTAAAACTTTTACTTTAGTAAAGTTTTAAAAGCGGTTTTTTTTAAAACAAATAGTCCCCAAAACTATCAATATTCTAAACCAGGAGTTGTGTGAACTCCCATTATTAATGCTTTACCCCAAAAAGTAAAGCAATTGAAGAAATTTACGTTTGTAATTATCGATGATAATCAGATAACTGCATTGAAAACTAAAGCTATAGCCGAAAGTTTTCAAAGCATGCGTTATTTGGCTAAAGCAGACAATTATGATGACGGATTGGATATTGTTTTAGAGTATCAACCTGATGTGGTATTCTTAGAAATTGATCCACAAGAAAAAGAATCCAAACTTTCGTTAGCTTTAATTAATGAGTTACACAGGTATTTAACTGTTGTTCCCAAGATAATTGTTACAACAACTAACGATGCTTTTTGTCTAGAAGCTTTTAAATACGGCGTTTTTGATTATTTCATCACTCCAATTGAGGTTAAAGAACTTCGAAAGACATTATTCCGTTTAGAAAAAGAAACTGAGAACACTATTGTTACTAAAAACATTGCTGCACAAACAAATAATTTTGCATCAGTAAAAGAGACTAATACGTTACCTATAAATGAAGTTATTCTTGCTTCGCCTGAGAATAATACAGTAATTCAAGATGTAATTTCACTTGAAGATCAATTACCAGCCGAAGTAATTGTTATTGACAATAATGAAGAAAAAGATGCAGAAATTGGCATAGTAACTGCTGTAGAAACGAATGTAGAAGCTGCAACCACTACAGAACCTGCAATTTTAACGATTCCAGCAACGGATAGTTCCAAAACAAAACCATTAGTTATCTGCGTTAAGTCGTATGGCGATTACCGTTATATAGATGCTAGCGACATTTGTTACTTACAAGCAGACAATAATTCAACCGATATTCACTTAAATAGTGGTGAAATGATTACTGCTTTCAAAACATTAAAGCATTTTGAAGGTGTTTTAACGTATCCATTTGCACGAATTCACAACAGTTACATCGTTAACGTTGATTATGTTTCTAGAATTCATACGGGTAATGCAGTTTGCCATATTAAAAACACGACTACCAAACTTCCGTTTTCTAAATCTTATAAGGAAAACATTGATGTTATTATTGCTACAATAGCCTCTGGAAATTACTTAGAGATATAATTTTTTTGTAGGTTCATAATTTTTTTTATATTTTCACTAAAAATTACAAGTCTTATAAAACAATTATTATCAATCATAAACCAAGATACTATGAAACCAACTTTTTTGATTTTTATACTTACTTTATTTTTGTCTGGCTGTAGCAACGACTCTTCAACCAAGGAGCCCAATTTAACATTACCGCCAGAAACCCAAGTAGGAGCCAATACTTTTGGTTGTTACATCAATGGTAAATTATTAGTGCCAAGAGGCTTTGGATTATATAATGGTGATTATCCAGCATTGATTTTAGCAGGATATCCTAGTGAATCCTATTCAGAAATAGATATTAGAGATTACAAGTCGAAAAACGCAAGTAGAATTTTTATTCATATACAGTCTCTTGTTCAAAATGGTGAAAGTTTATACAATATTGATGAGTCAAATGGACAAACTGATATTGACGGATTAAATCATACTTACGTAAATTGTAAAATTTTTAATGAAGACACAAATTCTTATCAATATTATAGATCGTTCGATAATTCAGGTACATTAAAAATTACAAAGTATGACTTTATCCCAAGTGTAAAATTAATTTTATCAGGCACATTTAATTGCAAGTTAAGAAATTCTATAAATCCAAATGATATTATTGAAGTTACACAGGGAAGATTTGATTTTAATGGTGCAACATTGCATTCTACAAATTTTCCTTAAAAAAGTTGCCACTGTGATGACAACCTAAATGCAGATTAAATTAATTAACCCTTAAAAAAACAAAGTTTAATATTTTTTTCGGTTGTTTCTTGAACACAAACTGTTGTTCTAAAATCATCAATAACTAATATGTAATTACTTTGAAATAGCTATTCTTATTGCTAATTAGCTTTAAATTTCAATTGAAAATACTATTACTACAAAAAATGATTCAAATCTTATGTAAGTCAGTTTTGTAAAATCTAATAATACTAAAGATTAACCATTAGTTATATGCGTTAAGTCGTATGGCGATTACCGTTACATAGATGCTAGCGACATTTGTTACTTACAAGCAGACAATAATTCAACCGATATTCACTTAAATAGTGGTGAAATGATTACTGCTTTCAAAACATTAAAGCATTTTGAAGGCGTTTTAACATATCCATTTGCACGAATTCACAACAGTTACATCGTTAACGTTGATTATGTTTCTAGAATTCATACGGGTAATGTAGTTTGCCATATTAAAAACACGACTACCAAACTTCCGTTTTCTAAATCTTACAAGGAAAACATTGATGTTATTATTGCTACAATAGCCTCTGGAAATTACTTAGAGATATAATCTATTATTTATTAGCTAATAGAACCGTATTTTTTTTTCATTAATTAGATTTTATTTCAATAGATAAGATATAAATTATTGATTATCAATTAATTGTATTTAAATTTCTGTTCAATTTTGGCTTAAAAAAGTGCTAATATTAAAAAACCTTCATTCACCCTAATTTGATATACATCCACTATCAAACGAGGTTATTCTACATTATACAATAGAAAGTGTATAAATCCAAACTTATTACTGTAGTAGTTTTACGACGTCAAAAGCCCCAAACAAGTTTAAACGACTGGCTTTACACAATTAATAAAGTCTAACAAAAAACTATAAATTAAGTATTATGAAAAAATCATTAGTAATATTCGGATTATTCTCTTTAATGATGGTATTAACTTCTTTCACTACACCAATTGGTGGAGGAACAAGTTCTAATGGAGGTTTAATTACTGAAATTGGTGGAGGAACAAGTTCTAATGGAGGTTTAATCACTAAAATTGGTGGTGGAACAAGTTCTAACGGAGGTTTAATCACTGAAATAGGTGGTGGAACAAGTTCTAACGGAGGTTTAATCACTGAAATAGGTGGTGGAACAAGTTCTAATGGAGGATTATAAATCTACATTTCTAAAATATAAAAGCTATTACTTTACAGTAATAGCTTTTTTTATTGATAATACTTTAGTATTTTTGAAAAAATTCTAATATTATTGAAAACAAAATTATTTTACTTTTTTATAATTTTTTCATTAATTTCTTGTAATAGGAATAAAAAGGAATTACTATCACAAACATTTATAGATGATAGTATAACTTACTATTTCAACAATATCGAAAATGACACTTTTAGAAAAACTAAAAGTTATAAAATGGATAGATTATACTTGTTGTTAAAGTATAAAAACACTTTAACTAACCGAAACAATTTATCTAATCTAGTTCCTGAATATTATAAAATTAATAATCTTTCAAAGTTAAAAAGTGTTTCTTTGAAGTTATTAGAATTTTCTTCTCAAGCTAAAGATTCTTTAAATTTAGCAAAAGCGAATAGATTTCTTGGAGGCTATTATAAGTTTGTTAGTAATAATGACAGTTCTTTTTATTATTACACTAAAGCAGAAAAAATTTATAAAACTAATAAAGACGATCTAAACTTAGCTAATGTGCTTTTTAATAAAGGAATAATTCAATACTATGTTGGTGATTATTTAGGTTCAGAGATTTCTTTAAAAAAAGCTTATTTTATATATATTAATTCCACCGAATATGATAAATTGTATGGAACACTTAATCAACTTGGACTCGTTTATAATGAGTTAAAAGAGTTTGAAAATTCAGAGATATATCATAATAAGGCTTTATTAATTGTAAGGAAACATCAATTACAAACTGATGAAAATCAAGAGTCTGTTTGTTATAATAATTTAGGATTTTTATTTCTTAAACAAGCTAAGTATAAAAAAGGAATATTAAATTTCGAATTAGGATTGAAAAAAAGAAATTTAATTGCTGAAAATCCAATTTTATATTCTAATCTTCTTGATAACTTAGCATACTGTAGGCTTAAATCTAATATATCTAATGACTTGCCAGATTTGTTCTTCGAAGCATTAAATGTTAGAAAAAGAATTGGTGATTACACAGCAATGGTAGGTAGTAATATTCACCTTTCAGAATTTTATTTTTATAATAATGATTTAAAGAAAGCAGTTGAATACTCCCAAAATGCATTAGAAATAGCAAAAAAATCAAAAATTCCTTTAAATATTATTGCCGCTCTAAAACAAGCATCACTTGTAGATAAAGTAAATTCCTCAAAATATTCTGAAGATTACATACGAATTTCAGATAGTCTTCAGATAGTAGAACGAAGTTCCAAAGATCGTTTTGCTAGAATCGAACTAGAAACCGACGAACTTAAAAAAGAAAACACCAATTTAGAAGAAATAAATAGAAATATCCTTAATTATTTTATGGGTACGATGCTTTTTGTTGGTTTGCTATTTTTTATGAGAATTCAAAGATCTAGAGCTAGAGAACAAGCACTAAGACAAGCACAACAAAGAGCCAACGAAGAAATTTATAAATTAATTATTTCTCAGCAAAACAAATTGGATGAAGGACGCGTAATGGAAAAAACCAGAATCGCAAAAGAACTTCATGACGGTGTTTTAGGAAGAATGTTTGGATTGCGACTAAACCTTGATGGATTAAACAAGCGAGATGATGACGATGCAATTAATGAACGCCTAAAATGCTTAGATGAATTGAAAATTATTGAACAAGATCTTCGTGAGATTTCTCATGAATTAAGCAGAGAAAAATATGTTTTAGTCAATAACTTTGTCGCAATTGTAAATAATCTTTTAGAAGAACAAACCAAAATTAATAAAGCTAAACTAATATCTAAAATTGGAATTAATATTGATTGGGATTTGTTATCTAATACCACCAAAATTAATATTTATCGAATTCTTCAAGAGACTTTACAAAACATCAATAAATATGCAAATGCAAAAAACATAAAAATTGAATTTAAAAAAGATAAAAAAGGAAATTTAATTCTTAATATTGCAGACGACGGAATTGGCTTTGAAGTAGAGAAAAAAAGCAAAGGTATTGGCTTAAAAAACATTGTAACCCGAATCCACGAAAGTGAAGGAACAATTGAAATTAAATCATCAAAAGATAAAGGAACTCAAATAAAAATAACAGTTCCGTTAGATAGTAAATCAATTAAAATATAAAAATAATGCCCCAAAACATTAATGTATTGATAGTCGATGATCATCCTTTTATTATTCAAGGATACAAAAATGTCATCAAATTATTTCCAAACAAAAACATCGAATTTACATTCTATGAAGCTATAGATTGTAAGTCTGGATTTGAAGCAATTGTTGAAAGTGATCAGCAATATGACATCGCATTTCTAGATGTAAGTATGCCAACTTATGAAGAAAAAGGCATTAAAACAGGCGAAGATTTAGCTAAATTATTGCAAAAGCATAAACCCGATTGTAAAATTGCACTACTAACAATGCATTCTGAAAGTTTAAAAGTACAATCAATTATTGATGAAATTGACCCTTTAGGATTGGTTATCAAAAATGATTTAGGATTTGAAAGTATGATTTTAGCTTTAGACACCATAATAAAAGGCGAAAGATATTACAGCGATTCAGTAATTAAATATTTGAATAACCAACAAAAGGAAAAAGTTTATGTAGATATTATTGATAAACAAATTCTACATTATTTAAATAAAGGAGTAAATTATGATGATATTCCATTATACATCACAATCTCATCAAGTTCAGTTAAAACCAGAAAAGAAAATATTAAAGTACTTCTCGGAATTAGCGGATGTTCTGATTCAGAATTAGCCGCAGTTGCTAAAGATCGAGGCATGTTATTATAAAAAAAACAACTATTTTACACGGATTCCAATAATTTACACGAAATATAGTTCGTTTTAATCTCACGAATTAGTAACAGTTATTTAGCTTTACTAGTTTTATAATTTGTGAAAATTAGTGGAATTTGTGTTAACTTTTTTATGTTCTTTATTCTTCCAAAGCATTCCAACCGCGCGCTTTTAGAGGGATTTTTGTATTCGCTCTAGTTATCAAATGAACGCCTTCGCTTTCGCCAACAATGTGACCAATTACAGTAAAATTTGGATTGGCTTTTATTTTGTCAAAATCTTCCATTGCAATGGTAAATAGTAATTCATAATCTTCACCACCATTTATAGCAACAGTTGTCAAGTCGATATTAAACTCTTCACATACATTTATAAACTGCGGATCAACCGGAATTTTCTCTTCATATAAATTACAACCGACTTTACTTTGCTTACAAATATGAATAATTTCTGAAGATAATCCGTCAGAAATATCAATCATTGAAGTTGGTTTTAAATCTAATTTTGATAATAAATCTTTAATATCATGACGCGCTTCTGGACGTAATTGTCTTTCTATCAAATAAGTATAAGTATCCAAATCAGGTTGATTATTTGGGTTTACTTGAAATACTTGTTTCTCGCGTTCCAAAACTTGCAATCCCATATAAGCAGAACCTAAATCGCCAGAAACTACTAATAAATCTCCTTCTTTAGCACCGTTTCTGTAAACAATTTCGTCTTCATTTGCTTCGCCAATGGCAGTAATTGAAATGATTAAACCTTTTTGTGATGAAGTTGTATCGCCACCAATTACATCAACATTATAGAATTTTGATGCTAATGTAATTCCGTCAAATAATTCTTCCAAAGCTTCCAACGGAAAACGATTCGACACTGCAACAGAAACTGTAATTTGAGTCGCTTTTGCATTCATCGCACAAATATCAGAAACATTTACAACAACGGCTTTGTAACCCAAATGACGCAAAGGCATATACGACAAATCAAAATGTACACCTTCAATTAATAAATCGGTAGAAATTACTACTTTTTTGTCTTTGAAATCTAAGACAGCCGCATCATCGCCAATACTTTTTAGTGTTGAAGCATTTTTTACATCAAAGTTTTTGGTCAAATGTTCAATTAATCCGAATTCGCCTAATTGTGAAAGTGCTGTTCGTTGTGGGTTTTTGTCTTCTATCATGGCGCAAAGGTACGAAGTTTTTTTGCCACAGATTACACTGATTTTCACAGAATTTTTGCATCTTTATGGTTGTAAATAAATTTTATGAAAAACAATAAAATTACGACCTTAACTATAAATCCGTCTTTAGACAAATCAACTCATTTTTCAGGATTGGTTGCTGAACAAAAAATGCGTTGCGAAAAACCGCGTTATGATGCTGGCGGTGGCGGAATAAATGTATCTAAAGCTATTGCCAAATTAGGTGGAAAATCGACTTGTATTTTTACTTCTGGTGGTTCTTCTGGCGAAATGTTGGAAGAATTGGTTGCTAATAAAAAACTCGAAAGCATCGTAATTAAAACCAAAAATTGGACGAGAGAAAACTTTATAGCCTTTGAAAATAATTCTAAATCACAATACCGATTTGGTTTTCCAGGAAATGAATTTTCAGAAGATGAAAAAGATAAAATTCTGCAAACGATAAAAGATTTACAAACCGATTATTTAGTAATCAGTGGAAGTTTGAATGAAGGATTGCCATCAAATTTCTATCAAAAAATAGCTAAAATTGCAAAAGAATCCAACATTAAAGTAATTGTTGATACGTCAGGCGAAGCGTTGCAAAAAGTACTAGAAACTGGCGTTTATTTAATCAAACCCAATATTGGTGAATTAGCAAAATTAATTGGTGTCGATAGATTAGAATTGCCAGAAGTAGAAAAGGCAGCACAAAAACTCATCGAAAATAAAAGTGCTGAAATTGTAGTAGTTTCACTCGGAGCAGAAGGCGCAATTTTAGTTTCTAAAGAAGAAACCCATTTTATAAAAGCACCAAAAGTAGAAAATAAAAGTACCGTTGGCGCAGGCGATAGTATGGTTGGCGGAATGGTTTGGGCATTATCACAAAACAAATCATTGAAAGAAGTAATCCAAATGGGCGTTTGTTGTGGAACTGCAGCAACTATGAATGAAGGAACGCAACTTTTTAAGGCAGAAGATGTAGAGAATTTATTTTCGAACATGAAATAAATTTATCAGTACTTTTATAGTAAATAAAATTATTCAAATGAATATTCCTTTTGAGCCAATTATTTTTAATTACAAAATTAATATTCATTTAGTTCTTGAATATTTGGCTTTTTTTCTTGCGTTTAGGTATTATGTTTTTTTAAGGAAAAATTCTGTCGATTTGATTCCAAAAACAAATAGACTTTCTATTATTTTAGGAGCAACTTTAGGTGCATTTTTAGGTTCTAGAATCATGGCTGTTCTTGAAAATCCAGTATTTATTACAGATATTTCTTCGATAATTACAATTTTAAACTCCAAAACAATTATGGGCGGTTTGTTTGGAGGACTTCTTGGAGTTGAACTTGCCAAAAAAATAATTGGCGAAAAACAATCATCTGGAGATTTATTCGTTTTTCCAATAATACTCGGAATTTTCATAGGAAGAATAGGTTGCTTCCTATCCGGTGTCAAAGAGTTTACTTACGGAAAAGAAACTACTTTTTTTCTAGGAATGAACCTTGGCGATGGTTTAAAAAGACATCCAATTGCTTTGTACGAACTGATTTTTCTAATAATCTTATTTTATTTTTTACGGAATTTAAAAAAGAGGAATTTAAAAAACGGATTATTATTTCAATATTTCATGATTTGTTACTTTGCATTTCGATTTTGCATTGAATTTCTAAAACCTAATTTGTTTTTTGTTTTCGGATTGAGTTCTATTCAAATTTTATGTCTAATTTGCTTACTTTATTATTACAAAACAATTTTAAAATTATTTAAAAATGCCAGTTAGAAAATATACATATTACGATTTTACTTTAAGCCTTTGTCCCGAATGTTTAAAGCGAATTGACGCCAAAATTGTTTTTGAAGATGATAAAGTTTTCATGTTAAAACGTTGTCCCGATCACGGAAATTCTAAGGTGTTGATTGCCGATGATATTCCGTATTATAAAAATATTAGAAACTACAATAAACCTTCTGAAACTCCTTATAAATTCAATACAAAAACCGATTATGGTTGTCCGTATGATTGCGGATTGTGTCCAGATCATGAGCAACATTCGTGCTTAACAGTTATTGAGGTTACCGATAGATGCAATTTAACTTGCCCAACTTGTTATGCAGGTTCATCACCAACTTATGGACGACATAGAACCTTAGAAGAAGTAAAAACCATGTTGGATACTATTGTTGAAAACGAAAAAGAACCAGATGTTGTACAAATAAGTGGTGGCGAACCAACTATTCATCCACAGTTTTTCGAAATTTTAGATTATGCTAAAACACTTCCGATACGGCATTTAATGTTAAATACAAATGGAATCAAAATTGCAAAAGACATTGAGTTTGCCAAAAAATTAAAATCGTATTCACCAGATTTTGAAATTTATCTGCAATTTGATTCCTTTGAAAATAGCGTTTTACAAGAACTTCGTGGTGCCGATTTGTGGGAAATTAGAAAACAAGCGATTGAAAATTTAAATGAAATTAATCTATCAACAACATTGGTCGTTACTTTGCAAAAAGGTTTAAATGACAATGAAATCGGTAAAATAATTGAGTTTGCTTTAAAGCAAAAGTGTATTCGTGGAGTTACATTTCAACCAACACAAATTGCTGGAAGATTAGAAAATTTCAATCCAGAAACCGATAGGATGACTTTGACGGAAGTTCGTAGAAAAATTTTAGAACAAACTTCCATTTTTAATTCAGACGATTTACTTCCAGTTCCTTGTAATCCAGATGCTTTGGTTATGGGATATGCTTTAAAATTGGACAACGAAGTTTTTCCTTTAACACGTTATATAAATCCAAATGATTTATTGGATAATAGTAAAAATACAATCATTTATGAACAAGATTTGCACCTTCAAGAGAAAATGATTGAACTTTTTAGCACTGGAAATTCCGTTGAAGTTGCAGAAGAAAATTTAAAATCAATACTATGTTGCTTGCCAAATATTGATGCGCCAAATTTAGGATATGATAATTTATTTAGAATTATTATCATGCAATTTATTGATGCTTATAATTTTGATGTTCGAGCTATTAAAAAATCGTGTGTTCATATTATCAATAAAGACAACAAAATAATTCCTTTCGAAACTATGAATTTATTTTATAGAGATGATAAATTAGCAAGATTAAAAGAATTACAAAACGAAATAAAATTTTAAAATCATGATAGCATTAGAAGGAGGAAATTACGATGGTTTATTTTTATTAATTATTTTAATAATGTTTGGACCACCAATTCTGTTAAGCATTATTGGATTTAGTGTAAGAAAAACTAATAAACAAGCTTCTTTAGTTTTATTTATTTTAGCTGGGTTGTACTTAATTATTGGATTGGGAATTTGTGGAGGAATGTTTGTTTAAAAAAACCCAACAACTTTCGCCATCGGGTTTGTTTTTACTTGATGTCATCCTGAGCTTGTCGAAGGACTTTTATGTTACTAATTAATTATTAATCATTCAACTTCAACACAGCCATAAATGCTTCTTGCGGAATTTCAACATTTCCTACCAATCGCATTCTTTTTTTACCTTTTTTCTGTTTTTCAAGAAGTTTACGTTTTCTCGAAATATCACCACCATAACATTTTGCGGTAACGTCTTTACGTAAAGCTTTTATCGTTTCACGAGCAATGATTTTAGCTCCAATTGCAGCTTGAATTGGAATATCAAATTGTTGTCTTGGTATTAATTCACGCAATTTTTCACACATTTTTTTACCAATATTATACGCATTACTTTCATGAATTAAAGCCGAAAGTGCATCAACCGATTGTGCGTTTAACAACACATCTAATTTTACCAATTTCGATTCTTTCATTCCAATTGGTGTGTAATCAAATGAGGCATAACCTTTAGAAACCGTTTTCAATCGATCATAAAAATCGAATACTATTTCTGCTAAAGGCATATCAAATGTTAGCTCCACTCGTTCTGTAGTCAAGTACGTTTGATTGGTAATTACACCACGTTTTTCGATACACAAACTCATTACATTTCCAACATAATCGGCTTTTGTAATAATAGTTGCTTTTATAAATGGTTCTTCAACGCGGTCTAATTTTGATGGTTCTGGTAAATCCGATGGATTATTAATTACAAACGAAACTTCTGGTTCTTTTTTGGTATAAGCCAAATACGAAACGTTGGGAACAGTTGTAATTACTGTCATATCATATTCGCGTTCCAATCGTTCTTGGATAATTTCCAAGTGCAACATTCCTAAAAATCCGCAACGGAAACCAAATCCTAAAGCAGCAGAACTTTCGGGAGCAAATACTAGTGAAGCATCGTTCAATTGTAATTTTTCCATCGAAGCACGCAAATCTTCATAATCTTCTGTATCAACAGGATAAATTCCGGCGAAAACCATTGGTTTTACATCTTCAAATCCTTTAATCATATTAGTAGTTGGCGTTTTTGCATCGGTAACGGTATCACCAACTTTTACTTCTTTAGCTTCTTTAATTCCAGAAATCAGATAACCAACATCACCAGTAGAAATTACGTTTTTCGGAACTTGATTTAATTTCAGAGTTCCAACTTCATCAGCAAAATATTCATTTCCAGTTGCCATGAATTTTATTTTCTGACCTTTTTTTATTTCTCCGTTTTTCACACGAAAAATTACTTCAATTCCACGAAACGGATTGTAATGTGAATCGAAAATCAAAGCTTGTAGAGGCTCGTCTTTTACGCCTTTTGGATGCGGAATTTTTTCGATTATAGCTGCTAAAATATTTTCAACACCAAAACCAGTTTTACCCGAAGCGTGAATAATATCTTCCAATTTACAACCTAATAAATCGATAATATCGTCGCTAACTTCTTCCGGATTAGCACTTGGTAAATCTACTTTATTCAAAACTGGAATAATTTCCAAATCATTTTCTAAAGCTAAATATAAATTTGAAATCGTTTGTGCCTGAATACTTTGCGCGGCATCAACAATCAAAAGCGCGCCTTCGCAAGCTGCAATTGAACGAGAAACTTCATACGAAAAATCGACATGTCCAGGAGTATCAATAAGATTCAGAATGTATTCTTCACCTTTGTACGTATATTCCATTTGGATAGCGTGACTTTTTATGGTAATTCCACGCTCGCGTTCCAAATCCATATTATCAAGCAATTGCGCTTTTTCTTCACGTGCAGTAACGGTTTGTGTGGCACCAAGAAGTCTATCCGCAAGTGTACTTTTTCCGTGATCAATATGTGCAATAATGCAAAAATTTCTTATGTGTTTCATCTACTTTTTCTGTCAATTTTAGCTAATGCTTTCGCATTTAATCTGCAAATATAAAGTAAAGTTTGCACAAAGTATAGCGCTAAATTATTTTAATGAATTAAAAGTAGCTTTATAAAAAGTAGTATCTTTTTTTTCATCAAAATAAACACGTCGGTTATCTTGATTTTGAAATTCAAATTCATCATTAACTGTGAATTTTACTTCGGTAAATAAATAACCTGTTTCTCCTGTAATAGTTGCTTTATACAAACTGTCTTTGATGATTTCTTTCATTTCAAAATCACTATCCCACGAAAGGGGTTTATCGTTGCCACGAATACCAACTTTTTTTACATTTTTCACCTGTGAAACATCAAGTGTAAAAACGACAGTTCGTTTGTACGATTTTTGAACACAACTCGAAAACAGAAATAGAAAAAAAACTATAGTTACTGTTATAATTGTTCTCATAATATTGCTTTTTTTCTAGTTATTAAATAATCAATGCCAAAACGTCCTGAACCTAAAACTAGTGTTGTTATTGCAACCCATAGAAATCCCATTGCCGCTAAACAATTCCATAATCCGTTATTGATTTGTTGCATGAAAATTGCCACTAACATAGTACTGATAATTAAAAACGAAGCAATTCTGGTTTGAAAACCGAATAGTAAAAATAGTCCGCCAATGGCTTCGCTAAAAGCACCCATCCAAGCGAAGAAAGCTGGAAATAATGCAAAAATTCCGCCATATTGTGCTACATCTTTTGGAAACCAAAATGCAACTTCGAATAATCCTAAATTGTTGTCAACTGGCGACCAAGGCAAACCAAATTTTGCTGCTCCAAAGTTAGAAGTTAGAAGAAATCCACAAACGATTCTTGGAATTGATAAGAATAAATCTTGCGACCAATGAGGCAAAATAAATGGTTTGGTTATTTTATTTAAAATTTTCATGATTAGTTGATTGTGTAGTTAACAATTAATTCTTCTTCACTATAGTTTTGCAATAATAAACTACCGTTGGATGAAATAGTAAAATCAAGTGATTTTTTAGCTAGTAATGATGGACTTATCCATTTTTGATTCCCTGACGAAGATACTTTGTATGCTTCACAAGAGTTTTTAGAACTTTTATTTTCTAAATGGAGCGTGAAAGAAGAGTGCTCAATATTTTGCCACATTCTTATTTCTCCTTTTGGTGGTACTTTTATTGTTCCTTCCTTTGGCGATATATCAACTGATTTGCAAGAAAATTGAAAAGATATTAAAATAAGTAAGATTGAAATTTTGATTGAATTTTTCATGATTGATTTGATTGATGATTGAAACTATTATTTATTTCTAAGTTCAGCATTGCCAGATTTGGATGATTGCGCATTAAATTCTGCTTTTCCATAATTTACGATGCTACTATTTCCACTTGCTTTTGCAGTTAATTCATCGGATGTATTGGTGTAAACATTTCCGTTTCCGGAACATTTGATTATTGCAGTTTTTGCAATTAGTTCTTTGGCTTTGGTGTTTCCATTTCCTTTATTGATTACTTCTAATTTATCAATTGAACCAAAAATAGTAGCCGTTCCATTTCCTGAATTTTCTAGTTTAAAATTAGTTCCATATAAATTTTTAACAATTAATGAGCTATTACCAGAATGCTTTATCTCAAGGATTTTTGGCATTGTAATCTTGATTTTTACATTTGTGTCTTCAATGTATTTGTTGTTATTTGTATTGTTTTTGAAAAATATTTTTAGTTCATTTTCAGAACTAGTTTCTTCAAAACTCAATAAAGGAACCAAGTTATCGTCAATTGTTATTGAAATGCTAAATTCTTTACCAATTTCAACTTCAATTTTACCATCTAAATCTTGGAATGATAATTTGTCAAAATTTTTGAATTCATAACTTTTTGTAACAGTTTTTCCAGAACCTTTTAATTGTGCGTTTGCAAAGATTGAAGCTAATGTCAATGCGATTGCGAAGATTAATTTTGTCATAATTTTTAATTTGATTGATGATTGAAACTTTCGTAAATTTATAGTTTACAACTTTTTAATAATTGTAATAATGGAACTTCAATTAATTTTTATAAGTCATTGATAAACCTAAATCGCCTGTAACTTTTAAATCTACAGACGCATATTCGTTAGATTTATTTTCGAAATACAATGCCGTATTTCGATCCACTTTTATAATGGCACTTTCATTTGGTTTAACCGTTATTCTAGAATGAGTTCCGCCAGAAATCGGCGCTTCATAAACGTCAATATCATTTTTAGAAACATTTTTTAATTTGACCTTAAAAGAGCCGTGTTCGTTGTTACCTAATACAAAACTATCATTGGGTTTGATACTTGTGTTAGAATTTAAAGATTCAAATACGCCACAAGATGAAGTTAAGATTGATACTGCTAGTGCTGTAATAAATACTCTCATAATTTTTTATTTAATGATTAATAACAGGGCAAAATTGCGCCATAATTCCTCATCAATCGCTTCAAATTATGATTTGAGACGTATTTGTAATTTATCGGGAAGTATTGTAAATAAAGAGTTTATGCTTTTTCTAAATATTCTTTAGGAGAAAAACCAGTATTTTTTTTGAAAGCACGATTAAAAGTTGCTTTCGAATTAAATCCGCAATCAAAGGCAATTCCGAGTAGTGTAGTTTTTTTATGTTCGCCTTTGTCAAATGCTTTTTTAACTTCTTCAATTCGATAGTTATTTATAAAATCATTGAAATTCATTTGAAAACCTTGATTTATGGTTTTGGAAATTATAGAAACATTTGTATTTAATTTTTTTGCCAAATCTGATAAAGTCAATTCGGGATTGTTAAAAAGAGATTCCTCTTGAATTAAAGTTTCGATTTTATTTTTCCATAAATCAATTTCCGTAGAACTATTTTCAGTAAATGTTTCGTATTCAATATCAATTATAGAATCTTCTTCTGTAAAATTATTATTTTCTGACAACAATAAAACCTTATTGGTATTAGATTTTGAAAACTTAAATGGAATTGAAGAATTTATAGGATTAGAATACCCAGTTATAGCAATGTAATACATTATAAATGAGAAGAAAAGAAAAAACCACCAACTTCCAGTGTAGGAATTCAATTTTGGATACAAATAGGAAATACAATCGAAAATAATTGGTAATAAAAGCATTATCAAAAAAGCAATAAGATAAGTTTTTATCCATTTAAAGAGAATACTATCAGCATAACTGACTACTTGAACTATTATTTTTTTGTAAATATTATAATAACGAAGACTTAGAACAAAATAAATAAGCATTGAAATTAATCCTAATTTTTGATACCAAAAATCAAAATCTTTATCCATTCCATCTTTATAAAAATAGTAATCACCAAAGATAAATTTGTCATAAACCCACATCGAAATGCTATAAATCAAGTAAATAATTCCAGGAAGGAAATGTAAAAATTGTTTTTTGTTAAATTTAAAACCAGGATTTAAAAGACTTTGAGTGTAACAAAAAATTACTGGCCCAATAAACAGTAAATGCTGAAAAGGTGTGTAAAAAAGAATATCTCGATACGGTTGATTATCATACCAACCTGCAAATCCGAGCATCCACGGCGCAATAAAAAGCGAACATAAAAAGATAAAAAAACTCAACCAATAATTGGATTTGTTTTCGGTTTTTAAACCTTTAATAAATAATAAAACGGTGTAAATTATTCCTTGTGAAAAGGTAATTAATAATAAGGAAGAATAAAATCCGAATTGGAATAACATAAAATCTTTTTGATAAAATTACATATTTTTTCAAATAGTATCACTACAATTTTAATTTTCGTATTTTTGCAAAAAAATTAAAATGCCCAAAATAGGCAATATCATATTACCAGATTTTCCGCTTTTACTTGCGCCAATGGAAGATGTAAGCGATCCACCATTTCGTAGATTGTGCAAATTACATGGTGCCGATTTAATGTATTCTGAATTTATTTCCAGTGAAGGATTAATTCGTGATGCTGTAAAAAGTAAAATGAAATTGGATATTTTTGATTACGAACGCCCAGTTGGAATCCAAATTTTCGGTGGCGATGAAGAAGCTATGGAAATGTCAAGCAGAATTGTTGATGCCGTACAGCCCGATTTGGTTGATATTAATTTTGGTTGTCCAGTAAAAAAAGTAGTTTGTAAAGGCGCAGGCGCAGGCGTTTTGAAAGATGTTGATTTGATGGTGCGTTTGACAAAAGCGGTTATTAAAGGAACGAGTCTTCCGGTAACGGTGAAAACGCGTTTGGGTTGGGATGAAAATTCAATCAATATTGATGAAGTTGCCGAGCGTTTGCAAGATATTGGCGTGCAAGCCTTAACAGTTCATGCCAGAACACGTGCACAAATGTATAAAGGTCATTCTGATTGGAGTCATGTGCAACGAATTAAGAATAATCCGAGAATTACCATGCCAATTTTTGGAAACGGTGATATCGATTCTCCAGAAAAAGCGTTAGAATATAAAAATAAATTTGGGCTCGACGGAATGATGATTGGTCGCGCCGCAATTGGTTATCCTTGGATTTTTAATGAAATCAAACATTACTTTGCAACTGACGAAAAATTAGCATTGCCAACAATTTCAGATAGAGTTGAAGCCGCAAGAAATCATTTAATTTGGTCGATGGAATGGAAAGGTGAACGACTTGGAATTGTAGAAATGAGACGTCATTATTCCAATTACTTTAAAGGAATTCACGGATTTAAAGATTACAAACAACGTTTGGTTACAACCGACGAGCACAACGGTTTAATGGATATTTTTAATGAAATTAGTGAAGCTTATTCAGATTATCAGTTTGTTTAATCTAATAATTTCTTATTTACACGACTACTCGCTATTAAACTTGAAATAAATCCAAGTGATACGATTGTTCCAAAAACAATAAAAATATTTTGAATTGAAAATAATACCGGATATGCTAACGATTGTGTAATCATTATCAACTGATATTTGGTTTGAAGTGCAACAACTAGAATTCCTAAAATTATTCCAATAATTCCGCCTAAAACGGTTAAAAGTGTTCCTTGAAGCAGGAATATTTTACGTAAATTTTTAACTTCTGTTCCTAAATTGAAAAGCGTTTTTAAATTTGATTTTTTATCTAAAACCATCATAATTAAAGCACCAATTAAATTGAAAAGTGCAATAATTACAACCAAAGTAAAGATTAAATAAACTGCAATATTTTCGGTATTTAGCATTTTATACAAAGTTGCATTTAGTTGCGCACGGTTTTTAACAGCTACGTTATTTCCTAAAATCTTTTCTATTTTAGAAATTATTTCGGCTTCGTTTGCATCTGGTTTTGTTCTAAATTCAATTCCCGAAACTTGAGTGGTATTATATTCTAATAGTTCTTGTGCTAAAGATAAATCGACAAACACATATTTAGAATCTAATTCTTCACTTATGGCATAAATCCCAACAGGAGTAAGTTCTGATTTATTAAAAGCCTCATCAGGATTTTCAATAGTTCCTTTTCCGGGTTTTGGAACATATACTTCAAACGGATTATTAAAATCAAATAATCCCATTGATAGTTTTTCGGAAATTCCGTATCCAACAACACATTGCGTAGTATTTGGTTTTAACCATTGTCCGCTAAAAAGTTTTTCAGAAGCTTTGTTTACTTTTGTGAAATTAACATCAACACCTTTTAAAAAGGTAACTTGCTGTTTTCCGTCAAATGAAAAAAGAACGCGTTCTTCAATGATTTTACTGTACAAAACAACACCTGTAATAGCTTTAATTTCTTTTTCTTGTTCAGGTGATATTGAAAATGATTTTCCCGAAATTGCATTGGCTTTTAAATCAGGATCAAAATCATTAGAAAATGACAAACTAAATTCACGTAATCCACTAAATGCCGAAAGTACAATAAACAAAGCCATTGCGCCAACAATAATTCCGCCCGAAGCAATTCGAGTAATGATGTTGATAGCATTATTCTTGCTTTTACTAAAAATGTAGCGTTTGGCTATGTAAAACGGAAAATTCAATTATGATTTTTTTCTTTTTTCTAAAAGCTCACGATTTTCAATAGGATTTTCTTCGCCTTTAAGTGCATTGTCAATTTTTTCGATATAATCTAAAGAGTCATCTATATAAAAAGATAGATTTGGAACTTTTCTTAATTGTAGTTTTACTCTTTGAGACAAATCGTGTTTAATTAATGGCGCGTTCGATTTTACGGCCTCCAAAATTTCTTGAGCTCTATTTTGAGGAAATACACTTAAATATACTCGTGCAACACCTAAATCTGTAGTAACAACAACTTTAGAAACCGAAATTATCAAATTTGTTAATCCGTTTTTTCGCACTTCACCTTGAAGAATATCTACTAAATCATTTTGTAGCACGCTTCCTATTTTTTTCTGTCTATTTGTTTCCATGCTGCAAAAATACAATTTTTTTAGAGCCACAAGTCCCAAAATTCCAAAGTTTAAATTTTTTATAGAATTTCCTTTTTGAGATTCTTGTAGATTTTGTAGTTTTACATAACCTTTAAGACTTAGCGTCTTTGTAGCAAAAAAATGAGAAAAATAGAACATATAGGTATTGCAGTTAAAAATTTAGAAACGTCTAATTTGTTATTTGAAAAATTATTTGGTGCAGCAGCATACAAGCAAGAAGAAGTTGCTAGTGAAGGCGTGAAAACTTCTTTCTTTATGAATGGTCCAAATAAAATAGAATTATTAGAAGCCACTAATTCTGAAAGTCCGATTGCAAAATTCATCGAAAAAAAAGGAGAAGGAATTCATCACATAGCATTTGATGTTGAAGATATTCATTTAGAAATGAAAAGATTGCAAGATGAAGGCTTTATTTTGCTAAACGAAGTTCCTAAAAAAGGTGCTGATAATAAATTAGTTTGCTTTTTACATCCAAAAGGAACAAATGGTGTTTTAATAGAACTTTGTCAAGAAATACGCTAAAAATAGTTGCATTCAATAAAAAATAATAGTAATATTGCAACCTCAAATAAAGTTCGTCTTTATTCGCTGAATTCAGTAAATTTTTTAAAATACTGTTAAGCAAAACCGGTCCTATAGCTCAGTTGGTTAGAGCACCTGACTCATAATCAGGTGGTCCTTGGTTCGAGCCCAAGTGGGACCACAACAAAAAAGACCTCATTTAATGAGGTTTTTTTTATTTTTTTAAAACTAAAATTGAAAAATTTACGTTTATATAATACAACTTAAACGGCAAAACAGGTTAATTGTCGTTTATTTACAACGTTAATCAAATAATTAAGATAAAAAATTTTGATAAAGAGATTTTTTTTTTACTTTTACGCCCTATGAAAAATGTCCCAAATAAAATAATTACATTATTCGTTGGATTATTATGTTGTAATTTAACCTTTGCAGCCCCAACGCCACCTGAACCAATTCCGCCTCCGCCACCAGGTTTACCTGTTGACGAAAGTGTAATTATATTAGTGTTAGCGTCAATAATTTTTGGATTTTACAAAATATATACCTCGAAAAAAGCTTCAAGATAACTTGAAGCTTTTTCTTTTTTCTAGAACTAATGTCTAATATTGTGTAATTTGGCTACATATTTTCCAATTACATCAAATTCTAAGTTAATTTTAGAGTTTACTTTAAAGTTTTTAAAATTAGTGTGTTCAAATGTGTAAGGAATAATTGCAACACTAAACTCATTTATTCTAGAATCTACAACGGTTAAACTCACGCCATTAACAGTTATCGAACCTTTTTCTATAGTAATGTTGTTCAAATTAGAATCATATTCAAATGTAAATTTCCAACTACCTTCTGTTTCTCCAACAGATTTGCAAAAACCTACTTGATCTACATGACCTTGAACAATGTGGCCGTCTAATCTATCACCAAGTTTCATAGCGCGTTCAAGATTTACAACATCGTTTATTTTCCAATCACCAACATTAGTTTTATCAATAGTTTCCTTAATTGCCGTTACAGTGTAATTGTCATTTTCAATTCCAACAACAGTTAAGCAAACTCCGTTGTGAGCAACACTTTGGTCAATCTTTAACTCGTTTGTAATGGATGAATTTACGGTTATATGTAAATTTTCTTCTTCTTTTCGGATGTCTTTTATCTTTCCGAGGGTTTCTATAATTCCTGTAAACATTTGTCGTTTTATTTTACTAAATTTGCACTTCAAAATTAGCAATAAAATAGAAGAAGCGTCATGAAAAAAGCAGAAAATATCATCGTCGGAATTTCAATTGGAGATTTAAACGGTATTGGAAGCGAAGTAATCCTTAAAACATTTGAAGATTCTCGAATGTTGGAATTGTGTACGCCTGTTATTTTTGCAAATGTTAAGATTTTGTCCTTTATCAAAAAAAATCTGAATTCAGAAACTGCTTTACACGGAATTGATAAAATAGAACAACTTGTTAAGGGTAAAATCAATGTTTTAAATGTTTGGCGTGAAGGTGTTGATATAAACTATGGAAAGAATGATGAAAATGTTGGGCAATATGCAATTAAATCTTTTGTTGCTGCCACAAAAGCATTAAAAGAAGGTTTGGTAGATGTTTTAGTTACAGCGCCAATTAATAAGTACAACATCCAATCAGAAGATTTTAAATTTCCTGGGCATACTGATTATTTAGGTCAAGAATTAGATGGAAATGCACTAATGTTCATGGTTCAAGATAACTTAAGAGTAGGTTTAATTACCGATCATATTCCAGTTAATGATGTAGCAAAACATTTGACAGAAAAATTAATTATTCAAAAAATTGAAACAATAAATACTTCTCTAAAACAAGATTTTAGTATTAACAAACCAAAAATTGCAGTTTTAGGATTGAATCCACATGCTGGCGATAATGGTGTAATCGGAAAAGAAGACGATGAAATTATCAAACCAACTATTAAAAAATTATTCGAAAAAGGAATATTAGCATTCGGACCTTATTCGGCAGATGGGTTTTTTGGAAGTGGACAATATGAAAAATTTGATGCTGTAATAGCGACTTACCACGATCAAGGATTAATTCCGTTTAAAACATTATCTTTTGGAACTGGCGTAAACTATACAGCAGGTTTAAATAAAATTAGAACTTCACCTGATCACGGAACTGCTTATGAAATTGCAGGAAAAGGTGTAGCCGATTTCACATCATTCAAAGAAGCAGTTTATCTTGCAATTGACATCTATAACTCAAGAAATGAGTATGCGGAGTTGATAAAAAGACCATTAAAAACAAAAGAAAAGCAGTTGTAAACAAAAAAATGTTCATAACGCTTTTAGATTTACAATAAATTTATATCTTTGCACTCCCAAACCCGATTCTTCGGATTGGACAAATTGATGAAATGATGAAAGTTACAAATGAATTTTTAATTCCGTTTATAGGATTAAAGTTAGGAAAACATCAGTTTGAGTTTGAAATAAAAAAAGCGTTCTTTGATAGTTTTGATTATCACGAATATGAAGATTGTGATGTCAAAGTAAACATAGTTTTAGATAAAAAAAGCACCATGTTGGAACTTGCTTTCAAACACAAAGGAACTGTTTATGTGCCTTGTGATACAACTGGAGAAATGTTTGATTTACCAATAAAAGGAAAAATTAAACTAGTAGTTCAGTTTGGAGAGCAATACAATAACGACAATGAAGAATTGTTAATATTAACTCATGGCGAACACCAAATAGATGTATCACAATACATTTATGAAATGATAGTGCTTTCAGTTCCATTTAAAAGAGTGCATCCAGGAATAAAAGATGGTACACTTAAAAATGAAGCGTTAGATAAATTATCAGAATTATCGATTAAAGAACAAAAAAAAGAGAGTAAAAAAGAAGAAGATATTGACCCACGTTGGGACAAATTAAAACAACTATTAACGGATAAATAATATAGTAAAATGGCACATCCTAAGAGAAAAATCTCCAAAACAAGAAGAGATAAGAGAAGAACACATTACAAAGCAACTGCTGCAACAATTGCAACTTGTCCAATAACTGGAGAAGCACATTTATACCACAGAGCTTATTGGCACGAAGGTAAAATGTATTACAGAGGACAAGTAGTTATTGATAAATCAGTAGATGCTGCTTAATATATTTTTAAATTTACATTCAAACTCTCACAAGTAGTGAGAGTTTTTTGTTTTTTATAAATTTTAAATTATAACTAAATATTTTTTTGTAAATTCCACCTCTTTTAAAATTCAATTTTTTAAAGAGATTATAAGACAATACTATGAGTACAATTACAGCTGCAATCACCGCTGTTGGTGGTTATGTTCCAGATTTCGTTCTTTCAAATCAGGTATTAGAAACCTTGGTTGAAACTAACGATGAGTGGATCACCACTAGAACAGGAATAAAAGAAAGACGTCTTTTAAAAGAATCAGGAAAAGGCACTTCTTTTTTAGCAATAAAAGCAGCACAAGACTTGCTTTCAAGAAACAATATTAACCCAGCCGAAATAGATTTAGTTATCATGGCAACTGCCACACCAGATATGCCTGTTGCTACAACTGGAGTTTATGTTGCTACACAAATTGGTGCTGTAAATGCATTTGCTTATGATTTGTCTGCAGCATGTTCAAGCTTCCTTTACGGAATGTCAGCAGCTGCAGCATATATTCAATCAGGTAGGTATAAAAAAGTACTTCTTATTGGTGCCGATAAAATGTCATCAATTATAGATTATACTGATAGAGCTACTTGTATTATCTTTGGTGATGGTGCAGGAGCAGTTTTATTTGAACCAAATCATGAAGGATTAGGTTTGCAAGACGAACTATTGAAATCTGACGGAATAGGTAGAGAATATTTGAAAATCGACGCAGGTGGTTCTATTTTGCCAGCCTCTAAAGAAACAGTTGAAAACAGCCAACATTTTGTTTTTCAAGATGGTAAAACAGTTTTTAAATATGCAGTTTCTGGAATGGCAGACGTTAGCGAAAAAATAATGCAACGAAATGAACTTACTGAGCAAAATGTTGATTGGTTAATTGCACACCAAGCCAACAAAAGAATTATTGACGCAACTGCATCAAGAATGGGCGTTAGCGAAGAAAAAGTATTAGTAAATATCCAAAAATACGGAAACACAACATCAGCAACATTGCCTTTATTGTTGTGGGATTTTGAAAATAAATTCAAGAAAGGCGATAACCTTATTTTTGCTGCTTTTGGTGGCGGATTCACATGGGGTTCAATTTACCTTAAATGGGCATACAACAAACAATAAAAACTATAACTAAAACAACTAATTATGGATTTAAAAGAAATTCAAAACCTAATCAAATTTGTATCCAATTCTGGAGTTGCAGAAGTAAAGTTGGAAACAGGTGATATCAAAATCACTATTCGCACAACTTTAGAAGGTAATTCACCAGACATAACTTACGTACAACAAGCGCCAATGCAACAAGCACTTCCTCAAGTTGCTGCGCCAGTTCATCAAGAAATTCAAGCTCCAGCTGCTCCAGTTGCTCCAGTTGCTGATGAGAATGCAAAATATGTTACTATAAAATCTCCAATGATTGGAACATTCTATAGAAAACCATCTCCAGATAAACCATCTTTTGTTGAGGTTGGAACTTCTATAGGAAAAGGTGATGTACTTTGTGTAATTGAAGCCATGAAATTATTTAACGAAATTGAAGCTGAAATTTCAGGAAAAATTGTAAAAATTCTTGTTGACGATATGTCACCAGTTGAATTTGACCAACCATTATTTTTAGTAGATCCGTCATAAATTTAAGATTTTAGATTACAGATTTTAGATTGCAGATTTGAATCCTATTAAATGTTTAGATTCATTTCAATTGCATTCTTTACTTCTAACTTCTAACCTCTAACTTCTAACTTTTAAAAGATGTTTAAAAAAATATTAATTGCCAATAGAGGCGAAATTGCACTTCGTGTAATTAGAACCTGTAGAGAAATGGGCATCAAAACTGTAGCAGTTTATTCTACTGCAGATGCTGAAAGTTTGCACGTAAAATTTGCTGACGAAGCCGTTTGTATCGGTCCGCCACCAAGTAATTTATCGTACTTAAAAATGTCAAATATTATTGCTGCTGCCGAAATTACTAATGCAGACGCAATACACCCAGGATATGGTTTCTTGTCTGAAAATGCTAAATTTTCAAAAATTTGTCAAGAACACGGAATTAAATTCATCGGTGCTTCTCCAGAAATGATTGATAGAATGGGAGATAAAGCTTCGGCTAAAGCAACCATGATTGAAGCTGGAGTTCCTTGTGTTCCCGGTTCTGTTGGAATTCTTGAATCTTATGAACAAGCGGAACAATTAGCCGAAGAATTTGGATACCCAGTAATGCTTAAAGCGACTGCTGGTGGTGGTGGAAAAGGAATGCGTGCCGTTTGGAAACACGAAGAATTACTAAAAGCTTGGGAAGGCGCTCGTCAAGAATCTGCTGCAGCTTTTGGAAATGACGGAATGTATCTTGAAAAATTAATCGAAGAACCACGTCATATCGAAATTCAAGTAGTTGGAGATTCTTACGGAAAAGCATGTCACTTATCAGAAAGAGATTGCTCTGTTCAAAGACGTCACCAAAAATTAACCGAAGAAACACCTTCACCATTCATGACAGACGAATTGCGTCAAAAAATGGGAGAAGCAGCAGTAAAAGCAGCCGAATATATTCAATATGAAGGTGCTGGAACTGTAGAATTCTTGGTTGACAAACATAGAAATTTCTACTTCATGGAAATGAATACTCGTATCCAAGTAGAGCACCCAATTACAGAGCAAGTTGTTGATTATGATTTAATTCGTGAGCAGATTTTAGTTGCTGCTGGTGTGCCAATTTCAGGAAAAAATTATTTTCCAAATCTACACGCCATAGAGTGCCGTATCAACGCCGAAGATCCATATAATGATTTCCGTCCGTCACCAGGAAAAATTACAGTTCTTCATGCGCCAGGCGGACACGGAGTGCGATTAGATACACACGTTTACGCAGGATACACAATTCCACCAAATTATGACTCAATGATTGCAAAGTTAATTACAACGGCGCAAACAAGAGAAGAAGCCATTAGTAAAATGAAACGTGCTTTAGACGAGTTTTATATTGAAGGAATCAAAACTACAATTCCGTTTCACAGACAATTAATGGATGAACCAGAATATGTTGCAGGAAATTACACCACAGCATTTATGGACACTTTCAAAATGAAAGAAATAGAAGAATAAATAGAATTTGAAACAAGTTCATATAGAAAGCCATTCGTTAATTCGGATGGTTTTTTTGTATATGCGTTTCAGATTTGTCTCCACAAAAAAACCCGATTATCACTAATCGGGTTTTTTGTTATCTAAAATAAATTTAGATTATGCTTCAAAAGGAATAATAGAAACAAACGACTTATCGTTAGCTTTCTTTTGAAATTTCACAACTCCATCAACTCTTGCATGCAACGTATGATCGTTACCCATGTAAACGTTTTCTCCTGGATTGTGTTTAGAACCTCTTTGTCTTACGATAATGTTTCCAGCAATTGCAGCTTGACCACCATATATCTTAACGCCTAAACGTTTAGAATGTGATTCTCTACCATTCTTCGAACTACCGACACCTTTCTTGTGAGCCATGATGTATTGGTTTTTATAAGTTAATACTAAAATTAAACAGCTTTACCACCGTTTAATTCATCTTGTAATTTTTTTAATTCATCCATTTTACCATCTGCAGCAAGTTGTGCTTGTTGCGCCCAAGTAGTTGGATCTAAATGTTGTACTTTGTTGGTTGATGCGTCAAGAATTTCTTTAACTGAATCAGCAGATGCAGCAGCAAGCTTTGCAAATGTATCAATTCCAGCAGCAACTAATGCTTCAGCAGCTTTTGGACCAATTCCTTCAATAATTACTAAATCATCACCTTTTTTAGTTGCTTTTGGAGCTTTAGGCGCTTTTTCTTCAACTGCTTCTACTAATTTTTCAGCTTTTGGAGCTGCTTCTTTTTTAGGAGCTGGAGTAGCTTTCTTTCCACCAGTAGCACTAATTCCTTCAATAAGAATTTGTGTTAAATACTGACGGTGACCGTTTCTCTTTTTGTAACCTTTTCTTCTTTTCTTCTTGAAGATAATTACTTTATCACCTTTAAGGTGTTGTAATATTTTTGCTTCTACTGAAGCACCTTCTATAGCTGGGGCGCCTAAAGTTACGCTACCGTTATCGTCTAATAAAAGAACTTTGTCAAAAGAAACTTTTGAACCTTCTTCACTAGCCAAACGGTGAACATAAACCTTTAAGTCTTTGCTTACTTTAAATTGTTGCCCTGCTATCTCTACGATTGCGTACATAACAAATTGTTTAGTTAATTTTTTTAAGGTTGCAAATATACGATTAATTATTTCTCTTACAACTCTATTTTAAAAAAGTTTTCATTAAAAATCAATACATTACACATTTCATATTATTCCCTCAATTACTTTTATTAAAACAAATAAAAAAAATTACATTTGTGTAACTAAATAAACAATTATTCTACTAATTGTACTATCAACTAAAATTTATAGTTTTTTATGAAAAAATCTTTAATCGCTTTAAGTTCATTGCTTATGCTAGGAGGAACAGCTCATGCCCAAAAGGTAGCTTTTGAGGAATACGATTTGGCTAACGGAATGCACGTTATTTTACATAACGATCCATCGGCACCAGTAGTAATTACTTCAGTTATGTATCACGTTGGCGCTAAAGACGAACAACCAGATAGAACTGGATTCGCACACTTTTTCGAACACCTTTTATTCGAAGGTACCGAAAATATTAAACGTGGTGAATGGTTTAAAATTGTAACTTCTAATGGAGGCACAAATAATGCTAACACTACAGAAGATAGAACCTATTATTATGAAGTATTTCCTTCAAACAATTTAGAGTTAGGTTTGTGGATGGAATCTGAAAGACTAATGCATCCAGTAATCAACCAAATTGGTGTTGACACGCAAAATGAAGTTGTAAAAGAAGAAAAAAGATTGCGTTATGATAATAGTCCGTATGGAGAATTAATTCCGCAAGTAAAGAAATATATGTTTACAAAGCATCCATATCGTTGGACTACAATTGGTTCGATGGCACATTTAGATGCTGCTAAACTAGAAGAATTTCAAGCTTTCAATAAAAAATTCTATATTCCTAATAATGCAGTTTTAATTGTTGCTGGTGATATTAGTAATCCAACTCAAACAAAACAATGGATTGAAAAATACTTTGGAACTATCCCAAAAGGTCCGGCAATTGTGCGTCAAACGTTTGTTGAAGATCCAATTACACAACCAATAAACGCGACTTTTGAAGATGCAAACATTCAAAAACCAATGGTTGTTGCAGCTTACAGAACACCATCAATGAAAACTCGTGATGCAAGAGTTTTGGATATGATTTCTACTTATTTAAGTGATGGAAAAAGTTCTAAATTGTACAAAAAAATTGTAGACGATAAAAAAATGGCGCTTCAAATAGGTGCGTTTAGTTATAACCAAGAAGATTATGGAACATACATTCTTTACGGAATGCCACAAGGCGATTTTACTTCTAAAGATTTAATTACTAATGTTGATGAAGAAATTGTAAAACTTCAAAATGAATTAATTTCTGAAAATGATCTTCAAAAATTAAAAAACAAATACGAAAACAACTACGTAAGTGGAAATGCAAGTGTAGAAGGTATTGCTGATAATTTGGCTACCTATTATTTATTATATGGTGATGTAAATTTAATCAACACCGAAATTGACATGTATCGCTCTATCACTCGTGAAGAAATGAGAGATGTTGCTAAAAAATATCTAAATCCGAACCAGAGATTGATATTGGATTATATTCCTGCAAAAGACAAAGCTGAAAATAAATAAAATTACACAAGATGAAAAAATCACTAATCCTATTATCAAGCTTGTTTTTAACTATCGCTATGCAAGCACAAGACAGATCACAACCAAAACCAGGACCAGCTCCTACTATTAATATTAAAAAACCAGTTTCGTTTGTATTACCTAACGGATTGAAAGTATTAGTTGTTGAAGACCACAAATTGCCAAGAGTTTCTTTTAGTTTACAATTGGATAATTCGCCTTATACAGAAGGTGATAAAAAAGGTGTAGATGAACTAACAGGAAGTTTGATAGGAAATGGTTCTACAACTATTACCAAAGACGCTTTTAACGAAGAAATTGACTTTCTCGGTGCTGACATTAGTTTTAGTACTGATAGCGCTTTCGGAAGCGGATTATCTAAATATTCAAAAAGAATTTTAGAATTAATGGCAGACGGTTCTTTAAATCCGAATTTCACTCAAGAGGAATTTGATAAAGAAAAAGATAAACTTATTGAAGGTTTAAAAACACAAGAAAAAAATGTAACTGTTGTTGCAGGTCGTGTTGAAAACGTATTGGTTTATGGTAAAAATCATCCTTCAGGAGAATATTTATCAGAAGCTACTATTAATAATGTTTCTTTAGCTGATGTAAAAACACATTACAATACTTATTTCGTGCCAGAACATGCTTATTTAGTTGTAATTGGTGACGTAAAGTTTAAAGAAACTAAGAAAATGGTTGAAAAATTATTTGGTTCTTGGGCAAAAGCCAAAGCGCCACAAGTTTCATTTTCTGCACCAAGTAATGTTCAGTACACACAAATTAACTTTGTGGACATGCCAAATGCAGTTCAATCAGAAATTTCATTAGTGAATTCAGTTAATTTAAAATTATCAGATCCCGATTATTTTCCAGTAATTGTAGCCAATCAAGTTCTTGGTGGCGATTTTAATAGTTATTTGAACATGAACCTTCGTGAAGCTCACGGTTGGACTTACGGTGCACGTTCAAGTATTGGTATAAACAAATACACAGTTTCTAAATTCAAAGCCAATTCTCAAGTAAGAAATATGGTTACAGATAGCGCTGTTGTTGAATTTATAAAAGAAATTAAAAGAATTCGTACTGAAAAAGTAACTGAGGAAGCTTTAAGTAATGTAAAAGCAGGTTATGTTGGTCGATTTGTAATGCAAGTTGAAAAACCTCAAACAGTTGCTCGTTATGCATTAAATATAGAAACAGAAAGTTTACCAGCTGATTTCTACGAAAATTTCATCAAAAACATTCAAGCTGTTAGTGCTGATGACGTAATGCGAGTTATGAACAAATACGTTCTTGCTGACAATATCAGAATTTTAATTACAGGTAAAGGTGCCGACGTACTTCCAGGATTAGAGAAGTTGAATATTCCAATTTTCTATTTTGATAAATTCGGAAATCCAACTGAAAAACCTAAAATGAAGAAACCAGCTCCAGCCGGAGTTACTGTAAAATCAGTAATGGATAATTACATCAATGCCATTGGTGGAGCAAAAGCTGTTGCAGGTGTAAAAACAATTTTTGTTACTGGTTCATCTGAAATTGAAGGCGCTCCAGCACCATTGGCTTACACATCTAAAAAAGATGTAAAAGGAAAAACTTTATCTAAATTAGAATTGGTTGGAATGATGGAACTTTCTAAACAAGTAATAGGAGATAAAAGTGGTTACTTAGCAACACAAGGTCAAAAAAAGGATTTTACTCCTGAAGAATTTGCTGAGAAAAAAGCTATTGCAACAACATTTGAAGAATTATTGCTAGCCAACAAAGCAGATGTAACTTTAGACGGAATTGAGCCAGTAAATGGAAGTGATGCTTACGCAATTAAAAACGGAAAATCTACATTATATTATGATGTAAAAACTGGATTGAAATTGATGTCATCAACAACAAGTGAAAGAAATGGTCAAAAGATGACTTCTACAATTACTTATGGAGATTACAAAGATGTAAAAGGAGTGAAAATTCCTTATTCAATTGTAATGTCACAAGGTAGAGATATCGATATTAAAGTTACTGATGCAAAAATTAACGAAGGAGTTTCTGATGTTGATTTTCAATAATTAAAAACTATATAAATTTAAAAGACCGTCTACGATGACGGTCTTTTTTTGCTTTTATTTCAAAATTCAAAATTCGTTGTTGAATATTCCAAGTTCAAAAAAAATGTTGAATGTTCAATGTTAAATAACGAATGTTGAAGTTATCACATTTCAAAATTCAAAATTCAAAATTCTATGTTGAATATTCCAAGTTCAAAAAATGTTGAATATTCAATGTTTTGGATTTAGTTTTTACCTGAAATAGTTGGTGTTGAATTGACTTTTTCATATCTAACACCGCCAAGTTGTTGAAGATTCATGATTTCAATAACTGTTGAAGTTAGTTTTGTGATTTTTCCTTGAATTTCTGAACCATAATATAAAAGGCTATCATTTGTAACTGAATAAACACCGCTCTGATATGGATTTCCCAAATAGGTTGAAGAATAATTATTGTTGTCATATGTGATAGTTATTCCGTTTGGAACTAGATAAAAATTATCAGCATAATTCGGATCGCTATTAGGATTAACTATGTCATCATAATATCCAACATTCTTCCATTGACCATTAATATTTAGAGTTTGATTTTCTGAAATTGCCTCATCTTTACTACAATTACTAAAAGTGACAGATAAAATTATTAAGGTTGTTATTAAAATTATTTTTCTCATGATTGTTAATATTAAATTATTCTACTACTATTATTTGTTGAGTAAATCCACCTTCTTTAGTAAATAAATTAACAACATAGTTGTTGCCACTTTGCAAATCTACATTTTCTATTGTAAACTCATCAGTTTCGTATACTTTTCTAAAGACTTCGTTTCCATTGTAATCGGAAATTTACGTCAATTTATAAATTAATGAAAACTATTTTAAACAACCAAATATTTTTGAAGTAATTTTCTGAATATTTTTCTGTTAACTATTTATTATAGAATGATTAAGCTACTTAATATTCAAAATTACATGCTGAATATTCCAAGTTCAAAAAATGTTGAATATTCAACGTTGAATAACGAATATTGAAGTTTCAGGTTACTTTTTATTAGCCAAATAAACACCAACCAAAATAATGAAAGCACCAATAAACTGAAAAGGAGTAAGCATTTCATGATCCATCAAGCCCCAAAAGAACGCCACAATCGGAATTAAATAAGTAACCGACGAAGCAAATACTGGCGATGACATTTGAATCAATTTGAAGAATAAAATATTCGCAATTCCGGTGCCAACAATTCCTAAAATCAGGATGAATACCATCGAATGTTGCGTAGTTGGTAAATGAACAATTTCAAAAAAGTTAGTGCAACTCAATATAATTAAAGCCGGAATCAACATAACCGTAAAATTTCCAGCAGTTATACTCAAAGGCTTTACATCGGATAAATATTTTTTAATCAAATTCACATTTATTCCATAACAAATAGAAGCAATAATTACCAAAATCGCATAAGTGTAATTTTCATTTGATCCAACTTGTTTTCCGTTAAAAATTAGAATTACTGTTCCAACCAAACCAATAATAACTCCAATAAATTGACTTCTTTTAAAAGCCATTCCGAAAGCTAGAATTCCAATAAGTAAAGTGTTTAGTGGCGTCAACGAATTCAATATTGAACAAATAGAACTACTAACTTTAGTTTCGGCAATTGCAAAAAGAAAAGCTGGAATAAAAGTTCCGAATAAGGCAGTAATTGCAATGTATTTCCATTGGTATTGCCTGATTTCTGTCAAACTTTTGAATCCAATTATCAATAAAAAAATAGCTGTAAAAATAATCCGCAATGCACCCAATTGATATGGTGACAAACCAACTAATCCTTTTTTAATTAAAATAAATGAACTTCCCCAAATTAAGGCAAGCGTAATTAATAAAGTCCATTTAAGTTGTTTGGTTTGCATAATTTTTTTGAAACAACAAATTTGACATAATTTTATGAATTGTCATATAAAAAATAGTGTAATTTTGTTTCGATAAATTAATTGAGATTCAAACAACTAAAAATATATATAAAATGAAATTTTCAAAATCAATCGTTAGTTTAGCTTTATCAGCAATGCTATTTGTTGCTTGTAATAAAAATACAGCTAGCAAACCAGCAGATGATATAACAGAGACAACAACTAAAAAAGAAGTTGCTGCTGCTGTAAAACCAGAAACAGCTTCATTCACAATCGACGGAATGGTTTGCCCAGACGGTTGCGCCAAAACAATTGAGAAAAAACTTTCTGCAATGGACGGCGTTCAAAATGCCAAAATAGATTTCGAGAAAAAGGAAGCAACCGTAAATTTCGATTTAGACAAATTAAAATCAGAAGATTTAGTAAAAGCAGTTGAAACAACAGGCGACGGCAAAACGTACAAAGTTTCTAATGTAAAAACTGGAACTAAAGTTTAATTGAGTTTCACAAAATTTAATTGGAACCATTAAAGTAGTAACAAATCGTACTATTTTAATGGTTTTTTTATTTCCACTTCAAAGTTTCCATCAACGTTTGCATGTCATTTCTAATATAATCTGCTGCTGGCATTATCGAATCAAAGTTCGGTTTGGCATAAAAATATACCGAAGCAGTTAGAAAGTGTTTAGTGCTATCAGTAGCATAAAATTGTGCGTTAGTAGCAGCATTTCCTGAAACTTTATAGAACATTCCATACACTTTGCTTTTCGGATTTATATAAGGTTGTTCCAAAATATCATCAGCTTTAATTACATGTTCATAAGTCAGTTTTTGCGCATCGCGAAGTAATTTATCAATATCGCCATGAACTGGTTTGTAAGTCAAATAAATTGTGGCTTTCATTTTAGGATAAGAAATAGTAAAACCGCAATCTTTTTCTTCTTTAATTACCGCGTCTTCATTCATGTCGAATGTAAACGGACAATGATTTTCAAATGCTGCATATTTTGCAACAGGATAATCCAATCGCAATTGACTTGATGGTTTTGGCAACACATCGTCTTTGCAACTTGTCAAGAGTAATCCGTTAAAAACTATTATTAACCCAATTATATATCTGAAATTATTGTGCATCAATTGTTACTTTTATTTGTTTAACTCGTTTTTTATCAACTACTTCAATGGTAAATAAGCAGTTTTCAAAATGTATTTTTTGTCCTTTTTTCGGAAAATTACCTAAAATTTCTAGAATAAATCCTGCCAATGTTTCGGCTTCACCTTTTCTAATTTCAAATGAATTTTCATCAACATCAATAATTCTGTAAAAATCTTTTAAGTTGATTTTGCCTTCAAATAAGAAATTCTTATCATCAATTTGAGAATAATTTATGTTTTCATCGTCAAATTCATCGCTGATATCGCCAACAATTTCTTCAATTACATCTTCTAGAGAAACAATTCCTGATGTTCCACCATATTCGTCAACAACTATTGCCAAATGACTTTTCATACTTTGAAAATCTTTTAGCAAATCGTCTAATTTTTTATTTTCTGGAACAAAAAATGGTTCGCGAAGCAAGGTTTTCCAATCGAATTCCTTTTTATTAATATGCGGAATCAAATCTTTAATAAACAAAACGCCAACTATGTGGTCAATATTGTCTTCATAAACCGGAATTCGTGAATATCCTTTTTCAATAATTTTCGGAAAAATTTCGGCAAATGTTTCTTCAATATCCAAAGCAAATAAGTCGATTCTCGGACTCATAACTTGCTTGGTATCGGTATTTCCAAAAGAAACAATTCCTTCTAAAAGTTTTTGTTCTTCTTGAGTGGTATCTTCAGTTGAGGTTAATTCTAAAGCTTGTGATAGTTGATCAACAGAAAAATTGGTTTTTTGTTTGCCGAGTTTTTCTTGAATAAAAAGAGTGAAAGAACGCATTGGCATGCTAATTGGCGATAATAATTTGTCTAAAATAACTAATGGAAATGCAATAAATGAAGCAAATTTTATGTTGTTTCTACTTGCATAAATTTTGGGTAAAACTTCTCCAAATAATAAAATTAAAAAAGTAACCAAAACCACTTCAACAATAAATTTCAAAATTGAGGATTCAATTGTAGAAAAAACTTCATCTAAAGAAAATGAAAACAAAATTACAATCGAAATATGCAAGAAATTATTAGCAACTAATATGGTAGCCAATAGTTTTTTAGGTTTCGATAATAGTTGATTTACAATTTTAGCTTTCGAGGGATTTTGTGAAGCTAAATCGGCAAGATTTTTTTTAGTTAATGAAAAAAGTGCCACTTCTGAAGCTGCTACCATTGCACAGCAAAATAACAATAGTGCAATGCCTATTATTCCAAAAATCAAATTGGTGTTTAAGTTCGAGAAATGTGTTAAACTGGGCTCTGGGTCCAAATTAAATGTAATTAGTTAAACAAATTAATACGGCAAATCGTTTTCAATTGGCGTATTTGGCGAATCAAAATTATTTTTTTGATCAGGTGTTGTGTGCGTTTTATTTCCTTCGGTATCTTTTTTCACATTTAAAAATGTAAACTCAGTAACCTGAATTTCAGTTGTGTATTTGGTTGTTCCGTCTTCTGCTTGCCATTGACGCGATTTTATTCTGCCTTCAACATAAATTTTATCGCCTTTGGTAAGATATTTTTCACAAATTTCGGCAGCTTTGTTTCTAACAACAAGATTATGCCACTCAGTTGAAGTGATTTTTTCGTTAGTGCTTTTGTTAATATAGACTTCATTTGTAGCCAATGGAAATCGTCCAATGCAGTTGCCACCATCAAAATAGTGCATTTTTATATCGTCACCTAAATGACCAATTAACATAACTTTATTTAATGTTCCGTTCATGATTCAGCATATATATTTAACCAAAATTACAAATTAAATAGAATACTTTTCAATAAAATTAAAAATTACTATCTAAAAAGTATAATTTCACCCAAATTCAATTCTGCTTTTTAGAGGTTTATTATTATATGATGCGATGTGATATTATGTTTAGTTTGAATTTTATTTTGTTAAGATTTAAATTTATTAAAATTTTTTAATTATTTTTTTGAGAATTTTATAAAAATGTTATATTTGTTTGATAAGAATTTAAAATGACTAAAATTGAGTTTGTTAGCTGTCACAAATTACCTGAACGATCTTTTTTTTTAAAAGGCAAACAGTTTCCAGTTTGTTCAAGATGCACAGGAATTTATGTTGGATATTTTATTTTCATACCCTTATTTTGGTATATTAATGTCAATTTTTTTTTATGCTTATTAGCAATTGTTCCAACTGTTGTTGACGGATTAACACAAGCTTATTACAATCGAGAAAGCACTAATTTTATAAGATTTTTTACTGGCTTAATTGCAGGTTTTGGATTATCAGGAATCTCAGATTATATAGCTTATGGTATAGTAACACTTTCTAAAATTATAATTTCAACTTTTAATTAATTTAAAAAACCATTTATGTCAGAAGAAAATTCAAATTTCAACAATAAATCTCAAGAAGATTTAAGTACAGGTCTTAAAGTTTTGTCATTTTGTATTCCGTTAGCAGGAGCGATTCTTTATTTTACTAAAAAAGATAATGAGCCTGTTGCGGCTAAATCTGCCTGTAATATGGCTCTTTTTGGTTTTGCTCTAGGAATTATTATTAACATTATCAGATATGTTATGGCGCCAAGATAAATGTCATAAAATTTTATAAAAACCTTCATTTTTTTTAGATGAAGGTTTTTTTTATAAATACTTTTCAATAAAATTAAAAATTACTATTGGAAAAGGATAATTTTTTAAGGATTTCAAGGGAATTCCGTTGGATAATTTAGCTGAAAGTTCAATTCCATAAAAGTTAATATGCAATTTCTGATGTGAAAGTTTATGAATAATTTGATTTTCATTATAAATTGAAATTGAGGCAATGTTTTTATCAGAAAACTGTTCGGAAATTAAATTAGATACCGATTCAAAATCCAATTCTTCATCCGATTCAATTACTGGAAATTCATATAAATTTTGCCAAATTCCTTTGTCTGCTCTTTTATTTATGATTGTATTTTCAAATTCATCTAAAAAAACTAAATAATTAAAATACCGATTAGTAACTTTAGTTTTCTTTAATTTTACTGGAAGTTCACTAACTTTTTTCTTCTGCAAAGCCGCACAACTATCATTAAAAATACAAATTTCACAATTCGGATTTTTTGGCACACATTGCAAAGCACCAAATTCCATTATCGCTTGATTGAATAAAGCTGGATTCTCATTCGGAATTAACTCATTTGCAACAGCAGTAAATTCTTTTTTTGCACCACTTGAAGCAATATCAGTTTCAATATCAAAATACCGTGAAAGCACTCGAAAAACATTTCCGTCAACTACAGGAACGACTTCGTTAAAAGCAAAAGATGCAATTGCAGCAGCAGTATATTCTCCAATTCCTTTTAGTTTTAATAAATCATTATAGTTATTTGGAAATCTTTCATCGAGTTCAAAAGCTATAATTTGTGCCGTTTTGTGCATGTTTCTTGCGCGAGAATAGTATCCCAAACCTTGCCAAAGTTTTAAAACTTGTTCTTCATCGGCTTTCGCCAAATCTAAAACAGTTGGAAAAGCTTTCATAAATGTATTAAAATAAGGTAATCCTTGGGCTACTCTAGTTTGTTGCAACATAATTTCTGAAAGCCAAATAGGATAAGGGTTTTGGGTATTTCGCCAAGGCAAATCGCGTTTATTTTGTAAATACCAATGCAATAAAGAGTTAGAAAATTTCATACAAAAATTGAGATTAACAAATGTATAACTTTATGTGATTAAATTTTAATCAATTATCCTTGAAATATTGTTTTTTTAATTCCTATATTTGCACACTCAAAAAAATACACATAAATATTAAATACGAAAGAAAATGACGAAAGCAGATATCGTAGCTAAAATTTCAGAGAAATTAGGTCTTGAAAAAGGAGATGTTCAATCAACAGTTGAAGCATTAATGGAAGAAGTAAAAACTTCATTAGAGAATGGAGACAATGTTTACTTAAGAGGTTTTGGTAGTTTTATTATTAAAACTAGAGCTGAAAAAACAGGTAGAAACATTTCAAAAAATACTACAATTAAAATTCCTGCACACAATATTCCTGCATTTAAACCTGCAAAAGTATTCGTAGAAGGCGTTAAAACTAAAACTGAAGTTGCAGTTTAGTTTAAAAAACTTATTTATTAATCACAAAAAATCAACCTATGCCAAGCGGTAAAAAAAGAAAAAGACATAAGGTAGCTACGCACAAACGTAAAAAAAGAGCGAGAGCTAACCGTCACAAAAAGAAAAAGTAGTTTTAAACTACTTTTTTCTTTTTAAACGTTCATTGAAAAGGAATTTTAGATTTCAAATTTTAGATATTAGATATAATGCAGTCACAAAAATCTAATATTTAATATCACAACTCTAATATCAATTCCACTGGGTAACAAACCTGTAAAAAAATGTTTAATCCATCTGTAAATAGGATTTTAGACATTAGATTTAGGTTATAGATTTTCATCTATTTTCAATTTCTATTTTCTATTTTCTCAAAAAACAGATAAAAATTTACAACATGAATAAAGAACTAATCATCCGAAAAGATGACAATGCTGTAGATTTTGCCTTATTAAAAGATGGAAAACTAATTGAATTACACAAACAAGAAGCTAAAGGAAATGATTTTTCTGTAGGTGATATTTTTATTGCCAAAATTAGAAAACCAGTTCCAGGACTAAATGCAGCTTTTGTAAATGTTGGCTTCGAAAAAGATGCCTTTTTACATTACCATGATTTGGGTCCGGCATTGCTTTCTTATTTGAAATTCATAAAACTTGTAAGCGCAGGTAAAATAAAAGATTTCTCCCTAAAAAACTTTCAACTTGAAAAAGAAATTGATAAAGATGGTGCCATAGCCGATGTGCTAAACGCCAATCAATCAATTTTAGTGCAAGTGGTTAAAGAACCAATTTCTACCAAAGGTCCAAGAATAAGCTCTGAGCTTTCTTTTGCTGGTAGATTTTTAGTTCTTGTCCCTTTTTCAGATCGAGTTTCTATTTCACAAAAAATAGAAGAAAAATCAGAAAAAGACCGATTGAAAAAATTGGTACTAGCAGTCAAACCAAAAGGTTTTGGTGTTATTGTACGAACAGTAGCAGAAGGCAAAAAAACAGAAGAATTAGAAAAAGACTTGCAGAACTTGATATCAAGATGGACTGCAATGTGTAAAAAATTACCAACCGCTCATCATCCGTCAAAGGTGTTGGGAGAACTTAACAAAGCTTCTTCAATACTTCGTGATGTATTCAACGATACTTTTACAAGTATTCAAATTGATGATGAAGAGTTGTATCAACAAACAAAGGACTATTTAGCCGAAATAGCTCCAGACAAGCAAAAAATAGTAAAGTTTTATCAATCAAAAGATACACCTTTATTTGAAAAATACCATATTGAGCGACAAATCAAAACTTCTTTTGGACGCACAGTATCAATGAGTAAAGGTGCTTATTTAATTATAGAACACACTGAAGCTTTGCACGTTATTGACGTGAATAGTGGAAACCGCTCTAATAAAGCAACCAACCAAGAAGATACTGCTCTAGAAGTAAACATGATTGCAGCTGGTGAAATAGCAAGACAATTGCGACTTCGTGATATGGGCGGCATTATAGTTGTCGATTTTATTGACATGCAAAATCCGGATAATCGTCAAGTGTTATTCAACTTTTTGCGAGACGAAATGAGCGACGATAAAGCCAAACACAAAATCTTACCGCCGAGTAAATTTGGATTAGTTCAAATTACACGTCAACGCGTAAGACCAGAAGTAAATATTGAGACAAGAGAAGAAAACCCTAACAATTTGAGTGGCGATGTAGATGCTCCAATTCAAATTATAGACAAGATTTCTTTTGAACTTGAAAAAATTATTAAAGACCATAAAAAAGTGAAACTTAGTGTTCATCCGTTTGTGGCAGCATACCTTAAAAAAGGTTTTCCATCAATACGCTCGAAGTGGTTCTTAGAGCATAAAAAATGGGTGAAAATCATACCTCGTGACGCTTACACGTACCTTGAACATCATTTTTTTGATAATCAAGGAAAAGAAATTAAATAATAAAAACCGCCTTTCGTGAGATTGGCGGTTTTTTTGTGCTTTTTTAGGAGTTATCTGCCTGACGGCAGTCAGGTTTCCAGCTATTAATCGTAATCTTTCATTGCGAAGGACGAAGCAATATTTCAATCTGACTAATTGGTTCCTCGCTATGAAAGGATTTCCTCTTCAAACGAAGTTCACTGAACTCAAATGAAAATAAACACTTTGTGAAGTAATCTAGGCTAGGGCTTTTTCGTTTTAATTAATTTTGGTTAATATAATAGCTATTTTAATGTTTTTTTGCTATATTTGTATAATATATTAGCTATAATGAAAAATTATTCTATCAATAAAATCCCTTCTCAAATTCAGTTGGAATTAGCAGATCGGTTTAAAAAAATAAGAAAAGAAAAAAAAATTTCACAAGCACAATTGGCAACAACTTCTGGAGTTTCTCTTGGAAGTATAAAGCGATTTGAATATACTGGACTAATTTCATTGGAATCAGTATTGAAATTGGCGCATCTTTTTGACCGATTAGATGATTTTGAAAATGTATTTAAAGTCAACGAAGATTTAAAGCAAATTGAGAAATTATTTAAGCAATAAATTATGGGAACGATTCAAAAGATAAAAGCTTTTTTACATCTTGACGACACCATTGAAATTGGTGATATGGTTGAAAATCAAGGTAAAATTTATTTCAAATACCATCCTGATTTTGTTGCTCTTGGATTGGAAATTTCTCCATTCAAAATGAAGTTATCAAATGAAATTTTAGTTCCAAAAGAGCAACATTTTGAAGGACTTTTTGGTGTTTTTTCAGATTCAATTCCAGATGGTTGGGGAAGATTATTATTAGACAGAAAATTACTTTCTTTAGGTTTGAATCTCAATGATATTTCGCCTTTGGATAGATTGCCTTATCTTGACAGAAATGTCGTTGGTGCAATTACTTATCAACCTGAATTTGAAAATGATTACTCAAATGCGCATCAAATAGATTTAGACACCATTTTCAACGAAATAGAAACTGTTTTAAGCGGAACTTCCGAAGATGTTATCGATGAATTATATCAACTTGGTGGTTCTTCTGGTGGAGCAAGACCAAAAATTTTGGTCGGATACAATCCAAAAAGTGATGAGTTGATGTACGGAAAATGCAATTTACCTGATGGTTTTGAGCATTGGATAATCAAATTTCCAGCATCTAATGATTTGAAAGATATCGCTTTAATTGAATTCACATACAATCAAATGGCAAAAAATGCTGGAATTGAAGTAAACGAATTCCGATTGTTTAAAAGCAAAACAGGCAATTATTTTTTTGGAAGCAAACGTTTTGATAGAGTTCAAAATCAGAAAGTACATTTGCATTCGGTTTGTGGATTGTTGCACGACAATTTCCGCATGAGCACTTTAGATTATGGGCATATCATGGATTGCGCTTTCACTTTAGAAAAAGATTTTAAGGCTTACGAAAAAGTGTTACGATTGGCAACGTTTAATGTTTTAGCACATAACAGAGACGATCACAGTAAAAACTTCTCCTTTCTTATGGATAAAAATGGTAAATGGAATTTTGCTCCTGCTTACGATTTAACTTTTTCAAATTCCTCTTTTGGATTTCACAGCACAACGGTTGCTGGCGAAAGTAAAAATCCAACTTTAGAGCATTTAAAAGAACTTGCCAAACATTTTGGAGTTAAAAATTCGACTACAATTTTTGATGAAGTAAGAAGTTCTATTTCAGAATTTACTACTTTAGGAATTAATGTTGGTATCACAAAAGATTCCCTAAATTTAATTAATGAAAGTTTGAAAAAGATTTCTAGAATTTGATTTTTAATCCCTTACAATCTCAACTTTCCTTTTAATTTCATTCCCAAATTCATCTTCCACAGTAATATAATGAAATCCAGTTTCGGCGGTTACTGCCATTTCGTGAAAAGTTTGCGTCGTGCCTTTATACACATTATCAACATACCAATACAATTTGGCATCTTTATTGGAATGCGCGACTTTAAAAATTACAGGTTGAACGTTGCTATTAAAATCTTTAGTTAAATAAATTTTGCTATTCGTTTTAGGATAAATAAAATCCATTGCGGCTTGTTGATTCTGCATGCAATCGGCTCTAAATGGCGGTAAAGTTTGATAATCAATATGGTTGCTTTTGTAATACCATTCCATAACTGGTGGCAAAACAAACCATTTTTTGGTTACTATATTATCTACATTTTCACAACTGCTGTTGACTCTAAATTGTTCGGTCGCATCTAAATGAACCAATTTATGATAGGAACAAATACTAGTTTTCTTGCCGTTTCTCGGAATTAATTGTTTAGATTTTGGACAATCATCTTGTGCTAAATGACCGCTTTTAGTACAAATTTCAGCATATTCTAAATCGTTTAAAGGTTTTTCAAACCATTTTTTTCTTGGTAATAAATTAAAAACATCAAACAAAATCGGAGCAGCACTTTCAACACCAGTCAATTGTGGTCGTCCTTCGCCATTGGCATTTCCAACCCAAACACCAACTACATATCTCGAATTGGTTCCAATTGCCCAAGCATCACGATTCCCGAAACTTGTCCCAGTTTTCCAAGCCAATTCCAATGACGAATCGTAAAATTTCCAAGCTTCATCGCCTTCTGGACGGTTGACTTCTTTCATGGCGTTGTATGTCAGATAAATCGAACCAGCACCCAATATGGTTTTTTGATTGGTTTGTTCGCCATAATCTTGTTCAAATCCGTTTCGGTAATTCAATTCGGCAAATTCTTTGTTACGATAATTTCCTTTCGATTGATTGTAGTAATTCAACGTTGACGATAAGTTGGAGTAGGTGCGACACAAATCCCATAAATTACTTTCTGCACCACCTAAAATCAAAGATAAACCATAATTATCTGGACGTTTATTCACATTTTTCAGATGGAATTTCTGCAACAATTCATAAAAATTATTCACACCGTGTTCTTGCAACATCAATACCGCCGGAATATTCAACGAACGCGACAAAGCGCGCTGTGCAGGAACAGCACCATCAAAAGAATGATTGAAATTTTCAGGTGCATAACCCGAAATTTGGGTAGGTATATCAGCCACTAAAGTATTGGGCAAAATCTCGCCATCGTCCAACATTGAAGCAAATAAAAGTGGTTTTAAAATACTTCCAGTGCTTCTTGGAGCAGAAATAATATCGACATCTTTGTCGTGTTCTTTATCTGTTGGCGAATTTCCAACATAACTGATTACGTTTCTGTTTTGAATATCAATTACGATGATTGCCAAGTTATGTACTTCATTTTGTTTGTATTGATTGTAATATTGTTTTGCAATTTGGTTCACACGATTTTGGAGTGAAACATCAATTGTAGTTTTTATTCTTTCTCCTTCATTAGATTTGGCTACTTTTTGCAATAAATGAGGTGCTATTTGAGGTAAATCATACGGTTTTTGTGGTAAAGGTTCGTTAATTGCCAATTGATAAGTGAGTTTATCAATTATTTTTTCGTTGTATAATTTCAATAATAAACCGTTGCGTTTTTTTAATAATTTTATTTGGTTTTTACCCGGATAAATCAAACTCGGAGCATTCGGTAAAACGGCTAAAGTGGCACTTTCTGCCCAAGATAATTGATTGGATTGCACACCAAAATACCGCCACGAAGCCATTTCTAATCCAACTACATTTCCGCCATACGGAGCATGAGCAGCATACAATTCTAGAATTTTATCTTTAGAATGACGAAATTCCAATCGAGTTGCAAGAACCATTTCGATAATTTTTTCAAAATAAGTTCGTTTTTGATGGTTTCTCGACAAACGAATTACTTGTTGTGTCAATGTACTTCCACCACGAACTACTTTTCCGGCATTTCTATTTTGTTGAAATGCTTTGAACATCGCAACAGGATTAAAACCCCAATGATAATAAAAATGTTCGTCTTCATAATAAACGATACATTTTTTGAATTTATCTGGAACACTATCGCTTGCTGGAAATCGCCATTGACCATCGTTTGCAATTTTAGCTCCTAACAATTCACCTTCTTGACTTTCAATTACGGTGGCATAAGGTTCTTGAAAAAGTGTTCTTGGTAATGAAAAGTAATACACCACCAAAAGGACGAATGCTATTGCAGATTTCTTTTTGTTGTTTTTGATGTAATTTAAAATGCGATTGTAAACCGCTTTTAGCTTTTCTTTCATTTTATTTGAAAAGATTAACCGCAAAGTTCGCTAGGATTTACGCAAGGTTCGCTAAGAATAAATTTGATATTTCTTTGCGAACTTTGCGCTTCCTTTGCTTCTTTGCGGTTAAAAATTATTTTACAACTTCAACCCATTGTCCTTTAGTACGAGCCAAGAAATCATTATCATACATAGCTTCGCATTGCAATCCTGGTAGATAATATTTTCCTAAATAAGAAGCATTCAATAAGATTTTGAACGTTCTGGTTTCGCTTCCTTTCAAACTGAAATAGTAATTGGCTCGGTCGTCACGAATATCAATATAGTCGGCAACATTATTGGTTGCGTCACCAAATTCAGTGTAACGCGTGTTCACAATTTCAAATCCAGAAGGTAAAATTTGCGAAAGCGCAACGTTTTCTACACGTTCGTTTTTACGATTTGTTAGCGTTACTTCGGCAAAAAATTCAGTTCCTTGTGCGATTTTAGAAACGTTGATTACTTTACCTTTTCGGTCTTTGAAAACTACATTGGCAGACAAGTTATTCTGAATTACTTTTTCATTTCCAACAGGTAAAATTCCACTATTTAAGACACGAACAAATAAAGTATTGTTTTTATTATTTTTAATTGTAATCGAATTAGTTCCAGTTTTGATTACCAAATTTCGTTCAGCAACTGTTTTATTGGTATTGATAACTTCTGCTTTTCCACCATTTGAATATTGAACAGATACACCTTTACTTCCGTTTGATTTTGCAAATTTCGACATTGCGTATAAACCATAAGCGGTTGTTTGTGTACTCATCCATTGATCGCTTGAAAGATTTTTAGCCAATTTGGTAGCCATTGCAAATGCTTTTGCTTTTTGACCTAACAAAACCAAAGTTTCCAGTGCCATGGCTCGATTTCTATCGGCTGAACCATAATAATAGTAGTAATAACCATCATCATTTTGTTCATCAATAAATGATTTACTCAACAAAGCCAATCCAGCAGAATTTTGTTTGATAATTGCATAAGCCGCAGCCAATCTTAATTTACTTTCATTAGAAATTCCAACAGTTTCACGCAATCTGTTCATCGAAGCTAAATCGGCAGCGCCAGCTACAGCAAGTGTATACAAACGATATGCTTGAGCTAAATCATTTCCGTAATGTTTTTCTAAACGCCATTGTTTAGCCATTTTTTGTTGGTAGGAAATCCATTTGTTTTTGAAACTTATCGGTAAAACATAACCTTTTTTCTCGGCTTCAATTAAGAAATGTCCAGCATACGAACTTCCCCAATCGTCGGCTTCTTGATTGCCTTGCCAATAAGAAAAACCTCCATTTGGCAATTGAAAATTACCTAACTTCTGAATTCCTGCGGTTACATTTTTCTGAATATTTTGTTTGCGAACGGCATCCAAATCCATTACATCAGTTAAATACAATTGTGGAAAAACCGACGATGTCGTTTGTTCAACACAACCGTGCGGATATTGTATCAAGTAATCCAATCTTCGAGTAAAATCTATGGTTGGCACTGATGAAACTTCCATTTTGGCTTTATTACTTCCGTTTACACCAAAGGTTTTCCAAGCAATTGTTTTGGAACTATTTGGCTCAATTACAATGTCTGTATAAGCATTCGTAACAGGATTCGGATTGGTAACATCAATTTCAACATCATAAGTTGATTTTTCTTTACCCGAAGTAGCAATTATTTGAACTTTTCCTAATCCAGTTACACTTCCAACATTCAAATTAAAATACGCCATTTTTTCGTCAGGCTCAGTGAATTTCACAATTTGACTTGCACTTCCAATTACTCTAACAGCAGTATTTGTTTTGATTTGTAGCGTCACGTTTTTGATGCTTTTTTCGGTTGCAAATAAAGTTACAGGAATAGTCACATTTTCAGATGGCGAAATTTTTCGTGGCAACGAAGCCAAAACCATCAACGGACTTTTAACTGGCGTAGCTTTTTCGGCCATTCCATAAGCACTATTTTCTTTATTTGCCGCAACAATCATTGTACGAACCGAACCAATATATTTTGGAAGTTTGATTTTGGTAATTTTAGAATCGCCTTTTCCTAATTCAAACGGACCAAAATACATCACAACTGGCTTGAAACGGTTGGCTTTTTTAGCTTTTCCACCACCTAAATCGGCATCACCACCAATTGAGAAAATCTGATTTACTTTTCCGCCATAAGCACCAATTACATCATCGTAAATATCCCAAGTTCGAACACCCAAAGCCTCACGAGTATAGAAGTTATCCCAAGCATTTGGAGTTTTGAAACGCGTTAAATCCAATAATCCTTCATCAACTACGGCTATTGTATAAGTCATTGCTTTTCCGTTTTTTTCAGAAACTTTTACATTGACAGTTTGCTCTGGACGAAGCACTTCAGGCATTGAAATTACAGGTTCTAAAACGGTATTTTTATCAACAACTTCTATTGGAACTATGCCGTACATTCTGATTGGCGAATCGTTTTTGGTAGAAGCATGAGGTTGTAATAACGAAATATTGATGTATACATTTGGAGCCATTTCACCAGTAATTGGCAATTCGACAGTAGTTTCGCCTTTTTTGGTTTTTGCCCAAATTGTTTTCACGACTTTTGTTCCGTTTTCAATTGAAATCATGGCTCGTCCGCCTTCACTTGATGGAAAAAATACTTTGGCAGTTTCACCAACGGCATATTTTTCTTTATCGGTTGAGAATTTCAACATATTTGCCGATTCACCATCACCATTTTTAGCTTTAGCAGACCAATACGGTGCATCAATATAGACATGAAGTCCAGAAGCATGACCATCATTTGGATCAGAAACACGAATTAAATAATTACCCCAATCGTTATTTGGCACTACAAATGAAACGCTTCCTTTTCCAGAATAATTAGTGTTGATTCTGAAATTTTTGTAAGCAATTGTTGAGTTTGCAGTGTTGTAATTCGACAAATTAGCATTCGAAGCATCCCACCACCAACGAGATTCCATTTTGTAAACACGAACATCCAAATTCTGAACCGCTTTTGGATGACCATTTTCATCAACTGTTGCAATTGAAAACGTATTGGATTTACCAGTTTCAATCATTCCATATTTATTTGGCTCAGGCGATTGTACTCCAACATAAGTTTTGTAAGGCGAATAAGTTGTTGAAGCAACATCGGTACTAACATCGCCACCATTTTCATAAACTTTGGTAATGAAAGCTGCTTTCAACATTCCAGGTGCTTGACCTTGCAATGTTGGTTTAATTGGAATGGATGCACGACCAGTTCCATCAACTTTTCCTGAAAAAATATTGATTTCTTCTGTTGAAAAATTACGTGTCGGATCATCGAAAATGTATTTATCAAAACCTTTAAAAGTAGTTACTTGTTGCGAAAATTTGGCTTGAACTTCAGTTTTTAAATCTTTTGCAACAGCACCATGAAGCCATAAAACTTGAATGTTATTGATGTTGGTTTTGCTAGAAGAAAGCACACTTCCGTTGAAACTATTTTTGATTTTTAAACGGTTGGGCTTTATGGTTTCAATTTTAATATTTTTATAAAAACGAGCACCACCAATACTTACGACTGCTTCCCAACTTCCAGTAGGTGCAGAAGCATCCGTTGGAACTACAAATTTGTAATGGTTGAGTTCATTTAATTTTTGAACCGATTGGTACGTGGTTTTTCCGTTTGGATCATTCAATTTTAATTTTACTGGATGTGATGCTGGAAGTTTGTTGGCATTATCATTCAAAATAAAAGATAAAAATAAAGTATCGCCGGGACGCCAAACGCCACGTTCGCCATACAAATAGCCTTTCAATCCTTTTTGCAACGTTTCGCCTGAAACATCAAAATTACTTACAGATAATGAAAGTTCATCGTCTAATTTTACATAAGTGCTTTGTTCGCCTTTAGTAATTATTGCAAAATAAGCGAATTTCTCTAATTGAAACGAAACCATTCCGTCGCTATCAGTACTCGAATCTGCAATTTTTTGTTGTTGGTAATTGTATAAAGTTACGGTTGCACCAGATACAGCATCGGTTGAAACAATATCACTTACAGCAATTACGACTGATTTATCAGTTCCGCGTTTAGCAATTACACCCAAATCAGATGCTAAAATATTAGTCCCAATTGTGGTGTTATTGTAGTAATAATAATCGGTACACGGATCTAAACTTTCTCTATAATCGGAATCTTCATCATAGTAATAATCATCGTAGTTGTTTCCGCTATAATTCACATCATTTTCATCAACTTCTTCTTCATCTTGGTTTTCTTCTTCTGAATTTACTGCAACATTACCACATTTATAAAGTGAATATTTCTTTTTGAAAGAAAATTCTACACGATAAATTGCACCCGGTTCGGGTTTGATAATTTTGGAAATATCAAGCGCATACGTATTCCATTTGCTGTAATTCAACAAATTATTTTGCTTTAATTCAATCGTGGTTTTGGCGACGGCTTGACTGACTTGTTTTAGATTTCGAGTCCCGTTTAGTTCGTTGTCTTGCAAAAATTGCATGATGTTGTTTTTGTAAATTTTGTACACTTTTACATCAACAGCATTTAGATTCGCAACTTCAAAATTCAGTTTTAAATTGTTAGAACTTGGTAAAATAGTACCACTTTTTACAAATTTTACTCCGGGTTTTATTTGATCAAACAATAATTTTTCGGAATAATTAGCTTTCATTTTATAACCATAATCGTTTTCAATTCCTTGAAAAACTTCGACTAATTTTGTTCCAGAAAATGATTGTTCAGAAGTATTAGTTTCAACAACAGGTTCAGCAACAGCATCAGAAATATCGTCAACTGGCGCAGCAACAGTATCAACAGCAACTGCGGCACTATCTACTGCAGCTTCAACAGCAACTGTATTTGTCGCATTACCTTTATCAACATCAGAATTTTTAACTTCGTTGCTAAAAAATACTTTTAAGACATTTCCCATTGTGGAAAATTTCAAATTATTAGTGTTTTCAATAGCAATTAAACCTTTAAAATCTTGGTCACGTTTTAATGGATCAGAAAAATTAATTAAAATGGATTGGTTGTTTTCGTCTCCGATTTTAATTTCGGTTACCTTAAACTGATTTTTACCCGGAATAGGATATTTCACTTCGCCTTTTTGATCAATATCTACATCGTCTCCATCCCATGCAATTATTATTTCACTATCATCGTCAAAGCGTTTTATGCTTTCGATTGTGAATTTGAATTCTTTCGAAGTGCTTGTTGCTTTATCGAATGTTATTTTTAAATCATCACCATTTTGGGTTGCTTTTACAATTTTTTGAGCTTCCTCAAATGACAAATTATCGGCGGCTTTAATGGTTCCGTTTAAGTAATAAGTGTCTTTGCTGTAGGATTGTAAATCTAATGTATTGACAATAAAATCTTGTTTGATGGTCTTAATCGAAAAATTAAAATCGGATAATTCTTTAGGAACTTTATTGGTGATTTGTGAAAGATGCAGCGTAATTTGATACAAAGTATTTTGTTCCAATTTGTCTTTTGGAATAAATGCAATCGTATTATTTGAAAGCGCAACCACTTTTCCGGAAATACTTGGTGAAATATCGAATAAATCTTCGTCTAGTTCTTGGTTGGGTTTCCAATCACTTTTATTGAATGCTAATTGCACTCGAATATCTGAACTGACCGATACAAAACCCGAAGAAAAACTCGATATATAATCCTTATACAATGAAAAATCTGAATCAAAATCGGAAGCCGATTTTTTACTACAAGAATGCAATACAAAGATTGCTAAAAACAAACCGATTAACTTACTGGTTTTCATAAAGTAGAAGGAATTATTGGTTAGAACTTTTTGCCTTGAAAATGTGATTTTTAACATATCTCAATTAATGCAATAACAACGAAATTATATAAATATTGTAGTAAATGTAAAATATTTTTTTGGACAATTTTTCGTGTTAAAAAAAACTATAATTATTTTCGTTTGGAAGCAAAAAATAGTTTCATTAAATCAGAAGCTTCATTGGCAAGAATGCCCTGACTTACTTCGGTTTTTGGATGTAATTGTGTTCCTAAAGTTAAGAAACCACGTTGTTCATCACGAGCACCGAAAACAATTTTTGAAATCTGACTCCAATACAAAGCTCCGGCGCACATTTGGCAAGGTTCGAGTGTAACATATAATGTGCAACCTTTTAGATATTTTCCGCCTATGAAATTTGCTGCTGCAGTTATCGATTGCATTTCGGCATGAGCCGTTACATCGTTGAGCATTTCGGTAAGATTATGACTTCTAGCGATAATTTTATTATCGATTACAATTATGGCACCAACAGGAATTTCACCTTTTTCAAATGCAGATTCCGCTTCTTGTAACGCTTTTTTCATGAAGTATTCGTCGGTGAAAATGTTTTCCATGAAACAAAAGTACAATTTTGAAGTAATTTTCCGTTATATATATTGAATCAAACATTTGAATAATGGAAGCAAAGTATAAAATTACCATTCCGAAACCATGTCACGAAGATTGGGATGCTATGGCACCTGAGAGGAATGGGCGTTTTTGTTCTTCTTGTACTAAAGTTGTTGTTGATTTTACTAAAATGAAAACAACTGAAATTCAAAGTTATTTTATCGAAAATCAAGGAAAAAATATTTGCGGACGTTTTAAAACAGAACAACTGGATTCAATTATTATTAGAATTCCACAACAAGTTTTATTTTCTCAGGTCCAATTTCAGAAAATATTCATGTTGGCTTTACTAGTTTCGATGGGAACAACTTTATTTAGTTGCCAAAATAATAACGGAGATAAGCAGAAAATTGATGGAGTTGAAGTTGTAGATTCAATTCGAAAAACTAGAACTATGGGAATGCCAATTCCTGATAAAACAGTTGAATTAAAGACAGAAAATAAAAATGTCAAAAAGAAAATTATTCCACAAAAAACAACTTTAGAAATTCAGCAAAAGGATACTATTATCTATGAAGAAACGGTTACTTCTGGTTTGATTACTCCAATTCTATTTAAAGATTCTATCAATAAAGGAAATTAATTAATTTCAATTTAAAACCTTAAATTTGCTTTTTAAATTATTATGAAAAGCAATCTTCTAAAAAACATCATCAATCCAACTGATTTAAGAAAATTGGAAACTACGCAATTGCCTCAATTGGCTAAAGAATTGCGTGATTTTATTATTGATATAGTTTCGGTTAAAGAAGGTCATTTGGGTGCAAGTTTAGGCGTTGTTGAATTGACAATTGCTTTGCATTATGTTTTTGATACTCCAAACGATTTGTTGGTTTGGGATGTTGGGCATCAAGCCTATGGTCATAAAATACTAACTGAACGTAGAGAACAATTTCATACTAATCGTCAGCTTGGCGGAATTTCAGGATTTCCAAAACGTAGCGAAAGTGTTTATGATACTTTTGGTGTTGGACATTCGTCGACTTCAATTTCTGCAGCGTTGGGAATGGCAATTGCATCTCAATTGAAAGGCGAAGTTAGAAATCATATTGCTGTTATTGGCGATGCTTCCATTGCTAGCGGAATGGCGTTTGAAGGATTGAATCACGCAGGAGTTACCGATGCTAATTTATTGGTGATTTTAAATGATAACGCCATCGGAATTGACCCAAGTGTTGGTGCTTTGAAAAACTACTTAACTTCGGTTAAAGAAGGAAAAAATCCAAAGCAAAACAACATGATTAAGTCCTTGAATTTTGATTATTCTGGACCAATTGATGGACATGATTTCGACGCATTGATTTCAGAATTGGAACGTTTAAAAAAAGTAAAAGGGCCAAAATTTCTTCATATAATTACCACAAAAGGAAAAGGATTACAACAAGCCGAAGAAGATCAAGTAAAATACCATGCACCTGGAAAATTTGATGCAACTACTGGAATTATTCCATTAAAATCTGAAGCACATTTGCCACCAAAATTTCAAGATGTGTTCGGATTGACTTTAGTAGAATTAGCTAAAGAAAATCTAAAAATAATCGGAATTACTCCTGCAATGCCTAGTGGAAGTTCGTTAAAATTCATGATGAATGCTTTCCCTAATAGAGCATTTGATGTAGGAATTGCTGAGCAACATGCAGTGACATTAGCCGCAGGAATGGCTACCCAAGGAATGATAGTTTATTGCAATATTTATTCTACTTTTTTGCAAAGAGCTTACGATCAAGTAATTCATGATGTTGCTTTGCAGAATTTGCCTGTAGTTTTCTGTTTGGATAGAGCAGGATTGGTTGGTGAAGATGGTGCAACACATCATGGCGTTTTTGATTTGGCATATTTGCGATGTATTCCTAATATGATTATTTATGCACCCAAAGATGTTATCGAGTTGCGAAATATTCTTTACTCGGCCTCACTTGGATTGAATTATCCTATTGCAATTCGATATCCGAGAGGTCGTGGAACTATTGTAGATTGGCAAAAATCTTTCGAAAAAATTGAAATTGGTAAGGCAATCAAACTAAAAAAAGGGAAAAAAGTAGCCGTTTTATCAACTGGAACTATTGCACAAAATGTAACTTTAGCGTTAAATGAATTGCCTAATTCAGATAGAATTGCTCATTATCATTTTGGGTTTGTAAAACCATTAGATGAAAAGAAATTGCATAAAATTTGTCAAAAATATTCGACTATAATTACTATTGAAGATGGAGTTATTAATGGTGGTTTTGGAAGTTCAATTTTAGAATTTTCTGCTTCAAATGATTATGTAAATGAGATTTTCATTAAAGGTATTCCTGATAATTTTATTGAACATGGAACTGTTGAAGAGTTGCAACAAATATGTAAAATTGATGTTAAAAGTCTAAGTTTTCTTTTTTCTAAATATTGAAAAAGCGAATTTTGTTTTTTTAACTAAATTTTTTATGATGAAATTGTTTAAAAAACTTATGTTTTCTTTTCTTTTGTTGTCTTTAACTTCAACATATTCTCAAAATATTATTCAAACTACTATTTCTGATACAACTTCTAATTGGAAAAGTAAAAATACAATCGGTTTAGATTTGAGTGAAATTTCTTTCTTAAATTGGAGTGCAGGAGGAAATAGCTCGATTTCGGGTTTGGCTAAAGGGAATTTTATTAGAATTTACAAAACTCAAAATGTAAAATGGGTTAACGAATTGATTGTTCGTTATGGAGTTAACAAACAAGATGGAGTAGAATTCAGAAAAACAGATGACGCATTTAATTTAAATTCGACATTTGGATATAAAAGAGATACAATTTCAAATTGGTATCATTCTGCAAAATTCAGTTTTAATTCACAATTTACCAATGGTTATGCTTATCCAAATATTGACAATCCAATATCGAAACCTTTGGCGCCAGCCTATATTTTTCTTGGAGTTGGAGCGGAATATTCTAATAAAAAAGAAAAATTAAATTTTTATATTTCACCATTAACAATGAAGACTACATTGGTTTTGGATTCTTATTTAGCCAATCAAGGAGCATTTGGTGTTATTAAAGCAGAATATGATTTAAACGGTGAATTAATTACTAAAGGGAAAAGGTCAAAAATGGAACTAGGATTTTTATTTACAGCTTCTAATAAGAGAGATGTTTTAAAAAATATTACTATGGACAATAAATTGAGTTTGTATTCTGATTATATAAATAAATTTGGGAATGTAGATGTAGATTGGCAATTGCAATTTGATTTAATTGTAAATCAATACGTCAAAGCAAATATTGGGACTCATTTGATTTATGATGATGACATAAAAACAAAAAAAATAATTGACGGTGAACAAGTTACTTTAGGTCCAAAAGTTCAATTAAAGCAATTATTAGGAATAGGATTTGTTTATAGTTTTATTTAATAGAATAAAAAAAGCGACTTAAAATTCTTAAGTCGCTTTTATGTTTTATAAAACTAAAGAATTAGTTTTTAACTATTTTTTGAGTAAAGTTTAATGAATCTCCACTTACTTTAAGAACATACATTCCCGATTGTAAGCTGTTCAAGTTTAATGATTTTTCAATATTGAAATCTTCATTTTTGTATTCACTCACAATTCTTCCGTTGATGTCAATTACTTGAATGTTTACTTTTCCAACGTAGTTGTTGATTCTAATGTTTAATAAATCTTTGGTTGGGTTTGGATATACTCTAAACAATTCATTATTTTGAAAGTAGTTTACACTAAGAACACAATTTGATCCAGTTGCTGGAGTCGTTCCAATTGTTGGCTCAGTAAAATCTTCAACTTGATCAGTTATTGCTGGTGTATTGTAGGCATTTCCTGAATTATCACCAGAGGTAGCATTTACGCCCATTCCTCTTCTAGCAAAAACTTGCCATATTAAACAATAGTCTTGTCCGCCAGTAGTTGCTTGGTCAGCAGCTATAATGGCATCTCTAGCTTGTATAAATGATGGACCACATGGTTGTAATTTAATAGCATCTAAAACTAATCGCATTACTTTATTGTTACCACCAGTACCAGTATATTTATTATCATCATACCCATATTTAGCTACATAAGCCCATGTTAAATCCCATAACATTGTTGTCCAAATTTCTCCAACATTGTGTGACTCTGCATAATCGGCTCCGTTTGAATCTTGTGCAATAACTGGAAACATTGGTGCAGAACCACCGTTAGTATATCCAAATGTTTCAGGATTAACAGTCATATCGGTAGAATATGGATAATTTCTTAAACCATCTCCGTCAGGATCTTGGTTAATTACAAATGTTGCCATTCCACGTGGAGTTGTACCAACATCACCAGGTTTCATTGTTAGCATTAATGCAAACCAATCTGACCAACCTTCACCCATTTGTTCAGGATTTTGAAGACAACTAGAGTTTAATCGTCCACCTGCCAAACGTGTAGAAATACCGTGACCAAATTCGTGAGCTATCACACCATTATCTAAATCACCATCTGTGTTTACAAAAACATCAAGTTGAGTTGGTGATTGTATTTTTGCATTTACGGTTTGTCCAGCTACTAACTTAGCAATTATTGCTTCTCCATTATTTAAAGAAACACTTATTACTGGTATTGTGATGTTAGCATCTGCACCCGACATACCTATACTTGCGTTAGGCGCCGTAGTATCGTTATTAACTATAATAGCTGCTGTTGCACCTGCATTTTTTGCATTTACTGCTTTTGCAGCAAAAGTACAAGGAGTTCCACCATTAGCTGTAGAAGTTGATCTTCTAATTACTACAATTTTACCGTTAATTGCTGCTGCATTTACAGCTGCTGCGCATCCATCTGCATTGTCTGTCTGACCTACGTCTGGCGTACCATCATCATACAATACAAGATCAGATTGAATCATACTTGGTGCTACAGGTACATTCACGTGACCTGGATTAAAACCATTATCACTTGCATATTTTGCTCCTGCAATATCAGCTGGAGTATTTACTGTTAATAATTGAGTGATTTTTCTATAACTCCATAAATACATTTGCATTCTCGGTTTACTACCATCAACAGGAGTTGAAAAATTAGCATTATTTAAAGTCGGAGTTGTAGCTGTTGATCCATCTTGAGCATCTGCCCAAACAGCATCAGCGGCAGAACCACCAGTTAAATAATTAGTTTGTTGAAAATTCCCATTAGGCTCATTAAATCCATATTGGTACCAAACATCATGTAAAACATTATTCATGTAAAACAAATTTGTAGTTGCAGCATCAATATATGTATTTGCAGCTACAGATGTTCCTGGATATGAATAATCAAACGCTAATGATGAATTTGTTGGAGAATATCCACTAGTAGTTGAGGAAGTTGAAGTTGCTGTTGGATTAGTATTTCCATAATCAGCTCTTGTCCAAGCATTATTTCCTCTTAAATAAGTATATTTTAAAGAAGCAGTAGTTCCTGTTAAAGTATTGGTATCATGCCAACCTTTAGGTGATGCTGTTGCATTTTCAGGATTTACAAGTAAATCTCTACTGTGGTGATTTGGGCTTTCATAATTGAAAGGTACAACTCTATAAGACCCACCAAGTACTTGAGCTACAGGCACAGCGCTTTCTTCTTTAAAAGCATTTTTATAAAATGAGAAGCCGGTATTTGCCGATGTTGTTTTGTGGTTATCAAAATTACAAGAAATAACCATATCATTTTTAGCTAGAAGTTTACCATCAGTTGCATCAATTCTGATACTCCAAATGTGATTTCCAGATTGAGTTGCTATAGTATAATCCCAAGCTAATTTTAAAGAATTTCCTGTAATTTGGTAAACTAATTCGGCAGTAATTGCATCATTGTTTCCATTAGAAATTTTAAATTCAGTTGGACTTATAGTTTCAGTAATTTGACCGTTAGTATTAGTTTCGTTTAGAGCTAAAAACCCTTTTGACAAAGCACTTAAAACAGATAATGTTGGTGTAGTTGTATTTATTTTTGCACTTAAATTTGAAATAAATCCATTTTCTACATTAATAACTTGATCGTTTTTAATCCAAACGTTTGAAACGCCATTAAAAACTTCAATTCCTTGATATCTTTGCTTTATCCAATGTGTATCAATTTTTGTTGACTCAGATGTTCCTGTACTTTCAATAAACCAGTCACTTATGTCTTGATCAGTTAAATTGTATTTAGCTTTGTTCTGACTTAAATAAGTTTGAATTTTCCCTTTATTGTCTTGAGAAAAACCTACAATTGTGAACAAAATCATCAATAAAGATGTAATTTTTTTCATAATAATTTTATAATGTTAATTTAATAGTAGCACAAACTTAATTTATTTTTGATGTAATTGCAATTAATTTTATTGAAAATCAAAAATTTAACAAATCTTATGCAGAAATTATCTGATTATATAACAATGCTTTACCATCTGTTAGCATCGAAATAAAATGACAAATATGCAATAGACGATCATAAGTTGTTTCTTTTTCCAAATGATGTTTTTCGGGTAAAATCTTTAGTAATAATTTATCATAATTTGTTGCTTTTCCTTCATGATTGTTGTTAAAAGCAGTTATGAATTTGTCTAATAAATTATTAATCATTTGATAACCAGAAATCTCTTTTTCAATTACTTCACGACTTTGATAAATGTTTTTCACGCTCAATTTAATGATGTCGTCTATTTGAGCTTTGTATTTACTTTTATCGGTTAAAGCATAAGGAAATTCGCCTTTTAAAATGGCTTCTTCATTTTCAACAAATACTTTTACAGCATCATTAATTAAGTTTCCAATGGCTAGAGCACGTAAATAACTAATTCTGTCTTCTTTGGTTGTTAAGGTTTTGTATTTAGCAGTATCTATAGTGTCTTTTACCAATTTGATTAAATATTCTAAGGCATAATCTTCAGAAACTAATCCCAGATTTATTCCGTCTTCAAAATCAATAATGGTGTAACAAATATCATCGGCAGCTTCAACTAAATAAGCCAATGGATGTCTTTCATATCCAATATCGTTGCCTGATTTATTTGGAATCAAACCCAATTCGGAAGCTACTTCTTGAAAGAATTCTTTGTCTGATTGAAAGAAACCATATTTTTTATCTGCAATATTTGAAGTTGGCTTTTTTGGCAAACTTTCTTTTGGGTATTTCATGAAAGCTCCCAAAACTGCATAAGTCAATCGAATGCTTCCTTCAATTCCTGGTCGTGAACTTGTTAGAACTGAAAATCCGTTGGCATTTCCTTCAAAATCAATTAAATCTTGCCATTCTTTAACGGATAATTGGTCTTTGAATTTTTGTCCTTTTCCAATAGAGAAATATTCGCCAATTGCTTTTTCACCTGAATGTCCGAATGGCGGATTTCCAATATCGTGAGCCAACGAAGCTGCGGCAACAATTGCTCCAAAATCATTCGCTTGAAAACCATGAATTTCTTGTAAATGAGGATATTTTTCAATGATTTTTTTCCCAACTAAGCGTCCGATGGAACGCCCAACAACCGAAACCTCTAAACTGTGTGTCAATCGTGTATGCACAAAATCGGTTTTGGAAAGCGGAATTACTTGCGTCTTATCTTGCAAACTTCTAAAAGCCGACGAAAATATGATTCGGTCATAATCTACTTCAAAACCCAAACGCGTGTCGTCTTGCTCAATTCGTAAGCGTTTTCCTTTGTCGCCTTGACGTTTTAGTGATAAAAGTTGTTCCCAGTTCATCATGGAATGTGAAATATTAGATATTAGATTTTAAATATTAGTTATGATTACAGCGATTTCTTCATACAAATACTATTTTCAACACCAATATATTGACCGAAGTTTTCGATGATTTTGTAGCCTAATTTTTCATACAAATAAATAGCATCTTTTTGCATGTAACCGGTTTCAAGTAATGCAACTTTGTAATTTTCTTCTTTTGCCCAAAGCTCTAATTCTGTTAAAATCTTGGAAGCGATTCCTTTTCCACGGTATTCTGGCAAAGTAAACATTCGTTTCATTTCGGCAGTTTCAAAGTCGTATTCTTTGTAGGCTCCAATTGCTATGGCAACTTCATCTTCATAACAAATTAATGCGTTTTTCAATAAACTTGATTTATTGAATTGCGCATAAAATTCGTGATCTTCTCCGTCAAGAATTGCTAAATAATCATCTAGTTGAATTACTAATTTTTCAAAATCAGGATTATCAGATGTTGTTCTTTTAATCGTAATCATTTTAATATTATTCTTTTTCGTTGGCTAAAAAAAACACTCTAGATTTTTTTGGATATTGATTGTAACTTTTATCACTCGGGTTTGCAATAACAGTTTTAATATTTATTTCGTCACCTATTTTGAAGTTTTTCTCAACTTCTTTGTAATCCAATAAATATTCGCCACAAAAGTAATTTCCGTCTGCGTCTTTTTCTATGATTCCTGTATAAACTCCTTTTTGTTTCATGCTGAACTTGTTTCAGTATTGCTACTATTATTTTAATTTGATTCAAATATAATTTAAAAAACAAAACAGCCATCGGTTGACAGCTGTTTTTCTGTTAGTATTTAAGATGCTAATCTTATTATTTCAAGTGAAATTTTTATAAGAGATTCAAAAGTTGGCTCTCCTTCTTCATATTCAACTAAATTACTTACATCAACATTTGATCTAATTTTTTCATGATTTTTCACGTAAAATGTTTTTGTCGAACCATTTATTCCTAAAACAAAAGCTATTTCATCATATTCACCTTTGTTTAAAAAAGTAATTTTATCTTTACTTTCGGACATTGTACTAAATAAATCGATTAGTGTTTTCTTTAAGTTTTGTCCTTCAGATAAATTTTTATTTAGTTTGAATACTCTTTCTTCTCTTCCTAATGTTAAATTGTTATCAATTAACCTAAACTCTTTAAGTTTTCCAAATTCAAGATAGTTTTTAATAAAGTATCTCGGTGGAGCTTGTCTTATTTCTAAGATGTAATTCGAAACACCTTTCAATCTCATAAAATTATTAAAAGCATTTTCAAATATTGATTTTACTCCATGGTTTTCTTTCTTTTGGACTATTAGAAACCCAAATTTGGAATTTTTTGGAACATGAATTAAATAGAAAAAATCTTTAGAAATTAAATCTTTTTCTGTAAAATCATACTTTGTTCGATTTGTTTTAGAATCTTTTACTTTTCCTTTTTCACCAGTATAAGCAGAATCAAAGTGACCAGAAATGATTCTTTTATCAGAATCTTTCTTTTGTCTATCACTTAAAGTAAAAGTTCTATATTTACCTTGATTATCTATATAATCTCGAATGTTTTTATGAATATAACCACAAAAATCATTCATGGTCTCTAACAAGTCTTCTTCTTCATTATAAAAACTTAATACTTGTTGTTCTTTTGCTTTATTCAAAAGCATAAATCTATAGATGTTTAAATTTGTCATCTTTTTACTATTTTTTTAATTATTAATATCATTTTAATAATTTCTTTAGCCTTAATTTCTAAGGTTTTGAAAAAAAATTATCAACGTCTCAAATTCTATGAATAATTTTACTTGGAAAAAAGATTTCGATTTAATACATTTGAAGTATTATAAAAAGTAGGTGAGGTAACCTCATTATCTTTATAACTTAAATAATTAAAAGCTTGCACGCCCATTTATTTTTTTAAGTTCCAAGTTAGGGATATCATAGATGTCCCTTTTTTTATGCTTTTGTTTTTTTCCTCTTTTGATTTTTAAAGGTTATTACTCATAAAAGGCTTCGTTTTATTACGAAGCCTTCTTTTTCTAGTTATTTGTTTTCTACTTAACTACCACACATCTCACAATCATCGCCGCCGTTTCCTGCTGCGTTGCGAGCACGTTCTACCATTGCAGCAAAATCTTCGCTAGTCATTTCTCCGTTTTCAACAGGAGCAACTACTTCAACTGCTACAGCGGCTGGTTTTTCAACAATAGAAGGTTCAGCCTTTTTGTCGTTATTTAATGTAAACTTAATAGCATCAACTGCCGCTTTAGTTCTCAAATAATACATACCAGTTTTCAATCCCGATTTCCAAGCATAAAAGTGCATCGAAGTCAATTTTGCATAATTAGCATCTTGCATAAACAAGTTCAACGATTGCGATTGGTCAATGAAATAACCTCTGTGACGTGACATATCAATAATATCTTTCATCGACATTTCCCAAACGGTTTTGTACAATTCTTTCAAATCTTCCGGAATTTCCAAATCTTGAACTGAACCATTATTACGCATCAATTCTTGTTTTAATGTTTCTGTCCACAAACCTCTTTCTACTAAATCGTTCAGTAAATGTTTGTTTACAACAATAAATTCACCAGAAAGTACACGTCTCGTATAAATATTAGAAGTATAAGGTTCAAAGGCTTCATTGTTTCCAAGAATTTGCGATGTTGAAGCCGTTGGCATTGGAGCAACTAAAAGTGAATTTCTAACGCCGTGTTCCATAACTTCTTTTCTCAAATTCGCCCAATCCCAATTTCCTGAAAGTTCTTCGTCTTTTATGTTCCACATGTTGTGTTGGAATTCTCCTTTTGAAATTGGCGAACCTTCAAATGTAGAATATGGACCTTCTTCTTTTGCCATTTCCATAGATGCTGTAACGGCTGCGAAGTATAATGTTTCAAAAATATCTTGATTCATTTGTTTCGCTTCGTCGCTGGTAAACGGCATACGCATCATAATAAAAGCATCTGCCAAACCTTGTACACCCAATCCAACCGGACGATGACGCATGTTAGAATTTTCAGCTTCAATTACTGGATAGTAATTTCTGTCGATTACTTTATTTAAGTTTCTAGTTACACGTTTGGTAACATTGAATAACAATTCATGATTGAATTTTCCGTTTTCCACAAACATTGGTAACGAAATAGAAGCCAAGTTACACACTGCAATTTCATCTGGCGCAGTATATTCCATGATTTCTGTACAAAGGTTTGACGAACGAATCGTTCCCAAATTCTTTTGATTCGATTTTCTGTTTGCTGCATCTTTGTACAACATATATGGTGTACCAGTTTCAATTTGAGATTCTAGAATTTTTTCCCAAAGTTCACGCGCTTTTATCGTTTTTCTACCTTTTCCTGCGGCTTCATACGAAGTGTATAATGCTTCAAATTCATCACCATAAACATCACATAAATCCGGACATTCATTCGGACACATTAACGTCCAATGAATATCAGCTTCTACACGTTTCATGAACAAATCAGAAGTCCACATCGCAAAAAACAAATCTCTTGCACGCATTTCTTCTTTTCCTGTATTCTTTTTCAAATCTAGGAATTCAAAAATATCAGCATGCCAAGTTTCTAAATAAATAGCAAAACTTCCTTTACGTTTTCCGCCACCTTGATCTACGTAACGTGCTGTGTCGTTGAAAACACGTAACATTGGAACAATTCCATTTGACGTTCCGTTTGTGCCACGAATATAACTTCCTGTAGCACGAACATTGTGAATAGAAAGTCCAATTCCACCAGCCGATTGCGAAATTTTTGCCGTTTGTTTTAATGTGTCATAAATTCCATCAATACTATCGTCTTTCATTGTCAATAAGAAACAAGACGACATTTGTGGTTTTGGTGTTCCAGCATTGAACAACGTTGGCGTAGCATGTGTAAAGAATTTTTTCGACATCAAATCGTAAGTTTCTATTACCGATTCTAAGTCATTTAAGTGAATTCCAACCGAAACACGCATCAACATGTGTTGTGGTCTTTCTACAATTTTACCGTTTACTTTCAATAAATACGAACGTTCTAAAGTTTTAAAACCAAAGTAATCGTAGTTAAAATCGCGGTTGTATATAATGTGTGAATTTAAAAATTCAGCATTTTCTTGAATTACAGTATGCACTTCGTCTGAAAGCAATGGTGCTTTTTGACCATTTCTCGGATTTACGTATAAATACATTTCATTCATCGTTTCTGAGAATGATTTGTTGGTGTTTTTGTGCAGGTTTGAAATAGCAATTCTCGCTGCCAACTGCGCATAATCTGGATGCGAAATAGTCATCGAAGCAGCAGTTTCAGCAGCCAAATTATCCAATTCAGAAGTCGTAACTCCGTCATACAATCCTTCAATTACTCGCATTGCTACCTTTACGGCATCAACTCTATCGTTTAAACCATAACATAGTTTTTTAATTCTATCTGTGATTTTGTCGAACATTACCGGCTCTTTGTGTCCGTCTCTCTTTACTACATACATAATTTGAAGGTGTTGTAAAACAGAAAATCCCTTTCCTGCTTTTGGGTTATTTGTTATTATTTGTTTTGCCATGAAGGCACAAAGACACAATTTTTTGTGTATTGTTTTGACTGTCGTCAATTTTTTTATGCTAATTTTAAATTTATTTGCGCCTTAGCGTCTTAGTGGCAGAAATTTAAAAATCAGCATCAAAACTAATTTTACTAGATTCAACATCCGAGTTCATTACGCCAGCTTTTTGATATTCAGCCACACGTTTTTCAAAGAAATTGGTTTTTCCTTGCAATGAAATCATGTCCATAAAATCAAACGGATTTGATGAATTGTATTCTCTTTCGCAACCTAGTTCTACTAATAATCTATCGGCTACGAATTCTAAATATTGTGTCATTAAAGTTGCATTCATTCCAATCAAACTTACAGGAAGTGATTCGGTGATAAATTCTCTTTCAATTTTTAAAGCGTCAACAATAATGCTTCTAATTCTATCTTTAGGCACTTTATTTACTAAATGGTGGTTGTGTAAATGCACTGCAAAATCACAGTGAACGCCTTCATCACGAGAAATTAATTCGTTAGAAAATGTCAAACCAGGCATTAATCCTCTTTTTTTCAACCAATAAATAGAACAAAATGCACCTGAAAAGAAAATTCCTTCAACCGCAGCAAAGGCAATTAATCTTTCAGCAAACGAATCTGAGCCAATCCATTTTAATGCCCAATCCGCTTTTTTCTTAATGGCTGGAAAAACTTCTAAAGCATTGAATAAATCTGCTTTTTCGGCTTCGTCTTTTACATAAGTGTCAATCAATAATGAATAGGTTTCACTATGAATGTTTTCCATCATGATTTGAAAACCATAAAAGAATTTAGCTTCTGGATATTGTACTTCATTTACAAAGTTTTCGGCTAAATTTTCATTTACAATTCCGTCAGAAGCTGCAAAAAATGCTAAAATGTGTTTGATAAAGAATTTTTCGTCAGCATTTAATTTGTTATTCCAATCGTTTAAGTCGGTATGCAAATCAATTTCTTCTGCAGTCCAAAAACTTGCTTCCATTTTTTTGTACCATTCCCAAATATCTTGATGCTTAATTGGAAATATTACAAATCGATTTTTATTCTCTTGAAGAATTGGTTCTATGAAAGACATATTATTGGATTTTTTAAGGTTTTTTTAACTTATTTGAGCTGTTACAAAGATTGTCATTTTTTAATAGAAATGAAAGTCAAACTTATTCACAATCGGCTTTAGTTTTTAACAATGCGTAAGAATATAGCTACTTTCGCTATTTTGTATAACTATTTGTTTAACAATTGTTTACAATAGCTTAAAATTCAAAAAAACCCTAAAAATAAGGGATTTATAGTTTTTTGAAGTTTATTTTCGTAAGATTTTCGAAGTGATTTTTAGCGAAAAAAGTGAACAAAAAAACGCAATTTTCATGATGTGAAAATTGCGTTTTTTATAAATCTTAAAACAATATTTGTATTGATAATTTTAATCCGTTTTTGATGCTAAATTCGTAAAAATTATTGCTCTAAAAGGATGTTTTTTAGCAATTAGTTGCTATCTCTATCAATATAAGTTTTGTTTCCGTTTTTGTTAATGTAGTATTTTCCACCTTTTGGTCCGGTAAATACTTTATGACCATTGTATTCTCCAGAAACTTTATCAGCAACTTTTGGAGCTTTTTCATTAGTTTCTTTTTCTACTTTTTTTGCTTTAGCCTCAGTTTTATTTGCAGTAGCTTTTACTTTTCCTTCAGCAGCTTTTGCTTTTCCAGTTGCAGCAGCTTTGGTTTCTTTTACTTTATCTTCTGTTGCTTTTGTAGTTTTATCTTTTGCATCTTTGAAACGTTTGTCAACAGTTCCATCTTTTTTCATTTTCGGAGCTTTTTCGGCTGCATCTTTAGGCGTTTTTACCTTTTTGTCTGCTTTTTTCGCCTCTTTATCAGCGTCTTTTTTAGCTTTAGCTTTTTCTTCTTTTAGCTTGTCAGCTTTTTCTTTTTTGTCTGCAACAGCTTTTTCGGTTTTTGCTTTTGCTTTAGATGCTTTTGCTTTCACATCTTGAGCGAAGAAAGTATTTGAAAATACAAATACCATACATAATACTAATAATTTTTTCATTTTGATTTCTAGTTTTTGATTATTAAAGATTAAAATTAATGATTTAATTCTAAACAACAATCATTCCAAGTCAAGAAGTTTAGTGTAGAACTTTAACTACTTTAAAAGAAGGCCCGCAATTGAACGTTTCCAGTATGAATTGTAGCACTTGTATCTGATTTTCGTCCTTGATAATTGATGTTAATATCTAAATATTGTGTCAAGTTTTTTTGCAATAGCAATCGCCAAGTGCTGTTTTTTCCAGCTTGAAGTCCTTCTAGCATTTGAAAAGCGACTGGAGAATTAGAGTTTCCATCAAACACATTGTTATAAAGTGAAAATTCTCCATTAACGGTAATTTTATTTTCACCTGAATAGATAAATGATAATCCGATGCGTTGTTGTTTTAAGGTTTCTTGCTGATTAATAGTGTTTTCTTTGTTCTTAAATTCATAAAATAACGACAAGCTTTTATTATTTGAAAACAAATAAGAAACTTTCGGAAACAACGAATAACTGTTTAGTTCAAAGTTTCGTGAAGCATAATTATCAGAAATACTACTCGATTTTGTCATAGATGTGTCAAAATTGAACAACCAACTTTTTTGAAGCAAATGCGCATATTGCAACTGATTGGAACTGGAAGTGTTTTCTTGTGAACCAATAGAAAGCAAACTTTTAACACGACTTTCCAAAAAAGTATAAGTTACCGAATGCTTTTGTTTTCCTCGATTGTAAAACAAACTGTTTCTAAAACTGGTATTCAATCCTAGCAAATTATCAGTACTTGTTGAAAACGGATTCAAATTGAAATTATCCGAATTGCGTTGGATTTTTCTATCCAAAGAAAATGACGTTTGATTGTAAAAATAAGACAATAATTTCTTCACTCCTTTTTCATTAATCCATTTTGAAGGACTCAATGTAACCGATTCAGAAAATTTATTTTGATGGGTTTTTATAAAAATTTGATTCGGAAGAAAAACACGAACATATTTTGCCAAATCCGAAAACGGAGCCACTTCAAATTCCTGCAATTGCTGAATTCCGTCACCGTTATAATCGTTCCACATGTAAACTCCTTGTCCGGGATTGACCTGCAAATAAGTGCATTCTTGTTGCGCAATCGTGCCTGAAGCTGTTTCGTAAGCCGTTGTAGTTTGAATTAATTGACCAAAAAAGTTGTCATTATATAGTAGTCTGGAATTTAACGAAGGTTCGGTTGGTTTCGTTGTATCTGTAAAAGTCAATCGGCGGTAATTGACAAATAATGATAAATTGGTTTTCTGATTCTGAATTAATTTTGACTTTATATAATAGGAGTTGGAAGAATTCACACGTTTTAAAAATCCCGATTGCAAACTATCATTATTTCGGTGAAAATATCCAACTTCTGTAAAAACTTTGGTACTATCACCGCGACCAACAAATGCTCCAACTTCTGAAAAACGTTGACTCAAATTGGAAAATAAATTAGTCGTAACTAATTTTTCTTGGTTGTCTTCCAATCTAAAACTTGAACCAATCCAGTTTTTCTTAAAATGGTATTTTGCTCGGGTTTGATTTCGTAAAAAAGTAGTATTAGAAACTTCTCCAGAGCTTTTTAAATAACTACTATTTTGTTGAAATGTTAGATTTTTTGTTTTGTAATTTCCTTGAATAATGTGTCGTGTTCCCGAAAATGTATTTGAGAAATCGAGCTTTTCCAATTGGTATTTTGCAAATCCATTTTCTTTAAAGTCAAAATTAACACCTGAAGTTAGCAAACTTTGTGTTCCAGAAACGGTAGTTAAATTCCAATCACGATTGAATTCTATAGTAAATAATCGTTCAATGGTTTTAAAATTATTTTGAATTAATTGATAATTTGCAAATGCATCAACATTGAATTTTCCTGAAAATAAACGTTGTTTTCCATTGATTTTTGAAGCAATTCCTTTGTTATTTTTATCGTCTACAGTTGAAAATAAATTCAAATCGTTGTTGCTGATTCCGATTTCAAAATCTACAGAAGTCTTTTCATTCGGATTGAATTTTCCCAAAACAGTGGCAATTTGAATTTTAGTTGGTGCAATCAATCGAATAATTGGCTCATAATTTCCTTGAGGAATTCCTGCAATTGGCGCGACATATTCATAGATTTTCCCAACCGTATTATTGCTTGCTAAATTGTAATTTCCGAGATTATTTCCGACTAAAGTAAATTTTACATTGTACAAAATATCTGTGGAAACATTTGAATATTGATAGGCATCAACGCCACCAATAACCACTTTTTTATACAAGACTTTATTTTCAGAATACGTGTCTAAATAGGCTGACGGAGCATTCATTAAAGAAATATCATCACCAGCATTTTGAAGAATAGCAACTTGATCTGTAGATAAATTTTGTTGCAACGGTTGATTTTTAACATCACTTTCTGAATATAAAAAACCGCCTAAACTCCATTTTTCTTCCTGATGTGTAACACCGCCATAAGTTACAAAACGCGTATAACTTCGGTCGGAATATTGGTATTCAATTGCAATTCGCATTTCGGAAGTAATCGGAAAAAGTGAAGTAAACTTAATCTCTCCGGCATTATAATCAATAACATAATCGTTGTTTTCGCCACGTTTTAGTAAAATTCCATTAACGAAAACTCGTTCAGAGCCCGAAATTACTAACACGTATAACTCGCCATTATTGCCACGAAGTTTGTATGGACCTTGATTTCCTTCTTGGCCAACAAAATTGCTTTTGGCGTATTGTCCGCGAACGACTGCGCCTGCAGCAAAGATTTCCGTTTTACTTTCTGGAGTTCCAAAGGTAAAATGAGTTGATAATCCTTGGACTTTTTTATTGAAGTTCAAAAACTGCGACTGTCGGTTTTCTAAAAATAAATCTCCGGCTCGAATGTTCCATTTATCTGAAAATAATTCGATAAAAATTTGATCAAATTCATCTAATTTCTGAGAATAACCGCCATTTTGCAACGGAATATTACTATCTTGAATGGAGGCTCGAAGCGAAATTTTATTGGAAATCTTACCAGTAATTTGCAAATCTAGATTGGAATTTACGGTCGAATTTTGATTGTTTCCAACTGTAATTCCGCGAGTAATACTGCCCGAAGTATTCAATCCGTCGAATGGTTTGAACGGTTTAATATTGTCTCTTTTTACGACATATAAATTTCCAGCTTCGTTTGGTACAACTCGCGCATCGTCATAAATTGTATAGGTTTTGGTAAGAAATTCTGGAAATTTTAAATAACGAATGGTTAACGAATCTTGAGAAACATAATTGTTTTTAAATACCAACTTCGCTTTTTTGAAATCCATTTTGTAAAACGAAGTGTCAATTGGATTTCCTTGTTTGTCGAGAATTTTAAAAAATGATTGATTAATGCTAAGGTTATCAATTGCAATTGTGTCTTTGGAAAATGCAATTTTTTTGTTTTTGTATGGCGTTTCAATTTCCTGAGCAAAAACGCCCGAAAAACTCAATAACAACATCCATAAAAAACTATTTTTCAACATAAATAAGATAACGCTTGAATAGTCAAAAGTAGTATTTATAAATGGGAAATAGTATGAAAATAATTTTATAGATTTATTCTTTTTGACCAATTTTTAGGTGAACGTGAAGTATGAAAAACACCAATTACAGTTATATTATTTTTCGATTCGAGATAATGAATTCCGTAAGGAAATCTGTGAATAAATAATACTTTTACGTTTTTATATTTTTTCTGGAATGCTTTTGGATTTCTTATTATCTCTTCTACTCCAGCTTCTAAACACAATTCAAAATCAAATGATAATCCAATTCTTTGATCTTCATACCAAAGTACAATTTCCTCAATATCAAGAAGAGATTCCTTGGTAAATTCAATCATTTTCTTAAGTTTTTCAAATGATTTTTAACCTCTTCCCAAGAGAATAATTCTGATTTACCTTCTTCGAGATTTTTAAGACGAATGTCTAATTCCATTTTTAATTCATCTGAAATTTCAATATCTTTTTTGGAAACACTATCCCATAATTGTTCAGCCAAAATAATTTTTTCAGCAGTACTATATTTTGTTAAATTTTTTATTTCCATGATTTTTTTATAAAGTTAAATAAAACTTTTAATTATTCCTTAGTAACCACTTGCATAGTTTCTCTAGAAATTTGTTTTAACAAAACCACTTTATCTTTTTCAACCATTTCGGCAGCTTCTTTAGAAAAATGTCTTATAGTATAAAGCGATACATTTTCATTGTAAGAAACCTTGAATTTCTTGGAAAGAATGGTTTTCAATTCGTTGAAATTTCCAAATTTATCTTCAATACAAATCGAAAAACTAATTGCCGTGTTTTGAATCAAACTCACTTTGATTTTGAATTTGTGCAGCAAAGCAAATATCTCGCTGATGTTTTCTTCCATGATAAAAGAGAAATCAATAGACGAAAGCGACAATAATAATTGGTTTTTCTTGATGATAAAACAAGACGTTTTTGGTTCTAAATCGGCACCTTTAGAAACCGAAGTTCCAGGCAAAAGTGGATTTATAAATGATTTTACATACAACGGGATTTCCTTTTTTTGTAACGGTTGTAAGGTTTTTGGATGAATTACTGTCGCACCATAAAATGCTAATTCAATTGCTTCACGATACGAAATTTGATTCAGTAAAATGGCATTTTCAAAATATCTTGGATCGGCATTCATAACTCCAGGAACATCTTTCCAAATGGTTACACTTTCTGCACTTAGGCAATAAGCAAAAATTGCAGCGGTATAATCGGAACCTTCACGACCTAAAGTTGTTGTGAAATTATTCTCGTCAGAACCTAAAAATCCTTGTGTGATGTTTAAGGTTTTTTTCTTAATGCCTTTTGAAATCAGCTTTTGAGTTTGTTCCCAATCAACATTGGCATCACGATAAGTTGCATCGGTTTTGATTAAATTTCTAACGTCAATCCAGTTGTTTTTTATTCCTTTTTCGTTGAAATAATGACTGACAATTGTGGTGGAAACAATTTCACCAAAACTAATAACTTGATCGTAAACAAAGTTATAATTAGGCGATTTATTGCTTCTTAAAAAATATTCTAAATCGGCAAAATGGCTGTTTACGGTAAAGAAAACATCGTGTTCTTCATCGTCGAATAATTCTAATAAAATTTGATTGTGGTATTTTCGAACTTCTTGTAACGAAGAATGAAACTCGTTTGATTTCTCAAAATAATTTTTGATTACGTTTTCCAAAGCATTGGTCGTTTTTCCCATTGCGGAGATTACAATTAGCACATCTTCATGGCCTACTTTTTGAAGTACATCAACTACATTTTTCACACCATCGGCATCTTTTACTGATGCACCACCAAATTTGAATATTCTCATTTTAGTATTCAGACTTTAGAATTAAAATTTATTATTTATTTCTTTAGAAATTCATTTATTCCATTTTCATCCATTTGCGCAACTAACCAATCATCTAGAACTCTTGCGCCACTTTTTTTGTAAAAATTAATTGCTGGCGTATTCCAATCGAGAACATTCCACTCAATTCTACGAACCTTATCGCGTTTTCCTTGACGAATGATTTCGCTATACAATGCAAATCCTGCTCCGGTGCCACGTTTGTCTTCTTTTACAATTAAATCTTCTAAGTGAATTGTTTTGCCTTTCCAAGTAGAATATCTATAATAATAAAGTGCAATTCCTATGATTTCACTGTTTACTTCGGCTACAAATGTATGAAACAAAGGGTTTTCTGCAAAGCCATCACGAATTAAATCATCAACGGTTACTACAACGGCTTCAGGTTCTTTTTCGAAAATTGCTAATTCTTTTATTAAATCCAAAACAGCAGGCATGTCGTTTGGAGTTCCTTTTCTGATAATCATATTTTGAAATTAAGTTTCAAAAATACAAATTGCTTAGCCAATTCCCAAAAATAAAAATTCCAAATTCCAACTGCAACATTGGAATTTGGAATTCTATAAATTGAAGTTTATAAAATCTATTTTTTCTTTTTAGTTGTTTTTTTAACTGGCGTTTTTACCGTTGTAGCCTTATTATTAATTGGTTTTTGAATGTAAGCTTTATATAAATTATCAGCGGTTGCTCTTGCTTTTGCTGTTTCTGCCCTTTCTTTAGGATCTGGATGCGAACTCATCATTTGAGTTAAAAAATTAGATTCTGCTCCGCCACTCATGTTTGCTAAAATAGTGAAAGCCGATTCTACTGCATTAACATCATATTTATTTCGTTTCATGAATTCATACGAATATTTATCTGCTTCTGATTCTTGTTTTCTGCTATAATGACTGTCAACAATTGCGCTTCCAATTTGTCCTAATTGACTATCAGTTGCTTTTGCAATTGTTGTTGATTGTGAAGCTAAACCATCCATGACAAATGCTTTTCTATAAGCAGCTTTCATAGCATCTTTAGAATCTTGATTCACTACGTGACCAATTTCATGACCAATAACGGCTAGTAATTGATTGTCGTCCATAATGTCCATTAAACCCGAAAATACGCGAACGCTTCCGTCTGCGGTTGCAAATGCGTTCACATCTTTAGTTAAATACACTTTATAATTTAATGATAATCCCGCTTCGTTGGCGTGTTTACCAAAAATTCTATTTAAACGTAAAGTATATCCGTCTTTTGGTCCAGCTACAATATTGGTAGAATCCATTTTTCTTACGGCTTCTTTTGAAAGTTTTGCTGCATCTTCATTACTAAAAGTAAAACTTGCTACACCATTTTGTAAAGCACCTAGAGCTCTATCGCCTAAACTAATTTGAGCGTTTGCTTTGAAAAAGCTAAAAATTGCTAAAAATGTTATTGTAAAAATTGCTTTTGTTTTCATGTTTTTTATTTGATAAAATGAACTACAAAGATAAAATAAGTTTGGTAAAAAAAAGTAGAATAAATAGTACGTAAATTCAATTCGATTTTAATAAAAAAAACGATATTTGCAAAATCAACTACAACGATTTCGTAAATGGAAACACGCAACACTACATTAGGAGAATTTATCATTGAAAACCAAAATGCTTTTCAGTATTCTTCAGGAGAATTATCACGAATTATCAATTCAATTAGGCTCGCAGCCAAAGTTGTAAATTACAAAGTAAATAAAGCTGGATTGGTCGATATTGTTGGCGCTGCTGGCGAACAAAATATTCAGGGTGAAGACCAGCAAAAATTAGATGTATATGCCAATGAAGTTTTTATTCAAACGCTTATTAATCGTGAAATTGTTTGCGGAATTGCGTCTGAAGAAAACGATGATTTTATTACTGTTGCCGGAAGCGATAAAAGTCATAATAATAAATATGTAGTTTTGATGGATCCATTGGACGGCTCTTCTAATATTGATGTTAATGTTTCGGTTGGAACTATTTTTTCAGTTTATAGACGTGTCACACCCATAGGAACTCCAGTTACATTAGAAGATTTTTTGCAGCCAGGAATTAATCAGGTTGCTGCCGGATATGTTATTTACGGAACTTCAACTATGTTGGTTTATACTACTGGTTATGGCGTGAACGGATTTACTTTGAATCCTGCAATTGGTACATTTTATCATTCGCATCCTAATATGAAGTTTCCAAAAGATGGAATAATTTACTCTATTAATGAAGGAAACTATGTTCATTTTCCGCAAGGAGTAAAAAATTATTTAAAATATTGTCAGCTTGAAGAAGGCGATAGACCCTATACATCTCGTTATATTGGAAGTTTGGTTTCTGATATTCATAGAAACATGATTAAAGGCGGAATTTATATTTATCCAACAAGTACTAGAGCGCCAAAAGGAAAGTTACGTTTGTTATATGAATGCAACCCAATGGCTTTTATTGCTGAACAAGCCGGCGGAAAAGCATCAGATGGATTTAATAGGATACTAGAAATTCAACCTACAGAACTGCACCAACGCGTTCCGTTCTTTTGCGGAAGCTACAATATGGTTGAAAAAGCAGAAGAGTTTATGAAAACATCTAATTTGTAGAAGAAATTCTACAAACAACACAAACATATAAAAAGTATAGTTATTGAAAGAAAAAATGTTAAATTTGCTTACATTTTTAAAAATACACACTTCATTTATATGTCTAAAAATCAACCTAAAGAAAACGAAGCAGTAATAAATCCAAATGAATCTGCTCAAAGATTAGAAGCAATCAAAAACTTGATTTTTGGTGAAAATATTCAACAAATTGATCAAGAGTTTCAATCGATTAAAAATCATATAGAAAAAAGAAAAGAGGAATTAGAAGATTTTATTGCAGAAACTCGTAAAGAATTAAATGCAACTATTGACAATTTAGCCACCGATTTAAACATTAGAATTACTGATTTAGAAAACAGTATGAATGATAAAACCGACGAGTTAAATCATAAAAAAGTAGATAGAAATTTGCTTGGAACTCTACTTGTTTCAATGGGTGAAAAGATAATGAAGGACTAATTCATTTTCTATGACAGATTCAGAGAAATTAATTAAGCTCAAAGAACTTCTTCTTACTGAGGATAGAGATTTTGCGCAAAATATTCTCGAAAAGCTTGATGAAATAGAAAGCACAATTAATACGCCAGATAAACTTTTAATGAAAGTTGATGGCATTATTAACAAAAAACTGGAGACCTACACCGAAGAAATTCCAGATAAATTAGGACCGACAATCTCTCAAGCGTTATCATCAGAAATTAAAAATTCGCAAGATAAAGTTGTTGATATTCTGTTTCCAATAATTGGTAAAATGATTAAAAAATACATTCAGCAAGAGATGAAAGCCTTGTCGGATGCTATTAATAGTCAAATTCAGAATGCTTTTTCAGTTCGAGGTTTTAAACGCAAAGTAATGTCGAAATTTACTGGAGTATCAGAAGATAAAATGTTACTAGCTGAATTGAATGAACCTAAAATTGAACAGATTTTTATTGTAGAAAAAGGCTCAGGTTTAATAATTTCTAGCGCATCTAGACAAGAAAGTATTGATGAAGATATGATTGCTGGAATGTTAACAGCAATTAAAAGTTTCGTTGAAGATGCTTTCAAAAAAGAGCAACAAAGTTTAGAATTAATTCAGTACGAGTTGTTTGAAATTTATATTCAAAATTTTACAACCTATTATTTTGCAGTTGTAATTTCTGGAGGGTTTAATACAGGTTTTAAAAATACATTAGAAAATAATTTATTTGATTTTGTTTCAGAAAACATGAAATCAGATACTATTGACAAAGAAAAAGTTACCTCTAAATTAATTGTTTTACTAAAAGATGATTAGTTCTAAAAAAATAGTTTTAGTAGGGCATTTTGGCGTTGGTAAATCTTCAATTATGAGAAGATTTGTTCAAGACACTTTTTCGGACAATTACACTGTTACAATTGGCGTTCATATTTTAAAAAAAGAGATTGTAATACAAGGTTTAAACTTAACTTTAATTATTTGGGATATTGAAGGAAAAGATGATATTCAAAAAGTTAGAAATTCCTATTTGCTTGGAACTTCTGGGTTTATATATGTAATCGATCCAACTCGAGTTCAAACATTTGAACGATTTAATCAGGAAATAGATTTCTTAAAAATTAACTATCCAACAGCCAAAATAGTATCAGTAGCTAATAAAATGGATGTAGTTGATCAGCTAGAATTCAAGAAAATATTGTCTCAAAAAATGATATCTATAGATTATTTTGCAAGCGCTAAAACAGGTAACGAAATAGAAAATTTATTCCAATATTTAGCAATGAAAATAACACAAGATGTTTGAGGAAATTAGAAATAAATACCTTTATAAAAGAACGCAAATTGTTGAACTCAATAAAAGCGGTATCATTCAAGCATCAGATGATTTAATTTATCCTATTAGAACTCAAACATCAATAACTGATTTTCATCCTTTTTTTGAAACTATCGTTTTATTAATAGAACAAGAAAATAAAGATTTCACTTTTAGTTGTATTCACATTGATATTAATTCCAATCAAAAAATAATTGATGTTATATTCAACACAGGATCCAACCAAGTTCATCCTTTTCTGATATTTATTGATTTTACAGAACACTATAACAATTTTCAAAGTATTGCTCAAGAAAAAAATGAATCTGTATTAAGTTTTCATTTATCTGAATTGAAGAATCAGCAATTGGAATCTGAAAAAAGTTTTAAGAATAAATTCCTTGCTAATGTTAGCCACGATTTAAAAACTCCATTAAGTGCTTCGCTTTGGTTTATTGCAATGTTAGAAAAAAGTGAGGTTACTGAACAACAAAGACAAATAATTGAATTATTAAAAGAAACAGCAACATTAGTAAAATCTTTAGTTGACGATATTTTAGATCTATCAAAAATTGAAGTTGGACAAATGGAACTTCAAATTGATGATTTTAATTTTATTGAGACTATTACTTTCATCGAGCAAATTATTAAAGTTAAAGCCGAAGCTAAAAAATTAAATTTCATTTTAAAACAAACTTCGGATGTTCCTGAAATGATTAAAGGTGATAAAGTGCGCGTTATTCAAATTTTGGTAAACTTGTTAGATAACGCAATAAAATTTACTAAAATTGGTACAGTAATACTTGAATTAGGTGCTGCTAAAATATCAAATCATACACTATTATTAAAAATAAAAGTCATCGATACAGGAATAGGAATTAATTCATCTAATAAAAGCGAAGCATTTCAAAGTTTTAAAAAACTTCATGATTCTAAAAAAATTGAAGGTTCAGGTTTAGGGTTATCAATTGTATCCAATTTAGTAAATCTAATGAATGGAAAAATAGATTACACATCAGAAGTTGGAGTAGGAACTACATTTGAAGTAGTATTGCCTTTTACTATTGATGCTTAAAACTAAAAAATCCAATTTCTCAAGTGGTAAGAAATTGGATTTAGTTTAATGTTACTAGAATTTTTATTTCAATAAAGCTTCTAATTTTTCGGTTAATTTAGCATCCGATGGTCTTTCTGCATCTGCACTAACAACTTTTCCTTTAGGATCAATTAATATAAATCTTGGAATTGAGTTTATCCCAAATGATTGAATAAAAGTCGATGTCCAATTTTTATCAGCAAATAATTGAACTCCACCAAGTTCTTTATCAGTTACAAATTTTTTCCATTTTTCATAATCTTTGTCTTCATCTACCGATATACTTACAAATGTTATGTTTTTATCATGAAATTTTTCTTCAACTTTTTTCAAAGAAGGAATTTCGCCACGGCATGGTCCGCACCAAGTTGCCCATACATCAATGTAAACATATTTTCCTCTTAAATCTTCAAGTTTAGTTTTTCCACCAGCATGATTTACATAGTCAAATGACGGTGCTACATTACCTTCAACATTTTTTAGTGCTTGCGCCGATTTGTATTCCATTTGCATTCCAAAAAATTCTTGCGTCATGTTTTTCTTAACTTGAGCTTTAAAATTGGCATCGAATTCACCTTTTTCTAATTTTTCAAAATCGGCTTTCTTTTTAACTTCAAATGCTTGATAAAATGAATCTTTATCTTTACTCATGTTTTCAGTTGCAAAAACTTCGGTTTGTATAGAATGTTCAGCTAGAAAGTTATTTTCTCCAGATCCAATTCCTGTAAAAGAAAGAGTTTCGTCAAACTCTTTAGCATTCATTTTTAATTTTAAATCAAAACCTGGTTTTAAAAATAATTGTGCATATTCAGTACCGTCAAATAAAACATAAAAACCATCTTTAACGTCGAACTTGTCAGAAAAAATGCCTTTTTTATCAATTTTAATTTCTTTAATAGTTTGATTTTTAGCGTCTTTTATATAAATAACGTCTCCGTTTCTATTGGCAATATCTGCCTGAAAACTAACATTGCCTTGAGAAAAACCAACGTTAGATAAAATAATAGCGAATAATGCGAAATACAATTTTCTCATAAATTATAGATTTAATTTTTAATGGAATTCAAATATAGGTTTTTTCTTTATTGAAAATAAAAACATTAACATAAATTTCAATTACGTTTTACCTTATATAATTGATTTAAGTTTTTTACTTTTGCAAAAATTTTATTCCAATGTATAGAAGTCATAATTGTGGTGAATTAAATGCCTCAAACATAAATCAAGAAGTTACACTTGCCGGTTGGGTTCAAAAATCAAGAGATAAAGGATTCATGAATTGGGTTGATTTGCGTGACCGTTATGGAATCACACAATTATTATTTGACGAAAGTCGTTCAGAAAAATCAGTTTTTGAATTGGCTAAAACTTTAGGAAGAGAATTTGTAGTTCAAGTAAAAGGAACTGTAATTGAGCGTGAAGCTAAAAATAAAAACATTGCAACTGGTGAAATTGAAATTTTAGTTAAAGAAATGACAATTTTAAATGCTGCATTAACACCACCTTTTACAATTGAAGACGAAACTGATGGCGGTGAAGATATTAGAATGAAATACCGTTACTTGGATATTCGTAGAAATCCGGTTAAAAATTCCTTGCTTTTTCGTCATAAAGTAGCAATGGAAGTTCGTAAATATTTATCCGATTTAGATTTTTGCGAAGTTGAAACTCCTTATTTAATCAAATCAACTCCCGAAGGCGCAAGAGATTTTGTAGTTCCAAGTAGAATGAACGAAGGACAATTTTATGCCTTACCACAATCGCCACAAACCTTCAAACAATTATTGATGGTTGGCGGAATGGATAAATATTTTCAAATAGTAAAATGTTTCCGTGACGAAGATTTACGTGCCGACAGACAACCTGAGTTTACACAAATCGATTGCGAAATGGCATTTGTAGAACAAGAAGATATTTTAAATGTATTTGAAGGTTTGACAAGACATTTACTAAAAGAAATAAAAGGCATTGAAGTAGAAAAGTTTCCAAGAATCACTTACGATTATGCCATGAAAACGTATGGAAATGACAAACCAGACATTCGTTTTGATATGAAATTTGGTGAGTTGAATGAAGTAGCACAACATAAAGAGTTTCCAGTTTTCAATGCTGCTGAATTAGTTGTTGGAATTGCAGCTCCAAATTGTGCAACTTACACTCGTAAAGAAATTGATGCATTAATTGACTGGGTAAAACGTCCACAAGTTGGTGCGTCCGGAATGGTTCATGTAAAATGTGAAGCCGATGGAACTTATAAATCATCCGTAGATAAATTTTACGATCAAGAGGATTTGAAAAAATGGGCAGCAATAACTGGCGCAAAAGCTGGCGATATGATTTTTGTGCTTTCAGGTCCAGCAGATAAAACTAGAACGCAACTTTCAGCTCTAAGAATGGAATTAGCAACTAGATTAGGTTTAAGAAATCCAGCTGAATTTGCACCATTATGGGTTGTAGATTTTCCTTTATTAGAATTGGATGAAGAATCAGGAAGATGGCACGCAATGCACCATCCGTTTACTTCTCCAAAACCAGAAGATATGGATTTATTAGCAACCAATCCAGGAAAAGTTCGTGCTAATGCTTATGATATGGTTTTGAACGGAAACGAAATTGGTGGTGGTTCTATCAGAATTCACGATAAAGAAACACAACAATTAATGTTCAAATATTTAGGATTTACACCTGAACAAGCCAAAGAACAATTTGGATTTTTGATGGATGCATTCCAATTTGGTGCACCTCCACATGGCGGTTTAGCATTTGGATTAGACAGATTAGTTGCTATTCTTGGCGGACAAGAAACAATCCGAGATTTTATTGCTTTTCCAAAAAATAATTCAGGACGTGATGTTATGATTGACGCTCCATCGGTAATTGATGATGCTCAATTGAAAGAATTACATATTAAAGTTGAATTGAAGTAATTAATATCAAATTCGCAAAGAACTAATAAACAACTATTTAAAAATTCATAAATAGTTGTTTTTTTTATTTCTATTTTCGATATAATTCAAATATTTATCTGAAAATCATTATATTAGAATCGTGAATTAAGATAAAAATTTTAACTTTTTATTTAATTTTTGTTTGCTATGTCAGAAATAAGTATATCTTTGACCATTATTAATAATTATTATTACACACAATGCGCACAGGAACAGTTAAATTTTTCAATGAATCAAAAGGTTACGGATTCATTACAGATGATGAAAATGGAAAAGACATTTTCGTTCACGCAACAGGTTTAAAAGCTGAATCACTTAACGAAGGTGATAAAGTTACATTTGAAGAAGAAGAAGGTAGAAAAGGTAAAGTTGCTGCTCAAGTAGTAGTTATCGAAGACTAATATATATTATTTTTTGAATACCTAAATGGTTAAACGCTCTGAAATTTCAGAGCGTTTTTTTTATTTCTATGATTTCTATTTAGAATTGGTTTAAATAAGTCTTTTTAAGCAATAAATAACAAACGTTTATCTTTTGATTTTTGAGATTTAAATAATGCAATGTATATTTGTGGCTATTTTATAAAAGTCTAAATTTTTAGCGCTATGCAATCTACTCAACATGATTTTTTACCAATCCTTATGCAAGCTGGTTTAGCAGTCGGATTTGTTGTTGCAACTATTATAGGTTCAAGCTTTTTGGGTCCAAAAAGACATTCTCAAAATAAAGATAAAAACTTTGAATGTGGAATTGAATCTGTTGGAAATGCTAGAATTCCGTTTTCTGTAAAATATTTCCTAGTAGCTATTCTTTTTGTGCTTTTTGACGTTGAGGTTATTTTTTTATATCCTTGGGCAGTTAATTTTAAGGAATTAGGAATGAACGGAATGATTAAAATGGTTATCTTTATGCTGTTACTTTTAGTTGGTTTCTTCTATATAATCAAGAAGAAAGCACTAGAATGGGAATAATAAATTAAACAAATAGACTTTGATATAATACTAATTATGGCTGATTCTAAAATAAATATGGTCGCTCCGCCAGAAGGAGTTTCAGGTGAAGGTTTCTTTGCAACCAAACTAAATGATGTTGTTGGAATGGCTCGTGCTAATTCACTTTGGCCTTTACCGTTTGCAACTTCTTGTTGCGGAATTGAATTCATGGCAACAATGGCATCACATTACGATTTAGCTCGTTTCGGTTCTGAACGCGTGAGTTTTTCTCCTCGTCAAGCGGATATGCTAATGGTAATGGGAACTATTTCTAAAAAAATGGCTCCGATTTTACGTCAAGTTTACGAACAAATGTCGGAACCTCGTTGGGTGATTTCAGTTGGAGCTTGTGCCTGTTCAGGTGGAGTTTTTGATACGTATTCAGTACTTCAAGGAATTGATAAAGTAATTCCAGTTGATGTTTATGTGCCGGGATGTCCACCAAGACCAGAACAAATTGTAGATGGCGTTATGCAACTACAAGAATTGGTAAGAAACGAATCGGTTCGCCGAAGAAATTCACCAGAATATAAAGAATTATTAGCTTCTTACAACCTATAATATGGCTTTAGAAACTGCTCAAATACAAGAAAAAATGTCTCAAAAATTCGGAAATAAAGTGCTGAATTTTGAAATGCAACGCGATATTTTTTCATTCGAAGCTACTCCAGATGCAATTCACGAAGTAATCCGCATCTTAAAAGTAGACGAAGATTTAAATTTTCATTTCTTAACTGATTTAGCTGGAATTCATTTTCCAGATAATGATGATGAACATCAATTTTCAATTGTATATCATTTGCACAATTGGATTGAAAATGTTAGAATCAGAGTTAGAACCTATTTACCAGAAAATCCGGAAGTAACAACAATTACTGATTTATTTTTGTGTGCAAACTGGATGGAAAGAGAGGCTTGGGATTTTTACGGAATTAACTTTATTGGTCATCCACAATTAAAACGAATTTTAAACATGGATGAAATGGTTTCTCATCCAATGCGAAAAGAATTCCCAATGGAAGATAGCGGAAGAACCGATAAAGATGATCGTTTTTTTGGAAGAACAACAACAAATTGTTAGCTATGAATCAAACAAAAATTATTAAATTTATTGTAATCAGTAACTTAATATTTTTGATTGTAAATTTATATAGCTATTCCAAAAGTGATTATAATAATAAGCTTCTGCTAATTTTAGGAAATTTATTAATAATAATTTTGGGAATATATAAATTAAAAAAAAATAGTATAATTAATTCATGACTGAAAAAAATAGAATGTCAGACTTATTATTATTACCAGAGCATCGATATGCTAAAGTTATAGAACAAACTCGCAACGAAGACGGAAGCGAGCTTTCTATATTGAATTTAGGACCAACGCATCCTGCAACGCATGGAATTTTTCAAAATATCCTATTAATGGATGGTGAACGAATTCTTGATGCAGAACCCACAATTGGTTATATTCATAGAGCTTTCGAAAAAATTGCCGAAAACCGTCCGTTTTATCAAATCAATGTTTTGACTGATCGTATGAACTATTGTTCGTCACCAATCAACAATATGGCTTGGTGGATGACTGTCGAAAAATTATTAGAAATTGAAGTTCCAAAACGTGCTCAATATTTAAGAGTAATCGTAATGGAATTGGCTCGTATTACAGACCATTTAATTTGTAACTCAATTCTTGGTGTTGATACCGGAGCGTATACAGGCTTCCTTTACGTATTCCAATTTAGAGAAAAAGTATACGAAATCTACGAAGAAATTTGTGGTGCTCGTTTAACAACAAATATGGGAAGAATTGGTGGTTTTGAAAGAGATTGGTCAGATGCAGCATTCGAAAAATTAAATGTTTTTCTAGAAGATTTTCCAATAGCTTGGAAAGAATTTGAAAACCTTTTCGAAAGAAATAGAATTTTTATCGACAGAACTGTTAATGTTGGTGGAATTACTGCTGAAAAAGCAATGCAATATGGTTTCACCGGCCCAAATTTACGTGCAGCCGGAATTGATTATGATGTTAGAAAAGCAGCTCCGTATTCCTCTTACGAAGATTTTGAATTTGATGTTCCAGTAGGAAAATCAGGTGATACTTATGATAGATTTTGTGTTCGTAATGCCGAAGTTTGGGAAAGTTTAAGCATTATTAAACAAGCTTTAGCAAAATTACCAGAAGGCCCAATTCATGCCGATGTTCCTGATTATTATTTGCCTCCAAAAGAAGATGTGTATCACAACATGGAAAGTTTGATTTATCACTTTAAAATTGTGATGGGTGAAGTTCCTGTTCCAGTTGCAGAAATTTATCATGCTGTGGAAGGCGGAAACGGAGAATTAGGATTTTATTTAGTAACTGATGGAAGTCGTACACCTTATCGATTGAAATTTAGAAGACCATGTTTTGTATATTATCAAGCTTATACCGATATGATTAAAGGCGGAATGTTATCTGATGCCATCGTGATTTTATCAAGTTTAAATGTAATTGCAGGCGAATTAGACGCTTAATAACTAAAAGATTGCAGAATAAAGATTTTAGAATTCAGATTGAAAAATTTAATATCTAAAATTTAATATCTAAAATTAGAAATGGAAAGTACACATTATACACAAGAAATAAACATGACTGAATCGTTGATAAACCGCATCAATGAACTAATCAGTCATTATCCTGAAGGCAAACAAAAATCGGCTTTATTACCTATTTTGCACGAAGTTCAAGATGCTCACGACAATTGGTTGAGTATCGAATTGCAAAATAAAGTTGCCGAAATCCTGAACATCCAAAGAATTGAAGTGTATGAAGTTGTAACTTTTTACACCATGTATAACCAACGACCAATTGGAAAATACATGTTCGAATTCTGCCAAACTTCTCCATGTTGTCAAAAAGGTGTGGAAGATTTAATGGATTACACTTGCGAAAAACTTGGGGTTCCAGTTGGACAACCAACTGCCGACGGACAATTTGAAGTTCGTGGCGTGGAATGTCTTGGCGCTTGCGGTTACGCACCAATGATGCAATTGGGAGATTTCTTTCAGGAGCATTTGACAAAAGAAAAAATAGATCAGTTAATAGCTGATTGCAAAGACGGAAAAATCACTTTACACGATAAATAATATCATGGGAAGAAAAATATTATTAGACAAAATAAACGTTCCAGGCATTAAAACTTATGAAGTTTATCGTCGTGAAGGCGGATATGCATCAGTAGAAAAAGCCTTGAAGAAAATGACCCCAGATGAAGTGGTTGAAGAAGTAAAAACTTCAGGACTTCGTGGTCGTGGTGGCGCAGGTTTTCCAGCTGGAATGAAATGGAGTTTTATCGACAAAAAATCGGGTAATCCAAGACATTTGGTTTGTAACGCGGATGAATCGGAACCTGGAACTTTCAAAGACCGTTATTTAATGGAATACATTCCGCATCTTTTAATAGAAGGAATGATTACATCAAGTTATGCTTTGGGAGCAAACCTGTCGTACATCTACATTCGTGGAGAGTATATGTGGGTTTATAAAATTTTAGAAAGAGCCATCGCCGAAGCAAAAGCTGCTGGTTGGTTGGGCAAAAACATATTAGGTTCAGGTTACGATTTAGAACTTTATGTTCAAATTGGTGCTGGAGCATACATTTGCGGTGAAGAAACTGCATTAATAGAATCATTAGAAGGAAAACGTGGAAATCCAAGATTAAAACCACCATTTCCTGCTGTAAAAGGTCTTTGGCAAAATCCTACGGTTGTAAATAACGTAGAAACCATTGCTTCTGTGCCTTGGATTATCAATAATTCTGGTGCAGATTATGCCGGAATCGGAATTGGTCGTTCTACAGGAACCAAATTAATTTCTGCTTCCGGAAATATTAAAAATCCTGGAGTTTATGAAATTGAATTAGGAGTTTCTGTTTTTGAATTCATGAATTCAGATGAATATTGTGGCGGAATGGAATTAAATGATCGTCCATTAAAAGCATTGGTTCCTGGAGGAAGTTCGGTGCCAATTTTACCAGCCAATTTAATTTACAAAACCGCTGCTGGAGAAGACCGATTGATGACATACGAAAGTTTATCTGATGGTGGATTTGCAACTGGTTCGATGTTAGGTTCAGGCGGATTTATAGTTTATGATGATAGAGCTTGTATCGTTAGAAATACTTGGAATTTTGCACGTTTTTACCATCACGAATCTTGCGGACAATGCACGCCATGTCGCGAAGGAACAGGTTGGTTAGAAAAAGTATTACACAGAATTGAAAATGGTCACGGACGAGAAGAAGACATCGAATTGTTATGGAGTATTCAGTCAAAAATTGAAGGAAATACGATTTGTCCATTAGGTGACGCGGCTTCATGGCCAGTTGCAGCTGCAATTCGTCACTTTAAGGATGAGTTTGAATACCATATTCGTTTTCCAGAAAAAGTAAAAAATAGAGATCACTTTGTGAATGAACCATTTGAAAAAGTGAAACATTTAATAGCAAAGCAAACAGTATAATTTAAAAGTACGAAGTTAGAAGTTGGAAGTACTAAGTGGAAACACTTAAACACTTAAACTTTTAAACTTTTAAACAAATTTACAATGAAAGTAACCATAGACGGTCAAGAAATAGAAGTAGAAGCAGGAACAACAATCCTTCAAGCTGCTCGTATGATTGGTGGAGAATCCGTTCCGCCAGCCATGTGTTATTATTCTAAACTAAAAGGAACTGGCGGAAAATGTCGTTGCTGTTTAGTAGACGTTACAAAAGGAAGTGAAGCTGATCCGAGACCAATGCCAAAACTTGTTGCATCCTGTGTAACTGGTTGTCAAGACGGAATGGAAATAGCTAGCAAATCTTCAGAACGAGTAACCGAAGCTAGAAAAGCGGTAACCGAATTTCTTTTAATAAATCACCCATTAGATTGTCCGGTTTGTGATCAAGCAGGAGAATGTGATTTACAAAATTTGAGTTTCGAACACGGAAAATTACAACAACGTTTTGTGGAAGAAAAACGAACTTTTGAACCAGAAGATATTGGTGACAAAATTCAATTGCACATGAACCGTTGTATAGTTTGCCAACGTTGTGTAGAAGTTGCCGATCAATTGACAGATGGTCGTGTTCACGGAGTTTTAAATCGTGGCGATCATTCTCAAATTTCGACTTGTGTTTCAGCTGCAATTGATAATGAATTCTCTGGAAACATGATTGATGTTTGTCCAGTTGGAGCTTTAACCGATAAAACCTTTAGATTCAAATCGAGAGTTTGGTTCAATAAACCGTTTAATGCTCACAGAGAATGTACTACTCCAGGTTGTTGCGGAAAAACAACACTTTGGATGTTTGGAAACGAAATTCAAAGAGTTACTGCAAGAAAAGACGAATACCACGAAGTAGAAGATTTTATCTGTAATACGTGTCGTTTTGACAAAAAAGAAGTTTCAGATTGGACTATTGAAGGTCCAAGAAAATTCGAAAAAGATTCTGTAATCAATCAAAATAACTATACTCGTAAAATGGATAAAGTTATTATTGAAACAGAAAAAGGGATTCTTCAAGGTAGAGATATCGACAGAAAAAAAATCAGTATGACAGAAATTGATTACAATGAAAAAATTGACGGTAATAAAATAAATACGAAATAATGGATAGTGGATTTATTATAGAAAAAAGTATTTTTATTGTTGTGATTTTTGCATTTACAATGGTAATGGCAATGTATTCTACTTGGGCGGAACGTAAAGTTGCAGCATTTTTACAAGATAGAGTTGGTCCAAACCGTGCTGGTTGGGGAGGTTTATTGCAACCGCTTGCCGACGGAATGAAATTATTCGCTAAAGAAGAATTTGAACCCAATACCAAAAACAAATTTTTGTTTTTCATGGGACCAGCAATTGCAATGAGCACTGCTTTAATGACTAGTGCTGTAATTCCTTGGGGTGATAAATTAATAATTTTTGGAAGAACAGTAATTCTTCAAGCAACTGATACTGACAGTGCATTATTATATATTTTTGCCATAGTTTCTATTGGAGTTTACGGAATTATGATTGGTGGATGGGCATCAAACAATAAGTTCTCATTAATGGGAGCTGTTCGTGCTGCATCTCAAATGGTTTCTTATGAAGTTGCCATGGGATTATCTATAATTGCATTATTGATGATGACAGGAACGTTGAGTTTAAAAGAAATATCAGTGCAACAACATGGTTTGCATTGGAATGTTTTTTACCAACCGTTATCGTTCTTAATCTTTTTGATTTGTGCTTTTGCAGAAACTAACAGAACTCCTTTTGATTTAGCAGAATGTGAATCGGAATTAATTGGTGGTTATCACACCGAATATTCTTCCATGAAAATGGGATTTTATTTATTTGCAGAATATGCTAACATGTTTATTTCCTCAACAATTATTGCTGTTTTATTCTTTGGAGGATATAATTATCCGGGAATGAGTTGGGCTGTAGAACATTGGGGAGTTAACATCGCTAATGTAATCGGAATTGGAGCTTTATTTATTAAATTATGCTTTTTTATATTTTTCTTTATGTGGATTCGTTGGACGATACCACGTTTTAGATACGATCAGTTGATGAATTTAGGCTGGAAAATTTTAATTCCGCTTTCAATTGTCAATATTATAATAACAGGAATTTGCATTCTAGCTTTTAAATAGGAAAAGAAATTATGTCAGCATCAATACAAAGTATATCATTATCGGGTAAGAAAAAACAAGTTTCCAATAAGGAAATGACTTTTCTTGAAAGAATGTACCTGATTGCCATCGTGAAAGGTTTATGGATTACCATCAAACACTTTTTTAGAAAAAAAGCAACGATTCATTATCCGGAGCAAGTACGTGAATTTAGTCCGGTTTATCGTGGACAACACATGTTGAAACGCGACGAACAAGGTCGCGAAAACTGTACTGCTTGTGGATTGTGCGCCTTATCTTGTCCTGCGGAAGCCATAACAATGAAAGCGGAAGAACGCAAAAAAGGCGAAGAACATTTGTACAGAGAAGAAAAATACGCTTCGATATATGAGATCAATATGTTGCGTTGTATTTTCTGTGGATTGTGTGAAGAAGCTTGTCCGAAAGATGCTATTTATTTAACTATTTCTAAAGAATTAGTACCAGCAAGTTACGAAAGAGAAGATTTTATCTTCGGGAAAGATAAATTAGTGATGCCACTAGAAATGGCTATGGCAAATACTAAAACCTTAAATTAATTATGTCAACAGTACTTATTATATTTTATTTTTTAGCAGCAATAACTTTGTCAACTGCATTTTTGACAATTTATAGTAAAAATCCAATTCATAGTGCTATTTATTTAGTGATATGTTTCTTTTCAATTGCGGCACATTATTTATTATTTAATGCTCAATTCTTGGCAATTGTTCACGTGATGGTATATGCAGGAGCAATTATGGTTCTGTTTTTATTTACCATAATGTTGATGAATTTGAACAACGAAGATGAAGTTCACAAACCCAGAATTACACGACTGGGAGCAATTACAGTATTTGTATTATTAAGTGCTGCTTTAGTAGCAATTTTCATGTATTCTAAACCTTTCGTTGGGGAATATCCTACAACTGGCGAAGATTTTCAATCGATTAAAAAATTAGGAACTGTTTTATTAGACGATAAAGAAGGTTTTATGGTTCCATTTGAATTTGCTTCGGTGTTGCTTTTAACCGCAATGATTGGAGCTGTTTTATTGTCTAAAAAAGAAACTAAAACAAAATAACTATGAGCAATATTTTAAATCAAATAGGTATTGAAAATTACATTTTCCTTTCGGTGCTGTTATTTTGTATCGGTGTTTTCGGAGTATTGTACAGACGAAATGCCATTATCGTATTCATGTCAATCGAAATTATGCTAAATGCCGTAAACTTATTGTTTGTAGCTTTTGCAACGTACCATCAAGACGCCAAAGGCGAAGTTTTTGTATTCTTTTCAATGGCTGTTGCTGCTGCCGAAGTTGCCGTAGGTTTGGCAATATTAGTTTCGGTTTTCCGAAATATTGGTTCGGTTGATATATCAAATTTAAAAAACTTAAAAGGATAATCCCTAATGGAGAATAGTTTAGTTTTACTCTTATTATTAACCCCATTTGTTGGGTTCTTATTTAATGTTTTCTTCGGAAAATCGGCTTCAAAAACCATTTCTGGCGCCATCGGAACAATTGCTGTAGCAGTTTCGTTTGTGATGAGCGTTTATTTTTTCATGCAATTAAATCAAACTGGAAAACCAATTTCAGTGAAATTATTTGATTGGATTGAAATAGGAAAACTTAAAATCGATTTCGGAATTTTATTGGATCAATTATCATTATTGTGGTTATTATTTGTGACTGGAATTGGTTCATTAATTCATTTATATTCCATTAGCTACATGCACGATGATGAAAACATGCACAAGTTTTTTGCGTATTTGAATTTATTCATCTTTTTCATGATAACTTTAGTAGTTGGAAGCAACTTACTAGTAATGTTTATCGGATGGGAAGGCGTTGGACTTTGTTCTTATTTACTTATCGGATTTTGGTATAAAAACCAAGATTATAATGATGCTGCAAAGAAAGCCTTCATAATGAACAGAATTGGAGATTTAGGTTTCTTGATTGGAATTTTTATCTTGGCACATTTATTTTCAACGTTGAATTTTGTTGAAATGAAACAAATAGTTACAGGTATGGGTCAAATGCCTTATCCAAATTCATTTTGGCTACAAATTTCAATTGCTGCTTTATGTTTATTCATCGGAGCAACAGGAAAATCAGCACAATTACCTCTTTACACTTGGTTACCAGATGCGATGGCTGGACCAACTCCAGTTTCTGCATTAATTCACGCGGCAACAATGGTAACTGCAGGAATTTTTATGATTACTCGTATGAATTTCTTATTCGATTTAACTCCAGAAGTTCAAAATATAATTGCAATTGTTGGAGCAATCACTGCTTTAGTATCAGCTTCTATCGGATTACTTCAAAATGATATCAAAAAAGTATTAGCCTATTCAACAGTTTCTCAATTAGGTTTAATGTTTTTAGCATTAGGTCTTGGAGCTTATAATGTTGCGGTATTTCACGTAATCACACATGCGTTCTTCAAAGCGTGTTTGTTCTTAGGTTCAGGTTCGGTAATTCACTCACTACATGGCGAACAAGATATGCGCAAAATGGGCGGTTTAAAAAAATACATGCCTATAACATTTACCACAATGTTAATTTCAACATTAGCTATTTCAGGAATTTTTCCATTCGCTGGATTTTGGTCGAAAGATGAAATATTAATGACAGCTTTCGAACACAATAAAGTACTTTGGATAATTGGTTCTGTAGCTTCAATCATGACTGCTTTTTATATGTTCCGATTAATGTATTTGACGTTCTTTAGAGAATTCAGAGGAACGGAAGAACAAAAACACCATTTACATGAAAGTCCGAGTTTGATTACTTTACCATTAATAATTTTAGCTGGATTAGCAACCGTTGGTGGATTAATTAATTTACCAGGAAGCAATTGGTTAAACCATTTCTTGGAACCGATTTTAGCTACAAAAATCGAACACAAACCATTGGATGGAAATGCTTATATGTTAATGGGAATTGCGCTAACTGGTGCAATTATCGGAATTGTTTGGGCGTATTCTAAATACATCAAACAAGGTTTTGTACCAAAAGAAGATGCTGAAATTACAGGATTTTCAAAAACAATTTATAACAAATATTATGTTGATGAAATCTATACTTCATTAATTGTAAAACCTATAAACTCACTTTCAAACTTCTTTAGAACAACATTAGAACCTGCTTTAGGAAATGTAGTTTACGGATTTGGAAGCATAACTAACAGACTCGGAAATCAAGGTAAAAAATTACACACTGGAAGTATCGGATTGTACCTATTTGCTTTTGTAATTGGAGTTTTAGCAATCGTTAGTTATTTATTTTTAGCACAAAAACCATTATAAAATGAACGTATCACTTATATTAATAATCCTTTTAATTGGTGCAGTCGCAACATTACTTTCTGGAGATAAATTGGCTTCTAAAGTGGCTTTGTTTTTCAGTTTGGCAGCATTGGGTTGTACATCTGTTTTAGTACATCACTTTTTAAACGGAGCTAACGTCAGCTTAAACAATCCTTGGATTTTACAACCAAATGTTTCTTTCGCATTAAATGCAGATGGTTTGGGATTAGCAATGGTTTTATTAACTGTTTCCTTAACTCCAATCATTATCTTTTCTGGTTTCGGAACTCATTTTAATAATTCTAAAAACTTCTACGCATTAGTATTATTCATGGCATTCGCAATGACTGGAACTTTTCTTGCGGCAGACGGTTTGTTATATTACATCTTCTGGGAATTAGCATTAATTCCAATTTATTTTATTGCTTTAATTTGGGGTAATGGCGATGCAGACGAACGCAAAAAAGCAGTAGTGAAATTCTTCATTTACACTTTAGCTGGTTCATTATTTATGTTAGTTGCTTTTGCTTATTTATATACCAAAGCAGGCAGTTTCTTATTGAAAGATTTATACAAATTAAATTTATCTGCAACCGAACAAACTTGGATTTTCTTCGCATTCTTTTTAGCGTATGCAATCAAAATTCCGATTATTCCTTTTCATACTTGGCAAGCAAAAGTGTATCAAAAAGCACCAGCAATTGGAACAATGCTTTTATCGGGTATCATGCTAAAAATGGGATTGTATAGTGTAATTCGTTGGCAATTACCAATCGCACCTCAAGCTGCTAAAACCTATTTGCCAGTTCTAATTGGATTGAGTATTGCAGGAGTAATTTACGGTTCGATTGTAGCTTTACGTCAAAAAGATTTAAAGAAATTATTAGCTTATTCTTCGTTAGCACACGTTGGATTAATTGCTGCTGGATGTTACACATTAACAGCAGATGGATTAAGTGGAGCTGTTTCTCAAATGATTGCACACGGATTTGTTATCGTTGGATTATTCTTCGCAGCCGAAGTAATTTACAGAAGATTCAGCACTTTTCAAATTGATGGATTGGGTGGAATTCGTTCGCAAGCAACTAAGTTCACATCATTATTTATGATTCTAGTTTTAGCCTCAGTGGCTTTGCCAGGAACATTCAATTTTGTTGGAGAATTTACTGTTTTATACAGTTTGTCTCAAGTAAATGTTTGGTATGCAGTTCTTGGTGGAACAACAATTATTCTAGGAGCTTATTACATGTTGAAAATGTTTCAAAATGTAATGTTAGGCGAAACCAATACAAGAACATTTGCAGATGTAACTATAAATGAAACAATAGTATTTGTAGTAATTATTGCATTTCTATTGTTCTACGGATTATATCCAAAACCAATTGTAGATTTGGTAAATCCTAGTATAGTTGAAATTTTGAAAGTTATAAATAAAAATTAAGGATTCAAGATTTGAGATTAAGGAATTTGAAAAATGACTAAAGAAGAATTAAAGAAGAGAACAAAAGATTTTGCTGTTAGAACTTTTAAATTTCTAATAGCTATTGAAAAAAATAAGGCAGTTGATGTGGTTTCTTATCAACTTTTTAAATCTTCTTCTTCCGTTGCAGCAAATTACAGAGCTGTTTGTAGAGGTAAATCAGATGCAGATTTTTTGAATAAGCTAAAAATTGTTGATGAAGAAGCAGATGAAAGTTTATTTTGGCTTGAATTTATTAAAGAATTACAAATAAATTGTGACAAAATAGAATTAGAAAAATTAATAAAAGAAGCTGATGAATTAGTATCAATTTTTTCAGCAGGAATAAAAACAATAAAATCGAGAAATAATAAAAATTAAGATTTAACGATGTTTGGAAGAAATCCTAAATTATTAAATCCTAAATCCTAAATAAAAAATGATTACACTATTAGCAATAACAGGACTTGGCGTTTTTTGTCTTATAGCCGAAATATTTAACTTAAGAAAAGCTCTTGTTCCTGTAACAATTCTTGGCTTGTTAGCAGTTCTTGGTTCTACATTAAATTTATATTCATTTGGAGAATTGAATAGCAATTATAACAACATGATTTTTGCTGATAAATTTGCTAACGCATTTTCGTCACTATTTATTTTACTTACAGTATTTTTAGTCGCTATGAGTCACGATGTCTATAAAGAACATCAAACTAAAATTTCCGATTTTGTTGCCATAAAAATATTTCTATTAGCTGGTGCGGTTGCAATGGTTTCCTTTACCAATTTATCAATGTTCTTTTTAGGAATCGAAACACTTTCAATTGCATTGTATATTTTGGCTGGAAGCAGTCGATTAAGCATTAAAAGTAACGAAGCTGGAATGAAATATTTTTTAATGGGTTCATTCGCATCTGGAATAATTTTATTCGGAATTTGCTTGATTTACGGAGCTTTCGGAACATTCAATTTAATTGAAATTAGTGAATGGTCTGGTTCTGGTGATGTTGCGGTTTGGTTTCCAATTGGAGTAGCTTTAATCACTATTGGTATGTTGTTCAAAATTGCTGCTGTTCCATTTCATTTTTGGGCTCCAGATGTCTACGAAGGTGCGCCACCATTAGTAACTGCAACCATGAGTACTTTAGCGAAAGTAGTAGCTTTTGCAACTTTATACAAATTATTAGCGGCTATGAATTTGTTTCCGTCGTTTCAATTTCAAAATATTATTGTGGTTATTTCTATTTTATCAATGACGGTTGGAAATATCATGGCATTGCGTCAAAACAATGTAAAACGTATGTTGGCTTTTTCTGGAATTTCACATGCCGGATTTATGTTAATGACCGTTTTGAGTATTTCTAATTCTACAAATAATCTATTATATTATACTTCCGCTTATGCTTTGGCCGGAATTGCTGCTTTTGCTGTAATAATTTCGGTTACTAAAAACAAAGACAACGAAGATGTAGTCAACTTTAATGGTTTAGGAAAAACCAATCCGTTAATGGCGGCCGTATTGACAGCTTCACTTTTATCAATGGCTGGAATTCCAATATTTGCTGGTTTTTTTGCTAAATTTAATTTGTTTACACAAACTATTCAAGCTGGATATTTAGTAGTTGTTATTGCTGGTGTAATCAACTCAATTATAAGTGTTGGATATTACTTCAAATTGATTGTAGCAATGTACACTAAAGACGCTAACGAAGAAAAACAAGCAACACCATTTGTATATTATGCCGTTGGAGTGGTTTCAATTTTAATTAATATTCTTATCGGAATTTATCCTTCGTTGGTTACTAATTTTTTGAAATAACGCTTTTTTAAAATATAGTAAAACCATCAAAAGTAATTTTGGTGGTTTTTTTATTTATTAACAATTCCAATATTTAACGTACGTTGATTTCTAATCTAAAATCACATTCTGTAACTTTACAAAATGTATGCTTTAGTCGATTGTAATAATTTTTATGCTTCGTGCGAACGCGTTTTCCAACCTCATCTTATTGGAAAACCAATCGTTATTTTGTCTAACAACGACGGTTGTATTATCTCCAGAAGTGATGAAGTTAAAAAATTAGGCATTCCAATGGGCGGACCCGAATTTAAAGTACGTGAAGAACTCAAACAAAAAAACGTACAAGTATTTTCTTCCAACTATGCTTTGTATGGCGATTTAAGCAGTCGTGTAATGAAAATTCTTGAGGGTTTTACACCAAATATAGAAGTGTATAGCATTGATGAAGCTTTCTTGAATTTTGACGGCATGAATATTAAAGAATACCAAGAGTATGGTATTCAAATGAAAAAGCGCATTATGAAATGGTTGAGTATTCCGGTTTCTGTAGGATTTGCTAAGACTAAAGCTTTATCAAAAGTCGCCAATAAGATTGCTAGAAAATTTCCAGAAGAAACTAAAGGTTCGTATGTAATTGACACTGAAGAGAAGCGTATCAAAGCCTTAAAATGGACCAAAATTGAAGACGTTTGGGGAATTGGTTTTCGTTTAACAAAGAAAATGCAAGCCAGAAATATTTTAACCGCTTATGATTTTACGCTACCACACAATGATAGTTTCATTAAAAAAGAAATGGGCGTTGTAGGCATTCGATTGAAAATGGAATTAGAAGGAAAATCGGTTTTAGAAATAGACGAACCAAAAGACAAAAAAAATATTGCTGTTACTAGAAGTTTCGATGGAAACATCACCACATTTAGCGAAATGAAAGAACGTGTTTCAACATTTGCAACCGTTTGTGCCGAGAAATTACGGAAACAGAATTCGTGCTGTTATGGCATAATTTTATATTTAAGAAAAGACAAATACAAAGTCGAAAAAGACCGCTACAATTTCTATAAAATGGAAACGTTGCCTTTTGCAAGTAACTCCAATATAACTTTGAGTTCAACTGCGGTAAAACTTTTGAAAGAGCTATTTGAAGAAGGCGAAATTTATAAAAAAGCTGGCGTTATTGTCACGCAAATTATTCCGCAAGATCAAAAACAATTTCATCTATTTGAAGAAGAAAATCCAAAACATCAAAAACTCATGAAAGTAATAGATGATTTTCATAAGAAATCAGGCGAACGCAAAATTCGCTTAGGAAACCAAGATTTACAACGCACCTGGAAAATGAAACAAAATCATTTATCTCCAAAATACACCACTGATATTAAAGATATTTTTACTGTAAAATGCAATTAAAAAAGAACATCACTTTCTTTCTTCCTGATTTTGAAAACACCAATGAACTACCGTTTATTGCCGGCGGAATCAAAGCAGGTTTTCCTTCGCCAGCAGCCGATTTTGACGAAAGTAAAATCAGTTTAGATAACGTATTAGTAAAAAATCGAGAAGCCACTTTTTATGCAAAAGCAAGCGGAACATCAATGATTGGCGCCGGAATTGATGATGGCGATATATTAGTTATTGATAGAAGCATTGAGCCACAAAACAATAAAGTTGCAGTATGTTTTATTGATGGTGAGTTTACCGTTAAGCGAATTATAATAGACAAAAATCAGGTTTTTCTAATGCCTGAAAATGAAGCATTTCAACCAATAAAAATAACCGACGACAACGAATTAATCATTTGGGGTATCGTTACTTATGTTATAAAAAGCGTGTAAGCTTTAGTTCTTTAAATCAATTGAAAATTGTCTTAAAGGATAAATTACTTAGTATTTACTTTCTAATTTTGATAATCTTTCTAAAATATCTTGATTAATTTTATTTTGATTAATAATTTTTTCTTTTAAAATTTCAATCTCATTTTTTAAATCTTCATTTTTTTCATTTAATTCTTTAATTGCATTTATTGATGCAATTAAAATTGGATGTATATTAAAATTTAAAAATCCATCAGCATCAATACCAACAGCATCTGGGAAAAGTGGTTGAACTTCCTGAGCAATAAAACCAGCAAATTCTGTATCTAAAACTTTTTGTTCAAATTTTCGTTCTCCAGCATTTTTATAATTAAAACGAATTGGGTTGAGTTGCAAAATTTCATTTAATCCTTTTGTGTAGTTTCCATTAATTGTTTTTAACCTTTTATCGGAAACAATTGTCCATGTGGTAGAACCAGGTTTTCTTCCTTCGTTTAACGAAAGTTCAAATTGTCCGCCTGGAGTTGGAGTTCCTATTCCAACATCTCCAGCGCTTGTAATAATCATTCTGTTCGTGTTACCTCCTGATCTGAATTGTAAAGTTTCAGTAGCATTATTAAATAATAATCCTCCTCTAATTGACCCTAAATTTGAACCAAATAAAGTGCCAGTTTCTGCAGTAGATGGTGCTAAAAAATGTTGATAAATTGGCCCATTACTTTCAAGTACAAAGTCAGAATTCCCATTTGGTGTTGCGCCACTTGTTCCTGTAAAAAGGTGTAATTTTCTGATTGGATTATTAGTTCCAATCCCTATGTTTCCATCGTTTTTTATTGACATCCTTGTGGCAATAGTATTCGATCCATCAGGAGTAGTTAAAAAATCTAAACGACCAGGCATACTGGTTGAAGAGACTGTACCGTCAACAGTAGCTTTTATGCCTGATGAAGCGATAAAACTTGAACCATTATAACCACTAAAAAAAATATTTCCTAAATTTGTATTGTTAGTAATAGCTATAGGCAATGAATTAATGCCAGCTGACATTCCAAAATATAATGATGTTGGATCGTTTAAGTTGTTTGAAGCTTGGAAAATAATATTATTATCAGCAGAATTAGAGGCAACAATTAACTTTGGGTTTTGACTAACAGATGCGCTGTAAGTAGAAAGTATATTATTATTTCCAATTTCAATTCTACCATCGTTTTTAATCCTTAAACTTTCTTGACTATTTGTTCTAAACGTTAAATCAGTATTATCTAAAGTTCCGATAAAATTATTTGAGCTGTTGGTATTAGCGTTTCCCACTAATCCCCATGCATTCGCAGTTGTATTTTGCCAAGTAGCAGTTCCGTTGGCATCACTTGTGAGTACTTTTCCAGCCGCTTGATTACCATCTACCATTCTTATATTGCCTGTAATGTGTAATTCATCTAAAGGAGTTACAGTTTTAATTCCAATATTCCCATTCGTTGCAACTCTTAATCCTTCTATATTATTACTTTTTAAAACTAGAGGTTGAAAATCTGCAGTTCCAACAAAATTAGTTCCTGCAATTGTTCCTGCATTACCGTTTTGCGCCCACATATTTGTAGTAACTGGTGGTGAACCAACAATTCCACCACCACCATTTGGATCAATAACAGTTAAGGTTCTATAAGATTTGAAAACAGACCCAAAAGCTGTAAAAGGTAGGCTTGGGTTATTAAATATTTGACCGTATGGAAGTGACCATTGAATTTGAATAGTTTGAGAAATACCTATTGGTACATTAATTGGGTATGAAATATTAGTTTCCCAAGTTGTAACATCATCTGTGAAAAATGTCCCTACATTTACAATAGATTGATTTGTTGCAGTTTGCCAACCAGTAACTGGAACTCCATTTAACAGAATTTGAAAAAAAAGGGCACTGTTAATAAAGGAATCATCATTTCGATAACCTGCAGCTGAAAAATTAATTAGTGCAACATTATCCTTTGGTGTAAAAGTAATGCTCATCTGATCTAACAATGTAAATGCATTAGTTGTAAAATCATTTGTTGTGCCAACTACAGAATAATAAGTTGGATTATTTTCTCCATTAACATCAAATCGTATCCATTTTGTACCATTCCAATAATAAAAACCAGGATAAACATTATTAGGGCTTGCACCAGATGTTGCAATGTTGTATATTAGAGTACTAGTATCTAATAATCCGCCTTGAGGATTAACAACTGGAAGTGCTGCGGTTGCAGAAGTCAATGCTATTCTAGGTATTAAAACACCATTTTTGTTTGAAGTGATGTCTAAAACTCCGTTTGGACTTGTTGTTCCAACTCCTATATTAGTTGAAGTTGTAGCTCCATTAACACCATTAATACTACCCAAAATCATCGAATTACTAGTGCCAACTTGGGAATTTATACCAATTGCAGTAGCATTTGATAACGTACTTGAGCTTGCATTGCTATTGAATCCTACAAAAGTATTTCCTGTTCCAAAAGTATTTAAACTTCCGGTTGATGCTCCTAAATAGGTATTTAAACTTCCGGTTCCGTTATTAGCTCCTGAAAAATATCCTAAAAATGAATTGTTTGTACCTGTAGTATTCCCATTTCCTGAAAAAGAACCAACAAAAACATTTTGATTAGCACTATTAAAAATACCAGCACCATTACCAATTAAAACATTATTTGAGCCATTCATTCCATTAGCGCCAGCTCTTCTTCCGATAAAAACATTTTGACCTCCAGAAATATTATCTCGTCCAGCTTCTGCACCTATAAAAGTGTTGTCAAATAAAGTATTAGCATTACCACTTAGGTTTCCAAAAAAGGTATTTGTTGAGGTAATCTTACCTGCTTGGCTGTTAAATCTTTTAAAAACTAAATCAACATTATCAGTTGTTCCAACAAAATTATTTGTAGCATTTGTACCAGCATTTCCAGTTAATTTCCAAGCAGAATTATTATTCCCAACAGGAAGCCATGTTATAGTTGGATTATTCCAATAATAAAATCCGGGTTGATTCGTTCCTGATAATGTTGTTAAAAAAACCATCATTCCTTGTTGAGCAAATGTTGGATTAATTGCTGGAAATGCGTCAACTTTGGGAATTAAAATCCCATCTGTATTGGTTGGTATAGCTTGATTGCTTGATTGAATGTCGAGTTGTGCATTTGGAACAGTTGTATTTATTCCTACTTGACTAAATCCAAAAATAGAAATTAAAAAAAACGGTATTATGGATAAGTGTTTTTTCATAATTAAATTATATCAAATTAAATTTTCACTTCTAATTGTCTATTAGACAGCATACTAATTTAATATTTTAACTAAATACTTTTTAGTAATTTTTATGAATGGTTTAAAATAGTGTATAGTGTACATTATTTAAATACTATTTAATTTAAAAAAATTAATTCTTCATTTTACAAACACAAATTACCATCAATAAGTGTTTTTAATCAAATTATAATCAGTTTGTTACAATTTACACATATACTTAGTTTTTTTTAAATCAAATAGTTTAACTTTATCTAAAGAAAAGAACAAAATGATTGAAGTAATAATTATAGATGATGAAATTAGTTCTATTAAAAGTTTAGAATGGGAATTGCAAAATTTTTGTAAAGATATCGTTGTTTTAAAATCATTTAGTAATCCTATTTTAGCACAGCAATTTTTGAGTCAAAACGCTGTTGATTGTATTTTTTTAGATATAGAAATGCCTCAAATGGATGGTTTTCAGTTTTTAGAGTCATTTTCTAAAAGAAGTTTTTCTGTAGTTATTACCACTGCTTATGATCAATATGCAATTAAAGCAATAAAAGCAAAAGCATTTGATTATCTATTAAAACCTATAGATTCCGACGATTTAATAGCTTGTGTAGAAAAATTGAGAGGTGATAAAAATGAACTTTCTGTTCATGAAAAACTCGAAAATACTTTAGAAAATATGTTGCAAAAAAGTTATACTAACGTAAAAAAAATTAGTGTAACATCTGACGGTAAAATTAATTTTATTAATCCGGACGACATTATATATTGTGAAAGTGATGGTAATTATTGTACTATTTATCTAGAAAATAAAGAAAAATTATTTATAACTCACAAACTAAAATTTATGGAAGAAAAGCTAAATGATTTATTCTTTTTTCGAATTCACAATTCTTACTTAATTAATTTAAATAAAGTAAAAGAGTTTCATAAAGCAGATGAATATGTTGTTTTGAGTAATCAAATTAAAATACCAGTTTCTAGACAAAAAAAATCTTCTTTTTTAGATAAATTATAATTTGAACTTACTTCAATTACCAATATCGTATTGTTTACTCTGGTCATTTGTAATGTCGGGACTTCTCATTTACATTGGATTGTGTAGCATAATTTATTTTAAAAGCAAACAAAAAATGTATTTGTATTATGGTATTTACAACTTATTATTGTTTTTTTATATTTATACCAAGACACCATTTGAATCTATTTTAGTATTCTCTTTTCCTTTTGATAGTCGTTTTTCAGGAGTTAACTATTTTGTTCAAATTCTTTACAACTCTTTTTTATTCTTTTTTTATAATGATTTTGTTGAGTATAAAATTTATTTTCCAAAGTTTGAAAAACGTCTGATATTATTTTTAAGAATTATTTTAGCAAGTTCATCAATAGTTTTTATTGAAAGTTTAGTTTTTAATAACAAACTAATTAACCTGTATTTCTTTTATATCTTTATTCCTTTAATGAATGTCTTTGTAATTTATGCAATTGTAAAAGCCTCACAAATTACAGCTAGTAAACTTAAATATTTCATAATTCTTGGAACATTTTTTTACAATGTATTTGCTTATATATCATTATATAAAACCTTAATAAATGATTATGCAATAGAACCTATAAATTATTTTTTAATAGGTATTGTTTTAGAATCTGTTGTTTTTGTTTTAGGAATTACATATAAAATTAATTTAATCTACACCGAAAGGATTCAAGCTCAAAAGAGAATTATCAAAGAACAAAACCAAATTCAGCATCTTAAAGAAAACCATCAAAAAAAATTAGAATTTGAATTAAATACTAAAGTAGAGGAACTAAAAAAAGCACTTCAAAAATCAGAAGACGAAAAATTAAAATCATTAACATTGACATTTGAAAATGAAATTTCATTATTAAAGTTGGAATCTTTAAGAAGTCAAATGAATCCGCATTTTATTTTTAATGCACTCAATTCTATAAAAGTTTATCTTATTGAAAACGACAAAGAAAAAGCAATTTATTATTTAAATAAATTTTCTAAATTGATTAGAAAAATCCTTGAAAGTTCACGTACCGACAGTATTTCATTAGAAGAAGAATTAAATATTATTGAATTATACATGAGCATTGAAAATATAAGATTTAACAATGAAATTGATTTTTTAATTATTAAAAATGAAATTAACCTAACTTCTATTAAGGTTCCAGGTTTAATCTTACAGCCATTTATTGAAAACTCTCTTTGGCATGGATTGATGCTTAAAGACGGCAAAAAAAATATTACAATAAATGTTGCTCAAGAAAAGGCAATAACAATTTTAACCATTTTAGATAACGGAATTGGACGTAAAAAAGCCGAAGAAAACGTTGCGAAAAAATCATTTAAAAGAGAATCTTTAGGCTTACAATTCACAAATGAGCGGCTTAAGTATTTTAATCAAAAACTAAAGACTAATTACAATTTTACTTTTGAGGATTTATATGATGAAATAGGAATTCCTATAGGTACCAAAGTCGAATTCAAATTTAGTTAAAAAGATTTTTTTATTTTTTGTAAAATGAATTTACAGTATACCAGTAAGGTCTGAAATAGTTCAATAGACAAATTTCAAATAAAAAAGCCTCTGATTTCTCAGAAGCTTTTAAGTACCCGGAGCCGGAGTCGAACCTATAATGGTGTGACTCCAGCTTTTTTTCTAAATTAAAGTTTTTCATATAAAAAAAAGCCTCTGATTTCTCAGAAGCTTTTAAGTACCCGGAGCCGGAGTCGAACCGGCACGGTTTCCCACAGGTGTTTGAGACCAGCGCGTCTACCAATTCCGCCATCCGGGCTTAGCAGACATTGAAATAAAAAAAATTACTTCAACGCAATAAATTGATGTTTTAAAAACTTCAATTCCTTTAACACGATGCAAATTTAATAATTAAAATCATATTTTCAAGAAAATACTTAAAAATATCCTTTCAGAGTCCGATTTTATTTCTAAATTTGCACCTCGTTAAAGCGAAACACAACTAACTAACTACATCCGAGGCAATTATATTCCTTTTAGCTTTAAATAATTAATAAGGCCAAATTGTATAACTGTAACGGAATAAAAACAACAAAGCAATGTCACATCAAGAACCAGAAGCAAAAATATTTGCTTGTTCCCAAAGTGTCCACTTAGCCGAACAAATTGCTGAAAAGTATGGTGTTCCGCTAGGAAAAGTTACGTTCTCAAAATATAGTGATGGTGAATTTCAACCTTCTTATGAAGAATCAATAAGAGGTATTCGCGTTTTTATTGTTTGCTCTACATTTCCTAGTGCCGACAATTTAATGGAACTTTTGTTAATGATTGATGCAGCTAAAAGAGCATCGGCAAGACACATAACTCCAGTGATTCCTTATTTTGGATACGCAAGACAAGACCGAAAAGACAAGCCAAGAGTGCCAATTGGAGCAAAACTAGTAGCTAAATTACTAGAAACTGCCGGAGCAACTAGAATTATGACGATGGATTTACACGCCGATCAAATTCAAGGATTCTTCGAAAAACCAGTAGATCATTTATTCGCGTCAACAATCTTTTTGCCTTATGTGAAAAGTTTAAATTTAGAAAATTTAACTATCGCATCGCCCGATATGGGAGGTTCTAAAAGAGCTTATGCCTATTCTAAATTTCTAGAATCAGACGTAGTAATATGTTATAAACAAAGAAAAGTTGCCAATGTAATTGATACAATGGAACTAATCGGAGAAGTGAAAGGCAGAAATGTAGTGCTAGTTGATGACATGATTGATACTGGAGGAACATTAGCCAAAGCAGCCGATTTAATGATAGAAAAAGGAGCATTAAGTGTTAGAGCAATTTGTACACATGCCATTTTATCTGGTGATGCTTACGAAAAAATAGAAAATTCTAAATTACTAGAATTAATAGTTACCGATTCAATTCCGTTAAAGAAAGAATCCAATAAAATAAGAGTAGTGAGTTGTGCACCACTTTTTGCCGAGGTTATGCAAATGGTGCAACACAACAATTCCATAAGTGGAAAATTTTTAATGTAATCATTGCGAATAGCGAAGCAATCTCATTAAACAATTAAGTATTTTAAATTTTTAATTATATATTTTTACAATGAAGTCAATTTCAATTACAGGATCAGAAAGAGAAAGCGTGGGCAAGGTAGCAACCAAAGCGGTACGTAATGCTGGAATGGTTCCTTGCGTAATTTACGGAGGAAGTCAACCAGTACATTTTCAAGCAGAAGCAAAAGCTTTCAAAAGTTTGGTTTACACTCCAAATGCGCACACAGTTGCCATTGATTTAGGAGCTAAAAAAGTAAACGCAATTTTACAAGACATCCAATTTCACCCAATAAGTGATGCAATTTTACACATCGATTTCTTCCAATTAAGTGACGACAAAGAAATCGTTATGGAAGTGCCAGTTAAAGTTACAGGAACTTCTCCAGGTGTACTTTTAGGAGGTGTATTAAACTTAAATCAAAGAAGATTAAAAGTGAAAGCTTTACCAAAAAATCTTCCCGATTTCGTTGAAGCTAACATTTCAGAATTGCAAATGGGTAATAAATTATATGTAACTAAATTAGCTGCAAATAATTACAAATTAATGCACCCAGACAACACTGTAGTTTGTCAAGTGAAGATTTCACGTGCTGCTATGAAAGCTGCTCAAGAAGCTGCAAAAGCAGAAAAAGGAGCTGCAAAAGGAAAGAAAAAATAATTTCAACCTTATATTTACAAGAAAGCATCAGGAAACTGGTGCTTTTTTTATTTAATCTAAACTTGTTTCAGATTCGCTACTTTTTCAGTAACGAATCAGTAGTAATTCTTGTTTACCCTATTCCTGCTTCCATTCCCAATTTTTTATCTCGTTTTGTAAAACGAGACAAAAAGATTTCCATTCCATCAGGGTTAAAAAGGGAATCGCATTGATTCAATTTTAAGTTTCAAAACAATTAACTACTTTTACATCATGAATTGGTTTTCAAAATTATTTAAACAAAACGCTAAAGAACAAACAACTCCAATGAAGAAATTTCTTATCGTTGGCTTAGGCAATATTGGTGCCGAATATGTCAATACACGCCACAATATTGGTTTTAAAATTGTAGATTTTTTTGCCAAAAAAGAAGGCGTTTCTTTTCAAACAGCAAAACTAGGAGAAATTGCAGAATATTCTGTAAAAGGAAGAAAACTAATACTTCTTAAGCCAAATACCTACATGAACCTAAGCGGTAAAGCAATAAAGTTTTGGATGGAAAAAGAAAATATAGAAAAAGAAAATATTATAGTAATTACCGATGATTTAAACCTTTCTTTCGGAACCATAAGAATAAAAACTAAAGGTAGTGATGGCGGCCACAACGGATTAAAAAACACACAACTACTACTAAATTCATCAGAATATCCACGCTTTAGATTTGGCATTAGCGACCAATTCAAGAAAGGACAACAAGTAGATTATGTTCTAGGCGAATGGGACGAACAAGAAAAAGCAAAACTACCAGAACGATTAGAAATTGCAGCAGAAATAATAAAATCATTTGCATTAGCAGGACTAAACGAAACCATGAATATTTATAACGGTAAATAATGGTAAAGTTTTTGTTAGTAGACAATTAAAACAAATTTTAAATAATGAAAAAGATATTGCTACTACTAACGTCGTTATCTCTAACCTTTTGCAGCAGCAAAAAAGAAATAGCAAATAAGCAAGAACTAATCTTGCCTGACTATAACATTGAATCTTTGTGCCCATCTGATGGTAAATGTACCATTGAAATATTAAGGAACAAGAGTTTAGAAATCAAGAAAGATGAATTCGGTTCGTTATATTATCAAGTAATTGAGACTTTAAATAATACCTCGGTTATTGTGTATAAATATGATAGAAATGTTCCTAAAGAACTTCAAGATGGTAATTACAGAGAAGAAATTATATTTGAAATAAAAAATTCTGATACAAATTTAGTTCTATCTGAAAAAGAATTACAAACAACCAAAATGATATTCGGAAGATTTTGCTACTGTAAAGGACAAACAGGATATTATTTAGTTGAAAACGGAAACTTGAACCTATCTCAAAAAGACAATAAAATAAGTTTTAGTTTAGATTTTACAATAACGAAAGTGCCACAGATTATTAGGTCAATAAAAGCGACCTTACAGTAAAAAATAAGAAAAAAATACCCCAAAAAGTTTAAACTTTTTGGGGTATTTAATTTTAATATTGTGATTAATTATTCTTCTAGAACTGCTCTTTCATTTCTTCTATCACGCAACCAATATTTAACTCGTTTTACCAAGTAGAACATTACGGGAACCATAACTAAAGTTAAAACCGTTGCATAGGTTAATCCAAATATGATTGTCCAAGCAAGTGGACCCCAAAACATTACGTTATCACCACCCATAAATAAGTGCGGATTCAAATCGGTGATAAGCGAGAAGAAGTCAAAGTTCAACCCTATTGCCAGTGGAATTAATCCAAGAACCGCAGTTAAAGCAGTTAATAATACTGGACGTAATCTTGATTTTCCTGATTCAATGATTACTTCTTTTATTTCATCTAAACTTAAATCATCATGAGATGTCACGCCTTTATCAATTACTTTTTGGTCTAATAAAAGTACGAAAAAGTCCATTAATACAATTCCGTTCTTTACAACAATTCCGGCAAGTGATATGATTCCCATCATGGTCATCAAGATCACAAAATCCATATTAGCAATTACATAACCATAAAACACACCACTAAAACTCAAGATTACGGTAAACAAAATAACTACAGTTTTAGAAACCGAATTAAATTGCAATACAATAATAATTGTAATTCCTGCCAAAGCTAAAAATAATGCAAACATTAAGAAATTTTGATTCTTGCCTTGTTCTTCTTGAACTCCAGAAAAAGAATAAGATACACCTTTAGAGATTTTATATTCTTTTAAATCAGATTCAATTTGCTTCGTAATAGCATCACCGTTAAAATCAGTTAAAACATTAGAATAAATCGTCATGATACGTTTTTGATTCTTTCTTTTTATTTGATTATAAGTTAGTGTTTTTTCTGTTTTAGAAACTGCTGAAATTGGCACTTGAACAATTTGTCCGTTATTTTGATTTCTAAAAGTTATCGATTGATTGAACAATACATTTTCATTCTTACGTTGATCGTCTTGCATACGTACGGTGATGTTATAATCATCATCACCTTCTTTATAAGTAGAAATTTCTTGTCCATAAACAGAACGGCGTAAATTAAATCCTAATTGTCCAGTTGAAACACCTAAACTTCCTGCGTTTACGCGGTCTACTTTCACTTCTAATTCTGGACTTTCTTTATTTACATCAATGTTCAATCGTTCAATTCCAGGAATGTTTTTAGAATTGATAAAAGCAATCATTTTATCAGCCTCTGTAAGCATTGAATTATAATCTAAACCTGTTAATTGAATACTAATTGGGTAACCAGCAGGCGGACCATTAGCATCTTTCTCAACGGTAACTTTAGCTCCAGCTATAGCTTTTACTTTAGCGCGAATTTCTTCTAAAACGTCTAAAGTGTTAACGCCGCGTCTGAACTTGAATTCCGAAAAATTCACAGTAACCTTACCTTTAAACGGAGTTTCTGATGCCGAACCAGCGTCAACATTAGGGTTTCCAGCGCCAACACCAACTTGGGAAACTATAGATTCTGCAAGAAAGTTCTCTTTAGTTTTTTCGTCTACATATTTGCTTAAAGTTTCAATTACTTGTTTTTCAACAAATTTTGTAGCTTTATTAGTTTTGTCAATTGATGTTCCTTGCGGATATTCGATATAAGTTATTACTTGTTTTGGGATGTTATCTGGAAAAAATAATACTTCTCTAGGAAAAATCTTTAATAGTATAAATGAAAAAAACAACATTCCGATAATTGTACCCAAGGCAATCCAAGCTCTTTTTCCGGTTAAAATTTTTGATAAAAAGCTCTTATATTTATTTTCCATTTTAGGAAAAAAGCTGTGTTGAAAATCTTGTGTCCATTGGTACAATTTTATTTTGTACAACCACATTAATCCAAGTGAAATAATAGCTAAATGTCCAATTCCTTTTGCAAATTTAGAGTCATAAATATTTCCAATTACAACAAATATCACAGCTATAATTGTGAAAATAATAGTATATCTTTTAGCTGATTTTTTAGTAACATTTTTATCTTCAATATCCATGGAACCACCAGTCATAGCCGCATTTACAACCATCGCTACAAATAATGAAGCGGTTAACGTAATGGTTAACGTTATCGGGAAATATTTCATGAATTTACCCATAGTTCCAGGCCACAAGGCAAAAGGTAAAAATGCCATTAATGTTGTTGCTGTTGATGATATTACTGGCCAAGCAATTTCTCCAATTCCTCTTTTAGAAGCTTCAATTCTTCCCAAGCCTTTTTTCATGTTGGCAAATACATTGTCAACCACAACAATTCCGTCATCAACCAGCATTCCTAATCCCATTACTAATCCAAAAAGCACCATTGTGTTTAAGGTTAAACCAAAGGCAGATAGAATACTAAATGCCATCAACATTGATAATGGAATAGCTGCACCAACAAACAAGGAATTTCTTAATCCCATGGTAAACATCAATACAATCATTACCAGAACAATTCCGAAAATAATGTGGTTAGAAAGTTCGTCAACTTCATGTTCAACACGTGATGATTGGTCGTTAGTAAGTTTTAATTTTAAATTGCTTGGCAAATAAGATTTTTGCGCAGCTTCAATTTTTTCTTTTACTTGTTCAATTGCCGAAATCATGTTTTCTCCAGAACGTTTTTTAACGTTAAGCATCACTACTTCAACACCTTTTTCACGAGCGAAAGTTGTTTTTTCTTTTTCTTTAAAACTAACTTTTGCAATGTCTTTTAGGTAAACAGTTCCACCAAAAGATTTTACAATTACATTTTCTAATTCTTTAGGATCTTTAATTTCACCCACAATTCTAATATTATTTCTAGAACCTTGAGAAATTAAATTTCCGCCAGAAAGCGTCATGTTTTCATATTTAACCGCATTTTGAATGTCATCAAATGTTACTTGTGCAGCGGTCATTTTGTAAATATCTACAGCAATTTCAACTTCTTTATCATCTACGCCTAAAATATCTACTTTTTTAACTTGAGGAACTTCTTCGATATCATCTTGAAGCAATTCACCATATTTTTTAAGCTGTTGCGTGGTGTAATTACCTTGTAAGTTCACGTTTAAAATTGGCACTTCTTCAGAAATATTCAATTCGAAAACACTAGGTTCAACTTTACTTCCGTTGTCAAGATTTGGCCAATCAGTATCAGCTTTAGCTAAATCAACTTTATCTTTAATTTTGGTTTTAGCAGTTTCAATTCCAACTTTATCGTCAAATTCTACTACAATCATTCCGTAATCTTGAAACGAACTTGAAGTTATTTTACCAACGCCACTAATATTTTTAAATTCTTTTTCTAGCGGTTTGATAATTAATTTTTCAACATCTTCTGCTGAGTTTCCTGGAAAAACAGACGAGATGTAAACCTTATTTTCAATGATTTCGGGAAAATCTTCACGAGGCATTGTAACATAGGCGGTTATACCCATAACAACAATTAAAAGTGTCAAGATATAAACTGTAACTCTATTGTCTACAGCCCAACTTGATATACTGAATTCTTTATTTTGATGTGACATATTTTTTTTAGTTTGTGAGGTTATTTGTTTATAGGTTTATAAGCAAATTATTTTGGCAATTGAGATTTATGTAAACCATCAATCAACAAAGTTACCTCTGTTATTTTTTCTCTAATTTCAATGTATTTTTTCTCTTCGATGTATTCAAAGTCAAATGATAATATTACTTGATTTAGTAATTCTAAAGCAGATCCAAAAGCGATTACAGTAAATCTAGCTTTGTCTTTCATTGAACTTCTTCCAGAACCTTCAGCTAGATTTGAAGCTATTGATACTGAACACCTTCTCATCTGACTTGTCATTCCAAAAAGTTCATCTTTTGGAAATTCTTTTGTTATTCTAAAAATTTCTAAAGCTAATTGTCTTGCTTTTTGCCAAGCAATAAGTTTTTCAAAACTAAATATTTTCATTTTTTTACCTTTTAAACTTATAAACACATCAACTTATAAACTAAAAATTCAATTTCATTCCATCAGAAATAGTGTTAACACCTTCGGTAACAATTACATCATTTGGAGATAAACCGCTTAAAATTTCGGTTACATTATCAGACGATTTTCCAATTTTCACTAGTACTTTTTTAGCAATTCCTTTTTTACCATTAATTTGTGATGCTACAAATACAAAGTTGTTATGTTCACCATCTTCTTGAACTACGTTTGTTGGAACTACAACTGCATTTTTGCTTACGTAATCAATGATTTTAAGTTTAGCGACTTGATTTGGTCGCAATAAATTTTCTGGATTTGGTACTGAAACTTCAATACCAAAACTTCTATTACTCGGATTAATAAAAGTACCAACTTGACGAACTTTTCCTTTGTAAGTTTTTCCTAATGATGAAATTACAACATTAACTTCGGTACCTATTTTTAATTTTCCAATATACGTTTCAGGAACCGTTGTTGATACATACATATTTCCTAAATTTACAATTCGCATTAATCCTTGTGCGCTTGCCGAAACAACTTGTCCTCTTTCTACAAAAACTTCATCTATTGTTCCAGAAAACGGTGCTCTAATTAATGTTTTAGCTAATTGTGCTTTGGCTTGTGCAACCGATTTAGACAAACTAACCATTTGGGTTTGCGCTTGTAAGTATTGAATTTCAGAACCAATTTTTTGATTCCAAAGATTCTTTTGTCGTTCAAATGTTGTTTTTGCCAATTGATATTGTGTCTCTAAATTAGCAACTTGTTGGCTTGAACCACCATCGTCTACACGACCAAGTATTTGACCAGCAGCAACATGTTGTCCAGCTTTTACATTTAAAGTTATTAATGTTCCTGGAATTTCTGGTTGCACTAATATGTTTTGTTTAGTGTTTACATTTCCTTGAATATCAAGATAATGATTGAACAATGTGTCTTTTAAAGTTAAAACAGAAACCAATGCTTCTTCGTCTTTTTTAACCTCTAAAGTTGCTAATGCGGCATCAATTTTAGATAAATCAGCTTGAATTAAAGCTTTTTTAGCTTGAAGTTCTTTAGTGTTTTTTGCCGCGATTAAATCATCTATTGACGCATTGTTTTCTTTGTTTCCGCAAGAAAAAAGAACCAATGAAAAGGCTAGTATTGTGATTATTTTCTTCATTTTATTTTTGGTTTATGAGTTTATTATTTGTTTCCGATTACTTTTTCTAATGCTGCTTTTTTGTTAATTACATCAACCATTGTTTGCAAATAGCTTTGTTGTGAAGTATATAATTGACGTTGTGCTTCAGTTAAATTAAAACTGCTTGAAAGTCCTTCTTTAAATTTGACTTGTTGTTTTCCTTCAATACGTTCTGCTAATTTTAAATTTTCTTTAGAACTTTTATATTGTTCTACGCTATATTCATAATCGCTTTTGGCATTTTCATATTGTAGTTTTAATTTTTGTTCAGCATCTGTTAAATCAGTTTTGGCTTTTTCTAATGCAATTTTAGCTTGTTGGGTTCTAGCGCTTCTGGCAAAACTGCTAAAAATTGGTATATTTAAGTTGACACCAAGATTAGAGTAGTTATAATATTTTTGATTAGAATTGAAAAAACTAAAGGTGTTTCCGAATGAATTGTAACCAAAATTCACACCAGCAGAAAGAGTTGGTAATGCTTTGCTTCTTTGAAGTTTTAATTCTAAATTTCGTTGGTCAACAAAGTTTTGAGAAATTAAATAATTAATATTTCCTGACGGATTAAAAGTTGAAGTTTTCAAAGCCAAATCTAAATTGCCTTGTGCTAAAACATCCAATTTATCGGTAAGAACTAACTCGTCATTAATATCAATACCTAAATTAATTTTTAGCATTTTCAAACTGATATCTTTTAAACGAGTAACATAATTTATATTACTATTAATATTAGCTAACGTAATTTTAAGTTGTTCAACATTTTCTTCTTCAATCAATCCATTTTTATAGGTTTGATCTGTATCAAAAACTGTTTTTTCTAAAACTGTCTTGTTTTTTTGAAGAATCAATTCGTTCTCATTTGCTAATAAAACATTACCGTAAGAATTAATAATCATCTCTTTAACATCGGTATCAGTTTTAACTTTATAATTTTCATAAAATTTAAGATACGTTTTAGAAGCTTGAAGTGCAACAATGTAAGAACCATCAAATAATAATTGCGATAATGATAAACTTCCGCCACCATTGTGCTTGGTTCCAAAAGTTAAAGCTGTTGGAACGCCACCAAAATCAATTACATTAGTTTGTAATTTAAAATTGTTTTGGTAAGTAACCGCACCATTTATTTGAGGCAAACCCATTGCAGTTGTCTCGCGCTTTTTTTGTTTGGCTATTTCAATGTCTTTTCCGGCATTAATAGCTGCTCTGTTATTAGTCAAAGCATGAGAAATGGCCTGGTCTAAACTAAATGAATAGGTTTGTTTCTTGTCTTGAGCGTTTAGATTCCCGAGATATAAAACGGTAATTAATACTACTATTTTTTTCATAGATTGATGTTTATGTATGGATTGATAATTGTTTTTCTAGTTCTAAAATTCCTTTTTCTGTTGCCATTGCGCGCGTGTGGTATTCAAGCACGTGTGTTTCTAGCTTTACAGATTCGCTCTCTAATTGTGTTGTTTCTTTAATTGCAAATACCAACATATAATAAAATTTAGCATAGATTTCTACATCTAAATCTTTTCTGTACAAATCTTGTTCTATTCCTTTAATGATATTTTGTTTGAACATTGTATTGCAATCTTCAAGCTCATTTGCAATCATTTTAGAGTGAATTTCTGGATAATGTTTTTTTAATTGATAAACAGGCGAATCATTTATTGTTTGAAACATTTCTTTAAACATTTTACGAATTTCAAAATTCTCTTCAATTGCATTATAGTTTTTAGCTACAATTTCGTCTATTATAGTGTGTATTTTTTGATGAATAATTTCTGTGCCTTCTTCAATTAAGACTTCTTTGTTATGAAAATATTTGTAAATTGTTTTTTTAGAAATACACATTTCACAGGCAATATCATCCATCGTTACGCTCTTGAATCCTAGTTTCAAGAACATGTCTGTTGCTTTTTTGATGATTTTCTCTTTCATTTTTATGCGGTACTTATTTCAGTATTTAATTTTATTATTGTTTTAATTTGAGTAGGTTGAAAATTCTAAATTGGCTATTAAGTTAATTTCTTGACCAATTGCTATGCCGCCAACTTCATTAAATGCTGTTGTTGATAGTCCAAAATCTTTGCGATTTATTTTTCCGACAACTTCAAATAAAGCTTTAGATTTTCCACTATTGGTTTCTAAATCAGTAAGAATTGCATCAAGTTCAACTACTTTGGTAATATTATTAATTGTTAAATTTCCTTTTAAGAAATTAATATTCGAATTCACTTTTTGAAAAGAAGTTGATTTGAATTGTATTGTTGGATGTTGATTGGTATCTAAAAAATCATTTAATTTTAAATTAGTATCGAATTGTTCTAATTTTCCGTTTTTAGAATTTATGTCAATTAAAAATTCTACCGATGCATCTTCCAACTCATCGTTTTTAACAGCAATAGAACCTTTAAATTTATTTATAGCACTAGCTAAATAAGCAATAATAGAGTGTTTTGCTTTTATTAAAACATCAGATTGGTTTGAGTTTATTGTCCATGTTGTTGCTGTCATAATCTATTTTTACTTTTACATTCTGATGCAAATGTATATAGGAAACTTTGAATACTAAAATAGTTTCCGTAATATTTACATAAATTTAACATTAGAGTGAATTTGGAGATAGAAGTTAAAATATAGAAGAAGTTGTTAGATTTTGATTTAATTTGTTTACATTTTTATTTTACTTTTGTAGTGATTGTAGAATTGGAGTTGCATAATTATTTTGAACTTCCAAACCTCTAGCAACTAACTTCTAACTTTTTTCAATGCACGCAATTTCTCATTATCAAGAACTTATTTCTGATTATTTTTCGGAATTACATTTAACTAAAGAACCTAAAAATTTATACCAACCTATTGAGTATATTTTGCATTTAGGCGGAAAACGAATGCGTCCAATTTTAACATTAATGGCAACCGAAGTTTTTGATGTTGATTGTAAAAAAGCATTGGCAGCAGCAACAGCAGTCGAGGTTTTTCATAATTTTTCTTTAGTTCATGATGATATTATGGACGATGCGCCATTGCGAAGAGGAAACGAAACTGTTCATGAAAAATGGAATGTAAATACCGGAATTCTATCAGGCGACGCTATGCTGATTTTGGCATACCAACATTTTGAAGAATATGAACCCAAAATTTTTAGAGATTTAGCTAAAATATTTAGCAAAACAGCTTTAGAAGTGTGTGAAGGTCAACAATACGACGTCGATTTTGAAACCCGTGATGATGTTACTATTCAAGAATATTTGAAAATGGTTGAGTATAAAACGGCAGTTTTAGTTGCTGCAGCTATGAAAATGGGAGCAATAGTTGCCGAAACAACTGATGAAAATGCTAATTTGATTTATGATTTTGGTTTGAATCTCGGAATTGCATTTCAACTTCAAGATGATTATTTAGACGCATTTGGCGATCCAGAAACCTTCGGAAAACAAGTTGGCGGCGATATTATTGAAAATAAAAAAACCTATTTGTACTTAAAAGCAATTGAATTTGCACAAGCCGAAGAAAGAGAACAATTACTTCACTTGTTTTCTATTCAACCAAATGACAATAATGATAAAATTGATTCTGTAAAAGAAATTTTTAATGCAACAGGAGCATCTGAAGCTACTCAAAAAGCCATTCAAGAGTATACTTTTAAAGCATTTGAAACTTTAGAACAAATGAATATTTCAAATGATAAAAAGATGTTATTGAAAGTATTTGGAGAAAATTTAATGAATAGAAATGTCTAGTTTTATTGCTCCAATATCAACAGATAATTTACTTTCTGAGGCAGAAAAGGAAAACTTATACTTGAAACTCATTGAGCAATTAAATAAAGATTTCAATTTAGCTAATGAACCTGTAGATTTTCATCCAAGTACTAAACCAGCAGAACTAAAAGTGCAATTACATGAAAAAATATATCGATTAATTCAATATAAATTTGCTGAATATTTAAGTTTGCTTTATATTGTAGATGTTCCAGAAGAAACAGTAAAACAACTTGATGGTTCTGATTTAGTGGAATTATCAGAACAAGTTTCTTTCTTGATTTTAAAACGTGAATGGATGAAAGTTTGGTTTAGGAATAAGTATTAAAAAACTAAATTAACAAACGGTATTATTGCACTTGAATAAACAGTTTTTTCTTTATCATATAGAAAATTGTATTTAGCACCTATTGATATTTTTTTGTTAATGTTATATCCCAAACCAAGAAAAAGTGCAGAATTCCAATAGCTATTAGCGGTCGAAATAGAATTTAATTCCGATTTAGTATTTACTCTTAATTGAACAAATTCTAACAATGTTTGAATTGATTTTGAAGGATTGTAAATAAACTGAGCATTAGCTCCAAAAGTAGTTGTGCTTTGTATATTTTTAATCGAATTATAACTTCCTTGAATTCCGCTTCCAAAAGAAATTTTATCAGATATTTTATAAGTTAAGTTAGGCGAAAGACTGATGCTCGTTCCTCCAACAAAATTCAACCCAAATCCACATCCAAATTTTAGTTTTTTAGCATTAATTTTAAGAGTGTCTTTTTTAATTGGTATAGAGTCAACTTGTGTTTGAGCAATTATTGTAGTATTAAAAAATAACAATAAGAAAATAAAATAATAATAATTGTTGGTTTGTTTCATAATTTTAGATTTAAAAATAAACTCTCACAAAAGGCATTAATGCATCGCTATAAACGCTTTTATCTTTGTTGTAAAGTACATTGTATCGCAGGCCAATAGTTACATTATCCATTCGGTAACCTGCACCAATGTACAAACCGGTATTCCAAAAGTTATCTTTTATTGTGCCACTTGTTGTGTTTCTAAAAGTGGTATTTACTCGAACTTGTTCCAATTCAACTGAAATTTGTGCTTCTTCAATAGGATTAAATAATGCAATGGTATTCACACCATAAATGGCAGAACTGTAAAAATTTTTCTGAGAAACTATGCTTCCTTGTAAGCCTGCGCCCAATGAAAAATAATTGTTAAAGTTGTAAATAGCACTCGGCGCAACAGTAACATCAGTAAATCCCGATCCAACACTTAATCCAAGTCCGCCACCAAATTGAACATGATTCCAAAAATCGCTTTTTTGTTGGTTTTGAGTCGTGTCTTGTCCGTAAATACTAAAACTTAAACAGATAAAAAATAGAAATGACAGTAATTTTGTTAAAATTTTTATAGAATTCTTTTCCATAGCAATGCATATAATTAATTAGCGAGATAAATGTAATAAAAACATTGAAAGATTGTTATAAATATTTTACTTTTGCAGTAATTTTTTAACTACACCATTACTTATATAAAAAATATGGATAGGTTTTCCTTTTTAAACGCAGCACACACCGAATTTTTTGCAGATTTATACGAACAATATCTTTCAAATCCTGATGCAGTTGAACCAAGTTGGAGAGCTTTCTTTCAAGGTTTCGATTTCGGAATGGAAACATATAATGAAGAAAATGCTGGACAACAAATTGTAAGTTATGCCAATACAACTGTTGATAACGGACAAGCTTCTGAAAAACTTCAAAAAGAATTCAATGTTCTTAAATTAATTGATGGATACAGAACTCGTGGTCATTTGTTTACAGAAACAAATCCGGTTCGTGACAGACGAATTTATACTCCAAATTTAGATTTAACTAATTTCGGACTTTCAGATGCCGATTTAAATACAGTTTTTGATGCTGCCAAAGTTCTTGGTCATCAACCAAAAACGTTGAAAGAAATTATTGCGCATCTTAAAAATGTATATTGCCAACACATTGGTATTGAGTACATGTACATGCGTAAACCCGAAGTAATTCAGTGGATTCAAGATAGAATTAACATCAATGATAATCTTCCTAATTTTAATGTTGAACAAAAAAAGCATATCCTTGGAAAATTAAACGAAGCAGTTTCTTTTGAAAACTTTTTACATACCAAATATGTAGGTCAAAAACGATTTTCATTGGAAGGTGGCGAAAGCATCATTCCGGCATTAGACGCTTTAATTGAAGCAGCTGCAGAAAAAGGAGTAGAGCATTTTGTAATGGGAATGGCGCACAGAGGACGATTGAATATTTTGGCCAATATTTTTGGTAAAAATACACAAGATATATTTTCAGAATTTGACGGTAAAGATTACGATCAAGAATATTTTGATGGTGATGTAAAATACCATTTAGGATTAACTTCTGAGAGAAAAACTGCTTCGGGTAAAAAAATAAACATCAATTTAGCACCAAATCCTTCACATCTTGAAACAGTTGGTGCTGTTATTGAAGGAATTACTCGTGCTAAACAAGACCGACATTTTCCAAACGATTTCTCTAAAGTATTGCCAATTGCTGTTCACGGTGATGCTGCAGTTGCTGGACAAGGAATTGTGTACGAAATTGTTCAAATGGCACAACTTGACGGATACAAAACTGGTGGAACAATTCATATTGTAATTAACAATCAAGTTGGATTTACAACCAATTATCAAGATGCACGTTCATCGGTTTATTGTACCGATGTGGCTAAAGTTACTTTGTCACCAGTACTTCACGTAAATGCAGACGATGCCGAAGCAGTTGTTCATGCCATGTTATTTGCGCTAGATTTCCGTATGGAATTTGGACGTGACGTGTTTATAGATTTATTAGGATATAGAAAATATGGTCATAACGAAGGTGACGAACCACGTTTTACACAACCTGTTTTATATAAAATTATTGCAAAGCATCAAAATCCGAGAGAGATTTATGCTGAAAAATTAATTACTGACGGAATTGTAGATGCGGCTTATTTGACCAAAATAGAAAACGAATACAAAGAACGTTTAGATGAAAATTTAACGGCTTCTCGAAAGAAAGATTTAACCATTATCAAGCCATTTATGCAAGATGAATGGAATGGTTTTGAACAAGTTTCTGACGATGCAATGTTGAAAAAAGTCGATACTAAATTTGATAAAAAGCAATTAGATGAAATTATTGAAGTAGTTTCAACATTACCATCAGATAAAAAATTCATCAACAAAATATCTAAAATTGTTAACGACAGAAAAACCATGTACGATAATAATGTTATCGATTGGGGAACAGCCGAAACATTAGCATATGGTTCGCTTTTATATGATGGTTACAATGTGCGTGTTTCAGGACAAGACGTTGAAAGAGGAACATTTTCGCACCGTCACGCTGTTGTAAAAGTTGAAGACAGTGAAGAAGAAGTAATTCTTTTAGATACATTAAAAAACAGTAAAGGAAGATTTCAAATCTACAATTCATTACTGTCAGAATATGGAGTTTTAGGATTTGACTATGGATATGCCTTAGCATCGCCAAAAACTTTAACAATTTGGGAAGCACAGTTTGGAGACTTCTCTAACGGTTGCCAAATCATGTTAGACCAATACATTTCTTGTGGAGAAGATAAATGGAACAACCAAAACGGAATTGTTTTATTATTACCTCACGGATACGAAGGTCAAGGTGCTGAACATTCATCTGCTAGAATGGAGCGTTATTTACAACTTTGTGCACGTCATAATATGTATGTCGCCGATTGTACAACGCCAGCCAATTTCTATCACTTGTTGAGAAGACAAATGAAAACCAATTTCCGTAAACCTTTGGTGGTTTTTTCTCCAAAAAGTTTGTTGCGTCATCCATTATGTGTTTCAACTCAAGAAGATTTATACAACGGAGAATTTCAAGAAACCATTGATGACAATTCAGTAGATAAATCAAAAGTGAAAACATTAGTTTTTTGTACTGGAAAATTCTATTACGATATTCTAGCCGAAAGAGGAAACTTAGAAAGAAATGATGTAGCTTTGGTTCGTATCGAGCAATTATTTCCGCTGCCAGTGGAACAATTGAAAGCAATTATTGCAAGTTATCCAAATGCTGACGATTATGTTTGGGCACAAGAAGAACCTAAAAACATGGGAGCATATAGTTTTATGTTGATGAATTTCGATTTAGTAAAATGGAGATTGGCATCATTAAAAGCATATGCAGCACCAGCAGCAGGAAGTAGTACTCGTGATAGAAGACGTCATGCTGATGCAATTCGAATGGTTTTTGACAAGAATTTATTTAGATAATTTTTTTCAGGAGCAATTTCCTGCTTTACGCTATATCTTTTCCTTTTTAAAGAAAAAAGAAAAAGGATGTCGCTTCAATCAGGGCTAGGACATAAAATTTAGAACAAGAATAATTTAAAATATAAAATTCATCATTTAAAATAATATACAATGATTTTAGAAATGAAAGTGCCTTCACCAGGCGAATCGATAAAAGAAGTTGAAATCGCAACATGGTTAGTAAAAGATGGCGATTATGTAGAAAAAGACCAAGCGATTGCTGAGGTTGATTCAGATAAAGCAACATTAGAATTGCCAGCTGAAGCAAGCGGAATTATAACTTTAAAAGCAGAAGAAGGCGATGCAGTTGCAGTTGGTGCAGTAGTTTGTTTAATTGATACAAGTGCAGCTAAACCAGCAGGTGATGCTCCAGCTCCAGCAAAAGAAGAAGCTAAACCAGTTGCAGAAGCACCAAAAGCTGAAGTAAAAGCAGCTCCAGTTGCTGAGAAAACTTATGCAACGCAAGCGCCATCTCCAGCAGCTAAGAAAATATTAGACGAGAAAAACATCCAACCAACTGATGTAGTTGGAACAGGAAAAGGTGGAAGAATTACCAAAGATGATGCTGTAAATGCAACACCATCAATGGGAACTCCAACTGGTGGAACTCGTGGTTCTGAAAGAACAAAATTATCAATGTTACGTCGTAAAGTAGCTGAAAGATTAGTTGCTGCCAAAAACGAAACAGCTATGTTAACTACTTTTAATGAAGTTAATATGACGCCAATCAACATGATTCGTAATGAATACAAAGATGCTTTCAAAGCAAAGCACGGCGGATTAGGTTTAGGATACATGTCGTTTTTCACAAAAGCAGTTACAAGAGCTTTGGCTTTGTTTCCAGATGTGAACTCGATGATCGATGGTGACTTTAAAACATCCTATGATTTCTGCGATATTTCTATTGCGGTTTCTGGACCAAAAGGACTAATGGTTCCTGTTGTTCGTAATGCAGAATTATTATCGTTCCGCGGTGTTGAAGCTGAAATTAAAAGATTAGCAATAAAATCTCGTGACGGACAAATTACTGTTGATGATATGACAGGTGGAACATTTACTATTACAAATGGTGGTGTTTTTGGAAGTATGTTATCTACTCCAATTATTAATCCTCCACAATCAGGAATTCTTGGTATGCACAACATTATTGAGCGTCCAATTGCTGTAAATGGTAAAGTAGAAATTCATCCAATGATGTATGTAGCGCTTTCTTATGATCACAGAATTATTGATGGCCGTGAGTCAGTTGGTTTCTTGGTAGCTGTTAAAGAAGCGTTAGAAAATCCGTTAGAATTGTTAATGGGTGGAAATGCTCAGAAAGCATTAGAATTGTAAACTTTATAGTTCAAGACTTTCAATATAGAAAAAATCCCTAATTCAAAAAGAGTTTGGGATTTTTTCGTTTATTTGCGTTAGGGATTGAAGCGGCATCCTTACTGTTTTTTCTTTAAAAACAGTAAGATATTGCGAAAAGCCCGACCATGTTGTTGTACTAAATTTGTTTCGGGAAAAATATCGCCCAACATGGTAACGCCCAAAAAACTAAACTAAATTATGGCATCTAATAAGAAATCGGCGGCAATAGGTTTTATTTTTATCACAATGCTTATCGATATAACTGGTTGGGGAATAATTATTCCGGTAATTCCAAAATTGATTAAAGAATTGATTCATGGCGATATTAGTGAAGCTGCTAAATATGGAGGTTGGTTGACTTTTGCGTATGCTATTACACAATTTATGTTTGCTCCTTTAATTGGAAATTTAAGCGATAAATTTGGAAGACGTCCAATAATTTTAATATCACTTTTTGCCTTTTCATTAGATTATTTACTTTTAGCCTTTTCGCCAACAATCACTTGGTTGTTTGTTGGAAGAATTATTGCAGGAATTTCTGGTGCGAGTATTACAACGGCTTCTGCTTATATTGCTGATGTGAGTACACCTGAAAACCGAGCCAAAAACTTCGGAATGATTGGAGCAGCGTTCGGGTTAGGGTTTATAATTGGACCAGTAATTGGTGGATTATTAGGACAATATGGCTCAAGAGTTCCGTTTTATGCAGCTGCCGTTTTGTGTTTGTTGAATTTTTTATACGGATACTTTATTTTGCCAGAATCATTATCTAAAGAGAATAGGCGAGAAGTAAATTTTAAACGTGCCAATCCCATTGGAGCTTTTATGAATTTGAAAAAATATCCTACGCTTTATGGATTGCTTGCTTCAATTTTTATAGTTTATGTTGCTTCAAATGCTGTGCAAGGAAATTGGAGTTATTTTACAATGTATCAGTTTGGTTGGGATGAAAAAATGGTCGGAATTTCATTGGGAGTAATCGGACTTTTAGTTGGAATTGTTCAAGGCGGATTAATTCGTTGGATAAACCCAAAATTAGGAAACGAAAGAAGTATTTATTTAGGATTAACTCTTTATGCCGTTGGATTATTCTTGTTCGCAATTGCAAGTCAAAGTTGGATGATGTTTGTGTTTTTGATTCCGTATTGTCTTGGTGGTATTGCCGGCCCAGCTATTCAGGCAGTAATTTCTAGTAAAGTAGCTCCAACAGAACAAGGTGAAATTCAGGGCACATTAGCCAGTTTAATGAGTGCTTCAACCATTATTGGACCACCAATGATGTCGAGTATTTTTTATTATTTTACTCATAAAGATGCACCGTTTCAGTTTGCTGGAGCACCATTTGTATTAGGCGGAATTTTAATGATAATAAGTGTAGTTATTGCTTCTTATTCTTTTAGGAAAAATAAATAAATCCCAAAAGTCAATTGTATTAAATGAATTTTGGGATTTAATATTTTGAAATTTATCTTTATTCTTTTATGATTTTAATAGTTTTTTCCTGACCTTCACTATTGATTTTCAAGAAGTAAACACCATTAGATAAATCAGATAAATCTATTTCAGTTTGCAAATTATTCACTGTTTTACTAAATATATTTTGTCCTATAATGGTTGAAATCTCAATTTTATCAATTAATGATGAATTTGAAATTGATAAACTATTTTTTACAGGATTTGGAAAATATTTTAAATCATTTAAAGCGAAATTTTCATTAGCTAAATTTGCAACCACAGTTGTAGAAACAGCATTGGTCGCAATTGCTGCATTATAATCAAAATAAATATTTGCCACACTTGGAATAACATTTCCAACCGCAATTGAAGCAATCGGTTTTACTTTAAAGCTTATATAACCATGACTTAGCGGTTCGTTGGTAGTTCCTGGTAAATTAATTCCTTCAAATAAAAATTCATTATGACCATTTTTGTTTTTTATTCTGCAATTATGACTTGTGCTAATTAATTCAAATGTACTCCAATCTAATTTAGCGTCTAAATCATTTACAACTTTGATGTTGATAGCATTGGAAGTTCCAACATTTTGAAAGCGAATGGTATAGTGCAAATAATCTTGTTGTGCTTTTGCCAATGTTATTGTAGTGCCTTCATGAACCACAATGTCATTTGGATCTTGAGAGTTTACAACGGTTTGATTTAAAACACTCGTGTTATTTGTTGGAGTTGCATCAGCCGCAACAGGCGTTATTGTACCAGTAATAGTGGCTACATCACCCGAGTTTATAGTTGGTGGAGTTGCCACTTGAAATTTGACATTGCTAATTAGTCGGCTTTCAAAAGGAGCAAGACTTGAAAAAGTATAGGTCAACGAACTTGTTCCGATTGTGTTTGGAGAAGGACTACTACTTAAAAAAGACATTTTAGAATTGTTGAATTGGAACGAAACTTGTCCAGATAAAGTTGTGCTTCCGTTATTTTTATACCAAATGTCATAAAATGCTGGAAGACCCGGCACCACATTGAATCTAGGAATTGCAACAACTTCTAAATCATCAACATTAGCATTTATAGAAACACAAAAATCAGAAGCCGTTGTAGTTCCTGGCGTTGTAAAATTAAATACTTGATTGGCAGGAGAAACGGTAAAGTAGCTTGGTAAATTGGTTACAGTTACCGTATTAGTTCCCACATCACCAATTAAATAATATTGACTATTTCCATTGTAATTGGTATAATTTGAATAAGTAGCTGTTCCGTTTACATTTTTAACTCTAATGTTATTTAAATAAGCATCATTTACATCACATCCGTTGCTGTTGGCATCAAATTTTATTTTCCCTAAAATTCTATTTTTGAAAACAACGACGTAAGCATAATTTACATAACAATCACTCATACTTGATGGATTGCAAATTTTATAAGGTACAGTATAGGTTCCTTCGGGAACAGTAGATGCAATTGTTATAGTTCCATCAGTATTTAAAGTAAAACCAGCCGGATTATTCAAGGCTGTAAGTATAACACTAGACGAATTCGTAATTAAGTTTCCGTTCAAAGTGTCATTCGCGAGCACACTTGCAGTAGTTGAATTAGGGTAATTTGTACTGAAATCATCATAGTTTGCTACTAAACTTGAAACTCCTGTTACAAGGACTGTTGCAGTAGCCTGGGAACAAAGGCCACCGTTCACACACACCATATAATTTACTAAATAAGTTCCAGGAGCAGTTCCAATGGCAACATTGATTACTCCGTCTGGGTAAAGAGTTAGTCCATTTGGGATAGATATCGAAAAGACATTTGAATTACTTAAATTAATACCACCAGAACATTCAGAAAAATCATTACTAAGAACGCTAATAGTATTTCCGCCTGTAGTATTGTCAATTGGTGTATTGGTAAAATCATCATAATTAGCATAAATTTGACCAGGATAAAGATTTAAAGTCACATAACCAACACTACAATTGTTGGGATGAGCTATCTCACATAGTTGATAGGTTAAAGTATAGTATCCAGGATTGATTTGACCTGATGGAATAATAAGAACATCACCATTATAATTTATAATAATGTCAGGATAGTTTTGAAAATAAGTTAAAGTTGCAGTAGCTGGGTGTAATACGTTTCCGGGTTGTGTATAATAAGGAGTTAGCACAACAGGAACTCCATTTAAAGTGTCCACATAGTTTAAATCAGTTCCAGAGCCTAAAACATTTCCAATAGTATATTGACTACAAACACTACTATTAATAGAATCAGGATTGGCAAGAAGTTGGGTATTTACAGTCACTACTGCGGTATCACAAGTATTGGGGTTTGCAACATCGCATATTTGGTAAGTTAACGTATATGTTCCTTGCGGAGTTCCTCCAGCAACAACAATGTTTGTTCCCGAAATAGAAATACCCGAATTTGTAGTTGAAACCAAAGATACTGTAACGTTGGTTGTGGTAGCTTGAACACCATTTAGGGTATCATTTAGCAAGAAGTTTCCAGCAGTGACTTGGTTAGCATCATAGACAACCGCAAAAGTATTATCTACGGCATTAATTTGTCCAAAAGAACTAAAACTGAATAATCCAAATATCAGTAAAAGAAACGAATTAGTGTAAAATTTTCTCATAATCAAGGTGTTAAGAACCCAAATATAAGATTTATTTTTTTATTATAACTTTTCTTAACCATTATCTCAAATACAAACAATGATTATAATAATCAATAATAGCTTTTCCTTGTAACAAAATATCGGCGCCAATAATTCCTTGAACTGGTTTAGCATTGTATTGTTGTAAAGCTTCATTTACATGCGATAAATCGAAAATCACTAAATGAAATTCTTTGTTTTTCCATTTACCCAATTGTAGGTTGTTATTTTTTGCAATTTGGGTAAACATTCCAGTTGCTCCAGCTCCAGCGGCTTTTGTTGATGATTTTCCAGCATTGAGTTGAAATAATGCTACACTTTCAAATCCTACACAGCTATTGCTCGCGCCAGTGTCTAAAATAAAATTGCCTTTTACTCCGTTTATACTTGCTTTTACAAGTAAATGCTGTGTTTTAGAGACTTTGAAGTTTATTTTTTTGTATTTATTTTTCTTTAATATTTTTTGAAAATCTTCCATTTATGACAAATTTGAAAAGCAAAAATAAACCAATTAAACCTCCAACAATTGAAATCCAACATAAATAATTTGTTGAAGTTTCACTTTCTATTGTTCCGTAATATACCATTGGAGCCCAAAAATAAGGAGATTTTTTAGTATTCGAAATATCAGAATCAGATAAAAAATCAAGTTTTGCTTTATGATTAGCATCAAAAAAAGAGCTTCCGTCTTTAATGTTCTTATAGAATTTTTCCATGAAAACAGAGGTTGTGTAATCATTAACTTTCCAAAGTGAAAATAACAGATTTTTAGCTCCAGCCATTTGAAAACCTCGAGAAATACTCATTGCGCCTTCGGCTTTGTACAGTTTTCCTAAACCTGTTTCGCAGGCGCTTAATACCACTAAATCGGGATTAATATCTAAAGTATAAAACTCTGAATATAGTATATCTTGATCATAAAACTTGATTATTGCCGGACTTTCAATATCGCCAGAATCAGCATGTGTTGAAAGATGAAGTATTGAATAATTTCCTGCATTTAATTTGAAATTATCAAATGTAGCCTGTGATTTACTTAAAAATTTTCCTTTAAAATTCCTTTGAATTGCTTTCATTTCATCAACCGAATAAGCCAACTCTAAATTGGAATTTTCAAATACTGGAAACACACCCAAAACCGTTTTTTTAGTATGCTGGAATGGTTTTTCGGCTAAATAAAACGAAGCAGAATTAGCATAACCCACTTTAAAATCATTCAATAAATAATGCATTTTAGCAAAATTAGTAGTTGTACTTTGCTCAGTAATTAATGCTTCAAATGGTAGAAAATTTAAGATTCCATCGGGAATAATGATGAGGTTTTTGTTAGATTTGTTAATTGGAAGTTTTAATAAATTAAAAACAGTATTTCCAATATGATTGTATTCTTTTGGGTTTTCAGTTATTGTATTTGAGTCTTTAAAATAATTTATAAACCCATAAAAAACAGAATTATTTTTAAAAGCGTCATCAATTTTCAGCAATTTAATAGAATTATTTTCAATTGTGAAAGAATATAATTTTTCAATTCCAGCAAAATAGGAAACTAATACAGCCTTGTCTTTTTCTAATTTAGAATAGAGGTTATTTAAGTTAATTTCAGTTTGAATTTCATTTTTATTTGACGTTTCGTTTGATTTTAAAAGCAACATTAATTCGTTTTGCTTTTTTATAGCATTGTTGATTTTATCAATGTCGGCATAGTTTAATTTTTGCTGTTCTTTGATGATAATGGTGTTCCAATCTTGCAATTGTTTTCTAATTAATTTTTCTTCTTTGGAAATTAATTTGGAACTAAATTGTTTTAAAACAGATGATTTTGTTATTTCCGAAAGTTGAAATGCTTTTTCTAAATAAAGTATTTTCTTTTCTTTTTGATATAAATTGTAATAGATTTCGATACACTTTTCAGTACGATTTCGATTCCCAATTTGATGAATGATTTTAGAATTTTCATAAACCAATAACGATTGAAAAAGTTCTTCAATATAAAAGCAAAGTTGATAACATTCCAATGCTTTTTTTGGTAGATTTTGTTGAGTGTAAATTGCAGCTTGTAAATCTAATGCATCTAATAAAACGGTATTGGCAAATAATTTATTTTTGGATGGCAAATGGCCATCATTATCATTGTAATTGTATAGAGTATTTTTAAAAGTATAAGTAATATAGCTTATTGCTTTGTCATAATTTTGTTGATTGAAATAAAATAAAGCATGGTCATAGTAGTTTTTCGCCATCGCAATTTGTCCCAATATTGGAGTTTTACTCAAGTAATTTTCGGCAATTTCAAAACTAGAATTTGCCATTTCATAGTTTTTGTTTTCAAAATAAATTGATGCTAAATTTTTATAACAAGTTGCTAATGATAAAGTGTTATTCGATTGTTTTTTATAAATTTTTATTGCTTTTTCAATTTGAATTTTAGCTTTAGTAGTTTCTTTCTTGATTAGATAATTTGCGCCTAAAGTTGATGCTAAAATTGCTTTTTGAGATTCGGTTAAATTGTCATTTTTCAAAGTATCTTCCAATAATGAAATAGCTAAATCGATTCTGCCCGAATTTTGCAAGACGTTGGTTAAATTAACCAGAGCAGACACTTTTAAATCGGTATTTCCGGATTTGTCAGCGATATAAAAGTATTGTTTGATTGTGTTTTCGGCATTGTCGTAATCGCCTATAATTGTGTAAAGATTTCCGAGCGGTTTTAGGCAATATTCTATAATATCAAAGTCCGATTTAATTTTATTTTTATCATAAAGTTGCCATGCTTTTTCATAATTTTTTATGGCATCTTGATAGGCACCAATTTGTTTTTGATAAAATGCTTTGTTACAATTCAAATAAATGTAGGCTAACAGCTCTGCTTTGTTTTTTGAAACTTGAATTGTTTTTGAAACACTTTTATCAAATGATTCTAATTTTTTTAAGCTCGCTTCATTTTGATTGGCTTGAAAAGCTTCTGTCGCAACATATATTTTTTCTTCTAATGACAAATTAGTACTTTGAGAAAAGGCAAAGTTTGTAATTAGAAAAAGAAGAAATAATTTTCGCATGGATTTTTTTATTAACACAAAAGTCACAAAAGTTTTATTGTTTAGGTTTGGTTTAGCACAAAAGTCACAAAAGATTAGTCTTTAATATTTGTATCTCTTAATTTTTTTCTTTTGTGACTTTTGTGTTAAAAATTATATCAAAAGTCAAGATAGATTTATGTTTAAAATATTATTTTTTTCTTTTGTGATTTTTGTGTTAAAATTAAAACTTCCAAATAGCATAAAACTGCCAATAGTTAAAGTTTTTTTCAAAATTCATGTAGTAACGCGCTCCAAGACTTGGACCAATTCGTGCAAAACCAAAAGTAACATCTGCAAAAACACTTGTTTGTATTTTTTGAAAATTATCAGTTGTAGCTTTCGAAGAATTATTTTCTTCTAATTGCGGTAATTCTTGACCTGGAGGCGGTGTTGCAGCATTTACACCATAATATTTTTTTGTGTTTTGGGATTCTGTTGTTTCGTTTAAAACTAATGAAACTTGCGGGCCTACACCAAGACCAATATAATTATTGATATTATATCGAAGCGAAATTGGTACCAAATCGATGCTGTTTCTTGTGATTTTTGATTTGCTTGTAGTTTGTGTATTCCCAAAATCATAAGGTCCAGTGCCATTGTTTGATGGAATTGCCGGATTAAAAAGAATTTGTGAAAAAGACGAAACTTGACTAGCACCAGATAAATTGAAAGTACTATAATAAATTTCTGATTGCCAATAAAAACGGTAAGATTTATAGGGTGATATTGTTAATCCAATAAAATAACCATTCGATTTTTGTTTAGTCGGATTCTCATTATTTTGGTCTGTTATTATGTTGTTCAATTTTGTAAAATAGTTATAACCCGATTTTATTCCAATTGAAATACCTGGTTTGAATCTTGTTGTAGCATAATTCGTAATCACAGGTTCGTTTTTATCAAAGAAAATAGATGTTTTGCTTTTGGTTTTTATCTTATGAAAATCTTTACCAAATTTTAATGAGTATTTTACAAATCCTTTGGTTGAATCTTTTTCAGTCACATTTTTTTGATTGCTTCCGGGTAAATAAATATTTTTGAAAGTAAAATGAATTTGATTTTTTTTAATGATGGTATCGATGCAACTATAAGTCACATTTTCGCCTTTGGGGCAAATCGGGCATTTGGGATAACAATCTACAATTTGCAATGTTTTTTTATCAAACATTTCAGGAATATCAGTTTCTAAACGAATCGTTCTCGCTGGACCTTCACCGTCATTTTGAAATCGGGTTTTGAAATTTGTTGTTTTAAAACGCACCAATCTATAATTGATTAAAGTAGCATTGCTCGACATTTTATTAGGATCATGAGAAGTTACAATTTCCATTTCGAGGGTTTTCTTTTTGTGGTTTTTATAATTTCTGTCTGGAACGTAAACACCACGCATTTTTACAACAGCGCTTGTGTCTTTGAGCATTTCAGGAGTTGTTTTAAAAGTAAAAAAAACATTTCGAGTTTCTTTGGCATCCATATTGTCAAATTCTAAAACTTTAGAATCTGTGAATAATGATTTGCTTTCGGCTAAAGTCAAATCTAAATTTTGATCGTCTTCATCTTCTTTAGAAAATCGTAATGGCAAATAATTAGTTTCAGAAGCTATATTTTGATAAGAATTGTTTTTGTCATCGACCATTACAATTCCATTTTCTTGAATTTCTTTTTCGCCAAAATGTGTTCGGGTTTCTACTAAATCGAAGTTCTTATTTTTGAATTCTTTGTCGTTGTAAAACAGATATAATTTTCCGCTAGCAACATAATCCAATAGGTTTTCATAACTCAAAATTACAGTAATTTCATCATCTGGAACTGGCTCGCGATTGTGTAATACTTTGAACCCACCTTCGGTTTCAATGGAAGCAATTTCATCAAATTTATCATCAGTTATTTCGGTAACCGCTACAGTTTTTGGTCGCGTTGTTGGTGGTTTTCCGTTGTCGTAATTATTGGTTACTACAAGATTGACTTTGTATTCGCCTTTCTTTTTATATACTTTTTTAGGTTCTTTTGCTTTGCTATAACTTCCATCTCCAAATTCCCAAAAATAACTATAACTCGCTGGCGGCGCACCTGCAACTTGATTTAATGGTGGTGTTTCAGGTTTTAAAGAAACTTGATTTCCCTTTTTATCATAACCAATTGTGGCTTTGCGTGTAACAGTATCTTTGACTTTTGTTTGTGAAAAAGAAATAGAAGTCGTCAATATGAAAAGAAATAGTAATTTTTTCATAATCATTGGTTTTGGTTAGGAATTATAAAAATAGGAAAAAGCGATGAATTAATCACCGCTTTTAAAAAAACAATTAACTTAAATACTTTTATGGTAATGCATTTATTGCCGCCTCTAGTTGTGCTTGATTTCCTAATGTAGTTTCTGCTAATGTGAAATTATAAATATCACCCGATTGAACTGTAAAAGCTTTAATTGCATAGCGCCATTGACCGTTATCTTCTGTTACAAAAATTGCATGGCAAACTAAACCTATTGGAATTTGTCCGTAATGTTCAGAAAATTGTTGAGTTGCAGTTAAGTATTTATCAAATTTTGCTAAACTATTTCCTTGTCCGTCATAATGTAAATAAATTGCTGAGTTTCCTTCATTATAGCCAGATGGAACTGTGGCTAAAAGCTGTGTTCTTGGTCTTGGATCGTTATAAAATCTATCCACATTTGTCCAACCAAAACCTGGTAATGCTGCATTGTAAGTACCTGGAGTAATTGTTCCTTGTCCGTTAACTATTACTCCTACGGCTCCAGTTGGTCCAGGATCGGTTGCTATCCATCCAAGCATATTGGCTCCAGCTGTTGGTGCTTGCCCAGTCCAAAGTGTCATTGCTGGATTTGGCCCACCAGTTAATGTCGTTGGAATTATTAATTGAATTGGTCCAACTGTTGTAAGTTCAACGTTTCCTTGAGTAGCTTTTAAGAAAAATTCACCTCCAGAAATTATCAATCCCATTTGACCATTGGCTTGCATTCCCATTGTTGTTTTATCAGTTGTTAGCATTTTTCCACCATCAAATACTTCGGCATATTCGATATTTACATTTCCAGTTACTGGATTTCCGTTTTTTCTTAAATTAGTACCGTTTATTTTAATAACTACACCATTAGTTGATGTAAAAGTAGTTAAGCCATTCTCGGCTACCATTGAAAAATTTTGGGTTACACTTGCTAAAGCAGCATTTTGAAGATTTGAAAATGCTTGAGCAGTTGGTACAATTGGTTCGTTAGCCGAGTTGTCATCATTACTGCAACTTGTTAAAGCTAAAGTTGCTAAAAATACTAATCCGATGTTTTTTAAATTTTTACTTACCAAGTAATAATTGTTTCTTTTGTTTTCTTGAATTTTTGATTTCATAATTTCTAGGTTTTTTGTTCTGAACTTGTTTCAGAATTTGTTAATTGAATCTGAAATTGATAAGCTGAATTTATTTCAATTTTTCAGATGTTTTGTTTTATAGTATTATATCAATTGTTAATAAAATTTGATACCCTTATTCCTGAATTTTTTTTAGAATTTTTTGATATCTATTAATAGTAAGCAAAATCGATGTAAGGAATTCCTCTATTTACTAAGGGTCCACCATTTTGATAAAAGTTAGCACCGGTTATTGTCATAATTCCAAAAGATTGAGGAAAACTAATTAATGCTCCTGGTTGATTTACTGCACGTCCAATTAGATTTGAAAAATTGTTACCAGCATTTGTTAAAAGCATTGTTCTTCTTATTGTATAAGATTGATTGGCAATAATTGGAGTAGGAGTTATTGACACATAACTGGTGTTTGCTGATGAAAATACGTGATTTCCAGAATATACGATTGTATTAGAGTTGTTGTCTATGATTTCCATTTTATATGGAACAGCAGCTATTGCGAGTTGACTTTGATAGCCAATACTACAAATGGTTTTGTTTTGAGAAAATTGAAATGTATATTCGTGAATTTCTGTGTCAAAAGTGTTAGTGTTTTGATGACCTGGAAGAGTAACCACATTAGCATAAAGCTGATTAAAAATGGTGTTTGTAGAACTACAAGCAGGAACTGGAATCGGTGCTGGACTTGGACTTGAGCAACTTGCAAATATTAATCCTATTACGATTAAAAGTCCGGTGTTTTTAAATGTTGTTTTCATGATTTCTATTATTTTAAAAGTTGTTTTAATCTGAACTCGTTTCAGATTGTTTTTGTTTTATATTAATATATCAACTTCATTAATAATTTGTTACCCTAAATGTTTATATTATTTTTAAATTTAATCTAAAATGTTTCACTTGTTTTTAACAATAAAAGACAAAATAAAAAAGCGATGAATAAATCACCGCTTTAAAAATATTTAACTAACTACTATTTAAGGTAATCCATTTATTGCTGCCTCTAGTTGTGCTTGATTTCCTAATATAGTTTCTGAAAATGTAAAATTATAAACATCACCAGTTTGAACGGTAATAGCTTTAATTGCATATCTCCATTGGCCATTATCTTCGGTTACAAAAATTGCGTGACATTGTAATCCTACAGGAATTTGTCCGTAATGTTCAGAGAATTGTTGTGTTGCAGTTAAATATCGATCGAATTTTGCTAATTGAGTTCCAAGTCCATCATAATGTAAATAAATGGCACAATTTGAATCATTATAACCAGTTGGTACAGTTGCAAGTAATAAAGTTTTAGGCCCAGTTACTCCAGCAAATCTATCAACGTTAGTCCATCCAAATCCAGTGAAACCTACATTGTATGAATCATTTGAACCTTGTGGTCCACCAAAATTTAACGCGCCATTTGTACCTGGAGTTGGAATCCAAGCAAGCATATTTGATGTAGCAGTTGGCGCTTGACCTGTCCAAAGTTGCATTCCAGTATCTGTTGCTGCACCGGTTAAACTCGATGGAATTTTAACTTGAATTGGTGTAACAGTTGTTAAATCAACACCGCCTTGTCTTGCTTGAATAAAGTATTCTCCACCAGATTTCATTGCTTCCATTTGTCCGCTTCCATTTAATCCCATTGTAGTTTTGTCAGCAGTTAACATTTTTCCACCATCAAAAACTTCAGCATATTCAACAGTTACAGTACCAGTTACAGGCGCTCCATTTTTTCGTAATCCTGCACCATCAATTTTTATTGTAACTCCTTTTGCCGATGTTAAAGTAGTAATACCGCTTTCTGCTGTTAAAGTAAAGTTTTGTGTTACACTGGCTAAAGCGGCATTTTGAAGATTCGAAAATGCTTGCGCTGTTGGAACAATTGGTTCGTTAGCCGAGTTGTCATCATTACTGCAACTTGTTAAAGCTAAAGTTGCTACAAATACTAATCCGATGTTTTTTAAATTTTTACTTACCAAGTAAAAATTGTTTCTTTTGTTTTCTTGAATTTTTGATTTCATAATTTCTAGGTTTTTATCTGAGTTTGTTTCAGAATGTGTTAATTGAATTTGTTAATTTAATCTGAATCCATTTCAGATTATTTTTGTTTTATACTATTATATCAACTGCTATTAAAATTTGTTACCCCAATTTTGAAAGTTTTTTTATTTTTATTGAAATACAATATCAATGTAGGGAATTCCATAGTTAGGAACCGGTCCACCAGTACCATAAAAGTTAGAACTAGTTATTCCCATAATACTTCCGGCTAAAGTTGCTGCAGTTGGTAATGGCCCAGAATTGAATCGACATATTCTTCCTGTAGTATTAGAAATATTGCCTAAATAATTATTTACAGTTCTCTTTATGGTATAAGTATGTCCAGATACTAATGTTATTGGTGATCCTGTGGGTGTATAATAATCTGTAAATGCAGAATTGAAAGAACGATTTTCAGTATAAATTGGAACTGTTGTGCTTACAGAGTTTTCAAATATCGAAATCGTATAAGGAGTAGTTGCAGATGTTAACGCGGCTTTACCTTGATACCCAATTTGACAAATAGTTTTAGTTGAAAACATGTTAAAGGTGTATTCATGCGTCACCAAATCCATAGTTGTATAATCATCATACAAAGAATTGCTTCCAAGTGTAGTAAAATAAATGTTTTGAAAATCAGTTCCCGATGTCGAGCATGAAGTTGGTACTGGAGCCGATGTTGATGGACTACAACTTGTAATTGTTAGACCTATCATAAATAATACTGCAATTTTTTTAATTTGAGATTCTAAATTAAAAGTGTTTTTTAAAAGTTTCATAATTTCTATTTTTTAAAATGGATTAGAAAAGTATAGTGCAAAACTCATTCAAATTTTTTATTTGAGATACCGTCGTTTAACTATAATTTTGTGTTTGATTAACTATTTTTTTATCCGTTGTTTAACGGTTTTTATTTTTTAATATCAGTACTTTGAATGATTTTGTAGCTCAAAATGTCTCCAGTACTTACTAATTCAATCATTCTTTTAGCTTGACTTTCAGAGCTTGAAAATCCTTTGGCAGAACCGGTATTAGTTGTTACTTCCCAAAAATAAAGTCTTACTTTATCAGATGCTACTACAGCTTCTTTTACTTGAAAGAAACTTTCGATTTTTCGGTCAAGAACTACTTCACCAACAGTTACTAATTCTATCATTCTTTGAGCTTCTTCAAGAGAGTTTGCAGTTCCAGAATAGTTTCCGTGTGTTGTTTTTACATTCCAATCATAAACTTCTTTAATTTGATCTCTTGTTAGAGTTGCAGTTGTTTGCTTCGCCAGTTCGCTGAAGCTCGGGTCGATTATGTTTGAAGTTGTTGTTACTTCTTTAGCATTGATATTTGAAAATGATAATGCTACGATGGCTAATGTTAAAATTGATCTTTTCATGATTTCTAGTATTTAATGTTTTTAATAATTGTTTGATTTTGTTTTCTATTGTTATATCAATTAGCTTTTTAATTTGTTACCCATTCAATCTGAATTTATTTCAGATTCTTTTTTAAAGTAATTTCAAATTCCAATTGAAGAACGTTTCATAACTATATCAACACAATGATTAATTTGTTACCTACTAATTTTATTTTTTTTACATTAGCCAATAAATTAGTTAGTTATGGCAGATAAAAATCTTCATCCAGACCAAATGTATATTGATGGATTGGTGCAAAATAATTCAAGCATCATTCAGTCTATATATAAGAAGTTCGTGCCCAAAGTCAAAAACTACATTCGAACCAATAGTGGCGATGACGATCAGGCGCAAGATGTTATTCAAGAAGTGCTAATAACTATTTATAATCAAGCAAAAACTAACGGATTGCAACTAACTTGTCCGTTTGATGCTTATTTTTTTCTGCTTTGTAAACGCCGTTGGCTGAATGAATTAAAAAAATCTTCTAACAAAGAGGTAACATTACAAGATGATAGTGTATCTATAGATGAACCCATTCAGGAAATGGCATTTCAAACCGAAATTTTTGACGAGAAACAATCACTATTTGATGAAATGTTTCAAAAATTAGGAGAAAAATGTCAGGAAGTTCTAAAGTTGAGTTTTGTAACAAAAACAATGGAAGAAGTTGCCGAAAAACTGAATGTAACTTATGGTTATGTGCGTAAGAAAAAATCACTTTGTACAGGTCAATTAACCGAAATGATTCAACAATCACCTAGATTTCGATCTATAAATTACTAAGTTATGAACGAAGAAAATTACATAGCATTTGAAAGTTATCTCAATAACGAAATGCTATCCGACGAAAAAATAATCTTTGATGAAAAGTTGCAAAACGATGCTCAATTCAAAGCTGATTTCAATTTGTATAAAGAAACAACGTCGTTTATCGAAAACAAATTTGATTCCAAAACAATTGATTTTAAAGCTAATTTAAAGTCAATTTCTGAAAGTCATTTTTCTTCTTCAGAAAGACAAACGAAATCAAAAGTCATTCAGTTTAAAACTTTTTATTATGCAGTTGCAGCATCGGTTGCAATTTTACTAGGAACTTGGTTTTTCATGCAAAATAGCATTCCGCAATATGGCGATTACAACCAACATGAAAGCGCTAATTTACTTGAACGCGGTAGCGTAATTAAAAATTTGAAAGCAGCTCAAGATGCATACAATGCCAAAAAATATAAAGTAGCTATCGAAAATTTTGAAATTGTATTGAAGGAATATGACAAACCCGAAGTTCGTTATTTCTATGGAATTTCACTTTTGGAAGAAAATAAATTTGCAGATGCGGAAGCAACATTTACCAAATTACAATCAGGAACTTCAATATATAAAGACAAAGCAACTTGGAATTTAGCCTTATCAAAATTGAAACAAAAACAATACGAAGAATGTAAAACGTATTTAAAACAACTTCCAGAGGACGCTGAAGATTATGAAAAGGCACAGAAATTGTTGGATAAGTTGGATTAAAGATTCACTTTAAATTATCTTCGACAGGCTAAGACTGAAATTGGTTTTCATAATTGTATTTAGAGATTATTATTCTAAAAGCTATTAGTAGGATATTGTCACACTGAGCTTGTCGAAGTGTTTCTTAAATAACATTTTCTTTCACTACTTTTGCATTTCAAAACTCGCAATTAGAAAATGATTTTTACCGATACACACACACATTTATATTCTTCACAATTTCAAGACGACAGAACAGAAACAATTCAACGTGCCATTGATGCTGGAGTTTCACGATTTTTTATTCCGTCGATTGATTCGACTTATACCCAGAAAATGTATGATTTGGAACAACTTTTTCCAGATAATATCTTCTTAATGATGGGATTGCATCCGTGTTATGTGAAAGAAAATTATTTAGAAGAATTAGCACATGTGGAATCTGAATTGTCTAAAAGAAAATTCTACGCAATTGGTGAAATCGGAATTGATTTATTTTGGGATAAAACCACGTTATCCATTCAACAACATGCTTTTCAATATCAAATTCAATTAGCAAAAAAATATAAATTAGGAATTAACATTCATTGTCGTGATGCTTTTGATGAAACATTTGAAGTTTTAGAAAGCGAAAAAGCATCCGATTTATTTGGTATTTTCCATTGTTTTACAGGAGATTTAGCACAAGCTGAACATGCAATTTCATTAGGATTAAAACTAGGAATTGGCGGAGTAGCAACTTTCAAAAACGGAAAAATTGATCAGTTTTTAGATAAAATAGATTTGAAACACATTGTTCTCGAAACCGATTCACCTTATTTAGCTCCGATTCCACATCGTGGCAAGAGAAATGAAAGTAGCTACACAGTTTTGGTTGCTCAAAAACTATCCGAAATTTATAATCTTCCAATAGAAGAAATTGCTAGAATTACTACTGAAAACTCGAAAGCTATTTTTGGGATATAGAACTGATTATAATCAAAACCTATTTTCCACACGAATTTCACAAATTTTCACGAAAACTGTTCCGCAATTAATTTAACTAATAATAAAGAGACTTAAGAAATTAGTAGGATAATTTTAAGTGATTCAATTTGTGCTAATTAGTGAAATTGGTGTCAATCCTTTTTTATTTACTTCAATACCATTTAATCTTTAAGTAATCAAAAAGTCATATTTTTTTTGTTATTTTGTTTTTCTTAAAAATGAAAACTAAAATGCAGAAGTTTGATGCAATTCGTCCGTTTTATGATACCGAAGTAAACGAAGCAATATGTGCTTCAGTGAATCATCCAATGATGAAGGCAATTATGAATTTTACTTTTCCTGAATTGGAGGATGAAATTTGGAAAGAACAATTAAAAAGAACTCATTCTACTAGAGATTTTCAATGTAATTTTATTTATCAAGCACTAAAACAAGTACTAGAAAAAAGTTCAGATGGTTTGTCAACTTCTGGGTTTGATAAATTAGAAAAAAACACAGCATATCTTTTTATTTCCAATCATAGAGATATAATTTTAGACACTTCTTTATTAAATGCTTGTTTGTTCGAACACGGATTAGTAATGACAGCATCTGCAATTGGTGACAATTTAGTAAAACGTGATTTTATGAATACGTTAGCTAAATTAAATCGTAATTTTCTAGTTCAACGCGGTTTATCTCCAAGAGAATTATTGCAAAGTTCTAAATTAATGGCCGAATATATTGGTCAGTTGTTGTTGCGTGAAAATCGTTCGGTTTGGATTGCACAACGTGAAGGAAGAACCAAAGACGGCAATGACGCTACTCATTCGGGCGTTTTAAAAATGCTCGGAATGGGTTCAGACGAATCTAATTTAATGGATTACTTCAAAAAAATCAAGATAGTTCCAGTTTCAATTTCTTATGAATATGATCCTACTGATGCTTTGAAAATGCCTCAATTAATGGCAGAAGCAAAAGCTGAAATTTATGTAAAAGATAAAAATGAAGATTTTGTTACTCTTTTAAGCGGAATTATTGGTCAAAAAAAGCACATACATATTCATGTTGGCGATGTATTAAATTCTGAATTAGATAGTATTTCTGCTGAATTTGATAACAACAATAAACAAATTCAAGCTTTGGCACAAGCTATTGATGATTCTATTTTACAATCTTATAAATTGTGGCCAACCAACTATATAGCTTATGATTTGTTGTATAAAACCAATAAATACAGCAGTCATTACACTGAAGATGAAAAGTCATTATTCGAACGACGATTGGAAATGAAAATCGATTGTTCTAATGAAATTATGGTAGAAGGTTTTCTAAATATGTACGCTAATCCAGTTGTGAATAAATCGAAATACGAGAATGCAATCTAAACCCAACATACTTTTAATTTATACTGGCGGTACAATTGGTATGATGAAAGATTTTGAAACTGGTGCTTTAAAAGCATTTGATTTCAATCAATTATTAGACAAGATTCCCGAATTGAAACAATTGGATTGTAAAATCGAAACATTTTCATTTGAAAAACCAATCGATTCTTCCAATATGAATCCTGAAAAATGGATTCAAATAGCTTCAGTAATAGAGGAAAATTATTCAAAATTTGATGGATTTGTGGTATTACATGGTTCAGATACTATGTCATATTCTGCATCGGCATTGAGTTTTATGTTGGAGAATTTAGCAAAACCAGTTGTGTTTACTGGGTCGCAACTTCCAATTGGTGACTTGCGAACTGATGCAAAAGAAAATCTTATTACAGCCATTCAAATTGCTTCTTTACAACAAAAAGGAAAGCCAGTTATTCAAGAAGTTTGCCTTTATTTTGAATACAAATTATACCGCGGAAATAGAACTACAAAAATAAATGCAGAACATTTTAATGCTTTTGCATCTCCAAATTATAATGAATTGGCCGAATCTGGAGTACATTTAAAAGTAAATTCTAATTTATTGCTACCAAAACCAACCAAAAAGTTAATAGTTCACAAGGAATTAGACGATAATGTTGTGGTTGTAAAAATGTTTCCAGGAATCAATGAATCAGTTTTATCTTCAATAGTTGCAATTCCGAATTTAAAAGGAATACTATTAGAAACTTATGGTTCAGGAAATGCACCAACGGAAGATTGGTTCATTTTAATTTTGAAAAAAGCAATCAAAAACGGATTACATGTTATAAACGTAACCCAATGTTCTGGCGGTAGTGTAAATATGGGACAATATGAAACGAGTACACAACTCAAGAAAATTGGAGTAATTTCTGGAAAAGACATCACAACCGAAGCTGCAATAACAAAATTAATGTATCTATTAGGTCAAAAAGTAGCTGCAAATGTTTTTAAAACAATTTTCGAAACTTCTTTGCGCGGTGAGATGCAATAAGCCTTGATTATTGCTAAATTTTATTGTTTCTTTGTAATTCCAAAAAGAGAGGTGGCCGAGTGGCTGAAGGCGCACGCTTGGAAAGCGTGTATATGGCAACATATCGAGGGTTCGAATCCCTTCCTCTCTGCTAAATTTCTTGAAAATGCGTTTTTATCTTTCCATTTTAACGTTGATTTTATCCTTTAGTGCACTTGCGCAAGAAGAAGCTGTAGAAAAGAAAGCTGTTGTAGATTCTTTATATCGTGAAGATCAATTTTATATAAATTTTACATATAATAATCTTCAAAAAACACCAAAAGGCCTTGATCAAAAGAAGTTTTCTCCAGGAATTGCGGTTGGTTTTCTTAGAGATATGCCAATTAATAAAAGTCGAACTTTTGCCATAGCTGCTGGTTTAGGGTATTCGCTAAATATTTACAATGATAATTTATATCAAGTTCATGATGATGTTAATTCAACTAATTCTTATGAGATAATTTCTCAAGATATTTATTATAAAAAAAATAAATTATCACTTCATTTTATAGATTTGCCAATTGAAATTAGATGGCGTGCATCAACACCTGATAGTCATAAGTTTTGGAGAATTTATAGCGGATTCAAATTCAGTTATTTGATTGGAAATCGATATAAATTTGTAAACGATATTCAAACTAATATTTACAAAAAAAACTCTGATTTGAATAAGGTACAATACGGTTGTTATTTAGCTGCAGGATGGAATACTTGGAATGCATATATTTATTACGGACTTAATCCGTTGTTTAAATCGGCAGATATTGGTAGTGAAAAAATTAAAATGAATACCTTTAATATTGGCTTACAGTTCTATATTTTATAGCCAAAAGTACCACAAAATCATTTGAGGAATCATTCCAGAAATGTAACCAATTACAAGTTCGTTTACTGAATGCGCTTTCATAGCCAGCCGTGATGATGCGACTAATCCACTTAGTAAAAAAAGCATCGCAATTGAGTAAATAATGTTTAGTTCATTGTGCATGCTAATTCCAATTACAAAGAAACTCAAAGCACTCAAAGCTATCATGTGGACACTAGCTTTTATTTTGAAATAAATTAAAATAAATGCAATAACAGTACTTACAATTCCGCCTAAAAAGAAATAATAGAGTTCAGGAAACCGTTCAATTGTTACACTTTTACTAATTAAAATAATTGTTAGGGCAATTTGCATTAATAACGGAATCTTTCTTTGAGAAGCATCCGAAAGCATTATAGAATCTACTTTTCCGAACGTTCTTAGTAAGTAAAAAAATGATAATGGTAAGAAAAATGTAATTATGATTACTTGAAACAACAATAAAAAATATTGTTCTTTAGAATAAAGTCCAGAGCTGTATACGATGTAAAAAAGTGTTCCTAAAATCGGAATAAAAATAGGATGGAAGAGATAAGAAAAAAAAGGAAGAATTTTTTTCAATGAAATATATTTTTAAATGAACAGAATCTAAATAAAGTTTAGATTAAATCTTCTTACGCATACGAGCCACAGGAATATCAAGTTGTTCTCTATATTTAGCAATGGTTCTACGTGCAATTGGATAACCTTTTTCTTTCAGAATTTCAGCTAATTGGTCATCTGGTAATGGTTTGTTTTTATCTTCTTCACCAATTACGTCTTGCAATATTTTTTTGATTTCTAAGGTTGAAACATCTTCACCTTGGTCATTTTTCATGGCTTCAGAGAAGAATTCTTTTATCAATTTTGTGCCATAAGGCGTATCAACATATTTGCTATTAGCAACGCGAGAAACTGTAGAAATATCCAGCCCAACCATATCGGCAATATCTTTCAAAATCATTGGTTTCATTGAAGTTTCTTCGCCATCAAGAAAATATTCTTCTTGAAAATGCATTATCGCATTCATCGTTACATAAAGTGTTTCTTGACGTTGTTTTATGGCATCAATAAACCATTTTGCTGAATCTAATTTTTGTTTGATAAACTGAACAGCATCTTTTTGTGAATTCGATTTATCACGAGAAACTTTATAGGTTTGCATCATTTCTTGGTAATCTTTCGACACATGAAGCGATGGCGCATTTCGTCCGTTTAAGGTTAATTCTAATTCACCATCATTAATTCTGATAGCAAAATCGGGAACAATATTTTCAGTAATTTTATTATTTCCAGTAAATGAACCGCCTGGCTTTGGATTTAATTTTTCTATTTCGTGAATGGCTTTCTTCAATTGATCTTGTGAAACACCATATTTTTGAAGTAATTTATCGTAATGTTTTTTGGTAAAAGCATCAAACTGATGTTCGATAATATCAATAGCCAAATCAACATATTCAGTTGGAGTTTTGTGTTTTAATTGCAACAACAAACATTCCTGCAAGTCACGCGCACCAACACCTGATGGTTCGAGTTCGTGAATAATATGCAACATTCGTTCTACATTTTTCTCATCAGTATAAATGCCTTGAGTGAATGCCATATCGTCAACAATATCTTGAATAGTTCTTCGAATATAGCCCATATCATCAATGCTTCCTACAAGAAATTCAGCAATTTCTCTATCAGAATCACTTAATATAAACGTATTCAATTGATTGATTAAATCCTGATGAAAACTCACATTCTGAACCAATGGCGACTCACGATCATCGTCATCATCGCTATAATTGCTGGTTTGAGTTTTATAATCGGGTGTTTCGTCGTTGCTTAAATATTCATCGATGTTAATGTCGTCAGCTTCAATATTATCGCTTCCTTCATAATCATCATATTCGTCATTGTTGTCGAATTCGTCTTTTTCAAAAACTTCTTCTTCATCTTTTCCAGATTCTAACGCTGGATTCTCATTCATTTCTTCTAACAAACGTTGCTCAAATGCAAGCGTAGGCAATTGAATCAACTTCATCAACTGAATTTGTTGTGGAGATAATTTTTGAGATAATTTGAATTGTAAGTTTTGTTTTAACATTCTTTATGGTTTAAAAGTTTATGGGTTTAAAAGTTTAAAAGCCTAGATAAACTAAACTTAAAAACTCTTAAACTTTTAACCTTTTTTTAAAATTCTGCGTTTTGCGGTGTTCTAGGAAACGGAATTACATCACGGATATTAGTCATTCCGGTTACAAACAACACCAATCTTTCAAATCCTAATCCGAAACCTGAGTGAACTGCCGAACCAAATCTACGAGTATCTAAATACCACCAAAGTTCTTCTTCGTCAATTCCTAACGCTTTCATTTTTTCTACTAAAACGTCGTAACGTTCTTCTCTTTGCGAACCACCAACGATTTCTCCAATGCCTGGAAAAAGAATATCCATGGCACGAACCGTTTTTCCGTCTTCGTTCAAACGCATGTAAAATGCTTTTATGTTTGCCGGATAATCAAACAAAATTACCGGACATTTAAAATGTTTTTCAACTAAATAACGTTCGTGTTCAGATTGTAAATCGGCACCCCATTCGTTGATAATATAATTGAATTTTTTCTTTTTATTTGGAGTAGAATCTCGTAAAATATCAATAGCTTCGGTGTATGAAACGCGTTTGAAATTGTTTTCTAAAACGAAATTTAATTTTTCTAACAAAGCCATTTCGCTACGTTCTGCTTGTGGTTTTGATTTTTCTTCTTCTAATAAACGAGTTTCTAGAAACTTTAAATCGTCTTGGCATTTATCCATTGTGTATTTGATTACATATTGGATAAAATCTTCTGCCAAATCCATATTATCGTTCAAATCATTAAACGCAACTTCGGGTTCAATCATCCAAAATTCAGCTAAATGGCGTGAAGTATTTGAATTTTCAGCACGAAATGTTGGTCCGAATGTATAAATCTGACCCAAAGCCATTGCAAAAGTCTCGCCTTCTAATTGTCCAGAAACGGTAAGATTAGTTTCTTTTCCGAAGAAATCTTCTTTATAATTTACTTTTCCGTCTTCGGTTCTTGGTGTGTTGTCAAATGGCAATGCTGTAACTTTAAACATTTCTCCAGCACCTTCAGCATCTGAACCAGTAATAATAGGCGTATTTACATATACAAAACCTTTTTCTTGAAAATAGCTATGAACGGCAAAAGATAAAACCGAGCGAACTCTCATAATTGCACCAAAAAGATTCGTTCTTGGGCGTAAATGTGCATTTTCGCGCAAGAAATCTAAACTTGGCTTGTTCTTTGGTTGTATTGGAAATTTCTCAGCATCAGAATCACCTAAAATTTCTAATTTTGAAACCTGAATTTCATATTTCTGTCCAGCGCCTTGACTTTCTATTAAAGCTCCAGTAACTGATATTGCTGCTCCAGTTGTAATTCTTTTTAAAGTTTCATCAGGCGTGTTTTCAAAATCTACAACACATTGAATTGTATTAATTGTAGATCCATCGCTTAATGCAATAAATTGATTGTTTCTAAAAGTTCTTACCCAACCTTTGGCATTTATCTCTGAAATAGTTGTTGTGCTGTTCAGTAATTCTTTAACTTTTGTATGTTTCATTTTAAATAGTAGATATTAGATTTTAAATATTAGATATTTATCTAATTGAAATGTAAATTATTTTTATTTTTTTTCAGTTTCTATAACTTCATCTTCATCGTCTTCTTCAACTTGTGAGCGCAGTATTTTTAAAGTTGGCTCATCAATTACATCACCTTTTCCGCTCCATTTTTCAACCGTTAGTACTAATGCTGGTAAAACTAATAAATTGGCAAACATTGCAAAAGTAAGTGTTACCGAAATTAATCCGCCAAGTGCAATTGTTCCGCTAAAACTTGATAGTGTAAAGATAGCAAATCCAAAGATTAAAACGATAGAAGTATAAAAAGTACTTACGCCAGTTTCATGTAAGGCACTAACCACCGATTTTTTAATTTTTCCGTGATTATGAATTAAATCATGACGGTATTTAGCCATAAATTGGATGGCATTATCTACCGATATTCCGAAAGCAATGCTAAAAACCAAAATGGTAGATGGTTTTAACGGAATTCCGAAATATCCCATTAAGCTAGAAGTAATGCATAAGGGTAAAATATTGGTAACAATAGAGGCAAATATCATTTTTACAGAACGAAACATATAAGCCATTAACCCAGCGATTAATAAGATTGCAAAAATTAATGATTCAATTAGATTGTCAACTAAATAAGTTGTTCCTTTTTGAAAAACCAATGCTTTACCAGTTAGTTTTACTTCAAATCGATCACTCGGAAACACTTGATTAATTCTTTTGTGTAATCGAGCTTCAACTTTTGCCATTTCTTTAGTTCCAATATCTTTCATGAAAGTTGTGATTCTGGCATATTGACCGGTTGCATCTACATAACTTTTCATTAAATTTTCTTTGGAATTCTTGGTAGCATTTTTTGCATATCCAAGAATGAAAGTTTGCTCTTGTGAAGTTGGCAATTGGTAATATTCGGGATTTCCGTTATAGTAAGCTTGTTTAGAATATTTTACCAAATTGACTATAGAAACTGGTTTTGATAATTCAGGCATACTATCAATAGTTTGCTGTAATTCTTCCATTTTTCTTATGGTCGACGATTTCATAACACCTTTTTTGCGCTTGGTATTAATCATAATTTCCAATGGCTGTACGCCATTAAATTCTTTTTCGAAAAATAAAATGTCTTTAAAAAACGAAGCGCTTTTGGGCATTTCGCCAATTAAACTTCCAGAAACTTTCATTTGTGAAACTCCAATAACACTAAAAATTAGAAGTAAACCATAAATAATATAAATAGTTTTTCGTTTGTATCGAACCACATTTTCAACCCAATCTAAAAGTGAAGAAAGATACGTTTTTGACAAATGTTTAAGATGCTTTTCTTTTGGCATAGCCATAAAACTGTAAACAATTGGAACGACGACAAGTGTAAGCAAATACACAATAATTACATTTATAGAAGTTATTAATCCAAATTCATAAAGTAAATCGTTACCTGTAATCATGAAGGTTGCAAAACCAATTGCAGTTGTCATGTTGGTCATTAATGTTGAAACTCCAATTTTAGAAATAACACGTTGCAAAGCCTTAGCTTGATTGTTGTGATTTTTTATTTCTTGTTGGTATTTATTAATTAGGAAAATGCAATTTGTAATTCCGATAACAATGATTAATGGCGGAATAATTGCAGTTAAAATAGTGATTTTGTAGTGAAATAAACCAAGTGTTCCAAACGACCACATAACTCCGAAAATCAAAATACAGATAGAAATAAAAGTGGCTCTAAACGAACGGAAAAACAAGAAGAAAATTAATGAAGTAATGAATAAAGCCGCGCCGATGAAAAGACCAATTTCACCTTTCATGTTTTCGGTGTTTATGGTTCTAATATATGGCATTCCTGAAACTTTTAGGTCAATTCCAGTTGCTTTTTCAAATTTAGTTACTTCGGGAACTAGTACTTTTAATATGAATTGTTTTCTAATTGGTGAGTTAACTACTTTCTTATTAATGTAAATTGCACCGCGAATACTTCCCGATTTTTTATTAAAAAGTAAACCTTCATAAAAAGGCAAATCATTAAAAAGCTGTTTTCTGATGTTTGATAAATAGGATTGATTACCTGTTTGTTTTTGGTCAATTAACGGAACCAATTCAAACTTTTCATTAATAGTATCTTTTTGTAATTTTTTCAAATCATTTACTGCAACTATCAATTCAACTTCTTTTTGTTTTTTTAAAGTTGACATTAATTCATTCCAAGCAGCATAAGCTTTTGGAGTAAAAAACTTGGTGTCTTTTACACCAATAACTACTAGATTTCCTTCTTCGCCAAAGGTATTTAAAAATTGGGTATAGTCTTTATTGGCTGGATGATCTTTTGGTAGTAAATTAGCTTCATTATAGGTCATTCCAACATTTCGCCATTGAAATGCAAGAAAAACAGTAAGTAAAAATATAATAACTAAAATTGTAATTCTATTTCGAAGCACAATTCCTGCAACTATCTCCCAAAAACCAGCAGTTAATTTTTTTTTCATTGTAAAATTAAAACGAGTGCAAAGGTAATGAAAACCTATTAAATCAAAAGCACTTAGCGAAATCTTTTGCGTATAATTTTAGCTAAACATTTAAGTATAAAAATAATATTAAATTTAAGATGATTTGATAAATTATGATTAAGTTTTTACCATATTTGTAATGCTAAAAAATAGCGTTAAAATAAGTATGAAAAACTACAAAAATGCTTTATTCTATATAAGCGTAACTGGCGGATTCACGGCACTTATTTTCTGGATTTTATCCAAAGGTAAGGTCTTAGAGAGCGGAAGAAATATTGTCACTAAAACTTCTACCGATAGTTTATTTAGTCAGTTTTCAAGTGCTTTATTTCATAATTTGCAACATCCATTAGCAATTTTATTACTTCAAATAATAACGATAATAATTGTCGCTCGTTTTTTTGGATGGATTTTTAGAAAAATTGGTCAACCATCGGTAATTGGTGAAATTATTGCTGGAATTTTTCTCGGGCCATCGGTTGTAGGAATGTATTTTCCGGAATATTCTGCACTACTTTTTCCTGTTGAATCACTTGGAAATCTTCAGTTTTTAAGTCAAATTGGGTTGATACTTTTTATGTTTGTAATTGGTATGGAACTTGATTTAAAAGTTCTAAAAAATAAGGCTAATGATGCTGTTGTTATTAGTCATGCAAGTATTGTAATTCCGTTTGCACTTGGAATTGGATTATCTTATTTTATATATCAAGACACTACATTTACTCCTAAAGGCGTAGATTTTTTGTCTTTTAGTTTATTTATGGGAATTGCAATGAGCATTACTGCATTTCCGGTTTTAGCCAGAATTGTTCAAGAACGAGGAATTCATAAAACCAAACTCGGAACAATAGTTATTACTTGTGCTGCCGCAGATGACATTACAGCTTGGTGTATTCTTGCTGCCGTAATTGCAATTGTAAAAGCAGGAACTTTCGCTAGTTCTATGTACATAATTCTATTGGCAGTTTTGTATGTATTGATGATGCTTTTTGTTGTAAAACCATTTCTTAAAAAAATTGGAGATTTATATGCAACAAGAGAAAATTTAAGTAAACCAGTTGTAGCAATTTTTTTATTAACCTTGATAATTTCGTCTTATTTGACAGAAGTTATAGGTATTCACGCTCTTTTTGGCGCATTTATGACAGGTGCAATTATGCCAGATGTAACTAAAATTAGAAACATAATTATAGAAAAAGTTGAAGATGTTGCACTGATTTTATTACTGCCTTTATTTTTTGTTTTTACTGGTTTACGCACCCAAATTGGATTGATTAACGATCTTTATTTGTGGCAAATTACAGGTTTGATTATTCTAGTTGCAGTCGTTGGGAAATTCTTTGGAAGTGCGCTTGCAGCCAAGTTTGTTGGTCAAAATTGGCGTGATAGTCTAACCATTGGCGCGTTGATGAATACACGTGGATTAATGGAATTAATTGTCCTAAATATTGGTTATGATTTAGGTGTACTTTCTACCGAAATCTTTACAATGATGGTAATTATGGCTTTGGTAACTACCTTTATGACTGGTCCAGCCATAGATTTAATCAACTATATTTTTAATCGAAAAGATGTAATTATTCCAATTGATATTATTAATAATAGTAAATTTAAAATTCTAATTTCTTTTGGAAATAATGAAAAAGGAAAGTCACTTTTAAGATTAGCCAATAGTTTTGTAAAAAAACAAAAAGAGAATTCTAATGTTACAGCATTGCATTTATCGCTTAGTGATGAAGTGCATTCGTATAATTTAGAAGATTATGAAAAAGAAACTTTTGAACCTATTTTAGACGAATCTAAAGTATTAAATCAAGAAATAACTACAATTTTCAAAGCAACAATTGATATAGAAAACGATATTGCTGATATTGCTTCTCGAGGCGATTTTGACTTGGTTTTGGTTGGTTTAGGAAAATCAATTTTTGAAGGTTCATTACTCGGAAAAGTACTCGGATTTACTACAAGAATTATAAATCCGGATCGACTTTTAGACAAATTTACAGGTAAAGAAGGATTGTTTCAAAATTCGCCATTTGACGATAGAACCCGATTAATTATTTCAAAAAGTAAAAAACCACTCGGAATTTTAATTGATAAAGAGTTGACTGAAGTTGATGAAGTTTTTATTCCTATTTTTAGTATGGACGACGCTTTTTTAATTGATTATGCCCAAAAATTAATTTACAATAATGGTTCTAAAATAACAATTTTGGAAATCAATAATCAAGTAAAAAATAATTTTGTAATAGATAATGCAGTAAAGTCATTAAATGAAAGTTATCCTGAAAATATTGCTTTAATAAATGAAAGCGAAATGAAAGCTGCCTTTTTAGCCAAACAAGATTTAATGATTATTTCACTTGAAAGTTGGAAAAAACTCGTTGACGATCAAAGCGTTTGGTTGAGTACAGTTCCATCGGTTTTGATTATTAAGCCGTAATTAAAATCCCAAATCTAAAACATAACTCAATTTTAGCGCAAAGTTGTCATCAAATTTCGGTAATGCATTTGGACCATATCTCACAAAAAATGTCAATCCAAATCCTTTAAAAATTTGATTAGCTTCGACACCACTTTCAAAGAAGCCTCTGTCTAATGTTTTGTATTGCAGTCCAATATGCTGCTCTGGTTTGTCCATTGTGCCCCAAGCCATTCGTGTTACTACAGAAATTAATGGTTTTATTTTGTAAGCCAATTTTACTTTATTAAACGTATGTTTTACATGAAATGACACATATTTGCTTGAGAAAAATTCATTAAAAAACATAGTTTCAAAACTGTTTTTACCTGCAAATGTTATTCTTTTAAATAAACTTTCTCTATTCAAATTATTTGGTGCAATACTGTACAAATGGGTTAACGGAATAGCACCAAATGCAAATCCGCTTTGTAAAATGAAAGAGGTGTTTTGTCCAGATAAATAAGGAATTTCATGGGTTATTTTAAAATCTATTTTGGTGAAATCAAAATCACTACCAATTACATTAGCAAAGGATTTAGTCAATTGTAATGAAAATTTTGGAAAACGTTTTTCAATTTCAAGTCTTCCAGATGGCGTTTGCATATAACCACTGAACGGTTTCCATTCTATCGCAAATTGAGCTGTTGCTAGATTAAAATTAGAATAATAATTGTCTTTAGTATAAAAATTATAATTAAAAAGCGGTTGTACTTCATTTCTTGAAAGCCCAAAATAAATATCGGTTTTAGGAATGTATTTGGTTTCTATAAAAAACGAAGCCATCTTGTTACTATAAAATGTAGAAATATTTATTGGTCTTGGATCATAAATTTTAAATCGTTTGGCTTGAGTAGCAAATTGAATTTGACCAATTTCATACAAATCATAAGAGTAAGATGCGCTCAACCATGTATTGGTTTCCTTGTTTAACAAATAAGATGGCGTGATGCCATATTTTAATTTATCGTCTTTAAGACCGTAGCCAACAAAGCCGCTAATTTTATATTTTTCTGATAATTTATTATTGGTAACACCACCAATTCCTAATCTAAAGCCTTCATAATTATTATATTTTACTATCGATTTTAAATCTAAATCAACAAATCCGATGGGTAAATAACCATTAAATATTTTCTTTCCTAAAAATATTTTTTGTTCAATATTTTCGGCTATTGATAAACTGTCCAAATTAGTGTATGTCGGAATTTTTCGTACGTCTAAAGTATCTTTTTTAATGCTTTTCCAGTAGGAATCAGGTTTTGTCATGCTATTTTCGGGCACATTAATTTTTATACTTGGAGTTTTAAAAGAAACAAGCTGGTTTATTTTAATATCATAAGGCGTTGATTCTAACTTAAGATAAACTCTATCAGATGCATCTTTTTGCAATTCTTCCAAACTAGAATTGAACTTGATTGTACCGCCAAGAATTTTCAAATCTTCACTATTATTTCCTTTTACAACTACAAATTTTCTTTTCTCGGGAAACCATATTTTGTGGTCTTTTCTGTAATTGAAAGTATATGTTGCATTGATATTTATAATTCCGTAAATTCTATAAAATGCTTTAGCAATTGCAAAATTTTCTGCATCTACAAATAACAATCCACGTAACTTATTTGAATTCAATTTTTTAGGTTGAAAATATATTCGGTAAACTGTTCGTTCTTGAATTTTTACGGTATCAATGATTTTGAAAACAAACATTTTTCTACCATAATTTGAAATCGGATTTTGAATAGGAATTTCCAAAATTTCCAACTGATTTTCATACAATGAGTAGGAAACCAAATTCAAACCTAAATATTCATACAAAGGTTTTTTAAAGCCAGCCATTCTAGAAGCAAGTATCGTTTCTTTAGTGCCATCATTATTGTGCTGAATAAGATTTACTTTCTCAGTTTGATAAATGTGTTGTTTTTCAACTAGTTTTTTAAATTTATAATTTATCGAATCTAATGTAATTTTTCGTTTTCCAAAAAGTGATTTCTTATAAATAGTATCAATTTTTCCAGAAATAGAATCTGGATTTGCAGACACAAGCAAATGCTCATAGTTTTTGTACTCAAATGTATTTAATGCTTTTTCAGGCTGGTTTAATGGTTTATTTTCAATAACTTTTTTAATAATTAAATTCACCTGATTTTCTGAATAAATCTCTTGATTTTTCAATGAATTATTGGTAATCATTTTTATTAAAAGAAATTTGGCGCCAACAGTTTGATAATAAGTTTTGTCGAAATATCCTTTGTAAGAGAACACTATTGGTTTATTATCTTCTTTAAGTTCTATTGAAAATTTTCCTTCCCAATCGGAAGTAATTGTTTTATTATTATAATTTATTTTTGCGAAAGCAATTGGGACAGTCGAATCAAAATCAATAACTTGACCTTTCATTATTTTTTGAGAAAACGAAGAATTGCAGCAGACTATAAGTAAGAATATCCAAAAATTTCTCATCAATTTTTTTAGTTTAATTCGAATAAAGAATTAGGCAAAAGTAGGAATAAAAAAATCCGACTTGATACATATCGAGACGGATTTTAATATAGATTTAACGTTAAACTTATACTTTCATTATTTCTGCTTCTTTAACAGCAAGATGTTCTTCAATTTTTTTGATGTAAGTATCTGTTAATTTTTGAATATCATCTTCAGCATTTTTACATAAATCTTCTGAAGTTCCGTCTTTTTCTAATTTTTTAATATCAGAATTGGCGTCTTTTCTATGATTTCTAATTCCGATTTTAGCATCTTCAGCTTCTGATTTTGCCTGTTTTACCAAATCACGACGACGTTCTTCAGTAAGTGGCGGAACACTTATTATAATCAAATCGCCGTTATTCATTGGGTTAAAGCCAAGATTAGCAATCATAATTGCTTTTTCAATGGGTTGCAACATGTTTTTTTCATACGGCTGAATTGTAATTGTTCTCGCATCTGGAACGTTCACATTTGCAATTTGCGAAAGTGGTGTTTGCGAACCATAATAATCTACAAAAACACTTCCCAACATTTGTGGCGACGCTTTTCCTGCACGAATATTTAAAAACGATTTTTCTAAGTGTTCAACCGAAGCACTCATTGCTTCTTTAGTTTCATCAATAATAAATTCTATTTCTTCCATTGTATTAGGGATTATAGTCTAAAATTATATGTTTACAATTGTACCAACGTTTTCGCCGTTACATATTTTTAATAGATTTCCTTTTTTATTCATATCAAAAACTACGATTGGTAGTTTGTTTTCTTGACTTAAAGTGAATGCTGTTGAATCCATAACATTCAATCCTTTTTTGATAACATCTTCAAATGAAATGTAATCAAATTTTGTAGCTGATGTATCTTTTTCAGGATCGGCAGTATAAATTCCATCAACTCGAGTTCCTTTCAAAATTACATCTGCATGAACTTCAACACCACGTAAAACAGCTGCAGTATCAGTTGTAAAATAAGGGTTTCCTGTTCCAGCACCAAAAATTACAATTCTACCTTTTTCCAAATGGCGAACTGCTCTTCTTTTAATATAAGGTTCGGCAATAGCTTCAATTTTTAAAGCAGTTTGTAAACGTGTTAACATTCCTTTTTCTTCCAAAGCGCCTTGCAAAGCCATTCCGTTAATTACGGTTGCCAACATTCCCATATAATCGCCTTGAACTCTGTCCATTCCATTGCTTGCACCTGCTACACCTCTAAAAATGTTTCCGCCACCAATTACAATTGCAATTTCAACACCTTTTTCGTGAATTTGCTTGATTTCGTCAGCATATTCGGCTAGGATTTTTGGGTCAATTCCGTATTGACGTTCACCCATTAATGCTTCACCGCTTAATTTTAGAAGTATTCTTTTATATTTCATTACTCTTTTTTATTGTTTTTAGTTGTGTTTTCCAAGTGCAAATATAGTTATTAAATAATTTCATGAAATAGTGAAACTAAATTTTATGTAGACAAAGTTTCAAATGATTTTTTAGCTGCTTGATAACCAATTTCAAAAATTTTATCCATTTTTATTTTGTTGGTTTCAAAAGTGCTAAAGTTCACCAATTCTTCGGGTTCAATTACCCAATCACAATGGTTGAATTTTTGAAAATTAGAATTTGCAGAAAGTAATTCGAATGCTCTTGTTGTTATTGCTTTAATAGAATTCAAATCTTTAGCCTCTATTTTATGAATCGGACTCACGTAAACACCAATTATATTATCACATCTGCCATGTAAAATATCAGTCGGAAAATGATTTAGAATTCCGCCATCACTGTATAAATTACCATTAATTTCATGAGGCGAAATGACACCAGGAACTGCCGACGAAGCAAGAATGGCATCAACAATCCGAGAACTGTTATTGAAAATCTTCAATTTGCCTTTTACCATATCTGTAGCAGTAATTTGCATCGGAATTTTTAAATCACTCATTTTAGCATCTTTAAAAATTTCTTCAAAATATTTTATAAATGATTCAGAATCAATAATTCCAGCTTTTTTTAAAGTAAAATGTTTCCAATGAAAAAAATAAATTGATTTAAAAAAAGTTAAAATTTCATCTGGAGTTTTGCCCCAAGCGTATAAAGCACCAACAATTGCGCCAGCACTGCTTCCTGCAATTTGTGTGGGTTTAATGTTTTGTTCATCCAAAAATTTTAAAACTCCAGCATGAGCAAGTCCTTTAGAACCGCCACCAGATAATGCCAATCCAATTGACTTTGAATGTAAATCCATTATTGTTTTTATTTTAAACAACGCTTTTGTTAAACGATTGTTACAATTCTTTTGTAAAAATAAAACTAATTTTGCAGAATAAAATTAAGTTATGAATTCAATCATTGAAAATAGTTTAGAAAATAGTTTTTCGTATCAAGAATATAGAAGTCACGTTACTCAATTGGCTAAAGAAAACAAAACTACAGGTCACGAACAGCGTGAAGATTTAATACATTACACGCAACTGAATGAAACTCGTTTGAACCGATTGGATAAAACGATTCAAATTACAGATGAAGTAAATTCATTCTTAAAAAATTTGAAAAAAGAATACATTTGGTTGGTTATTTCAGAGAGTTGGTGCGGTGATGCGGCTCAAATTTTACCGATTATGAATAAAATGGCAATCGCTTCGGGTAAAATTAATTTACGAATTGTATTGCGTGATGATAACGAAGATTTGATGAATCAATTTTTAACAAATGGCACAAAATCCATTCCGAAATTAATCATTATTGACAAAGAAACAAATTCAGTTATTACTGATTTCGGACCAAGACCAAAAGCTGCAAAACAATTAATTTTAGATTATAAAGCGGCTCACGGAAGTATTGATGAAACAGCTAAAATTGAATTACAAAAATGGTATTTGAATGATAAAGGGATTTCAACTCAAAAGGAAATTGTGGACTTGATGCAAGATTTTAAATCTTAATTTTTCTGACTGATTTAATTATTTTTGGAGAACGGCTTCCATGAAAAGCTCTTAAAACTTGAATTTGATTACTTTTTATTCTGTAAATTATTAAATAAGATCCTAAAATAATGTTGCGGTAAATTTTAGTTTTAGTTTCCAAATGACGGCATTCGGGATGAAGAAGGTATTGAGTTTCGAGTAAGCGAACACTATCTGTTATTTCAAAGTAAAAAATATCTGCTAATTTCACTCCAAAAGTTACTTCTCCATATTCATAAATTGATGGAACGTCTATTTCCTCAAATAATTTAGAACCAATTACTTTTTTCTTTTCAATCTCCATTCTTCCAAACGTTTAATTGTCTCTTCGATTGGACTAAACTCGCCTTCTTCCGCTTCTTTTATTAAAGAATTAAAATTTTCTTGAGACATTGGTTTGCCTGGAGTTGCAAGATTTTTGGTTTTTTTATTTGCAGTTTTCATACTAATGGAGTTATTAGAATAGTAAAAGTAAGAAATAATTTGATTCAAATAACGTTACTTTTCAAATTTTTCAGGAGAAACTCCATCTTCAACGGAATAATTTCCAATTTTTGTCCGACGCAATTTGGTTAAATGTCCACCAGATTGTAATGCATTCCCAAAATCAAATGCTATCGAACGAATGTAAGTTCCTTTGCTACATGCAATTCTAAAATCAATTTCTGGAAGTGCAATTCGAGTGATTTCAAATTCGTAAATCGTAGTTTTTCGAAATGCGATTTCAACTTCTTCACCAGCACGTGCGAGTTCGTACAATCGTTTTCCGTCTTTTTTAATAGCTGAAAAAACAGGTGGTTTTTGATTAATCTCGCCTAAAAATTGTTTTGTGGTTTCTAAAATCAATGCTTCTGTAATATGTTCCGTCGGAAACGTTGCATCAACTTCGGTTTCTAAATCATACGATGGAGTAGTTGCACCAACGGTTATAGTTCCAGTATATTCTTTAGCTTGTGCTTGAATTTCGGTAATTTTTTTGGTAAATTTTCCAGTGCAAATAATCAATAAACCAGTTGCTAATGGATCTAAAGTTCCAGCATGACCAATTTTGAATTTCTTTGGTAAATCGTATTTTCGTTTGAGAATGTATTTTAATTTATTCACGGCTTGAAACGAACTCCAAGTCAACGGCTTGTCAATTAAAATAATTTGACCTTCTAAAAAATCTTCGGCAGTCATTAAATTACATCTAATTTTTGAATAAAGAAGTGAATTACTAAAAGTGCAATTCCAACTATAATTCTATAATAACCAAACATTTTAAAACCGTTTTTGCTCAAATATCCAATAAAGGTTTTGATGGCTAAAAGTGCTACAATGAAACCAACTACATTTCCGATAATTAATAAATTAATTTGATCGTGCGATAAAACAAATCCGTCTTTATAATAGTCATAACATTTTTTAACTGTTGCGCCAAGCATTGTTGGAACTGCTAAAAAGAACGAAAATTCCGCTGCTGTTTTTCTAGATAGTTTTTGCGTCATTCCACCAACGATACTTGCACCACTTCTTGAAACTCCGGGAATCATTGCCAAACATTGGAATAACCCAATTTTGAAAGCGGTTAAATAAGATATTTCTTGATTGGTAGTAATTTCTGTTTTTGATGAAAACCAATCATCAACTTTTAATAAAATAATTCCACCAATTAAAAGCGAAATCGCAACAGTGACAGGATTTTCTAATAAAGCATCGATTTTTTTGCTAAAAAGCAATCCAAAAATTACTGCTGGAATAAATGCTACCAATAATTTGAAGTAAAAATCCAACGTTTGAAAAAAGCGTTTGAAATATAAAACCACAACTGAAAGAATTGCTCCAAGTTGAATTACAACTGTAAAAAGTTTGGTAAATTCTTCATGAGAAATTCCCATAAAAGAACTTGCAATAATCATGTGACCGGTTGAAGATATTGGTAAAAACTCTGTAATTCCTTCAATTATTGCAAGGATAATTGCCTGTAAATAATCCATTTATTTTGACTTTTTAAAAATCGAATAAATCGTAATTCCAAATCCAATTAAAACCACTGCTGGCGCTAATCTAATTCTTCTAAAACTAAATATATCATCATTAAAAACTTTCGGATTCACGCTGCCGCCACCAGACATTAGTACGAAACCTAATGCGATAACTCCAATTCCAATTAATAAAAAAGTATAGTTTCCTTTATCAAAAAGAAAATCAGGTTTTTGTTCGTTATTTTTCATTTCATGCTGAATTTAGTTCAGCATCTTTTCATGCTGAAAGTTATTTTTTTAATATAAATCGTCAGTTCTTAAATTTAAAAAGCGTTGTGTAGCAAAGTGTGTGCTTATCCAAGTTATCAAAACTCCTAAAACCAATACACCTAGCAAAACCAAAGCGGTAAGTGTAGGTTCTTTAAAAATATCTAAATCGGGATAATTACTAGAAATATAAAACAATACACCTATTAAAACTAAAATTGCTAAAACCGATCCAATTACACCTAAAATTATGCTTCTTTTCACAAATGGTCTTCTGATAAAAGTTTTGGTTGCGCCAACCATTTGCATAGTTTTAATGATAAACCTGTTAGAATGGATAGACAATCGCAACGAACTATTAATTAATAAAATAGCTATGAATGTAAAGATGCCACTAATAATTAAAACCCACATGCTAATTTTTTTGACATTGTCATTGACCAAAGTAATTAATTGTTTATCATAGACAACATCAGAAACCAGTGGATTTTTTCGAATTTCGCTTTCTACTCTCGAGAAGCCAGGATTAGTTACATAATCTGCTTTTAAGTGAATATCGTACGAATTGTATAACGGATTTGCTCCTAAAAATTCGGTAAAATGTTCGCCAAGCGTTTTTTCATGTTCTTTTGCGGCTTCTTCTTTAGATACAAACTTGAAATCTTTAGCAAATTTATCTGCTTTTATTTCAGCTTCAAATTGCTTGAAAACAGTATCGTTAGCTTCATTTTTGAAGAAAACAGTCATTACAATATCTTCTTTAAAATTATCTGATAAGCGTTTCGAATTAATCACGAAAAGTCCCAGTAATCCAAGTAAAAATAACACTAAGAATACACTCAATACTACTGAGAAGTAAGATGAAATTAATCTGCGTTTCTGAAATTTATCAAAATTGGATGCCATAAATACTAAATTAAGCCGTAAAAATAATAAAGAATTTGTTTATTCATAGTTTATAACGTTTAAAGTTTTGACTTTAGTACAATAAATGTAAATTTGTGACCAATTAGCGTAGACATTAACTTTCGATTAACTTTCAATAAATTAATTCAAATTTTTAACAAAGTAATTTCTTACAAGTAAATGTATTTTAAAAACGATAATTTTATAATTAATTAAAACAAAATTAGGTCTATCAGAATCTCAGTAACTTAGAATCTCAACGACCCAGAACCTTAAAATATGAAATATTTCCACGAACAAGTCGAAGCCAAATGGCAAAAATATTGGGCAGAAAACCAAACCTTTGCCGCATCAAATAATTCAGCTAAACCCAAATATTATGTTTTGGATATGTTTCCGTATCCATCGGGTGCTGGATTGCACGTTGGGCATCCATTAGGCTATATTGCATCTGATATTGTAGCACGTTTCAAGCGCCACAAAGGATTTAATGTGTTGCATCCGCAAGGTTACGATTCATTTGGTTTACCAGCTGAGCAATATGCGATTCAAACAGGGCAACATCCTGAAAAAACAACTCGTGAAAACATTGCTCGTTACCGTGAACAACTGGATAGAATTGGATTTTCATTCGATTGGAGTCGTGAAGTGCGCACTTCAAATCCTGATTATTACAAACATACACAATGGATTTTTATACAATTATTCAATTCGTGGTATAACAAAAAAACAGATAAAGCTGAAGACATTTCTACTCTAATTACCATTTTTGAAATGGCTGGAAATTCTACAGTTCAAGCAGTTTGTGATGACAATGTTGAAATATTTTTTCCCTCAGATTGGAGATTTTATACCGAAGAGAAAAAACAACAAATCCTTTTACATTACAGATTAACTTACTTAGCCGAAACTGAAGTCAACTGGTGTCCAGCATTAGGGACGGTTTTAGCCAATGATGAAATTGTTAACGGAGTTTCAGAACGTGGCGGACATCCGGTAATTCGTAAAAAAATGACACAATGGTCGATGCGAATTTCTGCGTATGCCGAACGTTTGTTACAAGGTTTAAACGAAATCGATTGGAGCGAATCAATCAAAGAATCACAAAGAAATTGGATTGGAAAATCAGTTGGAGCAACAGTATCGTTTGCTGTCATCCCGAGCGCAGTCGAGGGAACTCACCACAAGATAGACGTCTTCACAACTCGTCCAGATACCATTTTCGGTGTAACCTTCATGACATTAGCTCCAGAGCACGAATTGGTTTCTCAAATTACAACGCCAGAACAAAAAGCAGCGGTTGAAGCCTATGTTGAAGCTACTGCAAAACGCTCCGAACGCGAACGTATGGCTGATGTAAAAACCATTTCAGGAGTATTTACTGGTGCGTTTGCCGAACATCCATTTACCAAAGAACCAATTCCGGTTTGGATAGGCGATTACGTTTTAGCAGGTTACGGAACTGGTGCAGTTATGGCGGTTCCATGTGGTGACGAACGTGATTTTGCTTTCGCGAATTTCTTTAAAGGTCAAAATGGAATGCCTGAAATTAAAAATATTTTCCTTTTAAATTCTTCTCCTTTGGAGGAGTGTAAGAAGGACGAGGTGGCTGTTGCTTATTCAGAAAAAACCGGATTTACATTACAAAATTCCGATTTCCTTAACGGATTGGGTTACAAAGATGGAACGAAAAAAATCATCGAAGAACTAGAGAAAATAAACCACGGAAAAGGAAAAACCAATTACCGTTTGCGTGATGCGGTTTTCTCTCGTCAAAGATATTGGGGTGAACCATTTCCGGTATATTATGTTAACGGATTACCACAAATGATTGATGCAAAACATTTGCCAATTATTTTGCCAGAAGTTGAAAAATATTTACCAACTGAAGACGGACAACCGCCATTAGGAAACGCAACCAATTGGGCTTGGGACACAGTAAATAATAAAGTGGTTTCAAATGATTTAATCAATGATAATTCAGATTTGTCTTCCCGAGCGCAGTCGAGGGATTCTGAAGCAACGATATTTCCATTAGAACTAAATACCATGCCGGGTTGGGCAGGAAGTTCGTGGTATTGGATGCGTTATATGGATGCGCATAACGAAAACGAATTTGCCTCAGTAGAAGCCATAAAATATTGGGAAAACGTAGATTTATATATTGGTGGAAGCGAACACGCAACCGGACATTTATTGTATTCTCGTTTTTGGAACAAATTTCTAAAAGACAAAGGTTACGCACCAACCGAAGAACCGTTCAAAAAATTGATCAATCAAGGAATGATTTTGGGAATGAGTGCTTTTGTTTACAGATTTTATACGATTCCAATGATGGGTAAAAAATCTACTGGACATTTCGAGGACGCTGTGAGTAGAAGTTTTACTTCTAATATTTTTGTCAGTAAAAAATTAGCTGATCGATTTGAAAACAAAGCTTATGACAAGGATTTGTGGTCTAAAATCATGAACATATTAAATAAACAAATTGAAGTAGCAAATTCTAATCTAAAAGGGAATGAATCGAAATATACTGAGTTTACTAATTTTAAAACAATCCCATATCATGTAGATGTTAACTTAGTGAATTCCTCAGATGAAATAAGTTTAGATAAATTGCAAAATTGGATGCCAGAATTTAGTAGTGCTTTATTCATTGATGAAAATGGATTTGAAACTGATAAAATAATTGCTGGTCGCGAAGTAGAAAAAATGTCAAAATCCAAATACAATGTAGTAAATCCAGACGACATTTGTAACGATTACGGAGCCGACACATTAAGATTATACGAAATGTTTTTGGGCCCGTTAGAACAAGCAAAGCCATGGAATACAGCTGGAATTACAGGAGTTTCTGGCTTCTTGAAAAAACTATGGCGTTTGTATTTTGATGAAAACACTGGTTTGAATGTTACCAACGACGAACCAACTCCAGAAATGTACAAATCACTTCACAAAACCATCAAAAAAGTTACTGAAGATATCGAGAATTTCTCATTCAACACTTCGGTTTCGCAGTTTATGATTTGTGTCAACGAATTGGCAACAATGAAATGCCATCACAGAGCCATTTTAGAACCATTGGCAATTGTTATTTCGCCGTATGCGCCTCATATTGCAGAGGAATTGTGGAGTCAATTGGGTCGCGAATGTTCTATTTCAACGGTTGCTTTTCCAATTTGTGAAGAAAAATATTTAGTAGAATCCGAAAAGGAATATCCAGTTTCGTTTAACGGAAAAATGCGTTTCACCATCAAATTACCATTGAATTTAACCAAAGAACAAATTCAAGAAATCATCATGGCTGATCAACGCACAATAAATCAACTGGCAGGAACTACACCTAAAAATGTAATTATTGTTCCCGGAAAAATTATTAATTTGGTGGGATAATAGTTTATAAATAAAACGCTTGAAAACGATCTTAAATTTTAAGGTCGTTTTTTTATACTATATTTTCAATACGAATAATTAAAAATTAGCATATAAAAATTGATATACCCTATTTTTTATAGGGTATAAAATGTTTATTTAATAAAAATGAAGTATACACCCCTATTAAATTTGATTTATAAATTAAAAATTCCGATTTTTGATAACCAAATCAATCAAAATAATGAAAATAGGCGTTCCTAAAGAAATCAAAAATAATGAAAGTAGAGTTGGAATGACTCCTGCAGGAGTTTTTGAACTTACTAAAAACGGACATATTGTTTTTATTCAAACTAATGCCGGAGAAGGAAGCGGTTTTTTTGATGAAGATTATCAAAATGTAGGTGCTATAATTCTGAAAACAGCAGAAGAAGTTTACTTGCTAAGCGATATGATTGTAAAAGTCAAAGAGCCTGTAGCCGAAGAATATTCTTTAATTAAACCAAATCAAATTTTATTTACGTACTTCCATTTTGCCTCAAGTGAAGAATTGACTTTTGCTATGCTAAAAAGTGATGCCGTGTGTATCGCCTATGAAACCGTTGAAGACGCTGATGGTAGTTTGCCATTACTAACACCAATGTCGGAAGTTGCAGGTCGTATGGCGATACAACAAGGCGCCAAATATTTAGAAAAACCAATCAAAGGTCGTGGCGTTTTACTTGGTGGCGTTCCCGGAGTTCCACCAGGAAGAGTTTTGGTTCTTGGCGCAGGTGTAGTTGGAGTTCAAGCAGCTAAAATGGCGGCTGGATTAGGCGCACATGTAACCATATTAGATACCAACATGAAGCGTTTGCGTTATGTAAATGATGTAATGCCTCCACACGTTATAACTGAATTTTCAAGTGAATATAACATTAGAAAACACATTAAAGACCACGATTTAATAATTGGAGGAGTTTTAATTAAAGGCTCGAAAGCGCCAAAATTAATCACTCGTGAAATGCTTAAAGAAATGCGTCCGGGAACTGTAATTGTTGATGTAGCTGTAGATCAAGGCGGTTGTTTTGAAACTACGGTGCCAACAACGCACGAAAATCCGACTTATATTGTTGATGACGTAATTCATTATTGTGTGGCCAATATGCCTGGTGCGGTGCCTTATACTTCGACTATTGCGTTAACAAACGTAACATTACCTTATATTTTGTTGCTAGCAAAATATGGATGGGAAGAAGCTTGTGAAAAAGAATTGTCTTTGAAAAAAGGACTAAATATTGTGAATGGAAAATGTGTATATGAAGAAATTATAAATGCTTTTGAGTGGAAAGACCGAACGAAAGCTATTAGTTAATACGTTTATTTTAGTTGTTATTATTTGTTTGTCAAATCCAAATTCTATTTTTAGAATTTGGATTTTTTTTATAAATGTCATTATGTCATTTTTATATTTTGGCTTGTAATTTGATGTTTATTAATTAAATTTTAAAATAAATAATCATGGGAATGGGATATATGTTTTTAGCTGGAATTATAATGCTAATGAGTTGGTTTGTTAGTAGCAGATTGAAAAGTAAATTTGAATTTTACTCCAAATTGCAATTACAAAACGGAATGTCAGGAAAAGAAATTGCCGAAAAAATGCTTGCTGATAACGGAATTTATGATGTAAAAGTCATTTCTGTTGAAGGTCAATTAACCGATCATTACAATCCAGCGGATAAAACGGTGAATTTAAGTGAAGCCGTTTATAATCAAAGAAATGCTGCGGCTGCGGCTGTTGCGGCACACGAATGTGGTCACGCAGTACAACATGCAAAAGCATATAGTTGGTTGGAATTGCGTTCTAAGTTAGTGCCAGTTGTTTCACTTGTTTCTGGTTATGTGCAATGGATTTTGTTAGCAGGAATCATTATGATACGAACATTTCCAGCATTGTTGTTGGTTGGAATTGTAATTTTTGCCGCAACGACTTTATTTACAATCATAACTTTACCAGTAGAATATGACGCAAGTAACCGTGCTTTGGCTTGGTTGAAAAACAAAAACATGTTGAATCAGGCGGAATATGCTGGTGCAGAAGATGCTTTAAAATGGGCAGCTCGTACTTATGTAGTTGCTGCAATTGGCTCGATAGGTACGTTACTTTATTATGTTTCGATTTATATGGGCAATAGCCGAAGAAATTAATTTTCGAAGATAATTTCAAATCCGTTACAGTGTAGCGGATTTTTTATTTAACAAAAGTAGATAGAATTACAGCAACCGAAAGCCAAACAACTCCATGAATTAAAAGACATTTTACATAACTTTGGTCGCCATAAATTTGTTTTACTAAATGCGCCATAAAATAAACTAAGCTTATAGGAACAAATAGATAAAGTAACAAAACTCCAATATTAGGTGTTTTTGCATCGCCAGGAAAAAGTTCATAGCATGCTCCAGCTATTAAAATAAAAATAGTATAAAAAGCGATGGTTATGTTTTCTTTTGAAAATTTGTTGAGGTTCATTTTTGTGAAAATTTGTCACCCTGAGCGCAGTCGAAGGGCTTTTTTAAAGTTGTATTTGTCGTTCTATTTGTTGCTCCAAAGATATAAAGGTTTCGGTTCTTGAAACGCCATCGATGGGTTGAATTTTTTTGTTCAAAAGTTGCATTAAATGTTCGTTATCACGACAAATAATTTTGATAAGAATACTCCAATTTCCTGTGGTGTAATGGCATTCTAAAACTTCTGGAATTTTTTTTAATTCTTTTACGGCTTCCGAGTTGCTGGCTGCTTTTTCAAGGTAAACGCCAATAAATGCCATGGTTTTGTATCCTAAAACTTTATTGTTTACGATGAATTTAGAACCCGAAATCACGCCAGCTTCTTCTAGTTTTTTCAATCGTTGGTGAATTGCAGCACCCGAAATTCCAATTTTGTTGGCGATTTGAAGGATTGGTTTTCTAGCGTCTTCCATTAAATCACGTAGGATTTCCTTGTCGATTCCGTCGATTTCTATTTGAAGTTGATTGATTTTCATAGGTGTAAAATTTAAAGCAAAAATACAAATTATGTTTCAAATTTAAACTAAATAATCAATTTGACTATTAATTTAACAAAAGACAATTGCTGTGTAGCCCTGATTGGAGGAAATGCCGTGCATGACGTAAAGCAGGAAAATGGATTTCAAAAATGCGCAAGCCATTCGCTTCAGATTGCTTCGTCTCCTGCAATGACATCAACTTTAGTTAGTCGCCACCAATTTATCAGGATTATATCCAATGTATGGCATGATGGTTTCTTTGAAAACAACACCAAATTCTTCAAGTTCTTTCAAGATTGGTTCGTAGACTTCTTTGCGAATTGGCAGTTGAACGCCTGGTGTTTTGATGTTTCCGTTTAGGATTTGTAAGGTTGCCATTGCAACTGGTAAACCAACAGTTTTTGCCATCGCGGTATAGGTTTGATCGTCGCCGATGCAGACCATTTTGGAATCGATTTGTTGTTCTTTTCCGTTTAGTGTGTAACCGAATTTGTGGTACATTACAATCATGTCTTTGTCGTGAGGTTGTAATGTCCAAGCGTCGTTTAGAATTCGTTCTAGAATTTGTGCAGGCGAAGCATTTTTAAGACCAACAATTTTGTTTGGATTGAATAAATCTAACTCTAAAAGTTTATCCCACATGATATCATCTTGCTCTATGTTTAGTGCCAAACGCATTTTGATTTCTACCGAATCGGTTGGATGATACGGCAAAAAGGAGTTGGTGAATTCGCGGAAACTCATGGTTTCAGAATTTTCCATTGGGTAGTTATCATCAGTCATTCCGAGTTGTACGAACATGTTCCAAGCTTTAGAAAAACCTACTCTGCGAATAGTTCCACGGTATAAAGTTAAAACATCGTCTAAGCCGTAAACACTTCTGTATTTTAAGGAATCTCGGTTGGCGTAACCTTCAAATTTTCCGTAACCTTCGACTACTAAAAACTCGGTTCTTCTAAATAATTTATTGTACGGAATGTATTTGTATTTTCCTTCTTGAATGAATTTGGCAGCGCCTCCTTGACCAGCTAAAACTACGTTTCTTGGCGCCCAAGTGAATTTGTAATTCCAAAGATTATTGTCACTTTCTGGAGCAACTAATCCGCCACAAAAAGATTCGAACAATAACATTTTTCCGCCTTTTTCGCGAATTTCATCTAGTATTTTCATAGCACTCATGTGGTCGATTCCTGGATCAAGTCCGATTTCGTTCATGAATACTAAATTGTTTGCTTTTGCATCGGCATCCAAAGCTTGCATTTCGTCAGAAACATAAGAAGCCGTAACCATGTGTTTTTTGAATTTGATACAATCTTTGGCAACTTCAATATGCATAAAAGCAGGCAACATCGAAATTACGATATCAGCTTTTTGAATTTCAGCATTGCGTTGTTCTTCGTTGTGAATATCCAATTGAATTGCAGTTGCATTTGGATGATTGTTGGTTTTTCTTTGTGCCAATTCCAATGACAAATCGCCAATTGTTAGATGAAGATTTTGTTCGTTAGATTTATTAAGTAAGTATTGAATTAAGGAAGAAGCTGAACGACCAGCGCCTATGATTAGAATATTTCTCATGGTTTGTTTGTACTAGTTTGCAAAGCTAAATAAATTTAAATAAAAAAATTCCAAACGCCAACTTAATAATTGGGATTTGGAATTTCATGAATTTGGAATTATAAATTAAGGTAAATCTTTTTCTAAATTTTCTAGATCTTCCAAATCTTTTTTAGCTTCTTGTTTGTTGTCGATTTTTTGTTGTTCAAATTTGGTGTCAACAGCAACTTTATCTTTAAATAAGAAAGTTTTTCCGAGTACTGCAATTGCACAAATGTAAGCAATTATAAAAAGGCGTTTAGGTGCTTTACGTTGGTTAACTTCTGATTTTTTGAAAGCTATAAAAATAAATATCAAGGCTAATGCAATTGGAGCTAACGCCAATGTGTCAAATGGAAGTACAGAAAAAATCACACTTAAAACAGTAAATATAATTGCAATAATTAAAAAGGTCTTTCTCATGTTTATGCTTAATTCAATTTTAATAATTATATACCAGTTGCTGAGGTTAATGCTAATTGTCCTGTTCCAACTGGAATACTAAATTTCATTAAAACTGGTACTTTTTTAGCGTCGGCAGTTAAGTAAATTAAATTTTTATCAGTTCCTTTTAAAACATCAGTTTTTGCACCGATTGAAAGTTTGTAGCAATTTTTAGACCCTAAATTTCCAGCAGAGACGGTTTCAGTTCCTAGTAATTTAACCGTTACCGGAATTTGTTTCTCGTCAAATACTATTGTAAATGCTTGGCTTTGCCCGGTTTTCATTTTAGACAAATCAATAGTTCTTAATTTATACATTATTGAAACTACATCTTGTGTTGAGCCGCCTATTGTAAAGGTTTTGGTAGTTTCTGGACTGTTTTTTCGTTTAGAGGTACTAGTAACCGTGTTTCCTTTAAAAACATATTTTTCTTTTTTAGTCCAACCGCCTTCGTCAATACTTCTTTTATATAAGCTTGGTTTTAGTGTAATTGGATCTACATACGATTCGTAAAGGTCTCTTATTTTGAAAAATTTATCCCATTTGGCATAGGTTTCTAATTCGCAATTCAAATGCAAATACGAATTTTTAGCAGTAGAAACAATGTCTGTAGATAGCGTAACTTGCGCTAATTGCGTCATTAATCCGCTCATGTTGTAAGAGCCAACAAAAATTAATTTTTCTCCTGAAGGAATTCCCACTTTATTTTCTGTTTTAAAAGAGCAAAAAATTAAAGTTAGCGCCGTTACAAATAGAATCTTTTTCATGTTTAAAAATTATGATACAAATATAAAAGTTTAAAATTGTTAAAATCAAAAAGAAAACATAAAACTCCTTTTTTGTTCAAAGTATAACTGATAAATTTGTTAAAAATTATACCAATTTTAAAAATGGACAAAAAAATACTTTCTACAGCTGGATTTTTCGGAATGACTGCAATTATTTTAGGTGCATTTGGAGCTCATGCTTTAAAAAATGTTTTATCAATTGAGCAATTAGCAACATTTGAAACCGGAGTAAAATATCAAATGTATCATGCTTTATTTTTGTTATTTTTAGGATTGAATTCACATTTAAACGATAAAATTAAGAAGACTATTTTAGTATTGACAATTTTGGGTGTAATTCTCTTTTCAGGTTCAATATATCTTTTAGCAACTGATAGTTTAAACACTTTTAACTTTAAAATTATTGGATTCGTAACTCCAATAGGAGGATTACTGTTAATACTAGCTTGGAGCGTGTTAATGATGCATTTTTTAAAGAAAAAATCATAAATTTTTATTTTACTACAACGTTGTAATAATAAATTTTTACCTTTGTAAAATAATTATTATTACAACAAACTAATTTTCTATGGATAATTACGCCCAAATTACGAAATCGATTTCGTTGGAAAAATATGGAATTCTAAATGCCCAAGAAATAATTTACAATCCGTCGTTTGAATTTTTATTTGAAGAAGAGTTAAATCCTAATTTAAGTGGTTATGAAAGAGGTCAACTTACTGAACTTGGAGCTGTAAATGTAATGACTGGAGAATTCACTGGTCGTTCTCCAAAAGACAAATATATTGTTAAAGATGCCGTTACAGAAAATACTATTTGGTGGAATTCTGATAAAGCAATCAACGATAACAAACCAATATCGCAAACTACTTGGAATGCCTTAAAGGAAAATACAGTTAATCAACTTTCTGGAAAACGATTGTTTGTTGTTGATGCTTTTTGTGGTGCCAATGAAAATACTCGGTTGAAAGTTCGTTTCATTATGGAAGTAGCTTGGCAAGCGCATTTTGTTAAAAATATGTTCATTCGCCCAACGGAAGAAGAATTAGATAATTTTGGCGAGCCTGATTTTATTGTAATGAACGGTTCCAAAACAAGTTTTAAAGATTATGAAGCTCATGGATTAAATTCTGAAGTTTATGTTGCCTTTAATCTTACAGAGAAAATCCAATTAATTGGCGGAACTTGGTATGGTGGCGAAATGAAAAAAGGATTGTTCTCAATGATGAACTATTACTTGCCGCTTCAAGGAATGGCATCGATGCATTGTTCTGCAAATAAAGGAAAAGATGGCGATGTAGCTGTGTTTTTTGGATTGTCTGGAACAGGAAAAACTACGTTATCAACCGATCCAAAACGGGAATTAATTGGCGACGATGAACACGGTTGGGATGATGAAGGCGTTTTCAACTTTGAAGGCGGATGTTATGCCAAAACGATAGATTTAAGCGCAGAAAATGAACCAGATATTTATGGAGCCATTACCAAAGATGCATTATTAGAAAATGTTACCGTTGATGCTAACGGAAAAATCGATTTTAAAGATGGTTCGGTTACCCAAAATACGAGAGTATCTTATCCGATTGAACATATAAAAAATATTGTAAAACCAGTTTCCAAAGCGGGTCATGCAACCAAAGTAATCTTCTTAACTGCAGATGCTTTCGGTGTAATGCCACCAGTTTCTAAATTAACACCAGAACAAACTAAATACTATTTCCTTTCAGGATTTACAGCAAAATTAGCTGGAACTGAACGTGGTGTTACCGAACCAACGCCAACATTTTCAGCTTGTTTTGGTAAAGCATTTTTGTCATTACATCCAACGCAATACGGACAAGAATTGGTTAAGAAGATGGAGCAACATAAAGCTACAGCTTACATGGTTAATACAGGTTGGAACGGAACTGGAAAACGTATTTCAATAAAAGATACTCGTGCCATTATTGATGCTATTCTTGATGGTTCAATTGAAAAGGCTGAAACCAAAACAATTCCAGTATTTAATTTTGAAGTTCCAACTTCATTACATGATGTTAATTCAGCCATATTAGATCCACGAGATACTTATAATGATGTTTCAGAATGGAATAGGAAAGCAGAAGATTTGGCTTCAAAATTTATTAAAAACTTTATTCAATATACCGATAACCAAGAAGGTCAAAATTTAGTACAAGCTGGACCACAATTATAAAAAACAATAAACAAACAATACTCAAACAAGCGGAAAAAGGTTCGATAGCAATATCGGACTTTTTTTATAAAAAAATCCCAAATGCTCTCGAATTTGGGATTTGTATATTGAAATTTTAAATTTTATTTTCCTTTATTAGCTTCAGCAACATATTTTTCTAAAGCCATTGTCATTGAAGGAGTGTCTGGTGTTGGAGCAAGAATATCAATTCTTAAACCATGTTCCAGAGCTTCTTTTTGAGTTGTACTTCCAAAAACAGCAATTCTAGTTTCATTTTGTTTAAAATCTGGAAAGTTTTTAAATAATGATTTAATTCCAGTTGGACTAAAAAATGCTAAAATGTCATAATAAACATCAGCTAAATCAGATAAATCACTCATTACAGTTTTATAAAAAACAGCCTGTGTCCAATTGATTTTTAAGTTATTCAAAGTAACAGGCGCATCAGCATTTAATTGGTCTGAAGCCGGTAATAAAAATTTTTCTTCTTTGTATTTTTTGAAAAGTGTACTCATGTCGGCAAAATCTTTTTGTCCAACATAAATCTTACGTTTTCTGTAAACAACATATTTTTGAAGATAATATGCAATAGCTTCCGATTGACAAAAATACCTTAAATCTTCAGGTACTTTATATCGCATTTCTTCGGCAACTCTAAAAAAATGATCTACAGCATTCTTACTCGTTAAAATAATTGCAGTAAAGTTATTTAAGTCAATTTTTTGAGCTCTAATATCTTTTGCGCTAACACCTTCAACATGAATAAAAGATCGAAAATCGACTTTTACTTTGTGTTTTTGTTGTAAATCGAAATAAGGAGAATTCTCTACCTTTGGTTCTGGTTGTGACACCAAAATTGTTTTCACTTTCAAATTTGACATTTTTAAAGCTCTAATTTTTTGTAATCAAATAATATATGAAATAATAGGGCGCTATTTCAAGTGCGCAAAGATACAAAATAAAATAAAACAATTGACTGAATATTAAATTTTGATAATTCTTCAAAGAAAGCAAGTATGTTAACAAATTTATTATAAATAAAGCAACAATAACTACAATAATCATTGTTTCTGTTACATAATTGCTATAAAACATAATTATTGATACAGGCAAAAGTAAAAGTCCAATATAGGTTCTAAAGTTAACTTTCTGTAAATTAAACTGTTCAATTATCTCTTCTATTCCAAAAGTAACGGCAATAATTTTCTCAATTAAAAATTTAGAAAGTATAAAAACAGACATTAATGTGAAGATTCTAACAAATAATATCCAATCGGTTTTGTCGCCATAATTGTAAAAAACCGTTAAAATTAAATGAATAAAAAAAGAGATAGAAACTATGTTGACAACAAAAAAGAGTACGTTAAATCCACTCATTAAATGGCTACTTTCTCGGTAAATTTTGTTGTATTTATCAGAAACAATTAATCGAATAAAATCGTTAAATCGTGACTCAAACGCTGTTTTTGCTAAAACTATCAATGCTAATGTGAGCACAAAAACTAGGGTTGCCCAATCTTTGTTTTCAATAATTCTAGGATGTAATTCAAGTGCTATCATTGGCGTCAAAATTACTAAATTTTATTTGTTGATTACTATTATAATATTATTAAGATTATCAAGTTATAAAATGAGTATTTTTGCACAAACATTTTTAAGATTAATATGAATTGTGGTATAGTAATTATTCCGACGTATAACGAAATTGAAAACATTGAAAGTATTGTGCGTGCAGTATTTTCTTTACACAAACCATTTCATCTTTTAATTGTTGATGATAATTCGCCCGATAAAACGGCCGATAAGGTAAAAGAGCTTCAAAAAGAGTTTTCGGATAAATTATTTTTATCGCAAAGAGAAAAAAAAGCCGGATTAGGAACTGCTTATGTGCATGGTTTTAAATGGGCTTTGGAAAGAAATTATGAATTTATTTTCGAAATGGATGCCGATTTCTCTCACAATCCGAATGATTTAGAAAAATTGTATGATGCTTGTCATTTTGGTGGTGCAGATTTATCAATTGGTTCAAGATATGTAACCGGTGTAAATGTTGTAAATTGGCCATTAAGCAGAGTGTTACTTTCCTATTTTGCTTCTGTTTATGTGCGAATGATTACAGGAATGAAAATTATGGATGCCACAGCAGGATTTATTTGCTACAGCAGAAAAGTTTTAGAAAACATCAATTTAGATAAAATAAAATTTATCGGATATGCTTTTCAAATCGAAATGAAATACCGAGCATTTGCAAAACAATACACTATTCAGGAAGTTCCAGTAATATTTACCGATAGAACTAAAGGACAATCTAAAATGAGTGGTTCCATTATAAAAGAAGCAATTTTTGGAGTGCTATCTTTGCGAATCAAAAAGTTATTTAATAGACTATAATACAATATATGAATACCGTTTTAATAAAGAATGCGAAGATTGTAAACGAAGGAAGAATTTTTGAAGGCGATGTTCTAATTGAAGGCGAATTTATTAAAGAAATTGCCTCAAGTATAAGCCACAAATCTTCTAATTGCAAGGTTATTGATGCTGAAGGAAATTATTTAATTCCGGGTGGAATTGATGATCAAGTACATTTTCGTGAACCAGGATTAACGCACAAAGGCGATATTGAAAGTGAAAGTCGTGCGGCTGTTGCTGGCGGTATCACATCGTTTATTGAGCAACCCAATACGGTTCCGAACGCGGTAACTCAAGAATTATTGGAAGAAAAATATCAAATTGCAGCCAAAAAATCTTATGCGAATTATTCGTTCATGATGGGCGGCACCAACGATAATTTAGAGGAAATTTTAAAAACAAATCCGAGAAATGTTGCTGGAATAAAATTATTTTTAGGTTCATCAACCGGAAATATGTTGGTTGATAATCCTGAAACGTTAGAAAAAATATTTTCAAATACTAAAATGCTAATCGCCGTTCATTGTGAAGATGAGGCAACCATAAAAGCAAATTTAGAAAAATATAAAGCTGAATATGGTGATGATATTCCGGTAATGGCACATCATTTAATTCGAAGCGAAGAAGCATGTTATTTATCATCTTCAAAAGCTATTGAGTTGGCTAAAAAAACTGGCGCAAGATTACATGTTTTTCATCTTTCAACGGCTAAGGAAATGGAACTTTTTACTAATAAAATTCCATTAGAAGAAAAGCAAATCACTGCCGAAGTTTGTATTCATCATTTATGGTTTTCTAATGATGATTATGCTACAAAAGGCAATTTTATAAAATGGAATCCAGCGGTAAAAACGGCAACCGATAGAGATGCACTTTGGAAAGCATTGTTAGACGATACAATTGATGTAATTGCAACCGATCATGCACCACACACATTAGAAGAAAAATCTAATAATTATTTAAATGCTCCATCTGGTGGACCATTAGTGCAACATGCAGTTGTAGCATTATTCGAAGCGCATCATCAAGGAAAAATTTCGATAGAAAAAATTGTCGAAAAAATGTGTCACAATCCAGCTAAAATTTTCAAAATTGAACAACGTGGATTCATAAAAGAAGGATTCTATGCCGATTTAGTGATTGTAAATCCGGCCAAACCTTGGAGTGTTAATAAAGACAATATTTTATACAAATGTGGTTGGTCGCCATTTGAAGGAACCAATTTTAAATCGCGAATTTCACATACATTCATAAACGGACAATTGGTATATGAAAATGCAAAAGTGAAAGAAATTAAAGCTGGTAAGCGATTACTTTTTAATAGAGAATAAAAAAACTCAAACCAATTCAGCTACTATGAAGAAACTAATTTTACTTTTTATTGCAATTGCTTTTGTAACTTCAAGTTGCAAAAATGACGCAGCTGAAAAACCAAAAAATCTTATTGAAAGAGATAAAATGGTTGCTATAATTTATGATTTAGCTATTCTTGATGCTTCTAGAACTCAAACTTCGGGTACGCAGACGTATCCTAAAGCAACAGAATTTTTAAAGAAAAAATATAAAGTTGATAGCTTGACTTTTGCTAAAAGCACACAATATTATGCTTCTGATTTAAAAGAATATAAAAAAATGTATGACGAAGTTAAAGAGCGTTTGACTGCACAAAACACTAAACTTAATGGTGGAAAACCTGTAAAAGAAAATCTAGAAGAAGGTATTGTTAAGTAATTAGGTATTAAAATAAAACGCAATTGTGTTCAAATAATCATCTATTGGTGTAAAAGAATAATTCAATTGTGATTTTATTTTTTCATTTGAAATTTCATCTTTATTTAGCAACGATTGTACACTATTTTTAGAAATTTTTCTTTTGGTTCTAAGTATATTCGAAAACAACCAATCCAATCGCCATGCTAAATTTAACAACCATGGTTTTGCTTCAATTTTAGGTTTTTTTGCTCCAATTTTTACAGCAATGGTATAAATCATGTCTTTGTAACTTCGATTTTCTGAAATCAATGTAAACCGTTCTCCGTTACAATTGGAATGCATTAAAGCACTCATGATTTTTACAACATCAATAACCGAAATATAACCAGTTGAACCATTGGTGTAAAACGGAAATCCCTTTTTAATGCTAGAAAGAAATGCACCGCTGCCTTGATTCCAAAAACCTGGACCTAAAATCACACCCGGATTCACAATTACAACTTCCAAACCTTCTTGATGACCACGCCAAACTTCCATTTCGGCACCGTATTTAGAAATGGCGTAATCGCTATGTGAAACTTCAGGATTCCACTCGGTTTCTTCGGTTATAATAGTTTGGTTTTGTGATAAATCACCAAGGGCTGCAACGGAACTTACGTGACAAAGTTTAGTGATATTTTTATCGATACAAAAGTTAACAATATTTGCTGTTCCTTCAATATTTATTTTACGTAGTGTATTTTCATCATCTGGATTGAATGAAATAAATGCTGCGCAATGGTAAACATAGTTAACATTTTCAAAGGCAATTTCTAGCGATGGAACATCAAGAATATCAGCTTTTATCCATTCTATTTTTGAAAATAGTTCACTTTTTTTATACAATTCGAAAAGTGATTTAGTTTTTTCAATGTTTTTCGAATTCCGATAAATAGCACGAATATTTTCTTCATTGTTTTCTGTCAAATGAAGTAATAAATGTGCACCAACCAAACCAGTTCCGCCAGTAACTAATATCATTTTGTAAAGATAGGTTTTATGAAATAAGTTTAAAAGTTTAAAGGTTTAAAAGTTTAGAACTAAAACAATTATTCAGAATTTATTTTATCAAATAGTGTAAAATCTGAAATCTGAAATCTAAAATCTAAAATCTTAGAACTATATTTGCGCAAATTAATAATAACAAAGTTTTAGTACTTCAATAGATACTGAAACGAAGTTCACTGAACACATCTAAAAATTAAGTTTAGTGAAGTAAATAAATTCAGCATAAATGAAGAATTTAGTAGAAGAATTGCAATGGCGCGGATTGGTTCACGATATTATGCCAGGAACCGAAGAACAACTTTTAAAAGAAATGACTACGACTTACATTGGATTTGATCCAACAAGTGACTCGCTTCATATTGGAAGTTTGGTGCCAATTATTTTATTGGTTCATTTAGAGAAATTCGGACATAAACCAATTGCTTTAGTTGGCGGTGCAACAGGAATGATTGGTGATCCATCAGGAAAATCAGACGAAAGAAATCTATTAGACGAAGTGACTTTAGATAAAAATGTATCTGGAATTAAGGCGGTTTTATCGCGATTTTTAGATTTCAATTCAACTGCGGCTAATGCTCCGATTTTAGTAAATAATTATGATTGGATGAAAGATTTTTCGTTTATCAATTTTGCTCGTGATGTTGGTAAACGTATTACAGTAAACTATATGATGGCTAAAGATTCGGTAAAAAAACGTCTTTCTGCCGAAGGTGACGGAATGAGTTTCACAGAATTCACGTACCAATTAATTCAAGGTTACGATTTTCATCATTTGTATAAATCACATAATTGTTTGCTGCAAATGGGCGGTTCCGATCAATGGGGAAATATTACTACTGGAACAGAATTAGTGCGTAGAATGAACGGTGAAGGAGCAAAGGCGTATGCAATGACTTGTCCGTTAATCACAAAAGCTGATGGTTCTAAATTCGGAAAATCAGAAGGTGGAAATGTGTGGTTGACTGCTGATAAAACTTCGGCTTATAAATTTTACCAATTTTGGGTAAACACAACCGATGTTGATGCTGAAAAATATATTAAAATCTTTACATTTTTAGATAAAAATACAGTTGATGCTTTGATTACTGAACATCACGAAGCGCCTCATTTACGTGTTTTACAAAAACGATTAGCAGAAGAAGTTACTATTTTTGTTCACGGAAAAGAAGAATTAGAAAAAGCAATTTTTGCTTCAAATGCTTTTTTTAGTCCAACTATGGAAGATTTGGCAAAATTAGATGATGCCACTTTCGTTGAGGTTTTTGATGGAGTTCCAAATGCTGAAATTTCTAAAGAAGATATTGCAAATGGTCTAGATATGATTGCTGCGCTTTCAGCAAAAACAAATTTTTTAGCTTCTAATAGTGATGCGAGACGCGAATTGAAACAAAATGCTGTTTCGTTAAACAAAGAAAAAGTAGCCGAAGATTATATAATTACTGAAAAGGATTTGATTAAAAATAAATTTCTGGTTCTCCAAAAAGGTAAGAAGAATTATTATTTAATTTCAGTAGTTTAAAAAGTTTAAGTCAGATGAAAGTCTGACTTTTTTTTATGTTTTTATTCTTTAAAATTGATTTCCATTTTGTTGGAAGTGAGCCAACCAGATATGAAATTTTGGTTGTTCATTATTTTTTCAAATTCGTCTTTTATAATCTTGTCTTTTAGTTGTTCTTTCATTAAATTGATAGTAAATTCTATATAATGTGGAATGTCTTCATTTAGATAAAATTCGTTATCATCAATCTGAAAATAACGTTTTTTGTTCCATATTATTTGAATACTATAGTTTTTAGATTCTTTCGGTTTTAATTTAATTATTGATTTTAAAATGGAGTTACTTTCGGATTTTAAAAAATAGTCATCAATTTCTTTTTCACTTTTGTGTTGTTTTATCAAAGAATCAATTTCAATTTGTAATTTTTTATTTAAATATTCGTTCATTATTTTTCTATGTTCTTCGTCAGTTTTAGCATTTTGTTTTTTCTTGTCCCATTCTATTTTTTCTCTGTTTTGAAAAATCCCATCTAAATTTAATTTCTCATCATTTTGATATAAATTATAAATAACATTTCTAGACATTGAAGCTCTAGAATTTGGAGTAAGATTCTTTGGATTTAAAAAAAATGAAATTTCATTATCAGTTAAGTTTTGAATATGATAATTTATAGAAAATGTTCTTTCAGAAGGAATTGAATCTACTGAAATTATGGAATCAATTTTTACCTCAATTTGTGCAGAAATAGAAAAAGTAATAAAGAAAATTAAAAGACAAATGATTCGCATAAATATGAAATAATATGATAACGAAAATAGTTTATATAAATTACAACACCATCAAATTGCAACCACGAATATCAGAATTATCAAAACGTCCCAATACTTCAAATGAATTGTTGGGATATTTTTTGCCTAAATCTTGTGTTGCAATAAACGAACATGAGTTGATATTAGCCAAATCTATGACATTTATTCCACCAGTTTTACCAGTTTCTACGTAAGTTAAAGCATCTTCGGTATCACGAATTATTATGTTCATCCAATTTGGACATTCAAAAATTCCGTTTCCTAATGAATAGGCTTGCGACAACAGTTCGGTCATTCCATATTCTGAATGTATAGCTGCAACTCCAAATCCATCACAAAGTATTTCGTGTAATTCTTCTCGAATGATTTCTTTGCGTTTGCCTTTCATACCGCCAGTTTCCATAATGATGGTGTTTTTTAATTGAAATTTTTGCTTTTCGATTAAATCTAATAATGCATAAGTTACTCCGATTAAAATTACATTCTGACCAGAAGTATCCAATTCGATTAGTTTTGAAATTAATTCATCGTAATTGTGTAAATAAAATCCGCTGTTTTCATTATTAGATAATTCGATTAAATCTTTAACCATGTATATTAACGACGAACCACTGCGCTCTAAATAGGATGGAAGTAAGGCTAAAACTGCATAATCTTCGATATTTCCGTAGAATTCTGAAAAGGCATTGCGATAACTTTCTTCGTATAAAGTTACATCTGTAATTAAATGTTTACTTGTTATCATTCCAGTTGTTCCACTGCTTGTAAATGTTTCTTGAATAGGATTGATAGAAGAAAGCACTTCATGACTTTTAAAAAACTGAATGGGTAAAAAAGGAATTTGTTGTATTGACTTAACGGAACCTTTTTCAACTTTTAGTAATTCACAAAATTCACGATACACATGATTGTTTTCATGTTGAAATCTGAAAACTTTAAGCGCAATTTTCTCAAATTGTTTTTGATTAGAAATTGTGAATATATCGTGTGGCGTAATCATGTTTGAAAAATTTCTGAGTCAATTCTATAATCTTAGAAAAGAAGTTTGGCAAAAGTACTAAAAATAAAAAAGCTCCAACGTTAATTGGAGCTTTCTAAATATATTTTTAAAACTAATTATTCAATAACTAATTTTCTTGTAGCTGTATTTCCTTCTTCTGTGATTTTAACCATGTAAACACCAGCATTCAAGCTTGATACATTTACAGCACTATCAGAAGTTGTTGTGTTTAAAACTTGTTTTCCTAAAACGTCATAAACAGTTACTGTTCTTTCAGCATTTGCATTTGTATTAATGTAGAAGACACCATTTTTTACAGGATTTGGGAAAACTGATAAACCAGAGATTTCGTTTTTAGCACTTCCTAAAGCAACAGTTGTTGTTGTAGCATCAGTCCAGTTTGTAGCAATTCTTAATTCATCAATTTCTTCATTTGGAGTATCTGTAGCACTACCTTGTCTGATTAAAAATTTTGCGATTTGCGTTAAGTCAGTACCTGTAGTATTTGTAGCAGTAGCATCAGGAGTTGGTTCAGCACCACCTAAAACAGGATTAATCCATAATTTAACTACGTCATCAGCTGTAGAAGCATTAAATGTGTAGTTAACTACAATTAAGTAAGTTTGATTAATGTTGTATGCTGCAGTTCCAAAAACAGCATTTGCAGCAGTTGTTCTAGGATTTACACCGATATTGAAAGTAGAAGCATCTATCTTTTTTAACCAAAAAGTTGCTCCAAAAGTTGAACCTGTAGAAATGAAACCAGCACTATAACCTCCAGTAGTACTTGTAACAGCAGTTAAATCAGTTACATTTAATAAAAAAGAATAGTAAACTGAACCAGTTGTTTGAACTGCAAAATCTTTAGATGAATCAATACCAGCTCCACCAAAAGTAACTTTGTTTCCTGTTGAACTTGGAATTCCTGTGTAAGTTAAACTTCCAGTACCTATTAATAAGTCGTCACCAGTATTCAATGCAGTCCAACCTAATTGAGTTTGTAGAGCTCCAGCAGCAGTGTAATCAAATCCTTCGTAAAAAGGAGGAACTTGTTGTGCAAAAGACAATGATGCAACTAATAGTGTTGATAAAAAGTAAATTTTTTTCATGTTTTTTAAAGTAAAATTAGAGGGCAAAGGTAATAACTATTTTTATAAATAAAAACATTCAAAGTAAAAAAATAGTTAAATGAAAGAAGTTTTAACTATCTGATAATTAATTTTCTAGTAGCACTTGCATCGCCTTCTTCAATTTTGATGATGTAAACACCAGCGGTAAGTGATGAAATGTTTAATTCTTTAGAAGACAATGTTGTTTGTAGTACTTTTTTACCTAATACGTCAAAAATAGAAACTTGTTTGTCGTCATTAGATTTTGTAGAAATATAGATTCTATCACCAGTTGCAGGATTTGGGTATATATTCAATCCCTCAATAGTAGTTTCTTGTACTTTTGATTGTTGTTTTCCATCTTGAGCTAAAGCACTAGTAGTACTGAAGATAAGGAAAAGAATAATAGTATAAAAGTAATTTTTTGTCATGAGTTCAACTTGGTTAAAGCAAATATATAAATTAATTTCAAATACAATGCCAAAAAAGAAAAAAAATATTAATTTTTATGATTTAGTTGTATTTTGTTTTATCTAGTTATTTCATGAACACATTCAATAAACATGCCAAATAAAAAAATCCTGAAGAATTAACTTCAGGATTTAAAATCTTGCTAACTAAAGCAATTTATTTTTTAAATATCTTGAATGATTTTGATATTTGTCCTTGGCTTACAACCACAACATACAATCCTGTATTATAATTGCTACCAAATTCTTGTGTTTCAATTTCAGAATAATCAATTGTTTTAGTTTCAATTGTTCTTCCTGTTACATCATATATTGCAACTTTAACGACTTCATCATTAGAAGAGATAAAATTGATTTTAAAATTTGATGCAAATGGATTTGGATAAATTCTAGCCTCAATAGAATCAACATTACTAACTTGATTAGTTCCTAACAAACTAGAATCAGAGAAATCAGCACCAGTTGCAGCTATTGAACCTGTTGCTGGTCTATAATCTAAACCTGTGTAAATAGTTGCGCTAGTTACATTGTAAGGAGCAGTTAAGATATTAGCGTTAGTTGAAACCGTTGTATTATTGTTAGCATTATACCAAGTTGTGATATCAAAAGTAGAACCTGTATTTACTTGAAGCGTTTTAGCTACAGTTACAATACCAGCTAAGATATTATTTTTCCATTTTAGAGTATTTGCAGTTGCGTTGGCTTCTGTTGTAGTACCATCAATATGCAATCCTTCTTGAAAATCTAAGAATATAGAATTGTACACTTTTAATTGTGTATTTCTTCTTAAACGAGCAGCTCTTTTATAACCAGAGGCTAAAGTTCCACCATTAGGTAAAGTCAAACGGTATGAAGGTCCGATTAAAGTACAGTTAGTAAATACAGCAGCTGTAAAAGGCGTTGCAGCAGAACTTGTAGCATTATTATCAGATTCAAAACCTTCAGAAGTTGAAACTGTTGGATTATCAGAA
>NZ_JAPQNT010000003.1:309831-320757 GCF_028867965.1 Flavobacterium sp. SUN046
ACCACCACCATATTCAGTATCGGGAGAAGCAGCAATTCCTTCAATGTTATTAACACCACCATTGATGTTGTAAGAAGCTTTTCCTAAAAGAATAACACCACCCCAATCACCTTTGTTACGAGCGCCAACAGCATTGTCAGAAGTAAAAACAATCGGACTAGTTGCAGTACCAACAGCATTTACTTTAGCACCTTTAGTAACGAATAAACCAGCGCCAACAGCAGTATGATCAGCACGGATGATAACACCTGGATCAATTGTTAGGGTTGCATTATTTTTCACATAAATTTGACCTCTTAAATAATAAGTATTACAAGCAGTCCAATGCGTATCTGTTGTGATATTAGTAGTCACATCAACATTTGGTGTTGGATAAACTGCATTTTGTGGATCAAAATTAGTCCAGTTATCAGTCCACATTGCAGTTGGAGCTGGTGCAAATGCACCTCGGTAAGTAGTAGGAGTAATTTGAGCAAAGCTGTTTGAAGCTGCAAAAATCACAAGCATTAAAATGTAGATTTTTTTCATGATATTGTTTTGTTTTCTAATGACCACAAAATTATATACCATGTATTAAGCTAATGTAAATCTAATATTACAATTTTAACAACTAAAAGTTATCTTATTGTAATTATGTTAAAAATTGTAAGTAACAGTGAATGAAAAAGTTCTACCAAATTTTGTTGACCAAACTTCATCATCTACTTTTTCATCAAAACCGTTTTTGTTTTGTCTATCGCCAGTGAAAACATTATTAACAAGCGCTTTAAATCCTTTTTTAACATCGGCAGTAGTAGCTTCATTATTTTGATAAAAAGTTAAGTCTTGTGCAAGTAAATTTTGAATGTTAAATTTAAACTCTAATTTATTTTTCATAAAACTTTTAGAAACTTGCATGTCTAGAAATGTTCTGCTTTTTTCCCACAATGCCGGTGTAGTTGCGCCTGCAGTTTGGTTTCCTTGAATGGCTATTCTATCACCAACTCTATTTACATTGATTGATGAAGCCCATCCATTATCAGTATTAATATATTGCAATCCTCCATTAAATACATAAGGCGATTGTCCTTGAAGCGGAATATTAGTTAAATCAGCTGATGTAATTAAATTAGAAATATCAACTTTAGAACGAATAATTGCAATATTTGTAAAAAGTGTTAGATTGTCTAAAGTTTTATTTTCTTTAGTGTTAAATAATGAGCTTAAAAGGGTTCTGTATTCCAACTCAATACCTTTACATTCTCCAGATTTTGCATTTTGATATTTATTCGAATTATTTGCTAGTGCTTGTAACTCAATAGGATTTTCAAACTTTTTATAAAATGCCGACATTGAAAATAATTGCCCTTTTCCTGGGAATATTTCATATCTAAAATCGTAATTTGTAATGTTTGCTATTTTAAGTGTTGGCGTACCTTGAGTATTGAATTTTGTTGATGCATCATAAAATAAAAATGGTGCTAATTCTCTAAATTCCGGTCTGTTTAATGTTTTAGAAAAACTCAATCTAATGTTCTGTTTTTTAGTTATTCCAGCAATCAAATTAGCAGATGGTAAATAATCTACTTGTGAGTTATTAATAACAACAGGCTGACCATTATCTAATTTTGAATTCAAATCTTGTGAATAATGTTCTATTCTCATTCCCCAAATCAATCTAAATATCCCGAATGAATTATCTAACATTAAATAAGATGCATCAAGTTTAGAAGCAGCTTTGTAACTGTCATTTTGTTTTGTTCCGTCAAATAAAGTCAAACCACTTACTCCGGGAGAAATTATTCCCATATTGGCAGAATTAAATATATGTTCTTCATCTAAATATTGAATGCTAGATTGAAAAGTATTTGAATTGTAGTTAACACCATTCACATTTCCAGTAAAAGGAACATAACCAACTTGTCGCGCTTCAAAAATTCTATTTCTTGATTGAGTAAAGAATCCAGCTTTTAATTCTAAAGCAATTTTATCAGTAAACTTAAACTTTCTGCTTACATCGGCTTTGGTACTAAAAATATTTTCGTCATTTTTAGATGAAAAAAAGGATCCTGGTGATTCGTCTCCAGTAGTATTTACTTGAAAATATGCCGATGGTTGAGAAACTGTTCCATCATCAAATTTTACATAAGTGTATGTATTTCGTCTATCGTTTGGTGTATTTCTAACAACTTTGCTGTAAGAACCAACCCAACTTATTTTTATTTTACTTTCTGGTAAAAAATGTTCTCCATTTAATTGACCAGTGTAAATGGTATTACTTGTAAACAATCTGGCGGTTGTATGAATTTGTAAAGGATCACTTTCTTGTGTTAAAGCACCTGATCTATCAATAACGCTATTATTAGAATTAATACTGTACAAGTTTTTGAATGAAAAAGAATTATTCGGATTTAATTTTAATGAAAAATTTGCTATTGCTCCGAATAATGATTGAACCGAATACCTGTCATCAACTTGGTTTTCTAATAAAACAGTTGGAATTTCATAAGTTTTTCTTGTAGTTCTTAAATAATTATTGGTAGTACTTTTAGTTATCGAACCAACAAAACCAAAATCAGTTCCATCATCAAATTTAGCGTGTCTTCCAATAGTATAATTGAAACTTGTATTTGGCGAAAAACTTTTTTCTTTCAAACTCCAATCTGTTTGAAATGATTTAGCATAATCACTAATTTGTAAAACACTACTTTGTGTATTTTGTTGCTGCAAAGCTTGAAATTCTTGAGTTGAAGGAATATAAGAAGGAAATGCTCTTGTGCCATCATCAACTCCTAACCAGTCTTTTTTTCCGCCTTCAGCATAAACTTGTTTTTTGCCTGTAGTTATAGTGTTGTAACCAGCGCCAACTGATAATGATTGAAAATTTTTATCGGCAGTTGATTTTGTAGTAATATCTATAACTCCACCTGCAAATTCACCAGGTAAATCAGGAGAAGCGGTTTTATAAATCACTAAATTATCAATCATGTTCGCTGGAAAAATATCAAACGAGAACGCTTTTCTGTCTGGTTCTGAACTCGGTAGCGGACTTCCGTTTAAAAAAGAAGTGTTATATCTGTCATTCAATCCTCTTACTACAACAAATTTATTGTCTTGAACACTTGCGCCACTAATTCGCTTTAAAACATCAGATGTTGTTCTGTCTGGAGTTCTTTTAATTGTCTCTGCAGAAATACCATCAGAAACACGAATACTATTTTTTTGCATTAATAATAAACTTTTAACCGATTCAGCTTTGGCTTTCGTTCTTGTAATTACAACTTCATCAAGTGTGTTTTTTTTCTCGGTTAATGAAACTGATAAAGTAGTGGTTTCATTTTTTATTGCTTCAACATCCGAAACAATTTTGGTTTCAAATGATAAAAATGAAAATTCAATTTCATATTTTCCTTCGGATAAATTTCTAAATAAAAAATTTCCATCAGAATCAGTAATAGTAGATAATTTTAAACTTCGTATAATTATATTTACACCAGGCAAGGGTTTTCCTGTTGATTCTTCAACTACAACACCTTTAATATTTGCTGTTTTTGATACTGCTTGCGAATATATCAATTGAATAAAAAGTAAAAGAACAATAGTATATTTGAATTTCATTTTGTCTTATATTAATTTTGGTGCAAAGAACGTGTTACAATGTAAAATCGAAGTTACTTAAGGTTTATGTTTGCGTTTCTTAATTATTACCTTAGTGTTAATAGATTAAATTTTGGTAAACAAAGCTGTATTGTTACCAAATATGTTTTTAAGTGTTATATTTACATTTCCAAAACAAACGACTTTAGACTGTTATGAAAAAGAAAGACATTAAGATTTTATTGGTTGACGATGAGCAAGATATCCTAGAAATTGTAGGTTACAACTTGTCTCAAGAAGGGTTTAAAATTGTTACAGCATCCAACGGAAAAGAAGCAATTGCTGTTGCAAAAAAAGAACGTCCGCAATTGATAATAATGGATGTAATGATGCCTGAAATGGATGGAATGGAAGCTTGTGAAAATATTAGAAAAATACCTGAATTAAGCAATACAATAATAACTTTTTTAACGGCAAGAAGTGAAGATTACTCTCAAGTTGCTGGTTTTGATGCTGGTGCCGATGATTATATATCAAAACCAATTAAACCAAAATTATTGGTAAGTAAAGTAAAGGCATTGTTAAGAAGATTGAAAGACGATAATTCATCAGCCGAAAACCTAAATGTAGGCGGAATAGAAATCAATCGCGAAGAATATAAAATAGTAATGGAAGGAAGAGAAATTGTACTTCCAAGAAAAGAATTCGAATTGTTTTATTTATTAGCTTCTAAACCAGGAAAAGTTTTTAAAAGAGAAGAAATTTTAGATAAAGTTTGGGGTAATGAAGTAATTGTTGGTGGTAGAACAATAGATGTGCACATCAGAAAATTACGTGAAAAAATAGGTGAAGAATTATTCAAAACTATTAAAGGAGTAGGATATAAATTTGAAGTTTAATTATTCATAACTTTGTCAATTCGATAATTGAACTTTTTAAGAGATAATTACAAATGTCAATAAATTTTAAAAAATCTTACCGTTTTGCAATTATATCTTCATTTTATATAACACTATTTACAACAGGATTAGTTTCGTTTTTATTGTATTTTAATTCTGAACTTTCGTTTCCATTTGTACTCTTTTTTGCACTTCCTGTGTATATATTTTCCTTTTTCGTTCTGCAATATCGCGTAGAACATTTTATTTACAGAAGAGTTAAAAAAATCTACGATGATGTATCACTATTAGATTCTGCCACACTAAGAAGCCAATCTATTACTACCGATATGGCTACATTAACTCGAGAAGTAAAAAAATTCGCTACCGATAAAAAACTCGAAATAGAAAACTTGAAAGTTCGTGAAGAATACCGTCGCGAATTTATGGGAAACGTTTCTCACGAATTAAAAACACCACTTTTTACGGTGCAAGGTTATCTTTCTACTTTGCTTGATGGCGCGATGAAAGACAAAGATTTAAGAAAAAAATATCTTGAAAGAGCTGAAAAAGGTGTCGAACGATTAATTTATATTGTTGAAGATTTAGACATGATTGCCAAACTCGAAATGGGCGAATTAAATCTAGAATATTCTGAGTTTAATATTGTTGAATTAATTCAAAATGTACTCGATTTATTAGAGATGGCAGCCGACAAAAAGAATATTATTTTAATGTTTGACAGAAAATACAATAAAGCCATTAAAGTATATGCAGATCAAGAAAAAATTCAACAAGTGCTAACCAATTTAATAATGAATTCTATTAAATACGGAAAAGAAAACGGCACAACCGAAATTGCAATTGATGATTTAGTCAAAAATAAAGTAATAATTAGAGTTCGTGATAATGGTGAAGGAATTGAAAAACACAATATTCCGAGACTTTTCGAACGTTTTTTTAGAGTTGATAAAAGTGGTGCTCGTACCGAAGGCGGTTCAGGCTTAGGACTTTCAATTGTAAAACATATTATTGAAGGTCACAACGAGAAAATTTATGTAGAAAGCGAATTCGGAAAAGGTTCTGAATTTTCATTCACATTAGAAGAGCTGAAATAATTCGCCCCAATTTACTGTATCTGAATTTAATTTAGGTAAACCTGGATATAATTGAACCGCAAGTAAATCATCCAATTTGAATTTATCTTGTTTTGATGTTGGTAACAATCCTTCTTTTTTATATTTTTTAGCTAAATATTCTTGTTCAAACTGACCCGGAGTTGGAATAAACAATGCCTTTTTTTCCAATTTTGCTAAATCCATTACGGTTGTATAACCTGAACGACATAAAACCATTTCACTTTCATTAAAAGTTTGTTCTAATTGCTTGGTCTGCATGTAATTATAAAAAGTAATAGCTCCAATTTGTTCTGATTTTTGCTCCGATTCTACTTTTCCTTTAATGAAAACCACCGATTCTTTAAAGTCTTGTAATTCAATTATCAATCGTTTTTCAAGAATAGTTCGTTGTGGTTCTGGACCTGAAAGTAAAACCATTAATTGGTATTTAATTGGCAATTCCTTTTTTTTCAATCTGCTCAATACACCAATATATTTTATGTTCAAATTAGTGTCTTTCAAATGCCCAAGTTTACCCGATAAATTCGGAGATTCTTTTACATCGGGAACCCAACATTCGTCAAATTTTCCAATAAAAAGTTGGTGTAATTTACTAGAAATCCACGTGGTTTTTCCAGATAAAACGGTCAACTGATGTGTAATAAATACAGATGGAACTTTTTTATTGTGAACTCCCAATCGGTTGTCAGAAATAATACCATCTAAATTGTATTCTTTTATCCATTTTTTAACAACTTGTTTTTCAGTCAAAATTGCATTTATGGTTTTCGGACTGTTTTTTAATAATTTCCATTTAAAGTTCTCGCCTTTTTTAGCATATTCAATGTTATATGAAGGTAATTCTAATGCTAATAAATGCGGAAATTCTTTTTTTAATAATGCCAAAGCACTTCCATCACTTGCTAATATAGGTGTAAAACCATTTTCTTCTAATGCTTTTATTATTGGAATACAACGTGTTGTGTGTCCCAAGCCCCAATTTAAAGGCGCTACAAGAATATTTTTTTCGGAAGTGTTAAGAGTCATTTGTTACGAATCTATTAAGTTTTGAACTGGCAAGATAAAACTATTTAAAGTCTTATATATTTCCTTAATTTTGCCAAAATATTAAATTTAGTCGTGGGAAGTAAAAATAAGTTAAAAAGATTTAAGGAAAACGAAACATTCGAAAATGTTTTTCAACCAACAAGAGAAGAAGTTGTAAGCGGAGCATTTCCTTTAAAAGGAAAATGGAACTCTGATTTTTTCAAAAATGACAATCCAATAATAGTAGAATTAGGTTGCGGAAAAGGCGAATATTCTATTGGTTTAGCCGAAAGAAATCCGAATGCAAATTATGTCGGAATTGATGTAAAAGGCGCACGATTTTGGCGTGGTGCTAAAACCGCAGTCGATTCTGGAATGCACAATGTTGCTTTTGTTCGAACTCAAATTGAATTGATAAATGATATCTTTGCCGATCAAGAAATTACAGAAATTTGGATAACTTTTCCAGATCCACAAATAAAATACAAACGTACAAAACACCGAATGACTAATTCAGAATTTTTGCAATTGTATAAAAAAACGTTAAAACCAGATGGAATTGTAAACCTAAAAACCGACTCTGAATTCATGCACGGTTATACATTAGGCGTGTTGCATGGCGAAGGTCACGAAGTTTTGTATGCCAATCATAATGTGTATAAAAACGAAGGTGCTCCAAGTGAAGTTACTGAAATTCAAACGTTTTATGAGAATCAATATTTGGAAGTAAACAAAGCAATTACGTATATTCGTTTTAAAATAAAATAATTTTTTTTGAATTGTTTTAAATTTCAATTTTGGAATTTGGAATTTATTAATTGGAATTTATGACATTATTTCTTCCTTTCTTTTTCGGATTTTTATCAGCAGTTGTAGGCGTTATTCCACCAGGATTAATCAATATGACAGCGGCTAAAGTGAGCTTAACAGATGGAAAAAAACGCGCAATGATGTTCGTTTTAGGAGCATTAATTATTATTGTTTTTCAAACGTATATTTCAGTAATTTTTGCACATTATATAGATGAACATCAAGAAGTTGTAATTATGCTTCGTGAAATAGGTTTGTTTATTTTTATAGCGCTTACCGTTTATTTTTTAAAATTTGCCAAAAAGCCAAAAATCAATGACGATGCGGTTCGTGTAAAAAGCAAACGAAGTCGTTTTTTTATGGGAATGGTGATATCAGCCATTAACTTTTTCCCAATTCCGTATTACGTTTTAATTAGTATAGCTTTGGCATCGTACAATGTTTTTACTTTTGAAACTTGGCCTATTTACAGTTTGGTTTTTGGTGTTGTATTGGGTTCTTTTTCAGTGTTTTATTTTTATGTAGTTTTCTTTAATAAAATGAAATCTAAATCCAGTTTTTTTATTAATAATATGAATAAAATGATCGGAATTATAACAGGTTTTGTGGCATTGCTTACCTTGTTTAATATTGTAAAATATTATTTCTAATGGAAGAAAATTTCTTTGAAAGAGTTTATGAAATTGCAAGACAAATTCCTGAAGGAAAAGTAACTTCTTACGGAGCGATTGCCAAAGCTTTAGGCACAGCTCGTTCAGCTCGAATGGTTGGCTGGGCAATGAACGCGTGCCATACTAGAGACGATATTCCTGCTCACAGAGTAGTAAACCGAAAAGGATTATTGACAGGAAAACATCATTTTGACGGAACCAATTTAATGCAACAACTTCTAGAAAACGAAGGAATAGAAGTTATAGATAACCAAATAATTAATTTTGAAAAACACTTTTGGCAACCCGAAATTAATTCTTAATAATTTCCATAAATTGCTCAATTAATTTATTTTCATAGTCAAAATCTACTTCTTCGTCAATAACATTTTGAGCCTCTACTTTATGTTCATACAAACGCCATTTTTTGTTGTTGTATTCCAAAGCGGTTAAATTTTCAATCCAATCACCAGAGTTTAAGTAAAGTGTGCTTCCTTTTTTATTGGTAATTTTTTCAATTTTTGGTTCATGAATGTGTCCACAAATTACATAATCATAACCATTTTCAATAGCCAAATCAGTGCAAACATTTTCAAAATTGGTAATAAATTTCACTGCCGATTTTACACTATTTTTAATTTTTTTAGAAAGTGAATACGGTTCTTTATTAAATCGGGTCAAAACCCAATTGATAAATCGATTAACAAGAATTAACATATCATAACCCCAACCGCCTAATTTTGCGAGCCATTTAGCATGATTTATAGAAGCATCAAAAACATCACCATGAAAAATCCAGGCTTTTTTATCGTCTAAATTCAGAACTAATTTATTGAGTAATGAAAAATTCCCCAAATGAATATCAGTAAATTTCCGAAGTAATTCGTCATGATTTCCAGTTAAATAATACACTTTGGTACCTTTGGAACTCATCGAGATGATTTTTTTCAAAACCTTGAGATGACTTTGAGGAAAATAAGACTTTCTAAATTGCCAAATATCTACAATATCGCCATTTAGAACAAGAATTTTTGGTTTGATAGAAGACAAATAACTCAACAATTCTTTGGCATGACAACCAAAAGTGCCCAAATGCACATCGGAAATAACTACAACTTCAACTTTTCGTTTCTTGAAACCCATAGTGTTTCTTACAAAGTAAGCACTATTGTGTTGGTGAAAGGTTATTTTAGGATTATTAAAAGATTAAGATTGAGAAATGTAAGTTTAGTAAAGTCAAATAATCTCAAAAAACATCATAGAAACCAACTATCCAATTATAAGAAAACTTTAAACTTTGTTAGTGTCATACTTTTAAACTTCTTACTATATTTGTAATCTAAATTAAGTCTGAATAAAAAGACGGATTTTTGATATAAAATAGTGATAATGAAATTAGATAGAAAAGAAATCCTTAAAGCATTAGAAACAATTACTATTGCTGGCGAAGGAAAAAATATGGTTGAAAGTGGCGCAGTAAAAAACGTACTTATTTTTGGTGATGAAGTAACTGTTGATTTACTTTTATCAACTCCAGCAATGCACATTAAGAAACGCGCAGAAGACGATATTAAAAAATTAATTCACGAACAATTCTCTCCAGATGCAATCGTGAAAGTTAATATTAAAGTTGAAGCAAAAGAAAATCCTAACGAAATTAAAGGAAAACAAATTCCCGGAATCAAAAATATAATTGCAGTTGCATCAGGAAAAGGTGGTGTTGGAAAATCAACAACAACAGCAAATTTAGCCGTAACTTTAGCCAAAATGGGTTTCAAAGTTGGCGTTCTTGATGCCGATATTTACGGACCAAGTATGCCAATAATGTTCGATGTTGAAAATGAAAAACCAATTTCAATCGACGTTGATGGAAAATCCAAAATGAAACCAATTGAAAGTTATGAAATAAAATTACTTTCTATAGGATTTTTCACATCTCCAAGTCAAGCTGTTATTTGGCGTGGACCAATGGCTTCTAAAGCATTAAATCAAATGATTTTTGATGCCGATTGGGGCGAATTAGATTTCATGTTAATCGATTTACCACCAGGAACTGGTGACATTCACTTGTCAATTATGCAGTCGTTACCAATTACAGGTGCAGTTGTAGTAAGTACGCCACAAGCGGTTGCATTAGCAGATGCACGAAAAGGAGTTTCAATGTTTATGAGTGATGCCATCAATGTTCCAGTTTTAGGAATTATTGAAAATATGGCTTATTTCACTCCAGAAGAATTGCCAAATAATAAATATTATATCTTCGGACAAGAAGGCGCAAAAAATCTTGCAGAAGATTTACAAGTCCCATTTTTAGGCGAAGTTCCATTGGTGCAAAGCATTCGTGAAGCAGGCGATTATGGTCGTCCGGCAGCTTTACAAACCGCTTCTCCATTAGAAAAAATTTACGAAGAAATTGCTAGAAATGTAGTGCAAGAAGTAGTTGCTAGAAATGAAAACTTAGCACCAACCGAAGCTATCAAAATAACAACAATGGCAGGATGTTCTGCTGTTAAGAAATAGTATTCAGTTTACTGTGGCAGTTAGCATTTATTTATAGAGCTGAGAACTGTGACTGAGAACTGTGACTGAAAACTTTAAAAAAATGACACACGAAGAATTGATTTTAAATATCGAAAAAGCATTACAAGAAATCAGACCGTTTTTAAATTCAGATGGTGGAGATATTTCTTTAGTTTCTGTTGAGGATGAAAAACATGTAAAAGGTAGGTTAGAAGGTGCTTGTACAGGATGTAGTTTGAGTTTGAGCACCATGAAAGCTGGAGTTGAAACTACTATTAAACGATATGCACCACAAATTGAAACTGTTGTGAATGTTGCGTAAATTTT
>NZ_JAPQNT010000030.1 GCF_028867965.1 Flavobacterium sp. SUN046
GATCCAAGTTACAATGTACCGGCATCAACAGCAATAACAACAGTAGGTACAGTTACAACAAACGATACTTTAAACGGAGTTTTAGTAACTAATGCAAATACTAATGTTACTCCAATTACAACAGGACCATTAAGTATAGATGCCAACGGCGTGTTAACTCTAGCAGCCAACACAGCAAGTGGAACGTATACCATTACCTACCAATTGTGTGAGGCTAATCCATCAACAGGATTAAATGTTACACCAGCGAATTGCGATACAGCAATTGCTACAGTAGTAGTTGGCGGCACAATCTTTGCAAATGATGACACGATTCCATCAACAGGCGGAAGTGTATTAGGCAACGATACGTTAAACGGAGTACCAGTAACTACAGCTAATACTGATGTAACACCAGTAACAAATGGGCCACTAAGTATAGATGCCAACGGAGATTTAACCGTTGCACCAAACACACCAAGTGGAACGTATACAATTACTTACCAATTATGTGAAGTAGGAGCTTCACCAGCGAATTGTGATACAGCAATAGCAACTGTGGTTGTTACAAATGTTTTAGTAGCAAATAACGACACGATTCCATCAACAGGCGGAAGTGTCATCACAAACGATACGTTAAACGGAGTACCAGTAACTACAGCTAATACTGATGTAACACCAGTAACAAATGGACCATTAAGTATTGATGCCAACGGCGATTTAACTGTTGCACCAAACACACCAAGTGGTACGTATACCATCACGTATACTATTTGTGAAACAGGCGCTACACCAGCGAATTGTCAAACAGCAGTAGCTACTGTAGTGGTATCAAATACTATTGACGCGATAAACGATCCAAGTTACAATGTACCGGCATCAACAGCAATAACAACAGTAGGTACAGTTACAACAAACGATACTTTAAACGGAGTTTTAGTAACTAATGCAAATACTAATGTTACTCCAATTACAACAGGACCATTAAGTATAGATGCCAACGGCGTGTTAACTCTAGCAGCCAACACAGCAAGTGGAACGTATACCATTACCTACCAATTGTGTGAGGCTAATCCATCAACAGGATTAAATGTTACACCAGCGAATTGCGATACAGCAATTGCTACAGTAGTAGTACTTAATACAATAGTAGCTTCAGATGATTCTAACACAATCGCTATAAATGGTTATTCTGGAGGCATTGCGATTCCTACAGTATTGATAAATGATACTCTAAATGGTGTTACGGTTAATCCATCGCAGGTAACAATTACTTTAACAAGTACTTTACCTACTGGAATAACATTTGATACGGCTACAGGAACAGTTGGAGTAAATGCTCAAACAGCAGCAGGAACTTATACATTTACTTATAATTTATGTGAAGTAGGAGCAACTCCATCTAATTGTGACCCAGCAACGGTTACTGTAATTGTTGTTGCAGCACCAATCGATGCAATTAATGATGATTTATCTTCTAACGTAATTAATGGATATGATGGTGGTACAGCTGGTAACATTTTTGTGAATAACGGAAGTGGACAAGATACTTTAAACAATTTACCAGTTGTTATTCCTTCTCAAGTCGTTATTACATTAGTTAATAATGGTAGTATAACTGGCTTGACTATTTCTAATTCTGGAGATGTTATTGTACCTAGTGGAACTCCTGCAGGAACATATACTGCTACATATAGTATATGTGAAGCTCTAAATCCTTCTAATTGTGATCAAGCTACCATAATTATTGTTGTCATCGCGCCTATAATTGATGCAATTGATGATGCAAATAATGAAGCTGTCAGTTCTGATTCTGAAGGAAGCATACCTTTATTTACTAACGACACTTTAAATTCACTACCTTTAAGTCCTTCAGCTGTATCATTTACTTTGATTGATAATGGAGGTATTAACGGAGCAACAATTGATGCTAATGGTAATTTAATAGTTCCAGCAGGAACTCCAATTGGAGTATACACAATTATATATTCTATTTGTGATGTTATCAACCCAAATAACTGTGATACTGCTGTTGCTTCTATTATGGTTAAAGATCCATGTGATTTTAATGATAATTCAGATGCTTGTGATATTATTGTTTATAATTATTTAACTCCTGGTAATGATACAACTAATGAATATTTTGTTTTGGGCGGAATAGAAAGATATCCTAACAATACAATTGAAATTTATAATCGTTGGGGTGTATTAGTTTATGATGCTGATGGTTACGACAATAACACAAAAGTATTCAAGGGAATTTCTGAGGGTAGAACTACGATTAAACAATCTGATGAATTGCCAGAAGGAACTTACTTCTATGTTTTAAAATATACTAAAACTAGTGGAGTTGTTAAAGAAAAAGCAGGTTATTTATATATCAGTAGAAAATAGTTAAACTTCCGAGGATAGAAATATCCTCGGAAAAAAACCCAAATAAATGAGAACAAGAATTTTAATTTTCGCTTTGATGTTAATGGGCTTTGTGAGTTATTCACAGCAAGATGCTCAGTATACACAATACATGTACAACACTATAAATGTGAATCCTGCTTATGCTGGTTCGCGTGGCGTGATGAGTATCTTCGGACTTCATAGAACGCAGTGGGTTGGATTAGATGGTGCTCCGGTAACGAATGCTTTTTCTATCAATTCACCTATTGAGAACAGTAATTTAGGAGTTGGACTTAGCTTTGTAAACGATAGAATCGGGCCAACAGTTGAGAATACTATTTCGGCTGATTTA
>NZ_JAPQNT010000031.1 GCF_028867965.1 Flavobacterium sp. SUN046
AGTTACTACAAACAGTGATGAGAATGTAAGCGTAAGAGTGTACGATATGTTAGGTAAACTAGTTGAAGATAGAAAAGTAAATGCTACTGATGTTGAAACATTAGAAGTAGGAGCGAGCTATCCATCGGGAGTTTACAATGTAATTGTTACTCAAGGTGAGAATACCAAAACACTACGTGTTATAAAAAGATAGTTTTTAAATAAAAACTAAATAATTAAACCCTTCTCAAGTAATTGAGAAGGGTTTTTTAATATACGTATTTTGTCGTATTCTTATGCTAGTAAACTTTTTATAAATTTGTTTTAAAGCTATTACTATATATAAAGTGTAATTATATAATAAATTGTTAACACGAAAACGTTATAGTTTACAGGATTAATATTTTTTTTCACAAATTTTATTAAATTTATAATCCCAAATTTTTACATTAATATTTACAAACAAATAATTAATTATTATGGAGAAAAAATTACAAGAAATCAAAAACAAAGTATTTCTAATCATGATTTTGCTATTAACAATAGTAGATTCCTATGGTCAGTCGGCTGGTTTTAACACTACTTTTATTGTGTTATCAATAAATAGTGGCGGTAATAGCTATTATGATTTACAAGCATCAACAAGCAACCCAGATTTCAATGGAAGTAGCTTAGGTGTATTCTGTCAAGGTTCTTCGGGAATTATTTTTAAAGGTGCTGAACACAATAATTATAAGTGTGGCGGATGCGATATTACAAGCACTAGAATTAATTATAGAGTTTATCCAACAGCGGCACCATCGGGAAGTTTTGTTGTAAATAATATAGGATATACTTCTGGCTTTAATAATGGTTGTGGCGGACAAGATCAAAGATGGAGTACAACTGGTTACAATACAAATATTACGGCTAGTTTAGCACCAGGTAATTACACGATTGAAGTGTATTCTGACCAATCAACTAGTTGTTTTGGAACAGTTTATGCAAGCAATGGAGGAGCAAATTTTAAGGCGACATTTACCATCAACGCTACTATAACTTATTACCAAGATGCTGATAATGATGGTTTTGGTAATCCTTTGGTTTCTCAAATTAGTTGTTCTGGAATGCCTGTTGGTTATGTTGTAAATAATTCTGATTCGAACGATAATTTAATTACTTATGTTGATGCCGATTCTGATGGTTTTGGATCACTTGTAAAAGCTCCTAGCGGACCTACAAATAATTCCGATTGTAATGATAATCAAATTCAATATTTTGATGGCGATGGCGATGGCTTCGGTTCAAATACTCAAGTAGCTTGTGGCGTTACAAATAATTCCGATTGTAATGATAATCAAATTCAATATTTTGATGGCGATGGCGATGGCTATGGTTCAAATACTCAAGTAGCTTGTGGCGTTACAAATAATTCCGATTGTAATGATAATCAAATTCAATATTTAGACACTGATGGTGATGGCTATGGTTCAAATACTCATGTAGCTTGTGGAGTTATTAATAATTCCGATTGCAATGACAATCAAATTCAATATTTAGATGCTGATGGCGATGGCTATGGTTCAAATACTCAAGTAGCTTGTGGCGTTATAAATAATTCTGATTGCAATGACAATCAAATTCAATATTTAGATGCTGATGGTGATGGCTATGGTTCAAATACTCAAGTAGCTTGTGGTGTTACAAATAATTCTGATTGCAATGACAATCAAATTCAATATTTAGATGCTGATGGCGATGGCTATGGTTCAAATACTCATGTAGCTTGTGGCGTTATAAATAATTCTGATTGCAATGACAATCAAATTCAATATTTAGACACTGATGGTGATGGCTATGGTTCAAATACTCAAGTAGCTTGTGGCGTTATAAATAATTCCGATTGTAATGATAATCAAATTCAATATGCTGATGCGGATACAGACGGATTTGGTTCTACAACATTAGTAGCTTGTGGAGGCGTTACAAATAATACTGATTGTAATGACAATCAATTACGTTATGCAGATTTAGATTCAGACGGATTTGGTTCTACAACATTAGTAGCTTGTGGAGGCGTTACAAACAACACAGATTGTAATGACAATCAAGTACGTTATGCAGATTTAGATGCAGACGGATTTGGTTCTACAACATTAGTAGCTTGTGGAGGCGTTACAAATAATACTGATTGTAATGACAATCAATTACGTTATGCAGATTTAGATTCAGACGGATTTGGTTCTACAACATTAGTAGCTTGTGGAGGCGTTACAAACAACACAGACTGTAATGACAATCAAGTTCGTTATTTAGATGCAGATGGCGATGGTTATGGTAGCGTAGCTATGATTAAAGTAGCATGTGGTGGAAGTTTAGTTGCAACCGATTGCGACGATACTAAATCATCAGTTCACCCAGGCGCAGTAGACGTTTGTTATGATGCTATTGATAACGACTGTAACGGAAACGTTGATAACGTTGGAATGCCAGGAGGTTGTACACCAAAAGTGGCTAATTTACCAACGACAACGTGTGGTAGCACAGTAAGTGCATTAAACACTGTTGTTTCTGCGGTTAACGTTCCAGGTGCTCAAGCGTTTAGATTCAAGATTACGAACATGACTACTAATACGGTTCAAGTATTAGACAGTCCGTCAATTTCGTTCCAATTC
>NZ_JAPQNT010000032.1 GCF_028867965.1 Flavobacterium sp. SUN046
TCTGAATTCCTGCTTGAGTAGAAATCTCAGCATCTTTTGTCGATAAATCAAACAAACATGAAACACCATCATTGTTATCATCACAAACTACATAATTTGTTGGTTGGGTGATTGTTGGGGCGGTGATTAGTGTTACAACTCCAAAAGCAGCTGGTGCAGCGCTTACACATCCGGTAACGGTATTGGTTAGAATAACACTATAAGTTCCTGCAACAGTTGTTGTAAAACTTGCTACATTCCCTGGAGGTGGAACTCCTAGTGGAACAGTCCAAGCATAAGAATAACTTCCTGCAACATTTGGCGTAGCAGTAACAGTTGCAGTGGCTCCTTGACACACCGTTGGGCTATTTACTGTAGCTGATGGTAATGGATTTACAACTAGATTAAACGATCCTACTGAGCTACATCCTGTAACTGTATTTTTGATATTGTACCAAATAACTTGTGTATTTGGCGATGGGGTATTAGAATATAAATTTGGTAACGCATTAGCTATTACTGAATTTGTAGCATCAGCTTGTGTTGGATAATACGTCACCGACATTGAAGTCTGTCCGTTTATTATCTGAGCATTTTTAGTTGGTAAATTAAACTGCTCTACTCCATCTCCTGGATTGTTGTTATCACACAACTGATAATCTGAAACCGTTGTAACAAGTGGTTTTGGATTCACAATTAAATTCAATGTTGTGGTAGAATAACATGTTGGTGCTGCTGGGTCAATAACACGAACAATAACTGCCTGTGTAAATGCATTATTGATATTACAATACGGATTTTGAGTAATCGGATTAGCTCCTGTATCGGCATCTGTTTGAGTTAAATGATAGGTAATTGTGAGTCCTGGTGTGGTTGTAATCTCACTATCTTTTGTATGTAAATAAAACAAACAAGACACGCCATCATTATTATCATCACAAACCTGATAATCGGTTGGTTGAGTGATAATTGGTGCTGATATTGATTTTATACTTCCGTTTAAAGTTGGTGTGCCACAGCTTCCGCCTGTTGTTGATACTGTAAATGAATATGCAGTTGCTGATGATACGGTTGGTGTGCCGCTTATTGTTAGTACGTTACCACTCACAGATGATGTAACTCCTGCAGGCAATGGAGTTACAGTAATTCCTGTGGCTGAACCTGCATAAGTATATACAATATTGGTAATTGGTGAATTAATACAAACCGTTTGATTTGCCGTAGTTGGCGCAGAAGTTAGTACTAAAGTAGTGGTTGGATTTACAGTTATTGTACCAGTAAGTGATGGTGTACCACAACTTCCGCCGGTTGTAATTACCGTGTAAGTAAATGGTGAACCAACTGTGGTATTTGGTGTACCGCTTATAGTTAATGTTGCTCCAGTTACAACTCCTGCAACTCCTAGTGGCAATCCTGAAACAGAAATTCCTGTAGCGGTGCCTCCATAATTATAAGTAATATTAGTAATTGGAGTATTCTCACAAACCGTTTGAGAAGTAGTAGCTGGTGCTGATGTTAAGGTTAATGTTGCCAGTGGATTTACAATAATACTAGCTGTGAGTGATGGAAATCCACAGTTCCCTCCTGTTGTGGTTATGTTAATACTAAATGGTGAACCAGTTGTACTTGTAGGTGTACCGCTTATAGTTACTGTACTTCCTGAAACTGTAGCCGTAACTCCTGCTGGTAAACCAGTTACTGAAGCTCCTGTTGCAGAACCTCCAAATGTGTAAACAATATTAGTAATTGAAGAACCAATACAAACTGTTTGACCTGTGGTTGATGGTGCCGATGTTAAAACTAATGTAGCCGTTGGATTTACAGTAATAGTTCCTGTAAGTGATGGCGCGCCACAACTTCCGCCTGTTGTTGAAACCGTGTAACTAAATGGTGACCCAACTGTGGTAATTGGCGTACCACTTATTGTTAGTGTTGTACCAGATACCACAAATGTAACTCCTCCTGGTAATCCT
>NZ_JAPQNT010000033.1 GCF_028867965.1 Flavobacterium sp. SUN046
ACTACTTTAAATAACAATGATTCAGTTACGGTGGTTATGACATCAACTGCGACACCTTGTTTGACTGGTTCACCAGCAACATCGAATGCGATAAGTATTACCGTTAATCCAGTACCAACAGCAAGTATCGTGGGTAACAATGGACCAGTGGTTTGCTCAGGAACTACCATTTCATTTACAGTAAGCGGAACCTCTGGAGCGGTAATTACGTATAATTTGAATGGAGGTTCAACAGCAACAGCAACCTTAATTGGTGGTTCTGCACTAATTACAGTAACCAACCCAACAGTTTCACAAACTTTGAATTTGATTTCTGTAACCGATAATTGTACTGCTACATTAGGTACTTCTTCTACAGTGATTATTGAATCAACCACTTGGAATGGAACATCATGGAGTAACGGAACACCATCAGCTACAAAAAGCGCTATTTTTACAGGTAACTATACTGTAACTGGAGCCGACTTGCTTGCTTGTACTATTACCGTTAGTAATAATGCTGTTGTAAGTGTAGCCTCAGGTTATAACTTGAACATCAATGGAACTGTTACTGTTACCTCAGGAAGTTTGACATTGAACAACAATGCTAATTTATATCAAGCTGATGCTTTAGCTGTAAATAGTGGTAATATCATTGTAAAACGTAATTCCAATCCGTTAATTCGTTTGGATTATACTTTATGGAGTGCACCAGTTACAGGTCAAGGTGTTTACGCTTTTTCACCATTTACTTTTGCGAATCGTTTTTATGTATATGATACTACTTCTAATTTGTACAACACAAGTACTTTAGGATTGAATGTAACAGGAACCAATACGGCAGGCGTAAACGGAACGGATACAAATAATGTTCAATTCACAACAGGAAAAGGTTATTTAATTCGTTTGCCTTACAATCATCCCACAGCACCAGCGGTTTTTGCAGGATCATTTACAGGAGTTCCAAACAACGGAACCAAAACAATTGGATTAGTAAATATAGACGACACCCATCAATTCAATGCTGTTGGAAATCCCTATCCATCACCAATAAGCATCGCACAATTTGCAAGTGATAATGCGGCTAATATAGAATCTACAATGTATTTTTGGAGAAAAACCAACAATACTAACAGTCCGTCATATTGTACATGGAACAGTGCTTCAAGTACTTTTGGCGACAATGGCGAAGCGTATACCAATTCACCAAATGGCGTGATTCAAACAGGTCAAGGGTTTATAGTTGAAGCTAAAACAGCAGCTTCGACCTTAACTTTCAATAACGGTCAACGAACGGTTAATAATGCCAATCAGTTCTTTAAATCAACAACGGCATCGTCTGCTTCAACAACGAATGAGGCGCATCGAATTTGGTTGAATTTAACAGGTACTGGATCAGAGTTTTCACAAGCAGTTGTTGGATATTTTACCAATGCTACTTTAGGCTCGGATGATTATGATAGTAAATATTTTAATGATGGGGCAGTAGCTTTAAACATGAAAATAGGCACTACCGATTATGTTATTCAAGGACGTCCGGTTCCGTTTGATGCTACCGATGTTGTACCGTTGAACTACAAAGTAACTACGGCAGGAACGTATAGTTTTGCTATCGACCATGTTGATGGATTGTTTGCTGGAGGTGCACAAAATATTTACATCAAAGACAATTTGGATGCAACGTATCACAACATCAATAGTGGTTCTTACAGTTTTACATCGGCCGCTGGAACGTTCTCTAATCGATTTGAGTTGGTGTATCTTGATGGCGCATTAAGTACAGACAACCACAGTTTTGATACCAATTCAATAGTAGTGTACCACCAACAAAATGATGTTGTGGTCAACACTGGAGTTGCAACAATGGCAACGGTACGAATCTTTGATATTAGAGGAAGATTGTTGGT
>NZ_JAPQNT010000034.1 GCF_028867965.1 Flavobacterium sp. SUN046
GGTTCTAGTTACTGAATAACTTCCTGCGCATGCGCCGTTTGTGGTAACATCGTTAAATGTTAGTGTAAAGGCGCTTCCACAAGCGTCTGTTGCAGTAGCAGAAGCAAATACTGGAGTCGTTCCGCAAGCGATTGTTGTCGCCGCTGGTAAAGCTGCAATTACTGGCGCTGTGGTATCTTGAACGTTGATCGTTTGAGAGGCATTTGAGGTGTTACCACAAGCATCTGTTGCACTCCAGGTTCTGGTTACTGAATAACTTCCTGCGCATGCGCCGTTTGTGGTAACATCGTTAAATGTTAATGTAAAGGCGCTTCCACAAGCGTCTGTTGCGCTAGCTGTAGCGAATACTGGAGTCGTTCCACAAACGATTGTTGTAGCTGCTGGTAATGATGAGATTACTGGCGCTGTGGTATCTTCAACATTGATAGTTTGAGATGCTGTTGATGTATTACCACAAGCATCTGTTGCACTCCATGTTCTGGTTACTGAATAACTTACTGCGCATGCGCCATTTGTGGTAACATCGTTAAATGTTAGTGTAAAGGCGCTTCCACAAGCGTCTGTTGCGGTAGCTGTAGCGAATACTGGAGTCGTTCCGCAAGCGATTGTTGTCGCCGCTGGCAATTGTGAGATTACTGGCGCTGTGGTATCTTGAACGTTGATGGTTTGAGAGGCATTTGAGGTGTTACCACAAGTATCTGTCGCTGTCCAGGTTCTAGTTACTGAATAACTTCCTGCGCATGCGCCGTTTGTGGTAACATCGTTAAATGTTAGTGTAAAGGCGCTTCCACAAGCATCTGTTGCGGTAGCTGTAGCGAATGCTGGTGTAGTTCCACAAGCGATTGTTGCCGCCTCTGGTAAAGCTGCAATTACTGGCGCTGTGGTATCTTGAACGTTGATGGTTTGAGATGCTGTTGATGTATTACCACAAGCGTCTGTTGCACTCCATGTTCTAGTTACTGAATAACTTCCTGCGCATGCTCCGTTTGTGGTAACATCGTTGAATGTTAATGTAAAGGTACTTCCACAAGCATCTGTTGCAGTAGCTGTAGCGAATACTGGAGTTGTACTACAAGCGATTGTTGTCGCCGCTGGTAATTGTGAGATTACTGGCGCTGTGGTATCTTGAACGTTGATCGTTTGAGAGGCATTTGAGGTGTTACCACAAGCGTCTGTTGCTGTCCAGGTTCTGGTTACTGAATAACTTCCTGCGCATGCGCCGTTTGTGGTAACATCGTTAAATGTTAATGTAAAGGCGCTTCCACAAGCGTCTGTTGCGCTAGCTGTAGCGAATACTGGAGTCGTTCCACAAACGATTGTTGTAGCCTCTGGTAAAGCTGCAATTACTGGCGCTGTGGTATCTTGAACGTTGATCGTTTGAGAGGCATTTGAGGTGTTACCACAAGCGTCTGTTGCTGTCCAGGTTCTGGTTACTGAATAACTTCCTGCGCATGCGCCGTTTGTGGTAACATCGTTAAATGTTAATGTAAAGGCGCTTCCACAAGCGTCTGTTGCAGTAGCTGTAGCGAATACTGGAGTCGTTCCACAAACGATTGTTGTAGCCTCTGGTAAAGCTGCAATTACTGGCGCTGTGGTATCTTGAACGTTGATGGTTTGTGATGCTGTTGAGGTGTTACCACAAGCGTCTGTTGCACTCCATGTTCTAGTTACTGAATAACTTCCTGCGCATGCGCCGTTTGTTGTAACATCGTTGAATGTTAATGTAAAGGCGCTT
>NZ_JAPQNT010000035.1 GCF_028867965.1 Flavobacterium sp. SUN046
GTTCCTATGTAAAGCACCATTAAGTTATTAACAACTTTTGAATAAGGTTTATATGTTTTTTTTAATTGAGTTCAATTATCCGTACAACGGCTTGTTGGAAAAGTTGGCAACTAACTTTTGTCCGCCAACGGCAAGGACATAAAAAGTTATGCTAACTTTTTCAATAATGCCACGAATTATATTCTCTTTTATTTCATAATTTGTCTTTTAAAAATCTTAAAGTTCACGCTCCTATATGTGGTTCTCGTTTTTTAGAACGCGACCACCAGCATCGGTATGATTGTAAGAATAAATAAAATAGCTACCTGCTTCGCGATGTGGCTCTCGTTATTAAAAACCAGACCACCACGGCTGTTTTGTAGTCTATTTCTCTTGTATGGTTGAACTTTTTTAAGATGGTTATGTTTTAATTTATTTTTCTATTTCGATAATTATTGGAACTACGTTTCTATTAATTTGATAAGGTGTTTCTGTTTTAATAACTGATAATATTCGGCGTGCCATTTTGTGTGCTACTTTAATGATGACACTTTTTACGTTTTTGCCTTGATGTTTTCTATAATAGTTTTGCATTTCCGCATCCTTTCTAATGGCTACCCAAGCTGCTTCAACTAAATAACTCCTAAGTTGGTTGCGACTTCTGGGCGTGATGCCCAAACATTTCTCACTATCGCCACTGTTGTAAATTCCTGGCACCAAACCAATATAGGAACTAAATTGTCCTTCGGTATTAAAGCGTCGCAAATCGCCACATTCAGCCAAGACAACACTTGCTAAGTAACCACCAATACCTGGAATACTTCTCAAAAGGTTATAATCTTTTTTATTATATTTTCGACAATGAGCACGCATCTCATTAGCTATTTGTAAATATTCCGATTTGATGAATTTATACATTCTAATTTTGCCTTGCAAAGCTAAATCTCCACAACTTGTACTAAACTTGAGTTGTTCTAACCAAGTAACAAAATCAACACTCCAATTAGCATTATCGAACTGATCCGGAATTTTGATGCCATGAAATAACAGCATACTCTTGATGTGCGATTTAGTTTGACGTAGCTTCCTCGTTACTTGAGTTCTGTGTCGAGCTAAAGTTGTGAATTGTTCGTGCTGCTCTGTGGGAATGTAAATCCCTTTGAGCACACCTGCTTTTAATTGGTTAGATAAATTCTTAGAATCTAAAGCATCTGTTTTTTGATAACGTTCCTTATCGCCAGTCTTAACATCTGCTGGATTTACAACTAAAACATTCCAACCTAAATTAAGAAAATAACGTGCAACGGAAAATCCACAACATCCTGCTTCATATACTAAATGAACTTCGTGAGCGGGAAATGTTTTTTCAACATACTGATACAAGTCCTCCGATTGAGAAGGCATACAATAGGTTTTGTGAAAAAATAAATCAGTTTGGATAGAAACAGTCCAACTTTTTTTGTGAATGTCTAAACCAATGAATATCTTTGGATTAGTTAAGGCATCTTGTAATTGCATAATTGTTGTTTTTAGAGAACTCAAAGTTATGCTTTTACATAGATGCTT
>NZ_JAPQNT010000036.1 GCF_028867965.1 Flavobacterium sp. SUN046
TGTAGAATGTTCTACTGTGCCAACTGCTGCTGTTCTAACGGCAACAGATAATTGTGGAACTGCAACAGTAACTTTCAACGAAGTAACTACCGCTGGAACTTGTCCTGGTGCTTATACTTTAACAAGAACTTGGACTGCAACGGATGCTTGTGGAAACGCAACGCCTTATGTTCAAGTAGTAACTGTTCAAGATACTACTGCGCCAACATTAGCTACACCATATACAGCTGTTCTATCTGTTAGTTGTAATGCAATTCCAACAGCGCCACAATTACAATTCACTGATGCTTGTACAAGTACACCAATTACTGTTGTGTTCAATGAAACAACATCAACTGTAGCAACAGATGGAACTTATACAATAATAAGAACATGGACAGTTAGTGATGCTTGTAGTAATAGTAGAACTTATACTCAAACAATAAATGTTTCAGTTTCTAATTACTTCCAAGCATATACATTAGACGCACAATGTTCTCTTGATATTGATTTAGAAGTTGATGTTATGTCAATTATAAATTTACACTTTGGAACTCAACCAACTGGTGGTACATGGACTGATGTAAATAGTTCAGGTGCATTGGATAATACTAATGGTGTATTTACTCCATTAAACTTAGCAAATGGTAGTTATATCGTTAGATATGAAACTAATGATCCTGATTGTCCGAGAGTATTTGAAATAACTATTCCAACAAGAAATGATTTCCCAACTTGTACAGTTGCAAGTTGTGTAACTCTTAACATATACAATGCAGTAACTCCAAATGGAGATGGTGTAAATGATAACTTTATTATTGAAAACATAACTAATTTAGATTGTTATCCTGAAAATACAGTTGAAATCTATAACCGTTGGGGTGTGAAAGTATTTGATACAGTTAACTATGATAATACTTCGAGAGTATTTAGAGGTGAATCTGAAGGTAGAGCAACTGTTAAACAATCTGCTGAATTACCAACCGGAACTTACTTCTATATCTTGAAATACAAAAACATAGAAGGTAACTATACAACTAAAAACGGCTATTTATATTTATCAAGATAATTTATAACAGAGGATAGTTCCTTATCCTCTGTTGTTTATTTAAAACCCAAATAAATGAGAACAAGAATTTTAATTTTCGCTTTGATGTTAATGGGCTTT
>NZ_JAPQNT010000004.1 GCF_028867965.1 Flavobacterium sp. SUN046
TCCCATTCCGAACAGAGAAGTTAAGCCCGATTGCGCAGATGGTACTGCATTACTGTGGGAGAGTATGTCGCCGCCTTTTTTATAAAACCCTCATCATTTATTTGGTGAGGGTTTTTTCGTTTGTAGAAGTTTTTGAAAATGAATAACAATTATATTCAGAATTGCGTGAGGGATAGAAGTGACATCCTTTGTTTTTCTTAAAAAAAAACAAAGATAAAACGAATAGCCCGACCATTGAGGAACGCAATAATTACTGTTAAGCTAAGTATTGGTCTCTAAATCTTTTTATAAACAGACTAGTAGAATTTCTTTTTTTAATAATTTTTTAATTTTGCTTTAGATGTAATCTAATGTTCTTTCAAGAGCAATTCCTCTTGATCCTTTAATGAGGATAGTATTGTTTTGAAATTGCTTTATTTGCAAATAGTTTTTAAAATTTTCAAAATCAATAATAAACGTAAAATTTTCTTTCTTTATTTTATTTTTAAAGAAGTGATTTCCGATGAAAAAACATTTAATGTCATTTTGTTTCTCTAGAAAAGTTACAATATTTTGATGTTCAATATCACTTTCTAATCCTAGTTCAAACATGTCGCCAAGAATTATGAATTTGTTTTCTTTTTCTAATTGTATAAAGTTTTCTAGTGCTAACAGCATGCTGCTTGGATTTGCATTGTAGGCATCTAATATTATTTCGTTGGTATTTTTTGTGATTATTTGTGAGCGATTATTGTCTGGAATATAGCTTTCAATTGCTAGTTTTATATCTTTATTGTTTACATTAAAATAATTTCCAATTGTAATGGCTGCATTAATGTTATTAGCATTATATAATCCAATTAATGATGATTTTATTATAACATTATTATATTCTATGATTACATAAGGATTTGCTTTAATAGTATTTATGAATATATCTGCACTCTCTTTGTTATTACTGAAAGTTATTCTATTAATTTCTACAGTTTTTACTTCTTGAATGGAGTCATCAATATTTACAAATGCTTTTTTATTATTTGATTTAAGATAATTATACATCTCACTTTTACCTTTTATTACTCCCTCAACACCACCAAATCCTTCTAAATGTGCTTTTCCAAAATTTGTTATATATCCATAATCTGGTTGAGCAATTTCACATAAAAATTCAATTTCTTTTTGGTGATTTGCACCCATTTCAACTATTCCAAATTCAGTTTCTGTAGTAAAGGACAATAGTGTTAAAGGAACTCCAATATGGTTATTCAAGTTTCCAATTGTTGCTTTGGTATTGTATTTTTTAGACAATACTACTTGTATTAATTCTTTTGTAGTTGTTTTTCCATTGCTACCTGTTAATCCAATAACAATTATATTTTTAAGGTACTTTCTATGGTATTTAGCCAATTCTTGTAGTGTAATTAAACTATCTTCAACTAAAATAGTTTTATCATTGATATAATAATTTTTATTATCAATTATTACATAACTAGCTTCTTTTTGTAATGCTTCTTGAGCAAATGCATTTGCATCAAAATTTTCTCCTTTTAAAGCTATAAAAATAGAATTTGATATTATCTTTCTAGTATCTATTACAACTCCGTTTGATTGTAAAAATAAATTATGAATTTCTGGTATTGTCATTAGAGAAATGTATTAAAAAACAAAAAGCCCTAATTAAAGGGCTTTTGTACATTATTTAAAAGAATTATCTTTTCTTGTTTCTTGCTGATTTTTTAGAATCAGATTTTGGACCTACTCTTGACATTGCACATCTAAATCCAATGTAGTCTGTTGCCATGTCTTGTGGAAAATATCTTCTTTGAGCTGGATCTAACCAATATGCTCTATCTTTCCATGAACCACCTTTATAAACTCGAACATCGTCATTTATTAAAGTTGTTCTTTTACTAGATTTATCATATTTACGAATCATGTTTCCAATACTATCTGTAGATACATTATGTTTTGGAGAATCATACATTCTTTGTTCATCTTTTAATTTACTTCCTTCTTCAGAATCATCACCAAACTTGAAGTATCTAGTAGATTGTTTATCACCATCTCTATAATTTTTCTCGTCACTTTTGTCAAAATTCTGTCTTAAGTAAGTTTCTTTTTCGTCAACTGGAACTTGAGCAATTTGTCCTGGAAAATTTCTTGCCATAACTCTACCATTTGGCATTGTATCAAATTTTTGAGTTTCTCCAGTTACTAATTCGGCTTTACCATCTTCTCCAATTTTATCCTTCATGTAAACATTTCCTCTAAAGTAGTTGAAGTCATTTCCTTCATCATCAACTATAGGTCTGTAAACGTCAGCTACCCACTCGGCAACGTTACCAGCCATGTCATACAATCCGAAATCATTTGGTGGATATGATTTTACTTTATTGGTAATGTCTGCACCATCATCAGACCAACCCGCTATTCCTCCATAATCACCTTTTCCTTGTTTAAAGTTGGCCAATTGGTCACCTTTAATTTGTCTTTTGCTAGAGCGAGTATAACTTCCAGACCAAGGATATTTCTTTTGTCCTTTATAGGTATTGTATTCTCTTTGTCCAACATCTGCTGCAGCTGCATATTCCCATTCAGCTTCTGTTGGAAGTCTGTATTCTGGTAAAATTAAACCAGATGTTCTTTGAGCATACACATTTTTTGCTTCTTTAGTGGTTCCGTCTTTAGACTTAGTTCCACCTTTTCCAGCTGCTTTAGAATTTCTTGGTCCTTTTAAAACTATTTTATCATCTCCGCCAAAAGTTTTAGTTGGAGCAGCTAAATAAGTGTCAGTACTAAATGTTGATTCAGCTTTAGCATCAGCAACTTTAGCATCTTTTTTAAGGTAACCTTCTCTTTCAAGTACAGATTCATTAACTCGGTCTGTTCTCCATTTACTAAATTCGGTTGCTTGAATCCAGTTTACTCCAACTACAGGATATTCTGCATAAGCAGGATGTCTCAAGTAGTTATCGGTCATTGTTTCATTGTAACCAAGTCTGTTTCTCCATACTAATGTATCCGGAGAAGCACCTTCATATATGTTTTTGTAATTTTCTTCTTCTGGAGGAAATACTCTTTTCAACCAATCTAAGTATTCCATATACATTAGATTTGTTACTTCAGTTTCGTCCATATAAAATGACTGCACGTGCTGTTGATTTGGAGTATTATTCCAATCATGCATCGGGTCATCTTGAACTTTACCCATAGTAAATGTTCCTCCTTCAACGAGAACTAATCCTGGACCAGTTTCTTGCTTTTTGAATTTAGATGCATACTGAAATCCACCTTTTTTGTCGTTGATTTTCCAACCTGTAGCTCTAGATCCTGCTTTAGAATTGGATTTTTTGCTACAACTTGATAAACTTGCCATCATTGTTACAACTAATAACAACCTGATTGCCATAAATTTGTTAACTTTCATACTCTTAGTAGGTAATAAATTTTCGAGGCGCAATATAAGAATTTACCTTGAAATTGCAACATCTTTTTAAATATTAGTAAAAAATATTTTTACGCTTAATAAGGTTAACGTTATTTTTTATTTAATATTGTATATGCTATTTTATAATTTTATTTTTACCAACCGTAATATTTGAATTAAAATAACGTTATAACTTTCAATGAAAAAGATTTTTACATTTTTGTTTTTGTTTATTTGTTTGTTTGTTAGCGCACAACAATCGGGAACAATAGTTGTTAATTGGAATGATAAATCTAATTACACTTTTGGCGAGTACAAAGTTACGATACCTCAGTTTCAGTTAGAAAATTTGAATTATGATTTTTCTACTAAATCCCTTGTTTTTACTAAGAAAATAGTATCCAATTCAATTGTTGATGAAAATTCACTACAAATAACTAACATCACTTATGAGTCAATACCTGATTCACAATTAGGTGATTTAGACAGAAAAGTTATAAAAAGTTCGATAGGATATAGTTTAAAAAACATTATTGCTAGAAATTTAATATTTGGAATGATTTCTTTTTCGCCAATTGTTAAAGATGAAAATGGTTACAAAAAGATACTTTCATTCAATTATTCTTTTAGCGCTACTAACAATGCGTCAAAATATATTGGTAACCAAAATCTTACGAATATTTCCATTTCTGTTCTAGCCACTGGCACTTGGAAAAGATTTTACGTTCAAAAATCTGGAGTTTATAAATTATCTAAATCTTTTTTATCTGATTTAGGTTTTAATGTTAATTCAATTAATCCAACAAAAATTAAAATTTATGGTAATGGTGGAAGAATGGTTCCGCTTGCCAATAGTGCTTCTTATCCGTTTGATATTGAAGAAAATGCTATTCAAGTTATTGGTGAATCTGACGGTAGTTTTGATAATGATGATTATATATTGTTTTACGCCGAAGGAATGGATAATTGGAGTCCTGAAAACGAAACTCATTTGAATTTATATGCCGATAAATCGTATTATTACATTAATGTTGAAGGTGTAGACGGAAAAAGAATTTCGAATTTGGTTCAGCCATCAGGTGCTGCTACATTAAATTTATCAACATTTGATGAATATCAATTTCATGAAGTAGATTTAACTAATATTGGTAAATTAGGTAGAATTTGGTTTGGTGAAAGTTTTAGCATCAATAGCGAACAAACTTTTGACTTTAATTTTCCTAATATTGTTTCAACTTCTACACCAAAAATAACTGTTCATGCTGGTGCAAATTCTTTTGCTGAAACTTCATTTGCAATTAATGTGAATTCTCAAAATCTTGGAACTATTACGCTGCAAGAAGTAGCCTTAAATTCAGGAAATGAAGCTTCTCATGGATATTTGAATGCAAATTTAATTTCCTCGCAAAATTTCAGTGTTAAATTAACATACAATAACAATGGCGTTCCAACATCTAAAGCATATTTAGATTACATCATTATTAAAGCAAAAAGTAATTTAACTGGTTTTGGCAAACAATTCAAATTTACTTATGATGATGCAAATTCACAGTCAGGAATTGTAAATTATCAACTATCTAATGCAACTGCAATTTCTCAAGTTTGGGATATTACCGATATTTACAATGTAAGTTCAGCGGTCAATTCGGGTCAATCTAATTTTTCTTTTAAATCTAATTTAGGTTCGGTTAAAAAATATATCGCAATTGACGAGTCTGATTTTTACACTCCATCCAAAGATTCAAATCCATCAGTTGCTAATCAAGATTTAAAAGGAACAATATTTAATGATTCAAATGGAAATTTTCAAGACATTGATTATTTAATTATCACACCTAGTTTTTTAAATGCACAAGCCGAAAAATTGGCTAATTTTCATAGAAGTTATTCTAATTTGAATGTGAAAGTGGTCAATTTAGATGTTATTTATCAAGAATTTGGTAGCGGTAAACAAGATATTGGAGCCATCAGAAATTTTGTAAAATACGTCTATCAAAATGCGTCTTCACCAAGTGTACGAGTTAAATTTTTAAATTTGTTTGGAGATGCTTCGTATGATTTTAAAGATAGAACTCCTAACAATACCAATATCGTTCCTATATATCATGCTTTAAGCAGTTATTATTCTGGCGAGACTTCTTTTGCTTCTGATGATTATTTTGCTTTAATGGATAATAATGAAGGCGATCCACTTTATGCTTTTGGAGCTGATATTGCCGTTGGGCGAATGTTGGTCTCGTCTGTACAACAAGCAGATGAAATGGTAAATAAAGTATTTGAATACCATGATATAAAATCGTATGGAAGTTGGAGAAATAATTATGTTGCAATTTCTGATGATGCCGATAAATCCTCAGATAGTTCGTTAGAAATTAAACAAAACACTTTAACAGATCAGATTTACAATCAAAAACCTTTTGTAAATTATAAAAAAATACTTTTAGATTCTTATCAGCAACAAACTTCTGCAGGTGGCGATAGGTATCCGCAAGCAAAAGAAGATTTAACAAATGCATTTGAAAAAGGTGCTTTAGTTTTTGATTATTTAGGACATGGTGGAGAAGATGGATTAACATCTGAACGTATTTGGGATAAATTTGACGGCTTTAATTTCAATAATCAATATAGATATCCTTTATTTATTACAATAACATGTGATTTTTCAAGATTTGATAACCCATCAAGAGCAACGGCTGGAGAATATACTTATTGGAATCCCAAAGGCGGAGCAATATCAATGATTACAACCATAAGAACAATTGGTCAATATAACGCTGAACTTTTTAATGATGTACTTTCAGATAAATTATTTTCATTTGGCTCTAATCAATATTATTCAATTGCAGAGTCGTTGCGTTTGGCAAAAATTGCTAGTAACAATAATTCTTCAACACGTGTAGTCTTTTATTTAGGTGATCCAGCACTAATGTTGGCGATTCCAAAACCTAAAGTGGTACTTACCAAAGTAAATGATGTGTCTATTACCCAACCAGTCGATGATTTAAAAGCACTAAGCTATGTTAAATTATCTGGTGAAGTTCAAGATGAAAATGGCACGTTGTTATCTGGATATTCAGGAGAATTATCAATTAATGTATTTGATAAAAATTACAACAAAACAACATTCGACAATGATGGTTACAGTCCAGCAATGAGTTTTTCTAATCTAGGAGAAACTATCTTTAGAGGAAATGCCTCAATTAACAATGGACTTTTTGAAATAGGATTTGTAGTTCCAAGAGATATTAAAATTCCGCTAGGAAACGGAAGAGTGAGTTTTTATGCTAAAAGAAATCAAATTTTATTAGACAAAACTGGCTATAATCTTGATATAAAAGTTGGCGGAATTAATACCAATGCTGTTGCAGATGTTACGCCGCCAAGAGTGAAATTGTACATGAATGACGAATCATTTGTAAACGGAGGAATTACTAATGAATCACCTTTTTTTCTTGCCTTTCTTGAAGATGAACACGGAATTAATACAGCAAGTGGAATTGGTCATGATATTGTTGCAATTCTAGATGGCGACGAAACCAAGCCTTATATACTAAACGATTACTACGAAACCGAATTAAATGATTATACGAAAGGTAAAATTCGTTTTCCGTTTAGAAATTTAGCTAAAGGTTTACACACAATCACTTTTAAAGCTTGGGATGTATATAATAATTTTGTTTCGGCAGAAATTCAATTTGTCGTTGCCGATAGCGAAAATGTTACCTTGTCTAATGTTTTAAATTATCCAAATCCATTTGTAAATTATACCCAGTTTTGGTTCAATCACAATAAGCCTTATGAACCAATAGAAGTTCAAGTTCAAGTGATGACAATTACAGGTAAAATTGTAAAAACAATCAATCAAACGGTAACAACCGAAGGATTTTTGTCAAGAGACATTACTTGGGACGGAAAAGATGATTTTGGAGATAAAATAGGAAAAGGTGTTTATATCTATAAGCTAACCGTTAGGTCAACAATATCCAACAATAAAGCAGAAAAAATCGAAAAACTTGTTATCCTTTAAGAAAATACTATATTTGTTAATTATTTATAATACTAAAATGAAAAAGTTATTAATTTTATTACTTGTTGTAACATCAAACCAAATCATTAAAGCTCAAGATAGAGTAATTACTACTGGAGTTCCATTTTTAATGGTTGCTGCCGATGCTCGAGCGGCTGGTTTAGCAGATCAAGGTGTGGCAACTACAACAGATGCTTATTCACAACAATGGAATCCTGCAAAATATGCTTTTGCACTTGATAAACAAGGTTTCGCAATTAGTTATACGCCTTATTTAACACAATTAGTAAACGATATTTCTCTTGGACAAGTAAATTATTATAACAGATTAAGTGATAGAAATGCGTTTGCAGTTAGTTTGCGTTATTTTAGTTTAGGAGAAATAGAATTAAGACAAAACTTTGATGATGCTGCAAATGTTGTAAAACCCAATGAGTTGGCTCTTGATGGTTCTTATTCATTAAAATTAAACGATCATTTTAGTATGGCTGTTGGAGGTCGTTATATTCGCTCTAACTTAAAAATTGCCGATGTAAATACCGATGCTGTTCCGGGAAGTTCTTTCGCAGTAGATGTTGCTGGTTATTATCAATCAGAAGAAATTGCTTTTAATGATTTCAACGGAAGATATCGTTTGGGATTTAATTTCCAAAATATGGGTCCGAAAATAAGTTATGATAATACAAAAAATGATATTTCATCTAACTTTTTGCCAGCAAATATGCGATTAGGTGGTGCATTCGATTTTATTTTAGATGAATATAATAAAGTTTCATTAAATGTAGAATTTGCTAAATTAATGGTGCCAACACCACAAGATCCAGATTTGAATGGAGACGGAAACATCACTGCTGCAGAAAGAGATGAAAATAATAACAATTACAAAAAAATAAACTGGGTTTCAGGAATGCTTAAGTCTTTTGGCGATGCTCCAGGCGGTTTTTCAGAGGAATTAAAAGAGTTTACTTATTCTGCAGGAACTGAATATTCTTATCAAGATTCCTTCGCAATGCGTTTAGGATATTTTCATGAGAGTCCGTTGAAAGGTGCTAGAAAATTTTTCTCTTTAGGAGCAGGTTTTAAATACAATGTCGTTAAAGTAGATGTTTCTTACTTATTTTCTGCATCCAAAGTTAAAAATCCATTAGAAAATACACTTCGTTTTTCACTTACATTTAATTTCGGTGACAAATACGATGATTTATAATATCAATTTAAAATTAATTACTATCCAAATTTCTAATAGAAGTTTGGATTTTTTTTCCTCTATAAATAAATGAAAGAAATCAACATTAGTACTACATTTTTAGCTTATGACAGCATTACCGATTTGTCAAATGAAATTCAATCGTTAATGAATCAAGCAATAGAAATTAGAAAAAAAGCTTACGCACCTTATTCTAAATTTCGAGTTGGAGCAGCAATTCTTTTAGATAACGGAAAAGTTGTTTTAGGTTCCAATCAAGAAAACGCAGCCTATCCGTCGGGATTATGTGCCGAAAGAGTTGCTATTTTTCAAGCCGGAGCCATTTATCCCGATGCCAAAATTCTTAAATTGATAATAACAGCATCATCCGATAATAATCCAACATTAGCACCAATTCCACCATGCGGAGGTTGTCGCCAATCAATTGCAGAATATGAATTTAAACAAGACACTCCAATTGAAATCTATTTTATGGGTGAATCTGGTGAAGTATATAAGTCAAATTCGATTGCAAATTTATTGCCGTTATCATTTGACAAAAAGTATTTATAAGGCTATATCGATGTAGTTGATAGTTTAGACTAAACAGTTATTAAAAAATAACATTTTCATTCTGAATTATTTTTACTTCTACTATCAATATCTTACTTTTGCATTTCGCAAATTTGGGAATTCGCAATTTGTGATACCATTACAATACAATTAATCAACGTAATTCATTAAAAAATGAAACCAATTACAAAAGAAACTTACCTTCAATGGTATGAAGAAATGCAGTTTTGGAGAAAATTTGAAGACAAATTAGCCGCTGTATACATTCAACAAAAAGTTAGAGGATTTTTACATTTATATAATGGTCAAGAAGCAGTTCTAGCTGGAGCAATTCATGCAATGGACTTGTCTAAAGATAAAATGATTACCGCTTATCGTAATCACGTTCAGCCAATTGCAATGGGAGTTGATCCTAGAAGAATTATGGCAGAATTGTTCGGAAAAGCTACAGGAACTTCTAAAGGAATGGGTGGTTCTATGCACATTTTCTCTAAAGAAAAAGGATTTTTTGGTGGTCACGGAATCGTTGGCGCTCAAATTCCGGTTGGTGCAGGAATGGCATTTGCCGATAAATATTTTGAAACTGGTGGTGTAACTATGACTTATTTTGGTGATGGTGCAGCACGTCAAGGTTCACTTCACGAAGCTTTTAATATGGCAATGTTGTGGAAACTGCCAGTAGTATTTATTTGTGAAAACAATGGATATGCAATGGGAACTTCTGTAGAAAGAACTGCAAATCATACCGATATTTGGAAATTAGGTTTAGGTTACGAAATGCCATGTGGACCAGTTGACGGAATGAATCCAGTAAAAGTTGCAGAAGCAATGCAAGAAGCAATTGATAGAGCAAGACGTGGTGACGGACCAACATTTCTTGAAATGAAAACATACCGTTACAGAGGTCATTCAATGAGTGACGCGCAACTTTATAGAACTAAAGATGAAGTTGAAGAATACAGAAAAATAGATCCAATTACGCAGGTTCTGGATGTAATTAAGGAAAATAATTACGCTACTGAAGCTGAAATTGAAGCTATCGATCAACGTGTTAAAGATTTAGTTGACGAATGTGAAAAATTTGCCGAAGAATCTCCGTTTCCAGAAGTACAACAATTGTATGATGTGGTTTACGAACAAGAAAATTATCCTTTCATTTCTCATAGATTATAATTATGGCTACAGTAATAAACATGCCTCGTTTAAGCGATACTATGACAGAAGGAACTGTTGCTAGTTGGCTTAAAAAAGTAGGAGATACTATAAAAGAAGGTGACATTTTAGCTGAAATCGAAACCGATAAAGCTACAATGGAATTTGAATCATTCAATTCTGGTGTTTTACTTTACATAGGAATTCCTGAAGGCGAATCAGCACCAGTTGATTCACTTTTAGCTATTATCGGAAAAGAAGGCGAAGATATTTCAGCATTAATTTCTGGTGGTACTGCTCCAAAAGTTGAAACAGAAGCTAAAAGCGAAAGTGTTACTCCAAGTGTAGTCGAAGAGAAGCAAACTTCTTCTGCTCCAACAGCTTTACCAGCTGGTGTAAAAGTAATCACAATGCCACGTTTAAGTGACACCATGACTACTGGAACAGTAGCAACTTGGTTGAAAAAAGTTGGTGACGAAATTAAAGAAGGTGATATTCTTGCCGAAATTGAAACCGATAAAGCAACAATGGAATTTGAATCTTTCAATTCTGGAACATTATTGTTCGTAGGAATTCAAGAAGGAGAAACCGCACCAGTAGATGCCGTATTAGCAATTATCGGACCAGCAGGAACTGATGTTTCAGGTGTAGCCGAAAATTTTGGCAAAGGAGACACTCCAGTAGTTGCTGCTGAAACCAAAACTGAAACTACATCTCAAAGTGCAGCAGTCATCCCAAGCACTTCCGAAACTTCGGGAGAGGGAACACAAAGCAATGATAATTCAAGAGTTTTCGCTTCTCCATTAGCAAAACAAATCGCAAAAGATAAAGGAATCAACTTGTCTCAAGTAAAAGGTTCTGGTGAAAATGGAAGAATTGTAAAAAGTGATGTAGAAAACTTTACAGCTTCTTCATCTCAGCCGCAAACTATCACAAGCGCTGTCGAAGGAACACAACCGGCACAAGCTGTTGCTAAACCATTCGTTCCAGCAGGTGAAGTAGTTACCGAAGAAATTAAAAATTCGCAAATGCGTAAAATCATTGCGAAACGTTTGGCAGAATCGTTGTTTACAGCACCGCATTACAACTTAACTATTGAGGTATCAATGGATGAAGCAATGCAATCAAGAGCCGTAATTAATACTGTTCCAGACACAAAAGTTTCATTCAATGATATGGTAATTAAAGCCTGTGCAATGGCTTTGAAAAAACATCCAAAAATCAATTCGCAGTGGAAAGAAGAAGCAATTACCATCAATCACCATGTGAATATTGGAGTTGCTGTTGCTGTTGAAGACGGATTGGTAGTACCAGTTTTACGTTTTACTGACGGAATGAGTTTGTCTCAAATTGGAGTAAGCGTAAGAGATTTAGCTGGAAGAGCAAAAACTAAAAAATTACTACCAACCGAAATGGAAGGAAGTACTTTTACAGTTTCTAATCTTGGAATGTTTGGTATCGTTGAATTCAATTCGATTATAAACCAACCAAATTCTGCGATTCTTTCAGTAGGAGCAATCGTAGAAAAACCAGTAGTTAAAAACGGTCAAATCGTAGTCGGAAACACAATGATGCTTTCATTAGCCTGCGACCACAGAACAATTGACGGAGCAACTGGCGCACAATTTCTACAAACATTAAAACAATTTATTGAAAGTCCAGTGACGATGTTGGCTTAATTCATATTGTCTTCCCGAGCGCAGTCGAGGGATATTTTAACATATAATCCCATTCTGAAAAGAGTGGGATTTTTTTTTTAATCTGAACTTGTTTCAGATTTTCAACTTGTTTCAGATTCTTAGTTTTTTTGGAGCGAATGGTTTTGGTATTCTTGGTTTCCTTATTCCTGCTTTCCGCACCACACGGTGGTTTGCTCCAATCAGGGCTAGCTAGTATTTGTAATGAATAAAATTAATCTTTTAATACAAGTGTAGCAGTTTCATCAGCAATTCCAATAGTAGCAATTGAACCACTATTAAATCTTAAAAAATCCGATTCTATACCATCACTAAAAATTACTCCACTTGTTGGCATAAGAGATTCAATTTTTAGTTTAAAATTTTTATTTATTACTCCAGAATTTATGCCAATTTGAGTACGTACACTTTTAAAGGGCTCTCTTACCGCAAATAATAATTGATTTGATTTAATTTGAGGTTTTTTTGGTGTTAAATCATGCTCAAATAAACTTGTTATTGAGTAAGACATATTAAATATTGAGCTCATCCAACCTGTAATTCCTGCTGATGTAGAAACAATTAATCCACTTGATGATTGTTCTTCAATTTCACTATTAAATTCTATTTTATATTTTGCAGAAATATGGGTTGAAGCTCCAATAAACAAATCATTAAATGCTAGTAAGCGTTGACCATCATTTAATTTAGCTTCTGCAAACGGCATTGTTTTGGAAGTAAATTTATTTTCCATAACATTTTCAACTCCACCTATAAAATCTGAAGTATTAAACGGTAACAAAACACCATCATATCTTTCTTTATCTGGATTTACGGCAATAATTGGGATGTTTTTAGAATATTTAGCTGTATTTGCGACCAATCCATCTTGTCCAATTACAATTATTAGTTGATTATCTGAAAATAAAAATGAGGAAATAAAATTTCTTTCAACGATTTTATTTTTTATCACTCTAGATAGTTGCGACTGTAATGAATGCAATGAGTTTTGGAAAATTTCGTGTTCAATTTCATAATCTTCAAAAACTCCACCTTGACGTTCAATATAAAACTTAGCTTGCGCTTTAGTATTGAATCTTTCAATTAATAACTCAAGTCGAGTTTTGTTTTTAATAATAATAGCGTATTCAATAGTCATTATTATTTATCATTTAATAATGAATCTAGTAATTCTGGGCTAATGTTTAAATTGCCTATTTTATCAGCATTTTCAGCTAATTGTCTAAAGGCAAGTGAAATATTAAATTTTGGATCTGGATTATTATTTAAAGCAGTTAATAATTTCCAATCCATTTCTTTATATGGTTTTAATGTTTCCGCAATAACATATCCTTGCGTTTCTGCTTCAATTTTATCATTTTCTGTTTTTTGTTCAATTAAAAGTTTTCTTTGATTTTCAACTGAAATATCAGCTTCAAGTTTCATTTCTCTTAATCTTCTATCATTTTCGGCATTTATTACATCCGACTCCATTCTTTTTTCGATGATTTGTTTTTGCTTTTCTTCTATAGCAATTTCGGTATTCAATTCAGATTCTTTAATAATTCTTTCTTGTTCAACTGCAAAATTTCGTCTTTCGTAAATTGCTAAATCAGCTTCTTGCTGCAATTTTTCTCGAGTTTCAGTTTCCAAAGCTCTTGCCATTTCAGGTGTTGCAGCAACGGCTAAAATATTTGCTCCTAAAATTTCAATTCCAAGCATATTTATTGCTGAAGAATTTTTTAAACCTTCAATAATACTTTGCTCAATTGTTTTAGCTGAACGAATTGCATCTTTTAATTTGATACTATGAATGTAAGATGAAGTAACTGTTTGCGCTTCATTTATTAATCGTTGATTCAGTTTTTCAATGTCATTTCTCTTATATTGTCCGTTTTCTTGAACTGTAAAATCTAAAATATCTGATAAAATTTTCGGATCGGTTATTTTGTAACTAATTTGACCTTGAATGGTTACAGTTTGATAATCATTTGTAGATTCATTAAAAATAAAAGGCAAATCATTACTTCCCATTGGTATTGCAACTATAGAACTATTAGGTGCAAAATAAAAGAATGAAAGACCGCGACCTTCACGCTTAATAGTTCCATTTTTAAACTGCAAAACATAAGTCATTGCATCAAATTTTATGTGCTTAATTCCAAACATAATTTATTGTTTTTATTTAATCTAATGTTCAAATATACTAATAATTTGTTTTCCTATTCTTCTCTTCAATCCATTTACTCATATATTTTGTACTTGAATTGAAATGATGTTGCAACATCATTCCAATAAAATTCATTTTTCTATGTTCTTCCAAATTTGAATGTAAACTTGAAATCATATCAATAAAATTGCTTTCAAATAATGATTTTTTATACCGTTTTTCTAAAATTTGAAATCCATTATCTTGTGATTTTTTCCAAAGATTTTTATCATTATATAATTCAACAGCTTTTGTAGCTAATTTATTTGGTTCATTTTCAACAAAACCATTCCAATCTAAATCGCCATTCATTGCTTCTGCACCAATTGAAGTTGTTATACTTGGAGTTCCACATTGCATGGCTTCCAAAAGTTTGCCTTTAATTCCTGCGCCAAATCGAATCGGAGCTAAAACAACCTTTGCATTTTTTACAACTTTAAAAGCACTTTCAGCTCTTCCCATAATGTAGAAATTTTGCTTTGGTTTATGCAACTGCAACACTTTCTGTGAAGGATATGCTCCGTAAACCAACATTTTAGCTTCTGGTAACTGCAAATGAATTAACGGAAAAATAGTTTCTGATAAATATTGAACTGCATTCCAATTAGGTTCGTGCAGAAAATTTCCAATAAAAACAAAATCGTTTCGCTCATCAAAATTGGGTAAATCTTCATTCAGTTTTTCTGCAAAAATGGGTAAGTGATAAATTAAATTTTCAGGAATATGAAATAGATTTTTTAAAAGTTCCATCTCAAATTTAGATACAAAAAGCGATACGTCACAACGATACAAACTTGCAATTTCACGTTTTGCCATATCAGAAGTTAACAAATCCTCAAAATGAAATTCACGATTTTCTTTAACTGCTTGTTGTCTTTCAAATCGAAGCGAATGTAAATCTTCAGTATTGAGTATTTTTAAAGCATTCGGACATTGTTCGGAAACGCGCCAACCAAACTGTTCTTCAACCATAAATCGATCAAACAGAACGATGTTTGGATTTAATTCCGAAACAAAAACATCAAAAGTTTCTGAATTTAATTCGATAGTTTTAGTCTCAATTCCTAAAACAGATAAATCTTCTGAGAATTCTAAATTTTGTGCTGTGCTTGCAAAAGTTATTTCATAACCATTCGATTGAAATAAATCAATTAATTGCATCATTCGATTGCCTGCCGCAGACGATTTTGGTTCGGGCAATACAAATCCGATAATTAATAAACGTTTAGATTTTTGCATAATATCAAATAGATTACAAAGAAAAGACTTAATTTTACAACAAATTAAAATTGTAAGCAAATGTTAGGTCTAAAATTAAAAACCGACCCAAGATGGGTAACTATTGTGGAATCCAATATTGAAGAAATTCTAACCGATCACGCTTGGTGCGAGCAAAAAGCAGCTACCAATGTGATTACAATTATTGCTTACAATTCAGAACATGAAGAATTAGTTACTGCATTATTAGAAATTGCAAAAGAAGAATTAGAGCATTTTCAAATGGTACATAATATCATTAAAGAACGCGGATTAAAATTAGGTAGAGAACGTAAAGATCATTACGTAAACGAGTTGTTCAAATTCATGAAAAAAGATGGCAGCCGTAACGATGCTTTTGTGGATAGATTACTTTTTTCTGCAATGATTGAAGCCCGAAGTTGCGAACGTTTTAAAGTGCTTTCACAAAATATTGAAGACCAAAAACTGGCTAAATTTTATAAAGATTTAATGATTAGTGAAGCCGGACATTACACCACTTTTTTAGGTTTTGCCAGAAAATATTCTGAAAAAGTAGATGTTGATAAACGCTGGAAGGAATGGATAGAATTTGAAGGTGAATTGATTACTAATTACGGAAAAGAAGAAACCATTCACGGATAAACACAAAAAACGCCTCAATTAAGAGGCGTTTTTGATTATAATAAATCAGTTTTTACCAAAATATTGTATATAAAGCTGCTACAACTCCAACAACTATTATGGCGCCAACAGTGAAACTAGTCGACATTTTGAACATTGATTTGTCAATTTCTAAGCCATTAGTTTGTACACCTTTTTTAGTTTCATAGATGCTTATTAAGAACATTCCAATGACACAAATTGCAAATACAAATCCCATTCGATCGATAAACGGAATTTCATAAATTCCATTAGAATTCGCAATGGCAAAACCAGAATCATATAGAAAATGTAAGTCTACAAAATGAGGCATAAACTTGAATGTTATTGAGAGTATGAATCCTCCAATTGTAGCAAATAATGCTGCGTTTGATGTTGTTTTCTTCCAAAAGAAACCAAGAATAAACATTGCAAAAACACCAGGACTAACAAATCCGGTATATTCTTGAATAAATTGAAAACCACCTTTTTTATCAATTCCTAAAAATGGCGCAACAATTACGGCGATAAGCATTGCAGCAACGATTGCTAATTTTCCAACATTTACTAATTTTTTTTCGTCAGCTTCAACGTTTAATTTAGTTTTGTATACATCTAATGTAAAAATGGTAGCAATACTATTCGCCTTTCCTGCCAAGGAAGCTACAATCGCGGCAGTTAAAGCAGCAAATGATAATCCTTTTAATCCAACTGGAAGTAAGTTTAATAAAGTTGGGTAAGCTCTGTCGGGATTAACGCTTCCGTCTTGCAGCATTTCGGCGTGAAAATGTCCGTTTTGATACAATACATAGGCTGCAATTCCTGGTAAAACAACAATAATTGGCATTAATAATTTTAAGAATGCTGCAAATAGAATTCCGCCTCGAGCAGTTTTTAAATCGGCGCCCAATGCTCTTTGTGTAATATATTGATTGCAACCCCAATAATTCAAATTGATAATTAACATACCACCAATTAACACAGAAAGTCCCGGTAAATCCATATAATTTGGATTTGTTTTGTCAAAAATCATGTGAAAATGATCATTGGCATGAGTTGTCATTAAATTAAATCCATTGATTACTCCTTCAGTTCCAAATTCTTTAGATACTAAATTTAGGGCTAAATAAGTCGTTATTAATCCACCTAAAATTAAGAAAAATACTTGAATAACATCGGTATAACCAATTACTTTCATTCCGCCAAGGGTTATCATTACTGCAAAAAAGGCTAAAAAAACCATACACAAAGTTAAATTCAACCCAGATATACTACTAATTGCCAATGCACCTAAATATAAAATTGAAGTCAGGTTGACAAAAACGTAAAGTAATAGCCAAAATACAGCCATAATCATTGCTACATTGCTGTTGTAGCGCTTATTGAGATATTGAGGCATTGTAAAAATCTTATTTTTCAAATATACTGGCATAAAGAAAATCGCCACAATGATTAACGTTACTGCAGCCATCCATTCGTAAGTGGCAATTGCTAATCCCATTTTAAAACCACTTCCGCTGGTTCCAATAAATTGTTCTGCACTAATATTACTAGCAATTAATGAGGCACCAATGGCCCACCAAGTAAGTGAACCTTCTGCTAAAAAATAATCTTTGCTACTCGATTCGGCTTTCTTTTTTCGTTTGTAAATCCAAAATCCATAACCAACAATGATTATGAAATAAAGGAAAAAAACAATATAATCTTGTTTTGCTAATGTTTGCATTGGTTGGTTTTGGTTAATTAATTGGATTTAAATATAATATTTTTTTAAGTAATTAAATGAATAATCAATTTTATTTGGAGTTTTATCTCTGTTTGTAATGCGTATTTGATAATTCCCTAAGTATTTTAGCACTTTGTTCAGGTGATATATCGCGTTGTGCTTCACCAAGCATTTCATAACCAACCATGAATTTTTTTACGGTCGCACTTCGCAATAATGGCGGATAAAAATGCATGTGAAAATGCCATTCGGGATGAATCACTCTATCGGTTGGTGCTTGATGAATTCCTGAAGAATATGGAAAAGAAGTTTCAAAAAGATTGTCATATTTTACCGTAATTCCTTTTAAAATTGATGCAAAAGCTAATGATTCTTCATTGTTCATTGCGATGATATTTCCAAAATGACGTTTGCTAATTATCATAGTTTCATAAGGCCAAATTGCCCAATACGGTACTAAAACTACAAAATGGTCATTCTCAATAACAATACGTTCTTTAAATTTTAATTCTTGTTCTAAATAGTCTTTTAGTAAACTTGTTTTGTTTTTGTCATAATAGGAGCGAAGGCTTCTTTGGGTTTTTTCAACTTGCGATGGAAGTGACGATTGTGCCCAAATTTGTCCGTGTGGATGCGGATTACTGCAACCCATCACGCTACCTTTATTTTCAAAAATTTGAACGTAATTTATAAAATCATTACTTCCCAATTCGATGTATTGCATTTTCCAAATTTGTACAATTTTTTCTATTTCAGAAATTTCCATTTCAGGAATTGTAACATTATGTTTTGGTGAAAAACAAACCACTTTATTGATGCCTCTTTCAGGTTTTGCTTGAAATAAAGTGGATGATTTATTTTCAAAAAAAACTTCCTCTTGCAGTAAAGCCGAAAAATCATTTTCGAAAACAAAACAATCGGTGTATTCTGGATTTTTAATTCCGTTAGAACGCATATTTCCTGAACACAAATAGCAATTTTCATCGTGTTCAGGTCGATTATCTTCGGGTAAAGTTTCTTTTTGACCTTGCCACGGACGTTTAGCACGGTGTGGCGAAACCAATATCCATTCGTCTAATAACGGATTGTATCTTCTGTGTGGATGTTCGTTGGTGTTGAATACTTGCATATTGTTATTTTTGACACGAATTTCACAAATTTTCACGAATGATTAAATTGAAAATTTCACAAATTTGTTGATATGATTTTAATTTTTATATTCTGTTGTTCCTTTAGAAATTTTGATTTTGTATGCCTTTAAATCAATTCCGAAAGCTGTTTTATATTGTTTAGAAATACTTTCGATGAGTTTGTTTTCAGAACCTTTTTCAACTAAATTAATTGAGCAACCACCAAATCCGCCGCCCATCATTCGTGCACCTAAAACAGTTTTTTCTTTTGAAACTGAATCAACCAAGAAATCTATTTCATCGCAACTTACTTCGTATTCTTTTGACAAACCGTAATGCGTTTCAGTCATTAAACTTCCTAATTTTTTAAAATCGGAAGCTTTCAAAGCATTAACTGCATCTTGTACACGCTGGATTTCTTTAACCACAAAATGGCTACGTTTGTAAATTGTTTCTCCAAGTTCTTGTTTAACAGAATTGACCATTTCTTCGGTACAATTTCTAAAAGTTTTTACTTCTGGGAAATGATTTTTTAACACAGTTAAGCCTTGTTCAACTTCTTGTCGACGCACATTATAACCCGAAGTTAAATGAGTATGTTTAACATTGCTATCTAATAAAAGTAACGAATATTTTTTGAAATCGGCATTATGATATTCGTATTCCAAAGTAGTACAATCGAGTTTGATTACTTTATTTTTCTTTCCAAAAACCGATGCAAATTGATCCATAATTCCGCAATTTACACCAACAAAAGTATGTTCCGATTTTTGTCCGATGAGTGCAATTTCTTCTTTTGTTAAATTAAAATTATTCATTTTATTCAAAGCATAAGCAAAACCACATTCAACCGCTGCTGATGAAGAAAGTCCAGCGCCAATTGGCACTGTACTACTAAAAACGGCATTAAATCCTTTATCAAGCGATTTTTTTTCTTTGAATTGTTGCAAAACTCCCAAAATGTAGTTAATCCACATATCTGAATTTGGGACTAAAGCATCGTTTAAATCGAATTCAAAAATTTCGTTTAAATCTTTAGCTACTATTTTACATTTAGAATCTTCGTTAGGTGAAATTGCTATGCAAACATATTTATTAATTGCTGCTGGCAACACAAATCCATCATTATAATCAATATGTTCGCCAATAATATTAATTCTTCCAGGCGAAAGAAAAATGTGTTGCGGTTTGTTATGAAACAACGTATCGAAATGTTCTGAAGTATTTTTAATTAATTTTTTTTTCATATCTTCTAAACTTGTTTATGCAGAATTTAATTCAGTATTTCAGTATCGTTTAATTATTTTGTTGGATTGTAAAAGAATTAGATTGTAATCCATTGGATTTTGCTACCAATTTTATTTCTCCAGCTTTTTTTCCTGCTTGGATAATTACTTGACATTTTCCATTAAAAGCACTTCGTTGCCACAAACCATTTTCACATTTATCGGCTTCGTGAGAACTTGGATCTCCATTGCCAACACCAATAATTTTAGCATCACCAGTAATTGAGAAATAGACCATATTATTCGCGTCTGGTACTTCTCTTCCTTTATCGTCAACAAGTGAAATATTTAGTACGGTTCCGTCTTTTCCATTGGCTAAAAGTGTTGTTTTATCTGCAACAGCAACCAATTTTGTGGTTAGATTTGTTGTTTCAACTTTAGAAGTTATTTTCTTTCCTTTTTTATAGGCAACAGCTTCCAAAGTTCCGGGTTCATAGATGACTTCCCATTGCAAATGACTATTTCTAGGCATTATTTTTTTACCCAAACTTTTTCCGTTTAAGAAAAGTTCTACATCATCAGCATTTGTATTTACCCAAACATCTATTGGTTTTCCAATTTTTTCAGGCCAATTCCAATGTGGAGAAATATGTAAAACATCTTCGTTGGTCCACCAACTTTGATAATAGTAATAAATGTTTTTTGGAAAACCACAAACATCCATTAATCCAAAATGAGAATTTACATTTGGCCATTTATAAGGTGTTGGTTCGCCACGATAATCAAAACCAGTCCATACAAAACCGCCCATCCAATAGTTGTTTTCTGCAGCTAATTTCCACCAGTCTTCAGCTTTACTTGCCCACCAAGGAGCGGTAATATCTTGATCGGGAACATAAGCGCGAATGCTGTCTTTTGCAAAAATTCCTCTTGTGGTTACGGTGCTTCCCATTTCTGTTCCTAGCAAAGGCTGATTTGGATGATCGCGATGATAATCGGCAACTGCAAATTGACGGTAATTGAATCCGCGAATCGGAATAACTTCATTTACACCATTGAATTCATTTCCCATATCGGCAGCATAAGTACTGGTGCGAGTTGGATCTATTTCTTTCTGTTTTGCTAATAAGGTTTGAGCTATTTTTTTGCCAGTTTCTGTTTTCTGAATCCAACCTTCTTCATTTCCAATCGACCATAAAAAAACCGATGCATGATTTCTATCACGTCGCAGCAAGCGTTCAAATTGGTTAACATATTCGGGACTGCTATTTAATAAACGTTGTTCGTCTAAAACCAACATTCCTAGACTATCACAAGCCTCTAAAAGTTCTGGAGTTGGTGCATTATGACTTGTTCTATAAGCATTTGATCCCATTTCTTTCAATAATTTTATACGGTAATATTGCATAAAATCAGGTAAAGCACTTCCTATTCCGGCATGGTCTTGATGGTTGTTTGTGCCCTGAATTTTAATTTGTTTTCCGTTCAAAAAGAAACCTTCTTTAGCATCAAATCGGACTGTTTTGATTCCGAAATTGCTTTTCTTTTTATCTACAATTTTATTATTTTGTTTGATAACAGAAACTACTTTATACAAATACGGATTTTCTAACGACCATAAATTCACATTATTTAGAGAAATATTTTGCTTAACTGTAGTTTTTCCATTCACTGAAAGTGTGAAATTTTGTTCAGATGTTTTACCAATTTGTTTTCCACTGTTGTCCGTAATAAAAGAATAAATTGTTCCTTTTGCAGCAGTTAAATTTTTATTTTCGACTTCAGTTTCAATGCTTACAGTTGCATTTTTCCCATTAACAGTTGAATGTACAAATAATCCGTCGTTAGGAATGTGTAAATTATCAAACGTATTCAGCCAGACATGTCGATAAATTCCGGCACCTTCATAAAACCAACCTTCATATTGGGAAGCATCAACACGAACCACGATGATATTTTCTTTATCAAAATTTAGGTAATCAGTCACATCATACGAAACTCCAACATAACCACTTAAATTAGTGCCAACATAAAACCCATTTATCCAAATAGTTGCATTTCTAAAAATTCCATCAAACTGAATTTCAAAACGTTTTTGAGAATCTGCTTTATCAACAGAAAAATGTTTTCGATACCAACCAATGCTCGTTTCAGGATAAAATCCACCAACAGGTTTGTAGCCATGCGATTCAACATCGAAATTTTTGGAATATTCAAATGGAAGTGCAACAGCCCAATCGTGAGGCAAATTAATGTTTGTCCAAGTGCTGTCAATGAATTTTGCTTCAATTGGAGTTGAAACCGCAGCGCCAGATTTTGAAAAAATAGTTGCAATACTGTAATTAAAATCTTTGTCAGGATTGGATGCATTTCCAAAATGAAATTTCCAATTTTCATCTAAGTTTATTTTTTCCTGTGCGTTTACATGAAATCCATTTATTATATAAAAGAAAATTAAGAATGCAAAATTGGTGTAATTTGAATTTGAAATTTTAATCATAGTTATTGTTTTATTTTTTGCTACAGATTTTCACAGATTAAACAGATTTTTATTTTGAATAAATTTATTTTAATTTTCATTAAATGCGTCTAAAGCAGGTGATGGTTTTCCGTCAGCTTGCCATGCACTCAAGTTATAGTGACTCCAACTTCTTGCGCCTTGTGGTTCCCAATATAATACGCCTAAACCTTTATTATTTGGAACATTTTTTACCGCTTTAATTGCAGTCGCTAAAAGTTGATAAGTATTTTCTACTTTTTCATCTTCACCACCAATTTCTACAATCATAACTTCTTTGTTATAACGTTCTGCCATATCATTCAAATTGAATTCTAAATCTTTTATAATTTCTGTGTAGTCTTTTTTAACCCAAAATGGATAATAAGACATTCCGATTACATCATATTTTACCTTTTGCGCTGTTGCATTATCGAAAAATGTTCTGAATTTAGCATTGTTGTTTCCTTCATCAACATGAACGATTACTTTGATTTTAGTGTCAACCGCTTTCACGGCATCGTAACCTTTATTCAATAGTTGCCCAAGTTGTTTCCAGTTATTTGTGCTTCCTTCTGGCCATAACATTCCGCCCGGAATTTCATTCCCAATTTGAACCCATTCTGGAGTAACACCAGCAACTTTTAGGGCATTGATTACATCAAAAGTATGATTATAAACATCATTTAATAATTCTGGGAACGAATGATTCTTCCATGCTTCGGGTTTATTTTGCTTTGCTGGATCGGCCCAAGAATCTGAATAATGGAAGTCAATCATTACTCGCATTCCCATTTTTTGGCCACGCAATGCCATAGCTACTGTTTCTTCTTTACTGCAATGTCCGCTTGCTTTATCGTCATTTGGATTTACCCAAACGCGTAACCTAATGGAATTCATTCCACGATCTTTCAAAAGTTGCAAGCAGTTTTTTTCAGTTCCGTCTTTATCATAAAATTTGTAACCTGTGGCTTCCATTTGAGGCAACCAACCCACGTCGGCACCTTTGGCGAAAGCAGTTTTAGTTGAATTGCAAGAAATAAAGTTCAAGCTTAACACCAATAGTATTGATAATTTAAAAAAAGTTTGATTTCTCATTTTAATTTTGGCTAAAAGCGTCCATTACTGGAAGCGCATTGTTATTAAAATCCCATAAAGATTGGTTTTCCCATGTTGAACCATTGGTTGAGGTTGGTCCGCGAAAAGCTATCCATTCACCGCCCCAATAACAAAATCCGATTCCGTTAGAAGTTTGTTTTAACAAAGATTTTAAGGCTAAAAGGTAATTTTTTTGTCCGTCATTAGTTGCTGGATACGTTGGAATTATTTGGTCATTTTGTCCTACAATATTATTGGTATAATCATTATAACCAAGTGTAAATGGATAGGCAGTTTCTGCAATTATTACTTTTTTATTATGAGCTTGACTTAACGAATTTACTGCAGTAGCAACATTGCTTAAAACTTTTCCATGCCAAATTGGGTAATATGAAAGTCCAATGTAATCATAATCAATGTTTGAAACTTTATTGAAATAATAGGTTGCACCAGCATCAATTCCTGCATAATGAAGCATGATTTTTGTAGCTGGAGAAACGCTTCTTATAGTTGATGAAGCGGTTTGAAGTAGTTGTAAATACTGACTTTCATTGGTTGATAATTTTCCGTCGGGCCATAACATTCCGTCGTTGGTTTCGTTTCCAATTTGATAAATATCAGGTTGAATTTCGTTAAGAACAGTTGTCGTATAACTTGCAACTGCTATTTTTAAGTCGGTGAATGACAAACTTTGCCAAGCAGTTGGTTTAGTCTGATTTGCTGGATCTGCCCAAGTATCTGAATAATGAACGGTTAGCCAAACTTTTAAACCTGCATTTTTTGCTCGAATGGCTAGTGCTTTTACTTCGGCTAAACCAGAATGTGAATCGGATGGATCTTTCCATAAACGAATTCTAATTGCATTGCAACCAGCATTTTTTAATGTAGTTAATGCATTTTCAGGCATTCCGTTGTGTTTGTATATTGTGCCTTCACTTTCTATTAATGGAAGAAATGACATGTCGGCAGCTCTAATAAAAGTATCGGCTGTTGGAGTTGGAGTAGGCGTTGGGTCGGGCGTTGGACTGTCTTTAGAACACGAATAGAAGAAAATTGTAATTGCCGAGAAAGTTAGTAGTAGGTAAATTGGATTTTTTATCTTTTTCATAATTTATAAATTTTCAAATTTAAAAATAGTGTTGTGAATATAAATTTCATCTTTTTTCAATATTGAATTCGGAAAATTGGAATGGTTGGGTGCATCTGGAAAATTTTGTGTTTCAAAACATATTCCGCTTGTTGTATGATAATTCATGTTTTCTTTTCCTTTTATTTGATTGAAACAATTGCCTCCAACATAAATATGAACTGCTGGTTGATTGGTTGTAACAGTCATTTTTAATTTAGTTTTATCAGATGTTAAAACTGCTGCTTTAGAATTTTCAAGAACAAATGTATTATCAATTGAAGTTGGACAATTTTTTATTTCAGAAAAATCAAACGGATGATTTTTTAAAGAAACATAATTTCCGGTTGGAATTAATTCGTCTGTTGTTTCAAGAATTTTATTTGAATTTATAACAAGTTTTTGATTTAAAACAGTTTCAGAATGTCCTTCTAAATTAAAATAGCTATGTTGTGTTAAATTTATAACCGTATCTTGAGTTGATTTTGCTTGATACGAAACTTTAAGTTCATTTGCTTCGGTTAAAGTGTAAGTTACTTCTACCAACAATTCTCCAGGAAAACCCTCTTCATTATTTGGGCTTGTGTACGCTAGAGTTATTGATGGATTTTCGTCGTTATGAATTGATTTTAAGTGCCAAAATTTTCTTCCAAACCCAAAGTTTCCTCCATGAAGATTGTGCTTTCCATGATTTTTATTTAATGAAATTAATTTTTCATTTAATTGGAATTCTGCCTTGTTTATTCTACCAGCAAAACGACCAACAGTTGTTCCAAAATAAGGTGCGCTTGGTAAATTGTATGAGTTTATATAATCTTCTATTGTTTCAAATCCTAAAACTACATCAATTTTTTCACCTAATTCATTGGTGATTTTTAATGATGTAATTGTAGCTCCATAATTTATTACAGAAAATGCACAACCGTTATTATTGGTTAATGTGTATTGAATTACTTCATTTTCATTTGAATCAAAACCAAATGATTTGCTAAAAATTGGCACTTCAATTTGTTGATAATGATTTTTTTCCATAACTATTTTATTAATGTGTTAACAAAAATAGTATTTAATGTTATTTAACCATACTAGTACCTACCAGTTTATTTGTATCTTGCCACCAGTTATATCGTTTTCGTTAAAGTTTTAAATATGAGATTAATAACAATTGAGAAGTTATCTTCTATTCCCAAATACAAACAAATTGTACTTTCTATTGAGGTTGCAATAGCTGAAAAAAGGTTGAAACGTGCCGACAAGTTGCCGTCTGTAAACAAAGTCAGTTTGGAATTTTCAATATCACGAGATACCGTTTTATTGGCTTATGATGAATTAAAAAAACGCGGAATTATTTATGCAATTTTAGGAAAAGGATATTATGTTAAGAGTGTCGAATTTAGTTTTGAGCAACGAATTTTCTTATTGTTTGATGAATTGAATATTTTTAAAGAAGATATTTATACTGCTTTTTTAGAAAAAATGGATAACAAAGCGCAAGTGGATATTTTTTTTCATCATTTTAATATTGATATGTTTCGAAAGTTAATAAATGAAGCCAATGGAAATTATTCTAAATATATAATCATGCCTACAAATTTAGTTGGAGCTGCTGCAATTATAAAAACTTTGCCAAAAAATGATGTTTTTATTTTAGATCAAACTAATAATGAATTGAAAGAATATCCTTCGGTACATCAAAATTTTGTAAAAGACATGTATGAGTCGCTTTTGAAAGGTAAAAAAAATATTGAGAAATACTCAAAATTGATTTTGATTTTTCCTGGATTTAAAGAACCAATTGGTATGGTTGAAGGTTTTGAAAAGTTTTGCAATCAATTTTTTTTGGCAAATGAAATCATTACAAGTTTTGATAATCGAATAATTAATAAAGGTGAAGTATTTATTATTCCGAGTGACCGACATTTAGTAGATGTTATCGAAAAATCAAAAAGTCAAAATTTAGTAATTGGAAGTGATTTCGGAATTATTTCCTATAATGACACTCCGTTAAAAAAGGTAGTGGAAAATGGAATAACCACAATTTCAACTAATTTTATAAAAATGGGAAATTTATTAGCCGAAATGATTTTAGAAAATAAGAAAGAAAAGCTTGAAAATGAGAGTTCATTGATAGTTAGAAGTTCGTTGTAACCACAAAAACTTCTATGTGAATTGAAGTTTTTGTGATTAATAATAAATTAAGTTTTATTTTTCTAATGCCTGTTGCAAATCGGCAATAACATCTAAAACGGTTTCCAGTCCGACAGAAACTCTAACTAATCCATCAGTAATACTAACAGCCAAACGTTCTTCGGTAGATAATTTGCTATGTGTAGTTGATGCTGGATGCGTAACAATAGTTCGTGTATCTCCAAGATTCGCAGAAAGTGAACACATTTTAATTTTATCTAGAAATTTCCTCCCGGCTTCAATACCGCCTTTTATTTCAAAAGCCACAACATTTCCGCCAAACCTCATTTGTTTTTTGGCAACTTCATATTGTGGATGTGATTTTAAAAAAGGATATTTTACACGTTGAACGTTAGAATTTGATTCTAAAAATTCAGCAACCTTTAATGCATTTTCACAATGTTTTTCAACTCTTACGGCTAAAGTTTCTAAACTTTTGGATAAAATCCAAGCATTAAATGGCGACAAAGACGGACCAGTATTTCTTGAAAATAAATAAATTTCCCGAATTAATTCTTTTTTTCCAACTGTTATTCCGCCTAAAACACGTCCTTGACCATCAATTAATTTTGTTGCAGAATGGATTACTAAATCAGCACCAAACGCAATGGGAGTTTGAAGATATGGCGTTGCAAAACAATTGTCAATAATTAAAATAAGATTGTGTTTTTTAGCTATACTATTCAAAACTTCTAAATCAATAATGTCAACAGCAGGATTAGTTGGTGACTCTGCATAAAGAATTTTAGTATTTGGCTGGATGTAATTTTCTATGGTTTCGGGTTTATTGATATCAAAATAGGAAGTTGTAATATTCCATTTCGGAAAATATTTGGTAAATAAAGTGTGAGTTGATCCAAAAACACTGCTTGCAGAAACAATGTGATCGCCTGCATTTAGTAAAGCGGCAAAAGTATTGTAAACGGCAGCCATTCCGGTTGCAAAAGCATACCCATCTTCGGCACCTTCCATAAGACAAATTTTTTCTACAAATTCTGAGGTATTCGGATTGCTAAATCGGCTGTAAATATTTCTATCTTTTTCTTCTGCAAATGAAGCTCGCATGTCTTCAGCATCTTCAAAAACAAAACTTGAAGTAAGGTACAACGGAACCGAATGTTCTAAAAATTGCGTTCGATCAGTTTGGGTTCTTATGGCTTTGGTTTCAAAATGTTCGTCAAAATTCATAATGCAATATTGTTTAAGATTACTTTGTATGCAATTGTAGCTGTTGGTTCGACTGTTTTGGCAACAGAACAATATTTTTCAAACGATAATTGAGCAGCTTTTAATGCTTTGTTGGGTTCAATTTTTCCTTGTAAATGAATTGTTAGTGCAATGTTTTTAAACGGAGTTGCATCACCAACTTTAACTCTTGTGCCATCAACTTCGGTTTGAAAAAAATCAATTTGTTGTTTTTGCTTTTTTAATATTGAAACAATGTCGATAGCCGAGCAACCAGCCAATGCCATTAGTAATAATTCCATCGGACTTGTTGCTAAATCACTTCCGCCAAATTCTTTACGGCTGTCTATTTCTATTTGATGACCGCGTTCATTTTCTGCCTGAAAATGAAAGTCTTCATTTAATCTTGTCAATTTTATAGTCATATTAGGTGCTTTATTTTTTTTAAATTATTTTAAATAACATTCTTAAACTGAATACAATAACTAAAAAGGCAACTAATAGCAAAGCCGTTTTTTGTGGCAACTTTCCAGCTAGTTTTGCTGCTATTGGAGCTGCAATGCTTCCGCCAAGAATTAATCCTAAAATTATGTACCAGTGACTTATACCAAGCGATGCAAAAAAAGTTACAGCTGCTGCCAATGTTACAAAAAATTCGGCTAAACTGACTGTGCCAACTACATAACTTGATTTTCTTCCTTTTGCTAATAATGTCGATGTAACAATTGGACCCCAACCACCACCACCAAAAGCATCAAGAAAACCACCGGCAAAACCTAAAGTGCCAGTATGTTTTACCTTTTGTTTTTTATTTATTTTTCGATAAGCAATAATTATCAATCGAATACCAATAATCATAGTATAAAGTGATAATAGGGCATAGGTAATGGTTTGGTATTTATTGCCTAGATATATCAATAATCCAGCACCAGAAACGGCACCTATCACTCCCGGAATTGCTAGCCAATAAAGAAGTTTTTTATTTACATTTCCAAATTTGTAATGTGAATAACCACTGATTCCGCTAGAAAACATTTCGGCTGTGTGAATACTTCCGCTTATAGCTGGAAGATTGATTCCTAATAACATCATGCTCGTTGCGCAAGTAACGCCATATCCTAAACCAACTGCGCCATCAATTAGTTGAGCAAAAAATCCGATAAGAACCATTCCGTAAAATACATTAGGAATTGCTTGTATTTTTAGCAATAATTCACTTGGTGCAATTAATGTTGACAATCCATATCCGATAAAAAAGATTAGAAACAAAACCGAAATATTTAGAGCAAATTGCTTGTATTTTTTATCTTCTTTATCCTTTTTTGATACCGAAAAACTTTTAGTTGCCTTATTCAAATCGGTTAATTTTTCTTGAAAATCACCTTTGTGATTGGCGCGTAATTGATTTAAGTTTTCTATACTTTCTTCGATATTATCTGGAATAACATCGGTAAAATATTCACGCATTCTTCGTGCCAAAACTGGAGATTTACCATTAGTAGAAATAGCAATTTTTAAATTGCCTTTATTGATAATTGAACCCAAATAAAAATCGCATAAAGCAGGTTGATCGGCAGCATTTACTTTAATTCCTTTTGTTTTAGCCAATTCTCTAATTTCACGATTTAGCTCAGGATTATCAGTGCCAATTATAATATAGTCTTTTTGAGATAAATCAGCATCTATGAAAGGTCTTTTAACTAGAGTAATATTTGATTTATTATTTGCTAAAGCAATTAAATTAGCATGAAAATAAGTAGCAACAATTGTGAGTTTAATTTCACTATTTTGCTTTAATAAAGTCTCTGTTTTTTCTAAACCCACATTTCCACCGCCAACAATCAAAAAATGAGCTGTTTCGGTTTTTAAGAAAACAGGAAAAAGTGTATTGGTCATTTTTTTTAATTTAAATTTTATGAAAAAGTGAAAATCTAATAATATCTCTATTATAGAAATCTACACCAGATGATTGTTCTTGAAACCAATTCATATAACCGATTTCTATTGAAATTTTTGAATTTAATTGATGGTTTAATCCCAAGTAAATTCGATTTTGATCAAAAGTATTACTCACAATTTTATTTCCAATATTGAGCATTACTTCATCTTTTAATTTGATACTGAATTTCTTTTTTATTGGGAAGTCAAAACCTAATTGGTATCTAAATCTAAAATTTGAAAAACGAAATCCACCAGTCAATTCATTGTTTTGAGTATCGTGAAAAAATCGTGCTTCTAACTTATAACGATGGCTAATTGTTGTAAACGAATATTTATGTTTTAACTCAAAACCAATATCAGGTCTTAACTCGGGCACCGTTAATTTGCTTTCAGAATCAGGATTATTTGGGTTATGAAAAAAAAACGTCATTCCTACTGAACCATAAAAATTTTCTACGATTTTTCTTTCGATGTTGGATCTAATAACCAATTGATGTTGGGCAGTTGGATTAATAAATTGTCGTTCTTGTATTTCACTTTTTATATTCCAATTTTCATTTATAGTTAACGAATTATAATAACCGTACCATAGCAATTGTTGGTGATTAACCTTTTTTTGTCCTAAAACTGTTGTTGGAAAAATCGAAAATAAAATGATTATAAAAATATATTTCATCTTTATTGTTCTTGAGCAATTACTGTTCTAAATGCAAAATCACCAAAGGTTTCATTTTCATTTTTGTTCTTAACATAATTGTTCAAAAGCAAGTCAACTTCTTGTAAAATTTGATTTTCGGTAAGTTTTTCTTTGTATAATTGGTTTAATCGTTCGCCATATCTATCGCCACCAAGCATAAAATTATATTGTTCAGGACCAGTTCCAACAAACCCTAATTCAGCTACGTAAGGACGACCGCAACCATTTGGACAACCAGTCATGCGAATAGAAATTTCGTCTTGAGTCAATCCATATTTTTCTAATAAAGGTTCAATTTTTGTAACTAATTCTGGCAAATAACGTTGTCCTTCGGCTAAAGCTAATGGGCAAGTTGGCAATGCTACACAAGCCATTGAGTTTTTTCGTAAAGCACTTATTTGAATATCAATGTTATGTTTTTTTATCAGATCATCTACTTTTTGTTTATTGAAATCGGTAATTTCTCCAAGTATTAAATTTTGATTTCCAGTAAAAATAAAGTTTGATATTTGTAGCTCAGCTACTTCTTTTAGAAATTGTTTTTGGTAGGGTTTTACAACGCCATGTTCTATATAAAGAGTATAAAACCAGTTGCCAAGATGGTTTTGTTCCCAACCAAAACGATCACTTCTTTCAGTAAAACTATATTTTTTTACTGGTTCTAATTTGAAATCCAACCGACTTTCTAATTCTTTTTTAAAACCTTCAACAGTTAATTTATCGACAGTATATTTTAATCTAGATAGTTTTCTGTCAACACGATTACCAAAATCTCGTTGAACGGTTAAAATTTCATAAACTGCTTTTAATGTTTTCTCTTCAGTATCGGTAAAACCAATAACAGTTGCTAAACGAGAATATGTATTTATATTTCCGTGTGTTCTTGCTAAACCTCCACCAATGGCAATATTAAAACCTTTCAATTCATTGTTTTCAATAATGGCGATGAGTCCGATATCATTGGTAAAAACATCAACATCATTACTTGGTGGAATCGCAATTGCAATTTTAAATTTTCGAGGTAAATAGCGGTCTTCATATAATGGATCTGCTTCGGAAGAACGTTCGTATATTTTTTCGCCATCAATAAAAACTTCATAATACGATTGTGTTTTTGGAAGTAGTAATGTCGAAATCTTATCAGCATATTCATGAATTTCTTTATGAAGCGGCGAAAGTTGTGGATGCGAACTTGCAATTACATTTCTATTCACATCGCCACAAGCAGCAATAGAATCTAATTTTGCTGTGTTAAATGCCTGAATAGTTGGTCGCAATTGGTGTTTTAATAAACCATGCAATTGAACGGTTTGTCTTGTGGTTATTTTTAAAGTTCCGGTTCCGAATTGTTCTGAAATTTCGTGTGTTGCCAACCATTGTTCTGCAGAAATTAGTCCGCCAGGAATTCGTAAACGAATCATGAAAGAATATAATTTGTCTAATTTTTTGGTCGCTCTTTCGGCTCTTCGGTCTCTGTCATCTTGAACATACATGCCATGAAACTTTACTAAAGTCTCATCATCTGGACGCACATTTCCTGTGTGATTATCTAAATCAATACTTTGTTTTAAAGTGCCACGCAGTCCATCACTTTGCGTCTTGATAGTTTCTATTGAAGATAGTTTTTCGCTCATTTTTTTATAATTTAATAGACGTCTTTTTGATATTTTCCGGCTGTTTCTAACGCCTCTAAAATTTCTTTTGCCGCTTCATTTGTAATATTTCTTTCGGTAGCAATTACTGCTATAATTGCATTTTCCACATCGGTACTCATCGGATTTTTTTGTCCGCAGATGTAAAGATTAGCACCGTTTTGCAACCAATTATTAAATTCAGTTGCTTTTTCACGAATTCTATCTTGCACATAGATTTTCTTTTCTTGATCGCGAGAAAATGCAGTATCTAGTTTTGTTAAGACGCCAGTTCCAATCCAATCCTGAATTTCGGTTTGATAATAGAAATCAGATGTAAAATGTTGCTCGCCAAAAAACAACCAGTTTCTTCCTTCTGCACCGGTTGCATCACGTTGTGCAATAAAACTTCTGAATGGCGCAATGCCGGTTCCAGGACCAATCATAATAATATCAGTTTTATCATCAGGCAATCGAAAATTATTATTTTTATGAATATAAAATTCGAATTCAGTTTCTAAAGGATAATCGGCTAAATATTGAGATGCCAACCCAGTTTTTATTTCGCCATCAACTTTAAAAGTATTCAAATTTACGGTCAAATGTACTTGTCCATCATGTGCTTCAGATGAAGATGAGATAGAATATAATCGTGGAGCAATTGGCAGTAAAATTTCAAGAAGTGCATCAATTGTTACAATTTTTTGTATGGGATGTTGTTGTAAAATTGTAATTAAATCTGCTTTTTCAAAAGTAATTGTTGTTTTAAATAAAGCAGCTATTTGATCTAAAGAGCGTTTGCTTAATCCTTTTATATTTAATTGTGAAAGCCATTGTACAGCCGATACTATTTGCTCTTTTATTTTTATCTCTTGTGTTGCTTCTGTTCCAAAATAATTCAAAATAAAAGCTATTTCTTCGGCTTTATTTTTAGGTATAATGCCAAGTGAATCGCCTGGTTCATAAGCTATTTCTTCTTGTGAAGTAATTTCAATATGAAATGTTTTTTTATTGGATTCTCTATCGTTTAAAACAACTTTATGACTAATTATTCCAGTATAATTTTTTTTATGAGATGTTGCTAAAGTTGATGTTTTAGCAACCGTTTCTGTACTAACTTGATTCTGAAAAACAAGTTTTAAATGGTTTTCCCAATTGGTTACAGTCGAGCTATAATCAACATCGGCTTTTGCCAAATCGAGTAAACGTTTAGCGCCTTTTTCTTCAAGCGCTTCATCTAGTAAAATACCAGCATTACAATACAATGGATATGAAGTATCGCCTAAGGCAAGAACCGCATATGAAAGATGATTCAAAGTGGCGTTTGAAGCCTTTAAATCCTCATAGAACGCTACTGCATTTTGCGGAAATTCTCCTTCGCCTTGCGTACTCATTATGAATAAAACCAAACTTTCTTTTTCTAATTTGGCTATATCAAATTGAAAAACATCAACAGCTTTGGCTTGAATTTTATTCTTTTTAAAACCTGCCAATAATTGGGATGCTATTTTTTTAGAGTTTCCTGTTTCGGTACCATACACAATTAAAGGTTTAACTGCTGCATTAGGAATCGTAGGCGTAGTTTCGCTTGTAGTTTTATCTAAATAACCAGCCAAATATCCTTTGGTCCAGATAATTTCTTCTGGAGTTGCATTTTGAACAATTTGTTGCAACAAAGTAAATTTATTTTCAGACAGCATCTTGATAGGTATTTTTATGGTTATCGAAATAAGAATTTTTAGTGTTATTCTCTGTAAACCAGGCATATTCTTTATGAAGGTTTACAACATTACCAATTATGATAAGTGTTGGAACAAATTCAAATTCAGGTAAATTGTTTGTAGAGAGTGCTTTAAAACTAAAGATTTGAGTTTTTTGATTTGGAGTAGTTGCTTGTTGAACTACTGCTAAACCTTTATTGTGATTGATGTTGTTGTCTAATAAATAGTTAGTTAAAGTTGCCAGTTTTTGACCCGACATATAAAACACTAAAGTATCTTCGGTTTGTGACCAATCTTCCCATTGATTTTGGTCAACATTTTTTAAATCATATAAAGTTAAAAAACGAACACCTCGAGAAAATCCTCTTGCCGTTAAAGGTATTCCTGTAAAGGCTGCAGCACCAAATGCAGCAGAGATTCCCGGAATGATTTCATACCGAATGTCATTAGAAACTAATACCTCTAGTTCATCTAAAATATTAGAAAACAATGAAGCATCACCACCTTTTAGTCGCAAAACCAATTTATTTTGCAGTGCAAATTCTACCATCAATTCGTTAATATCTTGTTGTGGTGTATGAATGCCTTTTGAGCATTGCTTTCCAACATATATTACAATTGCGTCTTTTTTGACATTTTCTTCGATTAAAATAGGAGATACAAGACGATCAGTTAAAACTACATCTGCAATTTGCAAGTATTTTAATGCTTTAACGCTAATTAAATCGGGATCGCCTGGACCGGCACCTGCCAATATTACTTTTCCAAAACTATTTTTCATTTTTATTTTTTTAAGGTTTTAAAAAAGACCTTCAATAGAAAGATATCTTTCTCCAGTATCATAATTAAAAGTTAGAATTATCGCATCATCTGGTAATGATTGAATTTTTTTGGCAACTGCTGCTAACGATGCTCCGGTTGAAATTCCAACTAAAATACCTTCTTGTTTAGCGATACTTCTTGTGTAATGAAAGGCATCATCTTTACTCACTTGAATTACTTCATCAATCAAATTACCGTGATAATTTTCGGGTATAAATCCGGCTCCAATTCCTTGTAGTGGGTGTGGTGATGGACTTCCGCCAATTAATACTGGTGATAATTCAGGTTCAACAGCAATGATTTTTACATTCGGATATTTTTCTTTAACAATTTTTGCAACACCACTAATATGACCGCCTGTGCCAACACCAGTTATTATATAATCCAATCTTTCAGGAAAATCAGCTAAGATTTCTATAGCAGTTGTTTTTTCATGTATGGCTACATTAGCAGGATTATTGAATTGTAGTGGCGACCAAGAATTAGGTGTTTGACTTACCAATTCTGCAGCTCTTTCAATAGCACCTTTCATTCCTTTTTCACGAGGTGTTAAATCAAATGTTGCGCCGTATATTTCCATTAGCTTTCTACGTTCTATACTCATTGATTCGGGCATGACCAATACTACTTTATATCCTTTTACAGCCGCCACAAGAGCTAATCCGATACCTGTATTTCCCGAAGTGGGTTCAATAATAACGCTGTCGGCATTGAGTAATCCTTTTGCTTCAGCATCTTCAATCATTGCTAGAGCGATTCGGTCTTTAATGCTGTTTCCAGGATTAGTTCTTTCTAATTTAATCCAAACGTTTTTATTGGCTCCAAATAGTTTGTTTACTTTAACAACCGGAGTGTTTCCAATGGTTTCTAAAATGTTATTTGCTTTCATATTTGTTTTTTTTACTATTATTTTTTCATTTTTTATTAAATCACATAATTGAGTGGTTCTGGAAAATCACTTTTCTTTTTAATTTCGATTTCACTTTTATGATACACTAATGAATTTTGAGGTATAGTGTGTGTTATCCAGACATTTCCTCCTATTACTGAATTTGCACCAATTACAGTATTTCCGCCAAGAATAGTAGCATTGGCATAAATGGTTACATTGTCTTCAAGCGTTGGGTGGCGTTTTACAGATGCGTTGTCTTTCGAAACTGATAATGCGCCTAAGGTTACGCCTTGATAAATCTTTACATTATTGCCAATTTTAGTGGTTTCTCCTATTACAATTCCGGTTCCATGGTCTATAAAAAAATTCTCACCTATTTCTGCACCTGGATGAATGTCTATTCCTGTTTGACTGTGTACATATTCTGAAATGATTCTTGGAATAGTTGGAATGTTCAATTTCCAAAAAATATTCGCAATTCTATGAGCTGTAATAGCAAAAAAACCAGGATATGAAATAAGAACTTCTTCTTTTGATTTTGCAGCTGGATCAAAATTCACAATGGTTTCTAAATCGTTATTTAGAACGTAGTACAAATGCTCAATTTGTTCAAAAAAATAATTGGAACAAACTATTATTTCATTAGTATCATCAACTGTTTTTGCTAAAATGTCTTGCAATTGTATGTGAATTAGTTTCTCTTTATTTTGAAAAAACCTATAATTGTTATATTCTTGATTGATATCAAATAACCAATTGATTAGTTCATCAACCCAATTTTCAACATTTTTTTTATTGATTGGACTTTTTACTCTTTCTTGATTTTTTATGTAAATTGTGTATGACATATTATAAAAACATTAAGGATCCGATTGTGTTAAAAGTTGTCTCGTCTATTAAAATTGCATTGCCTGTTTTTGGGTTTTCATCAAAAGAATCAAAAAATAAAGGCTGACTTGTTTTGATGGATATTTGAGCAATATCATTCAACTTAATTTCATCAGATTGAGTGAATTTCCAGTCGTTAACATTCCATTTTTGTTCTATTTTTTGCACTTTTACTCTCACATTTTTAAAGCGATGTTGCAACAAATAGGTTTTGTTTAACTGCAGTGGCGTATTGTCTAACCATGATATCCAGGTTTTAATTTGATTTGATTCTGTAGGTAATTGATTAGACAATACAACGGTGTCTCCACGGCTGATGTCGATATTGTTTTCAAAGTGTAAAACAACATTATCACCAGCAATGGTTTGAGTAACTACTTCTAAATTCTTTTCAATTTTTACGATAGAAGTTTCAATTTGTCCTGGAAGTATTGTTACACGATCGCCTGTTTTGTAGATTCCGCTTAGAACCAATCCGGCATAACCGCGATAATCATGATTTTCTTCATCTTTTGGGCGAATAACCAATTGCACTTGAAAACGTGATGCTAATTCTTCTGTTGTGTCTAATTCTATTGATTCTAATGCATCTAACAGTGCTTTGCCTTTATACCAATTGGTATTTTCTGAAAGTGTCACCACATTGTCTCCTGCTAAAGCACTGACCGGAATGTATTGAATTTCGTTGTAATTTAATTCGGTTTTAATCTTTTCAAAGTCTTCTTTAATTTGATTAAATGTTTGTTCAGAATAAGCAACTAAGTCAATTTTATTTACGGCAATTATAGCTTTTTTAATTCCCATTAGAGATCCAATACTGGCATGGCGTTTTGTTTGCTCAGTAATTCCTTTTCGAGCATCTATTAAAATTGTTATTGCATCAGAATTGGATGCACCAGTAATCATATTTCGTGTGTATTGCTCATGACCAGGCGCATCTGCAATAATAAATTTTCTTTTTTTGGTTGAAAAATACTTATAGGCCACGTCAATTGTTATTCCTTGTTCTCTTTCAGCTCGAAGTCCATCAGTAATTAACGATAAATCGATGGTTACACCTTCTTGTTTGGTTTGTTTTTGTAAAATTCCCAATTGATCAGTATGGATGCTGTCCGAATCATAAAGTAATCTACCTATCAAAGTACTTTTGCCATCGTCAACATTTCCTGCTGTTATAAATCGTAATGTTTTCATAGTGTTGTTGTTTTTAAAAATAACCTTGTTTTTTTCTGTCTTCCATTGCCGCTTCCGAGAGTTGATCGTCTAAACGCGTTTGACCTCTTTCGCTGATTCTGGTTTGAATTATATCTTCAATAATATCTTGAATTGTACTTGCATTTGATGCTACTGCTGCGGTACATGTCATATCGCCGACGGTTCGGTAACGTACTTTTTCAACAACAACAGTATCACCAGGAATGGGTTGTATAAATGCGGAAGTGGCAACGAGTTTATCTTGATGTTGAATGCATTCACGATCATGAGCAAAGTACAAACTTGGTAATTCAATATTGTTTTTATCGATATAGTTCCAAACGTCTAATTCGGTCCAATTGCTAATAGGAAACACACGAACATTATGTCCTTTTTGAACTTTTCCATTTAAAATGTCCCATAATTCTGGGCGTTGTAATTTAGGATTCCATTGGCCAAAATCATCTCTAACAGAAAAAATGCGCTCTTTAGCTCTGGCTTTTTCTTCATCGCGTCTAGCGCCACCAATGCAAGCATCAAATTCATTTTCTTCAATACAATCTAAAAGCGCATAAGTTTGTAGTGAATTACGTGAGGGAAATCGACCAGTAGTTTCCTTCAAATTGTGTTTTTTTATACTATCTTCAACTGAGGCAACTAGTAGTTTTTCGCCAATTTGATTAACCAAATAATCTCTAAAAGCAATTGCTTCTTGAAAATTATGACCGGTATCGATATGTACTAATGGAAATGGAAATTTGCCTGGTCTAAAGGCTTTTAAAGCCAAATGAACTAACACAATAGAATCTTTTCCTCCAGAAAATAGCAAGGCTGGTTTTTCAAATTGTGCTGCAGTTTCACGAAGTATGTAAATAGCTTCGTTTTCTAATTGCTCTAAATAATGATTTTTATTTGACATTGTATATTGTTTTAATTATCGATGTAATCCACATTCTTTTTTTGATTTATCTTCCCACCACCATCTTCCTGCTCTAAAGTCTTCTCCGGGTTGAATTGACCTCGTGCATGGTGCGCAGCCAATGCTAACAAAATTGTTATCATGTAGCGTATTGTATGGTACGCCATATTTTTTTAGGTAATTTACAACTTCATCGGTAGTCCAATTTAATAGTGGATTGTATTTATAAAGTTGACGCTCTTCATCCCATTCAATTTTTTTTAAGTCATTTCTATTATCAGATTGTTCTGCTCTTAATCCAGTAATCCATACTGTTACATCTTTTAAAGCTCTGTTTAGTGGCTCTACTTTTCGAATAAAACAGCATTCTTTTCTTAATTCAACCGAATTATAGAAAGCATTAATGCCGTTTGAATTCACATAAGATTCTATTTTTTCGTTAGTTGGATAATAGGCTTTTATTTGAGCATCATATTGAAGCAACGTTTTGTCCCAAACGGCGTAAGTTTCTGGAAAAAGTCTGCCAGTATCTAATGTAAATACTTCTACATTTTTTATTTTATTTTGAAATAAAGCATGAGAAATAACTTGGTCTTCAATACCAAAACTTGTTGAAAAAACAATCTTCTCTGATGTTTGCTGAGAGAGGTTTTTTAAACTTTCTTCAATATTTGTTTGATTTTCTAAACTTTTGATAAAATTAATATTCATTATTTATGGTTTTAATTTTGATAAATTAAAAAAGTCCCTTTGGATTGCTTACCAAAGGGACTTTTTTAATAGAAATAACTATGATTAGGTCGCTTATTTTTGGTAATAGGAATTAGGTGCGCACTGGCACATCATACAACACATCATCATTTTGTTTATAAATTTCATTCTATTGGTTTTTGTTTTAATAAAAAAACCTCTGCTTATTTGCAGAGGTTTCATTGTATATTTTAAAGTTTAAAATTATGCAATAACAATCCTCTGCGGATATCCGCAAATCATCATACATACTTTACACACTGTTAAATTCATTTTTTTTCTTTTTTTCTTATTGCAAATTTGTGAACTATTTTTGGATTTACCAAATTATATTTCATTTTATTTTTAAAGAGGTTATGGATGTTTTGAATTTCTTCGAATATTATTAAAAAAATATTATTTATTCAGTCAATTTAGTTCAAGAATTTTTGAAACCTAATTAGTTACATTTGGCTGAATATATGTTTTTAAAAGTAAGTAAAAAAAAAACCTATAAATTATTAAATTTATAGGTTTTTAAAAATCTGTGGGCGATGAGGGGTTCGAACCCCCGACCCCCTCGGTGTAAACGAGGTGCTCTGAACCAGCTGAGCTAATCGCCCGATTAGTGCTTGATTGCGAGTGCAAATATAGAACTCTTTTTTATATCTGCAAACATATTTGAAAAAAAATTACAAAATTTCTGCTACTACAAATGTGCTTCCTCCAATGTAGATTAGGTCATTTTGGTTTGCATTTTTTATTGCATCATTATAAGCGTTTGAAACAGAATTAAATACTTTTCCATTAAGTTGAAATATTTTTGCTTTTTCTTGTAGTGTTTCTTCGTTCAGACCTCTAGGAATATTTGGTTTGCAAAAATAATATTTAGCTTTTTTTGGGAATAATGGAAGAATTTCGTTTAAATCTTTATCGTTTACAACTCCTAAAACTATGTGTAATTGGTCAAATTTCTCTTTTTGAATTTGATTAAGTACTATTTTTAGGCCATGTGAATTATGAGCGGTGTCACAAATAACTTTTGGATTTTCTAGAATTTGTTGCCAACGACCCTGCAAACCTGTGTTTTCAATGACATTTAAAAATCCATTTTTGATGTTTTCTTCTGAAATTTTAAATTCTTTTTGTGATTGCAGCACTTTTAGTGTTTGTATAACGGTCTTTTTATTTTGGATTTGATAATCTCCAATTATAGAAGATGGGTAACTTTTGTTAATCAAATCGGAGGCAAAATAAATTTCAGAATTGGTTTCATTTGCTTTAGCTTCAAATACTTTTCTAGTTTCATTAGAGTATTCACCAATTACTACTGGAATTTTATTTTTTATTATTCCTGCTTTTTCAAATGCTATTTTTTCCAGCGTATTTCCAAGAAATTGAGTGTGATCCAATCCTATATTTGTTATTACTGAGATTAATGGTGTTATAATGTTAGTAGAGTCTAATCGTCCGCCCATTCCAACTTCTATGATGTTGATGTCTGTTTTTTCTTTTACGAAATATTCAAATGCTAATCCGACAGTCATTTCAAAGAAACTTAATTCATTTACTTCAAAAAATGATTTGTTTTTAGCAACAAAATCACATAAAAATTCTTCAGAAATTTCTTTACCATTTACTTTTATTCGTTCTCTAAAGTCTTTCAAATGCGGTGAAGTGTACAATCCTACTTTGTAGCCAGCTTCATGTAAAACCGATGCTAATAGGTGAGAAGAAGAACCTTTTCCGTTTGTACCTGCTACGTGAATACACTTCAATTTTTTTTCTGGGTTGCCAATATGATTTACCAATAATATTGTGTTGGTCAAATCAGCTTTGTATGCTGTTGCACCTTGCAACTGATATACAGGCAGTTGGTTGAAAAGCCATTTTATTGTTTCTTGATAGTTCATTACTTTTATTAATAAAAAAATGCTAAAACAAAATAATTTCTCAATTTTGTAGTTTACTATTGTATTAGAATTTATCTTTAGTGCAAATTTGAGATTATTTTTTATAACTAAATCAAAAATACAATTATATGATTAACTTTTTTCTTCAAGTCCAAAATGACACTATTACTAAAGCGACTGGGGCAATTATCCAAGGTACGACAAAAGCAGATGAAATTTCGGTTTTAGGATTCATTTTAAAAGGTGGTTTTTTTCTTATTCCGATTTCAATATTATTGTTTTATACTTTCTATTTAATTGTAGAACGCTACTTATATATTAGTAAAAGAGCTGTTATTGATCCTAATTTAATTCGTGATATTCGTGATAATTTGAATTCGGGTAATTTAGATGCTGCTGTTTCTATTGCTGAACGAAATAATTCGGCATCAGGTTATGTTCTACGTGAAGGAATTCTAACCATTGGAAGACCAATTTCAGAAATTGAATCTAATATGGAGCGAGCTGCCAACATTGAGGTTGGTGAGATGGAGAAAAAATTAGGACAATTAGGACTTATTGCTGGAATAGCGCCAACATTTGGTTTTATTGGAACAATTGCAGGAGTTATTAAAATTTTCTATAGTATTTCGCAGACGGAAGATATTAGTATCGGAAATATTTCAGGAGGCTTATATGAAAAAATGATTAGTTCAGGTTCTGGACTTGTAGTTGGTATTATTGCCTATTCTGCGTACCATTTATTTAATGGAAGAATTGATAGTTTTGCTCTGGCAATTCAAAAACAAGTATTAGATTTTGTTAATATAATTCAGCGTCCAAATGGTAAAACGAAATAAACGATTTCATGCCGAAGTTGCGACTTCGTCTTTGAGTGACATCATGTTTTTCTTGCTATTGTTTTTCTTGATTATATCTACATTAGCCAACCCAAACGTGATTAAAATGACGTTACCAAAATCTAAAACTAATGAAAAAACCAATAAGCAACTTATTAGTTTATCGGTAACAGAAGACAAAAAATTTTATTTGGATAAAGAAGAAGTAGCTTTTGATCAATTGGAAACTACTTTGCTTTCTAAAATGGGTGATGCTAAAGACCAAACGGTTGTAGTTAGAATTCCATTCAATCTGCAAGTACAAGATTTGGTAGACGTTTTGCAAATAGGTGTGAAGAACAAATTGAAGTTTGTGATTGCTACTAATAATTCAAAATAGAAAATATTAATACATTATAGAAGTCGGACATTTAGTTCGACTTTTTTGTTTTTAAAGCTAATAGGATAGATTTATTAATTGTCTATTTATTCTAAAAAAAATAAAGCACCTTCGTTAGGTGCTTTATTTACTAAATTCTACTATTAAATTATAGATAAATTGAAATTGTATTTTTAAAATATTTAATCTTTCAAACTAAAATTATATCGAATCGTTCCAACTTGTTTCTCAGTACCATCGGGGCTTACGCTCCATTTAGTATTCATTGCTGCAATTTTTGCTTGGCTTGCTAAACAATTGGCTGCATTAGTTGTTCCTCTTGCACCTGGTTTTGCCTCTATAACATTTCCGTTTTTATCTACTGTGATTTGAACTACAACAACTCCTTCTTCATTACAATTATAAGCTGGTTGAGGTTTGTTTAAAGCTTTTCTTCCATTTAATGCATAACCAGAACCGTTTCCTAGACCATTTCCACTTCCGTTACCTCCGCCGCTTCCAGAGCCAGAACCTGGTCCAGTTCCTGTGCCATTACCAGTTCCGTTTCCGCCACCAGTTCCGCCACCAGAACCACCAGTTCCTGAATATCCTGTTGAATTTATATCGCCATTAGCTCTACCTTGATTTCCAGAGGAACTACTGTTTCCGTCTCCACCTTTTTTATTTCCTTTTAAAATATTTGATAATGCATCATCTACTTTTCTAACGACTGGTTTTTTTATTTCAACAGGTTTAGTAATTTGAGGTTTGATAATTGTTTTAGGCGATTTTACTGGTTCGTGTTTAGGTATCACTGCATCAGTTTTATCGGCTTCATCGTCTTGTGCAATAATGTCTTCTTGAGGTGTTTCTTGAGCAGGAGCTTGTTTGGTTTCATTTTTAACATCTAATTCTTTACTGTCAAAGTTTTTTCCTGAACCAAAATCGGTATCTCCAAAATTAACAGTAACGCCACCGCCACCGCCACCACCTGCAAGCGCAGCTAGTTCGGCATCACTTGGTGGCCAAAAGCGTATAAAAAACAATATAATTAGTAAAGCCGAAAATGAATAACTACTAATAATTAGAGATTTTCTTTTGTTAGAAATTTGAAGTTTGTTTACCCAAATAGCTAAAATCCACAAAACAACTACAAATAGTATTGTTAGAAAAATAGGCAATGGTACATATTCAAATAGTGCTCTAAATAACTTAAATTTTGTTCTCATACAGAAAGAATTATTCTTTTTAACGTCGAAATATACTAAAAATTGTCAAGTTTTGGATTAATTCTTTTTAGGTGACATACTTTTCTTTAACCAAATAAAACCTATTAAACCTGATAGTAATGATGCAATTAGTATCATAAACTTGGAATTATTTATTATTTCATCATTATCAAATGCCAATAATGTTATGAATATTGACATTGTGAATCCGATTCCACCAAGAAAACCAACACCAATAAGCTTATTCCAAGAGATATCTTTTGGAAGTTGCGTTAGTTTTAACTTAACTGCTAAAAATGTAAAAGCTAAAATTCCCAATGGTTTTCCTATGAATAAGCCAAAAATTATGCCTAATGAATATGATTCTGAAAAAGTGTGAATTAAATTAGTTCCAATAACAATTGCCGTATTGCTTAAAGCAAATAATGGAATGATTATAAAAGCGACTGGATAATGCAACCAATTTTGTAATTTATACGAAATAGAAGTCTCGCTTCCGTCTTGAAACGGAATTGCAAATGCCAGTAAAACGCCGGTTATTGTAGCGTGAACACCAGAATTCAACATAAAATACCACATGAAAACGCCACCGATTAAGTAAACTAGTAAGTTGTTTACTTTCATTCGATTTAGAATTAAAAGTAGCCCAAAAATTGATAATGAAATCAATAAATTTACAAATAAAATTGTTTTGGTATAGAAAACTGCAATCATCAAAATTGCTCCTAAATCGTCTATAACTGCTAGAGCCGTTAGAAATATTTTTAGTGAAAGTGGTACACGATTACCTAATAATGATAAAATTCCGACCGCAAATGCTATATCGGTTGCCATTGGGATTCCGAATCCAGTTTGCGTAGTAGTTCTAAAATTAAAGAAAGCAAAAATCAAAGCTGGAAAAATCATGCCACCAAGTGCACCCGAAAGCGGTAAAATTGCTTCTTTTAATTTGGAAAGTTCGCCTTTGTAAATTTCACGTTCTAATTCTAAACCGATGAGCAAAAAGAAAATTGCCATCAAACCGTCGTTTATCCAATGTTCGATGCTATGACTTCCAATTTGAGTTTGCCAAATCGATAAATATTGTTTTGAAAAAATTGAATTAGAAATTAAAAGCGAAAAAATCGTACAAATTAGCAATACCAATCCGCCAGCTTTTTCGCTTTCAAAAAATGATCTAAAAAGGTTTTTTTGTCTCAATTATAATAATTGTTTCAAGGCAATTTCATAGGCTGTTGCACTTATATTTTTCTTATTAGAATTTAATGCATGCGCTTTTTCGATTGCTTTTTTGATAATTTCCGAAGTATCATAAAATATAGCTTCGTCGGTCATTTGTACTTTTTTCTCCATGAAATAGGCGAAAACTCGTGCCATTCCACAATTTGAAATAAAATCGGGAATTAAACTAACTTTGCTATCTGTTGCTTCCATGATTGGACCGAAGAAAATTTCTTTGTCAGCAAAAGGCACATTTGCACCACATGAAATTACTTCTAATCCTGATGCAATTAAATTATCCAACTGTTCTTTGGTTACCAATCTTGATGCCGCACACGGCGCAAAAATATCAGCTCCAATTGTCCAGATTTTTTTGTTGATTTCTTCAAATGGAATCATATTTTCTGCAACCAATTTGTTTCCGTCTTTGTTTAAAAATAATCGTCTGATTTCTTCAAAACTAAAACCTTCTTCATTAATTACACCACCATCGCGGTCAATAATTCCGATGATTTTCACGCCCATTTCTGCCAAATAAAAAGCAGCAGCCGAACCAACGTTTCCAAAACCTTGAACAATTGCTTTTTTTCCATGAAAATCACCACCGTAAGTATTGTAGTAATGGCGTACAGCTTCGGCAACACCGTAACCTGTAATCATATCTGCAACAGTGTATTTACGGATAACATCTGGTGAAAATTTAGTGTTTTCAATAACTTTTACAACTCCTTGACGCAATTGACCAATTCTATTGATTTTATCGGCTTCAGTTGGTTTGAAATGTCCATTAAAAACGCCTTCTTGCGGATGCCAAACACCACATTCTTCAGTCATTGGAATTACTTCGTGAATTTCGTCAACGTTTAAATCGCCACCAGTTCCATAATAACTTTTTAATAAAGGCGAAACAGCTTTGTACCAACGTTGTAAAACTCCTTTTTTTCTTGGGTCGTTTGGATCAAAATTTATTCCCGATTTTGCACCACCAATTGCTGGTCCAGAAACTGAAAATTTCACTTCCATAGTTTTAGCCAATGATAAAACTTCGTTCATGTCAAGCCCTTTTCTCATTCGAGTTCCTCCACCAGCTGCACCACCACGTAAAGAGTTTATTACCGTCCAACCTTCGGCTTCGGTTTCACTATCTTTCCAATTGAATATTATTTCGGGTGTTTTATCCTCAAATTTTTTAAGTAAGTCTTTCATTTTGTTTAATCTGAATCGTATTACTGAGTTTATTTCAGTATTTTAAATTCTTTAATTTAGTTTGTTTGTAAGTTTGTTTTGTTTGTTTTGCAAATATAAGGTTTATATAAGATTCAGAAATTGGATTTTATAATTTTATTCCATTTCCATTTTAATGTTATTTATAGTTACATTTGAAAGTAATTTAAAAGGATAAAAACTATGAAAAAAGCTAAAAATTGGCACGAACAACATAATGAGTCATTGAGTTTTGGAAGTCGATTAGCCGATAAAGTTGCTACTGGAATGGGCTCTTGGCGGTTTATTATTATTCAAACAGTTATTGTAGCAATTTGGATGTTATTAAACGTAATAGCTTTTATATCACATTGGGATCCGTATCCGTTTATCCTTTTGAATTTACTTTTTTCTACTCAAGCTGCTTATGCTGCACCAATAATTATGATGGCACAAAATCGTCAAAATGAACGTGATAGAGCACAAGCACAAGCTGATTATCAAACTAATATTGATGCAAAATTAGAAATCGAAGCACTTACAGAAAAATTGAATGCTATGGAAATTAATAAATTAGATAAAATTTTGGCTCTTTTGGAAGAGAAGGAAAAATAATTTTTTTTTATACATTGTTAAATTAAATGTTAAAAACAAATCCTGACGAATGGTCATTTTTTGCTCCTGTAACACTACTTAAAACATTAATTTCGTTACGTAATTTTAAAACACCAAGAAGAGCAAAAATTAAAGCTTCTTTGAATTCTAATGTTTTGTTATCTGGAATTATGATTTCTAATTGAGGTAAGTGAAATTGCATACGTTCAATTAAAAAATCATTATAAGCACCGCCACCAGTTACAAGTAGTTTGCCAGTTTTGTTTGGTAATGATAAGGAAGTTTGCAAAGAAATATGTTCTGTAAAAGTGTGCATTTTGTCTTCAATTGAAATAGGATATTTTTCAATTAATGGCAAGACAATCTCTTTTACAAATTCAAATCCGAGTGATTTTGGAAACGTTTTTTTGTAATAATCTAATGCATTTAATTCCTTTAATAAATCAGAATTTAATTTTCCCGAACGTGCAATTTTTCCTTTATCATCATATTTCAATCCTAATTTATTGGCATAGAAATTCAAGACAGTATTAACTGGAGAAATATCAAAAGCTATTCGATTTTTATTTTGTTCAAATGAAACATTAGAAAATCCGCCAAGATTTAAACAATAATCATATTCGGAAAACAAAATTCTATCACCAATTGGCACTAAAGGCGCACCTTGACCACCAAGTTGAACATCTTGAACTCTAAAATTACAAACTACTTTTTGATTGCTGTATTTTGCTATTTCAGGTAAATTTCCTATTTGTAAAGTAATTCCGTTTTGAGGTTGATGTATAATAGTATGTCCGTGAGAGCAAACAGCATCAAGATTTGAAATTTGATATTTTTGTATAAAATTTGATATTACTTTTCCCAATAATTTGGTATAATCTTCATTTAAATTAATTAATTCTTCATTTGAAAAATCAACAGCAACTTTCAACGTGTTTAACCAATTATCAGAATATGAAACGGTTTCAGATTCCAAAATTTCATACTTCCATTTGCCCGCTTTAATAGTGAAATGGATGTGTGCTAAATCAATTCCATCAAGCGATGTTCCTGACATTACTCCGATAACTGTATAAGATTCTTTAAACATTTTCTAAATTTACGAAATCGTTTGAAATTTTAATGAAAATATGCTACTTTTGAGCACTTAAACAAAATTTTCACTAAATAACTTTATACAAAAATATGGATTTTAATCTTACCGAAGAGCATTTAATGATTCAGCAAGCCGCAAAAGATTTTGCTCAAGCCGAACTATTACCTGGAGTAATTGAAAGAGATGAGCATTCTAAATTTCCGACTGAGCAAGTTAAAATGATGGCTGATCTTGGGTTTATGGGAATGATGGTTGATCCAAAATACGGTGGTTCAGGATTGGACAGCATATCGTATGTTTTGGCAATGACAGAAATTGCAAAAGTTGATGCTTCAGCAGCAGTAATCATGTCGGTTAACAATTCATTAGTTTGTGCTGGAATGGAAAAATATTGTTCAGAAGAACAAAAAATGAAATATTTAGTACCACTTGCAAAAGGTGAAGTTATTGGTGCTTTTTGTCTGTCTGAGCCCGAAGCTGGTAGTGATGCTACTTCGCAAAAAACTACAGCAATTGACAAAGGAGATTATTATTTGTTGAATGGTACAAAAAACTGGATTACTAATGGTTCAACAGCATCAACGTATTTAGTTATTGCGCAAACCGATATAGAAAAAGGACATAAAGGCATCAACGCATTTATTGTTGAAAAAGGTTGGGCAGGATTTGATATTGGTCCGAAAGAACGTAAAATGGGAATTCGTGGTAGCGATACACATTCGTTGTTATTCAACGATGTGAAAGTTCCAAAAGAAAATAGAATTGGTGCAGATGGATTTGGATTTGCCTTCGCAATGAACGTGTTAAACGGCGGAAGAATAGGAATTGCATCGCAGGCTTTAGGAATTGCAACCGGTGCTTATGAAATTGCATTAAAATATGCACATGAAAGAAAAGCATTTGGAAAAGAAATTTTCAATCATCAAGCGATAGCTTTTAAATTGGCTGATATGTATGTAAAAGTTACTGCGGCTAGATTATTAGTAATGAAAGCGGCATGCGAAAAAGATGAAGGAAAAGATATAGCACATTCGGGTGCAATGGCAAAATTATACGCTTCAGAAATTGCTTTGGAAGTAGCTAACGAAGCAGTTCAAATTCATGGTGGAAACGGTTATGTTGCCGAATATCATGTAGAACGAATGATGCGAGATTCTAAAATTACTCAAATTTATGAAGGAACTTCTGAAATTCAACGTATTGTGATTTCTAGAGGCTTGGTGTAATAAATAAGTTATTTTTAGTTCAATAAAACCTTTTCATCTAAAAACTGAAAAGGTTTTTTATTATATTTACAACATGTACGACGAACTTAAATATTGGTATTTACGTGATCACAAACTTTTTTGGACATTAAGTATGTCACAAATCAAGCAATTGTGTATCATTACAGGTTTTAAAAATGCCAAAAAAGGTGATGTCATTTACTTCTCATCGACGGATGTTCCAAGAATTTTTTTACTCAAAAAAGGAAATATCAAAATTGTTTCGGTTGATGAAGAAGGCAATGAAACCATTAAAGAAATTCTTCAAAAAGGAGATTTATTCGGAGAATTATCACTTGAAACTGATTCTGATGTTAATGAATATGCGAAAGCTTTAACCGATGAGGTTTCTATTTGTAGTTTTTTAATGTCAGATTTTGAAGATTTATTAGTTAGAAATCCAACTTTAGCGTTGTCTTACACCAAATTTGTTGGATTAAAAATGAAGCGTTTTAAAAATAATTATTCCAATTTAGTTTCTAAAGATGCTAAAACTAGATTGCTTTCTTTCTTAAAAGATTGGGCAGAGCGCGAAGGAAAATTTGAAGGAAATAAAGTAACGATAAACAATTATTTAACCCAAACGGATATCGCTCAAATTATTTGTACATCAAGACAAACCGCCACATTGTTACTTAATGAATTAGAAGAAAAAAACTTGATTTATTACGGTCGAAAAGAAATATTGATTGACGATATTTCAATATTATAAAACTATTTCATCTCAATTGTAAACTACCCGACATTTCTCTTTTGTGTATTGATTTACTTTTGTTTAATCAAATTTTAAAATCATGAAAAAGACACTTTTAGTTTTAGGCATTTTAACACTTTTAATTTCCTGTGAGCAAGTTGGAGAGTTAACTAAAGATGGCGTTAACACAACTACGATCTCTCAAATTTCAACATTAAATTATCATGGAAATTTCGTGCCAACATCAGGAATTACAGTTACTGGTGGCGCAAAAATTTATTTAGACGGAAATCAATATAAATTAGAATTAGAGAATTTTTCTATTTCAAGTGGTCCTGATTTAAAAGTTTATTTATCCAAAACCAATTTGCCAAATGACTTTGTAAGTTTAGGAAATCTTACTTCTCAAACGGTTTATGCAATTCCGCAAACTGTAGATTTATCTAATTATAAATATGTTCTTATCCATTGCCAACAGTACAATCACTTATTTGCTATTGCTGAATTAATTCAAAATTAATTATGAAAAAGTTATTATTATTTGTTATAATTGTTTTGTTTTCTAATTCAATTTTAGCACAAGGTTGCAGTGATGCAGGAATTTGTTCTATCGGACATGCATTTCAAGCAGATGAAAAAATATTTAAAAACAACATTGAAGTTGCTACTATCTTTGGAGCAGGTGAGGCCGATGTAAAGTATTTTTCTCCAACAATATCCTACACAAGAAGGTTTTCTGATAAATTTTCATTGAGTTCTAAAGTTACTTTTTCAACAGCCGATGGAAGTTTTGGTACACGAGGTTCATTTGGCGACGCTTTTTTAATTGGAAATTATACATTTAAAGAGAAAAATAAAAAACAATGGAGCGCTTTGTTAGGATGGAAATTTCCTTTTACAAGTTCAAATAAAAAAATAAATGGATATTCACTTCCGTTAGATTATCAATCGAGTTTAGGAACATTCGATTTGTTTTTAGGAACAAATTTTAAATATCGCAATTGGGATTTTAATGGCGCAATTCAAATTCCGGTTTTCAATAACAACAAGAATTCATATTTTAAAGAATTTTCTGGAACTGACGATTTTCCATCTACTAATTTGTTCAAACGAAAATCAGATGTGTTGACTCGCGCTACGTATTCTATTAAAGCTAAAAAATTTGTTTTCAAACCCAATGTGCTTTTTATCTATCATTTAGGTGAAGATTCTTATGAAACTATTTTTGGAAAAAGAGAGTCAATTTCGGGTTCAGATGGTTTAACAATTAATGGAAATTTAATTTCAACTTACAATTTTAATAAACAAAATAGTTTAGAGCTTTCTTTGGCAACACCTTTTGTTGTTAGAACTATTCGACCAGATGGTTTGACACGAAGTGCTGTTTTAGGATTAATTTATCACTATTCTTTTTAATTAAGTTAGAGAAAAACACCATAATTTTGTAAAAAAGATATTTTCAATTTTAAATCTTAATTTACATCCAAAAATTAAAATATTTTATTTGTTAAAATTTTTAAACAATAATAAAAACTTATTTTATATTTTAGTCGTAAATAAACTACAACAAACAAACTAATAACATGCTAATAAATTCTATCAATACTACTTTAGAAGAATTAAATAGTCTTTTAAACCAATTGTCTAACGATGATTATGTTTATCAATGCACTGAATTAAGTGATGCTACAATAGGTCAACACACGAGACATATTATTGAACTTTTTCAATGCTTGTTAAACCAATACGAGACAGGTTTAATAAACTATGATATTCGCAACCGAGATTATTTAATTCAAACTGATGTTGAAGCGGCTAAAAGTGCAATAAATAGTTTAAAGTTAAACCTTGATAAACCAAACAAAAAACTAAATTTGTGCCAAGTTATTGATAGCGAAACTATGATTATAGATTCTAATTATTTTAGAGAATTGTTGTATAATTTAGAACATTGTATTCACCATCAAGCGCTAATTAAAGTAGCCGTTTTAAAAATGACTCATCTTAAAATCAATAGTGATTTTGGTGTAGCTCGTTCCACAATTGAATATAGAAAACAATGTGTACAGTAAGTTTTGTTTTTGCAAATGAAAAGGTCATTATAACATCTAATCGAGATGAAAAAATAGTTCGTCCACAAGCTATTGAGCCTAAAAATTATTTAATTAATAATAAAAATATCATATTTCCGAAAGATAAAAAAGCTGGAGGAACTTGGTTTGCAATTGACGAAAATGCCAATGTAGTGGTTTTGCTTAATGGTGCAGCAGAAAAGCATATTGTTAAAAACAACTATTTAAAAAGTCGAGGTTTAATTGTGCTCGAATTAATAAGTAGTTTTTCAGCTATTTTAAGTTGGAAATCTATCAATTTAGATGAAGTTGAGCCATTTACACTAGTCGTTTTTCAGGATAAGAAATTGTATCAATTACGATGGAATGGTTTTGTAAAAGAAACTACCGAATTAGATAGTTCACAAAATCATATTTGGTCGTCATCTACATTATATTCTTCAGAAATTCGCGCTAAAAGAGCCAATTGGTTTGAAAATTTTCTTGACACTAAACCAGTTATTACTCCTAACGAAATGTTTAATTTTCATAGATATACAGAAGAAAATAATCAAGAACATGGTTTGGTTATTAATAGAGATGATGTCACTAAAACCGTGAGTATAACCCAAACAGTAATTGAAAAAAATAAAGTTGAAATTTTTTATCATGACTTAATTTCAGAACAAAATTTTTCTAATTCATTTATAACCGTTTAACTAAAATCAATTGAGATTATTTTTTCATAAATTATTCCATTGGGAATATTGGCCATTTCAAATAGTTTATATTCCAATTTATTTTCTTTGGAGTTATTATGCAATTCGTTCAAGAAGTATTTTCTTTTTTAATGCTTGTAATCCTACAATAAAAAATGGCGGATTTATGAATGAAAGTAAAATGAAAATTTATGAGTTAATTCCTGATCAATATTATCCAAAAACACAATTAATTTCTCAAGATAATTCTATTGATGAGGTAATTAGTATTCTTAATAATTCCAATATAAAGATTCCGTTTATAGTTAAGCCTGATATTGGTTTACGAGGTTCTGCAGTAAAAAAAATAAATTCTATTGATGATTTAAAAAACTATCATTTTAAGTCAAATTTTGATTATTTATTGCAAGATTTGATTCCGTATGAAAATGAAGTCGGAATTTTTTACGTGCGGTTTCCAAACCAAAAAAGCGGAAAAATAACGGGTATTGTTTCTAAAGAATTTTTAATTGTTGAAGGCGATGGCATTTCTAGTATTGAAGATTTGATTTTGAAAAATCCACGCTATGCTATGCAATTAAAATCGTTAAAAAACGAGTACGGAAACGATTTAAAAGTAGTGCTTAATAAAGGTGAAAAACGAAATTTAGTTCCTTACGGAAATCATGCTCGTGGTGCAAAATTTATAGATGGAAGTCATTTAATTTCAGAAAAATTAACCAATGTAATTGATGAAATGTGTCTTCAAATTCCTGAATTTTATTTTGGCAGAATGGATTTAATGTACCACACTTGGGAAGAATTAGAAAACGGAAAAAATTATTCGATTGTAGAATTAAATGGTTCATCTAGTGAGCCAACACACATATATGATCCAAAACATTCCATCTTTTTTGCATGGAAAGAATTGGCACGACACATTTCATACATGCATCGAATAAGTGTAGAAAATAATAAACGCGGTTTTGATTATTTATCGCATAAAGAAGGCATGAAAGAGTATAAATTGCATTTAAGTCAATTTGATAAAATTGTAAATTTTTAATGCAAAATCTCAAAAATATAGCTGTTGGTTTTTTAGTCAGTTTTATTGGTTCAATTCCGCTTGGATATTTGAATATTGTTGGATTTGAAATTTTTAAACAGTTCGGAATCAACAAAACAATCTTCTATTTACTAGGCGTAATTTCAATAGAATTTTTTGTTATTTATTTCACATTGCTTTTTGCAAATAAATTAATTGCAAATAAAAAATTGATTCAATTTATTGAAGGATTTTCAGTGATTTTTATGTTTGTTTTGGCTTATATTTTTTATTCTAATGCAACTAAAGAAACTTCCAATCCATCAGTTTTAAATAAATATATTGATTATTCACCTTATATTGTTGGTATAATTTTAAGTTGCTTGAACTTTATACAAATTCCATTTTGGACCAGTTGGAATTTGTATTTACTCAACGGCAAACACATTGAAATTTCTAATACAAGAAAATACTATTATGTTTTTGGAACTGTTTTTGGAACTTTCTTAGGCATGTTAGCACTTATTTTGGTATTAAATTTTGTTACTAATCAAACTGATTTTTTATCCAAATATTTAATAAAATATATAATTCCGATTGTTTTTATTGCATTAGGATTATTTCAAGGATTTAAGTTTTATAAAAAGTATTCAAAATAAGTTTTTATCTTTACAAACAAGTAAAAATAAAAATGCAAAAGAATATAATTATTACAGGAACTTCTCGCGGAATTGGATTTGAATTAGCATTACAATTTGCAAATTCAGGTCATAATGTTCTTGCTATTTCTAGAAAAACACCTCAAGAATTAATCGATAATCCAAACATCACGTGTCTTTCAATAGATATTGCTGTTGAAGATGAAATGCAAGAAATTGATAAGTTTTTAAATTCAACTTGGAAAAAAGTTGATATTTTAATCAACAATGCAGGAAGTTTGATAAATAAACCATTTTCTCAACTATCACAAGCTGATTTTGAAAATGTTTACAAAGTCAATGTTTTTGGCGTTGCAAATATAATTCGAACGAGTTTGCCTTATATGCCTAAAGCAAGTCATGTTGTTTCAATTAGCTCAATGGGCGGCATTCAAGGAAGCATGAAATTTCCTGGATTAGCAGCGTATTCTTCAAGTAAAGGTGCGGTTATTACTTTGTCAGAATTATTAGCTGAAGAATACAAAGAACAAGGAATTGCTTTTAATGTTTTGGCACTTGGAGCAGTAAATACTGAAATGTTGCAAGAAGCATTTCCAGGATATGAAGCACCAATTTCATCCAAAGAAATGGCCGATTATATTTTTAATTTTGCTTTAACTGGAAATAAATATTTTAACGGAAAAGTAATTCAGGTTTCTTCAACAACACCTTAGATTTAATTATTTTTGTAAATTGTAAAATCTTTAAACACTATATAGTATGACAAAATTAAACGCCATTCAGTTATTTGAAAACAAAAAAGTTCGTACTATTTGGGACGAAGAACAAGAAAAATGGTATATATCTGTTATTGATGTGGTTGGAGCATTGACTGAAAGTGTAGATGCTAATGCATATTGGAGGAAATTAAAACAACGTTTAAAAGCAGAAGGAAATGAAACCGTGACGAATTGTCACGGGTTGAAAATGTTAGCTCCAGACGGAAAAATGCGTTTAACAGATGTAGCTAATACTGAACAACTTTTTAGGTTAATTCAATCTATTCCTTCGCCAAAAGCTGAACCATTTAAACTTTGGCTAGCACAACTTGCAGCAGAACGATTGGACGAAATTCAAGATCCAGAATTGACTATTGATAGAGCTTTAGAACAATATTTGCAATTGGGTTATTCTGAAAATTGGATTAATCAACGATTGAAAAGTATTGAAATTCGAAAAGAATTAACCGACGAGTGGAAAAATAAAGGATTGAAAGAAGGACAACAATTTGCAACTTTAACTGATATTATATCTAAATCTTGGTCAGGAAAAACTACCAAAGAATATAAAATTTTGAAAGGTTTGAAGAAAGAAAATCTTCGAGATAATATGACAAATACTGAATTGATTTTAAATATGTTAGCCGAAGCATCAACTAAAGATATTTCGCAAGCTGTAAATCCTGAAACTTTTGAAGAAAGTAAAAAAGTTGCCAAACAAGGCGGAAATGTTGCTAAAGTCGCAATGAATGCATTAGAATCAAAAACAGGCAAAAAAGTGGTTTCTTCTTTAAATGCTAGAACATTATTAGACTCGAAAAAGAGTATAAATCAATGAGCGAAGTCTTGTCTAAATATCTGCCTGAACATGCGGTTCAATCTTGTTTTGAGTTAATCAAAGCCAATTCGGTGCATTTAAAAATAGTTAATGAACGACAAACACGTCATGGCGATTATCGAAAAGGAGTTTCAGGCAAACACGAAATTACAGTTAATGCCAATTTGAATAAATACCGGTTTTTAATTACTTTAGTGCATGAAATTTCGCACTTAGTAGCTTTTGAAAAATTTGGAAGAAATATAATGCCTCATGGAGTAGAGTGGAAGATGACTTTTCAAAGGTTAATGTTGCCGTTTATTAGACCAGAGATTTTCCCAAATTCAGTATTGTCATTAGTTGCAAATCATTTTAAAAATCCAACAGCTAGTAGCGATACCGATGCAAAATTAGCATTTGCATTAAAACAATTTGATGAACGAAAACCCGATATACATTTTATTCACGAAGTGCCAAGTGGAAGCCATTTTAGAATTAAAAACGGTAGAATTTTTTTAAAAAAAGGACTTCGAACAAAACGATATGAATGCATTGAGGTTCAAACAGGTAGAACTTTTTTGTTTAATGCCAATGCCGAAGTTGAAATAATTCCTGGATAATTGTGATAAAAAGAAAACCATATATATTGTTTTTTGTTATAACAATGTTTTTGTTGACTTATACATTTGTCATTAAGAAGGATACTATTTCTATTTTGAATATTAAAGACACTTACTATGTTATATCAAATCTTGATTTTTACAGAATTATAATTATCTTATTTCTTTTTTTAGGATTTTTATATTTTGCATTAGAAAGAATGAAAATAGTTTTGTTTACAATTGTTTCAAAAATTCATGTCACTTTAACTACACTTCTGCCTTTTTTGTTTCTTTATGTAGAATATAAAGAATCTTTACCCATGCATGAAATTGCGAATTTTGGGCAAATAATGTGTTATGGAAATGATTATAATTTTTATAAATTTTTATTAATACTTGCATTAGTTTTATTACAAGTACTATTTATTATTAATATAGTTGTATCATTAATTAAAAAAATGAAGTCATTTCGCGCTTCGAGATTAAAATAATTAAACAATAAGTACCCAAACGTTATACATTATAGTATTTTTTTTAAATGTCAACTACAATGAAGAAATAACTCTTTATCTTTACATTTTAACAATTCATCGAAGACAATTAACATATAAAAGAATGTAATCTTAAAAAAGGAATTTTTACAAATACATTTGCAAAAAATATATAAAATGAATAAAAATTATTACGCAATATTAATGGCTGGTGGCGTTGGTTCACGTTTTTGGCCAGTTTCTACAACCGATTTACCTAAACAATTTCACGATATGTTGGGTGCTGGTTCAACTTTAATTCAGAAAACGTTTAGTCGTTTGTCTAAAATTATTCCGCAAGAGAATATTTTGATTTTGACAAATGAACGATACAACGATTTGGTTTTAGAGCAATTGCCTATGGTAAAACAAGCGCAAGTTTTGTTAGAACCAGCTATGCGAAATACAGCGCCTTGTATTTTATATGCTTCCTTAAAAATTCAAAAAATGAATCCGAATGCAGTAATGGTTGTTGCGCCCAGTGATCATTGGATTGAGGACGAAGACGAATTTGCAAGAAACTTACAACACTGTTTTGATTTTTGTGAAAAAGATGATGCATTGATGACTTTGGGAATTCAACCAACGTTTCCTAATACAGGTTTTGGATATATTGAATTTGATAAATCAGATGAAAATGAAATTAAGAAAGTAAACCAATTTAGAGAAAAACCTGATTATGAAACTGCAAAATCATTTTTAGAACAAGGAAATTTCCTTTGGAATGGCGGAATTTTTATTTGGAGTGCTAAATCAATAACGGCATCATTTGAAAAATTTCAGCCTCAAATGAATGCTTTATTTTTGCAAGGAATTGATTGTTATAATACCAATTCAGAAAATGATTTTATTAATAAAAATTATGCTAATGCTGAAAATATCTCAATTGATTATGCCATTTTAGAGAATGCTAAAAATGTATATGTTTTGCCAGCAACTTTTGATTGGAATGATTTAGGAACTTGGGGACAATTGCATGAAAAGTTAGATAAAGACGAAAATAATAATGGTGTAATTAATGCTAAAGTGGTTTTAGAAAACGCAACAAATAATATTATTCGTTCAGATGCAGATAAACTAATTGTAGTTGACGGCTTGCATGATTATATAATAGTGGATAAAGAAGGAATATTATTAATTTATCCCAAAAGTAAAGAGCAAGATATTAAGCGAATTACCGCTTTGGCAAATAATTTATAACTAAAAGGAGCTTTATTGCTCCTTTTTTTATTTTTAGACGCAACCATTTTAATATAATTGTATCTTTATATTAGATTCAATTAATTATAAACCATGAAAATTTCATTCAGTTCTAATATTTGCCTTTTTTTATTTTTATTTTTTGCCCAGTTTTCGTTTAGTCAATTATCTAATTTTAATTTAGTTGTTACAAAAACCGATGAGACTTGTTCTGGAAATGGAACAATAACATTTACTACTTCTGGATCTTCAAGTGGAGCGACAATTATCTATTCAATTTTTAAGTTTCCAAATTTAGTAACACCGCTAGCTACACTTGCAGGAAATACATTAGGAGGATTAACATCGGGTAATTATAGAGTTATTGCGACTCAATCTCTAGGATCTAATTCTGGATCTCAACAACAAGATATCACTATTGTAGATCAGGTTCAAACACTTTCTTATGAAGTAGACGGCAATAACTCCAATTGTGGAATAGATGGAACAATAACTATCAATATTTTAACTGGAAATGCTATAAGTTATGAGATTTTTTCTGGTCCAGTAACCTTTTCTATTCAGAATTCAAATGTTTTTACGGGTCTTGTTTTAGGGAGTTATCAGATACGTGTTTTTGATAATTGTGGTGATGGAATAGTACAATCATTTTCAGTTTTTAATCCAATTTCTGGAGGCATTGGAATTGTTTCGAACAATACGTTTATTTCAAGTAATTGTGTTGACGTTCTAGTTACACAGACACTGACAAATGCAGATTCTTATCCAATTTCATATCCATTAAATATCGAATATACTGTTTTTCATCCTGTAACTGGTGCTGCAATTGTATCTAATCAAATTTTAACTTCTGGTAATTTTCTTTTTCAATACTTACCATTGTTTCCAAATCAATATTATACCTATAATGTAAAAATTACTGATGCATGCGGAACAATTTTTCAAGACAATAACAATGTAGTTAATTCGTCTACTATACCAAAATTATTTATTAATAATTTAAATTGTACACAAGGTTCCTATGTTTTTATTTATGCACAAAGTGTAACTATTACTAGCGCACCATTGAATTATACGGGTGTTATACCATTTAATGTTGTTGAAGGTACAACTCCGGGCACATTTCCATTAGTAAATCTTCCTTTGGGTAATTATTCGTTTACAGTTATAGATGTATGCGGAAATGTTAATCAACAAGATTATTATCTTTCTCCTTATGCGGTTCAAGTTTATGAGGTTTTTACAAGAGTTGGATGTGATGTTGGATATGGTTCTACAAGAATTAAATCAAATGTTTTGCATATTCAATCCATATCCATAATTAATGCGCCATCTACTTATACTGCATCTTTACCGCAAAATGTATCTAATAACATTGATTTTAATGGTTTTGATTTTTACATGAATCATTTACCAGAAGGTTATTATGTTTTTAAATTAACCGATGAATGTGGTCTTGAAGAAGAAGTTTATTGTTATATCACAGGTTTTCAAGAAACTTCTAATATTAGTATTACAGAAAACTGCGGTTCTTTTAACATAAATTTATTTCATACTTCAAATTCTCTTAATGCTGAATATTATTTGCAAAAATTCAATACAGTTACTAATCAATGGGTTCATCCAGTAACAGGAATGCCAGGCGTTAATGGTACTGTTGTTGATAATGTTAATGCAATTTCTCTTATAAGTAATGCCATAAATTTCAACTTTACTTCTAATGGTATTTACAGAATTGTATTTCACAAATTTTCTTATGGTAGTTATGAAACCTATGAGCATTGTTACGAAACTATTTATAGTTTTGAATATAATTCTCAACCTATAATTAAATCAGTTTACTCGTTTCAGTGTTCGAACAATACATATGATGTGTTAGTGGATGCAAATGGTATAGGAAATTTAACCTACAGAATTACTACAAAGAATGGAAATTTATTTTTAATAAACAACGGCAATAATCCTGCTTTTTTGGGTTTGGAACCAGCAACATATAATTTTCAAGTTGAAGATTCTTGTGGTAGTATTTTAAATATTAAATATGATGTACCTACACCTTTTACTTTCGAAATTGTTCCTTCAAATTTATGTAATGGTCAAACTGGAACTTTAATTGTTCCAAATTTTACATTCCTTGAATATCAATGGTGGAAAGGAAATAACACAAGTACAATATTAAGCGTAACTAATTTACTAAATCTTCCCAATTTTAATTCAATAAATGATGCTGGTATTTATCATGTTAGAATTCGTTATTCTAGCAATCCAAATTCATGTATTGATGCTACCATAAATTATACTATTTCTCCAAACAATTCAATCCCCAATGCTGGACAAGATGGTGTTTTAACTATCTGCGGAAGTACTAATTCGGTTAATTTATTTACAGTTTTAAATGGAACTTATGATGCTAATGGCCTTTGGGAAGAAGTGTCTTCAAGCGGAATGTTGTCCGGCAATACTTGGCTGCCAATTGGATTGCCGTATGGAATTTATACATTCAAATATAAAGTAAATGGATTTTGTAATTCATTTGACGAAGCTCAAGTAACTATTAATTTTAATGCTGCTCCAGAAACACCAATTATTGCGGTTGATTCTAATATTTGTGCCGGAAATTCAATACAGTTTTCAGTTCAAAACATTTTAAATGCAAGTTATCAATGGACTGGCCCAAATGGATTTTCATCATCGCTTCAAAATCCAATTATTGTTAATAGTGCCATTGAAAATAGTGGAATTTATACGGTAAAAGTAACTTTAAATGGATGCGAATCTTCATCAACAATAGCAATTAATGTAAAGCCAAAACCTGAATTTTTAATAAATGCTGTTTGTATTAATGGCTCTTTTACAGTAACAATTAATCCAAATCAAAATTCATTTGTTTCAGAAAATGCTACTTATTTATGGTCTGGGCCAAATGGATTTTCAAGTTCGACAAATCCGATAAATATCACCGGACAACCAATAGGAATTTATTCAGTTAATGTGACTAATAGTGACGGATGTTCTGTATCGCAATCAATAAATATTGCAAATACTCAATGCACAATTCCCAAAGGAATTTCGCCTAATGGAGATGGGCTGAATGATTCTTTCGATTTGTCAGGATTTATAGGAATTAGAAATGTAAAAATTTTCAATCGATACGGAGTTTTAGTATTTGAGCAAGAAAATTACGTAAACGAATGGCACGGTCAACAAAAACATAGAGACGCATTGTTGCCTGGTGGAACGTACTACTATCTTGTTGATTTTGAAAATGAAGCGCCAAGAACTGGTTGGGTTTATTTAACAATAGATTAGTTTATTCCTCTTTATTCTGTGCTTTTTTAATTTTTTTGAAAAGATTTGATGAATATACAAAATCTACAATTGCTTCATTATCAGTTTTGAAGATGTCTTTTTTGGTGCCTTCCCAAGCGAGTATTCCTTCTTTTAAGAAAACAATTTTTTCTCCAATCTCCATAACAGAGTTCATGTCGTGAGTATTAATAACTGTAGTAATATTATATTCCTCAGTTATTTCTTGAATTAAATTATCAATAACGGTTGCTGTTTTTGGGTCTAAACCAGAGTTGGGTTCGTCACAAAATAAGTATTTTGGATTATTTACAATTGCTCTGGCTATTGCAACACGCTTTTGCATTCCACCCGAAATTTCAGATGGTTTTTTGTGATTTGCATTGATTAAGTTAACTCTGTTTATTACAAAATCTACTCGCTCTTTAATTTCTGATGGAGTTTTAGTTGTAAACATTTTTAATGGAAAACCAACATTCTCCTCAACAGTCATACTGTCAAATAAAGCGCTACCTTGAAAAACCATTCCGATTTCGGTTCTTAAAGCGCGTCTTTCGTCATCACTTAATTCAGAATAGATTCTTCCGTCAAACGAAATTGTGCCAACATCAGGAGTGAAAATTCCCAATAATGATTTTAATAAAACGGTTTTACCTGAACCACTTTGACCAATAATTAAATTGGTTTTTCCAGTTTCAAAAGTTGTTGTAATTCCTTTCAATACTTTTGAATCTCCAAACGATTTTTCTACTTTATCAACTAGTATCATTTTGCTAAAAGTAATTGAGTTAAAATATAATTCACCAAAATAATTACTACAGATGTCCAAACAAACGCAACAGTACTGGCTTTACCAACTTCTAATGCACCACCTTTCATGTAATAACCATGAAAAGAAGGAATTGTTGCTAGTAACAAAGCAAAAACCAATGTCTTGATAAAGGCGTAAGCAATATGAAACGGAATAAAATCGGTTTGAAGTCCTGTTATAAATTCATTACTTGATGTAAATCCTCCATAAACACCAGCCATCCAACCGCCAAGAATTCCTAAAAACATTCCAATTCCGATAAGAAATGGATATAATAAAGAAGCAATTATTTTAGGAAAAACTAAATAGTTTAATGAATTTACACCCATAACTTCGAGAGCATCAATTTGTTCAGTAACTCTCATAGTTCCTATACTAGAAGTTATAAATGAACCCATTTTTCCGGCCATAATGATTGAAATAAATGTTGGTGCAAATTCTAATATTATTGATTGACGTGTTGCGAATCCAATTAACTCTTTTGGAATCAACGGATTGGTTAAGTTTAAAGCAGTTTGAATAGAAACAACACCACCAACAAAAAACGAAATAAAAGCAACTATTCCGAGAGAATCAATAACCAAATCATCAATTTCTTTAAAAATTAAACCGCGCATCACAGACCATTTTGTAGGTTTATTGAAAACTTCCTTTAGCATCAAGAAGTATTTTCCAATTTGTGATAAATAGCGAATTAGCATCATTTTTTTAATGTTCAGTGTTCAGATTATAGTAAGCAGTAAAAATACTATAATTTGTGTTAGTGTTCTCTTAAAAGTTTAAAACAATTTTTCTTTAATCTTCTGAAGTCGGTAATTACGAATGAATTTAGCTTGTTCATCAGTTACTAAAAATGATTTTTTCTCAGATTTAGCTTTCCAAAAACCACTAATATAATCAATGAATAGCAATGGTTTTTTCTTCATCATTGCTAATTTAGCCGATGCAATGGCTGTTATCCAAAATCCGTATCCTAAAGTGTAAAAAGCTTCGCCTTGCTTGTAACGAGCTGCTTTATTGTAGTTTGCACCAGTAGGTTTTAGGTGTTTTACATGTAAAGATTCATCGGTAACAATTTTCCAATTATAAAATTTACATAATAATTCGTCAACAGTATCCCAACCCATTGCAGGTTTTAAACCGCCAATTTGTTTAAAAGTTTCTTTTCGATACGCTTTTAATGCACCACGAATATGATCTTTATCGGTAAGATTTTCTAAAACCCAATTATCATTTTTTTCTTCACAAGTTTCATTTTGCCCAAGGTCGTCAGGAACCCGATTTTTTTTATCTGAATTTTTATTTTTTGTTCGGGTTTCAATATAGCAAAATCCGCCAACCATTCCGATTCGTTCATCCGATTTGAAATGATTGATTATGCTTTCAAAATAGTTTTTTGGAAAAATTAAATCAGAATCTACTTTTACAATAATATCATATTTATCATCAACAGTTTCATATCCTTTTTGAAAGGCTTGAATTACTTTGCTTCCTGGCAAATGAATAGCATCAGAAGTCTTATTTACTATTGAAATCCATGGGTATTTCTCAACAAATTTTAAAACAATTTCCTCAGTTTTGTCTGTAGAATTATCATTAACTACTACCACTTTTGACGGTAAAATAGTTTGCTCAACCAACGATTGTAAAGTTAGTGATACAAATTTTTCTTCGTTGTATGTTGGAATGATAATGTAATAGTTCATTACTATTTTTTATTAAAAGTAAGTTTATTAAATAATATTACAAGTGCTACTAATAAAATAGATTTAACTATATTAAGGTTTTTACTTTCGAGATTATTTATATAGTTTTTTAAAATCAGGATTTGTTGTTTTTCAGTAAGTTTAGTAGAATTAAAATTTAGAGTATTTTGATAAAATAAAGTGTAAGAAAATATTAGTACAATTAATAAAATAGATAAAACTAAAAAAGATTTAGATTGAAATATTTCAAATTTTTTTTCTGTTGTGAAGAAATAAAATCTAAAAATTCTAAGTATCAAAAATAATAAAGACAGAATTAAAAGAAGTCCAATTACAATATAGTAAATTCCTGTTTTATCAATAAAATGTATCATTTATTTTACTTTTTCCGCATAAACAATGTAGTATCTCGGTGTGAAATATCTCAGCAATGGTCTGAATCCAATTTTCTTAACAGGATGTGTGAATTTTTCACGAGCAGTAATTTTCCAACCGGTTTTTTGTAATAACCAGTCCAATTGCCAATCTTCAAATTCATGATAATGTCTGTCCCACATATCAGTTTTACTTCTATAGGCTGCAGAAAACCATAAACGCAACGGAATTGAAATTAACAATTTATCACATTTTACATTTTCTAAAATAGTGTACGGATTTAATAAATGTTCGAAGATTTCAAAGGCAGTAAACACTGAATAAGTTTCTGTCTGTAAAGCGGTTTGGTTATTATCTAAATCTTCACCTTTAGTGTTTTTAACAGTATAACCATTTTCCTCCATAATTTTAGAAAAAGGATTTGGAACACCTAAATCAAAAATAGTTTCTGATGTAGGAACATGTTTTTGTAAAAATTCTAAAGTGTGTTTGAATCGTTTATTAGGAAATGTTTTTTCGTACATAGTCATTGCGAGGAACGAAACAATCTCTCGTTCTTTATTTAATTAGGTTACAAAGTTACAAAGTTTTGTTTCTTTTTTTGCGTTTTTAAACTTCGTATTTTGCATTTCAAACCTCGTACTTTGACTTACATTCTATATACAATAGCGTTTACATTCATTCCAGCTCCAACAGATGCAAATAAAATCACATCACCTTTATTAATAGACTGATTTTTAAGTTGACCTCTAACCAAAGAATCATATAAAGTTGGTACAGTTGCCACACTTGAATTTCCTAGTTCATGAATGCTCATTGGCATAATTCCTTCGGGAACTTCTTTATTGTAAAGTTTATAAAAACGCTGAATTATAGCCTCGTCCATTTTTTCATTTGCTTGATGAATTAGAATTTTCTTTACGTCATCAATGTTAATTCCGCTATTGTCAAGGCATTCTTTCATTGCGTTTGGAACATTTGTTAATGCAAATTCATATATTTTTCTTCCATACATTTTTATATAACGAACATCGGGATCGTGTTCTTTATTAAATGAATTTCCGAAAAATAAATAATGGGCTTCATCAAATGTGTAAGAAGCAGTTTCATGAGCTAAAATTCCGCCTTCATCATTTGTAAGTTCTATAATTGTTGCACCAGCGCCATCAGAGTAAATCATTGAATCTCTATCGTGCGGATCAACGACTCTTGATAAGGTTTCTGCACCAATTACCAGACATTTTTTTGCCATTCCAGCTTTAATAAATGCTTGTGCTTGAATTACACTTTCAACCCAACCCGGACAACCAAAAAGCATGTCGTAAGCAACACATTTCGGATTTTTAATACGTAAATTATGTTTTGTTTTAGAAGCTAAACTAGGCAACATATCGCCTTGAATTGCTCCTTTTTTTACATTTCCAAAATTGTGAGCAAATATTATATAATCTAAAGTTTCAGGATCAATATTAGCATCTTCTATGGCTCTTTGTGCTGCAATTGTTGCTATATCAGAAGTTTGTAAATCGTTAGAAGCATATCTACGCTCTTCAATTCCAGTAATTCCTTTGAATTTTTGAGTAATTATTTCGTTAGTTTGTGCAAATGGTGTTCCATCTTCATTTAAGAATTCATGGTTTGAAAAATCGCTATTTGACACTATTTCGGTAGGAATATAACTTCCAGAACCTGTTATTTTTATATTCATTATTACCTAAATGTAAATTTGTTGCTAAATTATAAATAATATTCTAAAAGATAGCAATATAATTTATATGCACGCATACTATTATTGAATTATTAAAGAATCAAAAACAAAAGTATGATTTTTATATTTTTTTTTGTGTATTTGCTATTTTAATTTGCAATACTGTAGCAATATTTAGTGCTTGAGTCTTTGTTTTCTCTGAATTTTCACCTTTAAATAGTATATCAACAGTTGAATTGAAATGATTTAACCAAATTTTAAACAATTCTGGAGACAAATATTCTTTGGTATTTATGTCTAAATGAATTTGTGTTAAGTTATTAGTATAACCGCCAGTTCCTAAAATTGCTTGAGACCAAAACGTAACTAAAATTGGTAAATGCTCTTTAATTTTTATTTTAACAACATCAGTAAAAATATAACTTATTGATTCGTCTGATAGTAATTTTTTGTAAAATTCATCAACCAATAAGTACAGATTGTCTTGTGTTTTAATGTCTTGCATTATAATAAATTTTCAACAAAATTAGTCATTAAATTTCAAAATGCTTTTAATTAAAATTAGGAAACGATTGACTTTTTTTTGAATAAAAAATAGGTAATAACAATAATAAAAAGTGTTAGAGCAAAAACAAATATTCCATTTTTTAATTGGTCAATAAAACCGGTTATTTGATTTGATTTTCCAGAAATACGTTCTAAAATCCAGCCAATTGACGTAATTAGAATTAAGCTTGCGCCTACGATTTTTACTTTATTATAAATTGGAAATTTACTTAAAATTAAAATAGAAGGAATAAATAAAAGAACCACAAAAAGTTGCATCAATTCAATTCCGATATTGAATCCTAAAATGCTCAATAGTAGTTGAGTGTTTTCTAATTCAAATTCTTCTAATACCGATGCAAATGCCAATCCGTGAACTAGCCCAAATCCTCCAGCAACAAGCATTTCTTTTCCGTAAAATAAGGGTTTAATAGCATGAATAGCTGAAATTAATATAGAGATCGCAATCAAAATTTCAATTGGTTGTGACGGTAAAGTTATCCAACCTAAAGTGCTTATTAATAAAGTAAATGAATGCCCAATTGTAAAAGCGGTTATAACTTTCAGTAATCTTTTTAAAGTATATTTTATGCCACCATAATGACTCCATTTTTTTCTGGTAACCAATAGTGGCGCCGGAAGTAATAGTACTAAAACAAAAAGTAAATGATCAATTCCTTCTGAAATGTGTTTCATTCCAAGTGAAATCATACTTTTAAATCCTTTCCAATTGGAACCTTTTTCTAATGAAATATGTAACGGATAAATAGTGTTTGTTGGAACATCAAGTTCAATAATTCCAATTTGTTGATTTTGATTTTCAACACCGTTTTCCCAATCGGATGCAATGTAAATTAAGGCTTTTTGATTTATAATTTCGTGAAGAATTGCATCATAATGAAGAGTGAAATCTCGATTGTTTGATCTTAAATTTGGATAAAAATTCAACTCAAATACAATTTCATCATATTTACCAACAATTTCACTTTTGGTAGGTTGAATTTTATATTTCAACAGTTTTATTTTCCAAAATTGATGGTTTTTATCTTCAATTTGAATGTGTTTTTTAAAATAATTTGAAATTAATACAGAATCATTTTGATTGACTTTAGATTTTAATGCAATTTCAAAATCCTGCAAAGGTATTTTTATCAACATAAAAATGCTTTTCGATTTCACACTCACATTTACTGTAGAATTTGGTAATGGATGCGAAAAAGAAATATTTGTAAAAATTAAAAAAAGTAATATATAGATTTTGTTTTTCATCCAAATTGTATAAAAAAACCTTGTCTAACAAATTTAAACAAGGTTTTTAAAAGATCTTAAAGATATATTATTTTTTTACAAGTTTGTTAGAAGTGCTTTTAACTCCATTAGCTTCAATAGAATACAAATAATTACCAGATTCTAAATTAGATAAATCAGTTGTAATTGAATTGTTACCAATAGAAAGCGAACTGTTATAAGGTGTTTTTACCAACTTACCGTTCATATCATAAATATTGATTTTAATTTTAGCATCTTCTTTAAGGTTAAAGCTAAAAGTAGTGCTTTGATCAACTGGATTTGGGAAATTCATGATTTTTGAAACCGCACTAAAACTATCTGTTTTTAAATTTCCTGTTCCACCATAATCTTTAGAATGATCTCTCCATATTGAATGTGGATGTTTTGGAGTTAATATAATTCCGTTTTGCGTAGAATACTCAATCCACACACTTGGTCCGTCAATTCTAACATAACCGTTTTGTGCATTTAATGTTGAATCTGTTCCCCAACAAATATAAGTTTGGTCAATTTCACTTGTATATTGTGCTAAAATTGTTGCCGCATTAACATCATCAACATCATTTACATAAGTAGCAATTGCATCAATAATAAGTTGCTTTTGAGCAGTTGTCAATCCGCTTGCAATTAATCCAGATTTTGTAGTAGGAAAAGACCAATCTACATGTGGTCCGCAAACTAAGTCAGAAATTGTTGTTGAAAGATGTGCCGTTGCTAATTGGGTGGTTGTGAGTCCGGCAAGCATATTCACCAAAGCAGTTTTTTCTTCAATCATTGGTTGATAAGTAGTTCCGCCTTGTGTGAAAGCTGCATAAGGTTCAACAGCAACAAATGATGGTGTTGCACCAACTAAAGCACCATTTATGTAAGTATTTGCTACAGTTCTATGATGTCCAGTCATTTGAATTTCAAATGTTCCAGTTAAAGATGGCGTACCAAAAAAACCTATATAAAATTGTCCTGCACCATATTGCGAGCTACTCGCGCCACTTGCAACTAAAAAATCATCTGCCATCCACAAACCATAAACCTCATTATAACCTTCGTTTCCGGTACCAGTGATGGCTTGAACAAGATTTCGTGCAGCCGTTAATTGAGCAGTAGTTAATGTTCCCAGTCTCAAACCTAATCTTGCCGACATTGCTGCTGGTAAATTAGACCAAGTTTCAGCATTAGACAATGTGTAATTTAATTGTAACGTTGTTATTTGACTACTACTTAAAGTTGCTTTAAAAGTATTTGCTAAATCAATAATATTTTGGGTTGTAACAGTTGTATTTAAAGTTGATTTGGGCTTGAATTTTGATATTTCAACTTTGTTGGTATCATCGCTCAATAATCCGAAAAACAGGAATAAACTAATAGTTGTTATAAATAAGGTATTGGATATAATTCTCATTTTATTTAATTGTTTAGAATTTAACAGGTTACAAATATTTGTAAATTAATTTTTAAAACAAAAATCTTTGAGGTAAACAAAGCTTTTTTGTAGATGAACCGTTAGTTATTAATAAAAAAATCCCAAATTCCTTATAAAAATTGGAATTTGGGATTTCATAATTGGAATTTATCTCTTACATATATGCCTCTATAGGAGCGCAGCTACAAACTAAATTTCTATCGCCATAAGCTTCATCAACACGACGAACTGTTGGCCAGAATTTGTTTTCTGCAATATATTCTAATGGAAACGCAGCTTTTTCTCTAGTGTAAGGAAAACTCCAAGTGTCTGTTGTAATCATTGCTAAAGTATGCGGTGCATTTCTTAAAATATTATTAGCTTCTTCTTTAGTTGAAACTTTAATTTCGTTACGAATTGAAATCATAGCGTCGCAAAAACGATCCAATTCTCCTAAATCTTCTGATTCGGTTGGTTCTATCATTAAAGTTCCAGCAACTGGAAATGAAACTGTTGGTGCATGAAAACCATAATCCATTAAACGTTTTGCAATATCAGTTACTTTGATTCCGTTTTCTTCAAATGAGCGGCAATCTAAAATCATTTCGTGTGCTGCGCGTCCCATTTCTCCTGAATATAATATTGGATAATGTTCTTCTAAACGCACTTTCATATAATTGGCATTTAAAATTGCAAATTTTGTAGCATTTGTAACTCCTTCTGCGCCAAGCATTGTAATATATCCATACGAAATTAAGCAAACTAATGCCGAACCATATGGCGCAGCAGAAATAGCAGTAATTGCCTGATTTCCGCCAGTTGGAATTATAGGATTGGTTGGTAAAAACGGAACTAATTTTTCGTTTACACAAATTGGTCCAACACCAGGTCCACCGCCACCATGTGGAATTGCAAAAGTTTTATGTAAATTCAAATGGCAAACATCTGCGCCAATTGTAGCAGGATTTGTTAATCCAACTTGAGCGTTCATGTTTGCACCATCCATATAAACCAATCCACCATTTTCGTGAATCAAATCGGTGATTTCGCAAATAGCACTTTCAAAAACACCGTGAGTTGACGGATAAGTTACCATTAAACAAGAAAGATTGTCTTTATGTTCGATTGCTCTTGCTCTCAAATCTTCTACATCAATATTTCCGTTTTCCATGGTTTTGGTAACGATAATTGTCATTCCAGCCATAGCAGCCGAAGCAGGATTTGTTCCGTGTGCCGATGATGGAATCAAACAAATATTTCTGTGATGATCGCCACGAGAAAGATGATAAGCACGAATAGTCATTAAACCAGCATATTCTCCTTGTGCGCCTGAATTTGGTTGTAACGTTGTACCAGCAAAACCAGTAATTACATTCAATTGATGCTCTAGTTTTTTAAGCATAATTTGGTAACCTTCTACTTGATCAATTGGCGCAAATGGATGAATATTGTTCCAATTTGCCATTGATAAAGGTAGCATTTCGGCAGCAGCATTTAATTTCATCGTACAAGAACCAAGTGAAATCATCGAATGATTCAACGATAAATCTTTGCGTTCTAATTTTTTAATATAACGCATCAACTGACTTTCTGAATGATGATTATTGAAAACATCATGCGTCAAAAAAGAAGAAGTTCGTTCTAATGAAGACGGAATTGTATTTGAATTAGATAAAGCTAAAATTGTAATTTTTTCTTTTCCTGTTGCTTCCGCAAAAATGGAAATTATTTGATTCAAATCTGAAATTGAAGTCGTTTCATTAATTGAAATCGAAATTGTATCGGCATCAACATAATAAAAATTTACTTCATTTTTCTCTGCAATTGCTTTTACTTTTTGAGCATCAGCTTTTACTAAAATCGTATCGAAAAAAGCAGTATTCGTTTGATAAACTCCTAATTTGTTTAAAGCATCAGCCAAAGTTGCAGCCGAATTATGAACTTTATTTGCAATGTATTTCAAGCCTTTTGGTCCGTGATAAACGGCATACATTCCGGCCATAACTGCCAATAAAACCTGTGCAGTACAAATATTAGAAGTTGCTTTTTCACGTTTGATATGTTGCTCACGAGTTTGTAACGCCATTCTCAAAGCTCGATTTCCATTGGTATCAATTGTTACACCGATGATTCTTCCGGGCATCGAACGTTTGTATTCTTCTCTAGTTGCAAAAAATGCTGCGTGTGGTCCGCCATAACCCATCGGAATTCCGAAACGTTGCGAAGTTCCAACAACAACATCGGCACCCATTTCTCCTGGAGGAGTTAATTTTACTAACGATAAAATATCCGAAGCAACAGCTACTTTTATTTCTTTGGCATGCGCATTAGCAATAAATCCAGCATAATCGTGAACTTGTCCGTATTTTCCAGGATATTGTAAAATAGCTCCGAAAAACTCATTTGAGAAATCAAAATTTTCATGGTTTCCAACAACTAATTCTACACCAATAGGAGTAGAACGCGTTTGTAAAACTGATAAAGTTTGAGGTAAAATTTCTTCAGAAACGAAGAATTTATTTACATTATTTTTCTTTTGATCACGAGAACGAACGTCGAATAATAACGCCATTGCTTCAGCAGCTGAAGTTCCTTCATCAAGAAGAGAAGCGTTTGCAATTTCCATTCCTGAAAGTTCAATAACTGTAGTTTGATAATTTAGAATTGCTTCCAATCGACCTTGAGCAATTTCTGCTTGATAAGGCGTGTAAGCCGTGTACCAACCCGGATTTTCAAAAATATTTCTTTGAATTACGGCTGGAACAATAGCAGGATTATATCCCAAACCAATGTATGATTTGTACACTTTGTTTTTGTTACCTAACTCTTGAATATGCGATAAATACTCATATTCAGTCATTGGAGCATCCAAATTTAACTCGTTTTTTAAACGAATGTTATCGGGCACCGTTTCGTAAATTAGTTGATCTAAAGTTTCAACTCCAACGGTTTTAAACATATGTTCTAGGTCGTTCTCACGTGGACCTATGTGGCGTAATGCAAATGCGTCTGTTTTCATTAAATGTGTATTCTTAAAGTAAAATTTGTGTTGTTTTTTGCGATAACAAAAGTAATTATTAAACTTCTAATATTGAGTTAAACAAGACGTAATATTTTGAGAATTTTTGAACTAAAAACCGACTTTATTAACAATATTATTAGTTTTGTAGTATGCTATTTTTCAAGAAACTTCTCGATTTTTATATCAAAACATCGCTTCATGTTGCATTTGCAGTGTTTTGTTTGGTTAAAATCACAAATTTTGAACTTCAAATAAATGAATATAACTTTTATTCGTTATTGGTTTTTTTCGGAACGATTGTGAGTTATAATTTGTTGAAATATTTTGAATTTTTCAGTAATAATAGTTGGAATTTCAATAAACACAAAGCTATATTAGGTGTAACTTTTTTGGCCATAATTGGATATTCTTACCTCTTTTTTAAACAAAAATCAAATGTTCAAATTCATTTAATTGAAGTTGGAATTCTAGTTTTAGTTTATCCATTTTTGCGAAAGTATGCTATATTAAAAATTTCACTAGTAGCACTTTGCGTGGCAATTATTTCTGTACAAATTCCTTATTTGGGAATGAAATTTTTGTCTTTTGATTACTATATAAATTTTGTTCAACGCTTTATTTTTGTTCTTATTTGGATTATTCCATTTGAAATATATGATAGTAAAACAGATGCAACTACCTTAAATACAATTGTCCAGAAATACGGAATTAAAAGATCAAAATTAATTGGAATGTTATTAGTAATTCCGTTTTTGATTTTGGAATTTCTGAAATTGAATTATAGTTTTAGTATAATTCTAATTGCTATTGCGTTGGTTTTGTTTTTGAATTTTTCTTCAGTAAAGCGAAACGAATATTATACTTCTTTTTGGGTAGAAAGCATTCCGATTTTTTGGTGGATTTTATTTTTGATTTTGAAAAGATTCATTTTTTGAAAAATGGATAATAACAGTTAAATATAATGTTAATAATATTGGTAAAATCCAAAAAGGATAGTTGAAAACATCATCAAGATTGAAATCTCTAAATAAAAAAAAGATAGCAAAAAATGTTATTGAAAATAAAAGGTAGAATGGAATTAGTGCACTTTTTCTATTTTTCATCCATAAAATAAATGCAATAATTGTTTGAACAGCTCCTGTGAAAATTAACGAAATAGGTGCATATAGAAAAAAATCGCTATCAATAAAACCTATTAAAAAAAGTAAGAATGGAATCCCTATCGCGATAGTATTTGCTATTTTAATTAATTTCATAATAATAATTTTATTGATTTTCAGATGGAACCTCGTTTGATGTATAAATTATATAGGAAAGGAGTAAGCATGATAGAATTGGAAAAAACCAAAATTTCCATTTAAAGACATCATCTAAATCAAATTCATAAAGAACAAAAGTAAATAGGAAAAATATAATGGAAATTACAAAATACAATTTAATAAATAGATTTTCCTTGTTTCTACGCCAAAATACTAATGCAATAATGGTTTGAATAATTCCTGTTAAAGTTAACGATACTATTGATAAAAGAAAAAACCCATGATCAGCAAAGCCAAGTAATAAGATAAAAACTGGAATTCCGAGAGCGATGTTGTTCGCAATTTTAATTGACTTCATACTGTTAGTTTTCTCCTAAATTTTTAATAAATTGATTTCGTTCGACAATGAAATATGTCAAATGTTTTTTCAAAAATAATTTATCAAATATACTACCAAAAATTCCAAAAGGCGTTTCATACAGAATTTCATCTTTCATAATTGTAACTCCGTTTTCTTCAACAAAATTATGTTTATGTTTGAAACTCTTAAAGCGTCCTTCAACCATCTCATCAACAAAATAATTTGGGATTTCCATTTCAGAAATTATGCTTTTATGTGTAAGATATAATCCAAAATGTTTGCCACGCCAAGTTACCGTTTGATCTAGATTTATCAATCCAGAAGTTACGCCAGCAATCGCAGTTTCGTTGGATTTGGAAGTTGATAATTTATGAATATCAATATTTCTATTTAGGTCGAAAACTTGGTTTATTGGTGCGTTTATTTTGGTTATTAATTTAATTGTAGTCATTATTAAAATTTAATTTGAAAATTAATCCGGATAATATTGCAGATAAAGAGTATGATATTGTTATGTTATTCATCATACTTCCTTTTATAATATTTGTTGTTATGTTTACATTAAAGACCACAAATAGAATTAAAATTATTTTAGCAAAATTTGAGTTTATATTTTTAAATCTTAAAAATCGATATATAAAACTGTAAAGTATATAAGTTGGTGTTGAAAATATCAAACCAAAAAGTAATGAAATTGGAAAAATTGCTAAAACTCCACAAATTTGTTTTGTGTTTTGAATGGTTTGAAACATTATAAGTTGTAGTATAATTGTCCCAAGAAATAAAGTTCCAAACCATTGTTTAATTAAATAACTCCAATTCATTTAAGCAAATTTTTAAATGTTTTTTCTAATGTGTCAAATTCAAATGTAAATCCGTTTTCTTGTAATCGTTTCGGAATTACATTTCTGCTTTTCAATACTAATTCTGTTTCGGTTCCAATAATTTTAGCCCCAATTTTTAAAAGTATTGTTGGTGTTGGTAGTCCAAATGGAATTTTCATTTCATGTCGTAATTTTGTCATAAAATCAGAATTCGCAATTGGCTTTGGTGAAATTAAATTTACAACTCCAATTAGTTCTTTTTCTATTATAAATTCTATAGCTCTGGCAAAATCTTTTTCGTGAATCCAACTTATAAATTGGTTTCCGTTTCCTTGTTTTCCTCCAAGTCCAAATTGTGTTAATCTTTTAATCGGAATAAATGCACCACCACTTTTACCCAAAACTATTGAGGTTCTTAAAGCGGTTTTTAATGTTTTAGGAGTTTGTGTTTCAAAGAAAGCTTTTTCCCAACTTTTAGCAATATTCATTGAAAAGTCATCACCAATTTCACCAGTATTTTCGTCCATTTGTTTGTCTAATGAAAACCTGTAAATTGTAGATGTTGATGAATTAAGCCAATGTTTTGGTGGATTTTTACAATTTAAAACGGCTTCATTTAAGATTTTAGTACTGTTAATTCTTGAGTTATAAATTTCCTTTTTATTAGCTTCGTTGTAACGACAATCAACAGATTTTCCTGTAAGGTTTATCAAAACTGTTGCATTTTCTAATTCATCTTCCCAACCAGAAAATGACTTTGCATCCCAATTTACATATTTTACAGTAGTTGTTACTTTAGATTTTGAACGCGTTAAGATTACAATTTCATCAAATTTATCTTTGAAATGGTCAACCAAAACTTGTCCTAAAAACCCTGTTCCTGCTGCAATTATTAGTTTTGTCATTGGTTTATATTTATGATGATTATCAAAGCAATTATTCGATATATTACCCAAGTAAATGATAAATATATTGGTAATTCTAAAATCTTTACTCTTCTTGAGTGTTCTATTAACATTAGTAAAACTGTTATTCCAAACCAACCTAAAGTAATGATTTCTGGAATATTAAAAAAATATTTTAAAACTATTATCGGAATCAAGATTAAACTTCCCATTAAGGAAATCGTTATTAAATTTCCAATATAATTTAAAATCACTTTTTTGTGTAATATTATTATAAATAAACTTTGAAAAACTATCTGACCAAATGCTAAAAATAATTCTCTTAGAATTGTTGATTTAGGTAAAATTTTTATTGTGTTGGAGAATTTGTATAAAACTAAAGTTGTAATTATACTTGCAAATAAAATATACAAAATACGATATTTGTAATTAAAGTCTGGGATACATTGAAGTTTGACTTCTTTTCTTATTTTACTCGGCACAATTACTTTTCTGTTGAAAGAAATAATTTTATACAACTTTTTTAGAAAGTAATTTATAGGTTTCCAATTACCTAGTTTTTCCATCCAAGGAAATGAAAATCCAACTACTTTTAATAAACTATCAATTCCATAAAGAACAGTTTTGTTTATATTGTCTACCAATGCAATTTCGTTGGAAGCTCTTTTTACATCGATAAAGTTTTTCTCTTCTTTAGATAATTTACAATATGGTTTTTTGCCATTATCATCTAACATTCCAGTTTTAATAAATCCAGAGGTATACATTCGACAAAGCGGACAATCTTCGTCGTACAATAAGGTTTGATTTTCTAAAGTTTTCATTTTATTGTTTTGTCCTTGATTACTATTCGTTCAGTACTCTATTTTGATATGTTTGTCCTTCTTTCGCTTTGCGTTTTCCTCTAAAGAAAAAGTACAAGTTTAAAAATAACATAATTCCCAAATATATTGTAAATCCTCCAATTTTGTAGCTTAATTTTTCTATTAAAAGTTGGTAGCTGTCTTGGTACATATTCATTTCGAGAATCATTAGAGCAAATCCTAAATTCAATAAATAAAATCCGGTTTCAAAGAGTTTGTTGGTGGCTTCAGCAATTTCTTCTCGACCTTTAAAAATGTCCATCATATAGACTTTACTGTTTTTGAAAAGTGTTTTAGATACATAGTAAGTCAAGAATAAAGCGACTGGTAAATAGATTGCGTAACCGATTAAAATTTTTGTAGTTTCCATAATAAAAGTATTTAAATTATTTTTTTGATGTATTTAGTTAATATGATAATGTTGAAATAGTGCATTGTTGCTATCGTGCAAATGATAATTGCCGATTTAAAGCTAATGACTTCAATAAGTTGATGAAACGATAGAATTTTCTCCCAAGATATTAAGGTCATAGCGCAATAACCTAGGTTTAATAAATAGTAGCCAATGAGTAATATTTGATTGATTTTGTGGCACATTTCTTCGTGATTTGGTATCAATTCTGAAACGAAAATGTTTCCGTTTTGGTAACATATTCTTCCTACTTTTACTATAATTAATGATGTGATTGTTAGGTAAATTAGATAACCTATTATATTGAGGTTCATAATTCTGTTTTTTGGAAATGGATAATATAACTCAAAAAGAAAATTAAACTTATTGGTAGAGCAAATAGCCAATTGAAATCTGCTCTATTCCAAAGAAGAAAGAACAAACCAACCAATGCAAAATAGATGTAGATTAGTTTGTTTTTCGGCTTCAAAAGCAAATATAATGCTGCAGCAAAAACCTGTAATGCACCAGTAATTGCAAGTCCATATCCGCCAAGTAGAAGAAACAATAAGGCGATTATATTTATAATTTTGACTAATTTAAAAAGTGTTTTCATGATTTAGATTATTTTAAACTTTCAGAAATAATTGAAAGTTTTTATTAAATTTTTTTTAGTTTTATTTCATTATTTTAATTACCAATCTTCCTAACCAATTGTCTTTAAATTCGGTTACTTTCTCAAGCATATTATCCGCTTTCAATACAAAGTCATATAATTTGGTAGTTTGATCTACAAAATGACGTTCTTCTTTAGTTCCATCGGCTTCAATTGTTGAAACTTCTTTCAAAATTTTGAGAGCTGGTTTGATTTCTCTTTTGCTACGTTCTTTAGAAATTTTCACTGCTAATTCGTCTAAATCTTTTTCGGCTGTAAAAAATTCTCTTCGTTCGCCAGCTTTGTATTCTTTGTACACAATTCCCCAATCCATTAATGCTCTTAAATTCATAGAAGCATTTCCGCGAGAAATTTGCAATTCTTCCATAATATCTTCCATCGAAATTGCTTCGTGAGATACCATTAAAAGGGCATGAATTTGAGCCATGGTTTTGTTAATTCCCCATTGGCTGCCAAGTGCACCCCAAGTTTGAACGAATTTATTTTTTGCTTCTCTGAATTCCATAGTGCAAATGTAATTAATATTTTTGAACTTTCAGTAAAAAATGAAAGTTTATTTTAATTGAATTATAATTTTTGATAAAATAACGACATTGGTGAATATAATCACTGAAATTATATATTATTTGGTGAATACAATCACTAAAAAAGTATTAAATTGGTGAATATATTCACTAAATAATATATAATTTTGGTGAATAAAAAATAATTTATATATTTGCAAAAAAAAATAGTGATGATAATTAGGGATTTAACTTCAGATTTAAAGACAAAACTTCACAAAGGCAAAGTCATTGTGCTTATTGGTCCGAGACAAGTTGGTAAAACAACCTTGATAAATGCTATTTTGGAAAAAAGCGACTATTTGTTTCTTGATGGCGATGATAATACTGTGGCAGAAACGTTATCAAATGCCAATACTGAAAACTTAAAAAGCATCATTGGAAATTATAAATATGTTTTTATTGATGAAGTGCAACGCATTCCAAATATTGGTTTGAAGTTAAAAATTATGGTAGATCAAATAAAAGATGTTCAAGTAATTGTTTCAGGTTCGTCAGCTTTTGATATTAATAATGCAACGCAAGAACCATTAACTGGAAGAAAATTTGAGTTCCAAATGTTTCCTGTTTCTTGGAACGAGTTTGAGAAAAATGTTGGTTTTATGAAAGCGCAACAGCAACTCGAATTGCGATTGCTTTACGGAATGTATCCCGATGTGATAAATAATTTTGGTAACGAATATGAAATTCTTAAAAACCTAGTTTCTAGTTATTTATATAAAGATATTTTGGCTTTAGCAGGCATTAGAAAATCGAATGTTTTAGAAAAAATTTTACAAGCATTGGCGTTGCAAGTTGGAAGTGAAGTTAGTTATAACGAAATTGCGCAATTGGTAGGTGTTGATAAAAATACGGTGAATAATTACATCGATTTGTTAGAAAAAAGTTTTGTGGTTTTTAGATTGAATAGTTTTTCTAAAAATATTCGGAATGAGATTAAAGCCAACAAAAAGATCTATTTTTATGATAATGGTGTTCGGAATATGGTAATTGGAAATTTTAATTCACTGAATTTACGTCAAGATAAAGGTGCGTTGTGGGAAAATTTTATGGTTTCTGAAAGAATGAAAATATTGTCTTATACTCAAAGTGTTGCGAAACCGTATTTTTGGAGAACCACTAAGCAACAAGAGATAGATTATATCGAGAAGAATGCCGATGCTGTAAGCGCTTTTGAATTCAAATGGGCAAATCGTAAAAAAGTAAAATTACCAAAATCATTTATTGATGCTTATAATCCTAGTTTTTTGGTTTTGGATAAGGAAAATTTTAGAGAGTTTTTGAAGTAGATAAACCGAAGTGAATTGACTTCGGTTTTCATCGTTTATCATCTTTAGAATAATTGGAAATGCCATCAATATTAATTTCAGTTCCTGAAAAATGCGGTTTTCTATTTCTAGCAACATCAAATACAGATTTAAAAATCGAAAAATATTCTCGAAAGCAGACATAGTTATAATTTCTGTAATCGCCAAGATTCGCAGAAAAACCAATAGATGCTAATCCAATTTTATTGCCAATATAAATGGCTCGATTAAGATGATATTCTTGCGTTATTAAGATTGCTTTATCGATTTTGAAAATATTTTTAGCGCGATACATTGTTGAATAGGTATCGAATCCAGCGTAATCGATATATATTTTGGTTGTGTCAACTCCTTTTTCAAAACAATACTTTTTCATTACTGTAAGTTCGTCATGCTCATCATTTCCATTATCACCAGAAAGTAAAATTTTATTGATTTTTTTTGACTTATATAATAAAATTCCAGCATCAAGTCGGTCTCGTAAATACTTACTGGGTTTATCTCCAATAATTCCTGCTCCAAAAATAATTCCAACATTTTCTTTTGGAAATTCATTTAAAGAATGATAAATCAGAGAATCAGTTTTTGATTTTACATAAAAGTTCACTACCAAAAGTACAATCAATCCAAAAATTGAAAGATAAATGAGTCTTTTTAAATATTTTTTCAATGTGAAACTTTGTTTTTATTTTAATAACCCAGCACGTTTCAAAAGTGCATCCGCATTAGGTTCTTGACCACGAAACCTTTTATACAATTCCATTGGCAATTCGGTTCCGCCTTTAGAAAGCACATTTTCTTTAAATTTTGTAGCGACTTCTTTATTGAAAATTCCTTTTTCTTGAAAATACGCAAATGCATCAGCATCGAGAACTTCTGCCCATTTATAACTATAATATCCAGAAGAATAGCCACCAGCAAAAATATGTGAGAACGAGACACTCATACAATTTTCGGCAACATCTGGATATAAGGTCGTTCCTTTAAAAGCTGCTTTTTCAAACTCTTTTATATTAGTAATTTCAGTCGGATTATTACTATGAAAAGCCATGTCTAGCAATCCAAAACTCAATTGACGCAACGTTGCAATTCCTTCTTGAAAACTCGCACTTTCTTTAATTTTATTGACAAATTCTTGTGGAATAATTTCGCCAGTTTCATAGTGTTTTGCAAATAATGCCAATGCTTCTGGTTCGTAACACCAATTTTCCATAACTTGACTTGGTAATTCCACAAAATCCCAATAAACAGAGGTTCCAGATAAACTTGGATAAACGGTGTTGGCTAACATTCCGTGTAAACCGTGACCAAACTCGTGGAACAATGTAGTAACTTCATTAAAAGTTAAAAGCGATGGTTTGGTTTCGGTAGGTTTTGTAAAATTACAAACGTTGGAAATATGCGGACGTTCATTTTTACCATCTTTAATAAATTGCGATTTGAAACTCGTCATCCAAGCGCCATTTCGTTTTCCTTTTCTTGGAAAAAAATCGGCGTAAAAAACGGATACTAATTCGCCAAATTCATCTTTCACTTCGTAAGTGGAAACTTCTTCGTGGTATTTTTCGATGTCGAAAACTTCAGTAAATGTTAATCCGTATAATTTTCCAGCGATGGTAAAAGCACCATTTAAAACATTTTCTAATTTAAAATAGGGTTTCAGTTTTTCATCATCCAAATTGAATAAATTCTGTTTCAATTTTTCTGAATAATACGCGCCATCCCATTTTTCTAATTGTTCAATTCCGTCTAATTGTTTTGCAAAAGCGGTTAATTGCGCAAATTCTCTTTCGGCAGCAGGTTTTGCTTTTGCTAATAAATCATTTAAAAATGACTTTACTTTATCAGGATTTTGAGCCATTCGTTCTTCTAAAACAAAGTGAGAATGGGTTTTATATCCTAATAAATTGGCACGTTCGAAACGTAATTTTGTAATTTTTAGTGTTATTTCTTGATTATCAAATTCATTATTTTGGAAAGCTTTTTTTCCGGCTGCTATGGCAATTTCTTTTCGCAATTCACGATTATCTGCATACGTTACAAATGGCAAATAACTTGGATGATCTAATGTGAAAATCCAACCTTCTAAATCGTTGCTTTTAGCTTCAGATTTTGCAGCTTCAATTACGCCTTCTGGCAAACCTCTTAAATCGTTTTCATTGGTAATATGAAGTTGATAATTGTTGGTTTCTGCCAAAACATTTTCGCTAAAAGTCAGTTTTAGTTTGGCTAATTCGGTATCAATTTCACGAAGTTTTGCTTTCTTATCTTCCGATAATAATGCACCGTTTCTTGAAAAACTTTTGAATTTTTTATCTAATAAGGTAGTTTGTTCAGTTGTTAAATTCAAATTGTCTTTTTGTTCGTAAACCGATTTTATTCGTTTAAACAAATCTTCGTTTAAAGTGATATCATTACTGAATTCGGTTAATAAAGGTGTGATTTCTTGTGCAATTTTTTGCATTTCATCTGAAGTTTCCGCTGAATTTAGATTGAAGAAAATTGATGATAATCGGTCTAAAGCGTTTCCTGAAAACTCCAATACTTCGATGGTGTTTTCGAATGTTGGAACATCTGGATTGTTAATGATTGCATCGATTTCAGCTTTAGCGGAAGCAATATTTTCTATAAAAGCTGGTTTGTAATCCTCCATTTTGATTTGTGAAAATGGAGCTGTATCGTGTTTTGTATTGAATTTTTGAGTAAGTATTTTCATTGTTTTTATGAAATTTAACCGCAAAGTTCGCTAGGAATCAAGCAAAGTTCGCAAAGTTTTTAAATTAAGATTGACTTTAAAACTTATTTGAAATAAAAAATTAAAGGTTTAAATTTTCCGATGATTTATTCACTGCTTCTTTAAGACTTTCTTTATAAGAAATAATTTTGTCTAAAACCAATTTATCAGAAGAACCAATAATTTGTGCAGCAAGAATTCCAGCATTTTTGGCTCCGTTTAGTGCGACAGTTGCAACAGGAACACCACCAGGCATTTGAAGAATTGACAAAACCGAATCCCAACCATCGATTGAATTACTAGATTTTACTGGAACACCAATTACAGGAAGTGGCGACATTGATGCAACCATTCCAGGTAAATGCGCAGCGCCACCAGCACCAGCAATTATTACTGAGATACCACGATTATGTGCATTTTTGCTAAAATCAAAAAGTTTCTCAGGCGTTCTGTGTGCAGAAACGATATCGACTTCGGTTTCGATGTCGAATGATTTTAAGATGTCAATTGCTTCTTGCATTACGGGCATATCGGAAATGCTTCCCATTATTATGGCTACTTTGCTCATTTTTTATTTTATTTGAACACAGATTTCACAAATTTTTACAGATATAATTTGTGCTAATTTGTGGAATTTGTGTTTATTTTATTTCACTAATGACTCTAATTGAATTTTTAACATCTTCCGCAATTTTTCTAGCTTCAACCATATCTTGATTCACAATGGTAACATGTCCCATTTTTCGGAAAGGTCGTGTTTCACGTTTGCCATAAATATGTGGCGTTACACCATTAATTGCCATTATTTTTTCTATGTTTTCATAAATAACTAGACCAGAAAAACCTTCTTCACCGACCAAATTTACCATAATTCCAGCAACTTTGCTATCGGTATTTCCCAAAGGAAGATTTAAAATAGCACGTAAATGATTTTCAAATTGCGAAGTATAACTCGCTTCAATAGTGTGATGGCCCGAATTATGTGGTCTTGGTGCAACTTCGTTAACTAATATTTTATCATCTTGGGTTTGAAACATTTCAACTGCTAACAATCCAACGTGATTGAATTTTTCGGAAACTTGTAAAGCAACTTCTTGTACTTTTTGAGTGACTTTTTCATCAATTCGTGCTGGACAAATTACATATTCTACTTGGTTTGCTTCGGGATGAAATTCCATTTCAACAACTGGATAGGTTTTAACTTCGCCAGAAACAGAACGAGCTACAATTACAGCCAATTCATTTTTGAAAGCAATCACTTCTTCAGCTATACATTCAACATTTGGCAAGTTATCTAAATCTGAAGAAGAACGAACAATTTTCACACCATTTCCGTCATATCCAAATTGAGCACATTTCCATACAAATGGTATCTTTACTGCGTTTAATGTGATTGCAGATTTTAGCGTTTCTATATCAGAAAATCGTTGGTGAGTTGAAGTTGGAATATCATTTGTAACATAAAAATCTTTTTGACTTCCTTTATTCTGTATCAATCGCAAGGTTTTTGGCGACGGATAAACTGGCAAACCTTCATTTTCTAATTTTTCTAAAGCATCAAGATTTACATTTTCAATTTCGATGGTTAATAAATTTACAAGTTTTCCAAAATTGTAAACAGTTTCAAAATCCATTAAATTTCCTTGAATGAATTTAGATGCTCCAAATTGGCTTGGCGCTTCTTCGCTTGGATCAAGAATATACGTTTGAATATCAAATTTTCGGGTTTCAGCAAGCAACATTTTGCCTAATTGACCACCGCCAAGAATTCCTAGTTTAAAATCGGAAGAAAAATAATTCATTTGTCGTAGTTATTGTTTTTTAATTGTCAAATGCAGTCGCTTTGCAAGTGTCATTATATTGTTGTAGTTGTTTGCGCAAAGATAAACATTTGAAAATTATTTTAGTTGTTTCAAAATATCTTTCACTGCAAACTTGTATCCAGCAGTTTGATGACTACAATCTCTAGAAAGTAGCGCTTTTAATTCGTCGTTTATCCAATTGTATTTTTTGCCAAGAATAAATAATGTTCTCATAGAATAGGCCGCGTTTGCAGCTTTATCAGAATCAATTAACCAGTCTAAAAAAGTTTCGATAATTTTTTCTTCTTGATTTTCTGATAGATGAATGTTTTTATTTTTAACCAAGAATAAACCAATTTTTGAAATGGATCGAATTGCAGAATCAGATTTGTAATTTTTTAAATTCCCACAAAATCCATCAATAAACGGAATAAATAATTCCATTCGTTCTTCACAAATTAATTCCAGAATCCAACACGCTTTGTGGTGGTTTTTATCTTTAGTATTGAAAGCAATTTCGGTTAATTCATTCAAATATTCAGAATGTAAAAAGATAAAATTTTTGTTGTCATCTCTACTTTTGCGATGTGCTGAACTTGTAGCTATTTGGTTGTAAAATTCCATATTCATTTTGTAAATATACCAAATTGACAAAAAACTCAAAATACTTGTTACTAAATAGTTATTAGTTCGTAAATTTGCTCCTTTATTTTTAAAAACAACACAAATGATACACTTACACGATAAAACTTTCGAGCCATTTATTTCTTCTGAAGAAATTGATTTTGCAATTACAAATATGGCCAAACAAATGGACGACGATTTTTTTGACGAAGTTCCAGTTTTTATTGGAATTCTGAATGGTTCGTTTATGGTTTTGTCAGATTTAATGAAAAAATATCGTGGAATGTGTGAAGTAAGTTTCCTGAAAATGGCTTCCTATGAAGGTACACAATCTACAAATGAAGTAAAACAACTTATCGGAATCAACGAAAATCTAGAAGGTAAAACCGTCGTAATAGTTGAAGATATTGTTGATACCGGAAATACGATTGAAGAATTGAAAACTATTTTCAAAGAAAAAGGAGTGAAGCACTTAAAAATTGCTACTTTATTTTTCAAACCAGAAGCTTATACTAAAGACATCAAAATCGATTACGTTGGAATACGAATTCCGAATAAATTCATCGTTGGATACGGTTTAGACTACGACGGATTAGGAAGAAATTTACCAGACGTATATCAATTAGCACAATAAAATCTTAAATCAAAATTCAAAAATCTTAAATCATTATGATTAACATCGTTCTTTTCGGAAAACCTGGAGCAGGTAAAGGCACGCAAGCTGAATTTTTAAAAGAAAAATACAATTTAACTCATCTTTCAACTGGAGATATTTTCAGATTTAATATCAAAAATGATACTGATTTGGGAAAATTAGCCAAAACTTTCATGGATAAAGGCGATTTAGTTCCAGATGAAGTAACCATTAAAATGTTGGAAAGTGAAGTGGATAAAAACCCACACTCAGCTGGATTTTTATTTGATGGTTTTCCAAGAACATTGGCACAAGCAAAAGCTTTGGATGCTTTTTTAGAATCAAAAAATCAATCTATAACAGCAACTGTTGCACTTGAAGCCGACGACAATATTTTAGTAGCTCGTTTATTAGAAAGAGGAAAAACATCAGGAAGACCAGACGATCAAGATGAAGAAAAAATCAGAAATCGTTACGACGAATACAACCAAAAAACAGCTCCATTGATGCATTATTACAAAGCTCAAGGCAAATTTCATGAAGTTGACGGAATCGGAACAATTCAAGAAGTAACCGAGAGATTGACAGCAGTTTTTGATAAATTCTAGTCACAATATATAAATTTCGAGCATCCAATTTTTTTTCGGATATTTGCAAACAATTAAGGAGCTATTTCCAAAATAGGATGTAGGCTCTTTTTTTGTAAAATACAATTATGGAAATTTTAATAATTCTTTTTTTAATAATCCTTAACGGCGTTTTTTCCATGTCGGAAATCGCATTGATTTCGGCACGTAAAAACCGTTTGGAAACCGCTGCCAAAAAAGGAAATGCGAATGCCAAAGTTGCTTTAGATTTAGTAAATTCTCCCAATAAATTACTTTCAACAGTACAAATCGGAATTACTTTAATCAGTATCTTAACAGGTATTTTTTCAGGCGATAAAATTACAACTGATGTACAAACTTTTATAGCAACTTTTCCAGCATTGCAAAATTATGCACATAGTATTGCAGTTGGAATTGTGGTAATGATTTTAACCTTTTTCTCTCTAGTTTTAGGCGAATTATTACCCAAAAGAATCGGATTAAATTATCCTGAAACAATTGCCAAATCAATGGCGGTTCCAATGAAAATTATCTCTCAAGTTACAGCTCCATTCATCTGGTTATTGACAATTTCAACTGACGGATTATTGAAATTATTTAATATCAAACCAACTGCCGACGGAAAAGTAACCGAGGACGAAATCAAAGCCATAATTAAAGAAGGAACTGAAGTGGGTGAAGTACAAGAAATAGAGCAAGATATTGTAGAACGCGTTTTTCATATTGGCGACAGAAAAGTAAATTCTTTAATGACGCACCGTTCCGATATCGTGTATTTATCTGTAAATGATTCGGTTGCAGAATTAAAAGTTAAAGTTTTAAACGAATTGCATTCTATTTTTCCAGTTTGTAATGATAGTTTAGATGAAATAATAGGTATAGTTTCGCTCAAAGATTTGTTTTCTAATTTTGATAAAGAGAATTTCAATTTGAAAACGATTGCAAAAGAACCAGTTTATTTAATCGAACAAACATCGGCATACAAAGCGTTAGAAAAATTCAAGAAATCAAGAGTTCATTATGCTTTTATAGTCGATGAACATGCCGTTTTTCAGGGAATAATAACGTTAGACGATATTCTTGAAGCGTTAGTTGGCGATGCTTCTGATTTTGATGATGACGAATACAAATTGACCGCAAACGATGATGGAACTTGGCTAGTTGACGGACAATATTCGTTACACGATTTCCTAACTTTTTTCGATATGGATGAGTTAACAACCGATTATGAAGTAACCACCGTTAGCGGATTTTTCATCACCGAATTGGGAAATATTCCAAAGCAAGGCGAAAAATTAATCTGGAACAAACTAGAATTCGAAGCACAAAAAATGGACGGCGCAAAGATTGATAAAGTGCTGATTAAGACATATAAAGAGAATTAGGAGCGAGTGGTTTGGGCATTTGAGTAAGCCATTTTCCTGCTTTCCGTCATGCGTGGCATTTCCTCCAATCAGGGCTAGTAAGCAAACCAAGAGAATAAAAATAATAGTTTTTTAGATATTTTCCTTAAAAATTTAATATCTAAAATCTAAAATCTAAAATTAAAATGACAGAAGGAAATTTTGTAGACTACGTAAAAATTTATGTTACTTCCGGAAAAGGAGGAAAAGGTTCTACGCATTTACATAGAGAAAAATTTATTGAAAAAGGTGGTCCCGATGGTGGTGATGGTGGTCGTGGTGGACACGTTTATCTTAGAGGAAACAAAAGTCTTTGGACTCTATTTCATTTAAAATTTGTTAAGCACATGCGTGGAGGTCACGGTGGGGATGGCGGTAGCTCAAGAAGTACGGGTCATGACGGTGAAGATAAATACGTAGAAGTACCATTAGGAACTGTTGTAAAAGATATTGAAACTGGTGAAATTTTGTTTGAAATTACCGAACATGGCGAAGAACGAATTCTAGCGCAAGGCGGAAAAGGCGGATTAGGAAACTGGCATTTTAGAAGTTCTACCAATCAAACGCCAAGATATTCACAACCCGGAATGCCATCAACAGAGATTGATGTTATACTGGAACTTAAAGTTTTAGCTGACGTTGGTTTGGTAGGTTTTCCAAATGCTGGAAAATCAACATTACTTTCAGTATTAACTTCTGCAAAACCAAAAATTGCTGATTATCCGTTTACAACTTTAAAACCGAATTTAGGAATTGTTGCGTACCGTGAATTTCAATCATTTGTAATGGCAGATATTCCCGGAATTATTGAAGGTGCAGCTGAAGGAAAAGGATTAGGACATTATTTCTTACGTCATATTGAGCGAAATGCAGCATTGTTGTTTTTGGTTCCTGCTGATGCCGATAATATCAAAAAAGAATACGATATTTTGTTGGATGAATTACGCCGTTACAACCCAGAAATGTTAGATAAAGACCGACTTTTAGTGATCTCAAAATGTGATATGCTTGATGAAGAACTTAAAGCCGAAATGAAAGCCTATTTAGATAAAGAAAAATTAGGAATTCCATACTTATTTATATCTTCAGTGGCACAACAAGGTTTGCAAGAATTAAAAGACAAACTCTGGGAAATGCTTAATGTAGAAGATGAGAAGCCTGAGAATAGTCATGGATTGTAACCTATAATATTTTAAATTTAGCCTCGAATTGTTCGAGGCTTTTTTTATTTTAAAATAAATCATTGAGACAATTAATTGTCAAATCCTCAAAAATCACTAAATTAGCACCTCAATTTTTAGCAAATAGTCTGTTAACGTTGTAACAAGTTTTATTTTTAACCGACTAGTAGCGCACAACAAATTAACCTTAATTTTATATAATGAAAAAAATTATTTTATCCTTAATCGTTACCATTATGCTTTTGCCAATGAGCACAAAAGCTGACGAAGGAATGTGGTTTTTAATGTTCATCGAACGATTAAATCACAGAGACATGGAAAAATTGGGCTTGCAATTGACAGCCGAAGAAATTTACAGCATCAATCACCACAGTTTAAAAGATGCTATAGTTCAGTTTAATGGTGGTTGCACTGCCGAAATGATTTCTAAAGATGGTTTGGTTTTAACCAATCATCACTGTGGTTATGACGGAATTGCAGAACTTTCAACACCTGAACACAATTTGCTAAAAGACGGTTTTTGGGCAGCCAATCATGCTGATGAAAAAAAACCTTCAAGTTTATATGTACGTTTCTTTGTGCGTATGGACGATTGTTCGAAACGAATTTTAGCAATTGTAAATCCTTCAATGAGTGAAGCGGATAGAGAAAAAGCAATCAATGCTGAAATCGCAAAAATCGAAAAAGAAAATAACGAAGGCGGAAAATATACTGTTTCGGTTCGTCCATTTTTTCAAGGAAATGAATACTATTATTTTGTTTACCAAGATTATAAAGACGTTCGTTTAGTTGGAGTTCCACCAGAAAGTTTAGGGAAATTTGGTGGCGATACTGACAACTGGGAATGGCCAAGACAAACTGCCGACTTCTCAATGTTTAGAGTGTATGCCGATAAAGACGGAAATCCAGCAGATTATTCTACTAGCAACGTTCCATTGCAACCAAAACATTATTTGCCAGTAAATCTTGGTGGCGTTAAAGAAGGCGATTTTGCCATGATTCTTGGTTATCCAGGTCGAACAAACCGTTGGATGCCAGCCGGTGGAATTGAGCAAAACGTAAAATTTGCATATCCTGCATGGGTTGAAGGAGCCAAAACAGGAATGGATAATATGAAGAAATACATGGAAATGAGTGATGCACTTCGTTTGGTTTATGCTTCTAAATATGCTTCAACAGCCAATTACTGGAAAAATCGTCAAGGAATGATTGATGCACTTTCTAAATTTGGAACAGCACAATCTAAAGCAGTTCAGGAAACCAAATTTGATAAATGGGCAAACAAACCAGCAAACAAAGCTAAGTATGGTAACGTAGTTTCAACGATCAATAAATATTATTCGTTGACTAATGAAAAATCGCGTCACGATAATTATTTACAACAATTGTTTAGAACTTCATCGTTTGGAACTATTGGAAGAACTTTAGGAAAACAATTAGATACTTACGTTAAAGCAGATGCCAACAAGCGTAAAGATTTAGCTCCTAAAATTACAGAAATGGCAGAAGAATTGTATAAAGATTTATACGTTCCAGCTGAAAAAGATATTTTAGCGGCTCAATTGAAATTGTATTCTACTAAATCAACTGGTTATGCTATTGCTCCAATGGTTAAGAAAATCGGTGATGAAAACAATAACGATTTTGTAAAATATGTAAATGCAGCTGTTGATTTGAGTATTTTTTCATCTTTGGATAAAGTGAAAGCATTTTTACAAGTTCCAAGTCAAGGAATGTTGGATAATGATCCTTTATATGCTTTATCAAATGATATGTTGACTCATTTTGCATCAAAATCAGATGAAATTGCTAAGGCTCAAAATGATTATGCTGCATCATTTCGTTTGTTAGTTGAAGGTTTAAGAGAATCTAAAATCGGAACAATTAAATATCCAGATGCCAATTCTACTTTACGTTTAACATACGGAAAAGTTCGTGCTTTGCCAGCTGACAAACGTAATCCAGTTGCTATAAACAATTATACCGATTTAGACAGTCAAGTAAAAAAATACAAAAAAGGCGACGAAGAATTTGATTTGCCAGTGAAAGTACTTGAAATGAATAAAAGTAAAAATTACGGTCGTTATGCAGATAAAGATGGTTCACTTCACGTAAATTTCCTAACAGATAATGACATTACAGGTGGAAATTCAGGTTCGCCAGTTCTTAACGGAAAAGGTGAATTAATCGGAATCGCTTTCGATGGAAACATTGAAGCAATGGCTGGTGACGTAATTTTTGATAAAAAACTTCAACGAACAATTAACGTTGATATTCGTTACGTACTTTGGGTAATCGAGAATTTCTCAAACGCTAAACACATTGTTGATGAAATGACTTTGGTAAAATAATCCAAAATTATTTTAAATAAAAAAATCCGACTTGAGTAAAATTAAGTCGGATTTTTTTGTTATTCTTTAGTAGTTACTCTTATTCCTTTCGTATGACTTGTAAATTCTGGCGCATACATACTTTCAATGGTAGTAATTCCATTTGAGAAATTCCCACTATTATTTACTATAATTTCATATTCAATTACATAAGTTCCTTTATTTATTTCATCAAAAAAGAAATGAGTTGCAGCATCTTTTGTACTTACATAATAACTTAAATCTGCTTTCCATTCATATTGTGAAATAACATTTATAGGTTCAAAGCAAGAAGCTCTCATGTCTTTTAAATGAATGTACTCTAAATCTTCTTTAGCAGTAATTATAAGCCTAACTGTTACTAAATCACCAATTTTTAATGTATTTGTTGCAGTTATTTTTTGTAATTCATCACCTTTATTTGTTTTTTTCTTCAAATACAATTCTTTAGAAGCAGTTAGCATATTATTATTATTATTATTAGTTTTAATTTTATCTAAATCTTCAAAATATTGCCAATAAAGGCCTCCAAATCCTGGAACTTTAGATTTATTTTCAATTAAAGTCGTTGCCATTTCGGGTTTGATTTCTGTTGATTTCCAATTCAATTTAATATATCCAGTTTCAGCTTCTTTTTGATTTTCAGAAAGTTTTTTGGCAACAATTTTATCATCTCCAATTTTTATGATAGTATTGTCTTTAACTGAAAGCCAATTAGAGCCGTTTAATAAAAGTGCATAAATAGCTTCGGTAGTTGATTTTGTAGTTGGCCAGTTTTTGGTTTGCTTATTTTTTAAAAGCCAAACTTTCATTGCATCAATTGATTTAGTATCTTTAGTTATTTCAGAAAAAGCCTCAATAACTAATGCTTGAGTTTCAATTGGAGCTTCATACCAATTCCAACCAGGTTTATTTTCTATCCAATACATTCCCCAATCTTCATTACTTGCCGAAGTGTCTTTCAAACTTTCAATTATTTTTTCGGCCCTTTCTGATTCTCCAAATCTGTTTAACACTAAGGCAGCCAAAGCTTTATTATAAATAGAATAATCCAACCATTTTTCGTCAATATTTTCTAATTGAAGTGTAATTATTTTATTCAAATTATTAGATATCGGATACATTTTCAGGTAAAAACTTCTCATATACAAATAGTATAAATCTGAATAATTAACTGCATTTTTAGAGTTATTTCGTTCAATAAATTTGGTATCTAAATAAGTTATTGCTTTTTTAGTAATTTCAGAAAAGCCATCAGAAGTAATTTTGTTAATCTGTAACTTTTGTAAATGTCCTAAACCTGAAATAATGTGCGTTGTTATATATTCGCTTTCGTTTCCACCGTCAAACCATGCGAATCCACCAGAAGGTTTTTGTTTTGTTTTTAATTTTTCAAAAGTATTTTCTGTCGAAATTTTCATATTTTCGAGATTAAAGAGTAAAGCTAAATTATTTTTCTTCTCTTCTTCACTTTGAGCTTCTTTTAACCAAGGCGTTTCTGCTAAAATTAATGATTTTAATTCTTCATTTTGATTCAATTTAGATAATGTTTTCCCGGTTTTTTTCCAATTTTCAAATACTGCAGCAATTTTAGGATTTGTATTAATAATCTCTGACGCAAGAACATTTGCATAATATCTTGCAAAGGTTTGTTCAGCACATTCGTGTTCATATTCCATCAAATAAGGCAAAGATTGAATCGCTAACCATGTTGGATTAGAGGTGTATTCTAAAGTGAACAAATGATTTTTTAAAGTTGTTGAAGTATTATTTTTAAGATTATCAAATGTGTACGCTTTTTTAGAATTTTCTCGAACCCAAATAGGAATACTTTCAGTTACCAAAATGTTATTGGTCAATACTGGCAAAATACTTTCTTCGCCGTCAGAATAATTGTCAGCTTTTGCAACAACCTTATATTGAATTCCTTGAACACCTTCAGGAACAGTAATTTTCCAAGTAACGATTGTATTTCCTGTTGGTGCGATATTGAAATTTCTAACTGCGTTTACATTCATCATTTTATTATCAATAGTTTCCATTGTTGTAGCATCGGATAACTGCAAAAGTGCAATTCCATTTTTTACATTAGGTGTTAAATTGGATATTTTGGCAGAAATAACAATTGTATCTTTTTCTCTAAAAAATCTCGGCATATTCGGAAATATCATTAATTCTTTTTGAGTTATAACCAGTTTTTCAAGATAGCCAACATTGGCATTTTTATTGTGTGCAAACAATCTCAATTTCCATTGTGTTAGTTCTTCTGGCGAAGTAAAATTAAAACTTATTTTACCGTTCTTATCTGTTTTTAATTGCGGAAAAAAGAATGCAGTTTCGTTTCTATTGGTACGAGTTTTTACCTGAGTTAGTTCTTGAACTCCTTTTTTGGTAGTTATAATTATAACTCCATTAGCACCTTGAGCGCCGTATAATGCTGCTCCTTGCGCTCCTTTTACAACATTAATATCTGCGATTGCCTCTGCAGACATTTGGGCTAAAATAGTTGCGTTTGAAATTTCTCCATCTATCACAACTAGTGCTTCGTTATTACCAGTAACGGAACGATTTCCTCTCAAAACAATTTTATTAGTAGCAAATGAATACTTATCATATTGTGTCGTAATTTGCAATCCAGAAACTTTTCCGGCTAATGCTTGTATTGCATTCGGATTTGTTTCTTGAGTGAGTTCTAAAAATGTAACGATTCTTTGAGCTGAAACAACTGCGTCTTTAGTTCTTTTAATTCCCATAGCAGTTACGACAACCTCGTTAAGAGTGTTTTCAGACTCTTTTAGGCTAACATCATACTGTTTAGATTTTCCTATTAAAATAGACGCATTATTAAATCCTAAATATGAAAAAACAAGAGTTTCACCTTTACCAGCTTCAATTTCATAATAGCCATCTAAATTGGTTGATGTACCTCTAATTTTTCCTTTTACTATAACATTAGCACCTGGTAACGGTAGTTTTCCATCGGTCAAAATTCCAGAAATCAGTTTTGTATTTGCTGGTTTTCTTGCTTTCTTTGTAACTTGTTTTCTGTATTCGTTGGTTATGAATGCATTATTAGGATTTACAAAATCGAAACCAAACCAAATTAAATTTGTTGTTTCATTTTGGTAATCAATAATTCCAGTTTTGTAATCAAAACTATTATAGTATAAAGTGACAATTTCTGATCCAAGAACTGATTTACCACTGAAATAATCATTATTATATCGTCTTGAAATCAAAGGATTCCAATAACTTTTTTTAAATTGTTCTAAAGAAACATCATACATTGAGGCTAAAACTTCAACTTGCGTTTTATCATTATTTTCTTTAATCTTAAAGGACCAATTTTCAAGTTTTCCTGGTTCTAGTTTATCTCTAAAAGTTTCAATTTCGATTTCCATTTTTGGCCATTCTTCAGGAATTAAAATATTTTTTTCGGCAATAAAATGGTGATTTTCATACATTGTTTCAATTCCAATTTTGAAGAAATCTTTAAAGTTTTTTTCAATTGGAATTTTAATTTGAGTACTATAATTTGAAGTAGTTTGATTATTTTCAAAAACTATTTTTCCATCATAAATGACTGAATAATTCAAATAAAGTTCTGGAACAGCACAATTTATTTGAACTAGAACAAATCCATCTTTTTTAGGATTTTCATTCAATTGACGCATTGTTATAAACTCATTTCCAACAGCAATTTTATCAGCAACTTGATAAAGATCAAATAACGACGTTGTTTCAACTGGAATATTCGACCTATCTGTAGCCGAAAAAATTAATTTATAATGGCCTGATTTAAAATTTGAAATAAAGTCTAAAGCTAATGATTTGTCTTTTTCAGTTGCAACTTTTTTACTGTAAACTAAAGTTCCTTTCAAACTTGAATACATTTCATTTTCATTGAATTCAAACGGAAACAATTTTTCGAAATCATCATTAGAAATTCCATTGATTTCAGGTTTTACAAATGTTCTAGGTTTAAATTTTCCTTCAAAATTTTTAAGAAAATATATTTTTACTTCGCCATTAACAGCGCTAAATTGATTGTTAAGGTTAGTACTGTTTAGTTCAATAGTGTTTTTTTCATTTGAATTTATTTTTGAATTTATTTTTGCTTTTAAAAGCAGCGATTGATATCCTACGTTTACGAATGTTTCGCCAGTATGAGTTTCGCCATTTATATCTGTAATTTTTACATTTACATAATACGAAAAAACAGGTTTTTCAACTTGATCAATATCTTCGTATGGAATTGCTTTAAAATCAATTATAAAGTTACCTAAAGCATCAGTTTTTGTTTCAGAAGTGGCTAAAATCTCATCGTTGTTATTACCTCTATATTTATTCCAATTATAATTTTTTCTAACTACTTGATAAGAAACTTTAGAATTTGAAATTGAGCTTCCTGTAAATGCTTTTGCAGTTCCTTTTACTTGAATATCTTGATTTAATGAATATGTATCTTTGATTGGATTGAATATGATTTCAAATTTTGGGCGTTTGTATTCTTCAACACTGAATCTAATTTCAGAATGTTCAAAATAAGTAGTATCCCAAAACGGATGTTCCTCCTTTATTTTGTCATAAAGTGGATCTAATTCTAAATCATCTGGTTCATCTGCTTCAATAGTAAATTCTCCGGTTATTCCATTTTTAGGTAAATTAAATTCTCCTGCAAAGGAACCAAATTCGTTAGTAGTAACTTCAAATGTTTTAATTTCATTATAGTTAGCATCATCAATTGTTATTTTAACCAATAAATTAGCAACAATACTATTTTCGCTATTATTTTCTTTTGTTACAATTCCTTTATAGTAAACGGTTTGACCAGGTCGATAAATAGCTCTATCTAAAAAAAAAGAAACTTTAGATTTTGATTCTTTATCATCATTGTTGTAATATTGATTATTTATGTAACTATCTTTTAAAGAAAGAGTATCATTTTTAGAGGTGATTAATAAATCACGATAGTTATAATTTTTTTTAGTTTTATTTGAATTTTCATCAAATGAAACTATTCCGTTTTTATCTGAAACTAAATCAAAATCAACAGATTTCACTCGACAATCTACAACTGGTTTTCCTGTTTTTCTATTCAGTATTTTATAAGTGGTTATAGTCGAATTGTTTGATGTTAAAACAATGTTGTTGGAAACAGTAATTATTTGATAATTATTTGTTTTATCATTAATTCCCTCCAAAGAAATTACATAAATTCCTAGTTCTAGTTTAGGTAAGAGCAATTCTGTTGTATAATTTAAATAATCTTTTTTGTTTAGAAGTTTGTAATTTTTTGTAATAATTGGTTTTAATTTAGAAATAAAGTCTTTTAATGTATCTGCTTGTAAACCTATTAAATTAGAATTAATTTTGTAAAAAGAAAGTCTTACGGAATCTAAATTTCTATAGTTAAGTTGTGTTCTTGTATTTTCATTCTCATAGCAATAGCCTAATAAATTTAGATTTGCTTCTTTCGAAGTAATTTGATATTTTAATAAATTAGCCTTTTTAAAGGTGTTTGATTTGTTTTTGAAGTTTAAAATGCTATCCAATTTTGATACCGCTATACTTTTGTAGTCAGGATTAGTTTCTTTATTGGCTAAAGAATTGAAATAAACTGCTTTTTCATACAGAATTCGTTGAGTCAACATTTCACTCTTACTTCTTTTTTCAAGAGCATTAAGATGTTTTATTAATTCATCATTTTTTAAAATATGTTTGTGACAAAATAGTATTCTTTCTAATTCTGTGGTTGATGAAGATTCTAAGTAATTTACTTTTTTATATAATTCTATAACCTTTTTAATTTCGGGATCTTTTAAAGAATCTAATTTTATAGTTTTAAAATCGGTGTTTGTTGCAAAAAGTAAATCTAAATTTGTTTTAGAATTAAAAACTACTGATTTCCAATCATAAATAACTGATGAGTAATAGTTTATGTTTTCTTGAAGGATATAATCATAAACCGATGAAACATTATTTTCATCAGTTTTGAACAAATCAAATATTGCTTCATAATCATGTAATGAGGTTTGTTTTAAAATCAATTCTTCTTTTAATGTGTTTTGATAAGCTGCTTCAATTTGGGTATCAAAATCATATTTTGTCCAAGTTAAAAAATCGCCAAGTTGAGTAGAATCAACTTTAGTTCTATTCTGTAATAAATAACTATTTTTTTTATAATAAGAATTTAAACATTTGGCATAAACTAAGTTTAAAATTGCTTTTGATGGAATAGTTGCAGTGTTAATTTCTTTTCGTAAATTAGAAATTATTTTGCTTTGTGCATTTTCGTCTAATGATTGTATGTATTTCGATTTATAGAAAAAGCATTTAATAATTTGAACTTCATTTTTTGAATTATAAGCTATCTTATATATTCTTTCAACCTCATTATTAGCTGATTTAGTTTGCCCTTTATTCTCAAGTGCAACAATATTTTCCCAAGATTTGTCATGATTTTGACCACAACTTGATATGTATGTAAATAAAAATAAAATGAATGTAATTTTTTTCATGTATAGGAGTTTCTATTATAGAGTACTTTTAAAATAAAAAGGTTGGAAACAAATATAATTATTTTCAAATTGTAATTTTTTCTATAAATTAAAGCATACTCAATACATTTTCTTATTTTTGAACATTATAAATTACAAAATGAAGTTTCTAACGTGTTTATTACTTTTAATCTCTATTCAAATGGTGGCTGAAACCGATTTTGATAAGGCTGAAAAATTGTACCAACAAGAGAAATGGCAACAAGCCAAAACTTTGTTCGAATCTTATTTAAAAGAAAATCCAACCAATTTTAAAGCTATAGAATATTTAGGTGATATTGCTGGACATCAAAAAAAATGGGATGAAGCTATCAAGCAATACAAAATTTTGAAAGTTCAATTTCCTAAGACGGCAAATTATTGGTACAAATTTGGTGGCGCAATGGGAATGAAAGCCAAATCAGTAAATAAATTCAAAGCACTCGGCATGATTGATGAAATCGAATCGTCTTTTATAACAGCTGCTAAATTAGATGCTAAACATATTGATTCCCGTTGGGCTTTAGTTATGCTTTACATAGAATTGCCCGGAATTGTTGGCGGAAGTGAAAAAAAAGCAATAAAATATTCTGATGAATTGATGAGTTTGTCTAAAGTTGATGGCTATTTGTCTAAAGGATATATTGATGAGTATTTTGACAGATATTCTAATGCTGAAACAAATTATATAAAAGCACACGAAATTGGAAATTCAAAAACTACCTTTCAAAAACTATATAATTTGTATCTCAAAAAACTGAAAGACAAAGTAAAAGCTCAAAAACTAAAAGAACAATTTGAAAATAAGGTTTAGTAGGTTTAAGAGTTTAAAAGGGTTATTAATTTATGATATTTGGTTTATAATTTATTGAATACGAAAACTCCAAATTTTATAAGCGCCTAAACTTCTAAACGCCTAAACTTACACCTAATAAAAATTAATAATGCGTACACATTTCATAGCAATCGGCGGAGCAGCCATGCACAACCTAGCACTTGCATTACATAATAAAGGATACCAAGTTACAGGAAGCGACGATGCCATTTTTGAACCGTCAAAATCTCGTTTGGATAAGAAAGGTTTATTACCAATTGAATTGGGTTGGTTTCCTGAAAAAATCACATCTAATATTGAAGCAGTAATTCTCGGAATGCATGCCAAAGCAGATAATCCTGAATTACTAAAAGCACAAGAATTAGGTTTGAAAATTTATTCTTATCCCGAATTTTTATACGAACAATCTAAAAATAAAACACGCGTTGTGATTGGTGGTTCTCATGGAAAAACAACAATTACATCAATGATTTTGCACGTAATGCATTACCATAATATTGAAGTCGATTATATGGTTGGCGCTCAATTAGAAGGTTTTGACACGATGGTTCACTTAACTCACGAAAATGATTTTATTGTTTTAGAAGGCGATGAATATTTGTCGTCACCAATTGATAGACGTCCAAAATTTCATTTGTATCAACCAAATATCGCTTTACTTTCTGGGATTGCTTGGGATCATATTAATGTATTTCCAACATTTGAAAATTATGTAGAACAATTTGAAATTTTTGTAAATCAAATTACTAAAGGTGGTATTTTAGTGTACAACGAAGAAGACGAAACAGTTAAAAAAGTAGCCGAAGAAACAACAAATACTATTCGTAAATTACCTTATGCAACGCCAAGTTATTCTGTTGAATATGGAACAACTTTATTAGATACGCCAGAAGGTCCAATGCCAATTGAGGTTTTCGGAGCTCATAACTTAAATAATCTTGCTGGAGCCAAATGGATTTGCCAAAATATGGGAGTTGATGAAGCCGATTTCTATGAAGCCATAGCAAGTTTTAAAGGTGCTAGCAAACGCTTAGAAAAAATTGCAGAAGGAAATGGAAAAGTAGCCTACAAAGATTTTGCGCATTCGCCAAGCAAAGTTTCGGCTACGACTAAAGCTGTAAAAGCGCAATATCCTGATAGAAAATTAATAGCTTGTTTAGAACTTCATACTTACAGTAGTTTGAATGCTGAATTTTTAAAAGAATACGAAGGTGCGCTAGATGCCGCTGATGTTGCCGTAGTTTTTTATTCGCCAGATGCGGTTAAAATTAAGCAATTGGAAGAAGTAACTTATGAGCAAATCGCACAATCTTTCAAGCGTGACGATTTAATCATTTATACAAATCCAACTGATTTTAAAAACTTTTTGTTTAGTCAGAACTTTGATAATTCTGCGTTATTATTGATGAGCTCGGGTAATTATGGTGGATTAAATTTTGATGAGGTTAAGGAATTGATGAAGTAAAAAACTAGAATAATTTTATCGCAGAAAAGAATCTAGTAAAGAACTATGGAAATATTAAGCGCAATAGTAGATTTTTTTAATGTTTTAGATTCCAAAAACATACTTAGAGAAAAATGGAATGTTTTTAAAGATACAAATGAATATAAAGGAGAAAGAATTTTTGCATTCGTTTCATTTCTTACATTAGTGATCTTTTATTTGATTATGATTTTTTTTGTTACTTATGTAATTTATAAAAGCATTACTTCTCATATTTAAAATGCCCAACAATTTTCCAATTAAATAAACAATCTTCCAAAACTTGTCCGTGACCTACATTATGAACAACCATTTGGCGTTTTCCGTCAGTAGATTTTTTATTTGTTATAATTCCAATATGTGGTAATTTATCATTAATCATCCAAGTTACCAATTCGCCAGTTTTGTAATCATTTGCATTTTCTGTGATTTCTAATTTTTCTCCTTTTCGAGTAAAAAAAACTTCTAAATTTGGAACTCGTCTATGATCAATATTGGTATCAGAAGTTTTTAAACCCCATTTTTTTAAGTTTGGATATTTTGAAAAATTCGCTTTTAAATCTTCATGTACTTCTTTTTGTAAATCAATTCCAAGTTTTCGATAAGCACGAATTACAACATCTGTGCAAACTCCTTTTCCTTTTGGAATATCTCCATTCGGATATTTTATAGCATAATAAGTTGGATCATATTCAATAGAATCGTCGATAATAGAAATCGCCGCATTGGATAGTTTTTCTTGAAATGTTATTGGATTTTCTATTAAATCAGGTTTGTTTTTCTTAACAATTTCGAATTCTTTCGTTTTTTTGCAGCTCAAAGAAATTACTAAAAATAAAAAAAGTGCAATTGGTTTCATAAATAGTTTTATACAAAACGAAAATAGTAACCATTTTATTTTGAACTCATTAAAAAAATATTTTTATTTGTACTTTAATAAAAGCCAAAATAACAATGTACACACCAATCAACCAATGGGCTGAAGACGATCGCCCAAGAGAAAAATTTCTAATTAAAGGTAAATCTACCTTATCCGATTCTGAATTACTTGCAATACTAATAGGTTCTGGTTCACGAAATGAAAGTGCCGTGCAGTTGTGCCAACGAATTTTAGCTTCAGCAAACAACAACTTGAACCAACTCGGAAAACTTTCAATAAATCAGTTAACCCAATTTAAAGGAATAGGTGAAGCCAAAGCCATTTCAATTGCTGCTGCACTAGAATTAGGGCGAAGAAGACGTTCTGAAGATGTAATCGAATTAGACAAAATAACGTCAAGCCGGGCCGTTTTTAACATTATGCAACCCATAATTGGCGAATTACCGCACGAAGAATTTTGGATTTTATATCTAAATAATTCCAATAAAGTGATTCATAAAGCGCAAATATCTAAAGGCGGAATCACAGGAACGGTTGTCGATAGCAGAATAATTTTCAAAACCGCATTGGAATATAACGCAACTTCATTAATTTTGACACACAACCATCCGTCAGGAAAATTAGCACCAAGTGATGCCGATAGAGTCGTTACTAAAAAACTCAAATTAGCTGGAGAACAATTGGATATTTTAATTTTGGATCATATTATTATTACGGAAATCGGATTTTATAGCTTTAAAGACAGCGACATATTTTAAAAAATGGAACATATCAAACACGTTTTTTTCGATTTAGATCATACACTTTGGGATTTTGATAAAAATTCAGAATTGGCATTCGATAAAATATTTAAATTAAATCATCCAACAATTGATACAAAATCATTTGTTGCCGTTTATGCTCCAATAAACCAAGCGTGTTGGAAATTATATCAAGTAGATAAAATTACTCACGAAGAATTACGTTATAGAAGATTGAAAGATTCATTTGATGCTTTGAATTATACTATTTCTGATGATGAAATAAATAGAATTGCCGATGATTATATTACTTTTTTACCCGAAAACAATCAGTTATTTGATGGTGCTAAAGAAATCTTGGATTATCTAAAACCTAATTATAATTTGCACATAATTACTAACGGATTTGCTGAAGTACAATATAAAAAACTTAATAATTCGGGAATTTTGGTTTATTTTTTAACGATTACCAATTCTGAAAAAGCTGGAGTTAAAAAGCCACATCCTAGAATCTATGAATATGCTTTAGCTTCTGCAAATGCAAAAAAAGAAAACAGTATTATGATTGGCGATTGTATTGATGCTGATGTAAATGGTGCGTTAAATTTCGGAATTGACGCCATTCATTTTAATGAAAGTAAAGCTGAAATTCCAAATCATATAAAACAAGTCAATCACTTAATTGAATTAAAAAATTATTTATAAAATGAAAAAATTTCTAATCTTACTATTGTTGGTTTCTTCTTTAGGATTTGCACAAAATTTGAATCAATATAAATATGCTTTAATTCCAGCTAAATTTTCATTTTTGAAAGAACCCAATATGTATAATCTAAATGCATTGACAAAAATGTATATGGAAAAATATGGTTTTGAAACGTATCTTGATAATGAAACGTATTCTGTTGATTTTGCTAATAATAATTCTGAAAAAATTTATGTTGACGTTATAGAAAAAAGTAATTTATTCACAACAAAATTGCGAGTGGTTTTAAAAGATTATCAAAATAAAATTCTATTCACATCTGAAGAAGGAACTAGTAATGACAAAGAATACAAAGTTTCTTACAATCTGGCTTTACGTATGGCATTTGATAATTTTAATGTTTTGAAAGGGCATAGATACACAAAACGTAATAATTATGATTCGGAAATAAAAAATGAGATTGGAGATTCTACTCCAGTTCCTATGGGTGTAAAGTTTAAAACAATTCAAAATCAAATGGGTTTTGATGTTGTTAATGAAAATGGTACGGTCATTTTAAAATTATTTAAAACTACTCAAAAAGAAGTTTTTATTGCCGAAAAAGGAAATCAAAAAGGAATTTTAATGAAAATGAATAATGAATGGGTTTTCGAATATTATTCAAATAATAATTTGATTTTAGAGCAAGTAGATGTCAAGTTTTAAATCAATACCCATACTTATCTTTCCAACGGTTTTTTAAAAATTCACGAGTTCCATTTTCTCTCGAATTATTGCCTGGATCATAAAATTTAGTTTCCTTAATTGCATCGGGTAAGTATTCTTGCTCACTAAAATTATTAGCATAATTATGTGAATATTGGTATTCGTCGCCATAACCCAATTCCTTCATCAATTTAGTCGGCGCATTTCGCAAATGAATTGGAACTGGCAAATCTCCAGTTTGTTTTACCAAAGCTTGCGCTTCTCCAATTGCCATATAACTAGCATTACTTTTAGGTGAAGTTGCTAAGTAAACCGCACATTGACTCAATATAATTCTACTTTCGGGATAACCAATTGTTGCAACGGCTTGAAACGTATTATTTGCCATAATAAAAGCAGTCGGATTGGCATTTCCGATATCTTCACTCGACAAAATCAACATTCTTCGTGCGATGAATTTTACATCTTCGCCACCTTCAATCATTCGTGCTAACCAATAAACTGCTCCGTTTGGATCGCTTCCACGAATAGATTTTATAAAAGCTGAAACAATATCGTAATGTTGTTCGCCAGTTTTGTCATATAAAACGGTGTTTTGTTGCACCAATTCCAAAACTTTATCATTGGTAATTGTAATTGCACCTTCTGGACTTGCGTTGACAACCAATTCAAAAATATTAAGTAATTTTCTTCCATCGCCACCAGAAAGTCGTAACAATGCTCCCGATTCTTTGATTTTTATTTTTTTAGAAGAAATTATAGTGTCTAATTTTATAGCTCGTTCCAAAAGTGCCAATAAATCTTCCTTGGAAAACGGATTTAGTACATAAACCTGACAACGTGACAATAACGCCGGAATAACCTCAAAACTCGGATTTTCAGTTGTTGCGCCAATTAGAGTTACCCAGCCTTTTTCGACTGCCGCCAACAATGAATCTTGTTGAGATTTACTAAAACGATGAATTTCATCAATAAACAAAATTGGATTTTTAGCCGTGAACAATCCGCCACTTTGTTTGGCTTTTTCTATCACATCGCGAATGTCTTTCACACCCGAATTTATGGCACTCAATTCATAAAACGGACGGTTACTTTGCTTTGCAATAATCTGTGCTAAAGTAGTTTTTCCAGTGCCAGGCGAACCCCAAAAAATCATTGACGGAATTACACCACGCGCAATTTGTTGCGTCAACGAACCGCTCGGTCCAACCAAGTGCAACTGACTGATGTAATCTTCTAATTTCTGCGGACGAATGCGTTCGGCTAAAGGTGCTTCCATTTGGTAAAATTACAGATTTCAATCTGAACTTGTTTCAGATTCTCATAAATATTGTTTGTAATTTTTAGCCACAGATTCACAGATTTCCAAAATAATTTCATAATCAGTGAATCAGTGGCTATTTTTTCTGGATCGTAATGTTATGCTGACAAAATAGCATTAAAACAGAATTGGTTGTATTTTTGATAAACTATTGTCATACCGAGCGCAGTCGAGGTGCTTTTTTTATGCTACACAACAACGAACTCAACCATTTCAAATTCACGCCATCTGTTTGGATTATTCCAACATTGATGCTTTTATTGAATTGGTTTGTTTTTTATGTTGATAAATCGTTTCATTTGAATTTAGATTTACACGGAATTTATCCAAGAACTTTATCGGGAATTCAAGGAATTTTATTCAGTCCATTTTTGCACGGAGATTTGAACCATATTGCGAGTAACACGTTACCACTTTTTATTTTAACGACGGCTTTGATTTATTTTTACCGCGATGTTTCGCTGAAAGTTTTGGTTTACGGAATTTTACTTTCGGGATTTATAACTTGGATGATTGGTCGTGAATCCTATCATATTGGAGCCAGTAGTTTGATTTATGTTTTGGTTTCGTTTATTTTCTTCAAAGGATTGAAAACCCAATATTACCGATTGATGGCATTGTCTTTTGCAGTTGTGTTGTTATATGGTGGAATGATTTGGTATGTTTTTCCACAACCCGAAATTGTTGGAGAAAGTTCGATTTCTTGGGAAGGACATTTGGCTGGTTTACTATCCGGATTTGTATTCTCAATGCGATTCAAAACACCCGATTATGTCAAAGATATTCAATATGATTGGGAAAAACCTGATTTCAATCCGCAAGAAGATGCTTTCATGAAACGATTTGACGAAAACGGAAACTTTGTAAATCCACCAAAACCTGAAGAATTGGAAGTTGTTGAAGAAGAAGTTTTAGTGCAACCTGTTCGGTACGTTTATGAATTTAAGGAACATCCTAAAGAATAAGTTAGAAACTAGCAAAATTGTGTATAACTTCCATCACTACTCCACATCTCGCTATTAATCATTTTTTTTATAGCTTTATAAACATCAGTATAAATAATTGAATATCTGATTCCGTCTGGTAATTTAACACCTAAATTACTAATTCCTGTTATTTCAACATCATCATATGATTCTAGATTTTTTTTTGTAAGTTCTTCTCTTGCTAATTTAGAGATCTTTTTTAAATGATTATTAGATAAATAATTTTCAAAATCATTTAAAGTTTTTGTTATGATAATGTCTATGCATTCATTTATAATTGACTTATTATCATTATTCATAATTTCTTTAAAACTAATTCCTGTATGTAGAGGCACTTCTAGAAGGAAAGCAGTTTCAATTAGTTCAATTTTAAATTCATCTAATTCAGTTCTTAAATTTTCAATGTTATCTAATTCTTCATATAAAAACAAACAAAAAGTAGTCAAAAAATAGTTTTTCATGACCAATCTATTTATTCCAAATTCTACTGCACTTTCGGTACTCATTATTTATTGTCTTTGTCTAACAGTCTCATACAAAAACGCACCACAAGCCACAGAAACATTCAGCGAACCAATTGTTCCGAACATAGGCAATTTTGCAGTTTCGTCAACGATTTTTAAAACCGATGGGTTGATGCCTCGATCTTCACTTCCCATGATGATTGCTAAAGGTTCGTTTAGTTTTAAATCGTAGATATTGTTTTCAGTTTTTTCAGTTGCGGCTACGGTTTTGATTCCGCTTCCTTGAAGATAAAAAATGGCATCTTTAATATGATCAACTTTGCAAATAGGCACATTAAAAACCGCGCCAGCCGAAGTTTTCACAGTATCGCCATTTACTGGTGCAGAACCTGTTTTTTGAACAATAATTCCGTCAACGCCAGTACATTCGGCAGTTCTAATTATGGCGCCAAAATTTCGAGCATCGCTCAATTGATCCAAGATTAAAAATAAAGGTGTTTTTCCACTTTCTACAACGCTGTCAACAAGTGTTTCAAGTTTTACAAACGTAATAGGAGCAATGGTTGCCACTGCGCCTTGATGGTTATTGGGAGTTAATCTGTTTAATTTTTCGACAGGAACATAACTAAAATTAATGCTGTTTTTTTTCAATGACTTCATCAATTCAAACATCAATTCGCTTTGTGCATCGCTTTGCAAAAACACTTTGTCAATTTCTTTTCCAGCGTTGATAGCTTCTAGTATCGCTCTAATTCCGAAGATTTGGTTTTCTTTTTCCATGGCGCAAAGGTAAACTTTTTTAAGAAGTTTAAAAGTTTAAATGGTTAAGAGTTTAAAAGGTTGCTTTCAAACTAATATGTACAATCGAATTCGAAAGTTTTATGGCTTGATCTTTTGTGCTTCCGTTGGCATAAACCAAATTCAGAAGTCCGTTTTTAGTCAGTATTCCAAAACCAAAACCCAATCCGAGTAAATTGCCATTTAACTTGGTGGTCTTGTCTTGAAAATAGGCATAATCAATTATCGAATGCACATAGATACTGGGCGAAAGCACATAACGGTATTCGGTTAAAATGGAAGAAAAGATATTTCCTTGCAAGCTATTTTCATTAAATCCACGAATGGAATTTATACCACCAAATCGGTACAATTCATTAATAATGTATTCGTCACTTTGCAGATAAAAATTCTGACTTTTAATATTGATTACGTTTTTATTGTTCAAATAAATATTATGTTTCAAATTCACACTTCCAAAAAACTGCGCATTTTTCTGAAATTTAGAATCACGTTTTCCAGTTCCGATTTTGATGTTGAAATTACTTTTTTCAGGAAATAAAAAATCGTCGTTTTTGTAGTTCACAAATTCAAAATTACTCGTGTAAAATTTGTTTTTATAATCGCTTAAAGTGGCAGTATTCAAATTTTTAATATCGCTAGATTCCGCCGATTGATAACCCAAATACAAACGCGTATTGTAATTGAAATAGTAACCAAAATCAATTGCTGTTTGCGTGTTTTGAAACGTACTGTCTTGCTTAAAAATATTCAACTGCGCTTTCAAACCAATCGGACTTTTAAAAGCATACGGAATTTCAACACCCAAATTAAATATTTTTTGATCTTGACCGTTACTCTTCCAATACAAAGCCAATTTTTCACCCGAATTCAAAATATTATTCAAAGTCAAGTCTAAATATCCAGTAAAGACCACTTTCTTATTTTCATCATTTGAAAAGCCTATAAATCCATCAAAATTATTAGCTTGAGCTTTCTCAACATACACAAAAACCTTAGTAGAATCTTTGGTAAATAAAATTTCAGGATATTTCGTCTGTTTCACAAATCGGTATTGCGCAATGTCTTTGTACAATTTATCCAAATTATCTTGATTGAAAACTCTTTTTTTATACAACCGCTTCAAGTTGTTTTTATGTCCAATCGGAAACTTATCATAACCATTAAAAACAATATCATTCAACTGTCGTTTCTTGTCCGAAGTCACATTCAAATCGGCAGTAATGTAGCCGTTGTGTTTTTTAATATTCACCAATTTCACTTTTGCCATCGAAAAACCTTTAGCTTCCAATTTCTTCAAAGTCGCATTTAAAAAAGCTTCACTTTCCGAAAAAGGCAATTTCAAAGTGTCATTTTTGGCTTCGTATAAATTCCAATTTTCGCTTTCCAAATTTCTACCTATATATATATGTATAAAATTCGTTTTTGCGCCAATAGTATAAACGTACTTAAAAGTGCTGTCGTTTTCCTTTTTAGTTTCCAAAAGTTCTTGTTCCAAAAACCCAAGTTTTGATAACTTCTCCGAAAATAATTTACTTTCATCCACAACATCTTTTGCATTGCTAAACGATTTACCATAACCAATCGAATCAATAATTTTGGTTTGCTTTTCGTTTTCTCCAACAATTTTTAAATACATATTCTTTTGCCCAAAACTATTTAGGAAAAAAAATAAGAATATAAAAGTTAGAATTTTGTTCATAATTTGAAGCGAATGGCTCGGGCTTTATTTACAATCCTTGTTCCTGCTGTCTTTCCAAATCTTTTTTTACAAAAAAGGATTTTCCCTTGCATCAGGGCTAAACAGCCAACCATTTTACTTTTTGTTGTCGTTGTAAAAATAACGTAAAAAATAACAGTTTAATATATTTTTTCAGATGAAGAATAAATGTGTTTGAAAATTAATGAATTAACATTTTTTTTATTAAAAATAATTACTACATTTGCAACCCCTAAAAAGTGGGGAATTAATAAATTAAAAGAAAAATTAGTATTTAATTATGCCAACAATTCAACAATTAGTAAGAACAGGAAGAACTCAAATCACTAAGAAGAGTAAATCGGTTGCTTTAGATTCTTGTCCTCAAAGAAGAGGTGTTTGTACGCGTGTTTACACTACTACTCCAAAAAAACCAAACTCTGCAATGCGTAAAGTTGCGCGTGTACGTTTGACTAATGGAAATGAAGTGAATGCTTACATCCCAGGTGAAGGACACAATCTACAAGAGCACTCGATAGTATTAGTGCGAGGCGGAAGAGTAAAAGATTTACCAGGAGTTAGATACCACATTGTTCGTGGTGCGCTAGATACATCTGGTGTAGCAGGAAGAACACAACGTCGTTCTAAATACGGTGCTAAACGTCCAAAAGAAGCTAAAAAGTAAATCTGTAAAGACGCGATTAATCGCGTCTGTACCAAAAAACAAGAAAAAATGAGAAAAAGAGCGGCAAAGAAAAGACCACTTTTACCAGATCCTAAATTTAACGATCAGTTAGTTACACGTTTCGTGAACAACTTGATGTGGGATGGTAAGAAATCAACAGCTTTTAAAGTATTTTATGATGCAATGGATATCGTAGAAGCTAAAAAGAACAATGACGAAAAATCATCATTAGAAGTTTGGAAAGATGCGTTAACCAATGTTATGCCTCACGTAGAAGTACGTAGTCGTAGAGTGGGTGGAGCTACATTCCAAATTCCAATGCAAATCAGACCAGACAGAAAAATTTCTATGGCAATGAAGTGGATGCTTCTATATGCTAGAAGAAGAAATGAGAAATCTATGGCTCAAAAACTATCAGGCGAAATCTTGGCTGCGGCTAAAGAAGAAGGTGCTGCAGTTAAAAAGAGAATGGATACTCACAAAATGGCTGAAGCAAATAAAGCATTCTCACATTTTAGATTTTAATACAAAAAGAAATGGCTAGAGAACTTAAATATACAAGAAACATAGGAATTGCTGCTCACATTGATGCTGGTAAAACAACAACAACTGAGCGTATATTATTCTATACTGGAAAATCACACAAAATTGGTGAAGTACACGATGGTGCTGCAACAATGGACTGGATGGCACAAGAGCAAGAAAGAGGTATCACAATTACTTCTGCTGCTACAACTTGTGAATGGAATTTTCCAACTGTTCAAGGTAAAAGATTACCTGAAACATTGCCTTACCACTTTAATATTATTGATACACCGGGTCACGTTGATTTTACTGTAGAAGTAAATCGTTCGTTACGTGTACTTGATGGTTTAGTTTTCTTGTTTTCTGCAGTTGATGGTGTTGAGCCACAATCAGAAACTAACTGGAGACTTGCTGATCAATACCGTGTGCCTCGTATCGGTTTTGTTAACAAAATGGACAGACAAGGTTCTAACTTTTTGATGGTTTGTCAACAAGTAAGAGACATGTTAAAATCTAACGCAGTTGCAATCACTTTGCCAATTGGTGAAGAAAATGATTTTAAAGGTGTAGTAGATTTAGTAAGAAACCAAGCTATCGTTTGGGATGAAGAAGGTATGGGTGCTACTTACGAGATTGTACCAATTCCAGAAGACATGCTTGCAGATGTTAAAGAATACAGAGATATTCTTATCGAAGCAGTTGCTGACTATGATGAAAACTTGCTTGATAAATATATGGAAGATCCTGAATCTATTACAGAGGAAGAAATCAACATAGCTTTAAGAGCAGCGGTTATGGACATGGCTATCATACCAATGATTGCTGGTTCATCTTTCAAAAATAAAGGAGTTCAATTCATGTTAGATGCAGTATGTAAATACTTACCATCTCCAATGGATAAAGATGGTATCGAAGGAATTCATCCTGATGATGCTGAATTATTAGAAGAAGATCAAGTTAAAATATTACGTAAGCCAGATGTTAAAGAGCCATTCGCAGCTTTAGCATTTAAAATCGCTACTGACCCATTCGTAGGTCGTTTAGCATTCTTCCGTGCTTATTCAGGTCGTTTGGACGCAGGTTCTTATGTATTGAATACACGTTCTGGTAATAAAGAAAGAATTTCTCGTATCTACCAAATGCACGCTAACAAGCAAAATCCAATCGAATATATCGAAGCTGGGGATATTGGAGCAGCAGTTGGATTTAAAGATATCAAAACTGGAGATACATTGTGTGATGAAAAACACCCAATTATTCTTGAGTCTATGAAATTCCCAGCACCGGTAATTGGTATCGCTATCGAACCAAAAACTAAAGCTGACGTAGATAAAATGGGTATGGCTTTGGCTAAATTAGCTGAAGAAGATCCAACATTTACAGTAAGAACTGACGAAGCTTCAGGGCAAACTATTATATCAGGTATGGGTGAGTTACACTTAGACATCCTTGTTGATAGAATGAAGCGTGAATTCAAAGTTGAAGTAAACCAAGGTGAGCCTCAAGTTGAATATAAAGAAGCTTTTACAAGATCTGCAACACACAGAGAAACTTACAAAAAACAATCTGGAGGTCGTGGTAAATTCGGTGATATCGTATTTACATTAGAGCCTGCGGATGAAGTTGATGGTAAAGTTCCTGTAGGATTACAGTTTGTTAATGCTGTAAAAGGTGGTAACGTTCCTAAAGAATACATTCCTTCTGTAGAAAAAGGTTTCCGTGAAGCTATGAAAACTGGTCCATTAGCTGGATACCAAGTGGATAGTTTGAAAGTAACTTTAACAGACGGATCTTTCCACCCAGTGGATTCTGATGCTCTTTCTTTTGAATTAGCGGCAAGAATGGGTTATAGAGAAGTAGCTAAAGCTGCTGGAGCTATCATTCTTGAGCCAATCATGAAAATGGAAGTAATTACACCAGAAGAAAACATGGGAGATATCGTAGGAGATATTAACCGTCGTAGAGGTCAAGTGAATGATATGGGTGACAGAAATGGAGCTAAGACTATCAAAGCTGATGTGCCTTTATCTGAAATGTTCGGATATGTTACAACATTAAGAACATTATCTTCAGGTAGAGCAACTTCTACAATGGAATTCTCTCACTATGCAGAAACACCTTCTAACATATCGGAAGCAGTTATCAAAAAAGCAAAAGGAAACGCCTAATATTTATCAAGATGAGTCAAAAAATTAGAATTAAATTAAAATCTTACGATCACATGTTGGTAGATAAATCTGCTGAAAAAATCGTAAAAACTGTAAAAAGTACAGGTGCTGTTGTAACGGGTCCAATTCCATTACCAACTCACAAAAAAATATTTACTGTATTACGTTCTCCTCACGTTAACAAAAAATCGAGAGAACAATTTGAAGTAATGTCTTATAAAAGATTATTAGATATTTATTCTTCTTCTTCAAAAACTATTGATGCTCTTATGAAATTAGAGTTGCCAAGTGGTGTTGAAGTTGAAATTAAAGTATAATTTTTTCTTTATAAATTGTATGAGAATCCGTCAAGCTTTTGTTTGACGGATTTTTTATTTAACCCAGATCTCCTTTTATTAAGAATACTTCTGACAAAATCCTTTTTATAGAATAAAAGAGATTAAATACTTGTTTATTTTGGAGCATTTTTTTTGGTTTTAATAAAGTTGAAAATAAACATAAAAAATTAAAAAACAATTTGTTGCATATATCAAAAAGAAGTTTAACTTTGCACCCTCAAAAGAGGCGACGTGTGTCGTCTCGAAATTTATTAATTAATAAAAGTTTAATATGTCTGGGTTAATTGGAAGAAAAATCGGCATGACAAGCATTTTCGACGAGAACGGGAAGAATATTCCTTGTACAGTGATCGAAGCTGGGCCTTGTGTCGTTACCCAAGTCAGAACCAATGCGGTTGACGGGTATGAAGCTCTTCAACTTGGTTTCGATGACAAAACAGAAAAACATGCAACTAAAGCTGACTTAGGTCACTTTAAAAAAGCTGGTACTTCTGCTAAAAAGAAAGTCGTTGAATTCCAAGGTTATGAAGGTGAGTTTAAGTTAGGTGACAATGTCACTGTGGAGGTTTTCAGCGAAGGAGAATTTGTTGATGTACAAGGAGTTTCTAAAGGTAAAGGTTTTCAAGGTGTTGTAAAACGTCACGGTTTTGGTGGTGTTGGACAAGCTACACACGGTCAACACAACCGATTAAGAGCGCCAGGTTCTGTAGGAGCATCTTCTTATCCATCACGTGTATTCAAAGGAATGCGTATGGCAGGAAGAATGGGAGGAGATAATGTGAAAGTACAAAATCTTAGAGTTTTAAAAGTAGTTGCTGAAAAGAACTTACTTCTTGTTAAAGGAGCTATTCCTGGATGCAAAAACTCTTATGTAATCATTCAGAAATAATGGAAGTAAAAGTTTTAGATATCAAAGGAAAAGATACTGGAAGAAAAGTTCAACTTTCTGATTCAGTATTCGGTATAGAGCCTAACAAACATGCAGTTTATTTAGATGTTAAGCAATACTTGGCTAACCAACGTCAAGGAACGCACAAAGCTAAAGAAAGAGCTGAAGTTGCTGGTAGTACTCGTAAAATTAAAAAGCAAAAAGGTACAGGTACTGCCCGTGCTGGTAGTGCTAAAAATCCATTGTTCAAAGGTGGAGGTACAGTTTTTGGTCCAAGACCAAGAAGTTATTCTTTCAAATTGAACAAAGAATTAAAAAGATTAGCTAGAAGATCTGCTTTCTCATTGAAAGTTAAAGAGTCTAATTTAATCGTAGTAGAAGATTTCACTTTTGAAACTCCAAATACTAAAAACTTTTTATCAGTTTTAAGTTCTTTAGGGTTGGAAAATAAAAAATCTCTAATAGTGTTGGGTGATTCAAATAAAAATGTATATTTGTCGTCACGCAATTTAAAGGCTTCTAACGTGGTAACTAACTCTGAATTAAGTACTTATGCGATATTAAACGCAAATAACTTAGTCTTGTTAGAAGGTTCTTTAGAAGGAATTGAAGAAAATTTAAGTAAATAACAAGCCATGAGTATCATAGTTAAGCCTATTATTACAGAAAAAATCACCAAAGATGGTGAGCTTTTCAATCGTTTTGGTTTCGTTGTAGACAAAAAAGCTAACAAAGTACAAATTAAGAAAGCTGTTGAAGCTACTTACGGAGTATCAATAGTAAATGTTAATACAATGAATGTTAGACCAGATAGAACTACTAAATACACTAAAAGTGGTTTGATAAGTGGAAAGTCAAATGCTTACAAAAAAGCAATTGTTCAAGTACAAGAAGGAGAAACAATCGATTTTTACAACAATATCTAATAGAATAAGATGTCAGTAAGAAAATTAAAACCTATTACCCCGGGTCAGCGTTTTAGAGTTGTTAATGGTTTTGACGCCATTACAACTGATAAGCCGGAGAGATCATTGATCGCACCGATAAAAAACTCAGGAGGTAGAAATAGTCAAGGAAAAATGACCATGCGTTACACAGGCGGTGGTCACAAACAAAGATATCGTATCATTGATTTCAAAAGAACTAAAGTTGGAATTCCAGCTACAGTGAAATCAATTGAGTATGATCCAAACAGAACTGCTTTTATCGCATTATTATGGTATGCTGATGGAGAGAAAACGTATATCGTTGCTCAAAACGGTTTACAAGTAGGACAAACTGTAGTTTCTGGAGAAGGAGCTTCACCTGAAATTGGAAATACTTTACCATTAAGTAAAATTCCATTAGGAACTGTAATTTCATGTATTGAATTACGTCCTGGTCAAGGAGCTACTATCGCTAGAAGTGCAGGTACTTTTGCTCAATTAATGGCAAGAGATGGTAAATATGCAACAATTAAAATGCCGTCTGGTGAAACAAGATTAATCTTGTTAACTTGTTCTGCAACAATTGGAGCTGTATCTAATTCTGATCATCAATTGATTGTATCTGGTAAAGCAGGTAGAACAAGATGGTTAGGTAGAAGACCAAGAACAAGACCGGTAGCAATGAACCCTGTCGATCACCCAATGGGTGGTGGTGAAGGACGTTCATCTGGAGGTCACCCACGTTCTAGAAAAGGTCTTCCTGCTAAAGGTTATAGAACTCGTTCTAAAGTTAACCCGAGTAATAAGTATATTGTTGAACGCAGAAAGAAATAATTAGATAGACATGGCACGTTCATTAAAAAAAGGACCTTTTGTACACTACAAATTAGATAAAAAAGTTCAAGAAAACATAGCTGGTGGAAATAAAGGAGTGGTTAAGACTTGGTCTAGAGCTTCTATGATTACTCCAGATTTCGTTGGACAAACAATCGCAGTACATAATGGTCGTCAATTTGTTCCAGTTTATGTAACTGAGAACATGGTAGGACACAAATTAGGAGAGTTTTCACCAACAAGATCATTTAGAGGTCACGCTGGAGCAAAAAATAAAGGTAAAAAATAAGAAGCAATGGGAGTTCGTAAAAGAGAAACAGCAGATGCGAGAAAAGAGGCTAATAAGTCTATTGCTTTCGCGAAATTGAATAACTGCCCTACTTCACCTAGAAAAATGCGCTTAGTAGCAGACTTGGTAAGAGGTCAGAAAGTGGAAAGAGCTTTAAATATTTTAAGATTTAGCTCAAAAGAAGCTTCAAGAAAATTAGAGAAATTAGTATTATCTGCAATCAACAATTGGGAGCAAAAAAATGCTGATGGAAATGTAGCTGAAGCAGGCTTATTTATAAAAACAATCACTGTAGATGGTGGAATGATGTTGAAAAGACTTCGTCCAGCTCCACAAGGAAGAGCACACAGAATAAGAAAACGTTCAAACCACGTTACAATCGTGTTAGGAGCTAATGATAACACACAAAGCAATTAATTAAGATGGGACAAAAGACAAATCCAATAGGAAATAGACTTGGAATCATCAGAGGATGGGATTCAAACTGGTATGGTGGAAATGATTACGGTGATAAAATCGCTGAAGATTATAAAATCAGAAAGTACATCCATGCTCGTTTATCTAAAGCTAGTGTTTCAAAAGTAATCATCGAGAGAACTTTAAAACTTGTAACCGTTACTATCACTACTGCTAGACCTGGTATTATTATCGGAAAAGGTGGACAAGAGGTAGACAAGTTGAAAGAAGAACTTAAGAAAATTACAGACAAAGAGGTTCAAATTAACATCTTTGAAATTAAAAGGCCTGAATTAGATGCTTACTTAGTAGGTACTTCTATCGCACGTCAAATCGAAAGTAGAATTTCTTATAGAAGAGCTATTAAGATGGCAATTGCGGCTGCAATGCGAATGAATGCTGAAGGTATCAAAGTTTTAATCTCTGGTCGTTTGAATGGTGCTGAAATGGCACGTTCAGAAGGTTTTAAAGAAGGAAGAATTCCTTTGTCAACTTTCAGAGCTGATATTGATTATGCACTTGCTGAAGCTCATACTACTTATGGTAGAATGGGAATCAAAGTATGGATCATGAAAGGTGAGGTTTACGGAAAACGTGATTTATCTCCACTAGTTGGAATGGATAAAAAACAAGCTTCTGGTGGAAAAGGTGGCGATGCTCCAAGAGGAGATAGAAAACCATTCAACAAAGACAGAAAACCTGCTGGAGACCGTAAAAGAAAGTAATTTTTTAAATTAAAGAAAAATGTTACAGCCTAAAAGAACAAAATACCGTAAGGTACAAAAAGGTAGAATGAAAGGTGTTGCTCAAAGAGGACACGAGCTTTCAAGTGGAATGTTTGGAATTAAATCTGTACATGAAACAGGAATGTTTATGACATCTCGTCAAATAGAAGCTGCGCGTATTGCTGCAACTCGTTTTATGAAAAGAGAAGGTCAATTATGGATTAATATTTTTCCAGACAAACCAATAACAAAGAAACCTCTAGAGGTACGTATGGGTAAAGGAAAAGGAGCCGTAGAATATTGGGCTGCTGTTGTTAAACCTGGAAGAATTATGTTTGAAGTTGGAGGAGTTCCTTTGTCAGTTGCAAAAGAGGCATTACGTCTTGCAGCTCAAAAGCTTCCAGTAAAAACTAAATTTGTTGTAGCTAGAGATTTCGAAGCATAATCTATATAAAATTATGAAACAATCAGAAATTATTAATCTGTCCACTGCTGATTTACAAGCTCAACTTAATCAGTTAAAAAAAGCATATGCCGATTTAAAAACGGCTCACGTTATTTCACCAATTCAAAACCCACTTCAAATTAGAACAATGAGAAGAGCGGTAGCAAGAATGGTAACAGAATTAAGTAAAAGAGACTAATCTGCCAAACGATGGAAGAAAAAAGAAATTTAAGAAAAGAAAGAGTTGGGATAGTTACAAGTAACAAAATGGAGAAATCTATTGTTGTTTCTGAAACTAGAAGAGTAAAACACCCAATGTATGGTAAGTTCGTGTTGAAAACCAAAAAATACGTTGCGCACGACGAAACAAACGATTGTAATATTGGAGATACTGTAAAGATCATGGAAACAAGACCTTTAAGTAAACTAAAATGTTGGAGATTAGTTGAAATTATTGAAAGAGCTAAATAATTATGGTACAACAAGAATCAAGACTAAAAGTCGCAGATAACACAGGAGCAAAAGAAGTTTTGACTATCCGTGTATTAGGAGGAACGAAACGTCGTTATGCCTCTGTTGGAGATAAAATTGTAGTTTCAATCAAAGATGCAACTCCTAACGGTAACGTTAAGAAAGGTGCTGTTTCAACTGCAGTTGTTGTACGTACTAAAAAAGAAGTGAGAAGAGCCGATGGTTCTTATATCCGTTTCGATGATAATGCATGTGTTCTTTTGAATGCTGCAGGAGAAATGAGAGGAACTCGTGTTTTTGGTCCAGTTGCAAGAGAACTTCGTGAAAAACAATTCATGAAAATTGTATCATTAGCACCAGAGGTGCTTTAATTTTTATAATGATGACAAAGTTAAAAATCAAAACAGGAGACGTAGTAAGAGTTATTGCTGGAGACCATAAAGGTTCTGAAGGTAAAGTAGTACGCGTTAACCGTGAGAAAAATAATGCGATTGTTGAAGGTACTAACATGGTTTCGAAACATACGAAACCAAGTGCAAAAAACCCTCAAGGAGGAATCGTTAAGAAAGAAGCTCCAATTCATATTTCTAATTTGTCTTTGATAGATCCAAAATCTAAAGAAGCTACAAAAACAGGAACGAGAGTAGAAGGAGATAAAAAAGTAAGATTTTCAAAAAAATCTAATCAAGTAGTATAGTTATGGCATATATCCCTAGACTAAAAGAAGAATATAAGAGTAGAGTTATTCCTGCTCTTAAAGAAGAGTTCGGTTATAAAAACGTAATGCAAGTTCCAAAACTTGACAAAATAGTTATTAGCCGTGGTGTTGGTGCAGCTGTATCAGATAAAAAATTAGTTGACTACGCAGTAGATGAACTAACTAAAATTACTGGTCAAAAAGCTTTAGCAACAATTTCTAAAAAAGACGTTGCATCATTCAAATTAAGAAAAGGAATGCCGATTGGTGCTAAAGTAACTTTGCGTGGAGAAAAAATGTATGAGTTTTTAGATAGACTTATTACTTCAGCTTTACCACGTGTGAGAGATTTTAGCGGAATTAAAGCTACTGGATTTGATGGTAGAGGTAATTATAACTTAGGAGTTTTGGAACAAATCATTTTCCCTGAAATTGATATTGATAAAGTGAACAAAATTTCAGGTATGGATATTACTTTTGTAACATCAGCATCTACTGACAAAGAAGCGAAATCATTATTAGCAGAATTGGGTTTACCTTTTAAAAAGAATTAAGATATGGCTAAAGAATCAATGAAAGCCCGTGAGGTTAAGAGAGAAAAAACGGTAGCAAAGTACGCTGAAAAAAGAAAAGCTTTATTAGAAGCTGGAGATTATGAAGGTTTACAAAAATTACCTAAAAATGCTTCACCAGTTCGTTTACACAATCGTTGTAAATTAACAGGAAGACCAAGAGGGTATATGCGTCAATTCGGTCTTTCTCGTGTAACATTCCGTGAAATGGCTAACCAAGGATTAATTCCAGGTGTTAAAAAAGCCTCTTGGTAATCTCGAAAAAAGTTATTACTTTTGCAAACCAAAAAATAGTTTAATTGATTAAAGGTTCATTTGATGAGTATCTTTTGAAAACCATAATCACAAATTTATACACATGTATACAGATCCAATTGCAGATTATCTTACGAGAGTTAGAAATGCAGCTAGAGCAAGCCACAAAGTGGTTGAGATTCCTGCTTCTAATCTTAAAAAAGAAATCACAAAGATTTTATTCGATCAAGGATATATCTTAAGTTACAAGTTTGAAGATTCAACCGTTCAAGGTTCTATCAAAATTGCTTTAAAGTATGATAAAGATACTAAAGAGTCAGTAATTAGAGATATTCAAAGAATTAGTAAACCAGGTCTACGTAAGTACGCTGGAGCTTCTAAATTACCAAGAATTCTTAATGGATTAGGTATTGCTATTGTTTCTACATCAAAAGGTTTGATGACAGGAAAACAAGCTAAGCAATTGAATGTTGGTGGAGAGGTAATTTGTTACGTATACTAATTTAAAGCTAAACGACGATGTCAAGAATAGGAAAAAACCCAATAGTAGTTCCAGCTGATGTAACTGTTACAGTTGCTGAAGGTTTGGTTACAGTTAAAGGTAAATTAGGACAACTAACACAGGAGTTTTCGGACGTAACTGTTAAGTTAGAAGAAGGTCAAGTAATTGTGGAAAGATCATCAGACCACAAAGATCAAAGAGCTAAACATGGTTTATACAGATCATTAATCAATAATATGATTATAGGTGTATCAACTGGTTTCACTAAAGAATTAGAGTTAGTGGGTGTGGGATATAGAGCATCTAATCAAGGACAAAAACTTGATTTGGCTTTAGGATTTTCTCATAATATCGTTTTAGAAGTTGCGCCAGAGGTTACTTTGGAAACAATTTCTGAAAAAGGTAAAAACCCTATAGTAAAACTTACTTCTTACGATAAACAACTTTTAGGTGCTATCACTGCGAAAATTAGAGATTTCCGTAGACCAGAACCATATAAAGGAAAAGGTATCAAGTTTGTAGGTGAAGTATTAAGAAGAAAAGCAGGTAAATCAGCTTAAAAATATAGGTTATGTCATTAACAAAATCTGAAAGAAGACAGAGAATCCAGTATAGAATAAGAAAGATTGTTAGCGGTACTGCTGCTAGACCAAGACTTTCTGTATTCAGAAGTAACAAAGAGATCTATGCGCAAGTAATTGACGATGTAAATGGTGTTACTTTATTAGCTACATCCTCTAGAGATAAAGGAGTAGATATTAAAGGTACAAATGTTGAAGTTGCAACAGCGGTTGGAAAGCTAGTTGCAGAAAAAGCATTAAAAGCCGGTATCGATACAGTAACTTTTGATAGAGGAGGTTATTTATACCATGGTCGTATTAAATCATTAGCAGAAGGCGCAAGAGCCGCTGGACTTAAATTCTAATATATTATGTCTAAATACAAAAATGTAGAATTAGTAAAACCTAGTGGTCTTGAATTAAAAGATCGTCTGGTAAGTGTAAATCGTGTTACCAAAGTAACAAAAGGAGGTAGAGCTTTCGGCTTTTCTGCTATTGTTGTTGTAGGTGATGAAAACGGAGTAGTTGGTCACGGATTAGGAAAATCAAAAGACGTTTCTGAAGCAATTGCGAAAGCAGTAGAAGATGCTAAGAAAAATCTAGTTAGAATTCCTTTAAGTGGACAATCAGTTCCTCACGAACAAAAAGGTAAATTTGGTGGAGCGCGTGTGTTTTTAATGCCTGCATCTCACGGTACAGGAGTTATTGCTGGTGGTGCTGTTCGTTCAGTACTTGAATCAGTAGGTATTCACGATGTATTATCAAAATCTCAAGGTTCTTCTAATCCACACAATGTGGTTAAAGCAACTTTTGATGCATTATTACAAATGAGAAGTGCTTACACTGTTGCAAAACAAAGAGGTGTTTCTTTAGAGAAAGTTTTTAAAGGTTAATTCAAGGAAATTATGGCTAAATTATTAGTAAAACAAACAAGAAGCAAAATCAACTGCCCACAAACTCAAAAAAGAGGTTTAGAAGCATTGGGTCTTCGTAAGATGAATCAAGTTGTAGAACATGATTCAAATCCAACTATCCTTGGAATGATAAATAAAGTTAAACACTTAGTTTCCGTAACGGAAGTTAAATAACAATTATAGTTATGAATTTAAGTAACTTACAACCTGCTGAAGGTTCTACACACAATCAAAATAAAAGATTAGGTAGAGGAGAAGGTTCTGGTAAAGGTGGTACTTCTGCAAGAGGTCACAAAGGAGCAAAATCTCGTTCTGGTTATTCTAAGAAAATTGGTTTTGAAGGAGGTCAAATGCCACTTCAAAGACGTGTGCCTAAGTTTGGTTTCACGAACATTAATAGAATTGAGCATCAAGGTGTAAATCTTGATACTCTTCAAGCTTTAGTTGACAACGGAATTGTAACAGATACTGTAGATTTTTCAGTATTAGTTGAAAACCGTTTAGCTACCAAATCTGAATTAGTTAAGATTTTAGGTAGAGGAGAATTAAAAGCTAAACTAAAAGTATCTGCTCACAAATTTACTGCTACTGCTAAAGCTGCTATTGAAGCTGCTGGTGGTGAAGTAATAACATTGTAATATTCTGACTTTATGAAGAATTTTATTGAATCGTTTAAGAATGTTTGGAAAATAGAAGAGTTGAAGAACCGTATTTTATTTACCTTAGGATTACTATTGGTATATAGATTTGGTGCTCACGTAACTCTTCCAGGAATCGATGCAACCCAACTTGGAGGTCTTGCTGGTCAAACTAATAAAGGAATTGGATCAATTCTTGATATGTTTACTGGTGGTGCTTTCTCTAAAGCTTCAGTTTTTGCATTAGGTATTATGCCTTACATTTCTGCTTCAATTGTTGTTCAGTTAATGGGTATTGCAATTCCATATTTACAAAAACTACAAAAAGATGGTGAAAGTGGTAGAAAGAAGTTAAATCAAATTACACGTTGGTTGACAATTGGTATCACTTTATTACAAGGTCCTGGTTATATTTATAACCTTAGACAAACTATCCCACACGATGCTTTTTTGTTAGGTTTTGATTCTTTCGCTTTCTTGTTTTCATCGGTTTTAATTTTAACTACAGGTACAATATTTGCTATGTGGTTGGGTGAAAAAATTACAGACAAAGGAATTGGAAATGGTATTTCACTTTTAATCATGGTTGGAATTCTTGCAAGATTACCACAAGCTTTGATTCAAGAATTTACATCAAGAGTTACCAATAATAGTGGTGGATTAATGATTTTGGTTTTTGAAGTTATTGTTTGGCTGTTAGTAATTATTGCTTGTGTTTTATTAGTAATGGCAATTAGAAAAATACCTGTTCAATACGCACGCAGAACGACTTCTGGTGATTTTGAGCAAGATATGATGGGTGGTAATAGACAATGGATACCTCTAAAATTAAATGCTGCAGGTGTAATGCCAATCATTTTTGCTCAAGCAATTATGTTTATACCAGCCGCTTTAGCTAGGTTATCTCAATCAGAAACATCTCAATCTATTGCTGGTGCTTTTAGTAACATGTTTGGATTATGGTACAATTTAGTTTTTGCTTCATTGATTATCATTTTCACATTCTTTTACACCGCAATTACGGTTCCAACAAATAAAATGGCAGATGATTTAAAAAGAAGTGGTGGTTTTATACCAGGTGTTAAACCAGGAACAGATACTGCAGATTTCTTAGATAAAATCATGTCATTAGTAACTTTACCAGGTGCTTTATTCTTAGCTTTAATAGCTGTGTTCCCAGCGATTGTAGTAAGTTTAGATGTGCAACAATCATGGGCAATGTTCTATGGTGGAACTTCTTTAATCATTATGGTTGGAGTCGCAATTGATACTATTCAACAAATAAATTCTTATTTATTGAATAAACATTATGATGGTTTGATGAAAAGTGGTAAAAATAGAAAAGCAGTAGCTTAATTTTTATGGCAAAACAATCAGCAATAGAACAAGACGGATCAATAATAGAAGCATTGTCAAATGCTATGTTCCGTGTGGAATTAGAAAACGGACATATCGTTATCGCACACATTTCTGGAAAAATGCGTATGCATTACATTAAGTTGTTACCTGGTGACAAAGTAAAACTAGAAATGAGTCCTTATGATTTGTCAAAAGCAAGAATCACTTACAGATACTAAAGTTATTAAAAATGAAAGTAAGAACATCAGTTAAGAAAAGAAGCGCAGAATGTAAGATTGTGCGTAGAAAAGGAAGATTATACGTTATTAACAAAAAGAATCCTAGATTTAAACAAAGACAAGGATAATTATGGCAAGAATAGCTGGGGTAGATATACCAAAAAACAAAAGAGGTGTTATAGCACTTACCTATATCTTCGGAATAGGAAAAAGTAGAGCTATTGAGATTTTAGATAAAGCTCAAGTTAGCCAAGATACTAAAGTTCAAGATTGGAATGATGACCAAATCGGAGCAATTCGTGATGCGGTTTCATATTACAAAATTGAAGGTGAATTACGTTCAGAAACTTCATTAAACATTAAACGTTTAATGGATATCGGATGTTATAGAGGAATTCGTCATAGATCTGGTCTTCCATTAAGAGGACAAAGAACTAAAAACAATTCTAGAACAAGAAAAGGTAAGAGAAAAACTGTTGCTAACAAGAAAAAAGCAACTAAATAGTAAGTAATATGGCTAAAGCAAGTACAAAAAAACGTAAAGTTATTATTGAATCTTCAGGTGAAGCTCATATTAATGCAACTTTTAACAACATCATCATTTCGTTAACAAACAAAAAAGGTGAAGTTATCTCTTGGTCTTCTGCAGGTAAAATGGGCTTTAGAGGTTCTAAAAAGAACACTCCTTATGCTGCTCAAATGGCAGCTGAGGATTGCAGTAAAGTAGCATTAGAAGCAGGTCTTAAGAAAGTAAAAGTGTATGTAAAAGGACCAGGTAACGGACGTGAGTCTGCTATCAGATCTATACATAACAGTGGAGTAGAAGTAACAGAAATCATTGACGTTACTCCAATGCCACACAACGGATGTCGTCCTCCTAAAAGACGTAGAGTATAATTTTATACAGATTAATTTCAGTATATAATATATAATTAAGTATAACAAGAGTTAGAAAATAGATTATCGAAGGATTTATTGACCTGAATTCATAATCTCTAACTCAAAACAATTTTAAAATGGCAAGATATACTGGTCCAAGTACAAAAATCGCACGTAAATTCGGCGAAGCTATTTTCGGAGAAGACAAAGCCTTCGAAAAAAGAAATTATCCTCCTGGACAACACGGGATGGCAAAAAAAAGAGGTAAAAAGTCAGAGTACGCAGTACAATTGATGGAAAAGCAAAAAGCTAAGTACTCATACGGTATTCTTGAAAAACAATTCAGAAACTTATTTGAAAAAGCAGCAGCTTCTAAAGGTGTAACAGGTGAAATCCTTTTACAATTATGTGAAGCTCGTTTAGATAACGTAGTTTTTAGAATGGGAATAGCTTCTTCTAGAAGAGCAGCAAGACAAATTGTTTCTCACCGTCACATTACTGTAAATGGTGAATTAGTAAACATTCCTTCTTACCACCTAAAACCAGGTGATGTAGTTGCTGTTCGTGAAAAATCAAAATCTTTAGAGTCAATTGAGCGTTCTTTATCAAACTCTAGTCACGTTTACGAATGGATTACATGGAATAACGATACTAAATCTGGAACTTTTGTTACTGTACCAGCTAGATTGCAAATTCCAGAAAATATCAAAGAACAATTAATCGTAGAGTTGTACAACAAATAATAATTGACACTAGTCTAAATTATGGCAATATTTAATTTTCAAAAGCCCGATAAAGTTATCATGATCGATTCAACCGATTTTGAAGGTAAGTTTGAGTTCAGACCTTTAGAACCTGGTTACGGATTGACTGTTGGTAATGCACTTAGAAGAGTTTTACTTTCTGCGTTAGAAGGTTATGCAATTACATCGACAAGAATTGAAGGTGTTGAGCATGAGTTTTCAACCATACCAGGAGTTGTTGAAGATGTTACTGAAATTATCCTTAGTCTTAAACAAGTACGTTTCAAACGTCAAATTGAAGACATCGATAACGAATCGGTAACAATATCTATAACAGGTAAAGAACAAATCACTGCTGGCGATTTTCAAAAATTCATTTCTGGTTTTCAAGTTTTGAATCCAGAATTGGTTATCTGTAATCTAGATTCAAAAGTTAATTTCAATATGGAATTAACAATTGAAAAAGGTAGAGGATATGTTCCTGCAGAAGAAAACAAAAAGCAAAATGCTGCTATCGGTACAATCTTTACAGATTCTATCTTTACACCAGTAAAAAACGTGAAATATGCTATTGAAAACTTCCGTGTAGAGCAAAAAACAGATTATGAAAAATTAGTTTTTGAAATAAAAACTGATGGTTCAATCAATCCAAAAGACGCTCTTACTGAAGCTGCAAAAGTTTTAATTCACCACTTTATGTTGTTTTCTGATGAGAGAATTACTCTTGAGGCAGACGAAATTGCTCAAACAGATTCGTATGATGAAGAATCATTACACATGAGACAATTGCTTAAAACTAAGCTTGTTGATATGGATTTATCTGTAAGAGCATTAAATTGCTTAAAAGCAGCTGAAGTTGATACATTAGGAGACCTTGTCTCTTTTAACAAACACGACTTAATGAAGTTCCGTAACTTCGGTAAAAAATCTTTAACAGAACTAGACGAACTAGTAGCAGTTAAAAATTTAACCTTCGGAATGGATTTGTCAAAATATAAATTAGATAAAGACTAGTTTCTTTATCAAGTTAAATAGCATTTTAAAATGAGACACGGAAAAAAATTCAATCACTTAAGCAGACAGACTGGACATAGAAAATCTATGTTAGCTAATATGGCTTGTTCTTTAATCGAGCACAAACGTATTAACACAACTGTTGCTAAAGCAAAAGCGCTTAAACAATTCGTTGAGCCTTTAATTACAAAATCAAAAGAAGATACTACTCACAATCGTCGTGTGGTTTTTGCTTACCTAAGAAATAAATATGGTGTAACTGAACTTTTCAGAGAAGTTGCAGCTAAAGTTGGTGACCGTCCAGGTGGATACACTCGTATCATCAAAGTTGGAAACCGTCTTGGAGATAATGCAGATATGGCAATGATCGAATTAGTAGACTTCAATGAAATCTACAACGGTGGTAAAAAAGAAGAGAAAAAAGCTAAAAGCCGTCGTGGTGGAAAAGCTAAAAAATCGGAAACTCCAGCTACTGAAGCACCAGCTGCTTCAACTGAAGAAACTACTGAAAGTGCAGAATAATGAATTCATATTCATAAATAAAAAAAGGATAAGCTTTATAGTTTATCCTTTTTTTTTAATCTGAATTTATTTTATATTCTAATAATTTATATTTAGGAGCGAATGGTAAGTGATTTATCAGCAATCCATATTCCTGCTTTCCTTCCAAAACCACGAAAAAAATCGTGGGTTTTTCCTCCTAATCAGGGCTAGAAAGAATCAAAAGGAATGTTTATAAAGTTTAACAAACACATTTGAGTTTTAAATACAAATATTCTAAATTTGCAAAACAATAACTACAACTGATGAAATACACAACTCGACCACAAGCAATCTTACTACTTGCAGACGGAACCATATTCTACGGAAAATCAATCGGAATTTCAGGAACGACTTTTGGTGAAGTATGTTTCAATACCGGAATGACTGGTTACCAAGAAATTTTTACCGATCCATCTTATTTCGGACAAATTATGGTAGCAACCAATCCACATATTGGAAACTACGGAGTAAACGCTAATGAAGTAGAATCTGAAAAAATCATGATTTCTGGTTTGGTTTGTAAAAACTTCAGTTTCAACCATTCTCGTCCAGATTCTGAAAGTAATCTTTACGATTATTTTGAAAAACAAAATCTAGTTTGCATTTCCGACGTTGATACACGCGCATTAGTAAGTTATATCCGTGATAACGGTGCTCAAAATGCAGTTATTTCTACAGACGGAACTTCCATAGAACAATTAAAACTTCAACTTAAAAACGTTCCAGACATGAAAGGTTTGGAATTAGCATCTAAAGTTTCAACAACAGTACCTTATTTCTTCGGAAACGAAAATGCAACGTACAAAATATCAGCTTTAGATTTAGGAATCAAAAGAAACATATTAAGAAATCTTGCCAAAAGAGATTGTTATATTAAAGTATTTCCATTCAACACTGGTTTTGAAGAATTAAAAGCTTTTAATCCAGATGGATATTTCTTATCAAATGGACCAGGCGATCCAGAACCTTTATTTGGAACAATTGAAGTGGCTAAACAAATTATAAATTCTAACAAACCTGTATTTGGTATTTGTTTAGGGCATCAAATAATAGGATTAGCTAACGGAATTTCAACTTACAAAATGTTCAACGGTCATCGTGGAATAAACCATCCGGTAATGAATGTGCTAAGTGGAAAAGGTGAAATCACTTCTCAAAATCATGGATTTGCAGTAAACCGTGAAGAATTAGAAAACCATACCGATTTAGAAATTACCCATTATCACATTAATGATAATACAGTAGCAGGTATGCAAATGAAATCTAAAAGTTGTTTCTCAGTGCAGTATCATCCTGAAGCAAGTCCCGGTCCGCATGATTCAAGTTATCTTTTTGATACTTTTATTAATAATATAAAAATCAATAGTTCTCAATTGGTTTAATAAAAAAAGGATGCCTAAGCATCCTTTTTTTAATCATTGTAAGTGTAACTTTCATATAAATCAACTTGTTTCATATTGTTTTTCAGAAAGGTTCTATTTACAACAAAAAAATTGTCAAATAATATTTTTTTATTTTTTTGAATAATATCTAAAGTATCATAAAGTTGATTCTTTTTTAAATTATATGATCTAACAACTGAATTATATTGCGTAATTTCTTGCTCAGATGTAGCATTTTTTAGCTTTTGAAGTAAAATATAATCGTCATAAAAGGAATTAAATAATGGAACTAACTTTGCTTTTTGAGTAAAAATAAAATTTGAAAAAGCTATGTTTGCATTGTTTAATGAAGAATCATTATAACTGTTTTTATAATTATTGGTTTTTAAAATTACTTCTTGATTTATGTTTTCTAATGCAGTAATAGATTTAAAAAAATCTTCTTTATTCATTTTAAGTATAGATGCATTGATTTTTTCATCAATTACATTTATTTTATAAAATAAAATGTTTTCAAAAGCATTGTATTCTAAAATGTTTTTTCCTGTAAAGTTTCGTATGTTAACATTAAAAAGGCAGCCAAATTCTCTTTTACTTTCTTCAAACAGTCTTATTTCTGTAAAGTAACTTGTCAAATTAAGTTGTCTTTCCTTTAAATTTTGTATTATTTCATCAGGACTTTTTAAACTCTGCAATTCATAATCGTTCATGATTAATGTTCCATTATTTAAACACTCAATTGTTTTTTCATTCATTTTAATAAAACTATCTCGCAACAAAGTGTTTGATTTATATCCTTTATCGTTTAGTTTTAAATTTTTATTTAGCGCAATTAATTTTTCTGTAATTCTATTTGCAGTGGCTTTAGTTCTAGATTCTAATTGATTTTCAACAATTGAATTAGAATAATCTACCATTGATTTTTTTACAAAAAGTTCATTTTTAGAAAAATCACTTATATAAGCATTTAAAGTTCGGTATTCAGTTGTTTTCGTTTCTTGAGAATAAATGAATTTAGGTGTTATTAATAGTAATAACATGCACCATTTTAGCAAAAGCATGGAATTAATTTGTGTAGAATTTTTCATAACAGTATCTTTTAATTGTTATTGTAAAATTACTTTTTAGCCAGCTTATTAGTATTACATGTATTTATTTATAAGTTACATAATTATTGTTTTAATTTAATTTCTATTATTACAAGTTTCTTTTTATGAAGTTACATTTTAAGACATACCACTTATCTATTAATTCTTTTTTTTGAGATTGAAGGGAATTCAAATTATCAAAAAATATATTTTTAGTAGTATTTAATCGTCTTACCTCTTGATTGTACTTTTCAATTGGAACATCATTGTTTTTATTTAAGCGGTCTTTAGTAATCTTGAATTCAGATAATGTTTGAATGTAGTCTTTATATAACGGAATTAATGTTTCTCCTTCTTGAGAAATAAAATGAATTAATTCAATATTGGCATTATTTAAAGATTGATCAACAAAGATTTTTTTATAAATATCTGTATCTATTGTTGATTCTTCGCAAACTTGATTTAAGAAATAAACACATTTGTTGACGTTTTCACAATCTGTTGTCAATAAAAGATCATCTAGTTTAGTTGATAAAACATTTAACTTAAAAAAGATTAAACTTTGATGGGCATCATATTCAAACAACTTTTTTTTGTAAAAATATCGTTCTGTAGTAATATTATTTTTTTTGCTAAAATTTCGTTTGCAATTAGTATAGTTTAAAATAATTGCATAATAATTTATAATATCTTGTTTTCTATTTGTAAAACACATTAAAATATCTGCAAAATCTTGTGATTTAACATTGTCATAATCGTCAAATCGTAATGATTTATTTTTTAAAAGCGCTATAGTAGAAGTATTCATTTTTAAAAATGCATCTCTTAAACTAGTATCGCCTAAAAAACCTTTGTCATTTTTAACAATAGTTGTATTTATGTTTTCTAATTTAATGTAAATGCGATCCAATGTTGATTGGACCCTCGACTCTTGATAGCCGTTTATTACAGACGATGAATATTCAATAAGTGATTGCTTGACATAAGTTTCATTTTTTTCAAAATCTTCAATGTAAGCTTTTGGAGTTCTGTAGTTTTGAGATTGCGTTGTTTCAAGTTGTAGAAAAAAAACAATCATTAAAATAGATAATAATGTAGTGTTAGATTTCATTTTATAGTTAGTTTAAAGGATTTTTTGTAATAAACATTACAAATTTTGCTTACTATAAAATTAATTTAATATGATGATAATTTGCTTTATAAATCGTTAAAGCGCAACTTTTTATAGATTAAATGTTTAAATATTCAAATAAATATTTATAAAATTATGAAAAAAAATGTGATGTTAATAATTAATCTAAATTTGTAAACTTTTCATACAGGTCTTCAAATTCGATATTGCGCTTTAAAAAATCACTATTAGTGGTGTACCATCTTTTTAAAAGTTCTGCTTTTTTTATTTGATTTTCATACAATGAATCAAAAAATCTGTTTTTAACATCATTATAACGTCTCACTTCATTATTGTAATCTTCAACTTTAATAACCTCATTGGTTTCAAGAAATTTAGTTTTTATTTTTTGAAAGTCCTCATAAACAGATACATATTGTTGGTATAATGGTAATAAAGTCTCATTTTGAGTTAACATAAAATTTATAAATTCAATGTTTATATCGTTCAAAGATTTGTCTACAAAATCGTCTTTATAAATGTCGGTTTTAATTAACGATTCTTCTGCAACACTAGTCATAAAGTTGATACACTCTTGAATATCATCAGAATTTCGGTATTTAAAAAGTTGAATTAGTTTATCATCAAGAACATTTAATTTGTAAAAAATTAGATTTTGATAAGCATCATATTCAAAAACATTTCTCTTGTTAAAACTTCGTATTACAATTTTGTATTTTATACCGAAATCTCTTTTAGCTGTTTCATAAGCCAATATTTCAGAGTAATATTTAGCAATTTCAGATTCCTTGTAGGCAAAATTTTTAAAAATCTCAGAATAATCCAAACCGCTTTGAACTCTATAATCATTTAGTTTTAATGATTTATTTTTTAATAAAGTGATTGTTTTATTGTTTAGTTTTATGAACGAATCTCTTAAATCAAAATCTCCTGAAACACCAATATCATTTTTTAATAAATTTACATTTATATCTTCAAGTTTGGTATAAATTCTTTCTAAAGTATTTTGAACTCTTGCATCTGGACTTGCATCAATAATAGAAGTTGAGTATTCCATTAACGATTCTTTCATAAATAATTCGTTTTTACCAAAATCATTAATGTAAGCTTTTGCATTTCTATAATTTTGTGCAATAGTAGTTTCACAAAACATTAAAAACAAAAATAAACACCAAAATAAGATTAATTTGCTCATTGTGATAAGGTTATGATTTTTGTCAAATTTATTATTTTCCATCGGTTATTTAGCTAAATATTTTTTGATGTTATAAAAATAGATAATATTTTTATTTTATAAATAAAAAAACATCCATTAAATGCAATTATTAACGTTAAAACACATATTTTTATTAAATTAGTAATAATAATACTACATATTTTTTATTTATTAATTTAATTTTATTTTAAACAAATTGAGTAATGATTTAAAGCACTAAATCGATTGAGTTTATAAGTTTTTGATTATTTGGCCTTTTAATTTTATCGAATTATTAAATTTGTAGAACTTAATTATAAATTAATCAAATAAACAGAGCTAAATGAGTATTATTATTAAAGTACACGCAAGACAAATATTGGATTCTAGAGGAAATCCTACAATTGAAGTAGATGTAGTAACCGAAAATGGCGTTCTCGGACGTGCAGCTGTGCCAAGTGGTGCTTCTACAGGTGAACACGAGGCTGTTGAACTTCGCGATGGTGGAAAAGCCTACATGGGAAAAGGTGTTTTAAAAGCTGTTGATAATGTAAATACTAAAATTTCTGCTGAGTTATTAGGTGTATCAGTTTTTGAACAAAATCATATTGATCAATTAATGATTGATTTGGATGGAACTGCAAATAAAGGAAATCTTGGTGCTAATGCTATTTTAGGAGTTTCGTTAGCTGTTGCAAAAGCTGCTGCGAATGAATTAGGTTTACCATTATACAGATATGTAGGTGGCGTTTCTGCTAACACACTTCCAGTTCCAATGATGAATATTATCAATGGAGGTTCACATTCTGACGCGCCAATTGCGTTTCAAGAATTCATGATTATTCCTGTAAAAGCAACTTCTTTTACACACGCTATGCAAATGGGAACTGAAATTTTCCATAATTTGAAAAAAGTACTACACGATAGAAATTTATCTACAGCTGTTGGTGATGAAGGTGGTTTTGCTCCAAATTTAGCTGGCGGAACCGAAGACGCTTTAGATACAATTAAAAAAGCTGTTGAAAATGCTGGATATAAATTTGGTGACGAAGTAATGATTGCTTTAGATTGTGCTGCTTCTGAATTTTATGTTGACGGAAAATACGACTACACAAAATTTGAAGGCGCAACCGGAAAAATTAGAACTTCTAAAGAACAAGCAGAATATTTAGCTTCATTAGCTGCAAACTATCCAATTATTTCAATTGAAGATGGAATGCAAGAAGACGATTGGGATGGTTGGAAATATTTTACTGAATTAATTGGAAACAAAACACAATTAGTTGGTGACGATTTATTTGTAACTAATGTTGAGCGTTTAGCAACCGGAATTGAAAAAGGTATTGCTAATTCAATTTTAGTAAAAGTAAACCAAATTGGTACTTTAACAGAAACTATTGCAGCAGTAAATATGGCTAAAAATGCTGGATATACTTCTGTAATGTCACATCGTTCAGGAGAAACTGAAGATAATACAATCGCTGATTTAGCAGTTGCTCTAAATTGTGGTCAAATTAAAACCGGTTCAGCTTCTCGTTCAGATAGAATGGCGAAATACAATCAATTATTAAGAATTGAAGAGGAATTGGGTGATACCGCTTACTTTCCTGGATTGAAGGCTTTTAAATAAGATTTAAAATATTTTTTTAAACCCTTTCAGATTTTATTTGAAAGGGTTTTTTTATTTATAAATTCTTTTTTTCTAGTATATTAAGAATTTTACAATAAAATTAACGAAAACGTTATCCTATTTCTTTTTTAATTCATTTGGAATTCCATAAATTTGTTAAATTATAATTTATCAGACTTAATTTCCAATTTATATCATGTCAAAAACAGCAATATTAGAGTATGATGGCAAAAAGTATGAATTTCCTGTAATTGTAGGAAGTGAAAACGAACCGGCTATAGATATTAACAAACTACGCGATTTAACAGGCGCAATAACTTTAGATCCAGGTTATAAAAATTCAGGATCATGCGAAAGCAAAATTACATTTCTTGATGGTGAAGAAGGAATTCTTCGTTACAGAGGCTATGCAATTGAAGATTTAGCAGCCAAAGCCGATTTTCTTGAAGTAGCTTATTTAGTTATTTTCGGTGAATTGCCGACTAAAGAAGTATTAGCTCAATTTGAAACAGATATTAGAAAATACACTTTGGTAAATGAAGAAATGAAAAACATCATTGATGGATTTCCTAAAACTGCTCATCCAATGGGCGTTTTGTCTTCGTTGACATCGGCATTAACTGCTTTCAATCCGAAAGTTGTGAATGTAGACAATGAAAAAGAAATGTACGAAGCAGTTTGCAAAACTATGGGTAAATTCCTTGTAATTGCAACTTGGACCTACAGAAAAATGATGGGTTATCCATTAAATTATTACGATAATACCAAAGGTTATGTTGAAAATTTCATGCGCTTAATGTTTGAATTACCAACCGGACCTTATGCTAAAAATCAAGTAGTTATTGATGCTTTAGATAAATTATTTATTCTTCATGCCGATCACGAACAAAACTGTTCTACATCAACAGTGAGAATTGTTGGTTCTTCTCATGCAGGATTATTTGCCTCAATTTCAGCTGGAGTTTCTGCACTTTGGGGTCCACTTCATGGTGGCGCAAATCAAGCAGTGCTTGAAATGCTTGAAGATATTCAAAAAGATGGTGGCGATGCCGATAAATATTTGGCGAAAGCAAAAGACAAAGAAGATCCATTTCGTTTAATGGGATTCGGACACAGAGTTTACAAAAATTTTGATCCAAGAGCTAAAATCATTAAAAAAGCGGCCGATGAAGTACTTGCAACTTTAGGTGTTAACGATCCGATTCTTCAAATTGCTAAAAAATTGGAAGAATCAGCATTAGTTGATGAATACTTTGTGTCAAGAAAATTATATCCAAATGTCGATTTCTATTCTGGTATTATATATCGTGCATTAGGAATTCCAACTGAAATGTTTACCGTAATGTTCGCAATAGGTAGATTACCGGGTTGGATTGCTCAATGGAAAGAAATGCGCGTAAATAAAGAGCCAATTGGTCGTCCGAGACAAATTTATACAGGTTATCCGTTAAGAGATTTTGTTGCAATGGACAAAAGATAAATCTTAATTATTAAAAATCAATTAAAAACTCCTTGTTAAATCAAGGAGTTTTTTTATTTTAATTTTCAAAATTAGTACGGTTTAAATTTGTAAGATATTTATGTTATCTTTAATAAAAAAGATGTTTTTAATCGAAAATATACGTATATAAACGATATTTTTGAATGATTATTACATATTTTTGAAATAAGATTTAAATATCACAATTGTTTTCCCCAAAACAGATTACTAATAAACAAAAACCTACTATCATGATGAAGAAAAATTACTTATTAACTACTTTTTTAGCTTTTTTTATATTTGTTAATCAAAGTAATGGTCAAATTGAGAATACATTATTTGGTCAAGATACTGGTTTAAATAATACCGGTAATTACAACAATGGCTTTGGAAAAAGTGCATTAGTCAATAATACAGGTGCGAGTAACAGCGCTTTTGGAATTGGAACTTTGTCCGTTTCTTCTGGTAGTTTTAATTGCGCATTTGGTAATGACGCATTAAACTTAAATAGGTTTGGGAGCTTAAATTGTGCCTTTGGAACAAGAAGTTTAGAAAATAATTTATTTGGTTCCAATAATATTGCAATAGGTCATAGATCTATGGGAAATCCAAGTGAGCCTGGATCTAATAACACTGCAATTGGTTACGCTACCTTATTAGATAATAAAGGAAATAATAATGTTGCTATTGGATATTTTACTCCAAGACATTTGCAAAGCGGAGATTCTAATATTTTTGTTGGCGCTACCACAGGATTGTATTTGGAAAACGGTAGTAATAATTTATTTTTAGGTAGAGTTGCTGTAAATAACGATGTAACAACCCCAATTGTAACAGGAAAAACTACTAACGGAACAATAATTTTAGCTGATGGATTGGGAAATCAACGTTTGTTTGTTTCGCAAAAAGGAAATCTTGGTATTGGTTTAGGAAATAATATTATTCCGAGAAATCGGTTGGATGTTAATGGAGGAATTGTAGTTGGTAAAAACTACATGTCTAAATCTTATCCAATTCAAGTTCAAGGTGCTTTGGCGCCAGCTAATGGGTTACTTGTAGAAGGTAACGTAGGAATTGGAAATACTAATCCGAACAGTAAAGTTGAAATAACTCAAGGGCAAAATGGTAATTCAGGACTTCGTTTTACTAATTTAACAAGTGCTTTTAATCCTACAACTCTTGATGCAACCAATAAATTTTTAAGTGTAGATGGCGATGGCGATGTTGTGTTGCAATATATGCCTAATCTTGTTGCTACAAATGCACTGACTTCTCTAGCCAACACAATGACAAGTAATGTAAATGGAATTTCTTCAAATGCACCTATTGTAAATTCAATTTCAAATGTTTTTAATTCTAATAATCAGTTAATTACAACTGTAAATGGAGTTATAAGTTCGCCAGTAACAATTCCAATTCCAACATTTACAGAAGTTGACGGAAGCACAACCAACGAACTTCAAACACTTTCTCAAGCTGGAAACACAATCACGCTTTCTAATGGTGGCGGTTCGTTTAATTTACCAACATTTGTTGATAATGATGAGCAAACACTAGCATTAACAGGAAATAATTTATCAATATCCAACGGAAATACGGTTGTTTTACCAACATTTGTAGAAGTTGACGGAAGCACAACCAACGAACTTCAAACACTTTCTCAAGCCGGAAACACAATCACGCTTTCTAATGGTGGCGGTTCGTTTAATTTACCAACATTTGTTGATAATGATGAGCAAACACTGGCGTTAACAGGAAATAATTTATCAATATCAAACGGAAATACTGTTGTTTTACCAACATTTGTAGAGGTTGATGGAAGCACAACCAACGAACTTCAAACACTTTCTCAAACCGGAAACACAATCACGCTTTCCAATGGTGGCGGTTCGTTTAATTTACCAACATTTGTTGATGCACAATCGTTGACAATAACAGGAAATACAATTTCAATATCCAACGGAAATTCTATTGTTATTCCAACAACTAATGTAGTTGGAGGAACAAATACAACAGTTACAGGAAATGGATCTACTGCAACACCTTTTGTAGTAAATTCTGTAGATACAAGTCTTTATGCTAGTAACGGATCAATTAATCAAGCAACTACAACTAATGGCAATAGAGTTGTTAACATGAACAGCAGTAACATCTGGTTTGACACTTCAACAAGCACCGCCAACGGAAATATTTATATCGGTTCTTCTACAGCTTATCCTAATACAACTGGTAATTATAAATTATTTGTTGAAGGTGGAATCTTGACCGAAAAAGTGAAAGTTGCTTTGAGAAGTACAGCAAATTGGGCAGATTATGTATTTGATACTAAATACAAATTAATGCCATTAAAGGAAGTTGAACAATTTATCATTAGTAACAAACATTTGCCCGGAGTAGAATCAGCAAACGAGTTGTCTAAAAACGGATTAGATTTAGCTCAAATGCAAGCAAAACAAATGGAAAAAATTGAAGAATTAACGCTTTACGCAATTGATCAAAACAAAAAAATAGAACAACAAAGTATCGAAATTGAGAATAATAAAAAAGAACTAGAAGTATTAAAAGCACAAATGAAAGTACTAATTGAAAAAACTAAATGATATGCAAAATAAAGTAACAATTGCTTTGATTTGTATTCTAAATTTAATTTTTTTCAATAGTAATGCTCAGGTAAATGAGTACATTCAATCGGAAAAATCTAGAATTTCTGGAGCAAATCAAATCGAAATTGAAATTGAAAAATTTGTTAATGATAATTTTAAAGATTATGAATTAGCAACTTCTGTTAGCAATGAACTTATTCAGCATTTAAAAGAAGAAGAAGTTTTTACTGATGCTGAATTAGAAAGAGCGATAATCAACGAAAAAAGATACGAATTAAGAAAATTATTCTTTTTAAGAAATCCATTAAAAAAAGAGAAATATGTTTCTGCTGTAATTCCTGCATCGGTAGCACAGCAATGTGTTAATGGCGATTTTGAAGACGGAACCGCTGGATACACTTTCTGGTCTGATGCGCATCCGCAACCGGCATCTGGAACTGCATTTTTTTTATCGTGTGCAACGCCTACAACGCCTACAGCTACCAATATGGTAACGCCATCGACTAATAATTTCAATTCAACCATAACAATGATTGATAATACTAGCGCAGGTTACCAGCAATTTGATCCTGTTTTAGCTGGTTTGGGAGTTAATTTACCTACTTTAAATTCAAATGGAAATTCCAAATGTATAAAATTAAATAATGCATTCGGATTGGGTTCTTCTGATCAAACTACAGTTTCAAGATATTTTCCAGTAATTAATCAGTCAACAATTGATTTCAATTTTTCATTGATAATGGATAACAAACCAGCTCACGGTCAACCAATTCAACCTTTTTTTAGAGTTAGAGTTTTAGATCAAAATAATAATGTTGTTGATGAAATTTGTATCATTGCCAATCCAGATAATTGTTTGTTTAATGTTATCAATGTAAATAGTAACCGAAGAGTTTTATACACCGGCTGGATTTGTGCCAGGTTAAATGTAGAAGACATTTTAAACCAACCAGGAACAATTGAATTCACAGTTAGTGATTGCCAACCATCAGCACATTTTGGCACCGTTTACATAGACAATATCTGTGGAACAATTTGTGCAACTCCGCAACTTGGTGCTTTAAGTATTACTCCAACTAACATTAATTGTCCCGATGTTGTTACTAATACACCATTTGAAGTTTGTGGAACTTATCAAACTCCAGTGCATTCAACATTGGCAACAATGTCGTTAAATATTATTCAAAATGGAGTTTTAATCGGAACCATTAATGCACCTCACACACTTACTGCAAATACGTTTTGTTTTACAGTTTTTCCGAGTTTATTTGGTGCAAACCCAAGTGGCGACTTTGAATTTCAAGTAAATGCAAGTTTTAATGTAGTTTGTACAGCTGGCGCTTTTCAGTATGATATATCTGATAATTCGGCCAATGTTGGACCCGATGTAACGTTTAATAATTGTTGTATTCCAACCTTAACGGTTACTTCTCCAACAGATAATCTTAATAATATGGCAGCTACAACCTTAACACAAAGAGAACGGTCAGATTGGATAAAAGCAAGTAATATTATTTCGGTTGGGAACAATGCTGTTGGAAATGGCATTGATTATCATGCAGCTAATTTTGTAGAATTGAATCCAGGTTTTGAAGCAGTTTTTGGTTCACAATTTGTAGCTTATCCTGAAGGATGCTCGGGTAATTATGTTTATAAACAAGAAGAAAATAATATAAATCAAAATCCAATTGCAACCGAAACAAGTAATTTAATAAGAGTTACCAATGGCTTCGGAATGATACCAAATCCGTCAAGTAGTACAATTGAAATAGTAATGAATAATGGTACTTTTTCTAGCGTATCTATTACAACGATTGATGGTAAAATAGTATATGAAAGCAATACTACAAATGCATCCAAAACACAAATTGATGTAAGTAATTATGCAAATGGTATTTACATAATCAATGTGATGTCTAATGAAAGGCAACTGTATACTCAGAAACTAATTAAAAACTAGATAACTTAAAAAAGCTTCTCCTAATCGAGAAGCTTTTTTTGTATCTAAAAAATAATCCCATTAGTAAGCAATTTTAAAATATCTTTGTTAAAAATATTTAGATTTTTATTATGAGAATAGGAATGAATCCTCAAAAAAGCGAAAAAAAGATAGAATTAAAAAGTAATCATAGAGTAGTTATAGTTGCTTTCATTCCTAAACTAGAAGGTTATTATGAGTCGGTTTTTGAAGTTTTAAAACTTAATTTACAATCTATAATTGCCACAAAAAATGAGTTTTGTGAAATTACAGTTGTTAACAATGGATGCTGTGAAATAGTTGTCAATTACCTAAATAGTTTATTTACTAATAAAGAAATTGATTGTATAATTCATCATAATCAAAATATTGGAAAAATAGACGCTTTAATTGGAGCTGCTCGCACAGCAAGAGAAAGTCTCATAACAATGACCGATTTAGATATTCTTTTTGTAAAAGGATGGCAAGAAAGTATTGAAGAAATTTTTCAAACATTTAACGATGTTGGTTCAGTTTCTCCAATTTCAACATACAATGCAAAAAGTTATGGAGCTATTTCTACTTTGAGTAAAATTATTTTAAAAAGAGTTAACTTTAATTATGAGCCAATTAAAGAAAATTTTGATTCCCAAAATAAATTTTTTGAGAGTTTTGGATGGAATAAATTAGAACGTGATGACATTTTGTGGCCAGTTCTTGAAAAAAATGGTGTAAAAGCAATTTTAGGAAGTCATCATCAAGTTATTACAATACGAAGAGATGTATTATTTTCATTTGTGCCATTTAAACCATCTTTTACTTTAGTAGGAAATAATTCAGAATATGAATATGTTGATTTACCAAATGATTTGTCTGGAAAAATGCGATTATCAACCTATCGCAATTATGCTTTTCACATGGGGAACAAAATTGAAGATTGGATGATTGAAATTCAAAATAACAATCTTAATTCTACAAATGTTAGTTCAGTTAAAACCATTAAGTTCAAAACAAATGATATTCAAAACAATAAGTTAAATTTATTTATTTATAAAGTTAAAAAGAAATTTGTAAAGAAAATATTTAAAATGTTTTATGATAAATAATTTATTTTCATAAACAATTAACCTAAAATACTTATAAACAAAGCTTCGCTAATCAGCGGAGCTTTTTTATATTTGTCAAATACAAACTAAAGCAATTTTATGCTACAATTAAATGTTAAAAACGAATCTTCACGGCTACGAGCAGTTGTGTTAGGTTCAGCAATAAATAACGGGCCAACACCAACAATTGAAGAAGCCTACGACCCAAAATCATTAGAACATATTCTTGCAGGAACTTATCCAGTTGAAGACGATATGGTTAACGAAATGGAAGCTTTTAATCAAGTATTTAAAAAGTATGATGTTCAAGTTTTTCGACCTGAAATGATTGAAAATTACAATCAAATCTTTACTCGCGATATCGGATTTGTAATTGATGATACCTTTATAAAAGCAAATATTCTTCCTGATAGAAATCGAGAATTAGATGCTATTCAATATGTAATTGACCAAATAAATCCATCAAAAGTTGTTCGTCCGCCAGAAGAAGTTCACATTGAAGGTGGCGATGTAATGCTTTGGAATAATTATATTTTTATAGGAACTTATAAAGGTTCTGATTATAAAGATTATATTACTGCAAGAACCAATATGGCTGGAGTTGAATACATCAGAAATCTATTCCCAAACAAAATTGTCAAAGAATTTGATTTAGTAAAATCTAAATTAGAAGCTCGTGACAATGCGCTTCATCTTGATTGCTGCTTTCAACCAGTTGGAATTGATAAAGGAATTATTTACAAAAGTGGTTTTCGTGAGGAAGCCGATTATGTATATTTAGTTAATTTATTCGGAAGAGAAAATCTGTTTCACATTACACGAGACGAAATGTATAATATGAATTCTAATGTGTTTTCAATTGATACAAATGTTGTAGTTTCCGAGAGAAATTTTACTAGATTGAATAATTGGTTAAGAGAAAAAGGATTTACAGTAGAAGAAATTCCGTATGCTGAAATCGCAAAACAAGAAGGACTTTTGCGTTGTTCTACTTTACCACTAATTAGAGATTAATAACCTGTTTTAGGTCTGGTTGGGAGTTTTAATAACTTTTGACTTTAAGACTTTTGACTTTAAGACTTAAATAAATGAATCAAACTACAAACTCAATTTTAATGATTCGCCCAGTAGCGTTTAGAATGAACGAACAAACGGCTGTAAACAATTATTACCAAAAAGTACTTGACGGATTAACTCCTTCAAATGTCAATGAAAAAGCGCAACAAGAGTTTGATACTTTTGTAAACAAATTACGAATGGTTGGTATCGACGTTACAGTTATTGACGATACTTTAACACCCGATACACCCGATAGTATTTTTCCGAACAACTGGATTTCATTTCATGAAAATGGTGATGTAGTTTTGTATCCAATGTTTGCCGAAAACCGTCGCGCCGAAAGAAGAGAAGATATACTTGATGTTCTAGAAGATAAAGGATTTGAAATCAACGACGGAATAATGGATTATACTTCTGCAGAAGAAGATGGATTTTATCTAGAAGGAACTGGGAGCATAGTTCTTGATAGAGAAAACGGAAAGGCTTATTGTGCACTTTCTCCTCGTGCCGATGAAGAATTGTTTATTGAATTTTGTGAAGATTTCGATTTGAATCCAATTATTTTTGAAGCATTTCAAACCGTTAATAATGAACGAAAATTGATTTATCACACCAATGTTATGATGTGCATTGGAGATACTTTTGCCGTAATTTGCGCTGAATGTATTGATGATAAAAAAGAACGCAAAATGGTTTTAGACAGTTTAAAATCAGATGAGAAAGAAATTATTCTTATTAATGAAGATCAAATGAACAATTTTGCAGGAAACATGCTTGAATTGCAAGGTTCAGATGAACGCAGGTATTTAATAATGAGTTCGTCAGCTTACAATGCTTTAACCAAAAAGCATATTGCACAACTAGAAGAACACATCACAATTTTGCATTCAAGTCTTGATACAATTGAAGCTTGTGGTGGCGGAAGCGCACGTTGCATGATGGCAGAAATTTTTCTTCCTAAAACTTAATAATTAAAAAATTAAGAGCAGTCAAGTTGATTGAAATAAATAATTTAAAATCCCAAATTCCAATTTAATTTTTTGGAACTTGGGATTTTTATTATTTTCTGATTTAAAATTTTATTTCATTGGTTCCAAATTAATGATGTTATCAATCATTCCACCAAAAATAAAAAAATGAAACGGAACTAACGAATACCAATACAATCTTCCCCAAAGTCCTTTAGGTCTAAAAGTGGCTATTTGATGCAAGACATTATCTTCATCAATTCTAAATTCTAGCCAAGCTTCACCTGGTAGTTTCATCTCGGCATAAAGTAATAATCTTTTTTCTTCTTTATTGGCTAAAAGTACACGCCAAAAATCGAGTGCATCACCACTGTCTAAATGCGTTGGATGCGTTCTGCCTCTTCTTGTACCAACGCCACCAACTAACTTGTCAAGAAAACCACGAGTTCTCCACATCCAATTGGCATAATACCAACCACGAGTTCCACCAATTGTCCAAATATTTTGAAGTGCTTTTTCTACGTTTTCTACTTTTCTTGATTGATGGTCTTTAAGACAACCAAACTTTGGAATTTGAACAAATTCAGAAAAATTATGACCAAATCGTCCACTAATCATGCTGTCTTTCCAACTGGAAATAACTAAATTTTGCTCAATTTTAATAAAAGCTAATTTTATAGCATCAACATAAGTAATAGGTTTAATATTCAACATTTTTTGCAATCGGTTGTCTTTACATACGACTTCCATTTTCATGCTGTTTACTAAATTTATAGCCAGTTTGTATGATGTTGAGGTTACAAAATACAACCAATACGATGATAATTTAGGTGTCATAATTGGAATCACAAATATCCAAAGTTTAATTTTTCTGGTTTTGGCATACAAAAGCATCATTTCTTTGTAAGTAATAACATTTGGGCCACCAATATCAAACGATTGATTGTAGCAATCTTCACGTAGTAAAACACCAATTAAATACTGTATAACATCTCTTATTGCTATAGGTTGACATTTAGTTAAAACCCATTTTGGAGTAATCATTACAGGTAATTTTTCACACAAATCTCTAATTATTTCAAATGAAGAACTTCCAGAACCTACAATAATTCCAGCACGTAAAACGGTTGTTTTAAAATTTCCTTGATACAAAATATCTTCAACGTCTTTTCGAGATTGTAAGTGTTTTGACAATTTATTTTCATTAACAATTCCGCTAAGGTAAATTACTTGTTTGACACCAATTTTATTCATATACCGATTAAAATTTTCAGCCGAAGTAGCTTCCATTGTATCAAAATCAGTTATAGAAGATGTCATTGAATGTATTAAGTAATAAGCAACATCAATGTGAGTTGGTAAATTATCAAAATTGGGTTCTTCTAAAAAATCGGTTTCCCAAATTGTGATAGCGTCTAATGTTACTTTGTCTAATCCCAACCTGTTTTGGTCACGTACACAACATATAACTTGATGTCCTTGCGAAAGTAATTCGGGTAATAATCTGCGACCAACATAGCCATTAGCACCAGTTAAAAGAATTCTCATAAGTACAATTTTTTATAAAGTTAAACTAAATTGTACTTCAACAAAAGTTAAATTCCTCTAATGATACTTAAAATGGAACTTATAATGTATTGAATTCCAATTGCTATTGTTAAAAATCCAATAATTCTCGAAATAGCAACAATTCCAGACGAACCTAAAATTTTGGCTAAATAATGTGCGCTTCTTAATATGATAAAAATTAAAAAAGCAACCGCTAAAATTGCCAAGCAAGAAAATAAAATATCTGTTGTATTATCATGTTCTTGGTAGTAAGCAATTAATAGTGAGATTGATCCTGGACCAGCCAACATTGGCATTGCTAATGGTGTAAGTGCAATTTCATTTCTACTCTGAATTTCTTCTTCCACTTTTTTATTGATGCCTTTATTTTTATTGAATTTTCCGTTTAATAATGAAAATCCTGAACTTGCAATTATAATTCCACCAGCAATTCGTAATGCCGGAATTGTTATTCCGAAGAATTTTAGAACATATTGACCAATAAAAAATGAAATTATCAAAATAATAAAAACATTAATTGCTGTTTTTAAAGAAACACGCGATCGTTCTTGTTTGGTATAATCTTGTGTCAATCCTACAAATATTGGAACCGTTCCAATTGGATTCAAAACCGAAAATAATGCTGCTAGTAAAAAGATAAATACTTCCATGATTTTAGTGTAAAAGTAGTTCTGTTATAGAGTTCAAAGGTAAACCTAAAAACAATGTATTGTTAATTTTTGATATAAAAACCGCTATTTTTTGTACTTTTGTCAAATGAAAAATAAGAAAACTTTAGTGCTTGGAGCTTCTACAAAACCTGAGCGATATGCTTTTAAAGCCATTACAATGCTTGTAGAAAAAGGACATTCGGTGCTTGCAATTGGACAAAATCAAGGTGAAGTTGCCGGAATTTCAATTCGAACTAAAAACATTCCTTTAAGTAATATTCACACGGTTACTTTGTATCTTAACCCAACTAGACAAAGAGATTATTACAATTATATTATTGAAACTAATCCTAAAAGAGTAGTTTTCAATCCGGGAACTGAAAATCCGGAGTTTTACCAACTTCTTAAAGCTAACGGAATTAAAGTTGAAGAAGCTTGTACTTTAGTTTTATTAACTACTAATCAGTATTAAAAATATTTTTCAAACACTATTTAATTTTTAACAGTTTCATTTGTAACATTTTATGTAACATTTCGACCAATTCTGAAAAATTAAATTTAATGTTATGGAAAATTTAAAAACTTGGAAGACAATCAAACTAGGATTGTATTCTTTCTCGGTTAATGACAGAGAAATTGGAACTTTAGAAGTTGTTTATAATAATTTTGAGCGCAAAGCAATTTTTAAAATTGAAGACAAAATATACACTTTAGTATATAATGGTTTTTGGAAAAGTACTTATGAAATTTTTGATGAAAGCAATGAGGTTATTCTAAAATCATCTTTCGAAAAATGGTATGCAACTACCACAAATTTAGATTATAAAGGAAACGAGTACAAATTGAAAATTAGAAATAATCCTTTAGCAGAATTTGTGATTTTTGAATCAGAAAAAGAGCTTGTGAGTTATGGTTTAAGTACTAATTCGGGTAAAGTAAACGTCAAAATTACAACTGCACAAAACAACACCGACTATTTATTGGATTATTTGTTGTGGTATTCTTTTTTGCCAATTACACAAGAAAATATTGGTGATGATTTTACTTTTCAAGCCTTGATGTCGTCTTGATTTATTAACTTAAAATTTCGTTTGATTTGTTGCTGGTTTGCTAATTAACAACAATCCGATAAAAGTTATTAATCCGTTTAGGATAATTAGTTCGTTGTCGATTGTATATTTTCCGAACAATTTTTCAGAATTTTGAGTAATTAAAAAACAAATTGCAGGCGATATCAAGCATACAAAAGGAACCAATTTATCACGAACGGTTTTTGTTTTTACAAAAAGGCCAAAAGCATATAATCCTAAAAGTGGTCCATAAGTGTAAGTTGCAATTTTAAAAACCATTTTTACTACCGAATCATCATTAATGGAATTGAAAATTATAATTACTAAAAACATCAAAAACGAAAAACCAATGTGAACCAGATGGCGTGTTTTTACTAATTTTTGTTCTTCTAATTTCTGTTGACTGCTTTCTGCCGACTGTTTTTTGTCCATGCCTAAAAAATCTACGCAAAACGATGTTGTTAAAGCCGTTAAAGCCGAATCGGTTGTTGCAAAAGTAGCTGCCGTTAATCCTAATAAAAAAACCATCGACGGAATAAAACTCAAATGATGAATGGCAATTTCTGGAAAAAGTAAATCAGTTCTGGCAACATCATTTACCATCGGAACTGAAATTCCGTTTTTAGTAGCATAAACATAAAGTAACGCACCAACACTTAAGAAGAAAATATTAATGATGACAAAAATTGCAGTAAAAGTGAACATGTTTTTTTGAGCTTCACCAATGTTTTTACAACTCAAATTCTTTTGCATTAAATCTTGATCTAAACCAACTGTTGCAATAGTTACGAAAATTCCACCTAAAACTTGTTTCCAAAAATAAGTGCCTTTTAAATAATCTTCAAAGAAAAATACTTTAGAATAATTACTGTTTTTTACATTTTCAAAAGCATCAATAATTGAAAAATCTAGGCTACTACAAATAAAATAAATAGTCAAGAAAACCGAAGAAATCAGGAAAAATGTTTGTAAAGTATCGGTTATAATAATTGTTTTTAATCCGCCACGATAAGTGTAGGCAAAAATTAATGCCAGCGAAATTAAAACGGTTGCTGCAAATGGAATGTGATAATAATCAAATACATAACGTTGTAACACAAAAATTACTAAATACAACCTGAATGCCGAACCAATTGTTCTACCAATTAAAAAAATTGATGCTGCTGTTTTATAACTTACAACTCCCAATCGTTGTTCGATATAGCCGTAAATTGATGTTAAATTCATTCGATAATACAACGGAAGTAAAACTTTAGCAACGATAATAAAACCAATAGCACAGCCAATAACAAATTGAAAATATTTGAATTGCAAATCGGGATTCCCTACTTCGCCAGGAACAGAAATAAAAGTGATTCCTGAAATTGCGGTTCCAATCATTCCGAAGGCAACTAAATACCACTTGGAGTTTTTATTAGCTTTAAAAAAAGTATCATTGTCAGAACTTTTCTTGCTTACAACATTCGAAATAAAAAGTAGTAATCCAAAATAAACTACTATTAAAATTAAAATGGCAATTGGCGACATAAGTTTGTTTTAGTTTGTGCTAAAATAGAAATAAAAGAGAATATAGATAATATAAAATAAAAAAAAGACAAAATGAATGAATCTATTGCGTATTGTTTTGAAAACTTCTATTTTCTTTTTTCAAATTTACTATTTTTGTAACATGGAATTTTCATCTAAACTACTCGAAAAAGCAGTCAACGAAATGTCGCAATTACCCGGAATAGGAAAGCGAACAGCATTAAGATTGGTGTTGCATTTATTAAAACAGCCTCTAGAACAAACACAATTTCTCGCACAAGCACTTACAACAATGCGAGAAGAAGTTAAATTTTGTAAAAATTGTCATAATATTTCAGATGTTGAACTTTGTGAAATATGCTCTAATGGTTCAAGAAATCATAAAATTATTTGTATCGTTGAAGATATTAGAGATGTTATGGCAATTGAAAATACGAATCAGTTTAAAGGCATTTATCATGTTCTTGGTGGCAAAATTTCTCCTATTGACGGAGTTGGACCGAGTCAATTGAACATCTTATCGTTGGTTGAAAAGGTGCAATTAACTGAAATTGAAGAGATAATATTTGCATTGAGTTCAACAATGGAAGGAGACACAACTAATTTTTATATTTTTAAACAACTAAAAGATTTTAATATAAAAACATCCACAATTGCACGCGGAATAGCAGTTGGTGACGAATTAGAATATGCAGATGAAGTGACTTTAGGACGCAGTATATTGCAAAGAGTTCCGTTTGAGAATTCGCTGAAAAATAATTAATTAATAATACGTTGCAACTTTTTTGTAATTAAATTTGAAAAACTATCTTTGTTTGCTAAAATTAATAATTAAAATGAATACTCGAATACTTTATATATTGTTTTTAATTGGTATTTTGTTTACTTCTTGCGTACCAACTCAAGACTTGATTTATTTGCAAGATAAAGGAAATCAGAATAAAGAGGTTGTAAATCAATCTAATTTAAAACCTTACCGACTTCAAACAAATGATATTTTGAGTGTATCAATAAAAGCTTTAGACGATAGACTAGTTGAGATGTTCAGTAACACAAATAAATCAGTTTTAACTCCAACAGCTGAATCTCTTTATTTTACTGGTTATACTGTTGATGATCATGGTAATATTCGAATACCTGTTTTAGGAGAAATAAATGTTTTAGGATTTACGCTTGAAGAAACTAGAATGAAAATAGAAACACAATTGTTGAGTGACTATTTTAAGAAGGAAGCACAAATTTATGTAAATGTTAAATTAGCAGGATTTCGTTACACCGTTAATGGCGAAGTTACCAATCCTGGATCTAAATTTTTATATCAAGATAAAGTTAATATTTTAGAAGCTATTGCAAATTCTGGCGATATTACTGTTACTGGTGATAGAAAAGACGTAAAAGTTATCAGACAATTTCCTCAAGGCGCTGAAACATTTAGTATTGATTTGACTGATATTAATGCTATGAAATCTAATGTATATAATCTTCAGCCAAATGATTATATTTATATAAAACCATTAAAACAAAAAACTTGGGGAACAGGTAAAACTGGAATTGAATCTTTGGGAACAATTATTACCATTTTATCTCTTGCAACAACCACATTTTTATTATTAAAATAACGCAACTTATTAATGTTAGATATAAAAGATTTTTCTTTTTTTGAAAATCAAAATGGTTTTGATTTTAAAGGATTTTTAATTAAAACAGGAAGCTACTGGAAGTGGTTTTTGTTTGGATTAACTGTTTCTATGTTCATTGCACATGAAGTAAATCTGAGAAAGCAAAAGATATATTCATTAGAAACTACAATTGCAATAAAAGAACAAGACAATCCACTTTTTACAAATAATACTAGTTTGGTTTTTAATTGGGGCGGAAGTTCAGATCAAGTGCAAACGGTTGCTACTACTTTAAAATCTCGTTCGCACAATGAGATTGTAATTGATAAGTTAAACTTTTTTGTAGATTATCTTCAAGAGCAAAAGTACTTTACTCAAGACGTTTATGGTTCAGCACCATTTATTGTTGATGTTGATAAGACTAAAAATCAACTTCTAGGAATTCCCATAAATATAGTTTTTGTTTCTCCTTCACAATTTGATTTAAAAATTAGTTTTAAGTCTAATTCAGTTCCCGTTGTGAACTATGTAACTAACCAAAAAGATGCGCAATTTGTTGTGAATGGTGAATTTGTAAAAAGATACAATGTTGGTCAAAAGATAACTTTGCCTTTTTTAAATTGTACCATTAATATAAAAGGAAATCCCGGTAATTATGTGAAAAGTAACTACATTTTTAAATTTAATTCATTTGATGACACAGTAGCTAGTTATCAAAATGTAAAAATTAATATTGATGAAAAATCAGGATCAATCATTAAATTGTCAATGTCAGGAACAAATAAAGCAAGAATAGTTGATTATTTGAATGAGCTTGTCAAAATGTTGATGAAAAAACAACTTGAGAGTAAAAATCTTTTTGCAGAAAACACTATAAAATATATTGATACAACTCTTAATTTAATGGAAACTAATTTAAAAGTTGCCAATAATGATTTAAGAGATTTTAGCAAAGGAAAAAATGTAGTTGAAATTGAAAAACGCGGCGAAACTTATCAAAGCCAAATTTTAGATCTAGATGTAGCTAAAGATGAGGTTGATAGAAAAATTAATTATTACAATTCGCTAAGTAATTACTTAAGAACTAGCCAAGATTATACGAAACTTCCTGCGCCATCAGTTGCTGGTATAGAAGAAAAAAATATTATTACTAATGTTTCTAATTTAATAGAATTATCCGTAAGAAGATCAGAGATGGCTTATTCTGTTAAAAGTGAATTAATGTTTAATAATATAGACAATGAAATAGCCGCAGTTAAGAAAGTACTACTTGAAAACATTAATGCTGCTAAAGCAGCAATTCAATTTGAGTCATCACAAGTCAATAGTAAAATTAATTTAGCAGAATCTAAAATTAAGCAACTTCCTGAAGATAGTCAAGCTTACTTGAATATAATGCGAAAATATAATCTTAGTAATAGTGTTATAGATGCTTATCTCCAAAAAAGAAATGAAGCGCAAATTGTTAAGGCAGCTAATTTATCAGACATTCAATTTATTGACCCTGCTAAAGATGTTGGCGGAGGTTTGATTGGTCCAAAAACTGAAGTTAATTATGTAATTGCATTGTTTTCAGGGCTTTTAATTCCATTATTAATTGTCTTTTTGATATTTTTTATTAATAATTCAATCCAAAATACTGATGATATTAATACATTAACAAATATCCCATTAATTGGTGTTGTTGGGCTTAAACATACTGATACTAATTTATCTGTTTTAGAAAAACCAAAATCGGCATTATCAGAATCTTTTAGAGCAATACGTTCTTCATTACAGTTTTTATATAAAAAGCAAAATTTATCAGGAACTAAAACTTTAATGCTAACATCATCGGTAAGTGGAGAAGGAAAAACGTTCTGTTCAATAAACATAGCTACAGTTTTTGCTATGAGTGATAAAAAAACAGTTATTGTTGGGTTAGATTTAAGAAAGCCAAAAATATTTGATGATTTTAATTTAAAAAATGAGGTAGGTGCTGTTAATTATTTAATTGGGCAGCTATCATTGGAAGAAGTTACCCAAAAGACTACTATTCCGAATTTAGATGTTATATCTTCCGGGCCAATTCCTCCTAATCCTTCTGAATTAATCATGGGCGATTCTATGACAGATTTAATGAATGAATTAAAAGGAAAATACGATTATATTATTTTAGATACACCTCCAGTTGGTTTAGTTACTGATGCAGTAGAATTATCAACTTTCGCAGATGTTACGCTATATGTTATGAGACAAAATTTTACTAAAAAAGAAATGGTAAATTTGCTGAACAATAGAGTAAGAAGAGAAGAATTAGTTAATGTGAGTATTATTTTGAATGGTTTTGAAAACAAAGCTAAATACGGTGCTGGCTACGGTTACGGTTATGGCTATGGTTACGGAGCCTATTCGAATGGGTATCACGAAGAAGATGAATCAAAAAATATATTTGTAAAAGCTTTGAAAAAAATCACAAATATGATGTCTAGTAAAAAGTTAAGTTAAATATGAAGGTATTAATTACTGGTGGTGCTGGTTTTATTGGTTCTAATTTATGTGAGTATTTCTTATCTAAAGATAATGAAGTAACTTGTTTAGATAACTTTGCAACAGGACATCGTCATAATATTGAACATTTATTTTCAAATAAAAACTTTACTCTTATTCAAGGAGATATAAGAAATTATGAAGACTGTTTCAAAGCTACTCTAAATAAGGATTACGTTTTGCACCAAGCTGCTTTAGGTTCTGTTCCACGTTCTTTAAAAGATCCAATTACTACCAATGATGTAAATGTATCCGGTTTTTTAAACATGTTAGTTGCCTCCAGAGATAATAAAGTTAAAAGATTTATCTACGCAGCAAGTTCATCAACTTATGGCGATTCTGAATCGTTACCTAAAGTTGAAGAGATAATAGGAAAACCGCTTTCACCGTATGCAATTACTAAATATGTTAACGAATTATATGCCGATATTTTTAGTAAAACATATGGCTTAGAAACCATTGGATTACGGTATTTTAATGTTTTTGGAAGAAAACAAGATCCAAATGGAGCTTATGCTGCAGTAATTCCGAAGTTTGTAATGCAATTAATGCAAAATGAAAGTCCTATTATTAACGGTGATGGAAATTATTCTAGAGATTTCACATATATTGATAATGTGATTCAAATGAATGAATTGGCAATTTCAACCCAAAATAAAGAGGCTCTTAACACAGTTTACAATACCGCTTTTGGCGATAGAGTCACATTAAACGAAATGGTTACGTTGCTAAAAGAATATTTATCAGAATTTGATAAAGAAATAGCAACAATCAAAGTTATACATGGTCCAAATAGAGCTGGTGATATACCACACTCATTGGCGAGTATAGAAAAAGCAAAATTATTACTTAACTATAACCCAAAATTTTCATTCAATGAAGGATTGAAAGAAGCCGTAAAGTGGTATTGGGAAAATTTAAAATAAAACAGATGAAAATAACTAATATTTGTTGCATAGGAGCAGGATATGTTGGAGGACCAACAATGGCGGTTATAGCTCAAAAATGCCCACATATTAAAGTAACAGTTGTTGATTTAAATGAAGATAGAATTGATAGATGGAACGATTCAAATTTAGATAATATTCCAGTTTATGAACCAGGTTTAGGCGAAATTGTTGGTCAATCAAGAGGAAAAAACCTTTTCTTTTCTACTCAAGTTGACAAAGCTATAGATGAGGCTCAATTAATATTTATTTCAGTAAACACTCCAACCAAAACCTATGGATCTGGTAAAGGAATGGCTGCCGATTTAAAGTATATTGAGCTGTGCGCAAGACAAATAGCTCGAGTTTCTAAAGATGATAAAATTGTTGTAGAAAAATCCACTTTACCGGTAAGAACAGCCGAAGCTATAAAAAATATTTTAGACAATACAGGAAATGGGGTTCAGTTCCAAATACTTTCTAATCCGGAATTTCTTGCCGAAGGCACAGCCGTTGAAGATTTATTAAGTCCAGACAGAGTTTTAATTGGTGGCGACACAACAACAGAAGGTCAAAAAGCCATTCAAGCACTTGCTGATGTATATGCTAATTGGGTTCCTAAAGAAAGAATTCTAACGACTAATGTTTGGTCTTCAGAATTGTCTAAACTTATTGCAAATGCCTTTTTGGCTCAAAGAGTTTCTTCAATCAATTCAGTTTCTGAATTATGTGAAAAAACTGGAGCTAATGTAAGCGAAGTTGCCAAAGCCATCGGAATGGATAGTAGAATAGGGTCAAAATTTTTAAAAGCATCGGTTGGCTTCGGAGGCTCGTGTTTTCAAAAAGACATTTTGAACCTAGTTTATATTTCAAAATCTTTCGGATTAAATGAAGTAGCCGATTATTGGGAACAAGTAATAATAATGAATGATCATCAAAAAAGAAGATTTTCTAAAAATATTGTGAGTACGCTATACAACACTATCTCTGGTAAAAAAATTGCTTTTTTAGGTTGGGCTTTCAAAAAAGATACTAATGATACAAGAGAATCTGCTGCAATTTATGTAGCCGATGATTTAATAAACGAACAAGCAAATATTGCTGTTTTTGACCCAAAAGTTGATCACAAACAAGTAATTTTCGATTTGAATTATTTAGAAACTAGAGCCGATAATCAAAATGAAAAATACATTACATCATTTTCTAATCCTTACGAAGCTTGCCAAGACGCTCATGCTATAGCAGTTTTAACCGAATGGGATGAATTCAAACAATACGATTGGCAAAAAATCTATGACAATATGTTAAAACCTGCATTTGTTTTTGACGGTAGAAATTTATTAGACGGAAAAAAATTAAGAGAAATTGGTTTTCATTATCAAGAAATTGGTTCTTAAATAAAGGTTTACATCATACACTATAAAATTTCAGTAATGAGTATTAAAATAGGAATAATAGGATTAGGTTACGTTGGTTTGCCATTGGCAAGACTTTTTGCAACAAAATATCCTGTAGTCGGATTTGATATCAATCAAAATAGAGTGAATCAATTGAACCTAGGTATTGATGATACTCTAGAAGTTGATGAGCAAACGCTAAAAGCGGTATTAATAAATAAGCCGTTAGAAAAAAATGGACTTTACTGCTCAACAAATCTTGATGATATTGCAGCCTGTAATTATTACATTGTAACTGTTCCAACACCTGTTGATAAAAATAATCGTCCTGATTTAACGCCATTATACAAATCAAGCGAAACGGTTGGTAAAGTTTTGAAAAAAGGTGATATTGTAGTATACGAATCTACAGTTTATCCGGGATTAACCGAAGAAGAATGTGTGCCTGTTTTAGAACGTGTAAGCGGTTTAAAATTCAATGTTGATTTCTTCGCAGGTTATTCTCCAGAACGAATTAATCCCGGAGATAAAGAACATACGGTTGATAAAATTCTAAAAATTACAGCAGGTTCAACGCCTGAAATCGGAATAAAAGTTAACGAACTTTACGCTTCTGTAATTACAGCTGGTACTCATTTAGCACCTTCTATAAAAGTTGCTGAAGCTGCCAAAGTGATTGAAAATGCTCAACGAGATATCAATATTGCTTTTGTTAATGAACTAGCCAAAATTTTTAATATTCTTGAAATAGATACACATGCAGTTTTAGAAGCAGCTGGTACAAAATGGAATTTTCTAAATTTTAAACCAGGTTTAGTTGGTGGTCATTGCATCGGAGTTGATCCGTATTATTTAGCTCAAAAAGCGCAAGAAGCTGGCTATCATCCTGAAATTATTCTTGCTGGAAGAAGACTTAACGATAGCATGGGCGAATATGTTGCCTCTAGAATTGTGAAGTTACTGATTAAAAAAGGTATTCCAGTGAACCATTCAAAGTTGCTAATGCTCGGAATTACTTTTAAAGAAAATTGTCCCGATGTTAGAAATACTAAAATAGTTGATGTTATTGCAGCTTTGAAAGACTACGGAATTGAAGTAACAATCTACGATCCATGGGCAAATCCTAAAGAAGTGCAGCACGAATACAATTTAATTACTGCCGATACACTTCCAAATCAAAAATTTGATACTATCGTTTTAGGTGTTTCTCACAACGAATTTTTAGATCTCGATTTAGAACAATTTAAGAATAATAATTCTGTGGTTTATGATGTTAAAGGTGTTTTAAAATCTAAAATTGACGGAAAATTATAATACTGAAATTAATTCAGCATAAATATGAAAAAAATAGTTATTACTGGAGGCGCAGGTTTTATTGGTTCACATGTTGTAAGACTTTTTGTGAATAAATATCCTAATTGCCAAATTTTTAATTTAGATGCTTTAACCTACGCAGGTAATCTTGAAAATATTGCAGATATTCAAGATGCTCCGAATTATACTTTCATAAAAGGCGATATTGTCGATGCCGATTTTATAAATGATTTGTTTCAAAAACATCAATTTGATGGTGTTTTACATTTGGCTGCCGAGTCGCATGTTGATCGTTCAATTACTGATCCGTTAAGTTTTGTAAAGACGAACGTTATTGGAACAATGAATTTGTTAAATGCAGCAAAAACCATTTGGAAAGATAATTTCGAAGGGAAACGTTTTTATCATATTTCTACCGATGAGGTTTACGGTTCGTTAGGAGCAGAAGGACTTTTTACAGAAACAACATCTTACGATCCTAATTCTCCTTACTCTGCTTCTAAAGCCAGTTCCGACCATTTTGTGCGCGCTTATGGAGAAACTTATGGATTGCCTTATGTAATTACAAATTGCTCTAATAACTACGGACCAAATCATTTTCCAGAGAAATTGATTCCGTTATTCATAAATAATATTATCAATAACAAGCCTTTACCAGTTTATGGCGACGGAAAATACACACGAGATTGGCTATTTGTAGAAGATCATGCAGTTGCTATTGATTTGGTTTTTCATAAAGGTAAAAACCATGAAACCTACAATATTGGCGGATTCAACGAATGGCAAAATATTGATTTAGTTAAATTGTTATGCCAACAAATGAATAAAAAGTTAGGTCGTGAAGAAGGCGAATCTGAAAAGTTGATTACTTACGTTAAAGACAGACCAGGACACGATTTAAGATATGCCATTGATGCTTCCAAAATCAATAAAGAATTGGGTTGGAAACCGTCTGTAACATTTGAGCAAGGACTTGAACGAACTATCGATTGGTACTTGTCTAACGAAGACTGGCTTAAAAATGTTACGTCAGGAAATTATCAAAAATATTATGATAATCAATACAGTAATTAACATAAATTAATTAAAGTCGCTTAGTAAGCGACTTTTTTTAGGCATTTTTTTCTTTTTAACTCTTAAATATTTAATAATTTGCATATTAAAAATAAATGAGTACTTTTGTTACTCGTTATTGATATAACTTGCTATGCTAGAAACGCTTATTACTTCTAAAACACGTATTAGAATTTTGGTAAAATTTTTTATCAATGCTGCCAATAATGGACATTTGCGTGGATTAGCCGAAGAAATGAACGAGTCAACTAACGCAATAAGAAAGGAATTAAACAATCTTTCTGAAGCTGGTTATCTTGAAAAAAAAGCCAATCAAAATAGAGTTTCCTACAAAGCCAACATTCATCATCCGTTATTTAAAACATTACAAAAAATTGTGTTTCAACATTTAGGTTTGGATGCCATAATTGATATGATTTTGGATCGAATGGGAGCTGTTCAACAAATAGTTGTGTTAGGTGATTATGCCAACGGAATAGATTCTGGAGTAATTGAAGTCCTAATTATTGGTCAGGAATTAAATGAAAATTACATTGAACAATTGGCAATTAAAATAGAAGCAGAAATTAAAAGAAAGGTTATTTTTAAACTTCAAAAAGAGCTATCTACAACAGGATTACTCATTTTTGAAGCTTATGAATTAATAAATAAACCAAAATTATGAGTGATAATAAACAAGTATGGACCGAAGAAATAAAAGCGGAAAGTTCATTACTATCAATAAACTTTGTTGAAATTTGGCAGTATAGAGATTTACTTTTAATGCTGTTAAAAAGAGACTTTATTACTTTTTACAAACAAACAATCCTCGGACCACTATGGTTTTTTGTTCAGCCAATTCTAACTTCATTAATCTATGTTGTTTTGTTTGGGCAAGTAGCTAAATTATCTACGGACAATTTGCCACAAATGGCATTTTATTTATCAGGAATTACTATTTGGAATTATTTTGCCGATGTATTGGTTAAAACTTCTTCTGTTTTTCAGAGTAACGCGTCAATTTTTGGAAAAGTATATTTTCCGAGATTGATTATGCCTTTGTCAATTGTATTCTCAGGATTATTGAAATTTGTAATTCAATTTGCATTATTTGTTGCAGTTGTTTTGTATTACACCTTTGTTAGAGAAAGTATTCATCCTAATTTATGGGTATTGATGACGCCAGTCTTAATTTTATTGATGGCTGCATTTGCGCTTGGTTTAGGAATGATATTTTCATCACTAACAACTAAATATAAAGATTTGAATTTTCTATTAGCATTCGGAATTCAACTTTATATGTATGCCACTCCAGTAATATATCCAATATCGGCGATGCCTGATAAATACAGATGGTTAATAAATGCAAATCCGTTAACCGGAATATTCGAATGTTTTAGATATGGTTATTTGGGTTCGGGACATTTTGAACCTTCCAGCTTAATTTTTAGTGCTGTTTTTATAGCTTTTTTATTAATGATTGGAGTAATAATTTTCAATAAAGTTGAAAAAAGTTTCATGGATACTGTTTAAATTATGAAAAATCTAGCAATAAAGGCCGAAAATATTTCCAAACAATACCGACTTGGTGAAGTTGGAACAGGAACATTAACCCACGATTTGAATCGTTTTTGGAGTAAAGTTCGCGGAAAAGAAGATCCTTATTTAAAAATAGGAGAATCTAATGATAGAAGTTCTAAAGGCACAAGTGATTATGTTTGGTCTTTGCGTGATATTAATTTTGAAGTTGAAGCAGGTGAAGCGGTTGGAATAATTGGTCGAAATGGTGCCGGAAAAAGTACTTTATTAAAACTATTAAGCAAAGTTACCAAACCAACAACTGGAAATTTTAAAGTTAACGGACGAATAGCATCACTTCTTGAGGTTGGAACCGGTTTTAATCCAGAAATGACTGGTCGTGAAAATATTTATCTAAACGGTGCCATATTAGGAATGCGACGCGCAGAAATCACCAAAAAATTTGATGAAATTGTTGCCTTTTCAGGCGTTGATCGTTATATAGATACACCAGTAAAAAGATATTCTTCAGGAATGTATGTTCGTTTGGCTTTTGCTGTAGCGGCTCATTTAGAAAGTGAAATTCTTATCGTAGATGAAGTTTTGGCCGTTGGTGATGCCGAGTTTCAAAAGAAATGTCTAGGCAAAATGGGAGATGTTTCTAAAAGTGAAGGAAGAACTGTTTTATTTGTTAGTCATAATATGGCAGCAGTAAAAGCCTTATGTACAAAAGGTATTGTTCTTGAAAACGGACTTTTAAAATTTGAAGGTTTTGCGCAACAAGCACTAGATATTTATAATTCGGAATCTTCAAATACCGATTCAAAAATTTTCTGGGATTTTGAAAATGCACCTGGAAATGCTAATGCTAAAATTACAGCAGTTGAACTTAAAACTAAAGATAATTTTTTCACAATCGAGAAAGATTTTGAACTAGAAGTTACCTTTGTTAACGTTGTTGTAAATCAAACGCTAAATGTTTCTATTTCAATTCATGATGATAAAGAAGTGTATGTTTTATCTTCTCCTAATTTAAAAAGAGAGCAATTTGAAAAAGGAACTTTTAAAAGTGTTTGTAAAATACCTAAAAATTTACTGAACAAAGGAGTTTACTTTTTTAGTGTGTTGCTAGTTGGTAACAATTATGAAATTATAACGCAATTAGATAAGATTGTTGCTGTTGATGTGGATGAAGAAGGACTTTATAGAGAAAATTATTACGGATATTGGGCAGGTGCTGTAAGACCATATCTTGAATGGACAAACTCTAAAATGTAAACCAAATAGTTAATTCTAAAATGTAATTTATAATTGAATTTTTCTAAATACATAGTCACTTTTAAAAAGCAGATTAAAGCTATCATTCATTTAGCTTTAGGCAAGAAATCTATTTATTACAAAGGTTTAAAAAAATATGATTTGATAATTTATGATGATATTTTTCCGCATCCGGTTTCAGGTTTTAGAACAGAAGAATATGAGGTTTTATTAAAATCTTTTCCGAATTCTAAATTAATTACAATTCCGAGTGCTTACAAAATAGTTAAAACACCTCAAGAATTACATAAAGTGCATATTGCTAGGTTTAGTAAAGAGCATCCATCAATAAAACATAAAATTACAGTCCAAAAAAGATTCAACTCTATTAATGCAAAATTGTTTTATTGTGTTTTCTTAAATAACATTTTCAAATTTGTAGAATTACTCGAAAAGAAAAATATCCGTTTTGCATTTACACTATATCCTGGAGGCGGTTTTCAGATGAACGACAGCAATAGCGATGCTAATTTAAAAAGAGTGTTGTCTTCGCCAATGTTCGAAAAAGTATTAGTCACACAAAAAGTTACTAGAGATTATTTGTTAAAAAATAATTTTTGTAGTGAAGATAAAATCGAATTTATTTTTGGTGGAGTTGTACCACAAAAGTCGTTAATTAAAAATTTATCCAATAAAAAATATTATTCAAAAGAAAAAACCACACTTGATATTTGTTTTTGCGCTGGAAAATATATGCCAAAAGGTCTAGATAAAGGTTATGATGTATTTATTGAATTAGCTCATTTACTGCATGAAAAATATAGTTTCATTAATTTTCATATCATTGGCGGATTTGATGAAACCGATATTGATGTTAGTAAAATTAAACAAAACACCACTTTTTACGGTTACCAAAAATTTGAAGATTTAGAAAAAATATTCAATACAATAGATATTATTATTTCACCTAATAAACCTTTTCTACTTGGTAAAGGAGCTTTCGATGGATTTCCTTTAGGAACAGTTGTAGAAGCCGCACTAAATGGCGTTTTGGTTTTATTAAGTGATAGCTTACAACAAAATGATACATTTGTAGATAAAACAGAAGTTATTATTATTGAAAACAATAGCGATAGAATCGAAAAAATCATCAGTGATTTAATCCAAAATCCAGAACAAATTTCTAAAATTGCCAAAAAGGGTACTGTAAAGTTTCAAGAAGTATATTCTAATGATTTTCAAATGAAACCAAGAATTGAACTTTTAAAAAATTGCATAAGTAAGTCATGATAAACGTAACAAAAACATTTTTGCCACCAATTGATGAATATCAAAACTTAGTGCAACGCGCTTGGAAAAAAGAGTGGTTGACCAATAGAGGTGAATTGGTGTTAGAATTAGAACATAAACTAAAAGAATATTTGAATGTTTCTAACATTATTATTATGAATAACGGAACCATTCCTATTCAAATAGCTTTGAATATTTTAGGTGAAAAAGGTGAAATTATTACAACGCCTTTTAGTTATGTAGCTACAACTTCATCTATTGTATGGGAACATTGCACACCTGTTTTTGTTGATATAAACGAAGATTATTTAACAATAGACGAAACTAAAATTGAAGCTGCAATTACTTCTAAAACTACTTGCATTTTAGCCACTCACGTTTTTGGAAATCCTTGTAATATTGAGGCAATTCAAGAAATAGCAATGAAGCATAATTTAAAAGTTATTTATGATGCAGCACATTCTTTTGGTGTTACTTACAAAGGAAAGTCTATTTTTGATTATGGTGATGTAAGTACCTGCAGTTTTCATGCAACTAAATTATTTCATACAGCCGAAGGTGGTGCGATTTTTTGTAATGATATCGAATTAAATCATAAATTATTTTACAGCCATAATTTCGGACATAACGGACCATTAGATTTTCATGGAGTTGGTATTAATGGAAAAATTTCAGAATTGCAAGCCGCAATGGGTTTGGCAGTGTTTCCTTACATGTCTAAAATAATAAATGAACGTAAAGAAGTAGTCGAGAATTATCAGTTAAATTTAGACTTTTTAAAATTAAAAGAATTTCAAATTCGACCAGAGACACAATGGAACTATAGCTATTATCCAGTTGTTTTTGAAGATGAAACTACCTTACTTAAAGTTCAAAAGTCACTAAATGAGTCTGAAATATTTCCAAGAAGATATTTTTATCCATCATTAAACACAATTCCGTATGCCAACGGAAATTCAATGCCAATTTCAGAGCGTATTGCATCAAGAGTATTATGTTTGCCGCTATATGCCGGGTTAAGTAAAGAAGATACCCATAAAATAATTTCAATTATAAATCAAAGTATATGCTAATAGTAGGAGCCAAAGGTTTTGCAAAAGAAGTATTGGAAGTTTTATATCAAAACAATCAATTAGAAGATGTAGTTTTTTATGATGATGTAAATGTTGATGTTCCAAACTTTTTATATGATAAATTTAAAGTTTTAACCTCATTAGAGCAAGCAGAAGAATATTTTGAAAAAGGTGATAAAAAATTCACCATCGGAATTGGAAATCCTATTTTAAGAAAAAAATTATCAGATAAATTTTTAAAAATTGGAGGAATTTTTGCATCTACAATAAGTCCTAAAGCAGCAATTGGTAATTTCGGAAACTCAATTGATGCAGGTTGTAATATTATGACAGGATGTGTAATTACAAATGATATTGAAATTAAAGAAGGTGTTTTAGTTAATTTAAATTGTACAATTGGACACGATTGCATAATTGGTAATTATGTTGAAATGTCACCAGGAGTTCATATTTCAGGAAATTGTAAAATCGAAGATTATTCTGTTTTAGGTACAAATGCAACAGTTTTACCAGGAATTTCTATCGGAAAGAATGTAATCGTTGGAGCTGGTTCGGTGGTTACTAAAGATCTTCCAGATAATTGTGTAGCTGTAGGTATTCCAGCCAAAATAATTAAAGAACTCGCACCACTAGAATTTTAAGATGATAACAATACCTACAGTTAGTGTATGCATGATAACTTATGGTCATGAGAATTTTATAGAAGATGCTATAAATGGCGTTTTAATGCAACAAACTAACTTTGAAATTGAATTATTAATTTCAAATGATTGTTCTCCAGACGCTACAGATGATGTGATTCAACGAATACTACAAAATCATCCTAAGGCTTCTTTAATAAAATATACCAATCACAAACAAAATATTGGAATGATGCCAAATTTTGTTTCAACACTTAAAAAATGTGTTGGAAAATATATCGCATTATGTGATGGTGATGATTATTGGACTGATCCATTAAAACTTCAAAAGCAGGTTGATTTTTTAGAACTAAATTCTGAATTTTCGAGCTGTTATCACAAAGTTAAAATCCAGTATCCTGACGGAAAAATTATTCATGATTATATTAAATTTAGACCTGATTCATACGATGATTTACAATCTTTAATCAACTCGCCAAATACTATTGCAACTCCATCTTTAGTTTTTAGAAATAATATTATAAATTATCCTGATGAATTCGTAAAGTCACCAGTTGGAGATATTTTTCTTTTTTACCTTTTATGTGAAAAAGGAAAAATAAAATTTATTGAAGAAGAAATGTGTGTTTACAGGTTCGGAGTTGGAATTTATAGTGCTAATTCAGAGTATATAAAGCATTATCAGACTATTGAGTTTTTAGTACTTTTTTATAATTATTACAGTAGAACCAATGATTCATTAAGTGTTCAGGCAATTATTTCTAAAAAAATATTTGAATTTTATAAGCGTTTTGCATCAGAAATTAAAAAAGACGATTTAAATTTTCTATTTGAAAATAAATCTCTAGTTAAAAGTCTTATTGATAATTACAATTCTGAAAGGATTACTCTTGAAAGTAAAAATATTGAATACAAAACATGGTCTGAAATTCTTAAAATTTTAGTAACACGATTACTCAATAAAGTAAAGTTATTTCAAAAAAAGAGTTAATTAAAATTTTCTTACTATGATTTTAGACCAAATAAAAAAAATACTAATTCACAACAAAAAGCTAGAATACTACTATTGGTATTTAAGAACTTTTTCCATGCGAGTCTCTTTTCCAAGATTGAAGGTCATGAAAGATATAGAAACAATTGATTTAATTATTAATAAAAAAAGTAGTATTAGCCGCTTCGGAGATGGTGAGTTAAAAATAATGCTAAAAAAAGCAGGATTAGTATTTCAATCTGAAAATTTAGAATTAGCCGAACGATTAAAAGAAGTACTTTGTTCTAATCTTGATAATCATCTTGTAGGCTTGCCAAGAACTTTTCAAACAGTAAACGGTGAAATATTAAATTCAAAATATTATTGGCTTGGGTTTATTAATAAATTTGGAAAAGAGTTATCAAGTTATTTAGATTCCAAAAAAGTGTACGCCAATGCTGGAATATCAAGATTTTATATTGGTAGAACTGACAAAAAATTATCTAAAAAAATCATAAATCGATTTCAACAAGTATGGAATAATAAGGATTTATTAATAGTTGAAGGAAATTTTTCACGAATGGGTGTTGGTAATGATTTATTTAAAAATGCAGCCAGTTTAGAACGAATTTTATGTCCGTCAGAACATGCTTTCAATTATTATCCAGAAATTTTAAGTAGCGTACAAACTTATGGAAAGGATAAATTAATTTTAATTGCTTTGGGACCGACTGCTACCGTTTTAAGTTATGATTTGGCAAAAAGTGGTTATTGGGCACTTGATATTGGTCATATTGATATAGAATACATGTGGATGCTTGCTAATGTTGTAGAAAAAACGCCAGTAAAAGGACGATATGTTAGTGAAAATCAAGAAATTATTGATTTAGATATACCAAGTGAATACAAAGAAGACTATTTGAAAAGTATAATTTTAAAAATTGAAGTTGAATAAAAGCGCAGGTTAATTGAGAATTTATATCCATTAAGTAATGAAAATTTCTATTGTTATTCCGGTTTATAATGTAGCATCCTATCTGAGACAATGTTTAGATAGCGTTGTCAATCAAACATATAATGATTTGGAAATTATTTTAGTTAATGATGGCTCAACCGATAACTCAAAAGAAATTTGTGAAGAATACCTTCTGAAAGACAATAGAATTATATTATTAAATAAGCAAAACGGTGGATTAAGTGAAGCAAGAAATTTTGGATTAGAAAAAGTTTCTGGAGATTATATTTGGTTCATTGATAGTGATGATTGGATTGTTCCCAATGCAACGCAAATTATAGTTGATAGTTTATTGAAATTCAATTGTGAAGTTTTAGGGTTCTCGCATATTAATTATTTTGAAGATAAAGATAAATTTTCAGAGGTTGTAAATTCACAAGAAATTCAAACTACAACTGGTGACAATTATATTAAAGAATCAAAATTCTTTTTTCCAAGTGCATGGTCTCATGTTTACAGTAAAGTTTTTTTAAATAACTATGAACTATCATTTAAAATTAATCAGTTGCACGAAGATGATTATTTTAATATTAGTTGTTTTGGTAAAATTAAAACTATTGCCAAAATTAATAACGGATTGTATTATTACAGAAGACGTTCCAATAGTATCACTACTTCTGCTACTAAAGAAAATTTAGTAAAAAGAATGTCTTCATATATTGCATTATTGCAACTTTTTCAAACTATAAATGATATCGATTCCAATTATTTAGAAATAAAGTCTAACGCCTATAAAGGAATTGTATATGAAATTTTAAAAAAATATGTTTTATCGAAAGAAACCACAATTGCTGAAAAATATTATCAAATAAAAAGATTAAAACCATTTTTAAGAGGTTATCAATCCGAAGCAAATAATTTTAAACATTCTAAAAAGAACTGGTTTTTAAGAGGAACTTTAAATTTTAGTAGCCTATTATTTTTAACATCATTAACAGTATTTAATTCAAATCAACAAAATGAAGCTTAGTATAGTATTACCAATTTACAACACCGAGCACTATCTAAGAAGATGTTTGCAAAGTGTTTTTGACCAAGATTTACCAGCCGAAGAGTATGAATTAATAGCTGTAAATGATGGTTCAACAGATAGTTGCCCTCAAATTCTAGAAGAATTCGCAAAAAAATATTCCAATTTGGTGTATTTAACTCACGAAAATATTGGTGATGCACTAACCAGAAATCGCGGAATTGATGCGGCTAAAGGTAAATACTTAACATTTTTAGATTCCGATGATGCTATAGAAAACAATACTTTCAAGACAATTATCGAAAAAGCCGAAAAGGAGAATTTAGATATTTTGTACATGAAAATGTCACAATATGACGAAGAAGGAAATTATCTAAGAGACATGCCAGCCATTGGTGAAGAAGGTGTTGTGAAATCTGGTTTTGAACATCCAAGACGCACGTTTCCAGCTACTTTATACAGACGTTCAATTGTTTTAGATACTCGTTTTGACAAAAGAATTCTGTTAGGTTGTGATTCTGTTTTTAATGCTATAATTCAAACAAGAGCTGATAGATGTAGCTATATTTCAATACCTTATTACAAATATACTAACCGCCAAAATTCAATTAGTAAGCAAGGTTATACCGATAGATGTTACCACGGTTATATTAAATCTATCGAATTGTTGGCAGACTATAAAATTGCAATTTTTCCAAATCCAACGCCTGCTCAAAAGCTTTATTTTGATGCCGTAATCACTATTTTTATTGATATTACTCTTAAATTAAGTATTGTTCCTACTCTTAAAAAAGAACGGTTCGAAGAGCTTAAAAAAGTTTTGAAAGGTTATGATTTAAGCTATTTAATTACTGATAAATCTAAAGAATTCAAGTATTTCGATAAAAATTTTACGCTTTTTTATTTGTACAATAAAGCCAAAAAAATTAAGCAACTAATTTCTTCAAAATAAATAATGTTGCCATTTTACACTTCTAACTAATGATAAAAGTTTCTGTAATAATTCCTGTTTTTAATACTGCAAAACATTTGCATAAATGTATGGAATCATTACTATCGCAAACACTTACTGATTGTGAATTTATTTTTATCAATGATGGTTCTAAAGATGAAAGTCAAAGTATAATTGAATCTTATCAAAAGAACGACGCTAGAATTAAACTTGTAAATCAAGAAAATAAAGGTGTAAGTGTAGCAAGAAATGAAGGTTTAAAAATAGCATCTGGTGAATTCATTGGATTTGTTGATGCTGATGATTTCTCAGAAAAAGATTGCTTTGAGACCTTATATGTTGCTGCTAAAAAACACGATTTGGATGTTGTGATTTGTGATTATTATTCTTATCTCAACGAAACTTCATATGTTGTAAAAGCACCATTTCAACATAATCAAGTTTTAGAAAAAGTATCAATTCAAAAGCAATTAATTCCACATTTTATAAGTCATGACAACCTAAATGCCATTTGGAATAAACTCTACAAAAAGAGTGTAATCGATACTTTTAAAATTCAATTTCCAATTGGAGTTGCCTTAGGTGAAGATGGTTGGTTCAATTTAAATTATTTTTTTCATTCCAATAAAGTTTTGTTTTTAGAGTATGTAGGCTATCATTATGTTGAGGTTTCAGGAAGTGCTACCAGAAATTTTAAATCCAAAAACTATTTTGCTCGAATAGAAGAAGAATTTTTGCAAGATTATTCAGCTTTTGTAAATGACTATTTAACTATTGAACAAATAGCTACTTTAAAATCAATTAAGTTTTTGAACCGCACCATTTCGTTATTGAATGAATATTGTGATCCGAAAAACGAATTAAAATCAGACAAGAAAAAGTATATCAATGAAGTTTTTAAAAGTAAAACTTTAACAAATATTTTGGATAAGTACTATAATATAGTATTTTTACAAAAATCGAAATTTGAACGATTAGTTTTGTTCGCTTTAAAACATAAATTAAGATATTTACTCTATGCATTAACTGCTTACAGTAGATTTAGAAATAAATAAAAATGAAAATATTATTGTTTTTTCACGTAGGAAGTTTAAATCGTGGTTGTGAAGCAATTGTTCGCTCCAGCGTTGATTTGATTAAAAAAGAATATCCAAATGCAGTTGTAAATTTAGCATCATTCAATCCAGAATCGGATGCCTTGATTCCAAATTTGAATAACATTTATGATGTTCGTACTTCCAAAGTGAATTTGTATTCTGTAGAAGGAGTTATTTCAGCATTTAATGTGAAATTTTTTAAAGATGAAACGTATTATTGGAGTAAAAACTATAAGAAATTGATAGCTTTAATTCCACAACACGACATTTTTCTTTCTATTGGTGGCGATAACTATTGCTACGGCGAACAACCTTGGCTTTATGAAATTGATAGATTGATCAAAAAAGCTGGGAAGAAACTTGTTCTTTGGGGTGCATCCATTGGTGGTGAAGACATTTCAGATACCAAAATTAAAGATTTATCATCTTTCGATTTATTATTAGTTAGAGAAAGTTTGACTCAAAATATCCTTAAAAGTAAAGGAATCCAAAATGTTGAACTAATTGCTGATAGTGCTTTTACTATGCAAAAAGAAGAATTGCCTTTACCATTCGGATGGCAAGTTGGCAACACAATCGGATTTAATTTTAGTCCATTGGTATGGAAAAAAAATAAAGAATCTCACAAAGCTGCTTTCGATTTAATCAAACATATTATTGACACAACATCCATGACAATTGCCTTTACACCGCATGTTATTGAACCCAATAATGATGATTCCGAGTGTATGCAAGATTTTTACAATGCGTTTGAAAGCACTGGACGAGTTATTTTGATTCCAAATAATCTAAATGCAATTCAATACAAAGGTTACATCGCGAGGATGAAATTTTTCATTGGAGCAAGAACTCATGCTACGATTGCAGCTTATTCGACACTTATTCCAACAATGGTTTTAGGTTATAGTATTAAATCTAAAGGAATTGCCAAAGATATTTTTGGAGAAGAAAAATTAGTATTAAGTCTTGCCGAAATTTCAGATAGCAATAAATTAATAGAGAAATTCGATGAAATGATTTCACAAGAAAAAGAAATCATCAATGAGTTGGCAAATAATATTCCGAGAATTAAAGAAATGTCAAAAAAAGCACCTGTTTTTTTAAAACAAGTCATGAATTAATTTAGTTCAAATCGTATGAAAAAAATCATTTTTGCTACTTATTATGCTGTCAAACGACCGTTAGTTATTTTTTATAATCAATTGGTTTCAAAATTTCATGCACAGCCAAAAGTGATGTTAATTGATGAAACGATTCAATACATTTTAGATAACAAATGTTCGGTTAGTAGGTATGGAGATGGCGAAATATGGATTGCTGTTGGTGGAGAAATTATTTATCAAAAGCAAGATGCTAAGTTAATGCAACGATTGCAAGAAGTACTTTCTAGTGATGAAGCTAAAAACAATCATATAGTTACAGTTCCAGATATTTTTGAAGATAGAAAATTAGCTTTGCGAACTGAAGTGAATCAAAAATTTTGGCGTGAACATTTAAGTATTCATCGAAAAGATTGGTACCGTTTCATGATAAAAGACAAGCAGTATTTCAATACAGCTATTAGTAGATTTTATATGCCAATTCAAGATAAAGAAAAAAGCAAAACTTATATTTCTTTGTTGAAACAAATTTGGCAAGGAAAAGATATTGTAATTGTTGAAGGAAAACAAAGTAGACTCGGTATGGGAAATGACTTGTTTTCAGAATGCAAAAGCGTTGGCAGAATAACAGGTCCGCCAGAAAATGCTTTTGATAAATATGACGCTATACTTTCTGGAGTTCAAAAAGTCGATAAAAATAAATTGATATTAATTGCTTTGGGTCCAACTGCTACTATTTTAGCTTATGATTTGCACAAGCTAGGCTATTGGGCTATCGATTTAGGAAATATAGATATTGAATACGAATGGTTTAAAATGGGAACTTTGGTTCCGGTTAAAATCGCAACCAAATATACGCATGGAACTAAAGATGGAAACATCAATATTGTTGATGCAAAAGACGATTTGTACCAAAGTCAAATATTGTTCAATATAGACTAATTCTACCAACTATTGGAACTTCCAAAATCTAAAATATTATTTGTAATTCCAAGTCTCGAAGCTGGTGGCGGAGAAAAAAGTTTAGTCAATTTACTAAATACAATAGACTATAACAACTATGATGTAGATTTAGTTTTGTTTAAAAATGCTGGAATTTTTTTAAAAGCAATTCCTTCTCAAGTTACTATTTTACCAATAAATGGCGATTATACAAATTTCACAAAATCTATAAAATCAAGTGTTTTAAGTTTTGTAAAACAAGGTAAAATCGGAATGGCAATTTCCAGAATACTTTTTACAATTAATAATAGTTTAGAAAAAAATTCAGGAATATCGGAACAAAAAGGTTGGAAACACATTAGAAAATCTATTACGCCAATCACTACTCAATATGATGCAGCCGTTGGATTTCTTGAAAAATCATCTATTTATTTTATTGTTGATTGTGTAAATGCCAAAAAGAAAATCGGTTTCATTCACAATGATTATACTAAATTGAATTTGAATGCTGATTTTGATGCTCCTTATTTTAGAAAGTTAAGCGCAATTGCAACTGTTTCTGAAGAATGTGCATCGGTTTTAAAATCGATTTTTCCGTCTGAAAAAGATAAAGTTTCAGTAATTTATAATATCGTTTCTACTTCGCTTATTCAAAAAATGGCTGAAGAGCAAATCACTCTCGATACTTCCAAACCAATTGTACTTTCAATTGGACGATTGCATCCACAAAAAGGATTTGATATGGCCATTGAAGCAGCTAAAATCCTAAAAGAAAATGCCGTTTCATTTCAATGGATTGTTATTGGTGAAGGTGCCGAACGAAAAACATTGGAACTTAAAATTGAAAAATATAATTTAAAAAATGATTTCCAATTGATTGGTTTGCGAGAAAATCCGTATCCCTATCTAAAAGCAGCAACACTATATGCTCAACCATCGCGCTATGAAGGCAAATCAATTGCGATAGATGAAGCTAAAATTATGCAAAAGCCGATACTGGTTACTAATTTCACCACTGCCAAAGATCAAATTAGTCATCAAAAAAATGGTTGGATGACAGCATTTGACGAAAATGAATTAGCAAAGGATCTAACTTATCTTTTACAAAATAAAACTGTTCAAGAAGAATTATCTTTAAATTTGTCTAAAGAAAATTTGAGCACCGAAAGTGAAATTTTAAAACTTTACAGCTTATTAAATGGATAATTCAAGGAAAAATCTACTGTTTATAATCAATAATCTAACTTGTGGTGGTGCTGAAAAAGCATTGGTTTCTTTGTTACAAACTATTGATTATTCGCGTTTTAATGTAGATTTGTATTTGTTTAAGCAAACTGGTGTTTTTATGAATCAAGTTCCCAAAGAAGTCGTTTTACTTCCAGAACCTGAAAATTACAAATACTTCGATATGTCTATAAAAACAGCAATTATAGACAATCTAAAAAAAGGAAAATTCAATGTGGTTTGGAATCGAATCTTAGCTGGATTTGTTTTTAAAAGTGAAAAGATTAAAGCGGTTGCTGAACAAAAAGCATGGAAATACTTGGGTAGAACAATGCGTCCAATCCAAAAAGAATATGATGTTGCAATAGGGTTTTTAGAAAAAACGCCTAATTATTTTTGTGTTGAAAAAGTAACGGCTAAGAAAAAAATCGGATTTATAATGAACGATTATAATAAGCTAAAAATGGATAAAACCATTGACGATTATTATTTTAAAAAGCTAGATTTTATAGCTCTAGATTCTGATGGAAGTAAACAAGTTATGATCGAAACTTTTCCTCATTTTAAAGATAAATTTAAAGTTATAAAAAGTATCATTTCTGCTACCACAATTCACAAACTTGCTCAAGAACAAGTCAACGATTTGCCTGAAGGATTTAAACTGATTTCTGTTGGTAGATTGACGCATCAAAAAGGATTTGATTTAGCATTGGAAGCCGTTAAAAAAGTATTTGATAAAGGCATCAAATTTCAATGGATAATTATTGGCGATGGCGAAGAAAAGAAAGCATTAATTGACAAAGCAATCGAATATGGAATTTCAGATAATATTCATTTTTTAGGAATAAAAGAAAATCATTATCCTTATCTAATGCAATCCGATATTTTTTTGCACACTTCGCGTTTTGAAGGATTTGGAATTGTTGTTCATGAAGCTAAAATTTTAGCAAAACCAATTTTATTAACTGATTTTAATGTGGCAAGAATTCATGTTGAACACGAAAAAAGTGGTTTGATAGCTGAGTTAAATTCCGATTCGATTGCCGAGAATTTAGAACGATTAATTATAGATGCCGATTTAAGAAAACAATTTTCAGAAGTTTTATCACAGCAAAATTTTGGAACCGAAAATGAAATTGCCCATTTTTACAAACTATTAGAAGACGAATCTAAACAATAAATTATGTTGACCAATACCGTTTTAATTATTGTATTATTAGTTTTTATACTAGTAATTTTTATTGTTTTGATGATAGATTATTTGCCACAACTAAATACTTGGCAAAGTAGAATTCACATTGGAAGATATCAGAATAAAGAGCAATGGAATCAAAAAGTGGTTGCAAAATCTAAACAATGGCTTCACAAAACGCCAACAATAAAATTAACGGATAACAAGCAGTTTATAATTTTTGATATTCTAAAAGGAAATTACAAACGTGCTTCAATTCAGCATTGGCAAGAAGCTGCTTTGTTGCTTGGACTTTACGAAAATTATAAAATTTCAAAAGACAATACAGTTAAGGTTAGTATTGATAATTACATCAATTCCAAAATCGACACATCAGGAAATTGGAAAATTGTTCCCAAAGAAATTGATGGAGTAATTCTAGCCTACGCATTACTGAATATTGATTGGGTTGATCATTCTAAAATCAAACCAGCTTTGGATGCCATTTGGTTATTAGTTCAAGATTTAATTGGCGAAGATGGAACTGTTCAATATCGAAAGTCTATGAAAAACTATCGTTATGTTGACACCATTGGATTTATTTGTCCATTTTTATCATGCTACGGAGTAAAATTTCAAAATGACGATGCAATCAAATTAGCAGTAAAGCAAATTTCAGAATTTAACAAATATGGAATGTTACATGGTGAATTTTTGCCTTGCCACACTTATCAAACACAAACTAAATTAGGCGCTGGTTTATATGGTTGGGGCAGAGGTCTAGGTTGGTACGCAATTGGTTTGATTGATTCGTGGACCAATCTTCCAGAAAATCATGCTTTAAAAAGTGAACTTACTAAAAGTGTAATAGCTTTTGCAAAAATGGCGGTGCGCTTTCAAAATGATAATGGCAGTTGGAATTGGTTGGTTACCTGCAAAGAAACTAGAGCCGATTCTTCTACAACAGCAACTTTAGCCTGGTTTTTAGCAAACGCAGCAAGTATTGAAGAACTTAAATCAGAATGTATAATTTCTAAAGATAAAGCCTTAAATTATTTGATGAAAGTAACGCGACGCGATGGCGCAATAGATTTTTCTCAAGGCGATACCAAAGGAATTGGTGTGCATTCACAAGAATTTGATATTTTACCGTTTACTCAAGGTTACGCTTTGAGGGTTATTGCCAATTAAAACTTTTATATTAACAATAAATAGATACATTTGTCAAAATCCATTTGACTGATTATTATAAATAAGCACGCAATTTTATGCTTTTTAATTCTATAAATTTTGCAATTTTTTTACCAATAGTTTTTCTGTTGTATTGGTTTGTATTTAATAAAAATTACAAGTCACAAAACATTTTACTTTTGGTATCAAGTTATTTTTTCTATGCTTGTTGGGATTATAGATTTCTTTTTTTATTAGTTTTTTCAACTTTACTCGATTATTTTACTGGAATAAAGATGCACGAATCTACAACCATTAGAATGAAGAAATTCTGGTTTTGGTTGAGTATTTCAGTAAATTTAGGATTTTTAGGTTTTTTCAAATATTACAATTTCTTTATAACTTCCTTTTCAGATGCTGTTACAAATCTCGGACTTCATGTTGATGTTTGGACGCTGAAAGTAATTTTACCTGTTGGAATTTCATTTTACACCTTTCACGGATTATCTTATGTAATTGATATTTATTACGACCGAATAAAACCCGAAAAGAACTTTATAGATTATTCGGTTTTCGTGAGTTTCTTTCCGCTTTTAGTGGCTGGACCAATAGAACGAGCGACACATTTATTACCGCAAATTCAAAGAGAACGAAAATTTAATTATCAAGAATCGGTTGATGGTTTGCGACAAATTCTTTGGGGTTTATTTAAAAAAATTGTAATTGCTGATAATTGTGCGCAGTATGCCAATATTATTTTTAATGATTCGGCACATCAATCGGGAAGTAATTTAGTTCTTGGAGCGTTCTTTTTTACGTTTCAAATTTATTGCGATTTTTCAGGATATTCCGATATTGCATTGGGTGTTGCACGACTTTTCGGAATAGATTTATTAAGAAATTTTGCTTTTCCCTATTTTTCAAGAGATATTGCTGAATTTTGGCGTAGATGGCATATTTCATTGTCAACTTGGTTTAGAGATTATTTATACATTCCGTTAGGCGGAAGCAAAGGCGGCACTTGGATGAAAGTTCGAAATACGTTCATAATTTTTCTTGTTAGCGGATTTTGGCATGGTTCCAATTGGACTTTTGTGTTTTGGGGATTTCTAAACGCACTTTATTTTCTACCAATTTTATTAGCAAAAAAGAACCGCAATAATATGGAAATTGTTGCTTTGGGAAAATTAGCACCAACCGCAAAAGAATTTGTTTCAATTTTGTTTACTTTTATGTTAACGATGTTGGCTTGGATATTTTTTAGGGCCAATTCAATGACGCATGCTTTTTCTTACATAGCCGGAATATTTACCAAATCACTATTGACTAAACCATCAATTCTTCCATTATCATTACTAGTTTTAATTCTTCTTTTTGTGCTAGTTGAATGGTTTGGCAGAAGTAACAAATATGCCTTAGAGGAATTAGGTTTTAAATGGAATAGAGCTTTTCGTTGGGCGTTTTATTATACAATTGTGTTACTCATAATTTTCTTCATGGGAAAAGAGCAAGAATTTATTTATTTTCAATTCTAATCAAGAAATAATAATGAAACCATTTTTAAAAAAAATAGGTATTTTTTTTATTGTTCTTTTATTAGGATTCGCAATCACTTTAATTAGTACTAAAATACTTGTTGCAAATTGGTTTGATTTTTCAATTTCTAAAGAAAAAAACATTTTGATTTTGGGAGATTCTCATACGCAATGTGCCTTGAATGATACTATTATTTCCAATGCGCTCAACATGTCTGAAAGTGCCGATACTTATTTTTATTCTTACACAAAGTTGAAAAATATTATTCCAAGCAATAAGCAAATTGATACATTAATTCTTGGTTATGCACCAAATAATTTGAGTGTAACTCAAGACAATTGGTTGGTTGATAGTAGCATAAACGGATTCAAATTGCCGTTACATTTTTTTCTTTTTGATAAAAACGATACAACTGAATTTCTATCAAATGCTCCTTTTCAACTTGTTCAAAATGTTCCGTTTATCATAAAAAATAATTTAGGACATTTATATAGAATTAAGAAAAAAGAAAAAATAAATCATTTTGGAATTGGAGGTTTTTTAGCCTTATCGCATGTAGATACAACGCAAGAAAAGAAAGAAATTGTCGATGAAAATGTACATAAAGAAGTAAAATTTGGTTCAAAAGACATTGTTTATTTACAAAAAATATATTCACTTTGTGAGAAAAATAAAATAAAATTAATTTTATTAGACACACCAATTGAGCAAAAATTACATGCAGAACCATCTGTTTTTTACAATAAATATTTAGAATTTAAAAATAGTAATTTGCCAAATGCTACGTTGTTAGATTATTCCAAAATACCATTTGATAAAAAAGATTTTGCCGATAAAGATCATTTGAATGCCAATGGTGCAAGACTATTTTCACTTTGGTTTGTTAAACAATTATATAATTAATTTCTATAAATGATTCCGAAAATAATACATTATTGTTGGCTAAGTAACGATCCTTTTCCTAAAGTGATTGCAGATTGTATTGCGTCATGGAAACAGTATTTGCCCGATTATGAATTTGTACTTTGGGATACGAATAAATTTAATTTAGACGATAATTTGTGGGTAAAACAAGCATTTGAGTCCAAGAAATATGCTTTTGCTGCTGATTATATCCGACTTTATGCGGTGTATAATTTTGGTGGAATTTATATGGATACCGATGTAGAAGTTAAAAAAAGTTTTAATGATTTACTTCATTTGCCCTATATAATAGGAACAGAAGGTGACGGAATTATTGAAGCTGGAGTTTTTGGAGCAGAAAAAAATGCAGATTGGCTTCACGATTGTTTGTTATATTATGATGGCAAAACTTTCATAAATAATGATGGAAGTTTCAATACGGTTACGTTGCCAAAAATTATGATGCAACAAGTGCAAACAAAAAGAGAAATAGTTGTTCTTTCAAAATCAGAAATCATAGCCGCTCATCAATTGGAAACCTCTAAAAACAAACTGCTTCTTTTTCCAAAAGAATATTTTTGTGCTAAAAATTTAGGAACTGGAGTTTTAGAAAACACATCTGAAACTTATTCTATTCATCATTTTGCTATGTCCTGGATTCCATTAAAGCATAAATTTTTGGCAGATTTTAAACGAAAATTAATGCGGATTTTTGGAGTAAACACTATCTCAAATATCATTAATTTTTTCAATCTTAAAAAAGTTAAAGACACTTTACGAAAATCATGAAAATAGTTTTCTCAACAGATCAGATTTATTTGCATGGCGGACTTGAAAAAGTAATGGCACAAAAAGCCAATTATTTTGTTGAAGTTTTTAATTATGAAGTAACAATTTTAACAACCGAGCAAAAAAATAATGTTCCGTGTTATGCTTTAAATGATAAAATAAAATTTGTTGATTTAGCAGTAAATTACGAAAGGCAAAAGAGTTTTTTTCATCCCAAAAATTTAAAAAAAATTCCGTTTCATTTCAAGCAATGGAATAAAGCTATTTTGGATATTAATCCAGATATTATTATAGTTTGCAACCAATCTTTTGACTTTTATTGGGCACCATTTTTTAAAACTAAGGTTAAAAAAATACGAGAATTTCATGCAACAGCATTCAATCTTTTTAATGCAAGAAAAGTAGCCGGATTTTCAAAAAGAATACAATTAAAAATTAGTGATTTTGTAGCATCTAAATATGATGTTCTTCTGCTTTTAAACAAAGATGAAAAGCAGTTTTATAAATCTCAAAACACAGTTGTAATTCCGAATCCATTAATTTCAAATAATAAAAAAGCATCATTAACAAACCATAAAGTTATTGCTGCCGGAAGAATCGCTTATGTAAAAGGATTTGAATTTTTAATTGAATCATGGAAATTAGTAGTAGATAAATATCCCGATTGGGAATTACATATTTATGGTCAAGGCGAAGAAAATTATATTCAAGAATTAAATAATTTAATAAAATCTTATTATTTGCATAAAAATGTTTACATAAAACCAGCAACAGATAACTTATTAGATGTAATGCAGGAGTATTCATTGTTTGTCATGTCATCAAGAAATGAATGTTTTCCTATGGTTTTACTTGAATCATTATCAATAGGCTTACCAATAGTTTCGTTTGATTGCCCAACCGGACCAAGAAATATTATTACGCAAGAAAGTGATGGCTTTTTGGTTGAAATGGAAAATTGTGAGCAATTGTCTGAAAAAATTGTATTTTTGATTCAAAATGAAGCGCAACGAAAAATAATGGGAGCTAATGCTAAACAAAATAGCGCTAGGTTTAATGAAGAATCAGTTATGCAACAGTGGAAATCGATGTTGATTAACTTAACAAAATAATACATTTGAATACATTAATACCAATACAATATTATATTCCTGTTTATTACAATATTTTGTTATTCTTTACTTTACTTGTTTTTTTTCAGAGCAACGGAAGCGCAATTGAATCTTCAAGTAATTTAAAAGGAAAGAATTTTTTTGGATTTTTGGTTCTAATTTTTACCCTTTTATACATTGGATTGCGACCTTTAAGTTTCCGTTTTGGAGACATGGTCATCTACAATATTGAATTTCAAAACTTTTTAAAGGGCGGATTACCAAAATACAATAAAGATCCACTATTCGAATTTTTTCAATACAATATGAGTAAAACCCGTTCGGCAGTACTATTTTTCTTTTTGTGTGCCTTATTTTATATTTATCCGTTGTATTCGTTTTCCAAAAAAATGTTTAAAGATTACTCGTTCTATGCATTTTTTATGTTGGTAATCTCGCTTTCATTTTTCTCCTACGGTACTAATGGACTACGAAACGGAATTGCAACAAGTTTATTTCTTTATGCTATTTCTCGCAATAACAAAGTTGTTACAGTACTTGTTTTAGTTGCTAGTGTTTTTATTCATAAGTCAATAGCGCTACCAATTTTATGTTACATTCTAACATTTTTTTATAATAAACCTAGAACTTATCTCTATTTTTGGATTTTATCAATACCTATTTCATTGGCTTTAGGAGCATTATTTCAAGCTTTTTTTCTTAAATTAGGTTTAATAGATGATGAAGTAATTAATACCTATTTAGGAGAATTTAATGCTGCCAACGAAGGTGTTCAAATTAAAGTTGGTTTTCGATGGGATTTCTTATTGTACAGTGCAACTGGAGTTTTTGCAGGTTGGTATTTTATTTTCAAACAAAAATTTGAAGATAAACTATATTTAAAATTATTCAACGTTTACTTAATGGTAAATGGTTTTTGGATATTAGTAATTAGAGCCAATTATTCTAATAGATTTGCGTATTTATCGTGGTTTATGGTTGCTGTAATTATTATTTATCCTTTGCTCAAGAATAAGTTTTTTACTAACCAACATCAGGTTGTAGCAAGAGTAATTTTAATTTATTTTGCATTTACGTATCTCTTGAATGTAATATTAATATGATGAAGTCAATAACCGTTTTTACTCCAACATTCAACAGAGCTTTTTGCTTGGATCAATTGTATCAAAGTTTAGTTTCTCAAACTAATCAAGACTTTATTTGGATGATAATTGACGATGGCTCATCCGACAATACTAAAGAACTTGTACAAAGTTGGATTGCAGAAAGTAAAATAACTATTGAATATTTTTATAAGCAAAATCAGGGAATGCACACTGGACATAATACTGCCTATAAAAATATAACCACCGAACTAAATGTTTGTATAGATTCTGATGATTATATGCCAAATGATGCTATTGATAAAATCATCACTATTTGGAAAGAAAACGGAAATATTACTGTTGCAGGAATAATTGGACTTGACGCTTTTAAAGACGGAATCATTGTTGGAACCAAGATTCCAGAAACTGTACACTATTCAACTTTAAACGATTTATACTCAAAAAATAAAGTTCTTGGTGACAAGAAAATTGTATTGCGAACTGATGTTGTAAAAGAGTTTCCGTTGTATCCAGTTTATGAAAATGAGCGATTAGTACCACTCGGAACTTTGTATATAATGATTGATAGTAAATATAAATTTATTTGCTCTAATGAAGTTTTCTGTATTGTAGAATATCTTGAAGACGGTTCATCTAGAAATATATTAAAGCAATATTTGAAGAGCCCAAACGGATTTGGTTATTCAAGAATTGTAGCTATGAAATACAGTAAAAGTTTAAAAGTAAAATTCAAATCGGCTATTCATTTAGTATCATCCGCTTTGTTTGCAAAAAATATAAAGTTACTTTTTCAATCACCAAATTTACTGCTTACTTTTATTGCAATTCCATTTGGTTTAGTGGTGTCAGTATATATTTTTTATAAAACTCGTAAAAGTCTATAGTATGAAAGTCTTACATATTATAAATAGTTTACAAACTGGCGGAGCCGAAAAACTAATTGTTGATAGCGTACCAATTTATCAATCTAAAGGTATCGATACAGATGTAATTTTACTTAAAAAATCAACTACTGATTTTTATACAAAGTTAGAAAACACATCAACCGGAAAATTATTTTCATTATCCACTGGTTCGGTTTATTCACCATTATTAATTTTCAAAATCATTCCGTTTTTAAAAAATTATGATTTGGTACACGTACATTTATTTCCAAGTTCCTATTGGGTTGTGCTTGCTAAGATGCTAAGTTTTTCAAAAATAAAAATTATTTATACAGAGCACAGTACAAATAATCGAAGAAGAGAAAATAAATTCTTTCAAATTATTGATAAAATTATCTACAAATATTTTGAAGATATAATTTGCATCACCCAAGGTGCAAAAGAAAAATTAGAACAACATATTGGAACTAATTATCCAATTTCAGTAATTAATAATGGAATTGTAGTTAAAGATTTTTATCAAACGAAGACTAAAGAAATTCAGAAAAACAGCACTAAAAAAGAGTTTACACTAATTCAAGTTTCTAGTTTTCGTGGCGCCAAAGATCAGGCTACAGTAATAAAATCATTAACTCATTTAGAAGATAAAGTAAAATTAGTTTTAGTCGGAACTGGTCAAAAAATTGAGGATTGCAAAAAATTGGTATCCGAATTAAATTTACAAAATCGGGTAAGTTTTTTAGGAAATAGATACGATATACCTTATTTATTAGCAAATTCTGATGTTGTAATTTTGTCTTCCAATTTTGAAGGTTTTGGATTATCAATTGTAGAAGGTATGGCTGCTAATAAACCGTGCATTGCATCAGATATAGAAGGAATAAGAGAAATAGTATCAGGTTTTGGATTATTATTTGAAAAAGGAAACAGCAAACATTTATCAGAAATTATTCTAGAATTGTATCAAAATCAAGAATTTTACACTAAAATTGCTAATCAGTGTTTCACTCGTGCCAATGATTTTGATATAGAAAAAATGGTTGATGATTACATTAAAATTTACAACAATAGAACGTGAAACCAAAATTAATTAGAATAACAACAATTCCAATATCCTTAGAGAAACTCTTGGGCGGTCAATTGCGTTTTATGAATAATTATTTTGATGTTATTGCAGTTTCTTCTGATAATGAAAAACTAAGACAAGTTGGAGAAAAAGAACAAGTAGCAACGTTTCATCTTGAAATGACTCGAAAAATAACACCAATTAAAGATTGTATTGCTGTTGTAAAGCTTTATTTTTTTTTGATAAGAACAAAACCAGCAATCGTTCATACCCATACGCCCAAAGCTGGAATTATCGGAATGTTGGCTTCAAAACTCGCAGGCGTGCCTTATCGATTGCACACAGTTGCAGGATTACCACTAGTTGAAGCTAAAGGGATTAAAAGAAAAGTTTTAGACTTTGTAGAGCGAGCAACGTATGCGTGCGCAACTAAAGTTTATCCCAATTCTTTTGGACTTTTAGAAATTATAAAAGAAAATAGATACTGTGATTTTAGTAAACTAAAAGTTTTAGCTAACGGAAGTTCTAACGGAATAGACACCAGTTATTTTAACAAAGAACATTTTACATTTACTCAAAATAATGAATTACGAAAAACATTAAAAATTGATCAAGATGATTTTGTTTTTATATTCGTTGGTCGCATTGTTGCAGACAAAGGAATTAATGAATTGGTTAGCGCTTTTTTAGATTTAATTAATAATAATTCAAAAGTTAAATTGCTTTTAGTTGGTCCGTTAGAAGAAGATTTGAATCCGTTAAAACCAGAAGTTTTAAAAGAAATTCAAAGCAATCCATCAATTATTTCAGTAGGTTATAAAAATGATGTTAGACCTTATTTTTCGGTTGCTAATTGTTTAGTTTTTCCGAGTTATCGCGAGGGTTTTCCTAATGTTGTAATGCAAGCTAGTGCAATGGAATTACCCTGTATAGTTTCTGATATAAATGGATGTAATGAAATAATTAGTACTAGAGAAAACGGACTTATAATTCCAGTTAAAAATCAAGACGCGCTTTTTGGTTCCATGAATGAATTGTTGAGTAATTCTGATTTATTCAATACTTTAAAAAGCAATTCAAGAAGTAGAATAGTATCTAATTATGAGCAACATGTAGTTTGGAATGCCATTTTAGAAGAATACAATTATTTTAATAATGCAAAGGTAAAATAGCTATAAAATAAAATAACTATTTTTACAAAAATTATACAATGTACAAATCAATAATAAAACCTTTTTTTGATTTTTTTTCAGCCTTAATCGGTTTGATTATTCTATCGCCAGTGTTTTTGTTGGTTACTGTTTTTTTATTTGTTGCTAATGAAGGAAAACCTTTTTTCTTTCAACTTCGACCTGGTAAAAATGGTAAAATTTTTAAAATTGTTAAGTTCAAAACCATGAACGACAGAAAAGATAATGAAGGAAAACTATTGCCAGATTCTAAACGATTGACTAAAGTTGGTGCTTTTGTAAGAAAAACTTCATTAGATGAAATTCCGCAATTATTGAATGTCTTGAAAGGTGATATGAGCCTTGTTGGTCCAAGGCCATTGCTAACGGATTATATGCATTTGTATAATGATTTTCAAAGCAGACGCCACGAAGTAAATCCTGGAATTTCGGGTTGGGCTCAAGTTAATGGTAGAAATGCTATTTCATGGGACAAAAAATTTGAATACGATGTTTGGTACGTTGATAATATTTCATTTATTTTAGATTTGAAAATACTTTTTAAAACAATATTAAAAGTTATTAAAAGTGACGGAATAACTGCTTCCAACGAAGCAACGATTGAGCCTTTTCAAGGAACGTAAATTATAATTAAAATTTTATGCAAGATATTGTAATCATTGGTGCTGGTGGTTTTGGTAGAGAAGTCAAAACGATAATTGATACTTTAAATAAAGATACTAAAATCTATAATTTCTTAGGATATTATGATGACGGAATTGAAAAAGGCAAATTAGTAAACGGTTTTCCAGTTTTAGGAAATTTAGAAGATTTGAATAATCTTAAATCTAATTTATCGGTTGTTTTAGGCATTGGCGATCCAACTGTTAAAAGCAAAATTATAGCTTCACTAAATACCAATTTATTAAATTTCCCTACAATTATTCATCCATCTGTACTAATCTCTAGTGATGACGTAGCTATAGGTTTTGGATGTGTTATTTGTGCTGGAACTATAATAACCTGTAATATTAAAATTGGTAATTTTGTAACGCTAAATCTAATGTGTACCGTTGGTCACGACACCCAAATTGATGATTTTTCAGCATTTATGCCATCAGTAAATATTTCTGGAGAGGTATTTGTTTCAGAAAAAGTTTATGTTGGTACAGGAGCAAAAATTATCAATCAATTAACTATTGGAAAAAATACTATTGTAGGCGCAGGCGCAGTCGTTTCTAGGAGCTTACCAGACAATTGTACCGCTGTTGGTATTCCAGCTAAACCAATAAAATTTCACGAAAATGAGTAATTCCAAAATATGGCTTTCTTCGCCGCACATGGGTGGAAACGAGCAAAATTATATTAAAGAGGCTTTCGATACTAATTGGGTTGCTCCATTAGGTCCAAATGTTACTGGTTTTGAAAAAGATTTAGAAGAATATCTTAATCAAGATGTTTTTGTGGGCGCTTTAAGTTCAGGAACTGCAGCAATTCATTTGGGATTGATCATGTTGGGCGTTAAAGCTGGAGATGAGGTTATTTGTCAGAGCATGACATTTTCGGCATCGGCAAATCCTATTCTTTATCTTGGAGCCACACCAGTTTTTATTGATAGTGAACCAAGTACGTGGAATATTTGTCCGAATGCTTTAGAAGATGCAATTAAAGACCGAATCTCGAAAGGTAAAAAACCAAAAGCTATTATTGCAGTACATTTATACGGAATGCCATTTAAAGTCAATGAAATAAGACAAATTGCTGATGCTTATGAAATTCCGATTCTTGAAGATAGCGCCGAGGCATTAGGTAGCACTTACAAAGGTCAAAAATGTGGAACTTTTGGTGATATTAGTGTTTTGTCATTTAATGGAAACAAAATTATAACCACTTCTGGTGGTGGTGCAATAGTTACTAAAACTAAAATATTAAAAGAAAAAGCTGTGTTTCTTGCAACTCAAGCTAGAGATAATGCGCCTCATTACCAACATAGTGAAATTGGTTATAATTATAGAATGAGTAACATTTGCGCAGGCATTGGTAGAGGTCAAATGGAAGTTTTAGACCAACATGTGAACAAAAGACGATCAATGCATGATTTTTATAAAACAGTTTTTTCAAATACTGAAGAAGTAGAAGTATTTTCTGAGCAAAATGAGGATTTTTATTCAAATCATTGGCTTTCATCAATTTTGATAAATACAGATGAAAATAGCGGAAAAACTAGAGAAGATTTAAGATTATTATTAGATAATGAAAATATTGAAAGCCGACCATTATGGAAACCAATGCATTTACAACCCATTTTTAATACTGCTCCTTATTATGGTGGAACAATTTCAGAAAAAATATTCGAAAAAGGATTGTGTTTACCATCTGGTTCTAATCTAGATGAATTTGATAGAGAAAGAATTAAGAATTCATTAAAAAAGTTTTTAAGTTTTTTTTAACAACTTTTTTTTTCTTATTTTTACATTTCCAAATCGAACTAAAGAATTGATTAAAAATACAAAAAATAATAATTTTTCAGAATTTTTTCAGACTTTTTCTGTAATTAATACAGATTTTAGTTTTAGAAATCTTGCGTATTTGCCAAGGTGGCTTATCTTGTTGTTGGACATATTTATTGTTTTTGTGTCCGGAATTATTACTTATTTTCTTTTTCAAGGATTAAAGCTTAACTATATTCCAAATCAGGATATTAATATTGGAATTGCTATTTACCTGGTAATTAATACTTTCTTTTTTTGGATTTACAGAACATATTCAGGAATTATTAGGCATTCGTCTTACATCGATGCTTTGAAGTTATTCTTTTCGCAGTTTTCAACTTTTGCGGTAATTATATTATTAAATTTTGGTGTAATATTATTTAATCAGCAAAAAGTTTTTCTTACAACAGGCGCATTTATCAATTCAGTTTTATCGTTTAGTTTGTTATTTTTTTACAGAATTATTGTGAAACAAACTTTTGAACTTTTGTTTTCAGAAGTTTCTACAACTAAGAAAATGAATGCAATTGTTTATGGTTCAGATGCCAATGCAACTGCTGTTGCTAATGCACTAAAATCTGAAGATCCAGGAAGATTCAAATTAATCGGATTTATAGATAAAAACAATCAAAATTCAACCAAGAGAATATTAAATCTACCCATTTTTCAAATAAAGAAAAGTATACCAGTTCTTATGCGTTCTAAAAAAGTAGAAGCATTAATAATTGCAGATAAAAGTCTAACTAAAGAAGAGCGTTCAAGTTTAGTTGATGACTGCATTGAATACGGCTTTAAAGTGTATACATTGCCTTTAGTATCTGACTGGGATGATCAAAAAGAGATATCTAAAAACATCAAAAATTTTGAAATTCATGATTTACTAGAACGAAAGCCAATTGTATTAGATACAGAATCAATTTCAGCAAAATTGTATAACAAAACAATATTAGTTACTGGAGCTGCTGGTTCCATTGGAAGTGAAATTGTACGTCAGGTTTTATATTTTAAACCTAAACGAATACTACTTCTTGATCAGGCAGAAACTCCGTTAAATTCATTATCATTAGAAATTGTTGAATTAAATCATGATGTAGAAGTTCAAAATATTATTGCAGATGTAAGAAATTATGAAATTTTAGATAAAATTTTTAATGAATATAAACCCGATGTTGTTTATCATGCAGCTGCTTATAAGCATGTTCCAATGATGGAAGAAAATCCGTCGCAAGCCATTTTTACCAATGTTTTAGGAACTAAAAATGTAGCTGATTTATCTAATAAATATCATGTAGAACGTTTTGTTATGGTTTCTACAGATAAAGCGGTTAACCCAAGTAGTATAATGGGTGCAAGTAAAAGAATTGCTGAAATGTATGTTCAATCTAAACATTTTAAACATAAAAAAAATAATTCTCAGCGCTACACTAAATTTATTACTACTCGTTTTGGAAATGTTTTAGGTTCTAATGGTTCGGTAGTTCCACTGTTTACGAAACAAATTCAAGAAGGAGGTCCTATTACAATTACACATCCTGAAATTATTAGATATTTCATGACGATACCAGAGGCTTGCCAGCTAGTATTAGAGGCTTGCTCTATGGGCAATGGTGGAGAGATTTTTATTTTTGATATGGGTAAACCAGTTAAAATTATTGATTTAGCTAAAAAGATGATTAGGTTAGCAGGATTTATTCCAGAAAAAGACATTAAAATAAAAATTGTTGGATTGCGTCCAGGAGAAAAACTATATGAAGAACTACTAAATGATTCGGCAAGAAATTTAACAACTCATCATGAAAAAATTACCATTGCTGTTGAAGTTTGCGATGAATTTGAAGTGATAAATCTCCAAATCGAAGAATTAATTCAAATTGCTGGAACATTAAGTTCAAATAAATTAGTTTCAAAAATGAAAAAATTAGTTCCTGAATATAAAAGCTTGAATTCTATTTATGAAACATTAGATATTAGTGTAAACGATTATCAAGTAGAACAAGGTAAAAGTCTAGAATATTAAAAAGGAAATGCTATATTTGTTGGCTAAATCAGATTTTAAAAAATAATTCATGAATAAGTATTCGTTATATTTTATACTACTAATATCCATTTTTGCCACTTCTTGTATGTCTAAGAAGAAATTTGTTTATCTACAAGGCAATCAAAGCTTTAAAGACGTTTCTGTAAACTATGAACCAATAATTCAAAACGATGATCGATTAACTATTGTTGTTTCATCTCTAGAAACCGAAGCTGCACAACCATTTAACTGGGCTTTACCAAGTGAAGATATTGGTTATTTAGTTGATAATCATGGTAATATTGAATTTCCAGTATTAGGTACATTATCTGTTTCTGGTTATTCATTAACCGAGTTGAAATCAATGTTAAAACAAAAATTAACCGCATATATTAAGAATCCTGTTATTAATATATTGATCTCTAATTTTAAGGTTACTGTTTTAGGTGATGTTAAAAGTCCTGGAGTGAAACCATTTACTAATCATAGAGTTACTTTGCTTGAAGCTTTAGGAGCAGCTGGAGATTTAACAATATATGCAAAAAGAAATAATGTGCTAGTTGTAAGAGATTTTCAAGGAATAAAGTCGTTCAACAGAGTTGATATAACCAAAGCAGATTTTGTAAATTCACCATTTTATTATTTAGATCAAAATGATGTTATTTACGTTGAAGAAAGAAAAGCAAAAATCGATACAACAGCATTACCTAATTTACCTGTCATAATTTCAGCAGTAAGCTTTTTAATAACGATTGCCTTTTTAGTAACAAGATAACTATGCAAAACTCTCTTCCCAATAGCGATTCTAATAGTTTTATAAATAACACAATTAATGTTAAAGAGCAAATATTCAACTATTTACAATACTGGAAATGGTTTGTTATAAGTGTATTTCTTTGTTTGTCAATTGTTTTCGTTTATTTAAGATACAATGTTGTTGAATATGGTTTGTCATCTTCAATATTAATAAAAGATGAAAAAAAAGGTGGAAACAGTGAGTTTTCAGCTTTTGGAGATCTTAATATTTTTTCTGTAAAAAATAATGTTGATAATGAAATAGCTTTGCTTAAATCAAGAACATTATCTCAAAATGTGGTTCAAAATTTAGATTTAGACATTACTTATTTTACTGAAGGAAGAGTAGTTTCAAGAGAGTTATATGGCGATGAAAATCCAATAAAAGTTGTTTTTATAAATAAAGTAAATAATTATTATAAAAAAGACACCGTATTTACTATTAAAATTTTATCAAAAAATAAATTTTCAATTTCTGATTTAGAAAATAAATCATCCGTAGTTCATAATTTTAATCAAAAAATTCATTCTACTTTAGGTGATTTTGTAATTAACTTAAAAAGTAATTCAGAAAAATTAAATATTGAGAATATAATAACTGTTTACAAAACCAATTTAGAATCTAAATCAAATCAATTTAGATTTAAATTCAATGCCATCTCATTAGATAAAACTAACGTAATTAATTTATCATCAACAGACGCTATTCCTGCAAGAGGTCTTAATTATTTAGATGAATTAGTTAGTCAGTACAACGAAGACGCTATTAAAGACAGAAATCAAATTGCCGAATTCACAAAACAATTTATTAATAAAAGACTAAGAATCATCACTGAAGAACTTGGCGGAGTAGAAGGCAGTGCTGAAGTTTTTAAGAAAAACAGAAAAATTACAAGTGTAGCATCTGATGCAGATGTAAGTTTAAATTCTTCTGTAGACTATAATAAATTAGTTTTAACTATTGAAACTGATTTAAAAGTTAGTCAATTCATGTTAGAAGAAATTAATAATACTAAACAATATGATTTAATTGCAACTAACATTCTTAGTTCTACAGAAACTTCGGCAGCATTAATTTCAAAATACAATACTTTAGCAATTCAACGTGCAAGAATTATTAAAGAAGCAACAGAGTTGAATCCGAAACGTTTAAATCTAGAAAGTGAGTTATCATCGTTACGCATTAATATTATTGAAAGTTTAAAAAGTAGACAAAATGATTTACTTATTCAAAGAGCCGATTTATTGCGACAATTAAATAAGTATGATAATAAAGTTGAACAAGTTCCTACTAACGAAAGGTTTTATAATGAAATCTCTCGTCAACAACATATTAAAGAAAATTTATATCTATATCTCTTACAAAAACGTGAAGAAACCGAAATCTCATTAGCGGTTACATCTCCAAAAGCTAAAATAATTGACTCAGCTTATTTAACTGGTCCAGTTGCATTAAATAAAAATATAATTTACTTATTTGCATTTATATTAGGACTATTATTACCTGCTGGAATTATATTTTTGATTGACTTTTTAGATACAAAAGTTAAAACCAGACATGACATTTTAGAAAAAGTTACAATTCCATATTTAGGTGATATACCAAGATCTAATACTAATGAAGAGATTATAAAAGCCAACAGCCGTTCAAGTTCAGCCGAAGCTATTAGAATGATTAGAACAAATTTAGATTTTATATTAGCTCATGTTCCTGAAAATAAATGTAAAACTATTTTTGTTACGTCTTCAGTTCCCAAAGAAGGAAAAACATTTATTGCTGTAAATTTAGCTACAACGGTAGCATTGTCAGGTAAAAAAGTTTTAATTATAGGATTAGATATTAGAAATCCAAAACTTAGTACTTACATTGATTTACCACCAAAAGGATTAACCAATTATTTGAGTAAATCTGATGAAAACATCAAAGACTATATTATTAAAGTTAAAGATTTCGATAATTTTTATGCTTTACCTTCTGGAGTTATTCCGCCAAATCCAGTTGAATTGTTAATGAATAACAAGATTAATGTTTTATTCAATGAACTTAAAGAACAATATGATTACATTGTAGTTGATACTGCTCCTATAAGTATGGTTACAGATACTCTTTTAATTGCTAAAAATGCAGATTCATTTATTTACGTTGTTAGAGCTAACTATTTAGATAAAGGCATGTTAAGTTTTGCAGAAACCTTGTATAAAGAAAATAAATTGCCAAACATGTCTGTAGTATTAAATGATACCGAAATTAAGAAAACGTATGGCTACGGATATGGTTATGGTTATGGCTACGGTTACGGATATGGCTACGGTTATGGCGTAGACGAATCAAAAACATCATTTTTTCAAAAACTTAAAAGCATTTTTTCGAAAAAATAAATTACGACTTAAATAAAGAATTGTTTTGAATTGCCTCTTTTAAAGAATCAAGGTTTTTCAAAACAATTTTTTTATAGAAAAAATCAATATGTTTACCATGATGTACATCTGAACCAACAAAATCAATTAAATTATTTTTCAATAAATCATCGGCTACTTTAGCTACATTTGGTCCATAGTATCCTACTGATGACAATAGATTAAGTTGAAATAAGCACCCCATTTTTTTTAATTTTATATATTCATCAAATGCCGAATGATAAAAATTATACCGTTCAGGATGTGCTAAAATTGGTTTATAACCAGCGATTTGTAACTCAAAAATTATTTCATACAATTGCATTGGTGCATTAATATAAGACATTTCTACAAGTACATAATTATCTTTGATAGTAAGTAATTTTTCAGTTTGAAAAAGTTTTCTAAAATTATCGTCTAACATGTATTCGGCAGCCGCTTTAAACGAATTTTGAATCCCCGATTTATTTAATTCAACTATAGTGTTTTTTAATTTATCTTCAATTATTGAACTAGTATTTTCCCAGACTTGATTTATTACATGAGGTGTAGTTACAAATTCAGCAAAGCCAATTTTTTTCAATTCAGTAACTAAATGAATTGTATCATCAATAGATTTAGACCCATCATCAATATTAGGTAAAAGATGAGAGTGTATATCAACATAATCTGACGGTATTAAGTCAGATAATAAAGGTTTATTTTTTTTAAAGAAAAACAATTTTTTTTTATCAAAAGTAATTCAAAATAAACAATAATTAAAATACAATTTTAAAGATAGTTTTCTAAATTTGAACTTTATTAAAAAAATAATCTCATTTGAAAAAAATTATATTAAAATCTTTAAAAAATAACTTCAAGCATTTGCATTTTTTTTATGATATTCTAAGAATAAGACTTTTTTTTATTTTAGGAATTAGTATCTTTTATAGCTTAATAGATGCAATGAGTTTAACAATGTTTATTCCATTATTTCAAATTGCATCTGGAGAAAAAAATACTGTTGCTTCAACAAATGAAAACAGCGATGCTTTTTTAAAGATATTTTCTTTTTTTAATTTGAGTCCAACAATAAACTCAGTATTGATTTTAATGGTTTTTTTCTTTTCGTTAAAAGCTGTTTTTAGATATATAGATGTATTTTATAGAGTTTTAGCAACTTCTTATTTCAATAAACAAATTCGAAATAATTTATTAACATCTATATCTAATTTAAAATATTCAAAATTTGTTACCATCGATTTTGGAACTATTCAAAATAGTGTAACCTCTGAATCATTAAGTATTAATAATGCTTTTGCGCAATACATTTCGGTTATTCAAAACATGATTTTTGTAGTTGTATACATTGGATTATCATTTTTAACCAATCCAAAATTTTCTGCAATAGTCGTTTTTGGTGGTTGGGCTTCACGATTTTTATTCAAATCTTTGTACAGAGATTCTGAGAAACTATCTTATAGTATTACTAAAGAAAATAATAAACTTTCAAGCTTGGTTTTACAACAAGTTACTAATTTTAAATATTTAAAGTCAACAGCTTTAATGAAAACATATCTTTCTAGAGTTAACAAAACCGTTGATACTATTGAAAAAGAAGTTGTTATTTTAGGAAAAACATCAGCCAAAGTGATGTCATTTCGCGAACCAATAATTGTGTTGTTTTTGGTGGCAGCTATTTACATTCAAATTAATGTAATTGGCGGAACTTTTAACTCAATTGTAGTAATTTTACTTTTCTTTTATAGAGCATTTGGTAGTTTAATGAGTGTACAACAAAGTTGGACGGCATTTTTAAAATATGTAGGTTCTGTAAAACATTATATTGACTTTACAACAGAACTAAAAGCAGAAAAAGAATTAGAAGCTGGAGCCGAATTTAAATCATTTAATAACGAAATTTTAATTAACAATATTTCTTTTTGTTACGCTAATAAAATTGATGTTTTATCCAATATTTCTTTCACCATAAAAAAGAATAATACTATAGCTTTTGTAGGGAAAAGTGGCTCAGGAAAAACAACTTTGGTAAATATTGTCTCGGGCTTATTGCAACCAACATCCGGTGAAATATTAATTGATTCAACAAATATGAGAGATTTTAATATTGAATCTTTCAGAAAAAAAATTGGATTTATTTCACAAGAAACAGTTGTTTTTAATGATACAATTTTTAACAATGTTACTTTTTGGTCTGAAAAAAATGAAGAAAATCTTGCTAGATTTTATGACGTAATTAAAAAAGTAGACTTATTAGAGTTTGTAGAAAAATCAACTTTAAAAGAAGATATTAGTTTAGGTGATAATGGCGTAGTAATGTCGGGCGGACAAAGACAAAGGTTGTCTATAGCAAGAGAATTATATAAAGATATTGAAATATTAGTTTTAGACGAAGCTACATCATCATTAGATTCACAAACGGAGCGCTTTATTCAAGAAAGTATAGAATCTTTAAAGGGACATATAACGATTGTTGTTATTGCACACCGATTGTCAACAATTAAAAATGCAGATACAATTGTTTTGGTTAATAATGGAAAAATTGAAGAACAAGCAAATTATGAAGATTTAATTTCAAAATCAGTAACTTTTGCTAAAATGGTTTCCTTGCAAGAACTATAATTTTAATCGATTAAATTATGAAGTTTGCTATACTTATAACAACTAAAAACCGCCTACAAGATTTAATTTTTACACTTCAAAAGAGTAGCTTTTTGTTAGCAAATCCCGACGTTGAATGCATAATTTGTGATGATGGATCAACTGATGGAACATTTGAATATTTAAAATTAAATTATCCAAATATTATTTTAATTCAAAATGAAATTTCTAAGGGATTGATTTACAGTAGAAACAGATTGTTAGAAAAAACTACAGCTGATTATGCTATCTCATTAGACGATGACGCCAATTTTTTAACTGATAATATTTTAGAAATAACACAAAATTATTTTAACGAAAATCCTAATTGTGCATTAGTTAGTTTTAGAGTTTTTTGGAATTTAATCAATCCAAAAACTTTAATTTCTAATCAACAAGCCCAACGAGTAAAAAGTTTTGTTGGTTGTGGACATTGTTGGAGAGTGAGTGATTGGAAATCTATACCTGAATATCCTGAATGGTTTATTTTTTATGGCGAAGAAGACTTTGCAGCCTTTCAATTATTTAAATTAAATAAGGAAGTTCATTACTTGCCATCAGTACTAGTTCACCATCGTGTTGATGTGGCTTCAAGAAAAAAAGATAATGATTACATAGTGCGAACACGTAGAAGTTTTAGATCAGGATGGTATTTGTATTTTTTATTTTATCCTTGGCGAATTATACCAGGCAGACTTTTTTTTACTTTTTGGAAGCAAATAAAAAGCAAAACTTTTAAAGGCGATTTTAAAGCTACAGTAGGAATTTTTCAAGCATTTTTAGATGTTCTATATAATTTACCTAAATTGCTACAGAATAGTAATCGATTAACACCTGAAGAATTTAATATTTTTTTTAAAATTCCTGAAGTAAAGTTATACTGGAAACCCGAAGATGAAAAATAAAACTATTGCAATTATTCCAGCTCGTGGCGGTTCAAAACGCTTACCCAATAAAAATAGTCTTTCTTTAAATGAAATTCCATTATTGGCGCACAGCATTTTATTTGCGAAAGCTAATAATTCTATAATTGATGAAATTTATGTTTCAACCGATGATGAAGCGTTAAAAAAAATAGCAATTCAATTTGGAGCAAAAGTAATTGACAGACCCAAATCATTATCTGGAGATTTTGAACCAACAGTAACTGCATTGAAACATGTTTTAGAATCAATTTCAGATTCGGTTGAAAATGTAATTCTTTTGCAAGCAACTAATCCATTGCGCCCAAAGAATTTAATGCAGGATGCTTTTAAAGTATATTTAGAAAAAGAATGTAATAGTCTATTCACAGTTTCAAGAAATCATCAAAAATTCGGAACTATCTTAAAAGATAAATTTATTCCTTTTAATTACAAAATCGGTCAAAGAAGTCAAGATTTAAATCCTCTTTATTTTGAAAATGGATTATTGTACATTACCAAAGCAAAATTAGTATTAAATGAAATAATAATTTCAGAAGATGCTTATCCTTATCTAGTAAATCATATTTTTGCTACTGTTGATATCGATACACAAGAAGATTTCGATTACGCTAGTTATTTATTACAAAAACATACTTGATTATTTAATTTTATGAATCCATACATTGAAATCGCAGGAAGAAAAGTTGGTGTAGATTATCCGCCATTGGTAATTGCTGAAATAGGAATTAACCATGAAGGTTCAATTAAAGTCGCCAAAGAAATGGTTGATGCCGCATTTAGAGCTGGAGTAGAAGTGGTAAAACATCAAACACATATTGTTGAAGATGAAATGAGTGGTGCTGCTAAAAAAGTTATTCCTGGCAATGCCACTATCTCTATTTATGAAATTATGGAGCGTTGTTCACTAAATGAAGAAGACGAATTGGAACTGAAAAATTATGTGGAAAGTAAAGGAATGATTTTTATTTCAACACCATTTTCTAGAGCTGCAGCCGAACGTTTAAAGAAATTCGATATACCAGCCTATAAAATTGGCTCAGGTGAATGCAATAATTATCCGCTATTAGAACATATTTGCTCTTTTGGAAAACCTGTAATTTTGAGCACTGGAATGAATACTATTGAAAGTGTTCAAAAAGCTGTAGCTATTTTTGACAAACATAAAATTCCTGTTGCATTATTGCATACTACTAATTTATATCCAACACCAATTCATTTAGTACGTTTTGGTGCAATGACCCAACTCCATGAAGCTTTTCCTGATAAAGTTTTCGGACTCTCAGATCATACTTTAAACAACAATGCTTGTCTTGGAGCTGTTGCACTTGGAGCAAGTATTTTAGAACGTCATTTTACAGATACAATGCAGCGAAGTGGTCCAGACATTGTTTGTAGTATGGATGAAAAAGCATGTGCCGATTTAATAACCTCTTCTAATGAAATGTGGCAAATGCGTGGCGGAATTAAAGAGCCTGCCAAAGAAGAACAAGTAACCATTGATTTTGCTTTTGCAACTGTTTGCAGTATTCAGGCTATCGAAAAAGGAGCCATTTTAACTAAAGAAAATATTTGGGTTAAAAGACCTGGAACAGGTAAAATAGTAGCCGAACATTTTAATGATGTATTAGGAAAGAAAGCAACAAGGAACATTAATAATGACGAACAATTAGATTTTTCAGATTTTGAATAACGTAAAAAAAATTATCTTCCTTACAGGCACTCGTGCCGATTTTGGTAAAATAAAATCACTTATTTCAATTCTTGATGACAAAAAAGAATTTGAAGTACATGTTTTTGTTACCGGAATGCATTTGCAAAAAGAATATGGTTATACGCTTGTAGAAATTGAAAGATGTAATTTTAAGAATGTTTTTACATTTGAAAATCACACACATGAAACCACAATGGATTTAACTTTGGCCAAAACAATTGAAGGATTATCAGGCTATTGCAAACAAATAAATCCAGACATGATTGTAGTTCATGGCGATAGAGTTGAAACCCTTGCTGGTGCCATTGTTGGCTCTTTAAATAATATTTTGGTAGCCCATATTGAAGGTGGCGAACTTTCAGGAACTGTTGATGAGTTAATTCGACATAGCGTTAGTAAATTGAGCCATATTCATTTTGTTTCTAATGATGAAGCAGCTTCTCGATTGGTGCAAATGGGAGAAATGAAATCGTCAATATACACAATTGGTTCGCCTGATATTGACATAATGTTTTCAGATAATTTACCAAGTCTTGAAAGTGTTAAAGAATACTATCAAATTTCTTTTGAAACTTTTGCAATAGTTATGTTTCATCCAGTAACAACCGAATCTAAAGAAATGCAACAATATGCTCTTGATTTTGTAGAAAGTTTGTTATTAGATACTCACAATTACGTAGTTATTTATCCAAATAATGATCTAGGAAGTCAATTTATTATTAATGCGTATTCCCAACTGAAAAATAACGACAGATTTAAAATATACCCATCATTACGATTTGAGTATTTTTTAACTTTACTTAAAAACAGTCAATTTATAATCGGAAATAGTAGTGCAGGAATAAGAGAAGCGCCTTATTATGGAATTCCAATTATAAATATTGGAACACGGCAACAAAACCGTGCTTTGCATGCCGATATTATTAATGTAGATTATACTAAAGCGGCTATAGGCGATGCTCTTCAAATGATTGATTCTCATAAACCCAAACCTACAAAAAGTGCTTTTGGTAAGGGAAATAGCGCACAGTTATTTTTAAAATCAATTGAAAATAAAACTATTTGGAAAGTAAACCACCAAAAACAATTCAGAAATATTAAAGTTAATTAAATCATTTTTTTAATTTCAAAATATCTAATTAATGAAAGGATTTATTAAGCGTATTTTAATTTTTATTGGTTTTCCACTAGTTATTATGTGGACTATAGAAATTTTCTGCTTACCAGTAAATTTTTTTAATCATAGAAATTGGGAAGCGGTTTTACTTAAAACTAATATTCCACATTACGGACCATTATATCCAAATATGTTTTTGTCATCGGTAGAAGTTGGAGATTTAGCCCATCATACTAATTACGCTATAAGAAAAAAAGTAATTTGGAAAACAGATGCGCTAGGATTTCGAAATGACTCTGTTTTTAAAAATCCAGATGTTATAGTTATTGGTGATTCTTTTATAAATGGAACTTCAATGACTCAAACTGATATTTTTACATGTCAACTCTCTAAGGCTTTCAATAATCGCTATAAGATTTATAATTTAGCACCATTTACTTTTAATAATTATGTCGAACTTTTGGAACAAGGAATTATTAAAAAACCAAAAATCATTATCTTCTCTTGTGTAGAAAAAACAGTGCCAGAAGTTTTTACTTCAACAGGAAAAAACTATAATTCCATAAGAGAAAAAGTAAAAAATAAAATCAGAAAAAGCAATGTAGCACCAATTTTTGATAGATTAACAAGATTTTACATGATCAATTGGATTAAAGCAAGAATTAATAAAAGTAAAGGAACAGGAATTCAATCCGAATTCAATAAAAAAATGTTTTTTTTAAGAGGTGAAGCAGTAGAACCTCGTAACCAAATTGACGTATACAACACTGCCAAAGCTATTACTTCGTATAAAAAATATTGCGATAAAATAGGAGTGAAATTTCTTTTTCTGCCAATGCCAAACAAAGAAACTGTTTATTATGATTTTGTACCTTTGCCTAAACAGCCTAATTATCTTTTCGAGTTGTGTGATTTATTAAATAAAGATAGTATTCCAAATATTAATACTCTTAAAGTTTATAATTCTAATAGAAGGTCTTCACAACTAATGTACCAACTTGATGACACTCATTGGAATCCTTTGGGAGTCAAATTAATTTCAAATGCTGTAAAAATTAAATTAGTAGAAACTCATGGATTATTCTAAAATAGCACTTCTTTCAACTGTTGCCAATTTTGAGTTATACGATAAAACGTCACTATTGTTTCCATCAAATGTGCAAAAATATGTTATTGATGGAACTAACGGAATGCACGGAATTCACAGCATACTATACATGATGCGAAAACTAAAGAATAAAGGAATTGATTGGTTGATTATGGCTGATGAAGATGTTGTTTTTTATGATTCTAAAATAATTTTTTCAATCATAGAAAAAATGCAATCCGAAAATTTAACCGTTTGTGGTGTTCGTGACGGCGGTACAATTTCGCACAGAAACCAAAATCCGTATGGAATTAATACTTTTTTTTCAATCTTGAATTTTAAGGAAATTGAAGCAATTTGGAACGAAAAAGAAATGTTGAAAAATCAGTATGTAATAGAAAATGAATTCCCAGATGATTTATCTACATTAGACTATAAATATGATGTTTCTAGTATTTATGAACCTTATTATTGTTTTTATTTTTGGCTGAGAAGAAAAGGAAAACAATTTTTATTTTTAGAAACTGCAATGGATGAAGATGCAATTTCCAATTATATATACTACCAAGGAAAACCTTTTTTATGCCATACTTGGTATGCTAGAAGTTATAGTGTTAACGCAAAACATACACAAAGGATAAATACCATTATTAGTAAATCTAACATTGATAAAATTGCAGTTGAACCAAGTTTTAATAGTATAATTTTTTATAAAAATACTACATTTGCATTGGAGCAAAAAATAAAGAAAATTTACAGAAAGTTTTCTAGAAGACTATTCAAATGAAAAAATTAGGAGTTATAATAACTGATGGCGTTGGATATAGAAATTTTATTTTGAGTGACTTTATATCTGAAGCTCATAAAAATTTTGATGAAGTTGTTATACTTTCATTTTTACCCAAATCGGTTTATAAAGATATAGATTGTAAAGTGATTGAATTAGAATCGGTTACTGAAAAATTCTTTAATTGGTTTTTTAGAAAAGCTAAAGAGGTTGCTCATCTTCAATTACATAAAAAAGGCAATTTTGGTATTCAAGATAATTTAAAAACTAATTATTCTAAATCGAACTCTAGTCACGGTTATGCAACTAGAATGATTTTTAAATTTACGCATTTTTTTCACTCCGAAAATACGATTCAATTATTTAATAGACTACAACAGCTATCATTCAAAAATAATTCGATTACCAAAAATTATAAATCCTTATTGGAATCTGAAAAATTTGATTTACTTTTTTTTACACACCAACGGCCACCATTCATTGCGCCATTAGTATATCAAGCTGAAAAACAAAATATTAAAACAGCGACTTTTATTTTTAGTTGGGATAATTTGGCTTCCAAAGGCAGAATGGCTGCTAATTTTAATTATTTTTTGGTTTGGAGTGACTTGATGAAATCTGAATTATTACAATTTTATTCTTCTGTAAAATCAGATAATGTTGCTGTTGTTGGAACACCTCAATTTGAATCGTATGTGCTAGATAGATACAAAACTGATGTCACTTCTTTTGTAAAAAAATTCGATTTAGATTCTAATAAAAAAACGATTTGTTTTAGTTGTGGTGATATATCTACAAGTAGAAATGATGAGTTGTACATCACTACAATTGCTGATGCGATTTTGAATAATCAAATAAAAGATGTTTCTTTATTAATTAGAACGTCACCAGCCGAAGATCCAATTCGATTTCAAAATTTTGTTGCAAAATATCCTTTCGTGAAATGGAATTACCCAAAATGGGAACTTTCTCGTGAAAATCATCAAGAGCAATGGTCACAAAGAATTCCAACGGTTGAAGATGTTCAAGATTTAAGAGCTGTTTTAGAGTTCTCAGATATTAATATCAATATGTTGTCGACTATGAGTTTAGATTTTATGCAATTTAATAAACCGGTAATCAATACTGTTTTTGGTAATTCAACCAATCGTTTGTATGACGACCAAAGGTTTTTAAACTATGCTCATATTCAAAAAGTTGTAAAAAGTGGCGCTACTAAAGTTGTTCTTAATGAAAATGAACTTATTACAGCTATAAATTCTTATTTGAATGATTCAAATTTAGATTGTACTAACAGAAAGCAATTATTGCAATTACAAGTTAGTAAACCATTATTAGGAACCGGAAAACGAATAGCCGAAACATTATTAAAATGGTCGTAAACCAAAAAATAGCTATAATTTGTAACTACCAACTGCTTCCTGAACGAGTTGGCGGAATGGATTATTTCTATTGGATGTTCGACAAAAAATGCAAAGAAAATGATATTCATATCGATTGGTTTTTTCCAAATACTTCCAATCATGGCGAATACAATAAATTGACTCTTTTTTCAAGTAATTATGAAAATGTTGAAAATTTCTTTTTGAAAAATCATGCTACAGCTAATTATACTCATGTAATTACTCATTTTGTTGAACTTTGTACCTTGTTTTTTAAGAAATTTAAAAAAATTAGTACCGCCAAGTTAATTGCTGTTGATCATAATCCGAGACCACTTTCGGGATATTCTCTAAAAAAACAACTTGAAAAAAAAACCAAAGGAATTTTATATTCTAAATACATCGATTTGTTTATTGGTGTTTCTAATTATACTGTAAATGAAATACTAAAAGATTTTGGAAAACATCTTAAAAATAAATCAATAACAATTTATAACGGAGTTCTTATCGATTCAATCAAAATTCGTGAGCACAGAAATTCAATTCATCCAAAGTTTTTAGTAGCATCACATTTAAGAAAATCCAAAGGAATTCAAGATTTAATAGCTGCGGTTGCACTATTACCTGAAGAATTTAAAAAATCAATTGTAATTGATGTTTATGGCGATGGCCCATATAAAAATCAGTTATTGAATACTATAGCAGCTAATAAGTTAGAACAAAATATTATTTTAAAAGGTAGCGTTTCCAACTTGAATGAGATTTTTTGTGAGTATGATTATATGTTGCAACCTACTCACATGGAATGTTTTAGTTTATCTATTTTAGAAAGCTTGGCAGCAAATGTTCCAGTAATTACGACTAATGTTGGCGGAAATGAAGAAGCAGTACTCAATTCGCAAAATGGTTTTATCTTTAAAGTTAAAGATACTTTAGGATTGAGTAAGATTTTAGAACAATTAATAAGTGGTGAAATAAAAATTGTAGAAAATACTTCTAATTTAATTGTAGAAAAATTTTCATTAAAAAAAATGGTCGATAATCATATAAAAATAATCATATAATGTTATTCAATTCCATAAGCTTTTTGATTTTTCTGCCAATTATTTTCTCCATTTATTGGATAGTTAATAAGCGTGAATTGCAATTTCAAAATATTTTATTGTTAATGTCAAGTTATTTTTTCTATGCTTTTTGGAATTGGCATTTTCTATTTTTACTTATTTTTTCAACTGCTTTAGATTATTTTTCGGGAATTGAAATGCATAAGAGTAAAAATAAAATTAAAAAAAAAATATGGTTTTGGACAAGTATTTCAATTAATTTAGGGTTTTTAGGAATTTTTAAATACTATAATTTCTTTGCAGATTCGTTTTCTAATGCTTTAGAAAAAGTTGGTTTCCATGTAAGTTTTTATACATTAAAAGTTATATTGCCAGTTGGAATTTCTTTTTATACTTTTCACGGATTGTCCTATGTAATTGATATTTACAAAAATAGAATAGAACCAGAACGAAATATAATTACCTATTCATTATTCGTAAGTTACTTTCCTTTGCTAGTAGCGGGACCAATCGAACGTGCGACACATTTACTTCCGCAAATAAAAAAAAAACGTGTTTTTAATTACGGCATTGCAATTCAAGGAGTTAAACAAATTATTTGGGGATTGTTTAAAAAAGTTGTTATTGCAGATAATTGTGCTTTTTTTGTAAATCAAATTTTTGAAAATTCTGGTAGTCATTCTGCAACCGAATTATGGATTGGAATGTTTCTTTTTTCTTTTCAAATATATGGAGATTTTAGTGGTTATTCAGATATTGCACTTGGTACTTCTAAGCTTTTTGGAATTGATTTATTACGAAATTTTAATTTTCCATATTTTTCAAAAGACATTGCTGATTTTTGGCGTCGTTGGCACATTTCACTCTCCACTTGGTTTCGTGATTATGTTTACATTCCTCTTGGAGGAAGTCAAGGATCAAAGTTATTTCAAATAAGAAATGTGTTTATAATTTTTCTTCTAAGTGGTTTTTGGCATGGAGCCAATTGGACATACATTTTTTGGGGATTAATTCATGCTTTACTTTTTATTCCCTTGCTTATTTTTAATAAAAATAGAAACAGTTTGCAAGATTTGGAATATAATTTTAAAGGCTATCTCAAAATAATTACTACTTTTATAGTAGTTTCCTTTGCTTGGATTTTTTTTAGAGCTAATTCTATTACTGAAGCATTTAATTATTGCATTTGTATGTTTAATTTTAGCGATTTAACTCCCAATTATTTTTATAAAAATGCTAAGTATGCTTTATTAACAACGATATGTGTGATATCCATTTTATTTTTAATTTTTATCGAGTGGAAAAATGTAACTAAAGGAAATAAAGAAATTCAATTGTCTAAAAGTACTTTATTTATTATTTTACTTTTATTATTTTGTATGGGAACATATAGAAATCAGATGAGTTTTATATACTTTCAATTTTAAGTAATGAAGAGATTTGTACTACATATTTTTAAATACGGATTACTAGTTTTTATATTTTTAAATGTAATTTCTTGGTGCAGTTTATTTTTTCTTAGAAACTCCTCTTTTTATAAACCACAGTTTTTATCATATGAGGTTAAAAAAGCTACTTTTGATTATATAGTTATTGGCTCAAGTATAGGCTTAACTACGCTCGATACGGCTTTAATAGATAGTTTAACTAATAAAAAAGGCATAAATTTGAGTATTGATGATACTGCAATTAGCTCTAATTATTTGATGTTACAACATTTTTTTAAGCAAGGTAAGAAAACTCAATTTTGCATTTTAGCTATAAGTAATTGGGATTTAGCAAATAAAAATCCAGTTTTAAACAATAATGATTACCGTTTTTTGCCTTTTGTATCTCAGGATTATGTATATAATTATTATAAAAATTTAGAGCAAGGTTTTTTTAAACCTTTAACATTTTCACATTATTTTCCCTTATTTGGAGTGAGTTATTACAATACCGAAATTTTTTATCCTTCATTAATTAGTGCATTAAAACCAAATAAGCACAATAGATTTGATCAAAATGGAAATTATTCCTATCCAGATATTGGAACTATACAACCTAAAAAATGGTCATCAATTAAACTAAGTTGGAACAATCCATTTGTCGAAAAGATTAAAAAGCTTTGTGAAATTAATAATACAATATTGGTAATTTATCAAGCTCCAATTTTTAAAACTAAAATTGTTACTAACAATCTTAATTATAATTTTATTAATAATGCTAATGTTATAAAGAATGATAATTATTTTTTTGATGATATACATCTAAATATGTATGGTAGAAAAGAAGCATCAACTATATTCGCTAAAGAACTATTGACAAATTATATAAAAAAATGAAAATAGCTTTTTTAACTATAGAATATCCGCATGCTAAAACTGAATCTGCTGGCGGAATTGGAACCAGTATTTTTAATCTTTCTAAAGGCTTAATCGCTCTTGGTCACGAAGTTGTTATTTTGGTTTACGGGCAATATACTGATGAGGTTATTTGCGAAAACAACTTAACTATATACAAAATTACGAATGTAGCTTTAAAAGGATTTTCTTTTTTTTTAACGCAATTAAAGTTAAAAAAGATTATAAATAAACTGTATGCTGAGAATAAAATTGACATTATTGAAGCTCATGAATGGACTGGAATAGGTGCTTTTATTCAAGTACGATGTCCATTTGTAATTAAGTTGCACGGTAGCGACACCTATTTTTGTCATTTAGAAAATAGAAAAGTAAAATGGAGTAATGAATTTTATGAAAAAAGAGCTTTGCAACAATGCAACGGAATACTATCTGTAAGTAAATATACTGCCGAGGTAACTAACGAGATTTTTAACTTAAAAAGAGATTTTACAGTTATTCCAAATGCAATTGATGTAGCTAATTTTGAGCCTTTTGAACAGAAGAAGAACAACATAATACTTTATTTTGGTACATTAATTAGAAAAAAAGGCTTGCTAGAATTACCACATATTTTTAATAAAGTATATGCAGAAAATAATAATGCAAAATTAGTTTTAGTGGGTAAAGATGCAGCTGATATTATGACAAGAACAAGTTCAGTTTGGCAAATGATGCAACCTTTATTTAACGAAGAGGCTTTTAAAAATGTGAGTTATCTGGGTGCCGTGCCCTATAGCGAAATGAAAAAGCAAATAGAAAAGGCTACAGTATGTATTTTTCCAACTTTTGCCGAAGCGTTACCTGTTTCATGGCTAGAAGCTATGGCAATGCAAAAAGCAGTTGTAGCTTCAAGTGTGGGTTGGGCACCTGAAATTATTGAAGACGGAAAAGACGGTTATTTAGTATTCCCGAAAGAACACCAACTTTATGCCGATAGAATTCTTGAATTATTAAAAAATCAAGAACTTGCAAAACAATTTGGAAACGCTGGAAGACAAAAAATGATAACCAACTTTAGTATGGAAGTGGTTGCTCAAAAATCGGTAGATTATTATTCGAAATTTATTTAAATAAAGAATTGAATTTTAAATAGATTTATTGGACTTCCCATAAAAATAATAATTTCAGTTTTTTTAAAATACTTTAAATAGACAAATTATTTTTTTTCCATAAGCAAGCAATATTCCTTCCAGTTAAATCATTTTTGTTTATTAATTCAGATTCTTTCTCTTGAAATTCTTCTGATAGATCACTTTTTAATAAACCATAAAATCCATAACTACGTTGACTTACAATTGAAAAATCACTAAGTTGTTTTTTTAAAAAGTTAAATGATATTCCTTTGTTTTCAATTATATCTTTTGTTTCTACATGAATATCGGTAATACTCCAAATTTCATCAGCAGTCATTCTTTTATTTATAGCATTCAATTCGAGTAATTTATCATTTACTAAATCTATATAAGTTTTTCGACCTAATTTTCGACTAATATAATGTTTTATTTTTTTAGGAATTAAATCTCTAATATTAAATGATTTATGAGCATCAGTAGTTTCTTTCTCATAAATATCAAGTCTTTTTCTGTAATCATTATTTGTTAAATAATCGCCATTTGGATCTTGAAGATGAATTAAAATTCCATTAGTGTTTAAAAGCATCTTAATTTTATTTAAAAAAACTTCTAAATTAGGAATGTGATGCAATACCGAACAAATAATTATAATATCATATTTAGTATCTAAATTTGAAATATCAGCATTGATTAGCTCGTAATTGACATTCCATTTTTTAGCTTTTTCTTCTGCAAATTGCAGCATTTTGGGCGAAGTATCTAATAATGAAATCTTATGTAGTGTAGAACCTATTTTTGAGTTTAATAAAAGTTCAGTACTCATTCCAGTACCACAACCAACATCTAAAAGACTTTTATTATTTGATTTAAAAGTTTCATCTTTAAGTAAATCTCCAATTAATAAATCAATTTGCTCTTGAAGACTTTTCTTCATATCTACATGCATAACGTCATAATGCTCAGCTTCATAATCATGAAAAACAACATTAACTACCGATTGGAATTCTTCTACCGATAGCTTACTACCGGTTTTTTTAATTAATGGTTTTAATGATTCTAAGCTCATTTTTTTTTATAAATATAAAACTAAAATTCAATATTTTTAAAAATTAGTAATTAAAATTAAATGAATTATTTAAAACAAGTTGTTTTTTAAACAGCTGTAAAAAGATGTTTATTAAACAAAAAATAAACTTAACTTTGTAATTTATAAGACCATTTGATGTATCAAGTGGTTTTTTATTTAATTTTTTAATATAAAATAAGTTGGAATTTAAAGAATATCAAACCTCCGAAGGAGAAATAATCCTTTATTTAGGAAATCCAAATCTTGAAAAAATTGAGCAATTGGCCAATGGTTATGGCGATGTTTGGCATTCTTCGTTTGAACAAGGTTATAAAAATGCTTTTCAAGACATTGTTTATCAGGTTTTTGTATTTTTTTGGTACATCAATGATTTTGATGCTCTTGATGAATGTATTAGTTGGCGAATTAACCCAAATTTGTTTGCAGTAAGAAAATCGGTTTGGGAAAAATTAGGCGGATTTGACAGCGATTTTTCAAATTTGCAATTGGCAGCACTAGATTTTGGTTTTAATGCATTAAGAAATCAAGGAGCAATTCCTTTGTATAGTAAAGGTTTATATACCGATGTTGCTAAAGATAAGGTTGTTATTTCAACACAAGATCGTTATGATTTTTATATTAAAAATTTCAAAATTGATCATGCTATTTTTATGTTGTATCGAAAGGGTTTTTGGAATTTAAAAGAATGGAATTGTTTTTTGAAAGCTAAAAAGAATTTCAAACAAAGAAAAGATATTCCAATTAATCCGCCACGAGAACTTGCCGAAATTAAAGGAAATCCAACGGTGAGTTATATAATTCCAACAATGATGCGACAAGATTTTACGCTCAATTTGTTGAATGATTTAAAAAACCAAACATTCGTACCAACTCAAGTTATTGTTGTTGATGCAACTCCAACTGAAACTAGAGACGAAAGTTTGTACAATCCGAATGATTATCCATTTGAAGTGCAATTTCATTGGCAAACTACTAAAGGAAGTTGTAGAGCAAGAAATGAAGGAATTGAAAAATGTACTAGTGAATATATAGTTTTTGGTGATGATGATATTCGAGTTCCACCAGATTATTTAGAAAAACATATTCGATTATTACAAACCTATAACGCAGGCGCTTGCAACGGATTAGACATTAGAGCCGATCATCAAAAGCAAACCTTAGAAGACTTAAAATATAAATTAGATAATTACAAAGGAAATCGCTGGTTGGTTGGATCTTCGGGAAATTTTAACAATGCTAATTCTTGTGTAAGAAGAGAATATGTTCAAAAATTAGGTGGTAACGATGTAAATTATGACGGCGGTTATGGTGAAGATAGTGATTTTGGAATTTCATTAACCAAAATTGGAGTTGCCGTATTGAATAATCCGTTTGCTACTAATTTGCATTTAAAACCACCAGTAGGCGGTTATCGTTTTTGGGGTACTCAAGCCAAAGTAATGGGAAAAAAGCGTAAAAAACAACCGTGGGAATTGGATACTCCAGTAAAAAATATTCGCCCAGTTCCTAGTCCGACAATTATGTACCAAATTCATAAACAATATAAACCTGAGCAATTTATTGAATACAAACAGAAGTATTTTGTATCACATTTAGCAAAAGGAAAGTTTTGGGAATTGCCAATTAAATTGATTAAATTGCCTTATAAATTAATGCAGTTTAATAAATCGGTATTTTATGCTAAAAAATTAGTTGCTTTAGGAACAAGAACAAAATAATGCTACAATCGGTATCTGTAATAGAAAATTCTCAAAAAAGAAGTATTGATTTTATTGACAATCATAACTTTAAAATTGTTGTGGGTTGTAACAGTATTAATTCTAAATGTTTTGAGTTGGAACTTGTTTTTCAACAACCCATTATTTCTTTCCGTAATCATGACTACAATTGGGTTGATAGTAGCATTGACAGAGTTGCCAATTCATATTGCTCAAAAGTTATTAAACTTCAAGACGGAACATTGGTTCAAGCCAATATAAATAAAGGAATTTGGGAAATAAATCCAAAAAGAAACAATGTATTATTGTGGAAATTCAATCCGGAGTTTTCTAATTCAATTACACAATACACTGGGATTTCAAATACCAAAAAATTAGTTTCGGCTACATCCAATTGGAGTTTTCAAGAGCAACCAGCACTTTTATTTTCAACTGTAAGTGCAATTGAAGCAAGCCGTTCTAAAATTCCTTTTTCTGCAATAGTATGTTTTACAGATCATTGCGATTATGATACTTTAGAGAATTTAAAATTGCAAAGACAACTTTTTAAAGAAACTAATTTAAAAGTTACCAAAGGTTTTTTTCTAAATCATTTTTCTAAAAGAGCAACTAATGCATCTGTAGAAAAAAATGCTACTGAAATTGAATTATGGAAAAAGGATGGTCACGAACTTTGCTACCACTCATTGTCGCAATCAATAAAATCTGATGAAGAAAGTTTTTTAGATTTTAAGAACTTTCAACCACCTTATACTGCTGTTCCAGTTTGGATTGATCATGGTTTTCAGCCTTATAATTTTTCGCTTTATACGAATAATGGAATTTCTAATAAGGAGTATGAAAGTAATTTATTGAATAAAAATATTGCAGTACTTTGGAATTATATAGATTCAGGAACAGCAACTTTAGGAGTTATTAATCAATTGAATCCGAATCAGTTTACGTTACAAAATTTTGCAAAAGCAATTTCTGATTTTTCGTTAAAAACTAGAATTATTTTGTTGTTCAAAAACATCATTTTTCATTATGATAACGATGAGTTTAGAGTTAGAAATTACATCAATTGCATTGAATATATAAGAGCCATTATCAAAAATAAAAATGTAAAAAAAATCATTCCATTATTTAAAAATGGTTTTCCAATTTTGAAAGTGGTTTTAAAAGTAATTTTTAACTGGAACACTGTTAAGAAAAAAACATATAAAGTTGCTAAATATACACCAGTTTTTTTTAAGCATAGAATTGATAATAAAGAGTTTACTATTTTTCAAACATTAGAAATGGTCGATTTAAAAAAAGCTTTAGCACCAGAAAATATTGACTTACTTATTAAAGAGTCAGGATTATTTGTAGCACACACTTATTTTTCGGTTGATATGAGTCATTATCTCGGAAAACTATTTAAGCAAGAAAACATTTTTGATGAAACTGTAGTTGCCAATTTTAAAAATTTAGGAAATAAAATTCAAGAAAATAGTATTTGGAATCCAACACTTTCTGAACTTATTAATTATTGGAATGAATTTGAAAAAATAGTTTTTGATGTCGCTGCAAATGGAACTATCTTCGTGAAAAATACAACTTCAATTACTACAAGAAACTTAAAATGACAGAGTTTTTCTTTACAAAAGAACAAAAGTGGCTAGACGAATGGGATGCTTTTTTGCAAAAATCAGAGCGTGGATTATACAATCAACTTTCAGATTGGATAAAATCGTATGAAGTTTATGGATTTGATTATGATTTTTTTTTAATAAAAGAAAATGGTACTATCGTTGGCGGTTGCTCAATTGTAATAGCAAAATTTTCTTTTTTTAAGTTTTATATTATTCCTTGCGGTCCAGTTTTAAGTAAAGGATTTGAAAATAAAATTGATTACATAATTGAAACGTTAAAAAAAGATGCAACTAAAAGAAATTGTTGTTATTTTCAAATTAGTCTACCAATTGTAAACGATTCTAGAGTTTTTTCAGATTATACATTACCAACAGTACCAAATTCTAGCATTTATTTTTCGGGTAAAAGTGGCACAAAATTTAAATATGTTATTCCACTTTATGGCATGCGATTAGTTGAGTTGTTAGATAAAAATTACAGTCAGGTTTTTGATGGTTTTAGCAAAAATCACAAGCGTAATATTAACAAAAGTAGAAATGAAAACTTAGTTTTTAAATTTGTAACTAGCAGTCAAGATATTGAAGAAGGTTATAATTGTTTTGTCTTAAATGCCCAAGATAAAGGTTATCCACTTCGAAGTTTTTTATCTATGAAACATACATTGCAAACTTATATTACTAAAGATTTTGCTAAATTAGGGTGTTGTTTTTTAAATGACAAAATAGTTGGAGCTATTTATGTTATGAAGACAGGAAACAGATTTATATACATTAATGGCGGTGTTTTAAAAAATTATCAAGATTTGAACTGCTCTCACTATATGCACGATCAAATAATTAAATTATCACTAGAGTTAGGTTATAAATCTTACGATGTTTCTGTTGGTGGAAGTGAAGGTGTTATAAAGTTTAAAGAAGGTTTTGGAAGTGAACTTTATAATTTTATTGACACAAAACATTGGATAATTAAACCCATGACTTTTAAAATTTATAACTTTTTAGAAAACATTTTAAAATCTCACAAAACTAAAATAGCTTCCATTTTAATAAAAATAAAAAAATTCAACCGATAGGAGTTGAATATTTACAATAAAAATTATCTTTGACATTAAATTTAAGTTGATAATGAAAACTAAAGAACAGATTATTGAAACCAACATTAAGCAAAAAGAGTTTTATAACACTAAAAAAACAAATTTTGCCACTAAAATGTGGTATTCTTTAAGAGAAAAAACACTAAAAAATATTAGAAGAAATATCGGTATTTTAGATGAATCTTATGATTTGCACAAAAAATGGTTTGGTGATTTATCGAATAAAAAAGTGTTAGATTTAGGTTGTTTTGCAGGAAATAGCTTGTCAATGCATTTGGCAGAAAATTCTAAGCAATATATCGGAATAGACTTAAGCGATATTGCTATCGCAAAATTAAATGAACGATTAGTTAATATAGACTCGGCCAAGGCTTTGGCAGTTGATTTTTTGTCTGATGAATTTGCTGAAAAAGACTTTGACATAATTTATGCTTATGGTGTTTTACATCATTTTCCTAGTGTTGATGTTTTAATTAACAGATTAAATGAAAAATTAGCAACCAATGGAGTCGTTATAAGTTATGATCCACTAGAGACAAGTATCCCAATCAAAATTATTAGAACAATTTACAGACCATTTCAGACCGATGCTGCTTGGGAATGGCCTTTTACCAAAAAGACTTTTTTTAAATACCAAAAAGCTTTTAATATAGAAGAACGTCGAGGATTGCTAGGTAAATCAAAGTGGTTTTTCTTATTAGGCATGCTACCTATTTCTGAGGAAAAATCAATTGCAATAGGTAAAAAATGGCACAAAGAAGATTGGGAGAAATCTGCAACATCAGTATCAAAATTATTTTCTTGCATGCACGTAACAATGTTGATGAGGAAAAAATAATTAAATTAGAAAATGAAAATAGAAAATAAAGAGTTTTGGGAAAAGTCTAATATAATTTCTACTCAAGAGAAATTAAAAAAGGCATCTGATTTTGAAGTTTATATGTTCGAAGAATCTCAAAAAAGATATCAACCAAATGAAATAAAATCTATTAAAGTATTTGGATGTGGAACAGGAAGAGAGATTGAATCTATAGCTGAATACTTTAATCCTACAGAAATAGTTGCTTCTGATATTTCACAAAATATGATTGAAAAGTGCAAAGTTAACTTAAAACTTTGGAAAATAGATTCAATAACAGAAACTCTTGTTGGAGATGCAAAAGAGTATAATAAAGTCAATAATAAATTTGACTTAGTTACCATTTTCAATAGTATGATGACGTATGTTCCAGAGCGAAAAGACCGTTTGTCAATATTTAAAAATTCGTATCAAATTTTGAAGTCTAATGGAACATTAATTGGAACCGTTCACAATCAAGTTGGATCACCTACAAAAACATTGTATTTTAAGATTAAAAATCTTTTTTCATTTTTTCTTGGTGATAAAGCAGGAAACAGAGATACCGGATTTAATGGTTTTAAAGTAAAAGGGTATTATTATAACAAGAAAGGTTTAATTAATGATTTGCAAGAGTCAGGTTTTAAAAGTATTGAAGTACTTTCGCTAGAAGAATATTACAAACTTCAGAATATTTACTATAATAGGAAAAAAGGATATAACAATTTAATATTCATTGCATCTAAACCTTAGCTTGCGTGACTAATAATTTCAATTTTTCACTTATTGTTTGCACGTACATGCGCGCAAATGCTTTATTGGATTTATTAAATTCAGTCAAGGAGCAAACTTATTATCCAAATGAAATTATTATAGTTGATGGATCATTAAATAATGAAACACAACAGGCATTAGAACAAAATAAATTTGAAAACTTAATTTATTTTAAGGTTGATGATTTAAATAGAGGTTTGACCAAACAACGAAATTTTGGAATATCTAAGGTAGATTCATTAAGTAAAATAGTTTGTTTTTTAGATGACGATACCATTTTAGAAAAAGATTATTTTGAACAATTACTAAATACTTATACAATTTATCCAGCAGCATTAGGCGTTGGGGGATATATAACTAATGAAACCATTTGGGAAAAAGCAACTCCAAATTACCATCCAAAATTTAAAGAGTACTTCTATGATGGTTGGAGAAAAATGGATGGTAGCCGATTTTTAATCAGAAAACGATTAGGGTTAGACACTAATTTGCCTCCATGCTACATGCCTGAATTTTCTCATGGTAGAAGTGTCGCTTTCTTGCCTCCATCGGGTAAAATTTATCAAGTTGAACAACTCATGGGTGGCGTTTCATCTTTTAAAAAAGAAATTTTAGACCAATATAAATTTTCAACCTATTTTCAAGGTTACGGATTATATGAAGACGCCGATTACACCTTTAGGTTGTCAAAAATTGGTTCATTATATTTAAATACTAATGCTAAATTAGCCCATTTTCATGATGGTTCAGGAAGGCCAAATAAGTATAATTACGGCAAAATGGTTTTAAGAAACGGTTGGTATGTGTGGCGCGTTAAGTATCCAAATCCAAGACTTATTGCAAGAATAAAATGGAATTTAATTGCTTTATTGCTCACAATGATTAGATTTACAAACGTTTTTACAACTTCACATAAAAAAGAAGCTTTTACAGAATCTATAGGAAGAATAGTGGGCTGGAGTAGCTTGCTTTTTAATAAACCCAAAATAAAACAGTAATGACATTTTGTATCATCACTCATGTTGTTCATAAGCAATTTAATGAAGATTACTTTGCTTATAGTCCTTATGTAAATGAGATGAATATTTGGTTGAAAAAAGTTGATAAAGTTGTTATTGTTGCGCCACTAGAAAAAAGAATCACCAACACAATTGACAAAGAATATTCACATTTAGATATTGAATTTATAAAAGTGCCACATTTTTCATTAATTGGTATTAAAAATCTTTTTTATTCATTAATTGTACTGCCACAAATTTGCTTTTCAATTGCCAAAGCAATGCAAAAATCCGATCACATTCATCTTAGATTACCGGGAAATATGGGATTGCTAGGATGTATTATTCAAGTTTTTTTTCCTAAAAAGAGGAAAACGGCTAAATATGCTGGTAATTGGGATCCAAATTCTAAACAACCTTTCACGTATAAACTTCAAAAATGGATTGTTAGTTCTACTTTTTTAACTAAAAATATGCAAGTCTTAGTTTATGGCGAATGGCCTAATCAAAGCAAAAATATAAAACCTTTTTTTACAGCTACTTATTGCGAATCTGAAAAAGAAGTTGTTAAAGAAAAAAGTTTAAACGAATTAATAAAATTTATCTTTGTTGGAACTTTATCTTCTGGAAAAAGACCCTTGTATGCCATTCAATTAGTTGAAAGTTTAAAGCAAAATGGATTTGATGTTCAACTTGATTTGTACGGCGAAGGAGTTGAGTTTAATGCTTTGAACGAATACATCGAAATTAATAAATTAGATGATTTTATTTTTTTGAAAGGAAATAGAACTAAAAATGAAATGAAAGAGCTTTATACTAAAAGTCATTTTTTATTACTAGCATCCAAAAGTGAAGGTTGGCCTAAAGTAGTTGCTGAGGCAATGTTTTGGGGATGTCTACCGCTTGTAACAGCAGTTTCATGCGTTCCAAATATGTTGGAAAATGAAAATAGAGGGTTGATTTTAGAAATAAATTTGAAGCGAGATATTGAAAAAATTAAAAATATTATTTCAAATACAGCAGAATATCAAACTAAAATAAAAAATGGAATTAATTGGTCTCGTAACTATACAATCGATAAATTTGAAGCTGAAATAAGTAAATTAATTTAAGATGCGAATACTGCAAATTATTGACTCTTTAGAAATTGGTGGTGCTGAGAAAATGGCAGTTACCTTTGCTAATTCTTTGGCCAATAAAATTGAATTCTCAGGACTTATTGCAACTAGAAAAGAAGGTAATTTAAAGAAAACTATAAATTCTAATGTTAATTATTTTTTTTTAGATAAAAGAAATATTTTCCATCCACAAGCTTATTTAAGATTAAGAAAATATTGTAAAGTAAATAAAGTTGAATTTATTCATGCGCATTCTAGTTCTTATTTTACTTCTTGTCTAATAAAAATGACAATGCCTAAAATAAAGATTGTTTGGCATGACCATAACGGCGTAGGAAATATTCCAGTTAAAGAGGGCACTTTTTATTTGCAAATGTTTTCTGTTTTTTTTTCTGGAGTAATTTCAGTTAATAAGCAGCTAGAAACTTGGGCTCTCAAATACTTATTTTGTAAAAAAGTCACCTATTTACCTAATTTTGTCATTGAAAATAAAAATTATGCAAGAGTAACGGCGCTAAAAGGAGAAGCAGGAAAAAGGATTTTGCATTTGGCTAATTTGCGTCATCAAAAAAATCATTCAATGTTGCTTGATGTTGCCAAAGTAATTTCTGCCAAACACAAAGATTGGACTTTTCATTTAGTTGGTAAAGATTTTAATGATGCATATTCCAAAGATTTGAAAGAAAAAATAGTTAGCAATAATCTTCAAAATCATGTATTTTTATATGATTCAAGAGAAGACATCGAAAATATAATTAGTCAATCTGAAATTGCTTTATTTACTTCAAAATCTGAAGGACTTCCGGTGGCACTTTTAGAATATGGACTCTATAAAAAACCTGTTGTTTCAACTAGTGTTGGTGAAATCCCATTTATTATTTGTAATGGATTAAGTGGATATTTGACTAAAGTTGATGATGTAGCAACTTATAGTAATTGTTTGTCAAATTTAATTCTAAATGAAAATGTAAGAAAAGATTTTGCAAACGCATTGCATAATTTTGTAGTAAAAAATAATTCGGAAGAGGCAATAGTGCAATTTTACCTAAATTGGATTAAAAAAATATAAATGGAAAGTAAAATTAAAAATTATTTATTTTTGATTGGATTCCACATAGTATTGGGTATCTTAATTTATTTGGTACCTTTTATTTCAAAAATTTATGGTATTTTAATTATTGTTGTAGGTCTTTATTTTATCATAAAAACTAGAAATAAAAATAATGAGGTTTTGTATGCCGCAGCTTATGTAGTTGGTAGTGAAGTTTTTTTAAGAATGACTCTAGGAAATCCAAATCATGAATTTTCTAAATATAGCGTTATTGTTTTTTTAATTTTAGGAATGTTTTATAGCGGTTTTTCTAAAAGCTCAATTATTTACACATTTTTTTTAGCATTGCTAGTTCCAGGAATTGTTATAGGTATTTCTGAAATGAGTTTATTTGCTCCAAATTTGAGGAAAACTATTATGTTTAACATTTCTGGTGAAATTGCACTAGGTATTTCTGCTTTGTATTGTTATGATAGAAAAATAACTATAAAAGAGTTGAATAATTTGCTCTTAATTATGGGACTTCCCATAATATCCTGTTCAATTTATTTAATACTTTTCACTCCAGAGTTGAAAGAAATATTGACAGGTACGAGTTCTAATTCTGAAACATCTGGAGGTTTTGGACCGAATCAAGTTTCTACTTGTTTAGGTTTAGGAATGTTTATTTTTTTCTCTAGAGTTTTACTCGAGTCCCGAAATAAAACTTTTTTAGTAATTAATTTACTATTAGCACTAAACATTACTTATAGAGGTTTAATAACGTTTTCAAGAGGCGGAATGATTACAGGCTTTATTATGATAATTATTTTGGTTTTTGTAATTTATGTATATTCAAGGAAAGTAAGTAAGTTAAAATTACTCTCCATTGTTTCTTTTTTAATAGCTGTATTATCTTTTATTTGGATCTTTACTGAAATTAAAACTGGTGGTTTAATTAGTAAACGATATGCAAATCAAGATGCTTTAGGAAAAGTAAAATCAAGTCGATTTACCGGAAGAGAAGAATTAGCTGCAGGAGAGATTGATATGTTTTTGTCAAGTCCTTTTTTGGGAATAGGAGTAGGAAAAGGAACTGAATTAAGAACCGAAAGTATGGGTTTTATTTGTGCATCTCACAATGAAATTACGCGACTTCTTGCCGAACATGGCTCTTTGGGAATATTAATATTGATGATTTTATTTTTCACACCTATATTTTTGTATATAGATAATAAACAAAATATTTATATTTTCTGTTTTATATTTTTTTGGTTATTAACGTTAAATCATGCATCAACTAGAACTGCTGCACCATCATTTATTTATGCACTATCATTATTAAAAGTAAAATTTGATGATCAAGAAGAAACTGTTGTACGTAGGAAACAAGTTATCTAAACATGGCAATACAACTACCGTTATTGAAACGTTAAGTTGTTCATTGGTACATGAAGGATTTGAAGTTGTGGTTACTTCTGATAAAAAAAATCAGTTGTATCGATTGCTGGATATGATTGCCACAACACTACAAAAGATTTTTAAAGTTAATTATGTTTTGATAGATACTTACAGCACTTCAAGTTTCTATTATGCATTAATAATTAGTCAAATTTGTAGATTATTTAAAGTAAAATACCTACCAATTCTTCATGGAGGAAATCTTCCAAACAGATTAAAAAGCAGTCTATTCTTATCTAAAATTATTTTTAAAAATGCTTATTATAATATTGCTCCATCAAGGTATTTATTGAATGAATTTTCTGATTTTGGCTTTAAAAATGTTGTACATATTCCGAATACTATTTCAATTAATGACTATAGGTTTGAAAGTAGAAATTTTGAAACAATAAAAATTTTATGGGTACGTTCATTTTCTGAAATATACAATCCCAAAATGGCAATTAATGTTTTTGCAGATTTAAAAAAAGAATTTCCAAATGCAAAACTTTGTATGGTTGGTCCAGATAAAGAGAATCTTATTAACGAATGCAAAGAATTGGCTAAGCAACGCAACGTTGAAGTTGAATTTACAGGAAAATTAGATAAAAATGAATGGCTTGAGTTATCTAGAGATTATAATGTTTTTATAAATACAACTCATTTTGACAATACTCCAATTAGCGTTATTGAAGCAATGGCTCTCGGATTACCAGTAGTTTCAACTAATGTTGGTGGCATTCCTTATTTATTACAAGACCAAAAAAATGCTTTTTTAGTTAATGATTCCGACGTTGATGCTATGGTTAGCGCCATAAAAGAAATTTTTTCAAATTCAGAAATACGAACTTCAATTATTAAAAATGCTCGCCTATTGGTTGAATCCTACGATTGGTCAATCGTGAAAGATAAATGGCTTGAAATTTTAAAATAGCTTTAAACTTCTGCTATATTTTAGTAACTTGCAACACTCAATAGATATAGGTTAATGAATAATAATAAAAAAATACACTTTGAAGTTTCAGAAAGAAAAGTTCTTCTGAAAATTTTTGACGTTATTTTTGTATTACTTGCTTTGTACATCGTTAGTTCTATATTCGACTTTAAATATTTTACTTTCTCAAGAACAAATTATTATTGGACAATTGTACTTGCAATTTACATTCATGTTTTTGGTTCAGTATTTGAAATGTATAATTTGCAGGTTTCTAGTAACCAATTTCAAATCATAAAAAGTATTATTCTAACTTCTTCAACAACCGTTTTAATCTATCTTTTAACACCAATTTACACACCTGAATTACCATCTAATAGACTACAAATAATATTTTTTTACATTGCTATTTTTAGTTCTTTATTACTTTGGAGGATTTTTTATGTAAAGTTTCTAGCGTCACATCGTTTTATTAAAAAAGCAATTTTAGTGTGTGATAAAGAGCAATTAATTGAATTAGTTTCCGATTTAGAAAAAGCAGATCCACATTATAAAATAATAGCTTACGTAAATTCCGATTCAGATGACACTTTTAAATTAAAATTAGGGTCAATAGTCAACGTTCAACCAAGTAAACTTGAAGAATATGTTCGAAAAAATTCAATTTCGGAGTTGGTTATTGCTTCACAAAAAACAGAAGGAATTACAGTTAGTTTGTACAATCAACTAATTCATCTTCTAGAAAACGGTTTTATTATTCGTGAATATACCCAAGTTTACGAAGAAATTACACAACGTATTCCTGTGCAATATGTTTCACGAGATTTTTATCGTTATTTTCCTTTTAGTAGAAGTAATCAAAACCATCTTTACCTTTTAATCACTAGATTGTCTGAAGTAGTTTTTTCATTGATAGGATTAGCTTTCGGAATTTTATTTCTACCATTAATTTTTATTGGAAATTTATTAGCCAACAGAGGACCGCTTTTTTATACTCAAGAGCGAATAGGTAAAAATGGTGAAGTATTTAAAATTTTTAAATACCGAACCATGGTTAAAAATGCTGAATCTAACGGTGCCGTATTTGCTACCACCAATGATTCTCGAATTACTCCGTTTGGTAAGTTTATGCGGAAAACAAGATTGGATGAATTCCCACAATTTATTAACATCTTAAAAGGAGACATGTCTATTATTGGACCAAGACCTGAACGTCCAATTTTTGTAAACGAAATTGCTGCTGTTATGCCTTTTTATGAAACTAGACACGTTGTCAAGCCAGGATTAACTGGTTGGGCTCAAGTAAATTATGCCTACGGTGATTCAATTGATGATAGTTTGATAAAACTTCAATACGACTTGTATTATATCAAACACCGAAGTATTTTTCTTGATATTAATATTATCATTAAAACTTTTAGTACAGTGCTTTTTTACAGAGGTCAATAATATTTTTAGACTTCTTTTTTAGTTTTTTTATAAAACTTGAATAGAAAATAAGAATTTGCAAGAAGAAACGGAAGCATTAATAGTAAATGAGGTTTTGTAATTATTACAATACAATATAGTAACAGCATAATCGAACAAATAAGTATTGTTTTCTTAAACCATTCTTTCTTTAAAAAGGGTAAAACTAAAAATAACGGATTGAATAATAAGGCATTATAGTTCCATGAAATCTCTTTATGTAGAGAATAAAATCCAACAAGAGATAAAAATAGACCAAATAATCCTATTGCAAATAAATACGTAAATGTTACATATTTGTTATTTAAAACTACAATTATTAAAAGAATCAGCGCTACAAAATAAATACTATTTACAAAAGAAAATTCCGATTCTAGCGGTGCGCCTTTAACTATTATTTCTGATTTACTTACTAACGGCTTTCCTTTAATTGAAACTTTGTCAAGGCTGTGCATCAATTCTGATGGAAGAAATAATTTTACAGCTTGAGCATCTGTTTTTGCTCCAAAAATTAAATTGATTCCAAATTTGTACCAAAAGTGATTGTCAAAATACGGATACAGTAATTTTCGATACGAAATACTAGTATCATCAACTTTTTGGACTAAATTTTCACCAAGTATTTTATTGATTTTTTCTTGAACCATTGTTGTACAATTTCTATCAATAAATTTGTAGGTATAATAACGTTCATCTGAATATAACGATACATTCAATAAGTCAAATAATTCTTGCTTTTTTACCAATGGTAAATTCAAAGTTTGTTCAACTACTTCACGATTTTCACTTTGGTATTCAAATATAAAGTCTTCATAACTAGAAGCATTTATAAAATACTGCAAATCGCCTTTAACAAATTTTAAATAAAAATTTGGAGTTCTAAAATCGAAAGCACCATAATTATAAACTACATCCAATTGATTGATTGTATCTTTAATTCTAATGGCCGTATGCCCAAAAGTGGTGTAAAGTTCATTACCTCTACCACAAGTAAAAATACTTACAGACGTACTTTCGTTAAGCGCAGGATTTTGAGAAAATCCAATTAAAGTGTAAAAAAATAATAATAGCGAAAGTATTTTTTTTATCATAATAATTATCTAAAAATGCTCAAATCTACTTTTACAGAAAAAATATTAGAATATAAAGCAGCACTTTGATTTCCTAAATCGGTCAAAGCATAATCTATTTGAATGCCTTTATATTTGAATCCGAGTCCAATATTAGGTTGAAATCCAACTTTTTTAGAGTTGTCAATTTGAGTTACATTTTGAAAATTACCAACTCCGGCTCTTAAAAAAACTAAATCGGTATAACCATATTCAAATCCGATTGCTGGATCAATACTCACAAAATCTGTAGAAAAAATATCGTTGGTTCTTGCAAACTGCATGTTCAAATTTCCAGAAGCCAAAAGACTGGTTTCATTGTGGAATTCAAATTTTTTAGAGATTCCAAATTGTGCTTTTGGTAAAGTAATTTCGGTACTTTCAGGTAATTCCTGATTTTGTCCAGCAACTGCTCCTTTTATTTTATTGTATTCTTCTTCATTAATACTCCAAACGTTGTACGTTGTTGTAATATCGCGTAACATTAAACCAAACTTCCAATCGTTTCTTTCAAATTGAAATCCAACATCAAATCCAAATCCCCACGAATTTGCAAAATCTCCAATAACACGTCTTATGATTTTTGCGTTTACACCATATTGAAAACCAGGAAGTTTTAGTTTTCTAGCATACGAAAAAGTAGCTCCATAATCGGCAGTAGAAAATTTACTTACTCTATTGTAATCAATGTTTCCGTTGGCATCAATAAGTTGTGTAGTATTTAAAATATCATCAACACCAAAACGAATTAGCGAAAATCCCCAAGCACTTTCATTATCAATTGGCTTTCCATAAGCTGCGTAGTCATACTGCGCAATATTTGCAAAATAACTAGCATGCATTAATGCAATTTGGCCATCTTCAAGACCAATTAATCCTGCAGGATTCCAATATCCTGAATTTACATCATTAGTATGCGCCACCACAGCGTTGGACATTCCCAATGCAGCAGCGTCAACTCCTATATTCATGAACTCATTAGAATATTTTCTAACAGCCTGACTATAAGATACTGTAATCGCCAAAATAAAGGCAAGACAAAGTAATTTCTTCAAAGCAAATTATTTTTACAAATATCTGTTAAATTCTGTAATTAGAAACGTACTTTAGTATAAACTTATTGTATTACATTTGTACTTTAATAAACGTTTAGCATGAACATCAAAAAGCACATTCCCAACTTTCTTACACTTTTAAATTTATTTTGTGGTTGTATTGCCATAGTTTTCATTTCAGATTGTAGGTTTGATTTGGCATTTTATTTTGTGTGTTTGGGAATTTTCTTCGATTTTTTTGATGGTTTTTTTGCTAGAAAATTCGGAGTTTCAGGTCCGTTAGGTGTTCAGTTAGATTCGTTAGCAGATATGGTTACTAGTGGTGTTGCACCAGGATTTACAATGGTTTATTTGCTATCAGGAAAGTACATTCACACACCAATTGACGGTTATTTACCTTATTTGGGATTTATAATTACACTTGGTGCATGCTATAGATTAGCGAATTTTAATATTGATACACGTCAATCAGATTCATTTATTGGGTTGCCAACTCCAGCCAATACATTGTTTATCATGAGTTTGCCTTTAGTAATTAACGAATGTCAATTTTTAGCATTAAGTGAGATTTTGAGTGCAAAATTGGTTTTGTTAGCCATTACTTTATTAAGTGCTTACGTTATGAATGCTGAGATTCCGTTATTTTCTTTAAAAATTAAGAATTTCTCAGTCCAAAAATATAAACTACAAATAGGGTTTTTAGTTGCATCAATTCTTATGATAATTACTTTACAATATCTTGCAATTCCTTTAATAATAATGACTTATGTTTTATTGTCGGTTTTAAATAATAAGTTGGCAAAAAAGTAGTTATTAAAGTACTTAGACTTTATTTATGGCTAAAACTACTTTCAGAAAAACGCCTGTTCGCAAAAAAACTAGTAAGAAAAAAAGCACTGTTTTTTCTATAAAATTTTGGCTTATAGCATTTACAGTGGTGCTATTTACCTTTGGAATTTACCATTATAGAAATGCAATTTTGTATTATTTTAGTTTTAAATCTGACAAAGTTTTAAAAGAAGATAAAGTAGCTCAAGCTCGAATATTTCAAATTTTAAAAGCACATAAAGAGTTAACCTTCGGCTTTGATATATCTCAATTTCAGGGAGAAATTAATTGGAGTGCTATAGATTTTGTGGAAGAAAAATTTCCGTTACAGTTTGTTTTTATTCGTGCAACAGCCGGAAATGATAAAGAAGATTTAAGATTTGATGAAAATTGGATAGGAGCAAAGAAACATCATTTTATTCGTGGCGCTTATCATTACTATCGCCCGAATGAGAATTCTATTGAACAAGCAGAAAATTTTATTAAAACTGTAAAATTACAAAAAGGAGATTTTCCGCCAGTTTTGGATATTGAAAAATTACCAGAAAATCAATCTATTGATAGTTTAAAAATTGGATTAAAACGTTGGTTGAAAAAAGTAGACGAACACTATAAAGTGCGTCCGATAATCTACACAGGTGAAAAATACTACAATGATTTCTTAAAAGCAGATTTTCCAGAGTACACTTTTTGGGTTGCAAACTATAATTTTTTTGTAGAAAATATTAAAGACGATTGGTTGTTTTGGCAATTCACAGAAAAAGCTACAATTAAAGGAATCGATGGTCGAGTTGATATTAATATTTACAACGGTACACCTAAAATGTTGCGGTATGTAACTATCTCCAATTAAAATTCGATTTTCTTTTTACGTAATTCAAAGTTTTGGCCTAAATAAACTCTTCTTACCATTTCATCTTCAACTAATTCTTCTGGAATTCCAGCTTTTAGAATTCCGCCTTCGAACATTAAATAAGTTTTGTCGGTGATAGCTAAAGTTTCTTGAACATTGTGATCCGTAATAAGAATTCCGATGTTTTTATTTTTTAATTGTGCCACAATTCTTTGAATATCTTCTACAGCAACTGGGTCAACTCCAGCAAACGGTTCGTCAAGAAGAATAAATTTAGGATCTGTTGCTAAACATCGTGCAATTTCAGTTCTTCTGCGTTCGCCACCCGAAAGTAAATCGCCACGATTGGTACGAATATGCTCTAAACTAAATTCGGCAATTAAACTTTCCATTTTGGCAATTTGCTCTTCTTTAGTATGTTTTGTAAGTTGTAAAACACTTAAAATATTATCTTCAATACTCAATTTTCTAAAAACTGAAGCTTCTTGCGCCAAATAACCAATGCCGTTTTGAGCACGTTTGTACATGGGAAATTCGGTAATATTCATATCATCAAGATAAATATTTCCTGAATTTGGTTTAACCAAACCTACAATCATGTAAAAAGAAGTTGTTTTTCCGGCACCATTTGGTCCTAATAATCCAACAATTTCTCCTTGATTTACTTCAACAGAAATCCCTTTTACAACACTTCTGCCTTTGTAAGTTTTAATTAAATTTTCTGCTCTTAATTTCATTTTTGAGGTTCTAAGGTTTGAGAGTTACTTAGGTTCTAAGTATTAATCTTTTGCAAATAAACGAATTATCAAATAAACTATTTTAAGTGTTAACAATTATTTAGTTTCTTCTTCTAAAGCTTCCCAAAATTCATAGGCCCTTCTTAAATGTGGAACTACAATAGTGCCGCCAACAAGCGTGGCAATTCCCATAGCTTCCATCATTTCTTCTTTAGTAACTCCTTCTTTATAGGATGTTTCTAAATGGTATTTCACACAATCATCACAACGTAAAACAGCCGAGGCTACCAAACCTAGAAGCTCTTTTGTTTTAACATCTAATGCTCCAGCTGCGTAGGCATTAGTGTCTAAATTGAAAATTCTTTTTACAATTTTATTATTATCTGCTAATAATTTTTCGTTCATTTTAGAACGATATTCATTGAATTCTTTAACTTGATTTTTCATTTTTTAGTTTATTTCGTACTACACTTGCCGATATAAATATACTAGCTTCATAAATTAATAACATTGGTATTGCTACCGTAATTTGGCTCACAACATCTGGCGGAGTGACAATTGCGGCAATAATTAAAACAATTACAATGGCATATTTTCTATAAGTTCGCAAGAATAATGGAGTTACAATTCCGAGTTTGGTTAGAAAATAGATTATTATTGGTAATTCAAAAAACAAACCGCTAGCAATAACGGCCGTTTTTACCATACTTACATAAGATTCAATTGTGAATGTATTTTCGACAATTTTACTAATAGAAAAAGTGGCCAAGAAATTAATAGACATTGGTACGATCACATAATAACCAAACAATACACCTAAAAAGAATAAAATAGAAGAAATTGAAATAAATAATTTCGCATTTTTCTTTTCTTTTTCATACAATGCCGGACTAACAAATCCCCATAATTGCCACAATATATAAGGAAATGCTAGAATGAAACCACCAGTAATACATATCCAAACGAATATATTTACTTGGCCTTCCATTTCGGTATTGATAATTTTAAAATTCAGTTCAGTAATACAAATACTATCAGCAAAACCAATATAATGTGATGCTTCACAAAAAAATCTATAAGTAATAAAACTCGGATTTGTTGGGCCAAAAATTAATTGATCAAATATATAATCTGCAAAAAAATAGGTAATTGTACCCATTACTATAACAGCTGCCGTGCTTCTTACTAAAACTCTTCTTAAATCTTCAAGATGGTCCATAAAGGACATATCTTTCACTGCTTTTTTAGCCATTATACTATTCCTTCTTTTAAAATATCGTGTAAATGAATAACACCTTTGTATTCACCATTGTCAACTACAACCAATTGCGTTATCGAAAAATCTTCCATGATATCCAATGCGTCAACAACCATATCATTTGATTTAATCATCTTCGGATTTATGGTCATAATATCTTTAGCGGTCAATCCGGCAATGGTTTCAGTTTTATTTAGCATTCTTCTAATATCACCATCGGTAATAATGCCTATAACTTTATCATTTTCAATTACGGCAGTAACACCTAATCTTTTTTCAGATATTTCAACAATTACATTTTTGATACTTGAATCTTGATGTACAAATGGTTTTCTAGAAATATCAAGCATATCTTTTACTCTCAACAATAGTTTTTTTCCTAATGCACCACCAGGATGGTATTTAGCAAAATCTTCTGCCGAGAAATTTCTCATTTCCATTAAGCAAACAGCAATTGCATCGCCCATTACTAATTGGGCAGTTGTACTATTGGTAGGTGCTAAGTTATTCGGACAAGACTCACTTTCTACAAATGTATTTAAAGTATAATCGGCTTCTTTTCCTAAGTAAGACGTTGTGTTTCCTGTAATTGCAATTAATTTATTTCCGAATCGTTTTAACAGCGGAACCAATACTTTTATTTCAGGACTATTTCCGCTTTTAGAAATACAAATAACCCCATCACCGTCTTGAACCATTCCTAAATCACCATGAATTGCTTCTGAGGCGTGAAGAAACATTGAAGGTGTTCCGGTAGAATTTAAAGTTGCAACAATTTTTTGTGCAATTATGGCACTTTTTCCAATGCCAGTTACTATTAATCGACCTTTCAAATTATAGATTAATTCAACCGATTTTACAAAGCTATCGTCAATAAAATCAGTCAGTTTTGCTATAGATTGGCTTTCAGAAATTAATGTGTTTTTAGCCGATTCAATAATTTTTTCTTTAGTTATCAAAATAGATTTGTTATAAAATTTGTATGAATAAAAGAAAGTTGTATATTTATGGTTGCAAATTTATGTAAAAATACTATTAAGTAAGAATGAATTCAAACGAAATTGACATCCACAAAGAATTAAAAAAATATTTTGGTTTCAACCAATTTAAAGGTTTACAAGAACCAGTGATTAAAAGTATTGTTGCTAAAGACAATACATTTGTAATTATGCCAACTGGCGGTGGAAAATCATTATGCTATCAATTGCCAGCTTTAATTCAAAACGGAACTGCAATTGTAGTTTCGCCGCTTATTGCCTTAATGAAGAATCAAGTAGATGCTATTAGAAGTTTATCTTCAGAAAATGGTATTGCGCATGTATTAAATTCATCATTAACTAAAACCGAAATCAATCAAGTTAAAAAAGATATAGTTTCAGGAATTACAAAATTATTATATGTAGCTCCAGAATCTTTAACCAAAGAAGAATATGTTGAGTTTCTACAAAGCGTGCCAATATCATTTGTTGCCATTGATGAAGCGCATTGTATTTCAGAATGGGGTCATGATTTTAGACCAGAATATAGAAATTTAAGAGCAATAATCAAGCAGTTAGGCGATGTGCCTGTTATTGGTTTAACAGCTACTGCAACACCAAAAGTGCAAGAAGATATTCTAAAAAACTTAGATATGTCTGATGCAACAACTTTTAAAGCATCGTTTAATCGTCCAAATTTATATTACGAAGTTCGAACGAAAACCAAGAATATTGAATCTGATATTATTCGTTTCATAAAACAACACAAAGGCAAATCGGGCATTATTTATTGCTTGAGTCGTAAAAAAGTAGAAGCGATAGCCGAAGTTCTTCAAGTAAATGGTATTAGTGCTGTTCCGTATCACGCCGGATTAGATGCTAAAACTAGAGCAAAACATCAAGACATGTTCTTAATGGAAGATGTTGATGTTGTTGTAGCGACCATTGCATTCGGAATGGGAATTGATAAACCCGACGTTCGATTTGTAATTCATCATGATATACCAAAATCTTTAGAAAGTTATTACCAAGAAACTGGTCGCGCAGGTCGTGATGGTGGCGAAGGACATTGTTTAGCCTATTATTCATATAAAGATGTAGAAAAATTAGAAAAATTCATGTCGGGTAAGCCTGTTGCCGAGCAAGAAATAGGGTTTGCATTATTACAAGAAGTGGTCGCTTATGCCGAAACTTCAATGTCACGACGCAAATTTTTATTGCATTACTTTGGAGAAGAATTTGATGGAGAAAATGGCGATGGTGCCGATATGGATGATAATGTAAGAAATCCTAAAATTAAAGTAGAAGCTAAAAATCAAGTAAAAATGTTGCTTGAAGTGGTTCGCGACACTAAATATTTGTACAAATCTAAAGAAATTTGTTTCACACTTATCGGACGCGTAAATGCTATGATTAAAGCGCATAGAACTGATTCACAAACGTTTTTTGGATGCGGAAAAGATTTTGAAGAGCGCTATTGGATGGCATTAATTAGACAGGTTTTAGTTGACGGATTATTGTCTAAAGATATTGAAACCTACGGAATATTAAAAGTTTCAGATAAAGGTCACGAGTACATAAAAAATCCAACTTCGTTCATGATGTCAGAAGATCATGAATATAACGAAGCCGAAGATGATGCAATAGTAACTGCTGCAAAATCTACCGGAACTGCTGATGAAGCTCTAATGACTATGCTACGTGACTTGCGTAAAAAAGTTGCAAAAAAATTAGGCGTGCCACCATTTGTAGTTTTTCAAGATCCATCACTTGAAGATATGGCTTTAAAATATCCAATATCAATTGATGAATTAACAAATATTCATGGAGTTGGTGAAGGAAAAGCTAAAAAATACGGAAAAGAATTTGTAGAATTAATAAGTAGATATGTTGAAGATAACGATATTATTCGTCCGGATGATTTGGTTGTAAAATCTACTGGAGCTAATTCTGCCAATAAATTATACATTATTCAAAATATAGACAGAAAACTTTCCTTATCAGATATTGCATCTGCTAAAGGAATGAAAATGGATGATTTGTTGAAAGAAATGGAACAAATTGTTTATTCTGGAACTAAATTAAACATTAGTTATTGGATTAATGAAATGCTTGATGAAGACCAACAAGAAGAAATTCATGAGTATTATATGGAATCTGAAACCGATAGTATTGAAAGTGCTCTAAAAGAATTTGATGGCGACTATGATATCGAAGAATTACGATTGATGCGTATTAAATTTATTAGCGAAGTTGCAAATTAATTTTTTTTGAACACTTAATTTAATCCATTCGTTAGCTATTTTTTTATATGATTTTAAGCATAATAATTCCTACTTATAATGAAGCTTTAATAATAAAAAACACAATAGAATATTTACACAATAATCTATTAAGTAAAGACTATGAAATTATTGTTTCTGATGGAGGAAGTACAGATGAAACCTTAAATATTGCCAAAAATTTAGGAGCTAAAGTATTGCTTTCTCCAGTTAAAGGTCGTGCTGGTCAAATGAATTACGGTGTTAAAAATTCAATTGGTTCTGTTTTTCTTTTTTTACATGCCGATAGTTTACCAACGCCATCGTTTTATGATGCTATTCAAAATGCTATTCAAAATAATTTCAATTGTGGAAGTTTTAGAACAAAGTTTGATAGCAAAAGTGCGCTGCTTAAAATAAATTCTTTTTTTACTCGATTTAATTATCTTTTTTTTAGAGGTGGTGATCAAGGCATTTTTGTAACACAAGATTTATGGAATAAAATAGGAACATTTAAAGAAGAAATGTTCATCATGGAAGATTATGATTACATACAACGCTTGTGGCAATCAGGAAATTTTAAACTTATTCCCAAAGCAACAATAATATCTGCAAGAAAATACCATGAAAATTCATGGCTCACAGTTCAATTGGCTAATTTAAAAATTGTTCGAATGTATAAAAATGGAGCTTCTCAAATGGATATGGTAAATAAATATAAAGAATTATTGAGCTATCGAAAAAATGCATTTTAAAAATAAAGTAGTCTGGATTACTGGTGCTTCTTCTGGTATTGGTAAAGAATTAGCTATACAATTAGTTAAACTTGAAGCAATACTTATTTTAACATCATCCAATGCACAACTCTTAGAACAATTACAATTAGAATTAAATTACCCTAAAATTCATATTTTACCATTTGATTTATTTGACTTAGATGGAATTCCTAATTTAGTAGCGCGTGCTTTTGCTTTTCAAGGTTCTATTGATTGTATTATTCAAAGCGCCGGAATTAGCCAACGTTCACTAACAACTGAAACCGATTTAAGTGTATATAAAAAATTAATGGATATTAATTATTTTGCTCCAGTTGCACTAACACAAGCAGTTTTGCCGCGTTTTAAAAAACAAAATAAAGGAAACATTACAGTAATTAGTAGTATTGCAGGATTGATTGGTTTTCCGTTGCGTTCAGGTTATGCTGCATCTAAACACGCTATAAAAGGTTATTTAGAAACGCTTCAATGTGAATTGTATAAATCTAATATTACAGTTTCTATCGTATATCCTGGTAGAATAGATACTAATATTTCTAAAAATGCTTTGAAAGGAAATGGAGAACAATTTGGTTCAACCGATGAAAATAATCAAGTTGGAATGAAAGTTGAACTTTGTGCAAAAAAAATAATTAACGGAATTATAGCCAATAAAAAATCAATTATTATTGTTAAATCCGAACGATTATTATTTTGGTTGTGGTGGTTTATTCCTTCAATTTATTATAAAATTGCTTACTCTAAAGGTTTAAAAAAATAATACAACAGCTTATGCATCAGTTTTTATCAGGAATTCAACAAGTTGGAATAGGAGTAAAAGATGCTGAAATTGCAATGCATACATTCAAAAATATTTTTGGAATGGATGTTTTAATTTTTGACGATCAAGCTAAAGCAAGTTTGATGACACAATACACAGGAAATCAAGAATACAATCGAAGAGCTATTTTAACCATGAATCTGCAAGGTGGCGGCGGTCTTGAATTATGGCAATTTCTTGATAGAACTCCAACCAGTAATGATTTAATTTCACTTGGCGATATCGGAATTTATGCTGCAATTATTAAATCAACTGATATTAGTAAATCTTATAACCGATTAAAAAATTGTTCTGAAATTACTCTTTCAAAAATGCAGGAATGTTCTAGCGGAATTAATTATTTTTTTGCAACTGATTCTTCTAACAATACATTTAAAATAATTCCGTATTCTAATTGGTTTCAAAGCGGAAAACATGATTTAGGCGGAGTTGTAGGCGCTGTTATTGGTGTTTCTAATATGGAAAAATCACTGCATTTCTATCAAGTGATTTTGGGTTTAGATGAAAAAATTTATGATTTTGAGATTAATGAAAACGGACAAAATTTACGCAAAGTAGGATTACATAAAAAAGCCACAGGAAAAGGAGCATTCAATAATTTATTAGGAAATGTGTCTATAGAATTGATTCAGAATTTAGATAAAACGGCTCCTAAAATATATGCAAATAGGTTTTGGGGCGATTGTGGATTTATTCATTTATGTTTTGACGTTGTTGCTATGGATAAATTAAAAAGTCATGTTGAAAATCATGGTTTAAAATTTTCTGTTGATAGTAATAATACTTTTGCAATGGATAATGCTTCAGGACGATTTTGCTATATTGAAGATCCAGATGGAACTTTAATTGAATTGGTGGAAACCCACAAAGTTCCAGTTTTAAAAAAAATAGGATGGTATTTAGATTTACGAAAACGAAATCAAGAAAAGCCGTTACCAAATTGGATGATTAAAATGCTTGCCTTTAGCAAAGTTAAATAATTAAATACTTTTATATAATTTGTAAAACCAAGCTGATAAAGGCATTATTACAAACAAAAGGACTCCAATTTTAAAGTTGAATACAATTGATACAGCAAGTGCTAGCAACAATGTAATTATTGGATAACCTATTAATAATAAACCAAATAAAACAGAATCATAAAAAACTGTATTTTTAGTTTTATGCTGCGTTATATTTTTAAATACTTTATAAATCCAAAAATTTAAAGCAAAACCTACTAAAGCAGGAATAGCAAATAAAACTTTACGAAGACTACTGAATTTTGAATTCGACTTTTGAAATAAGTTGATTTCATTAGTAGTATGTTCAACAATTAGTGTAGAACTTATTCTTTGTTTGAGTAGTATATTAAAGGCATTATAAAAAACAGCTTCGGTGGTTTTAGGTAAATCAATTGGTTTAAAAGTCAAATTAAAATTGATTGATACCTCTTTCGGATTTTTTGAAAAAGAAGAATAATTAATTGTTGTAGGCTGAATTTCTAAATTAGTTATCTTATTATTTAATGCCAATAAAGCCAGTCGTGCAGTGCCTTTTTTTAAAGGTCTTAAATTCCATTCGTTTTTACAAATTCCTTCAGAGAAAATTAAAATAGTTTGATTTTGCTTTAATAATTCAATACATGTTTCAAAAGTTGCAGTATTTTTAATAAGGTTTTCTTTGCCTTCACTCAGTCTGTAAATCGGAATTAAATGTAAAGCTTTCAAAAATTTTGCAACCATAGGGTTTTTAAAAGCATCGCCGCGAGCAAGAAAATAAATTGGTTTAGGATAATGAACTGCAATCACAATAGCATCAAAAAATGAATTTGGATGGTTACTCGCAATAATTCGAGGTAAATTTTTGGTAGGAATATTTTCAAAAATAGCTACAGTTTTTCTGCAATAGATTTTTATTGCTAAAAAAGCGGCTATTTTAAAAATTTTATACACTATATAATTATCTCCAATGTTCAGGTAAATCTTTTTCTTCGTCTATGTCTGATAATTTAATTAAACTGTGCCAAGATAAATGCAGTGTATTAAAATCGGATACGGTATCAATAAATACAGAATCAGTACTCCATGCTTTATTTTGAAATAATTGTTCATGCAATTTATTCATACCAAGAAGGTAATAACCACCGTCAAAAGTGGGTCCGACAACTGCTTCATAATTTTCTAATTTATGAAATGCTTCTGCTATAATTTCTGAATTTAATTCGTAACAATCACTACCAATAATACAAATAGATTGATATCCCAAGTTAAAAACTTCTTTAAATGCCGCATTCATTCGTTCACCTAAGTCACCATTATATTGTAGTTTCTTATAGTAACCATCTTCATTCCATTGATCATTTTCATTAATAGTATCTGAATAAAAAACAAATTTATCTTGTTCAATAGATGCAACAATTGATTGTGTGTGATTTAGCAACTTTTTGTAAATAAGAAGTGCTTTTTCATCTCCAATCGTTTTGGCGAGTCTTGTCTTTACTTTGCCTAACTCTGGATTTTTAGTAAAAAGAATTATTGCATTTTTATGCTTCATATTTAATTTAATTAAATGATATTCTTTTAAATAATCCAGTGTTTAGCAGCAACCACCGCCATTATAATGAAAAGTCGATTCACTAATAAAAATATCATTTCTATTCAAGGCTGCAATGGCACCAGCGGTTTTGTCGCATACAGCTAAAGGTTGATTTTTCATTAAAATATGTCCTTTTTTATCGTCAAAATAATCTTCTTTTCCATAATAAATTGCAGCTTTTCCTGTAAATACACATGGTCCGTCATTTGGCATTGGATCTTTAATGGCGCAAACTTCAATGCTTTCAATGAAAATTAATTCATCTGTAGCATAATTTTCTGGGTCTAAAATACGATACGGTCTTCGTCCTCTAATTTCAATGGTTCCAAAACCAACATCGGTCAACATTTTAATGTATTCTTTTATAGAAATGCTTCCGCTCAAGCAAAGTGCTCTTAAATGATCATCATTTCTTAAATTATCATTCATTTCTTGCTCACAAGTTGGATCGCTCATCACTAATCTTCCGTGTGGTTTCAATACTCTGTACATTTCCTGTAAAGCTTTTTTTAAATCATCAGTTTTGAAAATATTGAACAAGCAATTTTGTGCTGCAATATCTATACTTTCATCTTGAATTGGTAAATTTAAGGCATCACCTTTTTTTAGTTCTACAAATTCACTTTTGAACCAATCATTTTCTTGTTCTGCAATTTTAAAATTTTGCTTTGATGCTTCAAGCATTTCATCAACGATATCAACTCCAATTACACCACTTTTTTGTCTCGAAAAATAAGCAAATTGCAGTAATTCCATTCCGCCACCAACACCAACATATAAGATTTTTGGGTTATTAATTAAGTCCTGGGCAGAAATAGTACTACCACAACCATAATTCATTTCTTGCATTATTTTAGGAATTTCTAGTCCAGGAAATTTCCAAATTGGTGTTGTTGTACAGCACAATCCCACATCTGGAGTTAATGCGGCATCTCGATAAAGATTAACTGTTGCGTCTAAATAATTTTCCATTTTTATAGATGTATTTTTTTATTCGTTGAATTTAGTTCTATTAAAATATTGCGTTGTTTTACGCTACTGCGCCACCACAACTACTTCCAGCGCCTGCTGTACAGCCGTAGCAATGATTATTAACAATAATATTTCGATTTAATAATGAAGTTGCATTAAAATCTTTTATGTGCTGAGAATCACTAGCAGTAACTTTAAGCTCCAGCATTTGATTAAAATCGCAGTCATAAATGTAGCCATCCCAGCCTATTGAAATTGTATTTCTACACATTACGTTTAAAGCAGCGCTTGGGTTGAACGCATCAATAAGTTTGGTCATGTAATCTTCAAAGTTTCCTGATGAAACCAGATAATCTAGGTAACGACTTACAGGCAAATTAGTTATTGCAAATAAATTATTAAATGCAATACCAAAATCTTTTTGCAAAGCTGTTTTATATTCTTTTTCTAAAGCATTTTGGTCTGGCGGTAAAAATGCTCCAGCAGGATTATAAACTAAATTTAATTTTAAATCAGAATATTCTTTGCCATAGCCAACCTCATTTAACATTTTCAAAGCTTTAATTGAACTTTCAAAAACGCCATCACCTCGTTGTTTATCAGTTCTATCTTTAGAGTAGAAAGGCAGTGAAGAAATTACTTCAATTTTATGTTTTTTAAAGAATTCTGGTAAATCGTTGTATTTTTTATTAGCATTGATGATTGTAAGATTACATCTAACATACATTTGAATTTTAAGTTTGCTAATTTCTTCGACAAACCATCTAAAATGCGGATTCATTTCTGGCGCGCCACCTGTCATGTCTACAATTTTAAATTCTGGATTTAATTTTAAGATTTCTAAAATCACTTCCATTGTTTCTTTGGTCATGATTTCTTTTCTGTCTGGACCAGCATCAACATGGCAATGCGTGCAGACTTGGTTACACATTTTACCCAAATTTATCTGAAATATTTCAAGACTAGTTGGAACTAATGGCAGTAAGTTAATATTTTTAAGTTTCGTTCTAAAGGGCGTAAATTCATCTGGATTTTGTTCCAAAAGCACAATTTGATTGGCTGCTTTAGACAACGAATTTGAATTGGCTTTTAAAGATTTCAATTTAATTTTTTTAAATTCACTCATAAACCTATTTTCTTAACTTTATTCATCATTTGTACGCCGTGAACCAAACTTGCTCCGCCACGAATAGCTGCCGCAACGTGAACAGCTTCCATCATTTGCGCTTCACTATATCCTTTTTCATAAGAATCAGAACTGTAGGCGTCAATGCAATACGGACATTGCACGGCATGAGCAACCGCTAAAGCAATTAATGATTTTTCTCTTGCCGTTAAAGCGCCTTCTTTAAATACTTCTCCGTAATATCCAAAGAATTTTTCGCCCATTTCCTTTTGAAAATCGACTATGTTACCAAATTTTTTTAAATCGTCTGAATTGTAATAATTTTTGTCCATTTTGTTTTAATATTTAAAGTTTTCAAGATATAAACTCCAATCATATTTGTTGTATTTTAATTTCGGAAGTACATTTTCAGGTATAATTTTTAAATCGCTACAAATTTTCAAAATTCCTTTTTTGTTACCAAAATCGCCTCTAAACCAGCTCATTAAAACTGGTAAACTCAATTCGTTTTTTTCTTTATCATAACTAGCATCACCAGTTAAATAATTTTTTGTTGCAATATCTAATTGTTTATCTAATGTTTTAGGGTCATAAAAAAATATTGGCGGACAACTTTTAGCGCCACAATTTAAACTGAAATGAATTCTATAATCTACTTTTTCAACTCTAAATTTCTTTTCAATTTTTGAAGGAAAAATCTTTTTGAATTTACCTAAGCTCCATTTTATACTTGACTTTCTTAAAAAACCATGTTCAATGATGTCTAAACTTAATTTGTTTCCTGCGATGATAAATTGTTTCGATTTGAAAAATGAATTACGGCTTTTGTATTTCTCAGGATTTTTTTTAAGTGCATAGTTTGTGTAAGCATTGTACAAATTTATGAAGAATGCTTTTTTCAAATCATCCGTTTGTAACTGGCTTAATAATTCGGTTTCATTTGCATTGGCTAAAACATCAATGAAATAGGCGGTACTATCACCTTCTAATTTTGCAGATTCAATAAATTTTTGGGAAATTTTGATATAATCTGTTGATTGTGACCAACAGGAATAGCTGAGAAATAATAAAATAAATAGATATTTCATAATTGACTTTTGTAAATTTAATATTATTTACGAGATTTACCAACAAATGTATTTTTAAAATGACATATTTAGATAAAATTAAAGAGTCTTCAGATTTTCTAATTTCAAAAGGAATTACAAATCCAGAAATAGCTGTAGTTTTAGGAACCGGGTTGGGAAAGTTCTTAGATTATTTAAAAATAGAACAGACTATAGATTATGCAGATATACCAAATTTTCCGGTTTCAACTGTTGAATTTCATAAAGGTAAATTGTTATTTGGAACAATTGGCACCAAAAAAGTGATTGCTATGCAAGGTCGATTCCATCTTTATGAAGGTTATAGTTTACAACAAGTAACATTTCCTATTCGTGTTTTACATAAATTGGGAATAAAACATTTGCTATTGAGCAATGCGGCTGGCGGAATTAATAAAAACTTTAAAAAAGGCGATTTAATACTAATTGACGATCATATTAATTTACAAGGAAGTAGTCCAATTTCTGGATTGAATAGTTTTGATTATGGTGGAATTTTTCCAGATATGAGTGCGCCTTACGATAAAAATATAAATAGTAATTTAACTGATGAAGCTACCAAATTAAACATAAATCTTAAAAAAGGAGTGTACGCTTCGGTTTTTGGTCCGCAATTAGAGACACGTGCTGAGTATAGATATTTAGGAATAATTGGTGCTGATATGGTGGGTATGAGTACAACTCCAGAGGTTATCGTGGCTAATCAATTACAGTTGCCATGTGCTGCAATAAGTGTTATAACTGATGAATGTGATCCTGATAATTTACAAAAAGTAAATATTGAAGAAATTATTGCAATTGCTGGAAAATCTGATGAAAAACTTAGCAAATTATTTTTTGAAACTATCCAAAAACTGTAAGCTCAAATTATTCTGAATATACTTCGCCACGATGAGGTTTCAAGGCGTCACGAACTTGAATCATGTTTTCTTTTTCAACTACCATAAAAGCTATAGAATGTAATTGATTTAACTCTTGATAGCCACTTATATTTAAGTTTATTCTTTCAATTTTAACATATTCTTTTAAATGAATTTCGTGATGTTGTGCGGTTTTCACTGAATTTTCACCATAAAAATCCCAAATTAATTTTATTTTCTGCATATTTTTTAATAAATGTTTTGATTTATATATATTTGTAAACTAAACAATTAACAAACTCTATTATGAAACAAAAGTACACATTTTTATTAATGATTGTATTTTGCGCTTTTAAAGTTACAGCTCAAAACAATTATTCGGTAACCTCAATTCCATTTCAACAATTTAGTACATCTTCTCCGGTTTTAGGAACTATGGATGACAAATATTCTGATGTTATTGCGCTACCATTTAGTTTTGATTTTTATGGAACAACTTTTAATAATTTGCTAATTAGTACGAATGGATATATTGATTTTAGAACAAATTTAGCCAATGGTTCTTCACCATTTTACTTCACGCAAGCCATACCAAATACAGCTTTTTCTATAAAAAATTCTATTATGGGCGCATTTTCAGATTTGAATAATACAAATGCTCAAGGAAATATTACCTATGGTCTTTATGGCACTGCACCTTATAGGAAGTTTATTGTTTATTTTTATAATAATTCTTTGTTTCAATGTAACGCAGCGCACAGTTCCTTTCAAATAATTTTGCATGAAACTTCTAATATAATTGATGTTCAATTGATAGATAAACAAATTTGTAATCCAACTTCAACTGTTAAAGCAGTTACTGGATTAATCAACCTAGCTGGTAATCAAGGAATTGCTCCGCCTGGAAGAAATTATGGAAGTTGGAGCGCTTTTCATGAAGGATGGAGATTTTCTAGAGCTGGATATTATCCAAATTATTCTTTTGTAAAATGCGATGATAATACCGACGGATTTGTTGCTTTTGATTTAAATATTGCTGCGACAGATTTAGCAATTTCTAATCCAATTTTTTACACTGATCAAGCATTAACAATGCAAATCAGTAATCCCAATGCATACGTAAATACAATAAATAATGAAAGTATATATATTACAGGTAATGGTATAGTTAGAAATATAAAAATTAGTGTTGTTGATTGTACAATTGATGCCGATAACGATTCAGTACCAACTAGCTTTGAAGACATTAATAATGATACTAATTTAGCAAATGATGATTCAGACGGCGACGGAATTCCAAATTATGTTGATAATGATGATGATGGAGATTTGATTTTAACAAACGTCGAATATGTATTTACAAATAAAAGTGCTTCAACAATTGTAGATACAGACAATGATACAATTCCGAATTACCTTGATAGCGATGACGATGGTGATGGTATTTTAACTTTTAACGAAGATTATAATGGTGATGGAAACCCTTTAAACGATGATACAAATAATGATGGTCAACCTGATTATTTGCAATCTAGCGTTGCACTTGGTTTAATTAACAATGAATTAAGCACAACTATTGAATTATTTCCAAATCCAGCATCAGATATTTTAAATATTGCTAATTCTAATAATGAAACCATAAATTTAATAGCTATCTATTCAATAAATGGCTCGTTAATTAAAGAAATTAAACCAACAGGTTCGTTACAATCAATAGCAGTCTCTGATTTGCAAAGCGGTATATATTTTGTAAAACTTGAAATAAATGATTCAGTATTGAATTATAAGTTTATTAAAAAATAAATTTGTATTTTTATTAAAAGGTTTAGCAATCGCTAAACCTTTTAATTTTATTAATTCCTACTTTTGCAAAAAAAATATCAATGCCGCGCGAAATTCAATTACAAGTTGCCCCAGAGCTTGCTGCAAACGAAAGTTTGTTAAAAAAACATTTGGCAAAATTATTATTAGTTTCTGAAAATGAAATTGAAAGAATCGTCCCAATAAAACGCTCCATTGATGCACGTCAAAAAGCAATTAAAGTAAATTACAAAGTTAATGTTTTCTTTAAAGGCGAAGGTTTCAGCGAAAATAAAATTCAACTTCCAAATTATCAATATGTTGCCAATCAACAAGAAGTAATTATTGTTGGAGCTGGTCCAGCCGGACTTTTTGCGGCCTTACAATTAATCGAACTAGGATTAAAACCAATAGTTCTCGAAAGAGGAAAAGACGTTAGAGGCCGAAGAAGAGATTTGAAAGCCATAACTGTAGATCATATTGTAAATGAAGATTCTAATTATTGTTTTGGGGAAGGTGGCGCAGGAACTTATTCAGACGGAAAATTATACACACGATCTAAAAAACGTGGCGATGTTGATAGAATTTTAAAATTATTAGTCGCTTTTGGAGCTTCTGATGATATTTTGGTTGAAGCACATCCGCACATTGGAACCAATAAATTACCTCAAATTATTCAAGACATTCGAGAAAAAATCATAGAATGTGGCGGACAAGTTTTATTTGAAACTCGTGTAACTGATTTTGTTATAAAAAACAATGAAATTAAAGGAATTACAACTCAAAACGGAACTATAATTTCAGCCAATAAAGTAATTCTTGCTACAGGTCATTCGGCACGTGATATTTTTGAATTATTAGACAGAAAAAAAATATTTATTGAAGCAAAACCATTCGCATTAGGTGTTCGTGCAGAGCATCCACAAGAATTAATAGATAAAATTCAATACAGTTGTGATTTTCGTGGCGAATTTTTACCGCCATCACCTTATTCAATTGTAAAACAAGTAAATGGTCGCGGAATGTATTCGTTTTGTATGTGTCCGGGTGGTGTAATTGCACCTTGCGCTACAAGTTCGGGTGAAGTTGTAACCAATGGTTGGTCGCCATCTAAACGTGATCAAGCAACAGCCAATTCTGGAATTGTAGTCGAATTAAAATTAGAAGATTTCAAGCCGTTTGCCAAATTTGGAGCACTTGCTGGTATGGAATTTCAAAAAGCAATCGAACAAAAAGCATGGCATTTAGCAGGACAATCACAAAAAGTTCCAGCACAAAGAATGGTTGATTTTACTCAAAGTAAAGTTTCGTCCAACATTCCAAAAACATCTTATGTACCTGGAACGACTTCGGTTGAAATGGGACAAGTTTTTCCTGGGTTTTTATCTCAAATTATGAGAGAAGGCTTCAACGAATTTGGCAAAACTATGCGCGGTTATTTAACTAATGATGCTATTCTGCATGCACCAGAAAGCAGAACGTCATCACCAGTTCGTATCCCGAGAAATGATGAAACTTTAGAACATCTTCAAATAAAAGGTTTGTATCCGTGTGGAGAAGGAGCAGGATATGCAGGAGGAATTATTTCAGCTGCAATTGATGGTGAAAAATGTGCATTAAAAATTGCTGCTGTTTTGAGCAAATAAATTTAGAATGCATTTTTTTATTTTTGTTAACTTCTTTATATCGATATAGTTAATTTCTTTTTTTTAAAATAATGGTGTAGTTATTTTATAAATTGTAATTTTATAAAAACAATTTTCATGAATACAATACCATTAGAATATCAAATCATTAAACCATTTCTTCAAGATACTTATTTAGTCAATGGAGAATTAAAAAAATGGTCGGGCGAATTCACTCAGGTTTTTTCAACTATTTCATCTACAGATAATTATAATCCAACATTGTTGGGAAGTATTCCTGCAATGGGTGAAACTGTAGCCAATGAAGTTACAAATGCAGCTTTCAATGCGTATAATAACGGTCAAGGTTTGTGGCCAACGATGAAAGTTATTGACCGAATTAAATGCATGCAAAATTTTGTCACCCAAATGAAAGCTACCCGAAGTGAAGTAGTAAAATTGTTGATGTGGGAAATTGGAAAATCATTGGCTGATTCTGAAAAAGAGTTTGACAGAACGGTAGATTACATTTATGATACTATTGAAGATTACAAAGAATTGGACCGAACCAATGCACGATTTACTAAAAGTCAAGGCATAAATGCTATGGTAAGACGCGGACCACTTGGTGTTGTATTGTGTCTTGGACCATATAATTATCCGCTAAATGAGACATTTGCACTACTTATTCCAGCAATGATAATGGGAAATACTGTAATTTTTAAACCTGCAAAGCACGGCGTTTTATTGATTTCGCCATTATTAGAAGCTTTTAAAAGTAGTTTCCCTAAAGGTGTTGTTAATATTGTTTACGGCAGAGGTCGAGATGTTGCGTCTCCAATAATGAAATCTGGTAAAGTTGCAGTTTTAGCATTGATTGGTAACAGTAAATCGGCAATTGCATTACAAGATCAGCATCCTAATAAAAACAGATTGCGTCTTGTTTTAGGTTTAGAAGCTAAAAACCCAGCAATTATTTTGCCTGATGCTGATTTGGATTTAGCAATTCAAGAATGTGTTGCAGGAACATTGTCGTTTAATGGACAACGTTGCACCGCTTTAAAAATTTTGTATGTTCATGAAGCAATTGCAGACGAATTCAACAGACGTTTTTCAGAAAAAGTAGATGCTTTACCTTTTGGAAATCCATGGGAAAAAGGTGTTTTATTAACGCCACTGCCTGAGAAAGACAAACCAGCCTATATTCAAGAATTAATTGATGATGCCAAAAATAAAGGAGCAGCAATCCTAAATAAAAAAGGTGGACAACATTCTGAAAATTATATTTTTCCTGCCGTTTTGTTTCCGGTAAATAAAGAAATGCGTGTGTATCACGAAGAACAATTTGGTCCAGTAATTCCGGTTTTATCATTCAAAGATATTCAAGAACCATTAAATGATATGGCCGAATCTAATTATGGTCAGCAAGTAAGTTTATTTGGAAAAGACATTAAAACTATTGCGCCACTTATTGATACTTTGGTAAATATAGTTTGTCGTGTTAACTTAAATAGTTCGTGTCAACGTGGTCCAGATGTATATCCTTTTACCGGACGAAAAGATTCGGCTGTGGCCACATTAAGCATTCACGATGCTTTGCGATCATTTTCAATTAGAACTTTTGTAGCTTCAAAAGATAATGACTATAACAATGAAATTTTACAAGCATTGTTGAATAGTAAAGAATCTAATTTTATAACTACAGATTATATTTTATAAAAAAAAGTCTCCGTTAATTGCGGAGACTTTTTAGTATTATTTCTTTTTCAATCTATCTTTAAAAACCTTTTCAAATTTTTCAATTTTTGGTTGAATTACCATTTGGCAATAAGGTTTGTCTTTGTTGTTAGCATAATAATTTTGGTGATAATCTTCGGCTGCGTAGAATTTTTTGAAAGGTTCCAAAGCAGTTACAATTTTGCTAGAATATACTTGTTTAGCATTCAATTCATTAATGATACTTTCGGCAGCTTTTTTCTGTTCGTCGTTTTTGTAAAAAATTACCGAACGGTATTGTGTACCAGTATCAGCACCTTGACGGTTTAATGTTGTTGGATCATGAACGGTAAAAAACACCTGAAAAATTTCATCCAAATTGGTTTTGGTTTTGTCATAAGTAATTTCTACAACTTCGGCAGCACCAGTTCTACCGGTACAGACTTCTTCATAGCTTGGATTTTCAACAGTTCCACCAGAAAATCCAGAAACTACTTTAGTTACACCTTGTAAGTTTTCATAAACTGCTTCAACACACCAGTAACATCCGCCACCAAGTGTAATTGTTTCTAAATTTCCAGTTGCTTTAGCTGGAGTCATTCCGTCTGGAACAAAATCTAATGAAATGGCATTCATACAGTATCTTTTTCCGGTTGGTTCTGGACCATCATCAAATAAATGTCCCAAATGACTGCCACATCTACCGCATAAAGCTTCTGTTCGTTTCATTCCGAAAGAATTATCTTCTTTGAAAGTGATACTTTCTTTATTGTTTTGTTCAAAAAAACTTGGCCAACCGCAGCTGCTTGTGAACTTTTGGTTTGATTTGAATAACAAATAACCACAAGTAGCGCAATAATAAGTTCCTTTAGTTTCAGAATTCCACATTTTTCCTGTAAATGCTCTTTCGGTATTGGCTTCACGAGCTACTGCATATAAATCTGGCGATAATACTTTTTTCCATTCGGCATCCGAAACGTTTAATTTTTTAGTGTCGGTATTCGAGTAATAAGGATTTTCAGGTTTGCTAATTACATTTTCCATGGCTGTTGATTTTGGAGTTGTTTCTGTTTTTTTGGTCGATTGTCCGCAAGCATTTAATGCTAACAAAGGTAATAAAATAAGGTAATTGATTATTTTTCTCATAATGATTTGTTTTAAATTCTAACACAAATTTACAACTGATATACGTTACAAAATGTCTTATAGATTACAAATGAATTTGATTTGGCAGAAGTTTAACGTTTGTATAATTCTATTAATTGAGAATTAAAATCACATTTATATTTTGATAATGCTTCAAAACAGTAATCTAAAAATTCTCGGGCATCAAAATCATGAGAAGAGCTGAAATGCTCCAAAAGATTTCTTTTTAAAATCTCAGAATCTTTAGAGCAAATTGAAGATATTGCATTTATAAAATCTACATTTTCATATTCTTTTTCATTTTTTTCTTTTAATAATGTTAAAAATGATGCGTCTGGAAATTTTGATATTGCTAAAAAGGAAAGACTATTATTTTTAAGTAGAAAAGGTAAATCATCTTGGTTTTGATAACTAGCCAAAGTTGCTAAAGTTTCTCTTGTTGGATTTTTATATGCAAAATATTTAACTCTTTCATAATTTTCAAATTTGTAATCATTTAATCTAAAAATCTGATTGATAGTTATCGGTAAAATAAGATCATAATTTATTACTAATTTATTAATAGAAACTAACAAACTATCGATTTCAGGTTTTGTCCATTTGGTTTTGTTTTCAAAGCCGTTTTCCTTAATTTCTTTAGACGAATAATGTTCTTTGTTATATTTAATATTTTCAATTTTCTCATTTTCATAAAAAATATAACTATATAATTCTCCAGCTATACTTGAATTTTGTCCGGTACATCCCATTTGCGCCCAAACTTCTTCGTCATTATAAAGATATGTTTTGAATAAATCAATTATTTTGTTAGATTTTCTCTTTACAAGATGATTTGACATATAACTTTTAATTATTTTATTTCCATTTTCAGCCATATACAGAATTTCAATATCATTAGCAATTTTATTTATATCTTCACATTTTTTATAATCTTCGCTTTCCATCACTCCATATCCGAATTCTTTATTTTTTGATTGATTCTCAGAATTTAATTGAAGATACAAATTATTGACTTTTTCTGATAATTGAGAAAAAGAAATAATAGGTACAAATACAAATAAAATGCAAATAAAGTATTTCATCAGTGGATTATAATTTCAAATTTAAACTACTATAAAGATACTAAATTTTAATGTATCAACATTCGTTAAACTTTTCACAAACTCAAAATTCAAACCTAAACCCATTCTTTTTTTGTATTTTTGACAAGCATAAATAATTCCATGAAAGAAGAACAAGTAATTTTAGTAAATGAAAATGACGAGCCAATTGGCTTGATGAATAAATTGGAAGCACATGAAAAAGCTGTTTTGCATCGTGCCTTTTCAGTATTTGTTTTGAACAACAAAAACGAAATTATGTTGCAACAACGTGCGCATCACAAGTATCATTCGCCTTTATTGTGGACAAATACGTGCTGTAGTCATCAGCGTGACGGTGAAACCAATATTCAAGCCGGAACCCGAAGATTATTTGAAGAAATGGGTTACGTTACCGAAATTAAAGAATTATTTCATTTTATTTACAAAGCGCCATTCGATAACGGATTGACTGAACACGAGTTAGATCACGTAATGATCGGTTATTACAATGATGATCCTAAAATAAATCCAGAAGAAGTCGAAAGCTGGAAATGGATGTGCATTGAAGATGTAAGAAATGACATGAAACAAAATCCTGAAATTTACACCGTTTGGTTCAAAATTATTTTCGATGAATTTTATCATTATTTAGAAGAACACAAGATTTAAGAATTTAGATTTCAGAATAATTCAAAAACTAACAATTGTTAATCAACATTCAAAAAAATCAAATGAAAGTTACAGTATCAAGAAAAGCACATTTTAATTCAGCTCATCGATTGTATAGAAAAGATTGGACAATGGAACAAAACGATGCCATATTTGGTAAATGTAATAATCCCAATTTTCACGGACATAATTACGAATTAATCGTTTCGGTTACAGGTGAAATCGACCAAGAAACTGGTTTTGTAGTAGATGTAAAAATACTTTCCGATTTGATAAAAGAACATGTCGAAAATGCTTTTGATCATAAAAATCTGAATTTAGATGTACCTGATTTTGAAAATCTAAATCCGACTGCCGAAAATATTGCAGTTGTAATTTGGAATAAACTTCGAAAATATATTGATTCTAATAAAGAATTAGAAGTTGTTTTATATGAAACACCACGTAATTTTGTAACTTATAAAGGAAACTAAAATGGCACTAAAAGTAGGTGATAGACTTCCAGATTTTAAGTCAAAAGATACTAACGGAAATTTATTTGATAGCCAAAATTATATCGGAAAACAACCACTCGTAATTTATTTTTATCCAAAAGATGAGACTAAAGTTTGTACCGATCAAGCGTGCAGTTTTAGAGATAATTACCAAGAATTTAAAGATTTAGGTGCAGAGGTTATTGGAATTAGTGCTGACTCTGTTCAGTCGCATTTAAAATTTAAAAGTAAATTCAATTTACCATTTATTTTACTTTCGGATAACGATAAGAAACTCCGTAAACTTTTTGGAGTTGAAAATGATTTTTTATTTATTCCAGGCAGACAAACCTTTGTTATTGATGAAATCGGAATCATTATTTTGATTTTTAATAGTATGTCAGGAACAATTCATATTAAAAAAGCACTTCAAGTATTAAAATCTAAATAGTTTCAATTTGTCTTTAGTTTTTGAGTTATAATCTATTGAATCATGTCATTGGTAGAAAATTTATGATATTGCTTTTATTTTTTTTGCATATTTGTGTATAAACTAAAACCAAATGAAATTATATCCATTACAATTTGAACCCATATTAAAAGATAGAATTTGGGGCGGAACAAAATTAAAAACCTATTTAAATAAACCCATAACATCGGAAATTAATGGTGAAAGTTGGGAAATTTCTACTGTAGAAAATGATGTAAGTGTAATTGCAAACGGAATTTTCAGCGGTAAAACTTTAAATGAATTAATAAATTTGCATCCTAAAGCACTTTTGGGAAACAAAGTTTATGAACAATTTGGAGCCCAATTTCCATTATTATTCAAATACCTTGACGCTCGTGAAGACTTGTCAATACAAGTGCATCCCAATGATGAATTGGCTAAAGCTAGACACAACTCTTTTGGTAAAACCGAAATGTGGTATGTCATGCAAGCCGATACCGATGCAAGATTAATAGTAGGTTTTAAAGAAAAATCGTCCAAAGAAGAATATATCTCAAGTCTTGAAAACAAAACTATTTTAGATATTTTAGATTCTAAAAAAGTTCAAAAAGGTGACGTTTTTTTTCTTGAAACTGGAACCGTGCACGCAATTGGAGCTGGAACGGTAATTGCTGAAATTCAACAAACTTCTGATATTACTTATAGATTATATGATTTTAATCGAAAAGATGCCAACGGAAACGAACGAGAATTGCACGTAGATTTAGCTTTAGATGCTATTAATTACAATGAAGTAGGAGCTGAAATGAAATATTCTAAAGTTGAAAATAGTTCTAATGAAGTAGTTAGTTGCAAGTATTTCACAACTAATTTTATTCCACTTGACGGAACTATAAAAGTTTCTAAAAATGGAAATTCATTTACTGTTTATATGTGTGTTGAAGGTTCGTTTGAATTGAATTATAATAACGAAATATACAATTATATAACTGGCGATACGATTTTAATTCCAGCTGAAATGACAGATTTTGAAATTAAAGGAAGCGCATCATTATTAGAAATTTACATTTCGTAACTTATATTCAAAAGATTATGTGTAATTTTGCATCAAATTTTAAAAAATAAAAGAAAATGCCAAGCGTTAAAAATTTAAAAAAAGACATCAACTTCGTTTTAGGAGATATTATTGAAGCGGTTTATATTCACGAAATGACAAGCGAAGGAAAGCCAACAGAAGCTACTAATGCTGTTATTGATGAGGCAATTACCTCTTTTGATGCATTAATCGTTAAAGTAAATGCAAAAAATGTAGAAAATAAAAAAGCACATTTCAAGCAAATCAATGTAGAATTAGAACAAACTGCAAATCAATTGATTGAAAAAATCAACGCATTGTAATAAAAAAAATCATTAAAAAAGTGTAAAAAAAGTTTGGAGATTTAAAAATCGCTATTATATTTGCACCAGAAATGAGACCGGCCAGCGTAGCTCAGTTGGCTAGAGCAGCTGATTTGTAATCAGCAGGTCGTGGGTTCGAGTCCCTCCGCCGGCTCAGATTTTAAAACCGTAAGTATATAGCTTACGGTTTTTTTTATACAATTAATTTAATAAAAAAATCCGTCTTGTAAAACAAAACGGATTGGATATTGATAATAAAGAAAAATTATTTTCTTTTAATAACTCTTTCTACAGCATCAACGATAGCTTGGTTGTTCAGCTTGTATTTTTCCATTAATTGCTCTGGAGTTCCGCTTTCGCCAAATGAGTCTTGTACTGCAACAAATTCTTGCGGCGTTGGATTGTTTAACGCTAATGTTCTTGCAACACTTTCGCCTAAACCACCAAGGATATTATGTTCTTCGGCTGTAACTACACAACCTGTTTTAGCAACTGATTTTAGAATTGCTTCTTCGTCTAATGGTTTAATGGTGTGAATGTTGATTACTTCTGAAGAAATTCCTTTTTCTTCCAAAGCTTCTGCGGCTATTAATGCTTCCCAAACTAAATGTCCGGTTGCAATAATGGTTACATCTGTTCCTTCATTTAATAAAATTGCTTTTCCGATTACGAAAGGTTCATCGGCAGGCATGAAATTGGGCACAACTGGACGACCAAAGCGCAAATAAGCTGGACCATGATGATCTGCTAATGCTAAAGTTGCTGCTTTTGTTTGGTTATAATCACAAGTGTTAATTACAGTCATTCCAGGCAGCATTTTCATCAAGCCGATATCTTCTAAAATTTGATGTGTTGCGCCGTCTTCGCCTAAAGTTAATCCAGCATGTGAAGCACAAATTTTTACATTTTTATCAGAATAAGCAATTGATTGACGAATTTGATCATAAACTCTTCCAGTAGAAAAGTTAGCAAAAGTTCCTGTAAATGGAATTTTTCCACCAATTGTTAATCCAGCAGCAATTCCAATCATGTTGGCTTCTGCAATTCCAATTTGGAAAAAACGTTCTGGATGATTTTTTTTGAAATCGTCAAATTTTAATGAACCAATTAAGTCGGCGCATAATGCAACAACATTTTCATTCTTTTGTCCCAATTCGGTCATTCCTGCGCCAAATCCTGAACGTGTATCTTTACTTCCTGTGTTTGTATATTTTTTCATTTAGTTGTGTTTTATTTTTGACTTCAATGTTAATAGATTATTAGTTGCTTCTTCATCAACAACAAAATTAAGATCAAATTCTTCATTTACATAATCTTTGAATTCAGTATCTATTAAAATTTTCCCTTCTTTTAAAGACAAAATTTTATATAAATTTTCATCTTCTTTAAATTCAATATTAAATTTTTTATTCAGTTTTAATTTTAATTTTAAGCTTTCTTCAAAATTAAATTCTTTTTTAATTTCAAAAAAATAAAAATATTCTCTGTAAATTTTAGTTTTGTCACTTAATAAAAATTTGGTTAAATGAACAATTTTTGTATTCTTTATAGTATCATTTTCAAATTCGGCGACCTCAGTTATTCCAATAGAGTCCTCAATTTTTTTAGTATTATGTTTATTGAATTTAACAGGAGAATCTAATTTTTTTAGTGATTTTAAATTTTTAAATTTAAAATCCATATTAAAAATAAAGATCTTCTCTTTTTTTAAATCATTTAAAGTAACAATTTTTTTATCACCTTTAATCTGAATTACAAGTAATAAAGTAGAATCCATACGATTCATAACTTCAATCAATTCGTCATCATAACCTGACTGATAATTTTTGACATGAGAAGTAAGATAATTATCAAAGTGATATTTTTCTTGACAAAAAACATTTTGAAAAACTAAAATAAAGAATATAATTTTAAGTTTCATAAACTAATAATCGCCTAAAGTTGCTGTGTTTTGTTCTAAAGCAGTTGCTAATTGTTCGTCACTAGGAGCTTTTCCATGCCAAGCGTGCGTGTGCATCATAAAATCTACTCCGTTACCCATTTCGGTATGAAGGACTACACAAACTGGTTTTCCTTTTCCTGTTTTAGATTTAGCTTCGTTCATTCCAGCAATAATTGCTTCGATGTTGTTTCCTTCTTTTATTTCTAAAACATCCCAATCGAAAGCTTCAAATTTAGCTTTCAAATTTCCCATGTTCAACACATCTTTGGTCGAACCATCAATTTGTTGCCCATTGTAATCAACAGTTGCAATTAAATTATCTACATTTTTTGCTGATGCATACATTATTGCTTCCCAGTTTTGACCTTCTTGCAATTCGCCATCACCTGTAAGTACATAAATTAAATGATTGTCGTTGTTTAATTTTTTAGCTTGTGCTGCACCAATAGCAACTGATAATCCTTGTCCTAATGAACCTGATGCAACCCGAATTCCTGGTAAACCTTCATGTGTTGTTGGATGACCTTGCAAACGCGTATTTAGTTTTCTAAAAGTAGCCAATTCTGAAACAGAAAAGTAGCCGCTTCGTGCTAAAACACTATAAAAAACAGGCGAAATATGACCGTTAGAAAGGAAAAATAAATCCTCTTCAATTCCGTTCATATCGAAACCTGGTTTTCTGTCCATCACTTCTTGGTAAAGTGTTACCAAAAATTCGGCACAGCCAAGTGAACCTCCAGGATGTCCCGAATTTACTGCGTGTACCATACGAAGGATGTCTCTTCGCACTTGTGTTGTTAAATCTTGTAGTTGTTGAATGTTAGACATTGTTTGTAGTTAAAAATTATATGTGCCAAAAGTAAATCTATTTTCTTGTTGGCACAAAAGATTTTATTACAAGTTATTAATAATGCAATCTTTCAATTATATAAAATTCAATTATTATTCTGTAAAATTTATATATGTCAATTTCAATAATTTTACAACAATAAAAATTACATGCTATGGAACATTCAAAAAAGATTTATTATTTAGATGATGATTTAGATGACTTAGGTTTTTTTAAGGAAATTGCTGATGACTTAGGTTTCGATGTTACTTTATTTCTTGATGGAAGAATCATGCTTCAAACTCTTGCTGATGATGAGGATAAACCAGCTATTATTATTTTAGATATTCACATGCCAGTTCTAAATGGTGAAGAAATTTTAGCAATAATAAGAAAGGATACTAATCTAAAAGATATTCCAATTGCAATGATTTCTGGTGCTTATCCAAAAAAATTGGTGAAACATTACAATGAGATGGGTGTAAAATATTTAGTTAAAAGACATAATTTTAAAGAATTTAAAGAAGCAATAGAATCTGTTTTGGATGAAATGTTAGCCAATTCAAAAGTTTAAACATTTTATTCGATTTTGTAAAATCTATTTTTTTAATAAAAAAAGTCCCACTAAAGTAGGACTTAATTACTAATTAGTTTTTATGGAACTATTAAGATATTAAGTTTAAGCGCTAAGTTTTCTTAATATCTTGATGGTTTTATTTTTTAAGAAATTAACTTGGCAATTGCAAAAGCTGCTCCGGCCGCAATTAATCCAATTGCGGTTACTTTTAAGGCTCCTTGAATTGGTGGTTGGCCAGTAACTTTACTTTTGAAATAACCAAAAATAAACAAACAAAAGGTAGTTATAATCGCAGAAACAATTAAACCTTCATGCGGCGTTTCAGTTATAAAATAGGCAGATAAAGGCAATAATCCGCCAATAAAATAAGCAATTCCAATTGTTAATGCACTATTTCGAGCTCTATTCGGATTTGGTTTTTCTAATCCTAATTCGAATTTCATCATAAAATCAACCCATTTTGTTTTGTCTTTCGCTAGTTGATTTGCAATTAGAGTTTGTCCAGCTTCATCAATTCCATAATCGGCAAAGATTTCTTTTACTTCGTCAATTTCTTTTTGATGGTAATTATCTACTTCGAAATGTTCACGTTTTAATTCACTTTCATAGTGTTCTTGTTCGGTTTTTCCAGCTAAATATCCTCCTAAACCCATTGCGATGCAACCTGCAACAATTTCGGCAATTCCGGCGGTTATTACAATAGAATTTTCGTGTACAGCTCCACTTAAACCAGCTGCTAATGCAAACGGAACTGTTAATCCGTCACTCATTCCAATTACCATATCGGTAATAAAATCGGAACTTTTTAGGTGTTGTTCTTGATAAGGCGTTTCATTACTCATCTGCTTTATTTTTAAGTTTCATTAATAAAGTGTAAGCTCCTTTGGTTACTATTGTATTGTTTTTTAAATCTTCAGTATCCAAAATTTCAACAAAACCATTTTCCGAAGTACTGGTTTTTACTTCTGTCATTCGAAATTGATTTTTGTTGATTACTACAAATATATAGTCTTTTCCTTCAAAATTAACAATTGCATCTTGTGGCAAAGCTAAAGCATCATTACTTTTTACTTCAATATCAGCATTCATGTACATTCCAGGCAACAATGTTTTGTCATAATTTTCAAAATGACAATGTACATCAGCCGAATGTTCGTCGACAGATAAATCTTTGCTAATCAATAAAATAGCACAATTGTACTTTTTATCAGGTTGATTATTAGTGTAAGCTACTAATTTTTGTCCGATGAAAAGTTTGGTAATGTCTTTTTCAAAAATTTTCAAATTCAAATGAATATCCGACGGATTTATCAATTCAAACAAAACGTCCGATGGATTCACATATTTTCCGATATTGACATTAACTTTTGATACAAATCCATTGATTGGCGCATAAATATTCACACTTTTAGAAATATTTTTTTCGGATAACGTATTCGGATTTACATTGATTAATTTCAATTTTTCACTCAAGCCACTTAATGTAATTCGCAAAGTTCTGAATTCTGAATCTGCTAATTGAAATATTTTATCGCTACTGGCTTGGCTTTGATTCAATTCTTTTTGGCGTTCATATTCTTTTTGTACATAAAATAATTTTGATTTTGTTGTCAAATAATCTTGTTGTAATTGCACATATTGTTGGTCTTCCATAGTGGCAATAACTTCGCCTTTAGCAATATGTAATCCTGGCAAAAGTTTGGTAGATTTTAAATAACCACCAAGTGGCATGCTTACAGAAACCATGTTTTGCGGTGGAACATCAATTTTTCCAGTCACTTTTAATACTGATGAAATGCTTCTTTTTTCAAGATTTCCAGTTTCAATTGTGGCATTTTTTAGTTGTGCATCAGTTAAAGTTGCTATGTTTTCTTTTAATGTTATTGTTTCTGTTTTTTCTTCAACAGTTTTAGAATTGCAACTTACAACTAGGATAAGTAAAAAAGGTAATATGATATTTTTCATGATATTATTGTTTTGAGGTAAGGTAATTTAATTGAACAACACTTTCATTGTGAGTTAAAATTGTATCAATATAATTGCTTTTGATGGCAATACTCTGGTTGATAAGCATCACCCAATCCAGATAATTTATTTCTCCATTTAGGAATTGTAAATTAGCTGTTTTGATAATGATTTCAGCATTTGGAAGAGCTGTTTTTTCATAATATTCTAATTTTTCAACGCTACTTTTGTATTGATTGAATGTTGTTTGGAATTGCTTTTGAAGCATTTGTTTTTCTTTTTCCAATTCATTTTGAGATAACGATTCCCCAATTTTGGAAGCCGCAATTTTAGCTTTTTGAGAACCTCCAAATAACGGAATTCCAATTCCGAATTGAGCCGATTGAAATCTATTGGATTTATCATATAAAACATTATCTGCTCCAGTTCCTGCAATTGAAGTATTGTTGTAACCCAAAGTTAAACTCGGTAATAACTTTGATTTTTCAAGTTTTGTTGAAGCTGCATTTACCTTTTTTTGTTGTTCTAAAAGAGCAAGATAAGGATGTTGAGCAACCAAAGTGCTATCAATAGATTTGTCTAAAACCAACTTAAAAGTTTCTGCTTTTGGAGCCAGTTGTTCTTCGGAATTAAGCAATAATTGAAACTGACCTTGAACCAATTCTTTTTCTTCACGAAGTTGAATTAGTTGCATTTTTACTGAACCACGTTGTGTATCGGCTGTTGTTTTTTCAAGAATATTGCTTTCACCTTTTTTGAATCGCAATTCTGATTTTCTTAAAAATTCAGCAAAGATAGTGTCGCTTTTCATCAGTAATTTTTCCTTTTCGTTAAGATAAATTAAAGCATAAAAAGTTTTTGTTACTTCACGTTTTAGTTCCGCTTCTTTAACAGTAACATTCAACGCTGAAGTCTTCCATTCTTCGGTATATAATTTTTTCTGTCTGCTGTAAACTGTTGGAAAATTGAATGATTGTGAGATTCCAAAACGAGTATCATTGTAAATGCTATTAATCTGACCGTAATCTCCAATAAGGTTTGTCGGTGCAATATTGGTCGCTGTTTTGATTAATTTTTGTTGATAATCCGATTTCAATCGCTCACTTTTGATAGTGTAATTATTTTTTAATGCTGTTTCCAATGATTTTTGCAAAGTGATTGGAGTTTGAGCATTTGCAGCATTAAATGAAAATAATCCTAAAATAAGTACCGTTACTACTTTTTTCTTAAACGGATTAAAGCTAACTCCTTTTTCAAAAGTTACATATAAAATAGGAAGCACAAATAATGTTAAAAATGTTGCAATCATCAGTCCACCAATAACTACAGTAGCTAGAGGTCGTTGCACTTCTGCACCAGCGCCATTACTTATTGCCATTGGTAAAAAACCTAATGATGCCACAAAAGCCGTCATTAGAACTGGTCGTAAACGTACTTTTGTTCCCCTAATAACAATTCGATGTAAATCGGTCATACCTTCAGATTTTAGTTGATTGAATTCAGAAATTAATACAATTCCGTTTAAAACGGCGACTCCAAAAAGTGCTATGAAACCTACTCCAGCACTTATACTGAAAGGCATTCCACGAAGAGCCAAAAATAGAATTCCACCAATAGCAGAAAGTGGAATTGCTGAATAAATTAATAATCCGTGTTTTACCGAACTGAACGCAAAAAATAATAATAAAAAGATTAATAATAAGGAGACAGGAACAGCTATCATCAAACGAGCTTTGGCTTTATTTAAATTTTCAAAAGCTCCGCCATAAGTAGTATAATATCCAGTTGGATATTTAATTTGTTTGTCTACTTTTTGTTGTAACTCATTTACAATACTCTGTACATCACGACCTCTAACATTAAAACCTACCACAATTCTTCTTTTAGCATCTTCACGTTGAATTTGATTTGGACCATTTTTAATCGAAACATTTGCCAATTGTGATAATGGAATTTGTGTTCCTTGTGGCGTTGGAATCAAAAGATTTTGAACATCTTCAATGTCTTTTCTTTGATTGTTATTCAATCTAACAACTAAATCGAAACGCTTTTCACCTTCAAAAACCAATCCGGTACTTTGTCCTGCAAAAGCTGTATTTATAACTTTATTAATGTCATCGATAGTAAGATGGTACTGTGCAATTATATTTCTATTATATTCAATAACCACTTGTGGCATTCCAGTAACGGGTTCAATAAATAAATTTTGAGTTCCTTTGACAGTAGTTACCACTTTGCCTAATTTTTCAGCATAAAGTGCTAATGTATCGAGGTTTTCACCAAATATTTTACAAACTACATCTTGCCGAGCACCAGTCATTAATTCGTTAAAACGCATTTGAACTGGAAATTGAAAACTTGCAGTAATTCCGGGAACATCTTCAAGAGCTTTGCTCATTTTGGCAGACATTTCATTGAATGTTTTGGCACTTTCCCATTCGCTTTTATCTTTCATAACCACAATCATATCACTAGCATCCATTGCCATTGGATCGGTTGGGACTTCACCGCTTCCGATTTTAGTAACTACTTTTTCAACTTCTGGAAATTGAGTTTTAAGAATATGAGCCGCTTTTTGAGTACTTTCAATTGTTGTATTCAAATTACTTCCCGAAAGAACTCTAGTATCAACGGCAAAATCACCTTCTTCTAAAGCTGGAATAAATTCGCCACCAAGAAATGACAAAATCACCACAGAAATCACAAATAGAGAAACAACCGATGAAATGACAATTTTAGGATAATTCAAAATCTTTTGAAGTAAATGTTGGTACTTCATTTCAATTTTGTTCATAATTCTATCCGAAAGATTGGCTTCATGTTTTACTTTTTTACTCAAAAACAAAGCACTCATCATTGGGATATAAGTAAGTGATAGAATGAAAGCACCTAATAATGCAAAGGCAACTGTTTGAGCCATTGGTTTGAACATTTTGCCCTCAATACCTTGCAAAGTAAATATTGGTAAATAAACAATTAGAATAATAATTTGTCCAAAAACGGCACTGTTCATCATTTTACTGGCAGATGTTTGTACTTCTTCATCCATTTTTTTCTGAGACAATTGACTTACATCTTTAAACTTTTTGCTGTGTGCTAGTTGGTGCATTACAGCTTCGACAATAATTACAGCTCCATCGACTATAAGTCCAAAATCCAATGCGCCTAAACTCATTAAGTTTCCGCTTACTCCAAAAGCATTCATCATTATTACTGCAAATAACATCGCTAGCGGAATTACAGAAGCGACTAACAATCCAGCTCTAAAATTTCCGAGGAAAACTACTAATACAAAAATCACTATTAATGCGCCTTCAAGCAAGTTTTTTTCAACGGTACCGATAGCATTGTTTACCATTTTAGTTCGGTCTAAAAAAGGTTCAATGACAACGCCTTTGGGTAATGTTTTTTGAATTTGTGCTACACGTTCTTTTACATTTTTGATAACATCACTACTGTTTGCACCTTTAAGCATCATCACAACTGCACCAGAAACTTCGCCTTGATCATTGTAAGTCATTGCGCCGTAACGAGTAGCATATCCTAATTTTACTTCAGCAACATCTCTAATGAATAATGGAGTTCCAGATGCAGTTGTTTTTATCGCAATATTTTGAATATCTTCAATAGTACCAATTAATCCTTCACTTCTTATGAATAGGGAAGTAGCACCTTTTTCAATATAGGAACCACCGGTATTTTGATTGTTTTTTTCGACAGCGGTAAATACATCACTAATTGTCAATCCATACGATTGTAATTTGTTAGGATTTATGGCAATTTCATACTGTTTTAGTTTTCCACCAAAACTGCTGACTTCGGCAACTCCTTTTACGCCGAGTAATTGTCTGCGAACAATCCAATCTTGAATGGTGCGTAATTCGGTTTCATCGTATTTTTTTTCGTATCCTTTTTCTGGACGAACAACATATTGGTAGATTTCACCAAGTCCAGTCGAAACTGGTCCTAATTCAGGAGTTCCAATTCCGTTTGGAATTTGTGTTTGAACCTTTTGTAAACGTTCTGCAACTTGTTGTCTAGCCCAATAAATATCGGTATCATCATCAAAAACGATGGTTACTAATGACAATCCGAAACGTGAAAAACTTCTTATTTCTTTCAGTCCAGAAATGTTATTATTGGCTTGTTCTATCGGAAATGTTACTAATCGCTCAATATCGGTTGCACCAAATGACGGCGCGATAGTGATGACTTGTACTTGGTTGTTAGTGATATCCGGAACGGCATCAATGGGTAATTTAGTTGTTTCATAAATACCATATAACAGCAAACTAATGGTAAACAATCCAACTATGAGTTTGTTCTTGATAGAAAACTCAATTATTTTATTTAGCATAATCAATTTTATTAATTAATTTTTTGAATTTAATAAATACATAAATATACAAATACAAGTAGCATTTGATATTTATAAAAGAAAAAACTAACTAAATTTGGGTGGTTGCCAAATACTTTTTAAAAATGTAGTATTAGAAAATTGAGGATAATGATTATTTAAAATCGGTATTTCGGAAGGAATTAGAATTGCATTAAAACAAAATCTTTGTTCGGGTAAAATAGTTACATGATTGGTACTATTGCAATTGTCATGGGTTTTAAATGGTAATTTAGAATCCTTGTCATAGTCGGCATCTTTTACATTTCCGTTAGCGTAGTGCATGCACAAAAATTTCCAAAGCGTTATGGATTGGTCTTTTTGCTTGTGTTCAGAGAAATGTTCTACCAATACAGGCAACTTCAAAAACTGATGTAATTCAGTTGCCGAAAATAAATAGATTGATAAAAATGCTAAAGCAATAAATTTTCTCATATCATAAATCCTCTAAAAAGGATTATTCTATACAAAAATATAGAAGTTTATTTCAAACATCTCCATAATACTATATTTTTAATCTATTCTTAAGTTTAATTGGTCTATAGTTTTTGCAATAGTCTGTTAAATTAAAGTTTAAAATCAGAAACCTAAATTCTAAATAAATTATATTTGCCCACAGAAAATGCCAATATGAAATTCGATTTATTACAAAAAGACCCAAATTCTAAAGCCAGAGCTGGAAAAATCATTACTGATCACGGTGTTATTGAAACTCCAATTTTTATGCCGGTTGGTACGGTAGCATCAGTAAAAGGAGTGCACCAACGCGAATTAAAAGAAGAAATTAATCCAGATATTATTCTTGGAAATACCTATCATTTATATTTACGACCGCAAACTGAAATACTTGAAAAAGCAGGCGGATTGCATAAATTCATGAATTGGGATAGAAATATCTTAACTGATTCTGGTGGTTATCAAGTGTATTCACTTTCGGCAAATCGAAAAATTAAAGAAGAAGGCGTAAAGTTTAAATCGCATATTGACGGTTCGTATCATTTTTTTACACCCGAAAATGTAATGGAAATCCAACGTACAATTGGTGCCGATATTATTATGGCATTTGATGAATGTACGCCTTATCCATGTGATTATCGTTATGCGCAGCGTTCGATGAAAATGACACATCGTTGGTTGGATAGATGTATTAATCATTTGAATAAAGTTCCAGTAAAATATGGTTACGATCAAGCATTTTTTCCAATTGTTCAAGGAAGTACTTACAAAGATTTGAGAATGCAAAGCGCCGAATATATTGCTAATTCTAATCAAGTTGGAAATGCTATTGGAGGACTTTCGGTAGGTGAACCAGCCGAAGAAATGTATGCCATGACTGAAGTAGTTTGTGACATTCTTCCAGAAGATAAACCACGTTATTTAATGGGTGTTGGAACGCCAATTAATATTTTAGAAAACATCGCTTTAGGCGTTGATATGTTCGATTGTGTAATGCCAACGCGTAACGCAAGAAACGGAATGCTATTTACAGCTCACGGAACCATAAACATCAAAAATAAAAAATGGGAAGCCGATTTTTCTCCAGTTGATGAAATGGGACATACTTTTGTTGATACTGAATATACCAAAGCTTATTTACGTCATCTTTTTGCAGCCAATGAATATTTAGGAAAACAAATTGCAACTATTCACAACTTAGGATTTTATATGTGGTTGGTTCGTGAAGCAAGAAAACATATTATTGCAGGCGATTTTAGAGTTTGGAAAGAAATGATGGTTAAAAACATGAGTGTTCGACTTTAAAAGATTAAGTTAATGGAACTAAAACCACAATAAAATATGTTATCAATAATAGATAAATACATTTTAAAGCGCTATTTAGCCACTTTTTCGGTGATGTTGCTGATGTTTATTCCTATTGGAATAACGATTGATGTATCTGAAAAGGTTAATAAAATGATTGAGAATCATGTGCCTTTTAGTGCTATTGCTCGATATTATGTTGATTTCACAATTTATTTTGCCAATTTATTATTTCCTATATTTTTATTTTTGTCAATAATTTGGTTTACTTCTAAGCTTGCTAATAATACCGAAATTATTGCCATTTTAAGTTCTGGAATTTCATTTACTAGATTTTTAAGACCTTATATTATTGGTGCAACTTTGGTTTCTATTTTTGCATTAATAATGGGTTTTTTCTTGGTTCCTAGAGCTAGTGAAGGGTTTAAAAATTTTAGATATGATTACCTAATTGGAAATGGAATTAATGAAAAAAGAGATAATTCTGATGTTTATCGACAAATTAACAAAGAAGAATATATTTATGTAAGTAATTATAATTCTACTTCCAAAATGGCTTTTAATTTTTCTATGGAGCGATTTGAAAAAGACAAATTGAAATATAAAGTCAGTGCAAGCAGAATAAAATGGAATGCCAAAGACAGTTCTTACACTTTATTTGATTACAAAAAACGTAAAGTTGGTGCTCTTGGCGATATCATAGAAATTGCGGCCAAGAAAGACACTGTTTTTAAATTTGATTTAGAAGATTTAACACCAGTAGTTTATATTGCTGAGACGCTTTCTTATGGCGATTTAGTTAGGTTTATTGCTAAAGAACGAGAACGTGGTTCAACCAATATTAATGTTTATTTGGTTGTTTTGTACAAGAAATATAGTATTCCGGTTTCAGCATTTATACTAACAATTATTGCTGTTGCTGTTTCGTCAATGAAGCGTCGTGGCGGAATGGGAATTAATTTAGCAATCGGAATTTTACTGGCATTTGCTTATGTTTTTCTAGATAAAGTCTTTGGAGTTTTAGCAGAAAAAGCCACTACGCCACCAATTATTGCCGTTTGGATTCCAAACATAGTATTCGGAATTCTTGCAATTTATCTTTTAAGGAATGCTAAACGATAATACCAAAAGTTATTTACACCTGCATTTGATAGTTTTCATTTGGGGTTTTACAGCTATTTTAGGAAAATTAGTCACTCTCGATGCCTTACCATTGGTTTGGTTTAGAATGTTATTTGCAGTTGTTTTTATTTTTATTTATATCAAATACTATAAAATAGCTTTGATTATACCTAAAAAAGTACTTTTAAAATTTTTAGTAGCTGGTTTAATAATTGCACTACATTGGTTTACTTTTTTCAAAGCTATTAAGGTTTCTAATGTTTCCATAACGTTGGCTTGTCTTTCTACAGGTGCTTTGTTTGCCTCACTTATTGAACCTATTTTCTTTGGAAAGAAGATTATCTGGTATGAAATTTTCTTTGGTTTAATAGTTGTTGTCGGACTTTCAATTATTTTTAATGTTGAAGGACGATATGTTGAAGGAATAATTCTTGCTTTAACTTCAGCCTTGTTATCAGCTTCATTTGCAGTTATCAATAGTAAATTTATAAAAGACTATAATGCAACTGTAATTTCGTTTTATGAACTTTCTGGAGGCGTACTTTTTTTTTCTGTTTTTTTATTATTTACAAATAGTTTTAATTTTCAATTCTTTCAATTGTCTACCAAAGACGTTGTTTATTTGATGATTTTGAGTTCCATTTGTACCGCTTATGCTTTTATTGCTTCTACAGCGGTAATGAAATTTTTAAGTCCGTATACCGTAATGCTAACTATCAATTTAGAACCTATTTACGGAATTATTTTAGCCGTTATTATATTTAAAAATAATGAAAAAATGAGTCCGTCATTTTATATAGGAGCAGTTATAATTTTAATAACAGTAATTTTAAACGGAATTATAAAAAGCAGAACCAAAGCAACTTAGCTTTAAGTAATAAACTTATACTACAAAATTACTTTTAATCAATATTAAAAATTTTATATTTGTAGTTCGAATTTTAATTAAAACGAAAAAATCCTATGGAATATTTAGATTTTGAACTTCCTATTAAAGAATTGGAAGACCAGTTAGACAAATGTCAAATAATTGGTCAAGAATCAGATGTTGATGTTACCAATACATGCAAACAAATTGAGAAGAAATTAGACGAAACCAAACGCAAAATATATAAAAACCTTACTGCTTGGCAACGTGTTCAATTGTCGCGACACCCAAACCGACCTTACACGATGGATCACATTAACGCAATTTGTGGTGATTCATTTTTAGAACTTTTTGGAGACAGAGGTTTTAAAGATGATAAAGCAATGGTTGGCGGACTTGGCAAAATTGATGGTCAATCGTTCATGATTGTTGGTCAACAAAAAGGATACAATACTAAAACACGCCAATACCGTAACTTCGGAATGGCAAATCCTGAAGGCTACCGAAAAGCCTTACGCTTAATGAAAATGGCTGAAAAATTCGGAATTCCAGTTGTAACGTTCATTGATACGCCTGGAGCATATCCTGGTTTAGAAGCTGAAGAACGTGGTCAAGGAGAAGCAATTGCTAGAAATATTTTTGAAATGTGTCGCCTTAAAGTACCTATAATTTGTGTTATTGTAGGCGAAGGTGCATCTGGTGGCGCATTAGGAATTGGAGTAGGTGATCGAGTTTTAATGATGGAAAATACTTGGTATTCTGTAATTTCACCAGAATCTTGTTCTTCAATTTTATGGAAAAGTTGGGAATATAAAGAGCAAGCTGCCGAGGCATTGAAACTGACTTCTGCCGATATGAAAAAACAAAAATTAGTAGATGATATTATTCCAGAACCACTTGGTGGCGCACATTATGATAGAGAAACTACTTTTAAAACAGTACAACAATATATTACTAAAGCTTTTAACGAACTTAAAGATTTATCAACAACCGAGTTAGTTACTCAAAGAATGGATAAATACAGCAAGATGGGCGAATATAAAGAGTAAAATCTTACAAAATATCTTAAAATCCGAAGCCCTATAGTTTCGGATTTTTTTTGGGTTGTTAACAAATTTTGATTATTTATAAACAAATTATTCTAATAAATCAATTCTAATATTTTTTTAAAATTGGTTACTTTCGCTCAATGGAAAATCTCAAGAACATTAATCCAATAAAAGTAGATAAAACTACAATAATTAATCTCGAAAAAGGTAAGTTACCGCCACAAGCACTCGACCTTGAGGAAGCGGTGCTTGGTGCAATGATGATTGATAAAAAAGGCGTTGATGAGGTTATTGATATTCTGCAACCAGATGCATTTTACAAGGATGCACACAAACATATTTTTGAAGCAATTTTTCAGTTATTCACAGATTCTCAACCTATTGACTTATTAACAGTTTCTTCTCAATTAAAAAAGAATGCTAAGCTAGATTTGGCTGGTGGTGATTTTTATTTAATTCAGCTTACTCAAAAGATATCTTCTTCGGCACATATTGAGTTTCACTCACGCATAATTTTACAGAAATTCATACAGAGAAGTTTGATACGAATATCTTCAGAAATTATCGAAGAATCTTATGATGAGACCACTGACGTATTTGATTTATTAGACAAAGCCGAGTCAAAATTATATGAAGTTACTCAAGGTAATATCAAACGAAGTTCTGAAACAGCGCAAAGTTTAGTTATTCAAGCCAAAAAAAGAATCGAAGAAATTGCTGGTAAAGAAGGTTTAAGCGGAATCGCAACAGGTTTTCATAATTTAGATAAAATAACTTCGGGTTGGCAACCGTCTGATCTAGTGATTATTGCAGCTAGGCCCGGAATGGGAAAAACAGCATTCGTACTTTCAATGGCGAGAAATGTAGCTATCGATTTTGGTCATCCAGTTGCATTATTTTCTCTTGAAATGTCATCAGTTCAGTTAATTACGCGTTTGATTTCATCCGAAACTGGTTTGTCATCTGAAAAACTTCGTACCGGAAAATTAGAAAAACATGAATGGGAACAGTTATCAGTAAAAGTAAAAGATTTAGAAAAAGCACCTTTATTTATAGACGATTCGCCTTCACTTTCAATATTTGATTTACGTGCTAAAGCCAGAAGGTTAGCATCGCAACACGGAATTAAATTGATAATTGTAGATTATCTTCAATTAATGACTGCCGGAGGAAACGGAAAAGGTGGCGGTAATCGTGAACAAGAAATATCAACAATTTCAAGAAATTTAAAAGCTTTAGCCAAAGAATTAGAAGTTCCAGTTATTGCACTTTCGCAATTATCACGTGCCGTGGAAACTCGTGGTTCAAGCAAGCGTCCGTTATTATCTGACTTACGTGAATCGGGTGCCATTGAGCAAGATGCCGATATTGTTTCGTTTATTTATCGTCCAGAATATTACAAAATTGAAGAATGGGACGATGATGATCAATCGCCAACTGCTGGTCAAGCCGAATTTATAATTGCTAAACACCGAAATGGTTCGTTAGAAAATGTAAGGTTAAAATTTATCGGAAATCTAGGTAAATTTGATAATCTTGAAGAATATGGTGGCGGATTTGACGATTTACCATCCAAAATGAACCACGATGATAATCCGTTTATGACTAAGAATTTACCATCTGCCAATGAAGCTTTTGGTAGTAATGCCAATACGTTCGACGACGATAGTGATGTTCCTTTTTAAAATTTAATCCCGATATTTTCGGGATTTTTTTATGTTTTTTAAAAAACACGTAGTTTTACGTGTATCCATTTAATTCATTTGATTTATTTTTACAGCATTTGATATTAAAAATCAACATTTGTAAAAGTCAATAATTATGAGTTGTATTTCCATTCCAAAAACCGAAGTCAGTAATGCAATTGTCATTGCTTTTTTTGTGTTCGTTTCTATGTCAATTGTTATACTTATGATTTTTTCAAATACAAGAAAAAAAATAATGTCAAATCATTCTAGTATAAAGAGAATTTCATCAATTATTGAAGTATTTTAAAAATAAAAATTAAAATACAACTTCAAAAGTATCTTTTACAATTAAATTATTAATTTTATAACTTAACTAACACTTTAACTATGGCAACTAATCAAATTGATTTAAAAACCGCTCAAGAATGGGCAAATAATTGGAGAACTGAACAAAAAGATATTGTAAAAGGATATTTAATTCCTCAAGACGATATCATAACTTTATACAAACAAATTACAACTGGTGGCGGTCAAGACGTTAGAGGATATTTAGGAATTAAAGACGATGGAGAATACAAATTGATGTTTGTTCCAGTAGATTCAAAAGGAAAAGATATGATAGATTTGGGAATTTATGATATGACTACACCATGCCCAGATTGTTGTGATATTGACAGTCCACTATATACACTAGAACCGTAGATGGAAAAATTATTTTCTAAATTAGCTGAAATTTTACTTTTAATAAACTGTGTACTTTATTTAAAAAGCTTTTCTAATTACGGAAAAGCTTTCAAATTAATTACTGCTTATATTGTACTCCACACTTTTGTTGAGTTTTCAATGTTTTTTTTAGGCTTGTTTAAAATAAAAAATTTATTTTTTTCACATCTTTATTTTATTGGACAATTTTTAATTTTGAGTTTTTTTTACAACACAATTTTAAAAGACAGCCTTCAAAAGAAGATTATCAAGTATTACATATTTTTTTGTTTAGGAGCACTCATAATTCAGTATTCTATTGAGCCAAGTTTGTTTTTTAGGTTTAATTTATTCGAAATTTTTATTACATGTTTTCCATTAATCATCTATTCAGTTTTATATTTTTATCAAATGCTTAATGAAAAAAAAGTATTTTATTATATAAATACGGGTATGATAATTTATTTATTTGGTAGTACTATAATTTTTTTATCGGGTAATATAATAAACCTTTACAATACAAAATTTGCTAAAGGATGCTGGATTTTTAACTCTTTATTGTATGTTTTATATCAGTTTTTAATATTTATCGAATGGAAGAAAAACTATTCTAAAAAAATAACAACAGATGAACTCTAATTTTGAAACCGAAATAAAAAGTTTAATATTTTATGTCTTTTCAGGCTTTCTTTTGATGGCAATTGTAATTGTTATTTTTTTTTATAAATCACGAAAAAAAATAATTGAGAAAGAATTAGAAAAAAAAGACTTAGAAATTAACCATCAAAAATTATTATTGCGAGCCGTAATTATTACTCAAGAAGAAGAGCGAAAAAGAATAGCTCAAGATTTACATGACGATATTAGTTCTAAATTGAATATAGTTTCTTTGAACAGTCATTTATTGAAAACACCCAATTTATCAGAAAGTGAACTTCTAGAAATCACAGATAATATTATTAATTTAACTACCAAAGCATTAGACAATTCAAGAGCTATTGCTCATGATTTATTACCTCCAGTTTTAGAAAAATTCGGACTAAATGCTGCTATTGAAGAGTTGTGTTTAGAATTTAATACAGCTAAATCTGTTCAAGTTAATTACAAAAGTAATATCGATTTTAAGAATTATCAAAGCGATAAAGAATTGCATATTTTTAGAATCCTTCAAGAGTTAATGAATAATTCCTTACGGCATGGAAAAGCAACCATTATAACTATTTTATTCGATAAAATTGACGAAACATTTGTATGTGAATATAAAGACAATGGAGTTGGATTTGATATCAATAATTTAGAAAATCAAAAAGGACTCGGAATGAAGAATATCGAAAGTAGAGTTAGTTTTATAAATGGAACAATCGAGTTTTCTTCAGAAAAAAATAAAGGAATTACGGTAATAATTAATTTTTAATCATGGATGTAATTAAAATTTTATTGGTAGATGATGAAATTCTATTTCGAAAAGGAATTTACTTTTTGCTTCAGCGTGAAGAAAATATAGAAATTATTCATGAAGCTTCTGATGGTGAAGAGTTATTAACTTTTTTAAATTCAAGTAACGAATTACCAGACATTATTTTGATGGATTTAAAAATGCCATTATTAAATGGTGTTGAAGCAACTAAAATAATTAGAAATGAATTTCCAAATATTAAAATAATTGCTTTAACAAGCTATAATACAGATACTTTTATTGCTAATATGATAAATGTTGGCGCTTCATCTTATTTAATTAAAAATGCAACTCCAACCGAGATGATTGCTACAATAAATGAAGTAGCCAAAAACGGATTTTATTATAATGATGCCATAATTAAAATAATAAATAGTGGTAGATCTTCGTCTAATTCTAAATTCAAGAGTCAATTTGATAATGACTTTATGACCAGTAGAGAAAAAGAAGTTCTTAGTTTAATTTGCCAACAAAAAAGTACTAATGAAATAGGAGAAATTTTATTTTTAAGTCCAAGAACAGTTGAAGGTCACAGAAATAATTTATTATTGAAAACAGAATCTAAAAATATTGCAGGTTTAGTAGTATATGCTATTCAAAATAAATTAGTTGAATTAGATAAAATCTAAAATTTAACTAGCTATTGAGTGTCCGCCCCAACCAATAATCTCAAAAGAATTAGGTGTGAAATTAGAAGAATTTCCTAAAACACTATTTATTCCGTTGGCAACTGACGAAAAACGAACGGCTTCACTTGTAGCAATTATTAATCTTGTTAAGGCATCTAATTCTTGTTTTTGAATTTCTTTTGTTCCTTTAAATTGATTTAAAATAGTAATACTTTCCAATAAATTTGAATCTGTTATTATTGGCAAATTTAAAGGATATCCTAAACTTTTGTACGATCCATTTATCGGAATTGTTGTTGCATTTTTAGAAAATTCTGAACACGGAAACGGATTAATGTCAAACACAAATTCTTCTCCAGTTGTAGTCTTAAAACCAAGAATATTTAATGAAGCATATTTTGGCGGACAATCACTGTTTTGTTCTAAAGCAAAATTCATATACAATTGAATTTCAATTCCTTTTGGATGAGAAATAGAAATTGTATGGCATGTTGGCTTGTTACCATTTTTTTTTATGTAGTCTATAATTGTTTTCAAATTAGATAGATACACTGCACCGCTACTTAATGTCAATTGATAATTCATGGATTTTTTTATTAACTTAAAATAAATTTGATAGATAAAAATAGATAAATCATAAACATTATTAAAAATAATGACACACCTATTTTTTTAAATAAATTTAAGTTTTTAAATAATTTGCCCATTGCTATGTCAGTATTTGAATTCATTAGATAGTCTTTTTATTATTAATTCAAAATTAGACACAAAATTTCATTCCCATATACGTAGTTTTACGTGTTTTTAGTTTTAGTATAAACTTTTTTTTAACAAAAAATTATCTTTGATAATTGCTATTAAAAACACTATCTTCGGTTTAAATATATTTATTCATAATGAGAGCAATTAAATTGGTTTCTGTTTTTTTATTTTTGATTTGTGTAGCACAGGTTCGAGCTAATTTTATTCTGTTACCAATGGATGAAACTTCACAAAAAAATCATCTTAAAGCCTACGGAATAACCTATTGGGCGCTTGATAAACATTACAAAGCTAGTTGGTTGTTAAACTATCGTGGCGGTTCTTTTTTATTGCCAGATGTAGCCGAAATTAGAAAAGAATGTCAAATTCGAGGTGTAAGTTTTGAGATACTTTCTGATTCTGAGGAAGAATCTATTTTGGCTGATATTTCGAGTCCGTCACAAAATATGGAAGCTGTTGTTCTTGAAAAGGCACCTAAAGTTGCCGTTTATACACCTAAAGGTAAACAACCTTGGGACGATGCAGTAACAATGGTTTTAACTTATGCAGAAATTCCTTTTACACCAATATATGATGAAGAAGTCTTGAGTGATCAATTATTATTATACGATTGGCTGCACTTGCATCACGAGGATTTTACTGGTCAATATGGTAAATTTTATGGAGCTTATAGAAATGCACCTTGGTATATTGATCAAAAAAAGGAAGCAGAAGCTTTGGCTACTAAGTTAGGATATGCAAAAGTTTCTGAAGAGAAATTAGCTGTTGCCAAAAAGATTAGAGATTTTGTAATTGGAGGCGGATTTATGTTTGCAATGTGCTCAGCAACAGATAGTTTTGATATTGCACTTTCAGCCGATGGAGTTGATATTTGTGAACCAATGTTTGATGGTGATGATAGTGATCCCAATTATCAAGCGAGTATTGATTATACCAAAACTTTTGCGTTTAAAAATTTTATATTAGAACGAAGACCTGATAGATACGAGTTTTCTGATATTGATATGACTGAAAAACGAAAAATTCCAATGGAAAAAGATTATTTTACCTTAATGGATTTCTCTGCAAAATGGGATGTTATTCCTAGTATGTTATGTCAAAATCACACGTCTTTAGTAAAAGGTTTTATGGGACAAACAACCTCATTTGATAGAGATTTAATAAAATCTAATGTATTGGTTCTGGGTGAATGTCAGTTAAATGGTGAAGCACGATACATTCACGGACAAAAAGGAAAAGGATTTTTCACCTATTATGGCGGTCATGATCCCGAAGATTATCAGCATAGAGTAGGTGATGCACCAACAGTTTTAGATTTACATCCAAATTCTCCGGGTTTTAGATTGATACTAAACAATGTTTTATTTCCTGCAGCAAGAAAGAAAAAACAAAAAACTTAATTTTTCAAATCTCATGCTTATCTCTTTTTTAATTAGTATTGTTGGATTATTATTTTTATTAATAAATGCTATTCTTTTTATTAAAACAAGAAAGGAAAAAGATAAACCCTATCAGTATTTAACCTTTTATTTATCTATTTTATTTGTCATAGAATTGGCTTGCAATATTATCGGAATTACTAAACCAAATTCTAATTTTTTTCTATCTCACTATTATTTCATCCTTCAATTTAGTGTACTTAGTTTGTTTTTCTACAAAATGTTTGATAAAAAAATAATTAAGCAATTTATTGTTTTTAATTTTTTTGCAATAGTAGTTGTTCTTGGTTTTCAATATTATACAACACCTGAATTGTATTGGAATTTCAATATTTTAGAAATTGGTTTAACATCATCAGTACTTATTATTTATTGTTTAATTCATTTTTATGAACATCTTAAAACAACTTATAAGTATTTCTTTTTTTGTTTTGGATTGACTTTTTATCTAACAAGTAGCATGTTGATTTTTCTTTCAGGTAACACAACTTTAGTTTTTTTTACCGAACCTTTTTATATGGATATTTGGGTTTTCAATTCACTCTTTTACATATTTTATCAATATTTAGTTTTTAAAGAATGGAGGTTTTTAAATAACAAAGTCGTTATTGAATAAAAAAAACTCCAAATTTCAGTTTGAATTTGGAGTTTTAATTTTTTTGAAATTTCTATTTATTATTATCAATTACATAATTCAAAACTTTGGTCATTAAATGGACTCTGTCTTTACCTTGAACATTATGTTTTGCCATTGGATAAGGAAAATAATCTATTTGCTTTCCAGCTTCAACAAATTTTTTCACCAAAGACAAGTCGTGTTGTTCAACAACAGTATCATCATTGGTGCCATGAATTAACAGTAATTTTCCTTTAAGATTATTTACATAATTTAAAACGCTAGCTTCATCAAAACCTTTCTGATTTTCTTCTGGTGTATCCATATAACGCTCGCCATACATAACTTCATACCATTTCCAATCGGTAACTGGTCCACCAGCAACAGCAACTTTAAAAGTGTCAGGTTTTCTCAACATTATTGAAGTTGTCATAAATCCGCCATAACTCCAACCGTGAACTGCAAGTCTATTGCCGTCTACATAAGGTAATGATTTTAAATAGTCAACACCTTTCATTTGGTCTTCAATTTCGTTAGTTCCACATTTTCCGTGAATGACACTTTCAAATGCAAAACCACGATTATCAGAACCACGATTATCCACTGTAAATACTAAATAACCTTGTTCAGCCATCCAATACATCCAAAGATTTGCTCCGTCTAAAAATGAATTGGTAACTAATTGTGCATGTGGTCCGCCATAAACATAAACTAAAACTGGATATTTTTTTGAAGAATCAAAATTACTTGGCTTTATTAATCTTGTAAATAAATCGGTTGTGCCATCAGCTGCTTTAATGGTTTTTATTTCGGCAGTTCCCATTTCGTAACCTTCGTATTTATTTTTGCTTTCTAATAAAGTGTTTACCTTTAATTTTTTGTCATATAATAATGATTTTGAAGGTGTTGAGTGATTTGAAAACTCATCAAAAAACCAATTTCCATCACTTGAAACTATAACATTGTGAACTCCTAAATCTTTAGTTATTAAAGTTTGTTTTCCTTTTAAATCAACTTTATAAACCAACATATTAGTACCAATTTCGCCAGTTGCTTTGAAGTAAATTTCGGTTCCAGTAGGATTTGCTCCAATGATTTCTCTTGCTGGAAATTTATTATTTGTCAATTGTTTGATGAATTTACCATCAATAGAGTAGTAGTATAAATTTTGAAAACCATCTTTTTCACTAAACCAAATAAAATTATTTGAAGTTGCATTCGGAAAAAAAGCATCATGTTCTGGTTCAACCCAAGCATCATTTGTTTCGTTTAAAATTGTTCTTACAAAAGCACCAGAATTAGCATCATAAACATTCAAACACATATCATTTTGACCACGATTCAACTCAGCAATTAAAATGTATTTTTCGTCTGGAGTCCATGTTAAATTGGTTAAATAATCGTCAGCATTGTTTTTAGGTTTGATAAAAACTGTTTTTCCAGAAGATATATTATAAATTCCAACTCGTGGTTTTTCAGATTTTTGTCCAATCATAGGATATTTTAAGTTTACCAATTTACCAGGAGTTTGCGTAATATCTAATAAAGGATAATCAGCAACATCAGTTTCATCTTTTTGATAAAATGCTAAGTAGGAAGATTTTGGTGACCAAAAAATACCATTTGAAATTCCGAATTCACTTCTAGAAATAGTTTGTCCAGAAACAATATTTTTATCAGAATTGTTAGTGACAGTAATTTTTTCTTTGTTTTTATTAAAAAAATATAAATTATTATCAACTGTAAAAGCTAGATTTTCTTTTTTAGAATCGAATGTTTGATTGTCTGAATTTTCTAAACTTTCCTGAATTTTAGCTCCCGATTTTGAAGCAATAGTATATGAGTAATAATTGCCGTTATCATTTATTAAAATTGTTTTTGAATCCAACCATTCATTTCCAAAGAAATTTTTCAATTTTGTTCCCAACGCAGTATTTACATCCGTTAGTAAAATTAAATCTTTAGCGTTTTTATCTGTTGTTGATGCAGTTACCATTTTGGTCCAAGCATCGGTGTAATATACATAATTGTTTGTGTTCGGAATCCATTGAAAACCAGTCAGTTTATCAGCTCCAAATTTTCTATTTTGTTGTAAAACACCTTCTTCTAAAGTGATTTTTTTCAATTGTGCTTGCGATGTTAAAGCAAGAAATAAACCGAAAATCAGTACTATTTTTTTATTCATGATTATATTTGTTTGTTGGGTTAAAGATATAAAAAAAAGGATAATGAATAGTTAGACTATTACTGTTATCCTTTGTTAAATTAATAAATTCAATTATTTAGTTTGTAAAATGAGATTCCTACGTAATGACAAACTAAACGCAAAAAATCTGCAATCTGCTATCTAAAAACTAATCTTCTTCAATTTCAAATTCGGCATCTTTTTCCCAAATTTCCATTTCGCAAGGTTTGCAATTGAATTTTAGTTTGTATTCTAATTCGCCTTGCTTCAATACTAATGGTTCTTTTAGTTTGGTTTCCATTGTATCTTTATGGTATTTCGGACATTTTTCCAATTCATATTTGATGCAATATTTGGTAGTCATTACACGAGATTTTCCTGGATCCCATTGCAATTCGAATGCTTTTTCAATTTCAGTAACGCCGTGACGTTCGTAGAATTTTCTAGCTAGTTTATTGGCAACATTATACATGAAATCCAATTTTTCTTCTGGATAAGGATGCGATGTTTTTACCAATTGATGTTCTTCTCTGTTATAATTTGCTAAACGAATTTCAGACAATTGTTCGAAAACCATTCGTCGCATTTCATTAATTTTTGAAATAGGAAGAAACCAATTTTGGGAGAAAACTACACTTATTTCATCGGCTTTATAAGGTGTAAAACCAGTTTTTGCTAAATTCATTTTGAAGTTTTCTTCTATTGATTCGTTGTTTTTGGTAAGTTCTTTTGGATGAACTAATGAGACAGAACTTATATTTCCATCTTCATCGGTTGCTGTTAATTCGAAACCATTTTCGTTTTCGAATAATAATAAAGAAGTGCTAATTTTTCTAACAGCGCTGTCTTCTCGCTCTACAATTTTGATAAAAGCCGCATCATTATTTCTATAAATAAATGTTCCGTCTTTAATTTCTTTTAGAACATTTGGAAAAACAAAACCGTTTTCAGCACGATTTACATAAATTCCGTCTGCTTCGTTATTTTCGTTGATGAAACACAATCCGTCACCATTATTTAATAATTCTCCGTTTTCTATTTGATAAGAATTTCCAACAGTTTGAATTAATTTTCCAATATATTGACCTTTCGATTTTGGACTTTCCCATGAACCGATAGATTGATGTCTTTCGTTTACAAAATAATCGGTATAACCACGATTGAACGATTTATCTAACGAAGATTCAAAGGTGTAAGTTGATGTTCCAGAAGATGCTTTGGTATATCTATCGCTATTTTGTTCAAGAAATGCATCTAATTTTTGACGTAAATACGAAACATTATTTTTGACATAAACAATGTCTTTCAATCGTCCTTCAATTTTAAATGAAATAACGCCAGCTTCAATAAGATTCGGAATTTGATCAGAAACGTCAAAATCTTTTATAGAAAGTAAATGACTGTTTTTTATTAAAGTATCGCCGTGACCATCGATTAAATTGTAAGGTAAACGGCAGTTTTGTGCACACGATCCACGATTGGCAGAACGTTCGCCATTGGCAACACTCATGTAGCAATTTCCGCTGAAGGAAACACATAAAGCACCAGTTACAAAAAATTCTAACTCAACATCACTAGCTTCGCTAATTTCTTTTATTTGATGCAAATTCAATTCACGAGCTAAAACTACACGTTTCATTCCGGCATCTTTTAGGAATTTTATTTTTGCAGCATCACGATTATTGGCTTGCGTACTTGCGTGTAAAACTATTGGCGGCAACTCCATTTCCATAATGGCCATGTCTTGAACGATAAGTGCATCAACGCCAATATCATACAATTCATAAATCATCTTACGGCACGTTTCTAGTTCGTTGTCATATAAAATAGTGTTGATAACGACAAAAACTTGTGCATTAAATAGGTGTGCATATTTTACTAATTCTGCCACATCTTCAATAGAATTGGTAGCGTTGGAACGTGCTCCAAATTGCGGTGCACCAATATAAACGGCATCGGCACCAGCATTTATAGCTGCCATTCCGTGAATTAAATCTTTTGCAGGAGCAAGAATTTCTATTTTCTTCTTCATAAATTCCTTAAATAAAAGTCTGCAAAGGTCTTATATTTATTGGAGAAATCTAAATTTTAATTGATTTTTAAAAGAAATTAGATTTTTTGTCATTTCTCCTTCAGCAGAATGTAACGAGAAATAATAACTATTAAATCCTACTTACAAATGTCATTTGCAATTTTTAAATGATGATTAGTATGTAAATAAAGAAACCATTCGGTTGATTTTTTATTCAAATTACCAAAATAAGGATGCGGAAAATGTGCATTTTTATCTAATTTTTCCCAATCTTTGAGAGCAGTTTTTACTTTTTCTAGACTATCTTTTAGTATTTCTTCCTTAATATTTTCATCAGGTAAAACAACTTTTGGTGCTTTGGCTTTTCCTCTTGGAATAAACCCAATAATTGAAATGAATAGTTTGTTTTTATTGAATTTCCATTTGTAATTATCTGGATTGGATTTTTTTACTGTTTCAATAATTAGAAGAATGGTTTTCAAACTGTGTTCAATTTGCCAACCAACTGTTGCATTTGAAACAGAAGGATTTGTTTTTTCTTGAAAAGGAATTTTGGATTCTAATTGTGAAATTAGGTTTATAATTTTTTCCATTCTACTATTTAATTGAAAGTTTAAAAACTTATTTTTAGGTCTATTTTTATTTATAAAATATTTTTAGGTATAATCTTTTTAATAAAAGTCTTCAATCTTTTTACTTTATTTACTTCAGAATCTGGATTGAAATCTAAAGTAGTATGCCAAGAGTTTTCGAGTTTGTATTCTTCTTCCATTCCTTTTAAAACTCCTTTTGCAATTGTTTTTGAATTAATTACTGCAAAGCATTCTGTGTTTAAATTGGCACTTCTTGGATCTAGATTGAATGTTCCAATAACGGTAATTTTGCCATCAATTACCATGGATTTTGCATGCAAGCCAAAGATAGGTTTGTAATTCAATTTCTTTTGAATTGCTCCTGTTGCAATTTTCATCCGCTCCGCAGCATCGGGCCTAAATTCATAAATGGAAACTCCAGATTCTAGTAACTGTTTTCTATTTTGTTGATATCCTGCAAAAGCTTCCAAATTGTCTGTTGAAGCAAGACTATTAGTAAGAATTCTAATTTTCACTCCTCTATCAGTAGCTTCTTTAAACAAATCTTGACCTAATTTTGTGGTAATTAAATACGGACTTTGAATATCAATTGAATCTTTTGCATTTTTTATAAGATTTATTAATTCTTTAGTTGTAATTCCGCCACCAGAAAGTCCGTTTGAACCATCATTTTTGCCAGGAAGATCTGAAACAAATTTAACATCATCTACCCAAACCAATCGATTGGACTTTTCTATTTTGTGAAAAACTTCGGGTAAATTTTGAATTTGAGTTCGTAATTCTGGCCAGAAATTTTCTGGATTGCAAGCATATTGATGCAATCGTTCGTATTTATCTTTATTGGAATATGTGTTTGTTTTTTCTTTAACCAAATCCTCAACCGGAATACAAATTGAACTGTTCCAAAAAGTTTCAAAAGTAGTATTAACTTCTTTTGTGACTTTTCCCATCAGTAAAACATCACGATCACGAAAGTTGTATTCATGATCATAATCAAAATATTCATCGGCAATATTTCTACCGCCAGTGATTACAACTTTGTTATCTACTGCAAAAACTTTATTGTGCATTCTCTGATTTGCCTCTCTAAAATGTGTTGCGAATTTGCCTAACTTTTGAACAATATTTTTACCTAAATTGGTGCCAGGATTGTATATTTTTATCGAAATATTTTTGTGCGAACTCATGGTTAAAATTTCATGAATTCCAGCTTCAACCATAATATCATCTACAATTATTCGCACTTTTACACCTCTATCAGCGGCTCTTATTAAATAATCACAAGCTATCAAACCAACATTATCAGTAGAAAAAATGAAGTATTGAACATCAATTGTTTTCTCAGCATGTTCGCATAGCCACGCGCGAGTTACTAACGAACCATTTCCATCTTCAAGTATATAAACGCCAGTTTTGGTTTTAATTTGCGTTTCAAAAGGTTTGAGTTCATTAGATAATTTTGCAGTATCTTTAAGATGAATTTTAGAACAAAAATCTTGATTTTGAGCTGGTATTGTATCTATTTTTTTGGCACATGAACGGCTTATAAATAGGTAACTTACTGCTAAAATTAAAAGTATTACTATGATTTTTTTTGGTTTAAGCATCAGAGCCAAAGTTCAGATATAATTAGTGTTAGTTAAAAAAGGATACTTTAGAAAGTATCCTTTTTATATTATTTAAACATTTTCTTCCTGTTCTTTATCCAAATACTCTTGAACAATATTAATTGCATTAGTGACAACATCGCTTAAAGCTGTGATAAATGTGCCATCTTCTGCTGTATTCATCGCATGCTTAATAGCTTCTACTTCTTTAGAAATAATTTCATGAGTTACGGTTTTTCCTGATGCAGCGATACCTTCCATAATCAATCCGATGATTTCTTCTTCGGTTCTTCCGCGTAAATATTTCTCTTGTCTTATAATAATGTGATCAAACATTCGAGCTGCGATAGTTGCACATTCTTTAATGTCTTCGTCACGTCGGTCGCCAACTCCAGCAATAATTCCGATTTTTTTTGTTGCTTCTACCGAACTTAAATATTCTTCAACGCCTTTGTATCCTGACGGATTGTGAGCGAAATCTATTAAAACTTTGAATTTTTTAAACTCAAAAATATTCATTCTTCCTGGTGTTTGTGCTGCACTCGGAATAAAGGTTTGCAATGATAAACTAATATCTTCGGTTTTAAATCCTTGTAAATAAGCTGCTAAAGTTGCCGCTAATACATTTGCAATCATGAATTTAGCTTTTCCGCCCATGGTTAACGGAACGTGAGTTGCTCTTTCAACTCTAATTTTCCATTCGCCTTTTTTAATGGTGATAAATCCGTTTTCGTAAACCGCTACAATTTTTCCTTCTTTAGCAAATTGTTTCACTTTAGGATTGTTTTCATCCATTGAAAAATAAGCGATGTTGCAACTTAATTCGTTGGCTATTTTCAGACATTGATCGTCTTCAGCATTTAAAATTGCCCAACCGTCTTTTTTAATACTTCTAACAACAGTCGCTTTTACTCTTGCTAAATCATCTAAATTATGAATATCAGATAATCCTAAATGGTCTTCTTGAATGTTGGTTATAATTCCGATATCGCAACGACTGAAACCTAATCCAGCACGAAGAATTCCTCCACGAGCCGTTTCCAAGACAGCAAATTCTACGGTAGGATCTTTCAAAATATATTCAGCAGAAATTGGTCCAGTTGTATCGCCTTTTTCCATTAAATGATTTTGAACATAAATTCCATCCGAAGTTGTGAATCCAACTCGATAGCCATTATTTTTAACAATATGTGCAATTAATCGTGTTGTAGTTGTTTTTCCGTTAGTTCCTGTGATTGCAATAATTGGAATACGACTTGGTTTTCCTGGAGGATATAACATGTCAATTACAGGAGCGGCCACATTTCTTGGTAACCCCTCAGAAGGAGCAAGGTGCATTCGGAAACCCGGAGCAGCATTGACTTCAAGAATACAACCGCCATTTTCTTTTAGAGGTTGTGTTAAGTTTTCAGCCATAATGTCTACACCGCAAATATCTAATCCTATAACTCTAGAAATTCGTTCGCATAGGAAAATATTTTCAGGATGCATCATGTCGGTAACATCTACAGAAGTTCCGCCAGTACTTAAATTAGCTGTTGATTTTAAATAAACAACTTCATCTTTTCTTGGCACGGTTTCTAGAGTATAACCTAATTTTTCTAATAAATCTGTGGTGTCTCTATCAACATCAATTTGAGTTAGCACATTTTCGTGACCATAACCACGTTTCGGATCTAAATTGGTTTCATCAATTAATTGTTGAATCGTATGTTTTCCGTCACCTTTAACATGAGCTGGCTCTCTTTTTGCAGCAGCAACTAATTTATTGTCAATGATTAAAACTCTAAAGTCGTAACCAGTGATAAATTTTTCTACAATAATTCGGTGACTATATTTTTTGGCATAAGCTAAGCCTTCAACGGCAGCTTCCCAAGTTTTTACATTTATTGATGCGCCTTTACCATGATTTCCATCTAATGGTTTTAATACAATTGGATAACCAATTTTTTTAACAACCGCTTCTAAATCTTCTTCATCTACACAAATACCACCATTGGCAACCGGAATTGATGCTGCATCCAACATCTTTTTTGTTTGCTCTTTATTACAAGCAATATCAACTGCAATACTACTGGTTTTGCATGTAATTGTAGCTTGAAAACGCATTTGATTTACACCATAACCTAATTGTACGAGTGAATTTGTTCCCAAACGAATCCAAGGAATATCTCTTGCAACAGCTTCTTCAACGATACTTCCTGTTGATGGCCCGAGCCTAACACGCTCGCGAATTTCACGCATTTTTTGAATATCTGCTTCTACATCATACTCGGTTCCTGCAATTAAGGCTTCTGCTATTCTTACCGCACTTTCGGCTGCGAACATTCCGACGTTTTCTTCGGTATAACTGAAAACTACATTATAAATTCCGGGAGTTTTAGTTTCACGAGTTCGTCCGAAACCAGTTTCCATTCCTGCAAGCGTTTGAATTTCTAACGCAATATGTTCAATCACATGACCCATCCAAGTACCACGTTCAACACGCGAAAAGAATCCGCCACGACAACCTTCAGAACAACGATGTTCAATCATTGTAGGAAACATAGCTTCAATTCGTTCACGAAAACCTTCAATTTTATTAGTAGGAAGTTCTTCCATTTCTTCCAAGTCCAAACGCATTTGGATTAGTTTTTTTCTTTGTACACTCCAAATATTTGGTCCACGTAACGCTTGAATTTTATCGATTTTCATAAAAACTGAAAGGTTTGAATTATAATAATAAGTTGATAATTAGTATATTAAAAATAAATAGTTTAAGTATAAGCCAAGATAAATTAGAATTTTCTACGGATTATGTTAAAAATTTTAAATATAATTCAACTAAAATAGAATTTTTTAATTAGTTAGCAAAATTTATTACCGCTTTAATTGTTAACTTTTTTTGGTTATAAATTATTTGAAAAAAAACAAGTCATTAATTGCGAGTTATATCTTTTTATTTATTTTTACAAAATGAACATACGAGGAAAACTAATAATAATAGGTGGTGCAGTTGACAAAGGAAGTTTTACTGAAACCGATTTGGATAAAAACGCTCCAAAGAATTTGAATTTCTTTGAAGAAGGCATCCTGAAAAGAGTCATTAACGAGTCTAAAAATAAAGAATTATCTAGAATTGAAGTTATTACAACTGCATCAAAAATTCCAAAAGAAATTGGACCAGAATATGTAAAAGCATTGAGTTATTTGGGTGCTAATAATGTGGATGTTTTAGATATTGTACGCCGTGAAGAAGCAATGGATCCTGAAATTTTGGCTCGATTGAAAGCTGCTGATGTTGTAATGTTTACAGGTGGAGATCAATTGCGATTGACATCAATTCTTGGCGGAACTCTTTTTCACGATATCATTTTAGATAAATATAGAAATGAAGATTTCATTTATGCTGGTACTTCTGCTGGTGCAGCTGCGGCTTCCAATAATATGATTTATCAAGGAAGTAGTAGTGAAGCTTTATTGAAAGGTGAAGTTAAAATTACATCTGGTTTAGGATTAATTGATGATGTAATTATCGATACGCATTTTGTACAACGTGGCAGAATTGGAAGGTTATTTCAAGCCGTTGTTGGAAATCCAAAAGTATTAGGAATTGGACTTGGAGAAGATACTGGATTGTTGATTACAAACGGTCGTCAAATGGAAGCAATTGGTTCAGGATTAGTGATTTTGGTTGATGGTCGTGAGATAAAAGATACTAATTTGACACAAATTGAATTAGGTCAACCAATTTCAATAAATCATCTGGTAACGCACGTTTTGAGTAAAAATGATACCTTTGATTTGGATACTTTTAAAATGACAATTAAATCATCACAATACGTATAATCTAAGTTTTAAAATAATTTTGTAACACAGATTAAAGAAATTATATAAATTTTTAAAATTTCTTCAATCTGTGTTTTTTAATTTATAATTATGTCTAAAATAATAATTCACGGTGGTTTTTTCTCAGAATCATCAACTAATCACGAAACAAAAGTTGCCAAGCAAGAAGCTTTATTGCAGATTGTAAAAGATTCATATGCTTATTTGCAAACTCATTCGGCATTAGAAACTGTAGTTTATGCCGTTTCTCAGTTGGAAGACGATGAATTATTTAATGCTGGAATTGGTTCGCAGATTCAAAGTGATGGCAAAATCAGAATGAGTGCTTCGTTGATGGATGGAACTTCTGAAAAATTTAGTGGCGTTATTAATATTGAAGAAGTAAAAAATCCGATTCAAGTGGCTTTAGAATTGATGAATGTTGACGATAGAGTTTTGGGTGGAGAAGGAGCAACCAATTTTGCACGACAACACGGATTTGAAAAATTCTCTACAGAAATTCCACAGCGTAAAGCTGAATATGAAGCCAAATTAAAATCTCTCGGAACTGGAACTGTCGGATGTGTGGCTTTAGATAATGACGGAAAACTAGCAGTTGCGACTTCTACTGGCGGAAAAGGATTTGAAATTCCGGGAAGAATATCCGATTCGGCAACCGTTGCAGGAAATTATGTTAATGAATTTTGTGGCGTAAGTTTGACTGGAGTAGGCGAAGATATTGTAAGTAATGCAACAGCAACCAAGATTGTAACGCGTGTAACTGATGGATTTTCTTTAGATAAAGCATTTGAAAAAACATTTGCTGAATTGAAACCTTATGATGGTTTTGCTGGTGCAATTGGAATTGATAAAAGCGGAAACATGTTTCATCAAGATTCACATCCAAGTATGGTTTTTGCTAGTTTTGATGGTGAGAATGAGGAAGTTTTTAATTAATTTTTCACCAAAAGTTTATTTAAAGTTGATATTATTTCATTGTTTTTTGTGTTAAAGTAAATGATTTGACTATTTGGAATTAAATCTACATTTTCTGTGGTTTTTATAATTTTGCATTTGATTTTTTTTAGTATTTTCTTCAAAACATCAAATTTTGAAACTGAATTAGCAAGTGTTATGGTATAAGCTCCATTTTCAATATTCCCATACCTCAGAAAAGCACCATACAGAAATGATTTTCTTTGATTTTCTGTTTTGATTTTTTTTTCATTCAAATAAGCGAAGTAAGTTAATTGCTCTGGTTTAGGATTATTAACTTCTTGAATTTCTGTGGGCTTTAAATAGTAGAAATTATTTATTTTAAGAGCTAATTTTTTTGAGTTTAGAAAGTAAAATTCATCACAATTTCCGCAATTTAGTGTTATAGAATCTTTAAAATATTTGAAGTCAATATTTTCAATTGTATTTTTACTCAAATTATCAACTTTAATTAAAGAGTCTAGATATTTTATAATTAATTCTTCATCTTTATGAATGTGATCAATTGTTTTTGGATTTTCTTTTTCAGATATTACAAAATCTCTTCCTAGATAATCATCAACAAAACCTAAAGTAAAACAAGTAATATCAATTTTTTCTTGACTATGAATTGTTAAGGGTAAAATAAATAGTAAAGTAAAAATTTCTCTCATTTGAATATATTTTTGTTAAATAACGATTTTTTATAAAATTTATTATTTATCATAAAAAATCCCAATCTTTCGACTGGGATTTATATCTCAAAATGATTTTAAATTTTATTGTTTGACAATTTTAACTGTAAAACTTTCAGTTGTATTTGATATATTCAAAAAGTACATTCCGTTAGATTGACTGCTTAAATCAAAAGCATCTGATTGAAATCCACTCAATTTATCCATTTTTGTTTCGCTAACTATTTGACCTTGAATATTAGTTAATCTTACAATTACATTGGATGAATCTACCAAATTATAATCAACATTTACAATTCCGTTGGTTGGATTTGGGTAAACTGTAGCTTTTAAATTTACAGAAGCTACTACATTTGTTGCTAAAGTTGATGTCGGACAACCTACAGATTGTAACGTGTTATTGGCAACATTTGTTCCAATTCCTAATTCGCCTTCTAAACCTCTTCCTGTTGACCAAAGTGCAGTTGAAGTTTCCATTACTAACGAATGGGTATCTCCAGCAGATATTGCAAAATAAGTGTTGCTTGTTCCAACTTGATTTAAAATATTTACCGCAGTATTATTTCCTAAACCCAATTGACCGCTTGTATTAAATCCGCCTGACCAAAGTGTGTTGTCGTTTTTGATGGCCAATGAAAAACTATTTCCTGCAGAAATTGCAATGTATTGAGAAACTAAACCTGCATTACTAAAGCTTACTGGAATCATTGTATTGGAAGCTGTATTGGTTCCGTCACACAATTGTCCGTTGGTATTATTTCCAAAAGTGTATAAAATTCCGCTGGTATTCAATGCCATACTGTGATCAAATCCTGCAGAAACTTCCGCCCAATTATTTGAAGAAGAAACCAATATTGGAAATAAACTACTAGTATTTGTTCCGTTTCCAAATTGTCCAAAAGTATTATCTCCCCAAGCATAAATAAAACCTGAGTTGTCAATTGCAAGTGAATGTTTGTTTCCAGCATCAATTTTGAACCAATTGGAAGAAGTTCCAACTTGAACAGGTAAATTTTGATCCACTAAATTGTTGATTCCTAATTGTCCAACATTGTTCCATCCCCAAGACCAAAGCGTTCCTGTGGTTTTGATTGCCAAACTGAATCTATTTCCAGCAGAAACTGTCAACCAATCTGTAGCAGTTCCAATTTGAGTAACATTTGGAGTTGCCGAACTGAAAACGCCATTTCCTAATTGTCCAAATTGACCATTTCCCCAAGACCATAAAGTTCCGTTAGTTTTTACAGCTAATGAGTGTACATTTCCAGCTGAAACTGTTGACCAATCGTTTGCAGTTCCAATTTGAATAGGCATATTTTGATTTGCTAAATTTCCAAGTCCCAATCCAAGTCGATTGCTATTTTGTCCCCAACCCCAAAGAGTTCCATCCATTTTGATTCCCAATGAGAAGTTTTCACCTGCGGATACCATTCGCCAGCATCCAGTACCTGATTGTCCGTAAAAATTTGTAGAAGTCATTAGGACAATAATCGAAAGTAGTAATAATTTTTTCATGATGTTTGATGTTAATTGTTAGTATACAGTTATATCAAAGAAAGAATTGATTTGTTACCCATGATTTAATATTTTTTTTTAAAGCATTGGTAATAAACGATATATAAAGGTAGATTTTATTTTGTTACGATTTACTTTTACTACATTTTATTTGATTTAAGAAAAGTTATAAAAACAAAAAATCCCAACCTTTCGATTGAGATTTGATTTATTTAAATCTAAAATTAACCTCTAAAATTTAATAAATGGCTTTGACTGAAATGCCTGAATCAAAGTGTAGGTTACAAAAAGCAAGTAAACACTGCTTATAATTATAACATCACGTTTACTTTTTGCCAAAAAATAAGTAACCAACGGAATAATTTGCAACGCATGCATTCCGAAGAAATGGGCTACACGTAAATCACCATAGTTTTTACTCCAATTTAAAATAGGTAAACCAGATGAGCCGTCTTGACTTCCAACAGTATGTTTTAACAATCCACCCATTACAAGTCCTTCAAACGCAAAAATTACCATAACAATGATACTTAATTTGATAGCTAAAATTAAAGTTTCTGGAGCATTAAATTGGGTTTGATTGAAAAATAGAATTCCCATGTAAAGCGTATGTAACATCAAAATTGAGATTGCAATTCCCATGATATTAAAAATTGCTTTATCTAATGAAGTCGCGATATTAAAATGTGAAGTTTTTCCCTGAGAAGCTTGATAGGTGATAAGAATAAGTTCAATTGAGAGGAAAAGAATCAAACTCCAATTGTATATCGTTACTTGGTTTTGATTATCAAGAAATTGAAGATAAAAAGCTATAGTAAAAGTGAAAATTGCAGTAGATAAAAAGAATTTAAAAGGTTTTATCCAACCGCTAATTCCTAAAATTTGAATGGAATTATATTTACTTAAAATGAAACAAATGATTGCACCTAACAAACAAATTATTCCGTAAATAAATAGGATATCATTTTTATCTTTTATGGTTTCGATGAAATATTTCATGGTTTAGTTTTTGATTGTTAGATTTTTTAGTCAACTATTCTGCTAATTTTTTTAAAAATAAATTCTGTTTTAATATAGTCTAGATAAGTTAAAAATTCTAGATTTTTAAGTTCCGCACCAACATATCCTACTCCTTTATTTTTTATAATTTCTTCAATTCCTTTTTTTGAATTTTTTATAACTAAAATTATTTTAGCACATAGTGTATCGCCTTGAATACTGACTTGAATATACTTTAAACCATTCTTTTCTTGATACGCATCCAACCAATAAGTTAGTTTTGATTTGTCTATTTTGGATAATTCTTCAACCAATTCTTTTTTGTAAACTTCTGTTTCTGGAGAATACTTGTCAAAAATTACATTTGTGTTTTTACAATTTGATTTATCGCAACTAGTTTCTATCAACAAAAAGACTAAAAAAAATACGTATAATATCAATTTATTTTTCATAGAGTTTTAATTTTTAAAGTTTTTCTGTCAAGAAAATTAGCTAAGTTTTTTCTGCTCTTAAAAATAGTGCATAACTAAATAATTCACTAAGTTAATTTTAAATACGAAATAATTTAATGTCTAAAATTAAATTTAAGTAAAGAAATTTATAGAAACAAAAAATCCCAACCTTTCGATTGGGATTTTCTATATGTAAGTAAGTTAAACTGGTTGTACAAACGTTTTTTATTTCACTTTTTTCACAACAGCTTTGAAAGCTTCTGGGTGATTCATTGCTAAATCTGCTAATACTTTACGATTCAATTCGATACCGTTTTTCTTAACTAATCCCATGAATTGAGAGTAACTTAATCCTTCTTGTCTAGCTCCTGCGTTAATACGCATGATCCATAAAGCACGGAAGTTTCTCTTGTTTTGTTTTCTATCGCGATAAGCATAAACCATCGCTTTTTCTACTGCGTTTTTAGCTACAGTCCAAACGTTTTTACGACGACCAAAGAAACCTTTGGCTTGCTTCATTATCTTTTTTCTTCTTGCTCTTTTAGCAACTGAATTTACTGATCTTGGCATAATTTAATTGTGTTTTTGTAGCAGGCGTTCCGAATTCAATCAAGGAAACTTAAAAGCCATACTCCAAGGTTATTTAAAATTTTTTTAACCTAAAGGTAAAAAGTTTACAATTTTCAGTCACAGTTTTCAGTTTTAAACTGCCCACTGCTGCTGATTACTGAATACTAGATTATCCTTAATTGTTGTTTGATGCTTTTCATATCTACTTTAGCAACTAAAGCAGAGTGAGTCAAAGCTAATTTACGCTTCTTAGACTTTTTAGTCAAGATGTGGCTTTTGAAAGCGTGTTTTCTTTTAATCTTTCCAGAACCAGTAACTTTAAAACGTTTCTTGGCGCTAGATTTGGTTTTCATTTTAGGCATAATTTCCCTAATTTATTTAAATTTAACTTACTTACTTGTCTTTGCGAGGAACGAAGCAATCTGCTTTCATTCATCAAATATTTTTATTTCTTAATGAAGTAATTGATTTCGTTCATTTATTCATTTTCATTATTATCTGCAGGCTTCGCTTCTACATTTTTAGCAGTTGGTCTTGGCTGACTATCTTTTGCTTTTTGTGCTGGTTGTGAAGTTTTTCCTTTCTTCGGAGCAATATACATAATCATTCTCTTTCCTTCAAGAACAGGTAATGCTTCTACTTTTCCGTGATCTTCTAAATCTTGAGCTAAACGTAGTAACAAAATTTGTCCTTGCTCTTTGTAAATGATTGAACGACCTTTAAAGAATACGAATGCTTTTAATTTTGAACCTTCTTTAAGGAATTTTTCTGCATTTTTTCTTTTAAAATCATAATCATGTTCGTCTGTTTGAGGACCAAAACGAATTTCTTTTACCACAATTTGTGTAGATTTAGCTTTAAGCTCTTTATCACGCTTTTTCTGCATGTAAACGAACTTTTTATAGTCCATAATTTTACAAACAGGTGGTTCAGCATTTGGTGAAATCTCTACCAAATCCAATTCAAATTGATCCGCAAGACGCATAGCATCTGCAGTTTTAAAAATACCCGGTTCAATGTTGTCTCCAACAAGACGTACTTCAGGCACACGAATAAAATTGTTTATTCTGTGTTCATCTTTTTTTTCTACTCGAGGTTGATAACCTCTGTTGTTTCTAATTGCTATGGCTTTATTATTTTAGTTAAACTTCAAATGTTTTTAATGTTTTGGCAACTTCTTCGTTTACAATTCTAACAAATTCTTCAATTGTAACCGTGATATTACCTTTTCCTTCTTGTCCGTGACGACGTACAGAAATGGTTCCGTTTTTTTCTTCTTCCTCACCTATGATTAGCATGAAAGGCATTTTTTGAACTTCTGCATCTCTAATTTTCTTACCAATTGTCTCGTTGCGGTTGTCAATTAGGGCGCGAATTTCGTGATTTTCTACCAATTCTAAAACTTTTTTCGCATAATTTTCATATTTCTCACTCAAAGACAAGATAATAGCTTGCTCAGGCATCAACCATAATGGGAAATTTCCTGCGGTATGTTCTAATAAAATTGCTATAAATCGTTCCATCGAACCAAATGGTGCTCGGTGAATCATTACAGGACGATGTAATTTGTCATCCGCTCCTTTATAAGTCAATTCAAATCGCTCGGGTAAGTTATAATCAACCTGAATTGTACCAAGTTGCCAGCTTCTTCCCAAAGCATCTTTCACCATGAAATCCAATTTCGGACCATAAAATGCAGCTTCGCCATATTCTACAACAGTATTCAATCCTTTATCAGCAGCAGCATTGATAATAGCATTTTCTGCTTTTTCCCAATTTTCGTCGCTACCAATATATTTATCTCTGTTTTCTTTATCACGTAATGAAATCTGAGCCGTAAAGTTTTCAAATCCTAACGAACCAAATACATATAATACAAGGTCAATTACTTTTTTAAACTCACTATCCAATTGATCTGGTGTACAAAAAATATGTGCATCGTCTTGAGTAAATCCTCTAACACGAGTTAATCCGTGTAGCTCACCACTTTGTTCATATCTATAAACCGTACCAAATTCAGCATAACGCTTTGGTAAATCTTTATACGACCAAGGTTTTACATTGTAAATCTCACAGTGATGTGGGCAATTCATAGGTTTTAACAAGAACTCTTCGCCTTCTGCAGGAGTTGTAATCGGTTGAAAACTATCAGCACCATATTTTGCATAATGTCCAGAAGTTACATAAAGTTCCTTTTGTCCAATATGCGGAGTAACAACTTGCTCATATCCAGCTTTTTTCTGAGCTTTTTTCAAAAACTGTTCTAAACGATCTCGCAAAGCAGCTCCTTTTGGAAGCCATAAAGGTAAACCTTGACCTACTTTTTGTGAAAAAGCAAACAATTCTAATTCTTTTCCAAGTTTTCTATGATCACGACGTTTTGCTTCTTCAAGCAATTCTAAATACTCAGTTAAATCTTTTTGCTTCGGAAATGAAATTCCATAAACACGAGTTAATTGCTTATTTTTCTCGTCACCACGCCAATATGCGCCAGCAACGCTCATAATTTTCATAGCTTTGATAATTCCAGTATTCGGAATATGACCACCACGACACAAATCAAAAAAGTTGGCATGATCACAAAACGTAATCGTTCCATCTTCTAAATTCGATATTAATTCGGTTTTGTATTCATTATTTTTATAAACTTCCAATGCTTCCGCTTTAGAAACCGGACGCATTTTAAATTCATGTTTCTCTCTAGAAACTTCTAAAACTCGGTCTTCAATTTTCTTAAAGTCAGCATCCGTAATTTTAGTATCGCCAAAATCAACATCATAATAAAATCCATTATCAATCGCTGGTCCAAGTGTTAATTTAATTCCAGGAAATTGCTCTTCCAAAACTTGCGCCATAACATGCGAAGTTGAATGCCAAAAGGCTTTCTTACCCTCTTTATCATTCCACGTATACAAAACAAGAGAACCATCGGTGGTTAATTCCGTTTCCGTTTCAATTGTTGTACCATTAAAAGCTGCCGAAATCACATTTCTAGCCAATCCTTCACTGATGCTTTTTGCAACATCCATCGGAGTTGTTCCTTTTTCAAACTCCTTAACCGAACCGTCAGGTAAAGTAATCTTTATCATTCCTATAATTTTATGGACTGCAAATATATAAGATTAACAAAACACACACAATACATATAGGTATATAATATAAAAAGTTTTTTCAGGAGCGAACGGCTCGGGCATTTCAATAAACCCTTTACCCGCTTTCCTTCCAAAACTTCGCAAAGTGCGAAGGTTTTTCCTTCCAATCGGGGCTATAGATCCAACTATTTACATAAACTCAAAGTTATTATTATGTATATTGGTTAAAACCCAAATCAACTCCTTCAAGTTAATTTGCGAAGATTTGTGTAATTTGTGGTAAACATAATGAATCTTGAATATCTTAATGGTTTAAAAAAAACGGGGAATTGCTTACTAAATTTCACAAAGTCATAGATTCTACTTTTTAATCTGACTTATAACACCATTAAAGTTATTCAAAATCAAAATTTCCTTGACAAGTTTTCCCCTCCTTTGGAGAGGTGCCCGAAGGGTGGGGTGGTAAAAACAGAAAAAACTTTTCTTACCAAAAAGCACAGATTCAGTTAGTTAAAAAATACTTTAAAAAAAGGTTAGCAAAAGACTTGTGAGAGAAAAAAGAATGTCTACTTTTGCACCCGCATTAAGGCAGACGTTCATTATCAAATTGAGAGAGTAAAAAAACATAAAAAAAGTTTTGTTTAGGAATGAAAAAGGTTTTATCTTTGCCATCCGCAAAACGAGGTTTTTTAAAAAGACTTTGATAGCAAGAAAAAAGAAAAAAATATTTTTTTTTCGATTTACTTGTGAGATAATAAAAAAGATGTACTTTTGCACCCGCTAAACGAGAGAATGGCGAAAATAAAGAAATAATGATACGTTCATAGACATATTGAATTGACAGCCGTTTTTAAGAGAGATTTTAAAAACAAACAAAAAAGAAAGTAAGGCAAATCGAAAGATGTTAGAGAATTCATCTAAAATAT